>CAVWJW010000008.1:0-1995533 GCA_963755335.1 uncultured Actinomycetes bacterium
GGCTCCCGGTCTTTCTGTTAGGTGGGACGTACGGTGAACGGCTGCGGGCGCGTGGCCCTCGGCCGCTATTCGCCGCTTGCGGATCCCTCCAGCGGCACCTGGATGGCGCTGATGTAGGCCATCGACGGCTGATGGGTCTGCAGGAAGTCCCGATGAACCGGGCTCGCGAGGTACGCCTCGAAGTCCGCCATCGTCACGAAGTCTAGGCAGACCATCCACGTGGCCGACACCGGCGCGTTGGGCCGGCGATCGAGATCGCGATGCAGCGTGG
Organism: uncultured Actinomycetes bacterium; assembly: GCA_963755335.1. Classification (GTDB taxonomy): domain Bacteria; phylum Actinomycetota; class Actinomycetes; order S36-B12; family S36-B12; genus UBA10649. The sequence continues at coordinate 272 of CAVWJW010000008.1, forward strand.
CGAGCACGGCGTGGGGATGCTCGTCCACGAGTCGCTGCAGGTCGGTCTCCAGCGAGCGGCGCAGCTCGTCGTCGAGGGATGGATCCAGTCGTATGTGCACGACGTGGCGAATCGTGGGGGTCTCGCTCGAGTCAACGGTGGTCACTTGGGCATTCTCTCGTGACAGCGGTGTCCTCGACGAGCGCCGCTCGTGGATTTACGCTAGTCAGCGCGATCTCGCCACATCACGCTGGTGAGTCCGCTGGCGCTGGTCCCGTTCGCGTGGAGGTGTCGCGATGTCCCTGTCCGATCGCGAAATTCGAACCGCAGCAGTCGAACACGCTGTTCCCGATCCAGGCAAGGGTGCGGCCGCGGCCATCGACGGCATCCTGCAGATCGCCGTCGGCGGTCCGCTGCCCCTGCGGATCAGGTGCTGGGACGGATCGGAGGCGGGCGACGTCCACGCGCCCGCAACGATCGCCTTCACCGACCCACGCGCGCTGAGACGACTGCTGTGGGCGCCGAGCGAACTCGGGCTCGCACGTGCCTACGTCTCGGGCGATCTCGACCTCGAAGGCGACATCTTCACCATCCTGGATCTGCCCGACGTGATCGAACGCGTCGCCCATCACGACAAGATCGGCCTAAGTCGGCGCGAGCGCCTGCAAGCCGCCCGCACGGCGATGCGACTCGGGGCCGTCGGCCCGCCGCCGAGTCCGCCTCCCGAGGAGGTCCGCCGTCGTCGAGGCGGCCTGCACACCCGGCAACGCGATGCCGCCTCGGTCTCGCATCACTACGACGTAGGCAACGGCTTCTATCGGCTCGTCCTCGGCCCGTCGATGGTCTACTCGTGCGCCTACTGGTCACGGCCGCCGCACACGGGGTACACGCTCGAGGACGCGCAGCGCGACAAGCTCGACCTCATCTGCCGCAAACTGGGGCTTCGCCCTGGCATGCGGTTGCTCGACGTCGGATGCGGCTGGGGCTCGCTGGCCATCCATGCCGCAACGCAGTACGGGGTGAGCGTCGTCGGTGTCACCGTCAGCCGGGAGCAGCGCGCCCTCGCCGTGCGCCGGGTGAGCGACGCCGGACTCGAAGGTCGAGTGGAGATCCGCCTGCAGGACTACCGCGACGTGACCGACGGTCCTTTCGACGCCATTGCCAGTGTCGGGATGGCGGAACATGTGGGCCGGGCCCGACTCGTGGAGTACTCCCGGGTGCTGTTGGGCCTGCTGCGTCCGGGCGGTCGCCTGCTCAATCACGCGATCTCCTCGGTGCGCGCACTGCCGCCGTCGACGCATGACCAGCCGGGGTTCATCGACAGCTACATCTTCCCCGACGGGGAGGTGCTCCCGCTCTCCGCGACATTGGACGCCTTCGAGCAGGTAGGCCTGGAGGTGCGCGACGTGGAGGCCCTGCGCGAGCACTACGGCCACACCCTGCGCGCCTGGGTGGACAACCTGCGTGCCGCATGGCCCGAGGCGGTGGCGTCAGTAGGCGAGGGCCGCGCCCGAACCTGGCTGCTCTACCTGGCCGCCTGCGCCCTGGCGTTCGAGCACGGCAACATCACCATCCACCAGGTCCTGGCGGTCAAGCAGTCAGGACTGGGCTGCAGCGAACTCCCGCTCACACGGACTCAGTGGCTGCGCCAGACGCTTTGACGGCGGAAAGTCGGGGTTGCTCGGTCACCTTGCCGCGAGCAGCGGAAGTTCGGGCAGGCCCGCCGTTCGGCCGCGCTCGATCCAGTGCGGCAGCAGCCGTGGCGAGAGGATCTCGTCGGTGACCAGCGAGGCCGCACCGTAGATACCGGCGAGGTCGCCGAGCTCGGAGCGCGAGATGCGCAGGTCGCGGGTGGCGAGCGGCAAGGACCGTTCGTAGACGCTCTGCCGGATCGATGCGAGGAACATGTCACCGGCGTTGGCGACACCTCCGCCGATGATGACCAACGAGGGGTTGTAGAAGTTGACCAGCGCCGCGATCATCTGGCCGACGAGGCGTCCGGCCTGGCTGAGGATCTCGTTGGCGACGAGATCGCCGTGGACGGCGCCGGTGGCGACGTCGTGGGCTGTGATCGCCTGATCGTTGGCGATGCGCTGGGCCAGGAACGGACTGGAGCCGTCACGCGCGGCCTCGGTTCCCTGACGTGCGATCGCCTGACCCCCGGCCAGCGCCTCGAGGCAGCCGACCTTGCCGCATCGGCAGACCTGCGTCGTGGACTCGAGGACCCGGACATGCCCGATGTCGCCAGCCGCGCCTTGGGCCCCGCGGTGAAGTTGGCCCGATGAGATGAGGCCCGCGCCGATGCCGGTGCCGATCTTGACGAAGATGGCGTCGTCGACGCCGGCTGCTATGCCACGACGCAGTTCGCCTATGGCGAGCATGTTGACGTCGTTGTCGATCCAGGTGGGCGCGTGGAAGCGCGACGACAGGCGGACGCGGACCGGGTAGCGATCCCACCCGGGCATGATCGGCGGCGAGGTCGGTGATCCGATGCTGAACTCGACCGGTCCGGGCAGGCCGACGCCGATGCCCCAGATGCCCGGCAGTGGATGCGCCTCAACGAGGCTGTCGAAGATCCCTTCGACGACTCCCAGGACGATGTCCGGTCCTGCGGCGATGTCGATGTCCGCGTGCCGGCGCTCGATGATGTCGCCGTTCAGGTTGGTGATGGCCGCATTGATGGCCGTCGCCCCCAGCTCGGCCACGAGTAGGGCACCAAGGCCGGCGTTGAAGGCGAGGCTGCGGGACGGACGACCACCCGTCGACTCGCCCGGCGCTCGCTCGACGACGAGCCCGCTGTCGAGAAGGTCGGTCACCCGTTGAGACACGACCGTGCGGCCCAGCCCGGTGACGCGGGCGATGTCGGGCCGAGTGTTGGCCTGCTCGAATCGGATCAGATCGAGGATGGGCACCAAGTGGTCGGCGGTCGTCGACTGCAGCATTGCCGTCAGGTCTCTCATGTCGGGCGCCCCATGACACCGGTCGGGTCGCATCCTAGATCGCTCGCGAGACCACTCGCGCTTGTGCAGCGCAACCCGGATCACCTCCCACCCTGATGTGTCGACCCGTTACCAATGTGTTATCAAAATGAGCAGTATTTCGCTGAAACTAAGTTGTCTTATGCATGAAACATACATAAGAATGATGACACATGGAGGAACGAGGGGGGAGCCGCCAAGCATGAGCCCGGACCTCGCCGACCAGTCGCCGAACGGCGCTTCCGCCGCGGGAGCGCTCCTTGAGATGAGCGGGATCGTCAAGGTCTTCCCCGGCGTCCGTGCCCTCGACGGAGTCGATCTCGACGTCGTGTCCGGAGAGGTTCACTGCCTGCTCGGGCAGAACGGCGCCGGCAAGTCCACGCTCATCAAGGTCCTGTCCGGTGCCCACCAGCCCGACGAGGGCACCATCCGCTGGAACGGCGAGCAGGTCCGGCTGACCAACCCCACCGCCGCGATGCGCCTGGGGATCGCCACGATCTATCAGGAGCTCGACCTCGTCAACGACCTGACGGTCGCCCAGAACATCAGCCTCGGACACGAGCCGACGAGGGCGGGGTTCGACCGGCGGCACGCCGAGCGCGAGAGGGCAGCCGCGCTGCTGCTTCGTCTTGGCCATCCGGAGATCCAGCCGAACTCCGTGGTCGGCAACCTGCCGGCGGCCGGCAAGCAGATCGTCAGCATGGCGCGGGCCCTGTCCCGGGACGTGAAGCTGATGATCATGGACGAGCCCTCCGCGGTCCTCGACCAGGGTGAGGTCGCACGCCTGTTCCACGTCATCCGCGATCTCACCGACAACGGCGTCGCGGTCATCTACATCTCGCATCGGCTCGAGGAGATTCGCGCGATCGGTGACCGCGTGACGGTCCTCAAGGACGGGCGCACTGTCGCGACCGGCCTGCCGGCCAGGACCACTCCGACGGCCGACGTCATCCGGCTCATGACCGGTCGCAATATCGAGTACGTGTTCCCGGATCGCAGCCGGGACGCGTTCGTGGGTGAGCCGATGCTCGACGTCGTCGGCATCTCGCGCTCACGCGAGTTCGAGGACATCTCCTTCCGCGTTCACCCGGGGGAGGTCGTCGGGCTGGCCGGCCTGGTCGGCTCGGGTCGCTCCGAGATCCTCGAGACGGTCTACGGCGCGCGCAGGACCGAGTCCGGTTCGGTGCTCGTCGACGGCAAGGCCCTGCACGCCGGATCGGTGTCGTCGGCCGTCACCGCGGGCGTGGGCCTCTGCCCGGAGGAGCGCAAGAGCCAGGCCCTGCTCCTCGATCAGACCGTCTCCAACAACGTCACGCTCGCCTCTCTTCGCAAGTTCGCGGTCGGACCCTTCTTGAATCGTCACAAGGAGGACGCGGCGGCCCGTCAGCAGATCGAGGCCCTCGACGTCCGTCCTGGCGATCCGCAGCGCGACGCGCGGACGCTGTCCGGTGGCAATCAGCAGAAGGTCGTCCTCGCCCGGTGGCTCCTCACGGGGTGCCGGGTCCTGCTGCTCGACGAGCCCACACGGGGCGTCGACGTCGGAGCCAGAAGCGAGCTCTACGCGCTCATCCGGGAACTGGCGAACTCCGGAGTCGCGGTGCTCCTGGTGAGCAGCGAGGTGCCGGAAGTGCTCGGGCTGTCGGATCGGGTTCTCGTCATTCGGGACGGACGGATCGTCCACGACGGCCCCGCGCAAGAGATCGATGAATCCGATGTCCTCGGACTCGTGATGGAGGGAAGCTCGCGATGAGCGAATCGGTAGTGGCAGTCGAGACGCCGGGTCCACCGCCGGTCGGGCCCGACGACTCCGCACCTTCGACGTCGAGGCTGCGTCGGATCTTCCGCGGCTCGGTCGGCCGCAACCTGGGTCTGATCCTCGCCCTTGTCATCCTCATCATCGTCGGGGTCGTGACGGGCGGCGAGCGCTTCGCGAGCATCGAGAACACCCTGACCATCCTGCGGCTCGGATCGGTCATCGGCGTTGTCAGCATCGGGATGACCTTCGTCATCATCGGCGGCGGCATCGACCTCTCGGTCGGCGCGAACGTCGCCCTTGCCTCGGTGTGGGCCACGACCGTGGCGACGCAGACGCTGGGAAAGGACGTCCACTGGATCGTGATGGTCGGGTGCGCACTGATCGTCGCGACGTGCGTGGGCCTCATCAACGGGCTGATGATCGCCTACGGGAAGATCGCGCCCTTCATCGCCACGCTGGCCATGCTCGCCGCGCTCGCGGCCTTGCCGAGATCATCGCCGACCGGAAGACGCAGATCATCACCGTCCAGGGCTTCCTGGACACCTTCTCCGGAGACGTGCTCGGCGTCCCCGTCCTGGTGATCATCTTCGCCGTCGTGGCGGTGATCGGCTGGATCCTGCTCAACCGCACCACGTTCGGACGCCGCACCTTCGCCGTCGGTGGAAACGCCGAGGCGGCCCGCCTCTCCGGCATCCGCGTCCAGCGCCACACGCTGTGGCTCTACGCCTTGCTGGGAACGACCTGTGGAATCGCCGCCGTGATGATCATGGCGCGCACGACGACAGGCAGCTCAACCCACGGCATGCTCTACGAACTGGACGCCATCGCCGCGGTCGTCATCGGCGGCACCCTGCTGACGGGCGGCCGAGGCACCATCGTCGGAACCGTCATCGGCGTCCTCATCTTCACGATGCTCAGCAACATCTTCACGCTCAACAACCTCTCGATCTCGGCTCAGGCGATCGCGAAGGGCGTGATCATCGTCGTCGCGGTTCTGCTGCAGCAGCGAATCGCCGACCGCAGTCGGGCAGTGACTTGACCGAACGGAACGGGCACGAATCCTGTCGTCCTTCCGGAGTGACGGGAACAATCAGAAAGAGGGATTCCATGAGAGCACGGAGCACCAAGCTCGTCACCACGCTAGGGATCATGGTTGCAGCGAGCGCACTCATCGCAGGATGCACGAGCAACAGCACATCAAGTGCGAGCAGCTCGGCAGCTGCCCCAGCGGCGACCACCGCAGCATCCGCAGCTGCATCCGCCGTTGCCAGCGCAGCGGCCAGCGCCCCCGCGGGCGAGAAGATGAAGATCGGCTTCTCGGCTCCGGCAGCGGACCATGGATGGATGGGCGCTATCACCAAGGCCGCCCAGGCCGAGGCTGCGAAGTACCCGGATGTCGAACTGGTCATGGCAGAGGGCACCAACGACGTGAACCTTCAGATCAGCCAGATCGAGACCTTCATCAACGACAAGGTCGACGCCATCGTGATGCTGCCCTTCGACGGCGCTGCCCTCACTGACGTGGCGACCAAGGCCATGAAGGCCGGCATCCCGGTGATCAACGTCGACCGTGAGTTCAGCAGCCCGTTCGCGGCGCGCTCGACCGTGCTGGGCGACAACTACGGCATGGGCGTCTCGGCCGGCACGTACATGTGCGAGAAGTTCGGTGACAACCCGAATGCCGTCATCGCTGAGATCGCGGGCATCGACTCGCTTCCGCTGACGCAGGACCGCAGCAAGGGCTTCGCTGACGCGCTGGCCAAGTGCGGGCTCAAGGTGTCGAACCGCGTCGCCGCCGAGTTCACCGTCGAGTCGGGCGAGAAGGCCGCCTCGAACCTGCTCCAGGCCGCACCGAAGATCGACGGCCTGTGGAACCACGACGACGACCAGGGCGTTGGCGTCATGGCAGCCATCAAGAACGCGGGCCGCAGTGAGTTCGTCATGGTCGGTGGCGCAGGCAGCGCGAACGTCATGCGCGACATCAAGGCTGACAACACCCCGCTCAAGGCCACCGTCATCTACCCGTCAACTCAGGGCGCCGACGGCATCGACCTCGCTCGGATGGTTGTTCAGGGCAAGGCGCTCGGCGATCTCGTCGAGGTTGAGGCTCCCCGCAAGGTGATGCTGTACGCACCGGTCGTCACCAAGGACAACGTCGACCAGTACCTGCCGACAGCGTTCGAGTCGTAAGTCTCAGATCGGTGGGGGCGTGGCCTAGCCCGCCCCCACCGACTCACCAGCGGCAGAGGACAGATCATGACTTCCACGGATGGCCGATCCCTGCGGATCGGGATGGTCGGCTACGCGTTCATGGGCGCCGCACACTCGCAGGCGTGGCGCAACGCCCCCAGCTTCTTCACGCTCCCCATGTCTCCGGAGATGACCGCCATCTGCGGTCGCAACGCAGACGCAGCCTCCGTCGTCGCCGGCCGGTTCGGCTGGCAGTCGGTGGAGACGCGATTGGCACGTCCTCCTGAAGCGTCCGGACATCGACCTCATCGACATCTGCACCCCGGGTGACACCCACGCAGAGATCGCGATCGCCGCGCTCGAGGCGGGCAAGCACGTGCTCTGCGAGAAGCCCCTCGCCAACACTGTCGCCGAGGCGGAGGCGATGACCGCTGCCGCCGAGCGAGCTGCTGAGTCGGGCGTGCGCTCGATGGTCGGCTTCACGTACCGTCGCGTTCCGGCAATCGGCCTCGCTCAGCGACTGGTTGCCGCAGGGCCGCATCGGCACGGTCCGCAATGTGCGCGCCCAATACCTCCAGGACTGGATCGTGGATCCACAGGCCCCGCTCTTCTGGCGCTTGCGCAAGGAGGTCGCCGGCTCGGGCGCCCTGGGCGACATCGGGGCCCACATCATCGACCTGGTCCAGTACATCACCGGCGAGTCGATCATCGGCCTCAGTGCGCTCACCGCCACCTTCATCAAGGAGCGCCCTCTCCCGGAGAGCAGCAGCGGACTGTCTGGCACCTCCGGATCGGAGATGGGCGAGGTGACCGTAGACGACGCCGCCGTCTTCATCTCCACCCTCAGCGGTGGGGGACTGGCCACCTTCGAAGCCACCCGATTCGCGACCGGTCGCAAGAACGCCATCCGAATCGAGATCAACGGGTCCGAGGGCAGTGTGGCCTTCGACTTCGAGGACATGAACATCCTGCACTTCTACGACGGGAACGATGATCCCGAGATCGCCGGATTCCGGCGCATTCTGGTTACCGAACCGGTGCATCCCTTCGTCGCCAACTGGTGGCCGCCGGGCCACCTCATCGGGTACGAGCATGGATTCACCCACCAGGTCGTGGACCTCGTCACCGACATCGCCAACAACTGCAACCCGCGGCCGTCGTTCGCCGATGGCCTGCGAGTGCAGCGGATACTCGACGCCGTCGAGGAGAGCGCTGCAGCACAGAGCACGTGGATGGAGATTCCCGCATGAGTGATCGCTGGACGCCGGTAGCCGAGGACAAGTTGAGCTTCGGCCTGTGGACAGTTGGCTGGCGCGGGGTCGACGTGTTCGGCGGTGCCGTGCGCGACGAGCTCGATCCCGTCGAGGCAGTCGAGCGACTGGCCGGGCTCGGCGCGGCCGCCATCACCTTCCATGACGACGACCTCGTGCCCAACGACGCGACGCGCGAACGGGTCCTCGAGCGCTTCAGCGCGGCGCTATCGGAGAACGATGTCGCGGTGGAGATGGCGACGACCAACCTGTTCAGCAGTCCCGTCTTCAAGGACGGCGGGTTCACCTCGAACGATCGTGATGTTCGTCGGTACGCGCTGGCCAAGGCGGCCCGGAACATCGACCTCGGCGTGCGGATGGGTGCCAAGACGTACGTCCTCTGGGGTGGCCGCGAGGGTGCCGAGTCCGGCGCTGCCAAGGACATCAATGCTGCACTGGATCGAATGCGGGAGGCGCTCGACACGCTCTGCGCCTACGTGCGCGAACAGGGTTACGACGTCCGATTCGCGATCGAGCCCAAGCCCAATGAGCCTCGCGGGGACATTCTTCTCCCGACCATCGGGCACGCACTCGCCTTCATACACGAACTCGACGAGCCGTCACGCGTCGGCCTCAACCCGGAGGTCGGTCACGAGGAGATGTCGGGTCTCAACTACGCCCACGGCATCGCTCAGGCGATGTGGCAGGGGAAGCTGTTCCACATCGATCTCAACGGCCAGAACGGCCCGCGATTCGATCAAGACCTGCGATTCGGCGCGGGCAACGCCCGTGGGGCGTTCTGGGCGGTCGACGTCCTCGAGGGCCTCGGTGGCCGTGCGCCTCGCTACGACGGATTCGTGCACTTCGACTACAAGCCGCCGCGGACGGAGGACGCCGACGACGTCTGGGAGACGGCGCGAGCGAACATGCGCAACTACCTCATCCTGCGCGACAAGGTGCGGGCGTTCCGTGCCGACCCGGAGGTTCAGCAGGCGCTCGCCGAGTCTCGCGTACTCGATCTCTGGGAGCCGACTCTCGCGCCGGGGGAGACGCTGGCGGATCTCCGCACAGCCGCCTACGACCTGGACGGAATGGCCAAGCGGGGCATGCACTTCGAGCGACTCGACCAGCTCGCTCTCGAGCACTTGTACGGCGTGCGCTGACCAGCACACGCCTCTACTGACGGCAGCACAGAGAGGCACAGACAATGGCGCGACCATTCACACTCTTCACGGGCCAGTGGGCCGACCTGCCCTTCGAGGAGGTCGCTCGCCTGGCGTCCGGGTGGGGGTACGACGGACTCGAGATCGCGTGCTGGGGAGATCACCTCGACCCCTGGCGTGGAGCCGAGGATGACGCGTACATCCAGGATCGCCTCGACATCCTTGAGAAGTACAACCTCAAGTGCTGGGCGATCTCGAACCATCTGAAGGGCCAGGCAGTCTGCGACGATCCGATCGATGAGCGTCACAAGGACATCGTCGGCTCGAGGGTGTGGGGCGACGGGGACCCAGAAGGCGTTCGGCAACGCGCTGCCGAAGAGATGAAGATGACGGCACGTACGGCCCGGCGCCTGGGCGTCGACGTCGTGATCGGCTTCACGGGTTCGTCGGTGTGGAAGTACGTGGCTATGTTCCCGCCCGTCACACAAGAGATGGTGGACGCGGGATACCGCGACTTCGCGGATCGCTGGAACCCGATTCTCGACGTCTTCGACGAGGTGGGCGTGAAGTTCGCCCATGAGGTGCACCCGTCCGAGATCGCCTACGACTACTGGACGACCGTGCGGACGCTGGACGCCATCGGTCATCGGCCGGCCTTCGGACTCAACTGGGATCCGAGCCACTTCGTCTGGCAGGACCTGGATCCAGTCGGATTCCTGTGGGACTTCCGTGACCTGATCTACCACGTCGACTGCAAGGACGCGAAGCGTCAGGTGGGCAATGGTCGCAACGGGCGACTCGGATCGCACCTGCCGTGGGCTGACCCCCGGCGCGGCTGGGACTTCGTGTCCACCGGTCGTGGCGACGTGCCCTGGGAGGCGTGCTTCCGCATGCTGAACACCATCGGATACGAAGGACCCATCTCGGTGGAGTGGGAGGACGCGGGCATGGATCGCCTTGTTGGCGCGCCAGAGGCTCTCGACTTCGTGAGGCGCAACGCATTCGACGCGCCGACCGCTGCCTTCGACGCCGCGTTCAGCTCCTCGTCCTAGGGACTGCTGTCAGTGACGGTCGCGACGCCGTTCGTGACCATGAAGTTGACCTGACCATCGGCCGCGCCTGCGCATGGAAGCGGACCGGTGCCGTAGACAGTGACCTCGGGCGGATCGGTCGCACTCACCTGGGCGCCGATGACCTTGCCACGAAACCAGCAGCGGTCGTCCTGGTGGAACGAGGCGTTGGCTGCCATGAGGTAGTGGCCGTCGGGCAAGCCCGTACGGGTGTTCGTCGCCGGGTCGAGTGACTCGACGGCGTTTCTCTGCGGCACGATGACGAGCGCCGCGCAGCCGCCGACGACGACGACGAATGCTGCCGCAGACACCGAAGCGATCTTGACCGTTTGGCTCGAGGGCCCGTGTCAGTAGACATCGCGGTAGCGCTGTGCCTCGGCATCGCCCCTGGCGCGCGCTGCGAGTCGGTGATCATCGGGCTCACCAGTGCCCAGGCGGGACACCCACCAGGCGAGGGCTCCCACGGCCAGGAGGAAGAGAATCAGCCAGAGCATCGGACCTCCTTGCTTACGGCTTCGGCGAGCGTGGGACTAGCCCGGCCACCCCAGCGAATTCCGGTGTCGAACTGTCTCGGCGTTAAGATGACTCAGCGTCGGGTCGCTCGAGTCGCGATGGTTGTTCCGGTCACGGAGAAGCGTCCACCCCAAGGGCAATGCCACCAAGGCGACTAGGACGACGATGAGCCACATGGCAGGCTACGCGGCCGATTCGTGACGTGAGGCGGTGGTGACGCGCGCGTTGGCATCCGCAACAACCCGCCACAGCCGGGCACGGTGTCCGGACGCATCCGACGGGACCCCCCGGAGTCCGCAGCGGGCGCACTCGACCCAAGCCGATCGTTCGGGCACGGCTCGTGGGCGGTAGTAGTGGATGGACAGTTGGCACTGAAGCGCCGCCCCGCGCGGATCCTCTGCGATGGTCGTCACGTTGGCCAGGGGAGACGGTGTGGGTACGACCCAGCTTGTCATTCGCTTCTCCCCACTCTCGGAGCGGATTCGGTTGACGAACGGAATATAGGAGCGTCGGCGGTCGCGACACATCAGGGATTTCCCCACACTTGGTCGTCGACCAGCGGCCTATTCCGGAGGGAGAACGCGACGGCTCAACTCGGTACGCGACCTGACGTCCAACTTGCGATACACGCGACTCAGGTGAGCCTCGACGGTCTTGGGGCTGATGAAGAGCGCGGCCGCCGCCTCGGCGTTGGTTGCGCCATCCGCGACCAGGAGGGCGACCTGAACTTCCTGGGGTGTGAGGTCCGAAAGCGCCGTCCGGGAGCGCTCTCGGGAGGGTCCACCAAGCACGGCCAGGTCACGTTCGGCTTGTCGGATCCAGTCCTTCGCGCCCAGCGATTCAAAGGCGGCAAGGGCGTTCTCGAGGGCCTCGCGAGCAGCCTCGAGGTCCCCCGAGCCCAGACGGCGCTGGCCCAGGCACAGCCACGTTCGGGCGATCTCGACCAGGTCTGCCCCCGAATGGTGGTCGAATGCCCGGGCGAAGGCGTCTTCGAAGGATCGGCGGGGAGCGAGGAGCCCCTGACACCGTGCCGCCGTTGCGGTAGCCCATTCGCTGCCCGTCGCAGCCGCGCGTTCTTCCAGTCGTGCCACCCCGACGACTGCCTCCGCAGGGTGATCGGTCCGCGCCAGGGACTCGATGAAGTCCCCGTCACCGCGCACGACGTCGGGGTAGTCGACCCCCTTCCTACGCTGGCGTTCGGTGAACTCGCGGCCGTGTCGCAGTGCACGCTCGGGATGCCCTCGTCCAAGTTCGCCCAATGAGCGGAATGCTGCGACATAGTCCAGAAGTGAATCCACTCCGAGTTCCAGCGCGAGATCGGCGGCGGCACTGAGGTGAGCGGCCGCCTCCTCGCGCCAACCCAGAAGAACCTCGACTCGGCCGAGCGACACGAGTCCAATGGCCTCCGGAAGCGTCTGCCCGGTATCGCTCGAAATCTGCACGGATTCAGCGGCAGCCGCCAGCGCCTGCGACATGCGCCCGCAGCGGAATTCCAGCTCGGAGATGATCGAGAGTGAGTGCGGGAGGGCGCTGACTGCCCCCGCGGACCGCGCTGCAGCAATGGACCGCTCCAGCAGGTGTCGCGCTGAGGTCCACTCTTCGAGCCAGACGAGATTGTGGGCTGCCATGTCGATCAGCAGGCCGACGTCACCCAACGGATCAAGGCTCCCGAGAAGCGGAGTGACACGCGCCAGCAGTGTCCGTGCCTCAGCTGTTCGGCCCCCGAGGGTGAGGGCCGAAGCCTGAGCGATGCTGGCGACCAGCAAGACCGGCCCACCGTCCAGGGCAGCAAGTTCGCTGGCTCGGGTTGACGTGGCGATCGCCATCGGAACGTCGGACGTGCCAACCAGGAGCACGGACGCGGTAGCCAGCATCGCTGCTGCCCGCCCGGGATCGACAAGCTCGACGCGCTCGGCCTCCTCGGCGAGCATGTCGCATACCTCCATGGTCGGCTGGAAGTGCAGCATCGTGTAGCCGCGCGACAGCTGCGCCTCGGCACGAGCCACCGGATTCCCAGCCAGGGCCAATGCGTCATCCAGCAGGCCCGCTGCGTCGCCGGGTTGACCCCCCGCTCGAAACGCGGCGGCCGCGGCGAGCATCCGGCGAAACGCGTCCTCCGAATGAGGGCTGAGCCGCGCTGAGGCCACGAGTGCTTGTGCGGCGCTCACGTATCCATGTCGTGCGCGTGACGTTCTGGCGGATTCCTCCAGTCGGCCAGCGACGTCCTCATCCGGGGCTGCGGCTGCGCTGGCGAGGTGCCAGGCGATCTCGTCCAGGTGATCCACGGGAAGGATGCGGGCCAAGGCCTCGTGCGCGCGTCGCCGATTCGCGGGCTCGGCCGAGTGGTAGGCGGCGGATCGCATCAGCGGGTGCTCGAACTGCCACCGGCCGTCATCCGCCGTGATCATGCCCGCGTTCTCAGCAGTGGTGAGGGCCGCGGGTTCCAATCCGAGGGAGGCCATCGCGGCGAGGATCTCATCTCGATTCCCGCTGTTGCTCGTCGCCACGACAAGGAGTGCGTCTCGGGTACTCGAGGGGAGGGGGTGGAGTCTTTGCGCATACATCGACTCAAGGTCGTGGCCGAAAGGCGGTGTGCCCGCAATCGGGGCGAGGCCGTTCAACTGGTCATCGGTCAGGCTGGCAAGCGCGCTCACGAGTGCCAGTGGGTTGCCCGCCGTGTCCGTGATGAGGCGCTCGCGCACCTGGTCGACGATCCGACGCCCTGATTCGTCCATCAACAGACTGGCGTTCATGGCGTCGAGTCCGGTCAGGTGCAGTTGCTCGATGTCGACGTCATCGAGCCAGGGGCGATCACGGGTAGCGATGATCAGGACCACGGGGTCCGTCAGGAGACGGCGGGCAGCGAAGAGCAGTGATTCGCGAGATGGCTCATCGAGCCAGTGCCCGTCGTCGATCACACACAGGACCGGCCGGTGCTCTGCGGCTGCGGCGAACAGACTGATCGTGGCAGCGGCTGCTGCGAATCGGTCGCCGGGTGCCGGCGGGCCCAGCTCGAGCGCAGCCGACAACGCCGCCTGCTGGGACGGTGGGATGGCGTCAAGGAACGGTAGGAGCGGGAACAACAAGTCATGCAGCCCGACGAACGGCAGGTGGGACTCCGACTGCAGTGGTCGAACCCGAAGTACCTCGAAGCCGTCAGCCTGACGCGCCGTTTCATTCAGCAAAGCACTCTTGCCGATGCCGGCGTCGCCGCTAACTATCAACGACCCGCCACGTCCCTGACGGGCGACGTCGCACAGGCGCAGGATCCGATCCAGCTCGGCTCCCCTGCCTACCAGCATGCCGAAAACCCTACGTCCGAATTGTCGAGAAATCTGTCCCCCGTTTGAGGCTTCGCAACCCCGGGACGGGTATTCACCATCTGGCTCACATCTTCTGGTGATGTGCGGTCACCACGTCGATCCCTAGCGTCGCTGACATGGCCGGACATCCCGTCCGGCCCGGAGGGACCAGGAGCCCGTCATGACGATCACCACCACCGGCCTCACGCGCGCCGCCGGCCTGAGCGCCGCTGCGGCCGGCCTCATCTTCATCGCCGTCCAGATCAACCACCCACCGATGGACGTGGCGTCGGTTGCCACCACCGAATGGGTCGTCCGCAACTCGGCGAAGGTGCTCATGGGCGCGCTGGCTCTCGTCGGCATCACCGGCATGTACCTTCGCCAGGTCCGTCAGGTGGGCGTGTTCGGGCTCATCGGCTACCTGCTCTTCGGCGCCGGCTACCTGCTGATGTTCGCGACCGAGGTCATCTCCGCATACGTGCTTCCTGCTCTCGCGAACATCGCGCCGGGATACGTCAACGACATCGTTGTCGCGGCGGCCGGAGGCACCCCGGTCGAGTGACATCGGCGCCATGAAGACCGTGCTCGCCGTCACCGGTGTCGGGTACATGGTCGGCGGCCTCATCTTCGGCATCGCCCTGTTCCGTGCCCGCATCCTGGCTCGCTGGGCGGCCGCCCTCCTCGCCGTCGGCACCATCGCGACGGTGACGCTGGCATGTGCTGCCCGAGTCCGCCAACCGGCCGATGGCCGTGCCCGTCGGTCTCGCCCTGGTCGGCCTGGGTGTCTCCTTGTGGCGCAACCCGAGCACGCCGATCACCGAGCCGGCATTCGAGACCCCTCGCGTCGAGCACGCGTCCGTCTGATGAGCACTCGTCGCACGTCGGAGCTGCCGGGGCGCCCGCCCCGGCAGCTCCCGGCGACGGGGCTGGCCGGTGCCGCTCGGGTTGCTCCTGCTCGCCGTGATCCCGTTGCTGGCCGGCACGTTTCGAGTGATCCAGCTGCTCGGCGGGCCCGCACTGATCCCCGCCGACCACCGGTTCGCGGAACTCCCGCTCCCCCTCCTCGTCCAC
Source organism: uncultured Actinomycetes bacterium (assembly GCA_963755335.1). Taxonomy (GTDB): domain Bacteria; phylum Actinomycetota; class Actinomycetes; order S36-B12; family S36-B12; genus UBA10649. The sequence goes on from CAVWJW010000008.1 coordinate 15,544, forward strand.
ATCGCCGGGGCGGCGGTGTTCGTGGTCGTCGGCGCCTTCCAGTTCGTGCCGCGGTTCCGCCGCAACCACCGAGGTTGGCACCGCCGGGCAGGCCGGCTCGTTGCCGCTGCCGGCATGCTCGTGGCCGGGTCGGCGCTCGCGATGACCCTCCTCTACGCGCAGAAGCCCGGAACCGGCCTTCTGCTGTTCGTTCTGCGCCTTGTGTTCGCCTCGGCGATGGCCGGCTGCCTGGTCCTCGGTGTGACGACGATCCGCCGTGGCGACGTTGCCGGTCACCGTGCCTGGATGATTCGCGCCTACGCCATCGGGCTGGCCGCGGGCACGCAGGCCTTCACCGGCGGGATCGGCGTAGCGCTGTTCGGGCACGGTGCACTGCAGGGGGATCTCGCGATGGGGTCCGCGTGGGTGATCAACCTCGCCGTCGCGGAATGGGTCATCCGCCGGCACGCCGGCTCCGGCAGGGCGCGCCGATCGATCCGCGCTGAGCGACGTCACGCACCTGCGGGGGCATCGTCGTGACGGCGCTCGCGCCATGGACCTACCAGATGCGCATCGCTGGGCATCTGGACGACCGATGGTCCACTCTGCTCGGGGACTTCTTCATCGCCCGGTGCGACGACGGCACCAGCACCATCACCGGACCGGTGACCGACCAGGCGCAACTGCACGGGATCCTGGCACGTCTGCGCGATATCGGGGCGACGCTCCTGTGCCTGCGCACGATCGACGGCGACGGGGGGTGCGGCTCAGGGTCGGGTCAGGAGTCCCAGCTCGCCGCCTCGGCGCACTGCTGCGCGCCGGCTGTTCACGCCGAGCTTGGCGTAGATGTTCTTGGTGTGTGTCCGCAGCGTGTTGAGTGACACGAACAGGTGCTGAGCGATCTCGGGGCCGTCGAGCTCGGTGGCGAGCAGATTCAGGACCTCGAGTTCGCGGGTGCTCAGGGGCTCGGCGAGGCCGCTCGACGGGGGAGCACTTACTGCGGCACCGGTGCTGGTCGGGTACTGGCGTCGGAGGCAGGGACCCGGCTGGCCTGCAGCAGGATCCGCGTGAACGGCTCGGCACCGGGTCGCTCGGCAAGGGACGCGAGGAGCGGGGCGATAAGCGCACCGTGCTGCGCGAAGGCTCGGACCTGGCCCTCCGGCGTGGCCAGGCGCACGGCCTGATCCAGACGCGTCAGGGCGGTGTCCATGTCGCCGCTGGCCTCAGCCGTCAGCGACTGAAGGACGAGAACCTCGATCGCGGTGGCCTCCCGCCCCCCGGCCGTCGCGGCGTCGAGCAGTCGCTGCAGAAGACGGTCCGTGTCGGCTAGGGCGCCTGGGTCGCGAAGCTGCCGGCCGCGGGCCAGCATGGCCTCGGCAAGAGTCACGTGCTCGAACTCGCGCAGGTAAGAGAGCTCCGCGGATGCCGTCAGGTCATGGACGTGAGCCCACCGCTCCACCGCGTCCAGGTCACCGAGCCGTATCCGGAGCCGAGCAGCCATGGCGTGCAGCGGTCGCACGTTCGGGGAGAAGTCGCCGAGGTACACCTGCTGTGCCTGCTCCACCAGCTCGAGTGCCCCCGTCAGGTCGCCTTCGGCCTCGGCGAGCATCGCCGCGATCGCCCGTGATCGGTAGGCGTACTGCACCAGGCCTCGGTCCTCACCCAGGCCTGCGGCCGCCGCCAGCTGGACCCGCACGGTCTCGAGGTCGCCGCGTTCCGCGGCCACCTGGGCGCAGCCGACGTGAATGTCCGCGGCTCCGCGCAGCACCTCGCCGGTCGCGCCGACGGCCATGCGCCCAGCTTCGTCGTACGTCGCCTGAGCATCGCGCAGGCGGCCCTGGGCCATCTGGATCTCGGCCACGGTGAGGTAGCACCCGAGGGCGTCTGAGATGTGCTCCGCGCGGACGAGTCCGCGGATGCAGGTGGCATAGGAGCGGTGGGCCTCGTCGAGCTCGCCGCTGGCCCAGTGCGCGAGTCCCGACAGGCCGTTCGCGCCGGCCGGCACGACGTCATCGTCCGCGGTGGCCAACGCGATGGCCTGCTGGGCGTGCAGGTGAGTCGCGGGCAGGTCGCCAGACACCAGTGACAGGCCCGCCCAGTACATCTCGAGCGCGGCAGGAACCCGGGCCAGCTCGGTGAGGTCGACGGCGACCACGTCACTGCCGACCATCGCCCCGTCGTCACCGTCAACGGCGAGGCGCGCCTGTATTGCGGGCAGCTGCCGTTCGATCTCGAGCAGGCGCCGTTCGACGTCTCCGAATTCGTTGCTCGACATGAGCGCGCCGACGAAGGCGAGGGCGACAACCGGACGCCGTTGGACGGCCGCGTCCGGCACCTCGTCGAGCCAGCGCCTGATGGTGGATTCCCGTCGACTGCGACGCAGGGCGGGAGTCGCCGACTCGATGAGATCGGCAGCCCGATCGACATCGCCCGCGGCCAGCGCGTGCCGCACCGCGGGGACCGCCTCGCCGTTCTGGTCGTACCAGTGGCTGGCGCGCAGGTGAAGTCGTGGGACCAGTTCGGGTCGCTCGCTGTGCAGGTGCGATCGCAGGACGTCGGCGAAGAGATGGTGGTACCGATACCAATTGCGCTGGTCGTCCAGCGGCACGAGGAAGAGATTCGCGCGCTCCAGCCGCTCGAGCATCGCTCGGCTGCCCGTCTGCTCGAGGACGGCGTCGCACACCTCACCGCCGAGCAGGTCGAGGATGGAGGTCTGCTCGAGGAACTCGCGCACCTCGTCGGACTGGCGGGAGAGCACCTCGTCCGCGAGGTAGTCGACGACGTAGCGATCGGTCCCTGCGAATCCCGAGATGAAGTCCACGACATCATCGCGGCCTTGCATCGACAGGGACGCCAGCTGCAGTGCGGCTGCCCACCCCTCGGTCCGGGACTCGAGGGCCGACACATCGGCGGGCGTGACCGGCAACCCGCCGACGTCCCTGAGGTAGTAGGCGGTCTCATCGACAGAGAAGCGCAGGTCGCGGGCCCGCATCTCGACGAGCTCGCCACGTGCTCGTAGCTTCGCCAGCGGCAGGTTGGGGTCGGCGCGGGTGCTGATGAGCACGTGCAGGTTCTGCGGCCGATGCTCCAGGAGGAAGGTCATCCCTTCCGCCACTTCCGGTCCGTCCGCGAGGTGGTAGTCGTCGAGGATCAGGTCCACCTCGTTCAGGTGCGTCCCGATGTCGTTGAGGAGCGCGGTCAGCATCGTTCGGGTGGTCGGCTGCCCCCCGGTGAGTAGGGGCAGGACGCTCGCCCCAACTCCGGGTGCGGCCGAGTTGAGCGCCGTGACCACGTAGAGCCAGAACGAACTGGCGTGGCTGTCGAACTCGTCGAGCGACACGAACGCCACGGTCCGCGGTTCGGTCGACGACCGCTCGAGCCAGGACGCGATGACTGTTGTCTTGCCGAATCCCGCAGGGGCCGAAATCAGGGTGAGCGTCGCCTCGGTGCCGGCGTCAACAAGTGCGGTCAGCCTCTGGCGGGGTACCAGGTCGCCGCGTACTTGCGGTGCGGAGAACTTGGTGGTGACGAGGGGGCTGGCGATGCTGGCTCCTCTCGCGCGGTGGATACGAGGACTCTAGTCACCAGTGGCGTCATCGAACCAGTGCGTCATCGAACCTCGGACGCCGGAGTCGGATCGGTCGGACGCCGGAGTCGGATCGCCGTGTGCGAGTGGAAGTGCTAGAAGCCGATCGGTGCGGTCCAGGAATCGTCAACGAGGTTGCATCGGCTGCATGCGGGAAACCTCGCCTTCGCGTCGCCGTTCCGCCACTGCCAGGAGTGCAGGCCGAGGAGGCAAAGGGCAGACCGCTTGCGCTCTCCGTCGTAGCTCGCCGTCACTGGGATCTCTCACAACGCGCCGTGATCACCGGGTGGACCTATCCGTTGGGCACCGTGTTGAACGACGAGCCCGGGTAGTCCTCCTTCTGACAGCGCGAGCACACCAGGTACTTGCCGCCTTCGTCGTTTGCCGTGGCGTGGTAGTCGTGCATGCCGAGACGGCACCGCCACGACGCCCGGCTCTTCGCCGATCCTGTCTCATTCATCGGGCATCCCCTCGAAGGAAAATGCCTCGCTCGCCCCCCGAGTCAAGGCAGTCGATGTGGCGACGCTACCCCTCAGACCCGTCTTGCGTAAGGCTCGAACGCGTTGCTGTGCGGACCCCGACGGTCGATACTGGGGATCCCTGCTCCAGTGGGGAGGACCGATGGTCCGACCGCATGAGTCTCGACTTCTGGTACTTCTCCTGCTGGTGGGGGCGAGTGATTCTGACGGCGTGTACCGGCACGTCAGCGTCCAGCGCAGCCTGCCTCGAGCAGCACCTCAGCCGGTCCTCGTGCCAGTGCGACCGCCCTGCACCACGTCGCGGAGGACCTCCCGGCGTCGATCGAGGCGTGGCGACACCAACGCGACAACCGCAAGAACGTGCGGGCGATCATCGTGAACGTGGACGGGCGCACCGTCTTCGAGAAGTACTACGGCACGACGCCCGACGTAGCCCGCGACATGGAGTCGGTGACGAAGAGCGTCATCTCGACGCTCGTCGGAGCGGCCCTCGCGACGGGCGACCTGACGAGCGTCGACCAGACCCTTTCGGAGCTCCTGCCCGCCTACGCCTCGACCATGACTCCGGCGGTGGCCGCGGTCACCCTTCGGCAGCTGCTCACGATGACCGCGGGCGTGCCCGACTGGAACGCCCAGACGGCTCCGTCGGCGACGAACGCTGTCGGACTGGGTGGCCGCGATCCTCGAAGCGATGACCCCGACGGCCGACTCCAAGTTCGCCTACAGCAATCCGGACGCCCACCTGGTCGCCGCCATCCTCACGCAGGCTACGGGAAAGTCGGCTCTGGACTTCGCGCGTGAGGTTCTGTTCGACCCGCTCGGCATCGACACCACATCGGCCATCGAGCCGCTCGCGGTGCCCAGCAACTTCGCGACCTACAAGGCCGCGCCGTTCGCCTGGCCGATCGACCCGCAGCACGTCAACCTCGGATACTCGCTGCTCACCCTGCGGCCACGGGACATGCTCGCGATCGGCGAGCTGTATCTCAACGATGGCCGGTGGCAGGGCAGGCAAGTCCTGCCTGCCAGTTGGGTGTCCGATGCGACGTCGGCGCAGGTGAAGACCTTCGACACGTGGGAGTCGTACGGCTACCTGTGGTGGGTCACTACGGCCGACCGCGACACCGCCTACGCCGCGGTCGGGGCCGGCGGCCAGCTCATCGAGGTCATCCCCAGCAGGAGACTCGTCGTCGTCGCGACATCCGAGTACGACGCCTGAATCCGACGGACCGGGCGGAGGGACCCGTTCGACCTGACGACGTTTGTCAACGACGTCATCGCGCCGGGAGTGTCGCCGTAGGCGGCGTCCGCGCGTAACTCGGTGAGTCAGGGAGTGTGCGGCGGCTCGTACCGGTAGCCGCAGAACCGGCACACTCGCGCCTCCGCAGCGATCGCCTCCGCGCAGTCGGGGCACTTCTTGCGCTTCTGTGCGCCCCAGCTCAGCATCCGCTTCATCGACCAGGGGGAGGGGTTCGTCGACCGGGGCTCAACGATGCAGGCGGCGCAGTACGCGGCCAGCTGCTCGGCCTCCACGCGGGTCGCGCCCTCGCTCGAGGCGGCGATCTCGTCGGCGAGGCGGACGGCACGGGTCAGCAGTTCAGAGTCCTCCGCGAGGACTGCCCTCCGGACCGCCTTCCAGGCAAGGTCGACCGCCACGTCGGACTGACCCGCCGTCAGGGCTGACCCGTGCGGGTAGCAGGGCATCACTGGTCATGTCGACAGCAGTGTGCCAACCCCAATCGGGCCGTGCCCACGATTCAGTCCTCGTCCGTCTCGTCACGGCCCTCAGCGCCAGGACCGGGCGGTGGAGCCGCCGAGTCCTGTCCGTTCACCGAGTGCCACAGGATCACGTCGAGGTCGGCCTGCGACACGCGGTCGGGCTTGTCGAGCTCGAGGCGCGATGACCATTCCGAGTCGGGGCCGGCGGCCGGATTGGGCTGGAGCAGGTCCACCTGAGAAGTGAGTGCGGTGTAGGGCGCCGCGTTGACCGGGCGATTCGCGAAGAGGTCATACATCGGCGTGGCCAAAGCGTCATTCAGGCTCAGTGGACGCAGCCCCAGGATCAGCTCGATGGACCGGACCACCGACACCAGGTCGTAGCGGGTGTGGACGACCACGCCGACCTTGGCATACGGGCTGATGACCGCCACGGGAATGCGATGCGCATTCACGTGGTCCGCCCCGTCCTGCGAATCGTCCTCGACGATGAAGATCGCGGAGGACGCCCACACGGGTGAATGCGAGATCGTCTCCACGATCTGGCCGATCGCCAGGTCGGAGTCGGCCACCATCGAGGTGGGGGTCGGGAATCCCGGCTGGGTTCCCCGCGTGTGGTCGCTCGTCAGGCTGATGTAGCTGAGCGACGGGACGTCGCTGGCGGCGACCTGGTCGGCGAAGCGGTCGCGGAAGCAGTCCACTCGCGAGTACAGGCCGGCCGGGGCCCCCGCGGGCATGGACGAGTCGAAGACCTGGGTCCCGTCCAGCGTGGTCCCGATCGACATGTCCCCCGGGAAGCAGCCGCCGAATGGCGGACCGATGTCCGAGTGCGCTTGGACGAGCGCCTGCTGGGCGAGGATCTTCGGCGTGCGCTCGCGATCGGCCACCTGCGCGAAGCCGCCCATGAAGGCCTCGCCGTAGTTGAAGTAGCTCACCTTCTGTGCTTCGGCCCGATTGAAGAGGTACCCGTTGCCGGGCCACGTGACCGCGTACGTCCCGAAGTCGTTGGGCCGACCTCGGCCGGCGTACTGCGTCACCCAGTTGCGGGTGACGTAGTCGGGCACCGATGCTGCCGCGGTCCAGTAGTGGCCCTGGATCGAGGCCTCGGAGTTCGCGTACACGTTGTCGGCCAGCGGGAATCGCTCGACGAAGGCGTGCAGGTTCGGCGTCACGTTGCGGCCGAAGACGGTCAGCTTGGGGTCCCCGTTGCCGCGGGCGACGTCGCCGAGGACCTGGTCGTAGGACCGGTTCTCCCGGACGATGAAGAAGACGTGCTTGATGGGGCCACCGGCTTGAAGGACGGTGCCGTTCGGTGCGGCCTGCGTGTTCGACGGGACGAGCTGGCGGTCCGCCCTCGGTGTGAGGGCAACGACCTGCGCGTCGGTCGGAAGGCTCATGAGCCCGGCCTGGCCGGTGACGAGCTTGCCGGTGTAGCCGACGTCCCCGAACACGTTCATCGTCGGGGCGATCGGGTTGAAGGCCCAGAAGATCGGATCGGAGGGCAGCGTCGGGTTCGGCCCCTTCGGGTTCGCGGCGAGGCCCAGGCCCTCAGCCGACACGTAGGCCAGCTGGGCCGGTCCGTGTGAGTTCGCCGCTGAGGTTGCGACCGCCTGAGGCTGCGCCGCGGTGGGGATGCGGCCGACGACCCGCCAGTCGCTCGTCACCGGCTTCGCCTTGCTCGGGATGGCCACGACGGCCAGGGCGTCGGCGCCCGAGAGCGTGACGAAGAGACGCGTCCCGTCCGGCGAGAGCGCCACGCTGGTGGGCTTGGTGCCCAGCCCGGCCGGATCGCCGACCGAGACGGTGGCCTCGACCTTGCGCTGGGGGATGTTGATGACGACGACCTGATCGGATGCGGAGAGGGCGACGTACGCGCGGGTGCCGGCTGGGTCGACCACGATGCCCTGCGGGTGGGAGAGGGGTGGTCCGACGGTGACGTCGGCGATCTTCGTTCCGGTGGCCATCCTGATCACCGACACCGTTCCGGAGCCCTCGTTGGAGACCAGTCCGATGCGACCGTTCGGCGTGATCGCGGCGGCGAAGGGATAGGAGGCCGCGGCCGCGTACCTGACGGTGTCTCCGGCCCTGAGATCGACGACGGCGGCGGAGTTGGCCAGGTTCAGCGGCACCAGCAGACGCGAGCCGTCGGAGGCGAGTGCGAGCTTCTGCGGCCACGCCAACGACGTGGCGGGCAGTCCCTCCCGCGGTGGTGGGAAGGCCTGCTGGGTCGGCGGATTCGGCTGAGGTGGAACCGGGATCGTCCGGAGTTCACGGGCGCCACCGCAGGTGTCGGAGTACGACACGACGTGGACCACGTCGCCCTCGGCGCCGGGCATGGAGTTCTTGTCCGGCTGCCACCGGGAATTGGCGAGTCCGGAGACATACGCGAGGTGGCGCCTCGCATCCAGGGCGATTCCCCCGGAAGCGCCGGGGATCGCCAGGATCTGGCAGATCTTGTGCGTGGCGGTGTCGACGATTCGCACGTCGTTGCCCGGCATGCCGGTGGACACGGTCCACAGGAATGCCCCGTCAGGGGTGAGCGCGCCCCCCATCGGGAGGTTGCCCAGCTTCACGAGGTCGCCGGCCGGCGTCAGCTGGCGCCCGTTGGGCTGCAGCAGGTTCACCGGACCGGGGATCTGGGCCGGTACCGGCGCATGTGAAGAGGGCCGGGCCATCGCCGTCATCGCGGGCGTCGTCAGCAGAGCAAGCGCAGCAGCTCCGACGATCAGGCCGCTCCACACGATGCGCACGGGCTGCAACACGGCGACTCCCTGAGGTCCGGCGCCGCCTGGGTGCGCGTGCCACCCTCATCCTGCCCCGCGAGGACCGGGTGTTGCTGCCTGTGCCGTTTCGGCGTGACTAGCTGACGAGGTCAGCCACCGCGTCGACGTTCTCCTTGTCCTGCCTGACGGAGCCCCAGATCGTTCCGAGGACGAACAGGATGAAGGGCGCGGAGATGAGGATCCACCCCGTGAGGTTCAGCCCCCACGCCTGCTGGCTCGGATCCACACCGTCGGCCACGGTGCCCGCGAGCAGGCCGAAGCGCGAGGTGAGCAGGTACTCGCCCAGGGCGAGCAGGATGGCTGCCCCGATGGGCGCGATGATCGTGTTCCAGACGCGGGTGTCGAGCTTGGTCTTGCGGAAGAAGACGACCACCGAGAGGCACACCAGGATCTCCACCCAGACGATGGCGACCACGGTCATCCCGCTGAACCAGAAGAACATGTTCAGGACCGGGTCGAGGTTCTTGATGATGAACCACACGATGATGATGAGGGTGATGACCGACGTGGTGACCGAGGCGAAGATGGGAGCGCCCGACTTGTTCACCCGATCGAGCTTGCGGGGCAGCACGCCGGCGCGGCCCATCGCGAAGAAGTAGCGGGCGCAGGAGTTCTGGAACGCGAGGAGGCCCGCGAAGAGGCTGGAGATGACGAGCCAGCTCATGACGGTGGCGAGCCACGAACCGACGTACTCCGTGGCCACGGCGTACAGGATCGCTGCGGGGTCGGCCAGCGGCACGCCGTCGACCGTCGAGATCTCGGCCATCCTCTCGACGACCACGGACGGGCCGAGACCGGACACCATCGCCCACGAGGTGACCGCGAAGATCACCGTGATGGTGCCCACGGCGACGTAGGTCGCGATCGGGACCGTGCGGTGCGGATCCTTGGCCTCCTCGCCGTAGATGGCGGTGGCCTCGAAGCCGATGTACGACGCGAAGGCGAAGGCGAACGCGATGCCGGAGGCGCCGGCGAGTCCGCCGGCGAAGATGCTGCTCGGCGAGAAGGAGGCGGCGAGGTCGATGCCCTCCGGGCCGCCGCCGTGGAAGAGCACCGCGAAGAAGGTCACGAGCAGCGAGAGGAGTTCCAGGCCCATCAGGACGCCGAGGAGCTTGGCGCCGACGTCCACGCTGGCGAGGGAGAGGATCAGTACCAGGACCCAGGCAATCAGGGTCCACACGTACCACGGCCAGTCGATGCCGAAGGTGTTGTTCATGGTCCCGCCGACGACCGCACCGAAGAAGCCGAAGATGGCGAACTGGATCGCGATGTAGGCCACGAGGGACACGAACGCGGAGCCGACGCCGGGCGCGATGCCAAGGCCGCGGCCGACGTAGGCGAAGAACGCGCCGGCATTGGTGACGTGCCGGCCCATGGCTCCGTAGCCGACGCTGAACAGCAGGAGGACCAGGCCGATGCAGACGTAGGCGCCTGGAGCGCCCGCGCCGTTGCCCACCACGACCGCAACCGGCACGGCACCCGTCATGCCTACCAGCGGGGCGGCTGCCGCCACCACGAAGAAGACGATGCCAATGACGCCGAGGCGACCGTGGTGGAGTGAGGTCTCCTTGGTCTCAACGGGCGCCGGCTGCAGATCGGCCATGGGGTCTCCTTGAGCGTGTGGTCCTAGGAACGAAGGAAGTCGTGTGGGTCCGAACGAATTCGGCTGGCCGAAGACTGGCGCAAAGTGGGTCCGGCGTCAAGCACTTTGACGGAAGACGCCGCTGCTAGAGGTCGCGGATGTACTCATCGAGCTCCCACTGGGTGACCTCCCGGGTCTCGGGGTCCTCCACCTCAGCCTCGTAGCGCTTCACCTCGTCGCGCTTGAGGGCGGTGAACACCTCGATGAACTTGGCAGGCAGGTGGTTGCGAAGCTCCTGGTCATGGGCGAGCGCGTCAAGCGCTGCCGTCAGGGACATGGGCAGTACCGTCCCGTGGGCGGAGTCGGTATAGGACCAGCCCTCGACCGGCTCGGGGGCCTCCAGCTTGTTCTTGATGCCGTCGAGGGCCGCGGCCAGGACGACGGCGATGACGATGTAGGGGTTGGCCGAGCCGTCGCCGATCCGCAGCTCGAGGCGCGTGCCCGCGCCACGCTCAGGTGGCACGCGGATCATGGCCGAGCGGTTGTCGTAGCCCCACGTGTTTCGGTAGGGCGCCATGGTGTCCGGACCCAGTCGCTTGTACGAGTTGATGGTCGGATTGCTGAAGGCGGCAATGGCCGGGGCGTGCTTGAGAACTCCGGCGATCATCTGCCGGGCCATCTCGGACAGCTCACCGTCGGAGGTCCCCATGAGGTTCCTCCGGTCCGGATCCACGATGGAGAAGTGCAGGTGGAAGCCGCTGCCGCCCTCGTCGTTCCAGGGCTTGCCGATGAAGGTTCCGAGGACGCCGCGTGAGGACAGGACGTCCTTGATGGTGGTCTTGAACAGGAAGGTTCGATCAGCAGCGTCCATTGCCTCGCTGTGCCACAGGTTGATCTCGTACTGGGAGGGGCAGAACTCGTGGTTGCCGGCGAACGCACCGATGTTGAGCTGGTCGAGCATCCTCAGCAGGTACAGGTAGTGCCCGTCGGGGTCGACCTGGTTGCCGGTCATGTACACCCGACCGGTCTTGTTGAGCAGTCGCTCGTAGCGTCCGTCGACCTCACGAGCGAAGTAGAACTCCAGTTCGGGTCCGCAGATCGGGGTCAGCCCAAGGGCGTCGTACTCGTCGAGCACCGAGCGCAGGACGGCGCGGGGTGCGATCTCGCTGCGGCTGCCGTCGGCGTGGTCGATGTCGGCGATGGCATACGCCACCCCGGGGAGCCACGGGATGGGGCGGATGGTGTCCGTATCGAGCTTCGACACCATGTCCGGAAGGGCTTCGTCGAGCCCCGCCTCGGCGGTGAGGACTCCGCCGCGGGTGGTGGTGACCCACGTTGCCTCGCAGAAGGCCGGGCCGTGCGCCGCCGATCGCTCGAGCTGCGAGACGAGAAGGTCCTTGGAGCGGGGCATCCCGTGCAGGTCAGGGTAGATCAGGCGAACTACGTCGATCCCCTGCGTCTCGAGGATGCGCCGCGTCTCAGCAAGGTCATGGAGCATCGATGGAACTCCTCGTTGGTCGATCGCCCGAATGTTGCCAATTCGTTAGGGCCCACATGATTCCACGGATAGTATGGGCCGTCTAGGTTCCGCGGAGGCGGAATCCTGAAATCCCTTGGCGAGGAACAATGCGCGTCCTTATCGTTCAACACGACCACGTCAGCCCTCCCGGCCCGGTGGCCGAGCGGTTCGCGCAGCGCGGCTTCGAGGTCGTGGAGACGGTCGTTGTCCCGCCCGAGCACTTCGCGGAGCCGAACGTGCACTTCGACTTTCCCGATCCCGCAGAGTTCGCTGCCATCGTTCCGATGGGTGCACCGTGGGGAGCGTGGGACGACGACACGATCGGCAACTGGCTCGGCCCGGAGATCGAGTGGCTCCGTCAAGCCGATCGGGAGTCGGTGCCTGTCCTGGGGATCTGCTTCGGCGGGCAGCTGCTCGCCCGTGCTCATGGCGGATCGGTGGGCCGTGCGCCGCGACCGGAGATCGGCTGGGCCGCTGTGTGGAGCGACCGTCCCGACATCGTCAGCGCCGGCCCTTGGTTCCAGTTCCACTACGACCGCTGGACCGTGCCGCCCGGCGCGGTGGAGATCGCCCGCAACTCCCTTGCCTCGCAGGCGTTCACCCTGCGCCGCAACCTTGCCGTGCAGTTCCATCCGGAGATCACCCCGTCGTCGCTGATGGGATGGATGGACAACGGGGGACGCTCGCTGATCGAGGCCGACGGCCAGGACCCCGACGTCCTGCACGGCCATCTGCTCGCCGAGCAGGAAGCCGTAGCCGTGAGAGCGCACGATCTCGTTGATGCATTTCTGGACCGCGTTGCGGTCGACGCCTGACCTAGGGTTGGCGCAACCGAGACGAAGGGGGACGACGTGGCAGGCCCGCATACGCTCGCAGAGACGGAGCGGACGGCCGAGTCGAGAATCGGCGACCTCGACCTGGACTTCCGCGCGCTCTCGGTTGTTTCGAACCTGTTCCGCGCCGCCAACGCCGTGCGCAATCACTTGGAGAGCACCGTGCTGGCCAAGTCCGACCTCACGTGGACTGCCTTCGTGGTGCTGTGGATCGCTTGGATCTGGGGCGAGGCAGAGACTCGCGTGATCGCCGAGGAGTCGGGGGTCTCGAAGGCCACCTTGAGCGGGGTGCTGAACACCCTCGAGAAGCGGGGCCTCGCAGAGAGGAAGCGCTCGGACGAGGACGGCCGTCTTGTGCTGGTGAGCCTGACCCCCTCGGGCACGCGCCTGATCAAGCGGCTGTTCCCGGAGATCAACCGGCAGGAGCAGGCAGCCGTGTCCGGCCTCAGCCCGCGACAGCAGGAGATGGCCGCTGAGTTCCTGCGTGAACTGGTTCTGGCGACCGGCCACCCTGAGGGCTGAGGGGCTCGGGCCTAGGCGTCGTCACCCGCTGTGCGGCGGGCCTGCTCCACGAGCGTGATGAACGGCTTGAGCTGCGCCGGATCGGCGTCGTAGATGTCCTCGGGGTGCCACTGCACTCCACCCGCCCACGCCGGAGCCTCGATTGCCACGGCCTCGACGGTGTCGTCCTCGGCCCGGCCGAGCACCGTGATGCGATCGGCCACCCGGTCGATCGCCTGATGGTGATAGCAGGAGGCGGCCACGCTTCCGGACTCGAATCCGAGGTGGTCAGCGTCGTCGGTCAACGCGACCGTGTGCGTGTGGTGGCGGTGGTTGACGTCCATGTCGATGACGAGGGTCCCGCCGAGGAGGGCGTTGACCACGTGCAGCCCGCGGCAGACCGCCAGCAGCGGGAGGCCGTTGCCGAGGGCGTAGGCAGCCAGGGTGAAGTCGGTCTCGTCCTGCTGCTCGTTCATGTCGTAGAGGGACGGGTCGTCGGTCGGCATGCCGTAGCGCCTCGGGAGAGACGTCGCCGCCACCGGGAAGCAGCACGCCGTGAAACCCGGCCAGGCGATGTGCCCAGTCGATCCCATCGGGACCGTCAGCGGGAAGCAGGGTCATCGGGTCGCCACCGGCGAGCCAGACGGCTTCCATCAGTCGACGGGCCGAGACCAGCCCGCGATAGCGCAGCGCGCTGGCGGACTCGGTGAATCGGCCGGGTACGGCAATCTTTGGTCGAATCACGCTGACCTCCATCAGGTTGTAGGAGAAGTCTGCCCTATTCCACTATCCGTTCGGGTGCGAACGATCTATGATGTGCCGACGCCGCCTTATGCGGCACCCTCCCCCCGGGCCCGAAGGAGCGTGCATGTCGACTATCTCGATCGCCGGTGTCGACGTCGATACCCGGCACTGGATCGGTGGCCAGCGGGTGGCCTCGTCGACCACGTTCGAAGACGTCTCACCGATCGACGGAACCCTGCTTGGCAACATCAGCCGCGGAGGCAAGGCCCGAGGCTGATGCGGCGGTGGCCGCGGCCAAGGCAGCCTTCCCCGCGTGGGCTCGCCTCACGCCGGCCGAGCGCGCTGCGATCCTGCACAAGGTGGCCGACAACCTCGAGGCGCACATCGAGGAGCTCTCCCAGATCGAGACGCTCGACAACGGGTCGCTGCTGCGCTCACATCGCCGCGGAGTCATGCCGCGAGTCGTGATGAACGTCCGGTTCTTCGCCGACTACGCGGTCGAGCAGCTGAAGCACCCCGTGTTCCAGACCCGTGGCCACGACAACGTGGTGTCGTGGGATCCGTCCGGCGTCGCGGTGATCATCACGCCGTGGAATGCGCCGTTGATGCTGGCGACGTGGCGGATCGGTCCCGCGTTGGCGTCCGGCGACACCGTCGTCCTCAAGCCGCCGGAGTGGGCCCCGCTCACCGCGTCGTACTTCGCGCAACTGGCCCATGAGGCCGGCCTGCCGGCGGGGGTGTTCAACGTCGTCCAGGGCTTCGGGGTCGAGGCGGGCGCCCCGCTGACCGAGAGCCCCGACGTGGCGCGCATCTGCTTCACCGGATCGGTGCCCACGGCGAAGGTCATCGCTCGCGCCGCCGCAGAGAACCTCGTGCCATGCTCGTTCGAGCTCGGCGGCAAGAGCCCCACGGTGATCCTCGACGACGCTGACCTCGACCTCGCCGTCGATCTGGCGATCGAGCAGTACGACAACGCCGGGCAGGTCTGCCTGGCTGGCACGCGCCTACTCGTCCAGGACGGCATCGCGGATGCCTTCGCCGAGCGTTTCGCCGTGCGGGCCGCGCAGATCCGGCAGGGAGATCCTCGCGACGAGGAGACCCAGATCGGGCCGAACATCCACCTCAAGCACATCGAGCGGGTGCAGGGATTCGTCGACCGGGCGAGGTCCGACGGTGCCACCATCGCCTACGGCGGTGAGGTCAACACCGAGCTCGGGACGCACTACTTCAAGCCCACGCTGGTCCGCGATGCCAGGCCCGGCAGCGAGATCCTCACCCAGGAGGTGTTCGGACCCGTCCTGACGATGCAGACCTTCGGCTCTGACGAGGACGGCCTCGAGCTCGCCAACGGGACCGAGTTCGGCCTCGCCGCCTGTGTGGTCACGGGCAGCCGCGAGCGCGCCGAGGCGTTCACGCAGCGGCTGGTCGCCGGGACGATCTGGGTCAACTGCTTCTTCGTGCGCGACCTGTCCGCCCCGTTCGGTGGATCGAAGAAGTCCGGGATCGGCCGCGAGGGCGGCGTCTGGTCCTTCGACTTCTATGCAGATGTCAAGAACACCGTCTTCGCCCCCAATGGCTGGAAGTAAGGAGAACACGATGGGTGAGGTTGTCGGCGCAGGATTCCTGTCGCATGTCCCCACGATCATGCTGCCTCTCGAGACACGTCTGGAGCTCAACCAGGGCAAGGAGATCTCGCTGGTCCCTGCGCTGAACAAGCTGCGTGAGGACAAGTTCGCGACCCTCGACTACGACACCGTGATCGTGCTCGACTCCCACTGGTTCACGACGGTCGAGTTCATCGTGACCGCGCAGGACCGTCGAGCCGGGCTGTTCACCGCAGAGGAGCTGCCGCGCGGCATGTGCCGGATCCCCTACGACTGGCGCGGCGATCCCGAGCTCGCCCTTGCTATCGCCGCGGAGGCAGAGAGTCAGGACACCTGGATCACGCCCATCGACGACCAGTACCTCCCCCTGTACTACCCGTCGATCAACATGTGGAGCTACCTCGGCAAGGGTCTCGACAAGCAGTGGATCTCCATGAGCGTGTGCCAGACCGGCGACACCGAGGACTACCTGCGCGTGGGTCGGGCGATCGGTGAGGCCATCAGGAAGACGGACCGCAAGGTGATCCTGATCGCGACGGGATCGTTGTCGCACACGTTCTATCCACTGCGCGAGCTGCGCAACCACGAGGCCAGCGATCCGTCGCACATCATCAGCCGCGAGGCCTACGACGCCGATCAGCAGCGTCTCCAGTGGTTCGCCGAAGGACGTCACGACCTCGTACTGCAGACCATGGACGAGTTCATGCCGGTCCGCCCCGAGGGCAAGTTCGCCCACTACCTGATGATGGCCGCGGCGCTGGGGGAGCAGGACTTCTGCGCCCCCGGCGTCCAGATCAGCGACTACGAGAACTCGATCGGCACCAGTCAGGTGCACGTGTGGTTCGACCGCCCGATGACCGGGTGGACACGACAGGGAGCTGCTGCGTGACCGAGTACCGACGCGTCCTGCTCGAGGGCGCCCCCGTCCAGACCATCCGGCACGGCGACGAGCTGGTGGCGGCCGACGGCCGGGTGGTGGGTGTCGACGACGCCATTCACCTGCCGCCGAGCGAGCCCACCAAGATCATCGCGGTGCACCTGAACTACCAGTCGCGCACGGACGAGTTCTTGACGAAGCTGCCGGCCGCGCCGACGTACTTCCACAAGCCGATCACGGCGCTGAATTCGCACAAGGGGGCCATCTTGCGCCCCGAGCGGTGCAAGTGGCTCAACTACGAAGGCGAGATCGTCATCGTCATCGGCCGCACGTGCCGGAACGTCTCCCCGGACGAGGCCAGTGACTACATCGCCGGCTACACCGTGGGAAACGACTACGGCCTGCACGACTTCCGCGACACGGACGCCGGCTCCATGCTGCGCGTCAAGGGATCCGACACCCTGGCGCCGGTGGGCCCGGGCCTGGTGACCGGATGGGACTTCCATGACAAGGGCATCCAGACCCGAGTCAATGGCGTGGTGAAGCAGGACTCGACGACGGCGGAGATGGAGTGGGACATGCACTACCTCGTCGCCGACATCGCCCGCACGATCACGCTGGTTCCCGGCGACATCCTCTTCTCGGGCACGCCGGCGTTCTCCCGCACCGTCTACCCCGGCGACATCGTCGAGGTGGAGGTGGAGGGGCTGGGCACCCTCTCCAACACGATCGTCCAGGGCCCGGTGCCGATCCGCGACGACTGCGGCGCACAGCCGACCGAGTCCGAAGAGGTCATCTCGACGGCCATGGGCGGCGACTGGGAGTTCCGCGGCATCCGCACTCCGTCCAAGGATCTCTACCCGTCGACCGTCGAGGAGAAGTAGCGCGATGTCGAACTCGATGGGCTTCCTGCCCCCGTACACCGCGTCCGGCCGCACTGCGGTCGTGCCCGACATGCCCTGGCACTACTCGGGAACCCTGCTCACGGTCGAGTACCGCACCGACCCGGCCAATGTGCGAGCCATCCTCCCGCCCGACGTGGACCTTGCCCCCGAGGATCCCGGCGCTGTGGCATTCATCTGGGCGGACTGGCAGTCCTGCAGCTCGTCGTTCGAGGAGCTCCTCGACCCGGTGAAGTCGCAGTACCTCGAGGCGTTCGTCGTGGTCCGCTGCTCGTATCAGGGGGTCACGTACAGCCGGTGCGTGCTCATCTGGGTCACCACCGACTTCGCCATCGCCCGTGGCTGGTTCCAGGGCTACCCCAAGAAGCTCGGGAGCGCCTACGTCACGCGCCCGTACGCCCGTGGCAAGGCGACGTCGCGCATCGGCGAGGGCGGCACGTTCGGGGCCTCCTTGGCCGCGTATGACCACCGTCTCGCGACGGCCAAGGTCACGCTGCGCGAGCCGGCGGCGTCGAACGGCTTCGTCAACGGCCACAAGATGCTGCACCATCGGATGGTGCCATCCCTGGTCCCCGGCGCGGGCATGTCGCTGAACCAGGTCGTCACGATGGGCGGGGTCGACCTCGACCTCGGCCAGCCTTGGGTCGGCGACGCGGACCTCAGCCTGTTCGACTCCCCGTGGGACGAGCCGGCCTCCCTGCTCCCGGTCGACGAGATCATCGCCGGCTACTTCTGCGAGGTGGGCACCACGTTCAACGGCGGCGCCCTCCTGACCGATCACTCACAGCCCATCTGACCACTGCGACCCACCCCGATCCGAGGAGAACAATGAAGCCCACGCCCGTGCCGCTCAGCGAGGTCGACCTCACCAACCTCGACTACTTCGTCAGTAACGAGGCGTGGGGGATGTTCGACACGCTGCGCGCTGAGGATCCCCTGCACTGGCAGGACGAGAACGACAGCGACGGCCACGGGTTCTGGTCCGTTACCCGGTACGAGGACATCGAGATGGTGAACAAGGACGGTGACACGTTCACGTCCACCCAGTTCGTCAACCTGGAGGAGCCCCCCGCGGAGTTCCAGGACCTGCGGCGCTCGATCCTCGAGTCCGACGGCTCCCGTCACATGGCTCTGCGGAAGCTCCTGCAGCGCGACTTCAGCGTGGCGCAGCTGCGTCGCTACGAGGACTTCCTGCGCGACCTGGCCAAGGTGTCGATCAACGACGCACTCGTGCGCGAGGACGTCGACTTCGTCGATGCCATCGCCGCGGACTTCCCGATCAACGTCCTGGCACGGCTGCTCGACGTGCCCGACGACATGATCCCGCAGCTCATCACCTGGGGTAACACCATCGTCGGCTTCTCCGATCCCGAGCTGACCAACGTGCTGGTGAACAGCGACGAGGCGCAGCAGTGGACGCATCTGCCGTTCCGCAACCCGGTGTCGATGGAGATCTTCGAGTACGGCCGCCAGCTCGCCGCCGAGCGCAAGGGCGGGGACGGCGAGGACCTCATCAGCAAGATCGTCAACCGGCTGCCGGACGACGGCATCCCCCTGTCGGACTCGGACTTCGACAACTACTTCCTCCTTCTCGTGGTCGCGGGCAACGAGACGACCCGTCAGGCGATGACGCTGTCGATGAAGGGCCTGATGGACCACCCCGACCAGATGCAGTACTTCATCGACAACATGGACAAGTCGCAGATCATGGTCGAGGAGCTCATCCGCTACGCGTCGCCGGTCTACCACTTCCGTCGCACGGCGACCAAGGACGTCGAGATGCACGGCAAGACCATCAAGGAGGGCGACAAGGTCGTCATGTGGTTCGCCTCAGGCAACCGCGATGACGCGAAGTTCGCCGATCCGTACGGTCTCGACCTCACGCGCTTCCCGAACGATCACATGACCTTCGGCAAGGGTCCGCACAGCTGCCTGGGCGCGAACCTCGCACGCATGGAGATCCGCATCCTGTTCGAGGAGCTCCTGCCCCGCCTCGCGTCGATCGAGCAGACCGGCGACATCGAGCGCGTGCGCAGCAACTTCGTCAACGGTGTGAAGCGATTCCCCGTGCGGGTCAAGGCGAAGTAGGCATGACAGAGACGCCCACCACCCTCAAGGAGTACGAGGCCGACCTGCTGGTCGAATCCGTGGAGCTGGCGGCAGACGATGTCGTCATCCTGACGCTCGCGCATCCGGACGGCCAGACGCTTCCGACGTGGACGCCCGGTGCGCACGTCGACCTGGTGCTGACCGACGACCTCGTCCGTCAGTACTCGCTGTGCTCGTCCCCGTCGGACAGTCATCGTCTCCAGGTCGGTGTGCTGCGCGCCGAGGACAGCCGAGGTGGGTCGACGTACATCCACGACAAGGTGGCCCAGGGAAGCACCGTCCGCATCCGCGGGCCGCGCAACCACTTTCCGCTGGTGTCCTCGCCCAAGTACCTGTTCATCGCAGGCGGCATCGGGGTCACGCCGATGCTGCCGATGATCGAGGAGGCCGAGGCTGTCGGAGCGGACTGGGAACTCGTCTACGGAGGTCGCACTCGCGCGTCGATGGCGTTCATCTCGACTCTCGAGCAATACGGCGACAAGGTGACTCTCGTGCCGCGCGATGAGTCGCAACCGTCGTTGAGCGGACGGATCGACACGCTGCTCGGCACCCCGCGACCGGACACCCTTGTCTACTGCTGCGGACCCGAGGCGCTGCTCGAGGCTGTTGAAGCCGCCTGTGCCTCGTGGCCGTCAGGGGCCCTCCATGTGGAGCGATTCCACGCCAAGGCAGTCGAAGGCGAGGACACCGCCTTCGAGGTGGTGCTCGCGAGGTCTGGCCAGACCATCACCGTGCCACCGGGCCAGTCGATCTTCCACGCGGTGGAAGAGCTGGGCATCCCGGTGCTCGGGTCCTGTCACGAAGGCGTCTGCGGAACGTGCGAGACCGTCGTCCTCGAGGGCGACGTCGACCACCGCGATGTCGTCCTCAGCGACTCGGAGAAGGCGTCGAACGAGACCATGATGGTGTGCGTCTCCCGGTGCCGCGGCGACCGACTCGTCATCGACCTGTGAGGGGAACACGACCATGACCCAGCCATTCCACGGCCGCGTCGCGATGCCGGTGGTCGTGCCGACCGACTGCTGGTACGCCGTCACGCCGTCGTCCGCCATCGGCCACGAGCTCACCGCCTTGCGCGTCGTTGGTCGACCCGTCGTCCTCTTCCGCACCAGTGACGGCGAGGCCGTCGCCCTCGAGGATCGATGCGCGCACCGTGCCTACCCGCTCAGCGCGGGCACCCTGGACGGCGACACCATCCGTTGCGGACTGTGCGGCTTCGTCTACGACGCCGGCGGCCAGTGCGTGCATGTGCCCACCCAGTCACGCGTGCCGCTCGGCGCCCACGTCGACGCCTATCCGGTCCGCGAGTCGGACGGCCTCGTCTGGGTCTGGTTCGGCGAGCCAGGGCGGGCCCGCCTTCACCGACTGCCCGAGCTCCCGTGGCTGGCCGATCCCGCGTGGGCGACCGTGCGCGGAGAGCAGCAGGTGGCGGCCAGCTTCCTACTGCTGCACGAGAACTTCGCCGATGTCACGCAGGTGCCGTTCGTGGCGCCGGAGATCTCGCCCGCCGTCCTCGGCTCGGTGCCTCCGCCGCTCCAGGTCACCGTCAGCGAGACGACTGTCTCGTTGCGGCGGGAGTTCCCGCCGGCCCGCATGCCGGCGTGGCAGTCGGCACTCGTCGGGCTGCCCGAGACGGAGGAATTCGCCACTGTTCAGGAGGGCTACCTCCTCTCACCGGCAGTGTGGGTCGACTACTGGGATGTCCAGACCACGCCGGACTCGTGGGCCCGCCTGCGGTTCACCCAGCTCGTCACGCCGATCGACGAGCGCAGCAGCCGGCTCTTGTGGGCGGTCAGCCGGGACTTCGCCGTCGCCGACGGATCAGCCACCGAGGAGCTGACCGCGATGTTCGGCAACTACTACGCCCGGGTGCTCGTCGCGATGGAGACCGCGCAGGGCGTCATCGACCTCGACGGTCCAGGACGAGAGGTCAACGTCAGCGCCGACGTGGTCGGACTGAAGATCCGGGAGATCGTCGAGGCGCTGCTGGTCGAAGAGGGTGCCTGATGATCGAGCTGATGACCGGCCTGCCTGACGATGTCGTGGCTTTCACGGCGAAGGGCGAGGTGACGTCGTCCGACTATCGAGAGGTCTTGGTCCCGGCAGTGCGCGACGCGCTCACCCGTCACGAGCGCATCCGCCTCCTGTATGTGCTCGGTGCCGAGTTCACCGGCTACAGCGGCGCTGCCCTGTGGGACGACGCCGTCGTCGGCACGGAGCACTTCTCGCACTTCGACCGCATGGCCGTCGTGAGCGACAAGGAGTGGGTCCGTCACTCGGTGAACGCCTTCGCGTGGATGATGCCGACGCGCATCAAGGTCTACGCCGACAGCGAGCAGGCCGAGGCACTGGCCTGGGTCACTGAGTCGCCACGTGATGCTGAATAGCGTGAGCGTGTTCACGGAACCCGAGATTGCCTACCTGCGCAGCCAGCCGCTGATGCGATTCGCGACCGCCTCGTCGTCCGGACGGCCCGACGTGGCCCCCGTTGTCTTCGGCCTCGACGGAGATGACATCGTCTCCGCGGGCTTCGACATCGGCAGCACCGTCCGCTATCGCAACATCCGCGAGAACCCCCGGGCCACGCTCGTCATCGACGACCTGGCTTCCATGGACCCGTGGACGCCGCGCGGCGTGAAGATCATCGGCAGCGCCTCGATCGAGTCGCACGGCGACGGCGAGCGGTTCCGCATCTCGCCTGAGGTGATCATCAGCTGGGCGATCAACGACACCAGCCCTGGGATTCCGAAGATGGAACGCCGCCAGGTCTCGCCCTGAGGCCGAAGCACGAGGATGATTCCCAACGCCGCCGCAGGGACGTACGTTCGACTGTGAAGGCATTGACCGCGGCCAACCTTCCGATGATCGACAGCGTGGCCGGTCCTGGCTATGACCGCTCGGCCGCACAGGTCGGCATCGTCCACTTCGGCTTCGGGAACTTCCATCGCTCCCACGAGGCGGCCTACCTCGACCAGCTCATGGAGCTCGGCTCCGGGCAGGACTGGGGCATCTGCGGCGTGGGGATCCTGCCGCAGGACGTCGCCATGCGTGACGCGATGCGGGAACAGGACTGCCTGTACACCTTGGTGGTCCGTCACCCGGATGGCTCCCTCGAGCCACGGATCGTGGGGTCGGTCCTCGAGTACCTGTACGGCCCCGACGATCCCGAGGCCGTGTACCGCAGACTGCTGGATCCTCGCGTCCGCATCGTGAGCCTGACGGTCACCGAGGGCGGCTACCTGAAGAATGCGGCAACGGGGGAATTCGATGCCTCGAATCCAGCGGTGGTCCACGACCTGCACAGTCCCGAGTCGCCCCAGACGGTATTCGCGTACATCGTCGAGGCGCTGCGCCGGCGGCGTGAGGCCGGCATGGCCCCGTTCACGGTGCTGTCGTGCGACAACCTCCAAGGAAACGGTGAGATCGCTCGACGTACCGTCACCTCCTTCGCGAGACTTGTCGACCCTGCGTTGGGCGAGTGGATCGACGGAAACGTGTCGTTCCCGAACTGCATGGTCGATCGCATCACGCCCGGGACGACCGACGCGGATCGGGAGGCCATCGCGGCCGAGTTCGGCATCGACGACAGGTGGCCTGTTCCTGCCGAGCCCTTCACCCAGTGGATCGTGGAGGACCAGTTCCCGTCGGGGCGCCCGTCGCTCGAACTCGTCGGGGTGCAGTTCGTCGAGGACGTCAAGCCGTACGAGCTGATGAAGCTGCGGCTCCTGAACGCCAGTCACCAGGCGATCGCCTACTTCGGCGCCCCTCTCGGCTACGTGCTGGTGGATGAAGTCCTCCGCGACGACGATGTGCGCCGGTACCTCGTCGAGTACATGGCTCGGGAGGCTGCCCCGACGCTGGGGGAGCTGCCCGGGATCGATCTCGACGGCTACATGGCGACGTTGATCGAGCGATTCAGCAATCCGAAGATGCGCGACACCGTCAAACGGCTGGCGACCGATGGCTCCAACCGGATGGCCACGTTCACGCTGCCGGCCATTGAAGCGAACCTTGCGCACGGTCGACCGATTCCGCTGGGTGCGGCCATGGTCGCTGCGTGGGCGCAGTACTGGGTCCTCATTGCGACGGGCGAGCTCCCTGCTGCTGAGGTGCCTGACGATGTGCATGCCGAGGAGATGACGCGTGCGGCGCTGGCTCAGGACGGCAACCCGACCGCGTTCATCGAGATGCGGAACCTCTTCGGCACCCTGGCTGATGACGCCGTCTTCCGCGAGGAGTTCGTGAAGGCTCGGCAGGCACTCGTCGCCACCGGCGTGCGCGGAACGATCCAGGAGCTCTGGCCCGTCCGCGGTGAGGTGCCAGCAGCCCGGGAATGCAGGCCTGCACGAGGCCGCCGCCCGAATGGCGTCGATGGATTCGGCGTGCTCGGTCTTGAGGGAGCGTCTACCGTGAGACGGTAACGCAGGAGACCGGGTGCCCAAGCGCGGCGGGAGAAGGTCAGGCTGATGAAGCTGCTCGAGCCGAGTTGGCATGACGCGAGGCGGGCGCACGCCTGCGTCGCGCCCCTGCCGTCGGAGCGCGTCCGCCTCGTTGACGCGCACGGCCGGACGACCGCGAGTCCGATCGCTGCTCGGACGCCTCTGCCGCCGTGGCCCGTCTCGGCGATGGACGGGTGGGCAGTCGCGGGTGAGGGGCCGTGGTCGGTCGTCGGCGACGTGCTCGCGGGCTCAGTGCGGTCCGCTCCGCTGATGCCGGGCCAGGCGGTTCTCATCGCGACGGGGTCCGCCATTCCGGCGGGCTCGGACGGCGTTCTTCGCAGCGAGGACGGACTCCTCGATCGCGACGGAGGCCTGCGCGGCCGAGTTCGCGAGGGACGGGACATCAGGGCCGCGGGACACGAGGCGCGGGCCGCTGAGGAGCATCGCAGCGGGGGTGTCCTTGACCCCGGCCCGGATCGGGCTCGCCGCGGCAGCCGGCCACGATGCCGTCGACGTGGCGCGCCGCCCGACGGTGCAGCTGATCATCCTGGGTGACGAGCTCCTCCATCAGGGTCCCGCCACCGAGGGCCGCGTTCGTGACAGCCTCGGTCCCCAACTACCGGGCTGGTTGACCGGCATGGGCGTGTCGAGCTGGTGGGATCCGTGCGCGTCGACGACACCCTGAACGAGCTCGAGGAAGCGCTCGCGGGCGCCGAGGGCGTCGACCTGATAATGACGACCGGGGGCACGGCCGCCGGACCGGTGGACCATGTGCACGCGGCCATCGCCGCGACGGGCGGGTCGCTGCTCGTGGACCACGTCGCCTGCCGGCCCGGGCACCCGATGCTTCTCGCCGGCTGGCCATCCGGGCTACGGCTCGTCGGACTCCCGGGCAATCCGCTCGCGGCGGTGGTGGCCCTGCTGACGCTGGGCAAACCGGTGATCGACGGCCTGCTCGGACGCCCCCTGCTGCCGTTGCCAGCAGTGGTGCTCGGGGGCTACGTCGGCGCCCGTGGCGCGAAGACCCGACTGGTGCCAGCACGGCTCGAGGGCGGGCGGGCCGTGCCCGTCCCGTATGTCGGCTCGGGCATGCTCCGAGGGCTCGCCGACGCCGATGGCCTCGTTGTGGTCGCCGCTGGCGAAGGGGAGCCGGGCTCCCCTGCCGAGTGGCTTGCCTTCACCTGACCACGACGGAGTCAGGTTCCGACCCCATGGCGAGGTTCGCCCGGAACAACGGTACTTTGACGTCCACATACTTGGGTTGAAGGAGCGCACATGCCGGTGATCGAGAAGCCTGTCGACGTCGCGAGCATTCCCGGATGGGACCGCTCGACAGACGTGCTGGTCGTCGGGCTGGGGGTCGCCGGGACCTGCGCCGCACTCGAGGCGCACCGCGCGGGAGCCGACGTCCTCGTCATCGAGCGGGCCAGCGCGGGCGGGGGAGCGAGCGCCCTGTCGCAGGGGATCTTCTACTTCGGCGGCGGCACGGACGTGCAGACCGCCTGCGGCTACGACGACTCCCCCGAGAACATGTACGCCTTCCTCCGCGCGGTCACCACGACGACGGACGAGGAGAGCCTTCGCGTGTTCTGCGAGGAGAGCGTGGCGCAGTTCGACTGGCTCGAGGAGCAGGGTGTTCCGTTCAAGCGCGAGGCCTTCACGCACAAGGCCGTCTACATCCGCTCGGGGGAGGGCCTGCTGTCGACCGGCAACGAGAAGACGTGGCCGTTCCGCGACATCGCCGTCCCGGCCCCGCGCGGTCACCAGGTCTCCGGGGACGGCGACATCAGCGGTGGCTACGTCGCCATGAAGGCACTGCTTGCGACGTTCGTCGCCGAGGGCGTCCCCGCGCTCTACGACGCGGCAGTGATCGGCCTGGTCACGAATGCCGACGGCCGTGTCGTCGGCGTGAAGGTCCGCAAGGAGGGCGTCGACTCATTCGTCGAGGCGCGCAAGGGCGTCATCCTCGCCGCGGGGAGCTTCAACCTGAACGCCGAGATCACGGCCGAGCACATGCCGCTCTTCAGCCAGTACGGCAAGCCGCTGGGCGAGCCCACCAACGACGGCGCCGGAATGCTCCTGGGGCAGAGCGTCGGCGTGGCGGTGCGCGGCATGGAGGGTGTCTGCGCGACGGCATCCATCTACCCGCCCGAGGACCTCATCAAGGGCATCGTCGTGAACGCGAACGGCGAGCGCTTCATGCCTGAGGACGCCTACCACGGCCGCATGGCCACGAACATCCAGAAGCAGCCCGGCGCCACGGCCTTCCTCATCCTCGACGAGGAGATCTTCGACTACCCCAAGCACGGGTCCCATACGTTCATGGACGCCTACGAGACCGTCGAGGAGATGGAGGCGGCCCTCAAGGTTCCCAGCGGCTCACTCGCTCGGACGCTTGCCGACTACAACGCCGGCATCGAGCAGGGCGACGATCCCGCTTTCCACAAGGACCCGCACTGGTTGAAGACGCTGCACGCCCCGTACGCGGTCTTCGACATCTCGATCCCGAGGTCGGACTACCACTGGATGTCGCTCGGCGGCCTGTGGACCAACGCCTATGGGCAGGCCCTCACCGACGACGGCCAGCCCGTGCCCGGTCTGTATGCAGCGGGTGCCTGCACAGCGCACCTGTCACAGGACGGCGACGAGTATGCGAGCGGCATGAGCCTCGGCGCGGGTTCGCTCTTCGGCCGTCGCGCGGGGGCCCACGCGGCTATCTCGTGAGCGCCGCCTGACGGGATCGACTACCGGACGGCGCTGGACTCCTGAGCGAGGTCGAGCAGTCGCTCAGGCCCGGTCGGTTCGTGGGCCAGGAGCGGTGCAACCGCCACTCGGCTGGCGAGCTGCTCCACACGGGCGATCTGTTCGAGTTCCGCGTCCGCTCTCTGTCGGAGAAGGGCCGATGACGGTCCCGCGGCGGCAAGGGAATTGGTCACTACCCATGCCCACGGGTTGATGCCCGCTCGGATCAGGTCATCCTGAAGGACCTGTGCCTCGGTGACGGGCGTCGGCTCGGCGAGGGTGACCAGGAGGACCTTGGTCTGAGCGGGATCCTGCAGTCGCATGAGTGGGGTCGTGTAGTTGCTCGAATCGCCCATCTGTCGCACGACGTCCCGGTGATACGACCCGGCCGCGTCAAGGAGAAGGAGGGTGTGCCCGGTTGGGGCGGTGTCGACGACGACGAACTCCCGCCGGGACTCGTTGACGACCTTGGAGAACTGCTGGAAGACGGCTACCTCCTCGGTGCAGGGCGAGAGCAGGTCCTCAGCGAGGTTGGCGCGACCGGCCTCGTCGAGCCTGCTGCCCTTCGTCGCCATGATTCGGTCGCGGTACTCCTGGGTGGCCCGAACCGGGTCGATGCGGGAGACGCGAAGCTGCGGGACTGCTCCGGCCAGGGTCTCCTCCAGGTGTGCCGCCGGGTCGGTGGTCGTCAGGTGAACATCGTGGCCGCGGGAGGCGAGGGAGACGGCGATGGTCGCGGCGATCGTTGTCTTGCCCACGCCGCCCTTTCCCATGCACATGATCAGGCCGTGACCATCACGTTCGAGTTCGTCGATCAGCGCGGACAATGGCGCATTCGGTGGAGGGCTGGGGCTGGCCACGGGGAGGTCGACGGTCGTCGACGACTCGTGCAGGAGCGTGGCGAGCGCGTCGCGTCCGACCATGTTGGCGGCCTTGAGCTCGATGACGTCGCGCGGTAGGCCGACGATCGACGCCGGCATGCCCCCGATAGCCGCCTGCTCGCGGGCACGCACGGCGACAGCGAGTTCGTCGCCGCTCACGTCATCCGGAAGGACGCCATTGATGACCACGTTCGTGGCGTGGATGCCGATCGCGGCGAGTTCGTTTGCGGTGCGGTCGATCTCTGAGATGGCCGACGTCTGGGCGCGAGTGACCAGCACGAGCCGGGTTCGAGACGGGTCCATCAAGGCGGCGACGGCGTCGGCGTAAACGCGGCGCTGCTTGTCGAGCCCCGCAAGCGGCCCGAGACAGGACGCATCACCCTTACCCTCGTTGAGGAAGTCCGTCCACGACCCTGGCAGCTGAAGGAGTCGGATGGTGTGCCCGGTCGGAGCGGTGTCGAACACGACGTGGTCGTAGGCACCGAAGACGGCCTCATCGGCGAGGAGCGCGGTGAACTCGTTGAAGGAGGCGACCTCCGTCGTGCAGGAACCGGACAGCTGCTCGGTGATCGACGCGATCTCACGTTCGGGCAGGAGCCCGCGAACTGGGGCGATGATGCGCTCGCGGTATGCGTCGGCCGCCTGATCGGGGTCGATCTCGAGTGCCGACAGGCCGGGCACGTCCGCGATATCCGTGATGGTGTTCCCGATCGTCACGCCCAGGACCTGCCCGACGTTGGATGCCGGGTCGGTGCTGACGAGCAGCACCCGACTGCCCGCGGTGGCGAGGTGGATTGCCGTGGCGCAGGCCACGGACGTCTTGCCGACGCCGCCCTTGCCGGTGAAGAACAGGAAGCGGGGCGGGTCGGCCAGGAAGCGCTTCACCGTGTCAGCAGCACCCTGAGGGGCCACAGCCGCAGCTGTCGCCGTTCGAGTCGTTCAGGAGCGTGACGCCGGCTGGGACGACCGCTAGCTCGTCGGGCAGGCCCGCGAACTTGAGTAGTTGGGCGCGACTCGGGTAGGCGCCGGTCATGACGGTGACCCCGTCGACCGTGGTCAGAGGTAGACCGTCGGAGCCGGCGACCTGCAGGAAGGCGCGGACGTTGTCGTCGGTGACGAAGGCAGTCGGGTCGTTGGCCAGGTTGTGGCGGACGATGTCAGCGCCGCGCTCGGTGAGGTGGATGAGGTCGGCAGTGAAGTCGACGAGGGCTTGGTCGACGTCGGGCCCGCAGACGCCGGTGTTGCAGCACAGCGCGGGCTCGTAGACGCGAACGACGTGCATGCGGGACTCCTCGGTGACAGGTCGGGTTGATGCGCCGGGCTTGGTGGCGCGGATGAAGGCGGAGCGGATGACGCCGTCGAACTCGCCGATGGCCTGATCGACGTCCAGACCCTCGGGGATGTCCTCGGGGCGGAGGTCGGCAGCGAGGCCCTCGAGCTCCGAGCGTCCGAAGATGGTGGTGGGCTCGATCGTGACGTCGTGGAATCCGGCTGCCTGCATCCTGGCGGTGCAGTCGTCCTGCGTGAGCGCGCCGGCGATGCAGCCCGTCCACAACGCCATGATGCCCGTCAGGTCCGGGGAGAGCTCGCGGGACAGCACCATGTCGGAGATCGCGAATCGGCCGCCGGGCTTGAGGACGCGCATCGCCTCGCGGAACACCGCGTCCTTGTCGGCTGAGAGATTGACGACGCAGTTGGAGATGATCACGTCGATCGAGTCATCGGGCAGCGGAATGTGCTCGATGGTCCCGAGCAGGAACTCGACGTTCTCGACGCCGGACCTGGCCTTATTGGCGTTCGCGAGGTCAAGCATCTCGGGAGTCATGTCGAGGCCGTAGGCCCTTCCGCCGGGCGCCACGCGTCGTGCCGAGAGGAGCACGTCGATCCCGCCGCCGGAGCCGAGGTCGAGAACGACGTCGCCGGGGTTCAACTGCGCGAGCATCGTCGGGTTCCCGCAGCCCAGCGAGGCCAGCACGGCTTCCTGGGGAAGCAGTGCCTTCTCGTCGTCGTCGTACTGCGACTGCCCGAACGGGTCGAGGCTGCTGGCGGACGGGCCGCAGCAGGAAGACGCGGTGCGGGCGAGTGTCGCGTAGCGGTCGCGGACGGCGGTGGTGATGTCGTCGGCGTCGTGAACGGTCATGGTCAGGGCTCCTTACTCGGTCGGGCAGTCTTTGGTGCCGGCGAGCATCGACAGCAGCGCGATGGGCTCGGCGATGGCGTCGCAGCACAGGGAGTAGATGTTGCTGCGCCCGACGGGCGTGGCGACGACCAGTCCGTTGTCGCGCAGACTCTTCAAGTGGTGGCTGACCAGGGTCTGCGACAGGCCCGTCGTCGCCATGAGCTCGGTCACCGACGACTCTCGGTCGGCCACGGCGAGGAGGATCGTCAGCCGGTTCTCGTCGGACAGGGCCTTGAGCACTGGCGCGATCTCGCGCGCGCGGGATGCTGGCGTTGACTTCGTTCGCGTGGGCATGCCTCGACTCTACCTATCAGTCACCATTGGTTTCAACAGCAACCGCTGTTGCATAGGACACGTTCGGTCAGACTCACGGCGCGATCTGAGCGATCAGGTCCCCGACCGGGTCCTCGAGCTTCCAGTCCTCGTACCTCTTGCCCGCGTAGACCGGGCACACATCGCCGCAACCCATCGTGATGACGACGTCGGACTCGAAGACCGCCCGGTCGGTGAGGATCTTGGGCGTCTCGTGACGGATGTCGATTCCTTCTTCGAGCAGCGCCTCCACCACAGCGGGATTGACGGTGTCGGCCGGTGCCGACCCGGCCGAACGGACCTCGACCCGGTCGCCGGCCAGGTGTGTCAGGAAGGCCGCGGCCATCTGGGAGCGACCGGCGTTGTGGATGCAGACGAAAGGACGGAGGGCTTGTCGCTCATGTGGATCGATTCTCGGAACTCGGCGGCGCCGCGACGCTCGAGGCGGTGAAGCATGTCGAAACCTTCGTCGAACGGACGGCCGGAGACTACTTGACACTCCAAAATAAATCAAAGAAGGTTGAGTCAATGAATACTGACTTGTCTCAGCGCGTGCTGATACTCAGTGCGCTCGCCGACCCCAACCGGCTGTCGGTCGTTGACGCGTTGCAGCTTCAGGACCTCTCCCCGGACGCGCTCTCGGCCGCCCTTCAGGTCCCCGGCAACCTGCTGGCGCACCACCTGAAGGTCCTCGAGAGCGCCGGCGTCATCACACGCGAGCATTCTCAGCACGACCGGCGCCGCACCTACATACGACTGGTGCGGGGCTCCCTCGAGGGCCTGCTGCCGCCGCCTGAGGAGATGTCCGCGTCGCGGGTGGTGTTCGTCTGCACCCACAACTCGGCTCGGTCGGTCCTCGCGGACGCGCTGTGGCGCGAAGTCAGCGACGTTCCCAGCACCTCGGCGGGCACGGATCCGGCGGATCAGGTCAACCCCCGGGCACGGAAGGCTGCCGAGAAGTACGGCCTGACCATCGCCCAGCGCACGCCGCAGTCGATCGAGGATGTCCTGCGGCCGGACGACGTGATCGTGTCGGTGTGCGACTCGGTGAACGAGGAGATCGGTCCGCGAGAGAACACTCGCATCCACTGGTCGGTTCCGGATCCTGTCCGCGTCGGGACGGACGCCGCCTTCAACACGACGGTCAGCGAGCTCCGTCAACGTGTCGACCAGCTCGCCCCACTCATGCGACCACACCGCTACACCACAAGGAGAACCCGATGACCGACAGCTACATTCGTGACGACCTTCCCCTCGAGAGCCGCATGGTTCTGCGCGCCGCCGCGGCCCGCCTCCAGGCCGAGTTCGACGGAGTGTTCGGCACCGAGACCATCGAGCGGTTCCTGTACTCCTCGTACGACGAGTTCGCCGGGCGGATGAAGGTCGTCACCTGGCTGCCACTTCTCGCGGAGCGATTCGCCCGCGAGCGACTGTCGGCACTGGCGCGGGTGGAGGGCAAGAGCGACGATCACCGACCCGTCGTGCTGTTCCTGTGCACCCACAACGCGGGCCGCTCACAGATTGCCCTGGGCTACTTCCGGGCCCTCGCTGGTGACCAGGCCATTGCCTGGTCCGGCGGATCGGAGCCCGGCGACCAGGTCAACCCCGCTGCGGTGGCTGCGATGGCTGAGGTGGGGATCGACATCTCCAGCGAGTTCCCGAAGCCGTGGACCGACGAGGTCGTCCGGGCCGCCGACGTCGTCGTCACCATGGGCTGCGGCGACGCCTGCCCGGTGTTCCCGGGCAAGCGCTACGAGGACTGGACACTTACCGACCCGAATGGGCTTGACGTGGACTCCGTGCGGCCGATCCGTGACGAGATCAAGTCCCGCGTCGAGACCCTCCTCGCCCAGCTCGGCGTACTCGTCGGCTAGTCCCGTCGCAGCTCTGTGACGTAGCCGTCCCGCGAGCGCAGGGCCTCCGTGGACTCCGTGCGCTACCCACCAGAGCGGTCAGCCATGGTGGACAAACTCCATTGCTGGCACACCAGATCTTGGAATGTCGGCCGCGCTGCGCCACACTCGAGGGCAGCCCCCGGGAGGCAGCCAGTGACCGAGACTCCGATGTATCACCAAGGGTCCAGGAGCATCCAGGATCGCTTCGACAGCCGCCGGATCGCCGACCGCCTGGAGCAGGTGACCGTCCACGCCGAGCTGAGCGAGTGGGACGCGGCGTTCATCACGAACGCACCGATGTTCTTCCTCGCGACGGCCGACGCCGACGGTTGGCCCGACTGCTCCTACAAGGGCGGGCTCCCCGGGTTCGTCTCCGTCCTCGACTCGCGCACGCTGGCCTTTCCCAGCTATGACGGGAATGGCATGTTCCGCAGCCTCGGCAACATTGACGTCAGTCCGAAGGTCGGCATGCTGTTCATCGACTTCGAGCATGCCAGCCGGATGCGGATCAACGGCACCGCGACGGTCCTCTTCGACGGGGACCTGCTGAGCAACTTCGACGGGGCGCAGGCCGTCGTCCGCGTCGACATCCAGCGGATCTTCCCGAACTGTCCGCGTTACGTGCACCGGATGCAGTTGCTGGACTACTCCATCTACGCCCCGGCGCCCGGCCACGTCCCACCCGAGCCCGACTGGAAGCAGAGCGCGGATTTCCGCGACGCCTTGCCGGGGACCGGCGCCTGACCATCGCTTGGTTCCTCACCGGCGCCCGATCACACGAGCGGGTCGAACATGATCTCCCGGACCTCCTGCGCGCACCGGCAGGCGGCCGCGAACCTGGCCGCCCACTCGAGGGCCTCCTCACGAGACGTCACGTCGATGATCGAGAACCCGCCGATGACGGCCTTGTCCTCCGGGTATGGGCGGTCGGAGATGTCGCCGCCGGTGGACACGACGCTCGCCTGCTGGCTCGCTATGCCCCCACCGAAGATCCAGACCCCTGCCTCCTGAGCCGCCCGCACCACGGCGTGCGCTGCCTCGCCCACGGCGGGCAGGTCCTCCTCCGGAAAGTCCATGGCTCCGTCATCGAACGAGATCAGGTAGCGGGGCATCGCAGTCTCCCTCGTGTGAATGTCAGCCGAGCGCATCGCGCCGGCGTGCGAGCAGGGCGCGCTCAGCGGAGTTCGTAGTGCCCGTCATGGCGACGTCGTAGGCGGCCCGTGCTTCCGCTGTGCGCCCCAGCCGCTCGAGTAGATCGGCGCGGGTTGCGTGCCACAGATGGTAGTTGCCGAGATCCAGATCGTCGATGGTCGCGAGCGCCGTGGCCGGGTCGGCGACCTCAGCGAGCGCGACGGCCCGGTTGAGTGCAACCACAGAGGTTGGCGCCACGGCGTACAGCTGGTCGTACAGCGCGAGCACCTGGGACCAATCCGTGCTCGCAATCGACGTCGCATCGCTGTGCACCGCGGCGATCGCCGCCTGCAGCTGGTACGGACCCGGGCTGTTGCGGCGCAGGCAGATGCGGACCAGTGCCTGCCCCTCGCTGATGAGCGGGACGTCCCAGAGCGTTCGATCCTGGTCCACGAGGCGCACGAGGTCACCATCCGGTGTTACCCGTGCGCGACGACGCGACTCGGTCAGCAGCATGAGCGCAAGCAGTCCCAGCACCTCGGGCTCGTCCGGCATGAGTTCGACGAGAAGGCGACCGAGGCGAATCGCCTCAGCGGTCAGGTCGTCGCGCACGGCGGTGCCGCCATCGCTGGCGACGTAGCCCTCGTTGAACACGAGATAGACGACCGCCAGCACGGGGCGCAGCCGATCCGGCAGTTCGGCGTCGTCCGGCACCCGGTAGGGGATGTGCGCGGCGCGGATCTTGTTCTTGGCCCGCACCAGCCGCTGTGCCATCGTCGTCTCCGCGACCAGGAAGGCCCGAGCGATCTCGCGGGTCTCCAGGCCCGCGATCAGCCGCAGGGTCAGGGCCACCTGAGCGTCGGTGGCCAGTGCCGGGTGGCAGCAGGTGAACACCAGCCGCAGGCGGTCGTCGGGCACGGTGACCTCCTCGTCGGGCTCCTCTCGCTGGAGTAGCAGCGCGGCCTGCCGGTACCGGTCCATCCGGGTGGCCTCGCGGCGGAACCGGTCAATGGCCCGATTGCGTGCTGTGGTGACGATCCATCCCGTCGGGCTCGGCGGCACGCCGTCCCTCGGCCAGCGATCGAGGGCCACGCTGAACGCGTCCTGCACCGCCTCCTCCGCGAGGCCGATGTCGCCGAGGAGGCGGGTGAGGGTCGCGACGGCCCGTCCGTAGTCGGCGCGGAACACGCGCTCGACTTCGGCTTCGGCCGCCGACACTCGGTTCAGGTCGGGCTCCTCATTGGAACGGACGCACCTCCACGGCGACTCGACAGGCGACAGTCGCCTTGTCGGCCCACGCCATGGCGGCGTCGTCATCGACTGCGTCGATGATCCAGAAGCCGCCGATGTGCTCCTTGCCCTCGAGGAACGGGCCGTCGGTGTGCAGCAGCGCACCGTCCTTCGCCCGCACGACGCGTGCCGTCGACGGACTGTGCAGGCCGCCGGCGAACACCCAGACCCCTGCCTGGCGCATCTCCTCGTTGACGACGCCCGTGTCGGCGAACGAGCGCTCCCTCTCCTCGTCGGTCATGTCCGGGCCGCCCTCGGCATGGTGGACGCTCAGCAGGTACGAAGGCATGAGCCTCTCCTCTCGTCGGACCGGTCGATCCGGCCGCTCACCCTGTGCACGAATGCGCGAGCCCTGAATCGACAATCTCGCACGCGGCTGTGGGGTGAATCAACGGGTGAAGGCGTGCTCGAAGGGTCGCACCTCGATCGGGACCCCGATGGCCGTCGCCAACCGGGATGCCCACCCGAGAGCGGCGTCGAGGTCGGCGACGTCGACGACCGTGATGCCGCCTATCTGCTCCTTGGCTTCGATGAAGGGTCCGTCCGACATCACGATGCGCCCCTTGTCGTCGGTGACGACCGTGGCCGTCGAGGGGTCGTGCAGTCCTCCGGTGAACACCCAGGAGCCCGCGGCGATCATGTCGGTGTTGACCGCCTCGACGTCGACCATGATTCGCGCGATCGTGTCGTCATCGGGTCGTACGGCGTCGGCGGGGTAGCAGACGGAAAGCAGGTAGTGGGGCATGGGATCGTCCTCTCGTCGCGGCCGCGCAAGGCAAGCGTGGCATCCACACCCTGTACGAACGGGAATGGCCCGAATCGACAGTTGCGCCCTACTGAGCCGGAGTCAAGGTGATCTGGGCGGCGCCGCCCCTGCACGTGAGTGAGCCGGCCGCCAATGGAGCACCTGACTTCACTGGCGCAAGATCAGACGTGGGACCTTCTACCCGGGTGTGTTGCATTTCCGGTTGGTAGACCTGCCGACGCCACCGCCGCAGGCGTGATCGGCGTCCCCCGTAGGCGTGCAGCGGACCAGGCCACAATGCCCTGGCACGGCCCGTGGGGCAGCCTCTCGGGCGCCCATCAAGGTCTGTGGGACGGGCTACGTGCCCGTGGCGTGGGGGTTAGCTGCCGATACCGTGCCCGGCAGGCACAATCATGACCATGCCCGCAGTCACGCCCCCGTCCGAACCCGCCCCCGACGCCTGGGGCGACCACCCGGACCCTGACCCGACTCCCGGAGTCTCGCCACGAAGCCGCTACGCGCGGACCTTGGCCGAACTCGAAGCCGAAGCACACGTCCCCCTCGAGGACCAGACCGAAGAACAGGCCACGCCACCAGCCCGGGCGTCCAGCGAGGCGTGGGACGAGGAACGCCGACAACTGCGTCTGGCAGGCGGACCGATGTGAACGCGACCTGGGCCTCGGCTCGCCTACGGAGGACACCGGTAACGCTTCAGGCGCGGTGGTCAGTAGATGAAGACGTTGAGCGGCAACAGGTTTACTGCTTGGAAATGCGGCACACCCGGTAAGGGGAGTCGCACTCCTTCAGTAGCTGAACGTCGTGGCCTCGTCATCGCCGATCCACTGCCACATGGGCACGGTTCCGCCCAACTCAGCGCCATCGATGAGGTCGCCCTTGTCGAGGTGCCGCGCGTCGAAGCAGATGGGGCAGACGAGGTAGGTGCCACCGGCGGCGGAGTACCGCTCAACGAGTGAGGCAAGGGGTGGGCAACCCTCGCAGGCGACCGCCGTCGCCACGCGGTCGATCGCGAGCCTGACTGCCTCCTTGGTCAGGAACATCAAGGTCTGACGCCCCTGTTCTGCGGCACCGACCGACACCAGGAAGGCGACAGTGACCTTCTCCGGATCCTCGAGCCCCGTGGTCAAGCTGACAACCGCCTTGCGTGCCATGGCCGACTCCCGTCATCGCTGTGGTCAGGTGGGACCCGTGGGCGATCGTTCATCCGGGCCCCTGCAACAGGACGCTAGGCGCCGTGATCATCTGCGTCGTCCGGAGTTCTCCCTACGAACGCAGCGGCGTGGGCTGGTCCAGCAGGCCGTGCTGGAGGGCGAAGAGAGTCGCGGTGCTCCGCGTGGAGGCTCCCGTCTTGGCGTAGATCCGCTCGATGTGCGTGCCCGCCGTCCTCTCGGTGATCGCCAGGGCATGTGCCACCTGTCGGGTCGAGGCCCCCGCCGCGATCATGCCCAGCACCTCGATCTCGCGAGGCGTCAGGCCGGCCGGACCCGACACGCGCCGACGGCCCGGGTGCTGCCCGGCGGCGGTGAGCACGGAATCGGCCGCCTGGGAGTCGAACTGTCCGCGCCGGACGGCGCCGCGAAGTTCAGTGGCGGCCTGTTTGGGTGTGAGAGCGGGACGATGCGGCCGCGCCTCGGTCATCGCTCGGTAGGCGTCGGCTGCAGCCAGGATGCGCGCCGATACGGGGATCGACGGGCCGGCAAGGCCGCGGTGGTACCCGGACCCGTCGAGTCGCTCGTGGGTGAGGGCGGCAATCCTGCCGAACTTCGCTAGGCCGGCGGGCCGGGCGAGTACGCGCTCGGTGTAGTAGGCATGCATGCGCAGGCGCTCTGACTCGGTGAAGGTGAGCGGTCCGGGCTTGTCGAGGATGCTCGAGGGCACTCCGTGAAGGCCCACATCGTGCAGCAGTCCTGCCCGCCTGACCGTCGTCACCTCTGAGTCGGGCAGGCCGGCGAACTCGGCAGCCTGCGCCGCGAGCTCGGCCACCGCCCGGCTGTGGCCCGCTCGCCACGTCGATCGCAGGTCGGTAAAGTCGGCAATCACGTCGAGTGCAGCGTCGAGCTCATGACCCGTGAGTCGAGCCTGCAAGGCCGGTTCTGCTGCGATCTGCTCGTGGCAATCGGGGTCGTCCGGGCGGGCAGCCAGGAGGTCCTCGGCACCTGCACAGAACGCATCGACGAGCCGAGGGTCGAAGTGGGTGCCGCGACGAGCTCGCGCCACCTTGACGGCTGCCTCGACGCCGCCTGTCCGGTGGTACACCTCGACGATGTCGGAGAGGTGGAACAGGCGGACCGTCTGTGCGATGTCCTCGTGGCTGACGCCACGTGGCAGACCCCTGCCATCCCACCGGGTGAAGAACTGCTGCAGCGGGATGCTGACGTCGGGTCCCAGCCCCAGCAGATCAGCCATTCGCGACGTGGTCAGGCAGTGGGACATCAGACCCTGCTCGATGCGCTTGCCACCGGTGGCGACGAGTGTGGTTGCGAGTCGAAGTCGGTGCATAGCGGCACCGCCCGCGCCGGCGTGCCGAATCATGAACGTCATCCCCTGCAGGCCGGACAGCTCCACGTCGTAGCTGTCGGCTCGGAAGGCGATGTCGTCACCGAACATCCGCGCGACCTCGGGCGTGTCCGCCACACACCCGACCCAGGCGAGCACCGCAACGTAGAAGAGCGATGAGCGAGCAGCCTCGTCGAGCTCGACGCGCTCGCCGAGTCGGGATGCGATTCGCCACGAACGGAGCACGTGCTCCATGGGCTGGCCCAGCCCCAGGTCGGTGGCCAGCGAGAAGGCTGCCAGCAGTTCGGCAAGAGTCACCCCGGTGTCCGGCTCAGCGTCGGAGGCGCCCACCTGACTCACCCGTCCAGGCTCGCCGCATCGTGGGTGCCCATCCGACCCCTTTCGGTCGCCAAACGCCATGTCGAGCATGACACTTGGCTCGCCCGTGCGAAAGGTCCCGCTCAGGTGGCCCCTGTCTAGGACTCGACCTGGATCGCTCCCGTGGGGCACAGGTCGGCGGCCTGCTCGATCATGGGCCGAAGGCTCTCGGGTGGTTCTTCGTTGAGGACGTAGAGGTAGCCGTCCGCGCGGACCTCGAAGACGTCGGGGCACACCTTCATGCAGATACCACTGCTCGAGCAGACATCGAAGTCGACATTGACCTTCATGGCATCTTCCCCAGTTGGCTAGTGGCTGGCTGTCAGTATGTCCCTCGTCTGAGGTGCGTGCCCGCTGGTTGACAACACGTCGTCCTCGTCGTCGAATGACGAGGTGATCGCTGACGAGATCCGGGAGGGCCAGCGCGCGGCGTGGTCCGGACTGGCCGCTGGATGGGAGAAGTGGGACACGGTCATCATGGACCAGCTTCGGCCGGTCACCACGGCGATGGTCGCCAGCCTCGACATCACTGCAGACCAGCAGCACCTGGACATCGCTTCAGGCACGGGCGAACCCGGGCTCACCGTCGCCACGATGGCGCCGCAAGGACAGGTGGTGCTGACAGACCTGTCAGCGGAGATGCTCGAGGTAGCGTCGCGTCGTGCGAATGCCCAGGGCATCACCAACTTCGAGACGCGAGTGTGCAGCGCCGACGACCTCCCCTTCGGCGACGGGGAGTTCGACAGTGTCTCCGTCCGCTTCGGGTACATGTTCTTCCCGAACCTGTCCCAGGCGACCACTGAGTTCGCACGGGTGCTCAGGCCGGGCGGGCGACTCTGCTCGTCGGTGTGGGTCAAGCCGCAGGAGAATCCATGGACGAGCATCGTCATGCAGGCGATCGCGACTGAAGTCGTCCTGACGGCACCCGATCCCGACCGCCCGAACATGTTCCGGTGCGCAGAGCCGGGAACCGTCAGCGCCATCTACGCAGCGGCCGGGTTCCGCGAGGTGGACGAATGGGACGTCGGGGTAGAACTCGTGACCAGTTCTGCCGTCGAGTACTGGCGGATGATCAGCGAGCACGTCTCGCTCGCCGTCGCGGCGCTCGAAAAGATCGATGAGCCGGCGAGGGAGCGGGTAGCCGAACGGGTCGTTGGCCAGGCGGCCACCTACGAAGTCGACGGCCTCGTGCGAATTCCCGGCGTCGCCCGCTGCATCGTCGGCACCACATGAGCCACCGACAAGGGCGAATGCCAGCCCCGTCCGTCCGGGGTCAGGCAGTGTCGAACCGAAAGCCGCAGTAGCGGCATACCCGGGCCTGGGCGGAGATCTGCTCGGCGCAGTCGGGGCACGTCCGTCGAGGCTGCCTCCATCGGGAGATGCGCGAGAGGATCGAATGCGACTCGACTCCCCCGCCTGCGCCGTCGAGCGCGTGGGTGCAATAGGACGCGAGCTGCTCGGCGTCTCGTGACTGCCCTCCGGTGGCAACGTGGCCTATCTGCTCGGCCAGGGGGATGACCGACTGAAGGGTCAGGCTGTCGCCCTCCAGCAGTGCAGCGTCTGCCGCTCGCCAGGCCGCGCTCAGCGCTCGGCGGACGTGGCCGGCAGCCAGGTGGACCCGTGCGCTGTGGAGATCCTCGGCCGCGCTCATGGGAGGTAGGGGTAGGGCGCGCCGACTACCCATCCCCCGTACGTTGCCGGCTCCGCATCGAGGGCCGTGACCTGAGCCTCATCACCGACTCGGATGGTTCCTGGGCGGATCACCCAGCAGTTCAGGGCCAGTTCGCCGTCGAAGTCCCGACGGATCTCCCGCAGGACGTCGAGATCCTGCTCGCCGGTGTCGGGGTCGATCGTGGTCACGACGCAGCGGGCGCGCAGGGAGTCGATCCCGATCAGCGCGTCGCCGATCGCCAGGGCGTGACCGGGCCAGTTCGCCTCCGCACCGGCAGGGACCCCGGCGATGAGGATGTTCGGCCGAAGGCGCCGGACGTCACGCCCGAAACGGTTGACCGCCTCGTCGGTGGCCACCAGGAGGTTGAGCACGTCGAAGCGCTGCGGGCTGGCATCAGAGACCAGGGTCGCGTCGGACCCGGCGCGTCCGCGAATGAGATCGGCTGCCTCGGGAGAGTCCCACGGGCGCCCGTCGATCAGCGGCGTGCCGTCGGCGCCGGTGCTCACCGGGACGGTGAGCAGGTCGTTGCGGGTCCGACCGGTGAGCAGACCGCGGCCACCGCGCACGTGCACGATGCGATCGCCGCTCACTCCGTCCGGCGTCAGGATCGCTGTGTCCAGTTGCTCACCGCCGCAGGACTTCACCGGATAGCGCCACAATCCCGCGACATGCATCCGGCCATTCTCCGGCAGTAGGTTCCCGGAATGGCGGATTCGGGGATTCCTCAGTTCTTCGGCGATCTCATCTCGTGGTACTCGATGGAGGCCCTCGCCGTGGGCCATGCATTGGGTCTGCGGGCGGCGCTCTTGGATGGTGCCGGGACGGTCGAGCAGGTGGCCGACCGCGCCGGGGCCGACCGGCGAAGTGCGACCACCTGGCTGTCGGCGATGGTGGCGGCCGGGTATGCCACGCATCGCGACGGCATGTTCGATGTCGCGCCCGAGCAGCGAACGTTCCTCGACGGCACCTTCTCCGGGGTGGACACGCTGGCGCTCTTCGACTTCATCGTGGCGATGGGCGCTCGGGTGCCGAACCTGGTAGAGGTGCTCAGTTCTGGCGCGACGGCGCCGCCCGGACTGTTCGGCGGGGAGTTCGGCGACGCGGTCGGGAGGGTGAACGGGCCGCTCTACGCGGAGGCCCTTGTCGGTGACTGGCTTGCGGCCGACGCAGCCCTGTCCGACCGCCTGCGGGCCGGTGCGACCGTCGTCGATGTCGCCTGCGGTGACGGCACCGTGGTGGGCATCATGGCACGAGCGTTTCCAGCGTCGAGGTTCATCGGCGTCGATCGCGACGAGGACGCGCTGGGGCGGGCGCGTCTGACGATTCGCGAGTCAGTGCAGTTCCAGTCAGCCCTGCCGTCGTCTTTCGATGTGGTGACGATTCTCGACTCCGTTCACCACTTCGCCGATCCTGGATCGCTCCTGAGCGCCATCCGCGGCAGCCTGTCCGCCGGCGGGGTTCTCGTCATCGCGGAGAGCTCCTACACGGGCGACATCGACACCGACACGGCGAGCCCGTTCTCCGTCATCGGACTTACGTGCGCGCTGCTCTACTGCGACGTCGAGGGCCGCACCGAGGGAGGCCCGAGCCCGCTCGCACCGCAGGACGGCGGGCGTGGGCTACTGGCGGCCTTGGCCGCTGCGGACTTCACCGACGTGACGACACACGAGGGGGCCGGCGGCTACCGCGTCTACTTCGCGCGGTGAACGGCGCACGATCGGCGTCAGGGCGGCTCCTCACAGGCCCGTCTGCGCGGTGAGCCGTCCGGATTTCACCGCATCGACGAGCGCCTGGTAGTCGCGCTCGTTCTGGTCGGCGTACGACGTGGAGAAGTCGGCGATGGCCTTGTCGAACGCGTCGGACTTGCCGAGATATCCGGCGATGGCGATGCGGTCGCCCGAGCGAGCGTGGGCGCGAGACAGCGTCGCCCCGCAGATGCGCGCATACATCGACATCGTTGAGGCCTCCATGACGTCGATGTCGGCGGAACCCTTCCAGTCGCGCAATTGGCGGATGTAGAAGTCGCGAGTCAATCCGTCCAGGCCGTTCACGCGCTGCCAGCCGAGGAAGATGTCACTGGCGGCCTGCATGAGCCGCTGACCGGCAACAACGCGCTGGCCGGCATTGGCGTACGTTGACTTGCCGGCGAATCGCTCGAGGACGGACTCCTGCGCCTCCTTCGCTTGCAGGAACAGGGGATCCTGCTCGTCGCGACCCGACATCAGGAGGATCCAGGCGCGCGTTCCCACGCTGCCGACGCCGACGACCTTGCGAGCCACGTCGACGAGCTCGAAGTCCTCCAGCAGGTGCCGACGATCCGTCGCGAGGGTCTTGCGATAGGAGCGGATGAGCTGACGCAGGCCGTGCTCGACCTCGTCCCGCTCTGAGCCGGGGGGAATGAGGTCAGCTATGGGCGTGATGAGGGGTGGGTCAGCGATGATCCGGCGCTGTCCGTCGACGACGTGGGTGAGCTTGGTGAACGCCTGCAGGCTGTCCCGGGTGCGAGCCTTGTCGGCGGCCAACTGCGCCCGCTTGGTGACCTTGCTCGTGGCAACCTTCGACAGTTCCTCGAACATCTCGGACACGCCGATGTGCGCGTACCAGACGTCCAGGTTGCGCGCGTCAGCTGCGTTGGTCATGCGGGTTCGGTACTCGTCCACGCATGCCAGGACGATGCCGCGCCGCTGTTCGGGGCTGAATCCGCGATCGCGGCCTGCCACCTCGAAGGATGCCGTCAGCCTCTTGAGGTCCCACTCCCACGGTCCGGGCAGGGTCTCGTCGAAGTCGTTGATGTCGAAGAGCATCTGCCGCTCCGGAGATGCGAACACCCCGAAGTTCGAGAGGTGCGCGTCGCCGCACAGCTGGGCATTCAGGCCCGACCGCGGTGTGGCGGCGAGGTCGGCGGCCATGATCAGCGCGGCGCCGCGGTAGAAGGTGAACGGCGACACGAGCATCCGCCCGTACCGAATCGGCACCAGTTCCGGCACCCGCGTGGCCGCCTGCTCCTCGAGGAGCGAGATCGGATCGGCGCGGTTCTCGGCCGGCGCCCATCTGCCATGGCTGCTGCGGGGCACTTCATTGCGGGCGGCCTTGCCGCGAGCGGTGCGCTCCAGCGGCGTCAGGTGGGCGACCTTCCGGACCGGCGTGCGGTCGGCCGGGCCGGGTCGCACTTCAGCGTTGGTACCTGGCTGCTCCTGCTCCTCCACCTGAACTCCCCCAGCGATCGCCTCATGAATGATGAACGGATGCGTTAACCCTGCCACTCCGCGAACCCCCGTGAAGCGACATCGCGCCAAACCGGTGGCCCTGCCTACCCGCCAGACTCCGCGAGTGGTGGGATGGGGTTCAGCGGGCGGCTGTCGGCCGCCCCCAACAGAGAGCCGAATCGATGTTCAACGACAATGGATCATTCCTGCTGGGGCTGTTCGAGTTCTTCCTGTTCTTCGCATGGTTCATGTGCCTGTTCTGGGTGCTCGGCGACATCTTCCGCAGCAAGGACCTCGGTGGCGGTGGCAAGACCCTCTGGATCATCTTCGTGATCATCATTCCGTGGCTGGGCATCCTCGTGTACGTCATTGCCCGCGGCAAGGGCATGCAGGAGCGCCAGCTCGAGCAGGCCAAGGAACTGCAGGCCGCTCAGGCGTCCTACATCCAGTCCGTTGCGGGCAGCACCTCGGCGACCGACCAGATAGCCTCGGCGAAGGCTCTGCTCGACCAGGGCACGATCACCCAGGCGGAGTTCGACCAGATCAAGACCAAGGCCCTGGCCTGATGTCAGCCGTCGCACCACGATCCTGAGGGAGACCCAGTGGGTTCGGAGTTTGCAGGGAAGATCGAACTCGACGTCCGTGACTCCGAGCCCGACTGGGCGCCCTACCTGGCACCCAAGGCACCCGATGGTTCGCCGAACGTCCTGATGATCGCCTGGGACGACGTGGGCTACGGCGCCATGGACGTCTTCGGCGGGCCTATCAAGACACCGACGATGCAGCGGATCGCCGACAGGGGCGTGCGTTTCGGGAACTTCCACACGACTGCCCTCTGTTCGCCGACCAGGTCGTCGCTGCTGACCGGGCGCAATGCCACGACGAACGGCATGGCGACCATCGCAGAGTTCGCGTCCGGCTTCCCCGGG
The DNA here is from genome assembly GCA_963755335.1 of uncultured Actinomycetes bacterium. GTDB lineage: Bacteria > Actinomycetota > Actinomycetes > S36-B12 > S36-B12 > UBA10649. The sequence goes on from CAVWJW010000008.1 coordinate 59,071, forward strand.
ATCTCGACGCGCATCCCGTTCGAGAGCGGGTTCATCTCCGAGGTGCTGGCGCAGCAGGGCTACAACACCTACTGCGTCGGCAAGTGGCACCTGACGCCCGGCGAGGAGTGCAACGTCGCCGCGTACAAGGGGCGCTGGCCGCTGGGCCGTGGCTTCGAGCGGTACTACGGCTGGCTTGGCGGGGAGACCAACTCGTACTACCCGGACCTCGTTCACGACAACCACCCGATCGAGCCGCCCGCGCGTCCTGAGGACGGCTATCACCTGGCCGACGACCTCTCGAACCGCGCGATCCAGTTCATCCAGGACGCCAAGACGATCGATCCGGACAAGCCGTTCTTCATGTACTTCGCCCCGCAGGCCGGTCATGCTCCCCATCTGGTGCCGCTGGAGTGGGCGGACCGCTACAAGGGCGTGTTCGACGCGGGGTACGAGGCCATGCGCCCGGAGATCCTGGCCCGGCAGGTCGAGCTCGGCCTGCTTCCCGAGGGCACGGTGCTGTCCGAGATCAACCCGCATGGCGAGCCGGCGCGAACCGGCCCGAACGGGGAACCGTGGCCCATGCTCGACACCGTGCGGCCCTGGGACACCCTGACCGACGACGAGAAGCGCCTGTTCGTGCGGATGGCCGAGGTCTTCGCCGGCTACATCTCCTACTACGACGACCGGCTCGGCCGCATCATCGACTTCCTCGAGCACTCCGGGCAGCTGGACAACACGCTGATCGTCGTGGTCTCCGACAACGGGTCCAGCGGCGAGGGCGGCCCCAATGGAACGTTCAACGAGTGGCGGTTCTTCAACGGTCTGGCGGACTCCGCGGAGCTGGTGCTCGAGCACATCGACGAGTTGGGTACGCCGGCCTCGAACAACCACTACAACACCGGGTGGGCGTGGGCCCTGGACACTCCGTTCCCGTACTGGAAGCGCTGGGCCGGATACGAGGGCGGCACCGCCGACATGTGCCTGATCTCGTGGCCGGCGAGCATCGCGGCCAGCGGCGAGGTGCGTCACCAGTACATCCACGCAGTCGATGTCGTGCCGACCATCTACGACCTGCTCGGGCGTGACCCCGCCGTCGGTGATCAACGGCTATGAGCAGCTGCCGATCGAGGGGGAGAGCTTCGCCGCCGCGCTGACGGACCCGCAGGCGCCGGCCAAGTCGACGCAGTTCTTCACGATGCTCGGGCAGCGGGCGATCTACCACGAGGGCTGGCTCGCCTGCACCATCCATCCGCCGCTGTCGAGCTGGGGCCACTTCGAGCAGGACGAGTGGGAGTTGTATCACCTCGAGGTGGACCGCTCCCAGTCGACGAACCTCGCCGAGCAGGAGCCTGAGCGACTCGAGGCGATGAAGGCGCTGTGGTTCGACTGCGCCGACAAGTACAACGGGCTGCCGCTCGATGACCGCTCCGCCCTCGAGCAGGTGCTCGCCGAGCGCCCGCACCCCGGCGGGCCACGAAGCAGGTACACGTTCTACCCCGACTGCGCCGACGTGCCCGAGTCGGCTGGTCCGCTGATCCCCGGACGGTCGTACACGATCGCCGCAGGAGCGGCCTTCGACGAGGCCGACGCGCAAGGTGTCCTGTGGGCAGCGGGCGGCGTCGCCGGCGGGCACAGCCTGTACGTGAAGGACCGTCGCCTGCGCTACACGTTCAACTGGGTGGGCACCTTCCTGCAGGACGTCGTCGCCGACCGTGACATCACCCCCGGTGAGCACCTGTGCGTGGCGGAGTTCATCGCCACCGGCAAGAGCAGCGATCCGCACATGCCCGGAGCGACCGGAACGCTCACGCTGTACGTCGACGGCGATGCCGTCGGCGCGGGCGAGATCACCACGCAGCCGGGCTACTTCTGCCTCACCGGTGACGGGATCGCGGTGGGCCGCGACAGCGGGTCAGCCGTCACCCCCGCGTACCAGGCGCCGTTTCCCTTCACGGGCGGGATGATCGACAAGGTCGTCGTCGATCTCTCGGGCGAGCGATACGTGGACCATGAGGCTCAGGTGCGTGGCTGGTTCCTGCTTGACTGAGCGCATGACGATGGCCTCGCGCGCCTTCCACGTGATGTCGAAGCCGACGGGTGCGATCTGCAATCTCGACTGCGAGTACTGCTTCTTCCTGTCCAAGGAGGAGCTGTACCCGGGCAGCGGCTTCCGCATGCCCGAGGACGTGCACGAGGCGTATATCGGCCAGTTGCTGGCGGCGCAGCGCGGCGTCGATGAGGTCGTCGTCGCCTTCCAGGGCGGCGAGCCGACGCTGATGGGAATCGACTTCTTCCGTCGCACCCTCGATCTCGAGAATCGCTTCGCGGCCCCGGGTCAACGCATTCTCAACACCCTCCAGACCAACGCCACCCTGCTGGACGATGAGTGGGCGCAGTTCCTCGCCGAGAACGACTTCCTCGTCGGCGTCTCGATCGACGGTCCGCGCGAGATGCATGACGCCTTCCGCGTCGACAAGGGCGGCAAGCCCACCTTCGACCGCGTGATTGCGGGCCTCGAGGCGCTGAAGCGGCACGGAGTCGAGTGGAACGCGCTGGTGACCATCAACGCGGCGAACGGCGACCACGGGCGCCGCGTCTACACGTTCCTTCGCGACGAGCTGGGCGCCACGTTCCTGCAGCTCATCCCGATCGTCGAGCACGAGGAGGGTGAGCGGGCCAGTCACCGATCAGTGACGGGTCGGCAGTACGGCCAGTTCCTCGTCGACGTGTTCGAGGAATGGGGACGTCACGACGTCGGAGACGTCTTCGTGCAGATGTTCGACACCGCCCTCGCCCACTGGATGGGGATGGACCAGGCCGGCATGTGCGTCCATGCGCGGACCTGCGGCGACGCGGTGGCCCTTGAGCACAACGGCGACCTCTACTCGTGTGATCACTACGTCGACCCCGACTACCTGCAGGGCAATATCACCCAGGGCCGCACGCTGCTGCAACTGGTCGAGTCGCCTCGGCAGCGGGCCTTCGGGCAGGCGAAGCTCGACACCCTGCCCGCCTACTGTCGGTCCTGCGACGTCCGATTCGCCTGCAACGGCGGGTGCCCCAAGGACCGGTTCCTCACGACGCCCGACGGAGAGGGCGGCCTGCACTACCTCTGCGACGGGTACCAGCAGTTCTTCCGGCACGTCGACGAACCCATGAAGGTGATGCGCGACCTGCTGCGCAGTGGCCGTGACGCGACCGGACTGCGCGAGTGGTACACCGCGAAGGAGCAGGGTTTCCGCTAGCCGGGTTCACTCCGCCGCGCGACCCCAGACGTGGGCCCCGCCCCAGTCGATCGCTTCGACCGGATCGTTGCCCACCACCCAAGCGTCGTGGCCAGGGGGAAGCCAGTTCACGTCCCCTGCCCGGGCCTCGAACTCACTGCCGTCGGCCGTGCGCACGCCGATCCGTCCGGCGATCAGGTACTGGAATGGGGTGCCTCGCACAGGTCGGTGCCCGTCGCTGGCTTCAGATGCTCGGACCATCGCCAGCCCGGCTGCAGCGTCATGTGCAGCACCTTGCCGCCCCCGATGTCGACGACCTCGCCCCGACCGAACGGGAACTCTAGGACGTCATCCGGTTGGGCGAAGTTCTTCAGTTCGTAGCTGGGCATCCCGGCACTCCTCTACTTGGTGATCGCGCCGACGCCGACGACGTCAGACGCCCTGTCGAAGCTTCACGGAATATTGCCGCCAGGGGCGGTCGATGAGCAGCGGGAAGAGCAGGCGAACCGGCGCGGGCAGCTGACCCTTCATGTAGGCGCGGTCGGCTTCGTCGAGCGGCTCGAGCATCATCCCCATCGCGATCGGCAGCATGCTGCGGGGGATGGTCGCTCGCGCGTGCTCGCCCATCGCATCCCACTCCTGCTGCGTCAAGGTCGTGGCGGCGAGCGGGACGATGCGCTTCTCCTCGTCGTCCAGATGGGGCTGGAGGGTCGTGTTGACACCGTCGAGCGCCGCCGCGAGCGACTCCGCCGAATCGGGCGACGGCTGCGTTCGCCAGGTGGTGCACGCCTGGCGTGCCTGATCGAGCGAGCCCGAGACCGCCTGGTGCTGCTGGTCGATCTCGGTGATCATCGGTGCCTGATCGGGGGATCGCTCGAGGATCTTCGGATACAGCAGATCGTCCTCGCTCTCGTGGTGGTGGTGCAGCATCGTGATGCCGAAGTCGATGTGCTCGGCGAGGAACGTCACCCGTTCCGACGAGGGGGTGGGGTTGGCCCGCACCAGCTCGGCGGCCTCCGAGTAGGTATTGCGAAACGTCGCATGGACGATCGCCATGTCGCGCACTTCAATGGGTTGGGTCGCACTCATGGGGCAAATTGTCCCGAAATAATGGCAATTCTCAAGGGGTGATCAGCGGGGAAATGCGACCCCTGCTGCATCGACCACGCGGTCGCGTCCCGTCGACTTGGCGGCGTAGAGGGCGGCGTCGGCGCGGGCGACCGTGGACGTGATCGGCTCGATGAAGTCGCGACGGGCGTAGCCGACCGACAGCGTGACCGGCATCGGCGTGACTCGCCGCATGTCGTCGAGGGCCTCGCCCGCCCGAACGGTCCACTCTCCTTGCAGGATCAGGGCGAACTCCTCACCGCCGTAACGGGCCAGGAAGATCGACGGATCAAGGCACCCACGCCAGGCGCGAGCGCACTCGGCCAGCAGCGCATCGCCGGCCAGATGGCCGTGCCGGTCGTTGTACTCCTTGAAGTGATCGAGGTCGGCCATGGCCACGGTCAGCGCCTGGTCGGACGTGCGGGCTGCCTCGACGGCTCGCATGAGCTCGAAGTCCCACGATCGGCGATTGGGCAGCCCCGTGAGGACGTCGGTGCGCGACAGCACGGCGAGGCTGTCCGCCTGCTTCTGGACCGTGGACATGAGCAGCAGGATGCGCCAGATCACGAGGATGTTGATGGTGATGGAAGCAAGTGCCAGGAAGAGGAATTCGGGGCTCGATGCGTTGCGCGCCATGAGCACCAGGAGCATGGGAGCGGTGAGGGCGCCGACTCCGAGGGCGATGGTGCGCGGACGCGACATGATCGCGGAGGTGATCGGCGGGGGGCTCTCGATGTGCTGGGCGTCGGGATCGAGCGCGGCACCCACCATGAGCAGCAGCCCGGCGGTGAAAAGTGCCTCGAGCCACCCGGGCTCTTCTGCGACCACGTCGTTGATGACCAGTGCGTTGTACACCAGGTCGGCGAGCAGGGTGAGGGTCACGGACGCGACCAGGAGCAGCAGTGCGCGCATGGGTCGTCCGCCGCCCACGGACAGCCGGATCAGGATGGCGAGCACGGCCAGGTCAAGCACCGGGTAGGCCATGGCCAGGTAGCTGCTCAGATCGGACTGCGACTGCGAGGTCATGGGCAGCAGTACGAAGGTGACCGCAACGGAGATCGCCGCCAGCAGGATGACGGCCGAGTCGATCCAGGCCTGCCGGTCCCAGACCCGCTGCCGCTGCCGCAGGAGCACGATGAGCGCGCCGATGAGGGGCACGTACGCCGCGATGTAGAGCACGTCTGCCCAGCTGGGGAACGGGGTCAACGCGAAGTGGTACTGGAAGACGTCGTACGCCACGTCGCCGACGACTGTCAGTGCGGCATAGAGCCACAGCGGCCACCACACGTTTCGGGCCACCGGAGGCATGCCGAGCGCCGCGATGAAGAACACGGCTATCGCGACGATCTCGGTGCCGCGCGTCACCACGACCCACACGGGGGAGTCGACCGGCAGGAACGCGACGAGCGCTATGGCTATGACGGCGGCAACCGCACCGATGCGCCGCCAACGGTCCAGCCCCGCATAGGCGGGAGCTACCTTCCTTCGCCAGGCGTTCATGGGACGCGGCAGCCAGCTGTGTCCATAGTTCCGGTATCGGCTCGTTCGCCCTGAAATGACCGGTCAGGCGTTGGGGCCTCGCTCGCCTGCCTAACTGCGCTGGGGAGGCAGCTTGCTCTGGATCCACGCGATCAGGTCGCTGCTGCTGCGGGTTTGCAGCCACACCCGCCCGGGTCCGGAGAAGTCGGTGACCAGCCCTTCTCCGCCGAGCAGGGTGGACTTCCAGCTGCCGGCCTTGCGCACGGAGTACTGGACGGTGTCGTCGAACGCCACGACGTGTCCGGTGTCGAGGGTGATGACCTCGCCGGCGACCAGCTCGTGCGAGCGGATGGCGCCGTAGGCGGAGATGAGCAGGTCGCCTGCGCCGGTGCAACGCAGCAGGATCAAGCCCTCGCCGCTGAAGAACGTCTTGCCGCCGCCCCACTTGCTGTCGACGTCGATGGAGGGGTCGGAGGCGATCCACGACCCGGACTGCACCATCAGGGCACCGGCCCCGTTGAGGCTGACCATGCTCATGTCGCCGGGCAGTGCAGCCGCGACGCCCACGACGCCACCGCTGCCGGAGCTGAAGTCGTTGACGAAGAAGCTCTCGCCGCCAAGGGTCCGCTTCAACCCCTTCATGAAGCCGCCCTGGGTGGACGTCGCGATCTGGATGTCGCCGCGGGTCATGGCCATCGCGCCGGCCTCGACGCGGACGGCACCCCCCGCGGGAAGGGTGATCTCACCGAAGGCGAACGCGGGACCGGAGTGGATGTCTGCCTGCATGCGCAGACCCTAGCGGCGGCCAGTCGCGGTGGCCCGTTGTGGGCTTCCGCGCGGTCTGATTCCGTCGGGCTAGCTGAACGTGACTTCGATCGCCTTCCGACGGACGAGGGCCAATCCCGGCTCCTGGGGCGAGTTGGTTGCGAGGATGACGAGACCGGAATAGCCCTCGATCCGCCCGAGCAGGTAGTCAACCTCCTGGTTCTGGTAGCGGCCGTGCGCGTCCTTCTCGTCGGTCCGCTCTCCGAATAGGGCATCCGCCTCGTCGAGGAACAGGACGGTGTCGGAATCCTCGGCGGCAGCGAACAGGCGGGACAGGTTCTTCTCCGTCTCGCCGATGTACTTGCTGATGAGGGCGGCAACGTCGACATTCAGCAGCTCGGCCCCGAGCCGGCCGGCAAGGACCTGAGCAGCGACCAACTTGGGCGGTCCGGCACCTCCGGTGAAGAGGGCGACCACTCCGTGGGAGGTCGAGCCGTCAATGCCCTTACTCGACGAGCCGCGCGCCTGGATGACTCGATCGGCCAAGTCGTGGAGCTGGGCCAGGGTCTCGTCGGCCAGCGCCAATTCGGCCCACGAGGCCGAGGCGGGGCCGACCACGGAGGGGGGTGTCGACGGCTGCTCTTCGGATTCCATGTCCCATTTCAGCACTGGCGACGTCGCTCGTCACACGCGTGCAAGGCTGACGAGCATCCGGACCCCCGTTCCGGCGCCCGCAACGGGGTTAGCGCGGGCGCCGGAATTGCTCCGCCTGACGGCGAGCACCGATGCAGCGAGTCGGGAAACCGCGTACACCGGGCGACTTCGGGAATGAAAGAAGACCTCGTCGTAACCGCACTCACGGGGAGTTGCCGTCACGCCGAGGTCTGGGGCGCTGGTGTCGTGGTCTTCTGTCGATCTGTTGTTGACAGTACGCGTGTCCGCTCACCGGCGCAATGGTCGGTTCGAGGCGTCGCTCGCGTGCATCGTGCGGTCAACGATGTCACGACCGATCGCTCGGCCGGCGAGATTCCGCTGGTATCGAAGAGGTTTGCGCTTCGCATGGGCGGGTCATAGCCTGAGGATGTTGATCTGGACCACGTGACATCGTCGAAGCTTCACGCCGCAACCGTCGAGCGAGAGGATGACCTTCATCGGTCCACGAACATGAGTGTCATTGCGGCGGTTTCCAGCGTCCTGGGGCCCCACGGCTATTCGCAGCGGGAGATCACGGACGCCTTTTCCGCGGTCGTATCCCCTGACGGCAGCAGCAGGGACGTCATCGCCCGCATCCATGCGGCCACCGGAGTCGAACGGCGCTACCTCGCCCTGCCCCTCGAGGTCTACGACAGGCTGGACGGCTTCGGCGCGGCCAATGATGCATTCATCCGGGTGGGCCTCGATCTGGCTGAGGCTGCTGTACGTGCAGCACTCGATGACGCGGGACTGCTCCCGGGCGATGTGGACGTGGTGGTGACGACGACCGTTACGGGCATCGCAGTTCCGTCCATCGAGGCGCGGCTGGTGCCCCGCCTCTGCCTTCGTTCCGACGTGAAGCGCCTGCCGATATTCGGATTGGGATGCGTCGCAGGTGCCGCGGGCATAGCCCGGGTGCACGACTACCTCGTCGGCCACCCGGATGACGTCGTTGTGCTCCTGTCCCTCGAACTCTGCTCGCTCACGGTCCAGCGCGACGACGCTTCGATGGCCAACATCGTGGCGAGCGGACTGTTCGGAGATGGAGCCGCAGCCGTGGTGATGATGGGAGACAGGCGTGCCGAAGTCATGGGCGCCCGTGGCCCTGAAGTCGTGGCGTCGCGAAGTCGGATGTATCCCGATACGGAGCGCACCATGGGCTGGGACATCGGTGCCAGCGGCTTCCGCATTGTGCTGTCGCCCGGCGTGTCCGACGTCATCACCGACAACCTCGGCGCTGACATGTCCGGCTTCCTCGCCGACCATGACCTGACGACGGCAGACATCGCGGCGTGGGTCTGTCACCCCGGGGGACCGAAGGTACTCCAGGCCATGGAGTGCGCACTTGACCTCCACGAAGGACAGTTGGACGTCACCTGGCGATCCTTGGCCGCCATTGGGAACCTGTCCTCAGCGTCGGTGCTTCACGTGCTGGGCGACACCCTGGCCGGCCGCGGGGTTGATCCGCCCAGCGTGGGCAGTCCCGGTGTGCTGATGGCGATGGGTCCGGGATTCTGCGCCGAGCTCGTGCTGCTGCGGTGGTGACAGGGTGACCGGATTTGTGGCCTTCACCGCACTCGTGGTCCTTGTCGCCTTGGAGCGAATCGCGGAACTTGTCGTGTCGAGGCGCAACCTTCGTTGGAGTCAGGCACACGGCGGCGTCGAATTCGGGCATTCGCACTATCCGTACATGGTGGCCTTGCATGTGTTCTTGCTGGCGGGCTCGCTGATCGAGGTCTGGGTCTGGCAGCGTCCGCTGATCCCGGCCGTGTCATTGATCATGCTGGCTCTCGTTGTCGCCTCGCAGGCGCTGCGCTGGTGGTGCATCCTCACGCTCGGCCGGCGATGGAACACCCTGGTCGTCGTCGTTCCCGGATTGCCCAAGGTCACCCGCGGTCCGTATCGCTATCTCGCTCATCCCAACTACGTTGCCGTCGTCATCGAGGGCGTGGCCTCTGCCGATGGTCGGGTTCGCGTGGGTCACGGCGGTCGTCTTCACGCTGCTGAACATCCCCCTCCTCATGGTTCGCCTTCGGGTTGAGAACGAGGCGCTGGCGACGCTGCCTTCGGTGCCCGCATGATCGACGTCCTCGTCGCGGGTGCTGGTCCAGTGGGGCTCGTCGCAGCGATCCACGCGGCTCTCCGCGGCCTCGAGGTCGTCGTCGTCGAGCCGCGTAGCGGATCGCGGGACAAGGCCTGCGGGGAGGGATTGATGCCCGACGCGCTCACGAGACTGGCGCTCATCGGTGTCGATCCGCCGGGGGTCGCGTTCAGCGGGATCAGGTACGTCGACGGCGAGCGCGCAGCGGAGGCGCGGTTCTCTGCGGAGCCCGGACGCGGCGTTCGACGCACGGTGCTGAATCAGTTGCTCACGGAGCGGGCCCGGGCGCTGGGCGTGCGTTTCATGACGGACCGGGTTGATGCGATCGTGCAGGGTGCCGACTGGGTCGAGGCGGCTGGCGTCAGGGCTCGGTACCTTGTCGGTGCGGATGGCCTGCATTCGCAGGTGCGCAGGTCGCTCGGCCTGTCGGCGGTGAGTGGCCGTCATCAACGGTTCGGGGTGCGACAGCACTTTGCGATACCCCCATGGACCGACATGGTCGAGGTGCACTGGCTGAGCGGTGCCGAGCTGTACGTCACTCCTGTTGGGGAGGGGACGGTCGGCGTGGCTGTGTTGGGAGCCGCCCCCCTTCACCTCGCAGCGGCCATCGGTGGCGTGCCCGAGCTGGCCAGAAGGCTCGAGGGCGCCGCACTGGCCAGCACGGCTCGCGGCGCGGGTCCGTTGCGCCAGCGCGTCGTTGCACGGCGCTCGGGTCGCGCACTGCTCGTGGGGGACGCGGCTGGGTATGTCGATGCGCTCACGGGCGAAGGCCTTCGCATCGGGTTCGCGGAGGCTGAGGCAGCCGTCGATGCGATCGTGGCGGGCCGGCCGGAAGGGTACGAGGCGGAATGGCACCGCATCACGAGGTCCTATCGATGGCTGACGAGTGCGCTGCTCTGGACCACGGCCCATCGACGCCTCCGCCCCTTGGTGGTTCCAACTGCGGGTGCGCTTCCCTGGGCCTTCCGCCGGATCGTGGAGCGCCTGGCCTATTGAGGTGCTGGCAGCCCCGACGGGGAAGTCGGCAACCGCATCCTGCCTAAGGGCCGTACAAGGCAGCGGTAACGACGTAGGGTGAAAGAAGTCCAACCCCCAACCTGCCCCAGTCCTCGGCAGAGCCCTCCCGTGGAAGGTGCGCCGTGACTGACGGATGGACTCGCGCCGAGCTCGTCAGCCGGGCTGGCGAACTCGTTGCGAGTGAGCCCATCATCAGCAACGGTTCGCACGGGACCGCGGCCGATCTGGATCAGTTGTGCCGGGCCGTGAGAAGGGCACTACCCGCCTCCGGTGTGGTGATCAGCCTGATGACACGAAGCGGCCCTACGGGGATAGCCGCGTGTTCCGATGCGCGGTGGAAGGACATCGAGGAGCTGCAGTTCATGCTCGGCGAGGGTCCCTGCTGGGACGCCTTCGAATCGGGCCGCCCAGTCCTTGCCGAGGATGTGGCGGCGAACGACGAATCGCGCTGGCCCGGCTACTGCTCTGCCGCCGTTGATCACGGTGTTCACGCAGTCTTCGCCTTCCCCCTCCAGATTCACCACGCACGCGTGGGCGTGATGGACGTCTACCGGAATGCGCCGGGTGGGCTGGACGCAAACCACCTCGCCCTGATCCTCGCCTTCGCCGAATGCGCGACGGCTCTACTGGTCGATGGCCAGGAAGCGGCGGGTGCCGGTGAGATCCCGTCCGGCGTGGATCACGCGCTCGGATCGCGATTCGAGGCCTATCAGGCGCAGGGGATGGTCATGGTCCAGCTTGGTGTCCCTCTGGCGGATGCCATGGCTCGGCTTCGTGCCTACGCGTACGCGAATGACCGTACGCTGGGGCAGGTAGCCCGGCAGGTCGTCTCACGGTCCCTCAGCTTCGAGCCCGAGGACGCAGCGTCGGGAACCGAGAAGGGAAGTGAGTCATGAGCGCGCTTCCGGCCGAGAGAGTCGCGGAGATATTCGTCGAGTTCGCCGACACACTCGTCGAGGAGTTCGACCTCATCGAATTCCTCCAGATGGTGACGACGAGGGCATCGGAACTCGTTGGCTCTTCGGCGGCAGGACTCCTACTGGCCGACCCGCAAGGAACCCTGCAATTCATGGCCGCCTCCGACGAACGTGCCGAGATGCTCGAGCTCTTCCAAGTGCAATCGCACGAAGGACCATGCCAGGACTGCTTCCGTGAGGGCGCCGCCGTCGTCAACGCTGACCTCAGGAGATCCCCGGGCAGGTGGCCCAACTTCGCGCCTCGCGCCGCGGCCGCGGGCTTCGCGTCGGTGCATGCATTTCCCCTGCGGCTCCGACGCGAGGTCATCGGGGCCCTGAACCTGTTTGGGAGCGACGTCGGGCGCGATGAATCCAGCCGACGCGGGAACCGTGCAGGCGTTGGCTGACGTCGCGACCATCGGGCTGCTTCAGGAACGCGCCGTGCGCCGCGGTGAAGTCCTCACCGAGCAACTGCAGGGTGCCCTGGACAGTCGCATCGTCATCGAGCAGGCGAAGGGTGCACTGGCGCAGATCCATGGGTGCTCCGTTGACGAGGCGTTCGACCTACTGCGCGGCTATTGCCGCAACCACAGGCTGGGTCTCAGCGAGGTTGCGCGGGGAGTGGTCAGTGATCCCCGGACCTACCCCGATCTCATGGCTTAGGCACCACCGGGAACCGCCGTCGAACGACGACGGGCCGTGTTGACAGCCCCCGGGCATTGAGCGTCTACTGAAGTTAGTTCCGCATTCGCGGAAGGGACCCCAGACCCTGGTCGCCGCGGCTTGGCCGCGCTGCTCAAGCCATGACCGATCGAATCGTCCGGTCAGACCGGCAAGGGATGGGATCAGGCATGACAAGTGGACAAGGCACGGTGCCGCAGCACCATGAGGCCTTCCTCAGCGAGGCTGACGAGATGAGCCTGGGCCAGTCGCGCGCCCAACAGTCGGAGGCGTCCTCGCCGGACACACTCGAGGTGCGCGGCGACTCATGGTCGCTATTGCAGGAGGAACTCGGGTCGCTGCGCCATCCCGCGAAGTTGGCGTTGGCAGCACTCGCCGTCGGACTGGTGGTGATCATCGGCGGCGGTCTACTGTCGAGAATCCGAACCCCCTCCCTGAAGTAGACGCGGGGTCAGACTGGAGTGTGACGCTGTGCCCAACTCTCGTGACTTCGGTGTGCTCCTCGTGCGGCTCGGCGTCGGTGCCACGCTCGCGGCACACGGCAGCCAGAAGGTGTTCGGCTGGTTCGAGGGGCCTGGGCTCGACGCCACGGCCGCGGGCTTCGACTCGATGGGTTTTCGCCCGGGCCGGGCGAACGCCGTCGCCGCCGGCGTGACGGAGATCGGTGGCGGCGCGCTGCTTGCCGTGGGCCTCGCCACCCCCGTGGCTGGTGCCGCGGCCGCAGGAACCATGGTCGTGGCCTCCGCCGTCCACGGTGGCAACGGGTTCTTCGCGCAGAAGGGCGGATTCGAGTACTCGGCGATCCTCGCCCTGACCGCGGTCGGCGTCGCACTGGCGGGGCCTGGCCGGATCTCGATGGACGACGCGACCGGGAACGTCCTCAATCGTCCGTGGATGAAGGTCATCGCGTTGGGTGCCATCGTGCCCGCCTCGGTGCTGATGATCGTGCAGCGCAACAGGGCGCTCGCCGCGGCTTCGGAGATGGAGACCCCCGAAGGCGTCTGAGTCCCCGCTGTGAGCCGCAGACCCCTCCATATTGGGGGGATTGTGCAGGCCCATTTCCCGACGCATGATGGCAACGCCCGGCGTTCGATGGATTCCGGCATCAGGAGGTGGGCCATGGATGTGGCGCGACGGTCCCTGCAGGTCGTCACGGTTGCTGGACTGGCCGTGGATGCATACGTCCACTTCAAACTCGCAGCGAACTACGACGGCGTCAAGGCGACGATCAGCCAAGGGCAGTTGTTCCGCCTTGAGGCTGTCCTCGCCGTCATCGCCGCCGTGCTGCTGATCTGGCGCCCGGGGCGCATCACCGCGGGCATCGCGGCGCTGGTCGCGGGCGGCGGCACCTTCGCCCTGCTGCTGTACTACTTCGTGAACGTCGGCCAGATCGGGCCGATGCCGAACATGTACGAGCACGTGTTCTACGCGGAGAAGACGATCACGTTGATCGCCCAGATCATCGCCACCTTCACCGCACTCGCGCTGGTCGTCATGGGCTGGCCCGCGGGCGCCAAGGAAGCGGACCGCACATCTGCTCCCGTCGCACGCGAGGTCCCGAGCTCCTAGAACGCAGCCGCCCTCCGACCAGGCGGTCGGAGGGCGGCTCGTCGTGCGTCATCTCAGGCGGCGACGGCGAAGCCACCCGCCCACGAGATCGTGTCGACGGCAGCCAGGGAGATCTGCAGGAAGCCCAGGCTTGCCACCCGCGGTGACAATCCCGATGGGCTGGGCCTTCGCGTCATCGTCGTCACCTGTGACGAGGACGGTGGTGACGTTGTCGCCCACCTGGCCGTAGGCGAGGGTGCCGGCGAAGGTCGTGTTGAACGGCTTCAGGACGCGGGACTTGGGCAGCCAGTTCTGCGGCCGCGGAGGAGTTCGTCGGCACGACCAGCGAGGCGAACGTCTCGAAGTTGACCGGGTTGGTGACGTCGAGGACCCGGACGGTGCTGCCGCCCTTGCTGACGACCGAGGTGATGGCCTTGCCCATGTTGCCGTTGCCGAGGATGGTGACGTGGATTGGTCCTCGAATAGCACGACCGGTCAGCAGCACGGGTTCCGAATGGGCGCGTTGCACTTAACGCGGACTTGTTGTCGTGTTGGCGGCGGTCGTTTGCGACAGGGGGATGGTGGAAGTAAGGAACACAACTCAATAGGAAGGTTCGTGACTTTCATGTCCACGACCCGCACCGCACGTCGCTTCATCACCCTCGGCGCTTCCGCCGCCCTCATCATGACGGCACCTGGCTTTGTCGGCGTCGCCATGGCACACGACAATCCGTCGCCTCGTCCGTCGTCATCGATGGCGCAGGTCACCTTGACGCCGGCTCTGGTCACTGCCATCCAGGGCGCACGAGACGCCTTCAAGGTCTCGGCCCGCGCCGCGATGGATACCTACCGGAACGCCAAGACGGCAATCCGCGCCGACATGACCGCCGACACCAACCTGGCTGCCCTGCACTCCGCTAAGGATGCGGCTCGTCAGGCCCTGGAGCTTGCAGTGAAGTCGGGTACCAGCACTCCGGCCCTTCAGACGGCGTATGACACTGCCAAGGCTGCTTACGAGGCTGCCAAGGCTCCGTACAAGGCTCGCGAGGACGCAGCGCGCAACAGCCTGAAGGTTGCGATCGACGCAGCGAAGGCCGCTTACGTTGTCGCGGTCAAGACGGCATTCGCGACGATCGCGCCTGGAATGGTCGTCCCGGCCAACCTGCTTGAGGTGTCCGGCCGGCATCATGGCTTCGCATTCGGTCACCTGAACACGAAGCACGACAACGGTTCCAGGAGCCAGCACGCGAACGGGGTCAGGGCCGGCGGCCTGCACGCAGCAGGCATGCACCGACGCTGATCGCGCACCGTAGCAAGGCGGCGGACGAGGAGGTCTCCTCGTCCGCCGCCTTCTTGGACGTTGGGTCAGTGCGGTTGCCGCAAGGCCAGAAGCCTTTCCAGGAGGCCGACTAAGGCGGCAGGGTCGTCAACACGCCAGGGAGCCGCGGACACCCCCGCACCGACCTTCACTCCGACATCCCCAGGCAGCAACGCGCGGAACGCCGTCTCGTCGGTCGCATCATCCCCGGCGAACAGGGTTCGGTCGATGTGCCACCGGGAGCGGAGGACATCGAGGGCGTCGGCCTTGTTCCCCGCGAAGACGGCAAGCTCGATGACCTCCTTGCCCTCGATCACGTGCACGCCGGAAAGGCGTCCAGGACCTCGTCGCACGTGCTCGAGGATCCGCGCTGCCGCAGCCCGGTGCGCCCTGCGCACATGAACCGCGACGCTTCCCGGCTTGATCTCGAGGGCCGCTCCCGGCACCCCGGCAATCAGTTCGCGACACCGCGCGACCACGACGTCGAAGAGGTCGCCCTCGCCCTGGCTGACCGCAAGGATTGTGCCGATCTCGAACTCGGTGCCGTGACTGCCGACCAGGTGGACGGTCTCGGGCATGCCGGAGAGCCGGGTGAGATCGATGAGGGCCCGGCCCGAGACGATGGCCGCCCACGTGTCAGGAAGGCGAGCAAGGCCGTCGAGCACAGCCACTGCGCCGTCGACCGGACGGGCTGCGGATGGCTCGTCTGCCAGCGTCGAGATGGTCCCGTCGAAGTCGCAGCACACTAGCAAGCGGGGGCACGAAGCGACCGCGGCGATCGTGCGGTCGAGCGCCGAGTGCGGCGGCGCGGTGGGGCTCACGGCAGGCTGCCCTCGAGAGTGGCGAGGAAGGTGCGGACCCATCGGTCGACGTCGTCCTCGAACACGTTCGCCCGCAGCACCTGCATCCGGCGCGCCAACTCCTCTGGCGCCGCTCCAGCCACCATGGCCAGCGTTCGCTTGAGGCCCTCGATGTCGTAGGGATTGACGACGAAGGCCTCGCGAAGCTGCTCGACGGCTCCCGTGAACTCGCTCAGCACGACGGCCCCGGTGTCGTTCGTGCGGGCCGCGACGTACTCCTTTGCCACGAGGTTCATGCCGTCCTTCAGCGGAGTGACCAGCAGGACGTCGGCCGCCACGTACATCGCGACGAGCTCCTCGCGCGAGACCGACTGATGCAGGTAGTGGATGGCCGGGTCGCCAACCCGGCCGAGATCGCCGTTGATGCGCCCGACGAGCAGCTCGATGTCATCGCGGATGTGCTGGTACTGATCGACATTCTCGCGAGACGGGATAGCGACCTGCAGCATCG
Organism: uncultured Actinomycetes bacterium; assembly: GCA_963755335.1. GTDB lineage: Bacteria > Actinomycetota > Actinomycetes > S36-B12 > S36-B12 > UBA10649. The sequence goes on from CAVWJW010000008.1 coordinate 75,253, forward strand.
TGACTTCGCTCGCATCCAGTATTCCCTCGGCCAGCGCCTCCGAGAACGCTCGCAGGCGAACGTCGATCCCCTTGGTGTAGTCGAGGCGGTCCACGCCGAGGAACAGGAGACGGAACCCGCCCATCTCCGCGCGGATCTGCTCCGCGCGGGCCTTCACAGCCGGCTCGTCGGCCAGGCGGCTGAACGACTCCGCGTCGATCCCGATGGGAAAGGCGCCTACGCGCACGGTTCGGCGGCCCTCCTCGTCGGGGACATCGACACGATCGCCACCAGGATCCAGGCCCAGGATGCGACGCGTGGCAGCGAGGAAGTTGAGGGCTCCATGCTTCGTCTGGAAGCCGACGAGGTCGGCACCCAGCAGGCCTTCGAGGAGCTGACGTCGCCACGGGAGCTGCGCGAACAGCTCCACGGGCGGGAAGGGGATGTGCAGGAAGAAGCCGATCGTGAGGTCCGGTCGCAGGTCTCGCAGCATCGACGGGACCAGCTGCAGCTGGTAGTCGTGGATCCAGATCGTGCCGCCCACTGGTGCGAGCTCGGCCACCTTCGCCGCAAAGAGGGCGTTCACGTCGCGGTAGGCGACGAACTCCGGTCGGTGGAAGGCCGGAGTGACGACGACGTCGTGATAGAGGGGCCAGAGGGCACCGTTCGCGAAGCCCTCGTAGAACAGCTCAGCCTGGTCCGGGTCCAAGGGGATGCCCACGATGCGGAGTCCGTCGAGGTCGTTCGGCAGCGCTGGACCTGTGGTGTCGCCGGCATGCCCGCTCCATCCGATCCACGTCGCCGGACGCCCGGCCAGGGCCGGCTCGAGGGCACTCACGAGACCGCCCGGTGCCCGTCGCCACGTCCCCCCGCCACCGTCGCTCACGTACTCCAGGGGGAGGCGATTGGCGACCACGATGAGGTGACGGTCCTCCGGCGGCGTGCTGTCCTGCGTGATGGCCATGGTCCATCCTCTGGCGCCCGTCGGCGAACGCCAAGTCCCCCTCGAGCCCTCAGAGCGAGGGCGACGCGATCAGGGCCACGACATCGATGACCACCACGACGAGCAATGCGACGAACATCGATGACCGTCGGCTGGAATAGGTTCCGTAGAGCATCGCTCCGACGAACGCGAGGGCCAGCACGATCCAGGTCGCGGGCCCGCTCGCGCTCGTCGCGGCCACCACGATGAGGATCGCCGTCGCGACTGCCAGCAGCAGCCAGCACAGCTGGGCTGACCTTCGTGCTCCAAGCCGGATGACCAAGCCGTCGAGGCCAATCGCCCGGTCCGACTCAAGGTCGGGCAGCGCATTCGCGAGATGCGCGCTCACCGCCACGATCGCGAAGACCACGACCGTCCACCACGGACCCATGCGCCCATCGAGGCCGATGTACAAGAACGGTGGGATCGATCCGAAGGCGAGCGCGTAGGGCAGCCACGCCCAGACGGTGCGCGACAGGGCCACGTTGTACGTCCAGGCCATGAGCAGGGCGAAGACGTGGAACGATCCCCCGACCCAACCGGCCGCCCACCAGCTCAGGAGGCACGCCGCGGCCAAGGCGGCCGACGCGGCAATCCACAGGGACCGCGGGGAGACATCGCGCCGAACTGTCGGCTTGCTCTCGCGTCCGGCGCGGGAGTCGGCGGATGCGTCGAAGGCGTCGTTGCTCCACCCGACCGACAGCTGGCCGACCAGGATCGCCATCCCCACGAGTGCGAGCGCCCATGACCGCCAGCCGATGCTCCAGGCGAACGCGGTCATGGTGAGCGTGACGGCCAGCGTGGGAGCCGCATGGGAGGCCTGCACGAAGCGCGTGGAGTCGTCTCATGCCTGTACCGCTCATGGGCTCCTCGTCCTACGCTCGTGTCATGACGTCACCGGTTCGGGTGGTCGGGCTGGATCACATTGTTCTCGTCACTCCAGACGTGTCCCGTCAGCTGGAGTTCTACACCGGCGTGCTCGGCTGCACGGGCGTGCGGGTGGCCGAGTGGGCGCGAGGGGAGGTGCCCTTCCCGTCAGTGCGCCTCGATGCCACGACCCTCATCGACTTCCTGCACGGTGAGATCTCGGGGGTGAACCTGAACCACTTCTGCCTGGTCGTAGAGCCGACCGACCTAGACGCGCTGGCGGAGGGCGGAGTCGTCGAGGTGGCCAGCGGTCCCACCGACGGATTGTTCGGCGCTCAGGGCTACGCGCGCAGCCTGTACATCCGTGACCCGGACGGCAACGTCATCGAGCTGCGCAGCTACTGAAGGGCCCTCACGCCGCCGGAACGGAGATGCGGCCCAGGGCGACCAGGTCCGCAACGGTGTCTTGGACGGACTGATCCGCCGGCCGGAACTCCACGCCGAGTTCGGTTCGGATCCTCGTGGTGTCGTAGCGGGGTACCCGTCCCAGGTGCGAGCGGAGGTAGCTGCCGACCCCGCGGGGTTGGAGGTAGGACGCGAGCTTGACGACCTGCGTGCCGAGGGCGTTGTCGAGGGAGCGCGTCGGCAGCTTCACCTGCGGGGGCAGGCAGTTGCGCATGATGCCCACGAGGTCGCGCATCGGAACGACCTCGCCGGCGCACAAGTAGCGTCCGCTGGCGGCGTCGGTGCGCAGCGCCTGAATATGCGCTGACGCCACGTCACGCACGTCAACGAGGCCGAAGGCCAGCGACAGGATGCCGGGGTAGGTGCCGGTCGTGAGGTCGACGAAGACCTGGTTGGAGGTGTTGAGACCGGGTCCGAGGGCCGGACCAATGGTGAGGAACGGATTGATGACGACGAGATCGAAGCCGCGCGGCTCGGCCGCCATGAAGTCCCACGCGGCTCGCTCAGCCAGCGTCTTGGAGTAGTAGTACGGGTTGCGTGTCAGCGAGGACTTCGTATTCCAGTCCGACTCCGTCAGTACATGATCACCCTCCGGCTCGTCGGTGACCGCGGCGAACGACGAGGTGAGCACCACGCGCCTCACCGACGGCTCGTTCGCACACGCAGCCAGGACGCTCCGGGTGCCGTCGACGGCCGGGTCCACGAGGTCACGCTGCGCATCGGCTACGTCCAGCACGTAGGGGCTGGCCGTGTGGATGACGGCGTCGACCCCGGCGACGGCTTCGGTGAATGACGCGGCCTGGTTGAGGTCGGCCTCGACGAGGGCCAGCCGCTCGGCACCGGGGAGGGCCAGCAGATGCTGGTACGAGTCAGCCTTCGCCAGCGAGCGTACGGTTCCCCTGACGCGGTCGCCGGATGCCAGAAGGTCCTTGACGATGTGGGAGCCGATGAAGCCCGTGGCGCCCGTGACCAGGATGTGTCGCTGTTCTACCATATGAACCAGAATAGTAATATTGGTTCAAATCGTCAAAGAAGGGACTGATCCGTTGGCCCTCGACCCTGACCGTCGGCAACGGATCGTGAAGGCGGCGACCGTCCTGTTCTCCGCGTACGGCTACCGGCGGACGTCCATGGACCTGCTGGCGCGAGAGGCGTCCGTCGCGAAGCCGACCCTGTACGCCTACTTCGACGACAAGGACGCCGTCTTCATCGCCGTTGTTGAGACTGTCCTCGACGCGGTCCTGGCGGATGCGCACGCAGCGGCGAACTCGCCCGATCCGCTCGAGGAGCGCCTGGCCGGCATCCTGTCGAGCAAGTTCTCCCGCGTCTTCGGCCTCGTCCATGCATCCCCGCACGCCGCCGACCTCCTGACGTCCAGCCAGGCATCCGCCCAGGAGGCCGTCGACCGGACTGATGCAGCGTTCCGCAGGCTCCTCGCCTCGGCGGTCGGCTCGGCGATCCGGCAGGGCGAGATCGATCTGAGCCTCGCCTCGACGAGCAGGACGGCGTTCGAGGGGGCCCTGATGGAGTGTGGCTACGGGGCAGACGCGCTGGCGACGTCCGAAGACGACCATCGCCAGAGGATTCGTCGTCATGTGCACCTGCTCCTCGCCGGAGTTCAGCCCGGTAGCGCGTGCGCACAGCGCTGGTCCGTCTAGGGTCCAGCCATGGGAAAGAGCCGGATCGAGGCGTACAGCGACGCTGTCATCGCGATCATCATGACGATCATGGTGCTGGAGCTCCGGCCGCCCGAGGGATCCGACTGGGCGGCCCTGGAGCCCCTCGTGCCGGTGTTCTTCACCTACGTCCTGAGCTTCATCTACCTCGGCATCTACTGGAACAACCACCATCACCTGTTCCAGGCCACCACGCGGATCACCGGTGGCGTGCTCTGGGCCAACCTGAACCTGCTGTTCTGGCTGTCCCTCCTCCCGTTCGCCACCGGCTGGATGGGGGAGAACCACGCCGCCACCGTCCCGACCATCGCCTACGGGCTCGTCCTGCTGCTCGCGGGCGTCGCGTACTACGTGCTGCAGTCGGTGATCCTCCATGTCGAAGGCCCGGACTCGGCGCTCTCGCTGGCGCTCGGGCGCGACTTCAAGGGCAAGTCGTCACCCATCATCTACACCGTCGCGATCCTTCTTGCCCTGGTGAACCCGGTCATCTCACTGGTCCTCTACGTGGTGGTGGCAGCGATGTGGCTGGTGCCCGACCGGCGCATCGAGCGGCTGTTCAGTGCGCGCTGATCGACTTGCTCGGTGACGACCGCATCGTCCTTGCCCATCCCGTTGTCTCCATCGACGTGACCTCCTCCAGCGCATGCCCGAGTCGCGCGGATCGGGTGCCGGGGTCGTCATATGGAGCCAGACGGGCGGCATAGCGGAACCACTGGAGGCGAAGACCCTCGGCGGAGCGCCGGTAGGAGATCCAGTTCCGTTGGAGCTGGAACACCTGCTGCACTCCTTCAATCACGACGACGGCGGCGGCCAGTGACGCTGTCAGCGCCGGCGGGGCGGCGGATGCGGCCAGGACGGTGACGGCCGCCCCCACGACCAGGGCCCCGACGCGCAGCGACTGGTAGCCGACCCGAGTCCGCCGTGCCTGCTGGTCGTACCAGTGGAACTGGGCGGTGAACTCACGCTCGACGAGTGTGTCCTCGGCGCCGGGCGACGCCGGGGTCAGGCAGCGCGCTGTGAAGCTCCTCCCATGCGGCGGTATCCGTCCTCTGCTTGGCGTCCATGTCGCTACCGCTCAGGGGTTGGGCAGATCAGGGATGCGACGAAGGAGCTCGGCATAGTCGTCGCCGATGGCCTGGCGGATCAGCGCCAGAGCCCCGGTGAACGCGGGGGCGGGGAGCACCATGCTCCAGATTCGTGTCATGTTCTCCCGGTCGTCGTCACCGATGAGCGGGAACATCCACGCGATGACCTCGGGAAACCTGTCCGGCGGCACGGACTGCGCCATCAACCCGACGGCCTTGCCCTGATCGGGCATCGCGATGCGCTCCTGGATCAGGCGGTAGACGTGTCGCTCCTCCTTGAACAGGTGGAGGTCGAGATGGAACTTGAAGGCTGCGGTCGCTCGGGCCGTCTCGAGCGGGTCGTGCACGGAGACCGAACGGTTCAGCTCGGCGAAGGCTGCATCGAGCCCCCGATGGTCCTGGTCGTAGGCCCATGCCACTTCGGGTGCGACCTCCTCCAACGCGGTGAAGATGGCCACCTCCTCGCCGTGGGCGTGCCACTCGAGAACCTCGTTGAAGAAGCGGAAGCGCTCGACGGTCTCCTCGAGCCCCGGCCGCCCACGGGCCGACGCGAGCGCCGCTGAGTCGATAAGGGTCATGTCCGCACGGAACGCATTGTGGATAGCGGTCACGGCGTCGACGGGAACGGTCATCACGGCCCCCTGCCACTTGGGATCGATCGACTGTAATGCCGTGGCACTCGCCCGACAAGGTGTCATTCCCGAGTGGGTGGCGCGACGGCCCGGTGGTGGTTACGGTCGGTGAGTCGCCCTTCCGGGCAGCATGAGGGAGGTCGCCATGCGCCGTTTCAATGGTCTGGCCGAGGTCGAGGCCGCAGTCGGCGAGCCGCTCGGCTACAGCGAATGGCACGAGATCACGCAGGACGAGATCTCGCTGTTCGCCGACGCCACTCACGACCACTACTGGATCCATACCGATCCCGATAGGGCGGCGGAGGGACCCTTCGGTGCGACCATCGCGCACGGCTTCCTCACGATGGCGCATGTCCCCATGTTCATCGCGGAGGTCTACGTGATCGAAGGGCTCCAGTTGATGCTCAACTACGGGCTCAACAAGGTGCGCTTTCCCGCGCCGACCCCGGTGAACTCGCGCATCCGCGGGCTGGTGGAGATCGCGGGCGTCGAGCGCGGGGCCAAGGGCACACAGGTGGTGTCGAAGGTGATCGTCGAGATGGAGGGATCCGACCGGCCGGTGTGCGTCGCCGAGATGGTCGTCATGTGCTTCGAGTAGCCGTCAGGGCTGCAGGTCCCGCACGTAGAGACCCGGCGCCTGCGTCAGCGGCGGGTGGGCCGAGCTGCCCTCGTGGCCCGGCGAGTCGACCTTCGATCCGGCGCGCTCGCTGATCCAGTCCGCCCACGCCTCCCACCACGACCCGGTGTTCTTCGTCGCCGTCGCGAGCCACTCCTGCGGATCGCCGTCGAGGTCGTCGCCGGTGAAGTAGGACGCCTTGGGGTTTCCGGGCGGATTGACCAGGCTCGCGATGTGCCCGGCGTTGCTCAGGACGAACGTCGTGGGACCGGACAGCAGCCGGACCGTGCGGAAGCATCCTGTCCATGGCGTGAGGTGGTCGGTCACTGCTCCGGTCACGAACGTCGGCACCGTGATGGAGCTCGAGCCGAACGGGGGAACCGAGCACGGTCATCTCGCCATCGCCGCACAGCAGGTTGTCGCGGAAGACGTCGAGCAGCTGATGGTGGAGGGCTGCCGGCAGGTTCGTTCCGTCGACGCTCCACGCCAGGATGTCGAACACCGGCGGGTCCTTACCCATGAGCCAGTTGCTGACCACGTAGTTGAAGACCAGGTCGTCGGGGCGCATGAGGTTGAAGATCATGGCGAGCGCATCCGCGGACAGGATGCCCTCGCGCTCGGACCGACCGCTCGCCATCTCCAGCAGGCGAGTCGCCGAGAACGCGCCCAGCGGGGCCCGCTCGTGGAAGTCGAGCAGGGTCACTGCGTAGGAGGCGCTGTGGATGGACGAGTCCTCAGTGGCGGCGAGGTGGTTGAGCAGCAGAGTCTGGAGGATGCCGCCCGCGCAGAATCCCAGGGAGTTGAGGTCGTCGCTGCCGGTGATCTCCTTGACGACCTCGAGGCATTCCTTCGCTGCCGCGGCGTAGGTGTCCACGTCCCACTCGCGCTGCTCGGGAGTCGGGTTGCGCCAGCTGATCATGAAGACCTGCTGCCCGCGTGAGACGGCGTACTCGACGAAGGAGCGGCCAGGGCGAAGGTCGAGGAAGTAGTAGCGCCCGATGGGCGGAGGGATCACCAGCAGCGGGCGCTCGAACACCTCGTCGGTGCTGGGCGAGTACTGGATGAGCTCGAGGACCTCGTTACGGAAGACCACCGAGCCGGGCGTGATCGCGAGGTCCGTGCCGACCGACGAAGGCGCTTCGATCCGTCTGCGAGGGGAAGCCGCCGTTGTGCCGGGCATCGTCGACGAAGTTCCGGGCGCCACGCACCAGGCTGCGGCCCATCGTGTCGAACGCGACCTTCAGCGCCGCCGGGTTGCCGGGGAGGAAGTTGGTCGGGGCGATGCTGCTCGAAAGGACGCCCACGGCGAATCGCGCCCTCTCGACGTCGCGCCAGTCGGTGTCGGTCTCGTCGAGCTCGTCGACCAGTGCGTCGAGGGAGTCGGCCAGCGCGACGTACCCCTGCATCCACCGTCGATACAGGGGGTTCGAGCGCCAGGCCGGGTCGCTGAACCGCCGGTCCTTGGGGCCCGGGTCGAGGTCGGAGGTGCCGAGGGCGACGGAGGTGATGTTCACGGCCAGCTGCGTGACCTGTCGGGTGAGCGGGCCGGGCTGCGCGACCGCGCGACCAACGCCCTTGGCCAGGCCGACGAGCGAGGTGACTCCGGCCCGACTGCTGCCGGCTGACGGAGCGGGGTCGACCGAGGCGAGGTCAGTCACGGCGCCTCCACGAGGGAAGGGGGAATTGCGTGGAAATCCAATACTTGGAACACCTTACGTTATGTGGCGCTCAGGACCTATACTCCCCCGAACGGGACCACTGCAGCGGCTGATTGGGATGACGATGCTCTACGCCGGGTACGAGATCAGCCGATGGGCCGCCCAGCCCGCACTCTCCACGTCGGGCGCCCTCGCCCGAACCCTGCGCGCCCTGCCGAGCGGCGTCCGCAGCAAGCCGGGATTCAGCCACGCGTGGGCGGCCACCGAGGTCATGTCGACGATGCGCGCCACGCACGACCGGCCCTCCTTCGGAATCGACTCGGTGTGGGTCGACGCGGAGCAGTACACCGTCACCGAGCGCGAGACATCGTTCAGCCCGTTCGCGACCCGCATCCACTTCCGCAAGTCCGTCGAGCTCGACCAGCCGCGCGTCCTCATCGTCGGTCCGCTGTCGGGGCACTTCGCGACGCTCATCAGGCCGACCGTCAAGTCCCTCCTGTCGGACTTCGACGTGCACGTCCTGACGTGGAACAACGCACGCGACGTGCCGGTCAACAAGGGCGGCTTCGGGCTCGAGGACTACATCGCCCACGTCATGCTCGAGATCCGCGAGCTCGGCCCCGACACCCACGTCCTGGCGGTCTGCCAGCCCGCCGTTCCGGTGCTCGCCGCGGTCTCCCTGCTGGCGCAGCAGGACGACCCCGCGCAGCCGCCGTCGCTGACGCTCATCGCCGGTCCGATCGACACGAGCATCAACCCGAACCGCATCAACGAGTTCGCGATGGACAAGCCGCTGAGCTACTTCGAGAAGTACCTCATCCACACCGTGCCGGGCAGCTACCCGGGTGCGGGTCGACGCGTCTACCCGGGCTTCCTGCAGTTGAGCGCCTTCATGTCCATGAACGCGGGTCGGCACGTGCGCCGGCACCTGGATGCCTACCGTGCCCTTGTCAGCGGCGACATGGAGGAGGCCGCGACCGTCCGCACCTTCTATGACGAGTACGGCGCCATCATGGACGTCTTCGCGGAGTTCTACCTCGACACCGTCGACCAGGTCTTCCAGCGGCAGCTGCTTCCCAGGGGCGAGATGTTCTGGCGTGGGCAGCGAGTCGACCCGCGTGCCATCTCGCCGCACGGCCCTGCTCACCGTCGAGGGCGAGAACGACGACATCTGCTCGCCTGGGCAGAACCGGGCCGCGCACGACCTGTGCACGGGCATCCCGGAACACATGCGCGCCGAGCTGCTCGCCCCGGGCGTCGGGCACTACGGCGTGTTCAGCGGTTCGCGCTGGCAGGCGGAGATCTATCCGGTCGTCCGCGACTTCATCAACACCCATGCGACCTCACGGGTGTCGTGAGCGCTGATCCAGGCGTCGTCGCGCAGGCGCGGACGCACTCGATCGGCGACATCCCGCGCCGTACCGCTGCCCGGGTGCCCCGCAAGACAGCGATCATCGACGGCGACGTCCGACTGACGTTCGCCGAGCTCGACAGGGCGGTGGACGCAACCGCCGCCGCCCTGGCCGCTGAGGGCCTGGTCAAGGGCGACCGGCTCGCGATCCTCGTCTCACAACTGCTGGCAGTTCCCCGTGCTGTCGTTCGCGACAGCGCGGCTGGGCGTGCTCCTCGTCCCGATCAACTTCATGCTCGGAGCAGGCGAGATCGCCTTCATCCTCGAGCACAGCGAGGCGTCCGCGTTCGTCGTGGAGGACGCCCTCCTGCCGACGGCGCTCGAGGCGATGGCCGACCTGCCGAAGCCGATCGACGTTTGCGCGGTGATCCCGATGACCGGTGCCCCGGCCTCGGAGGGCTGGACCGATGTCGACAGCTGGACGAAGGGCGACGCGACCCCGCCGAGTGTTCTCGTGAGAGACGACGATCCGTTGCGCCTGATGTACACGTCCGGCACCGAGTCGCGGCCCAAGGGCGCCCTGCTCAGCAGCCGCTCGCTGATGTGGCAGTTCGTCAGCTGCATCATCGACGGCGGCATGAGCGCCGACGACGTGGACCTGCACACCCTGCCGCTGTACCACTGCGCGCAGCTGGACTGCTTCCTCGGCCCCGACGTGTACCTCGGCGCCACGAGCGTGATCCTGCCCGGACCGGCGCCCGAGGACGTCCTGCGCACGATGCAGAACGAGGGCGTCACCAAGTTCTTCGCTCCGCCGACGGTATGGATCTCCCTGCTGCGCAGTCCGCACTTCGCCACCACAGACCTGAGCCAGCTGGCCAAGGGGTACTACGGCGCGTCCGCGATGCCGGTCGAGGTGCTTCGCGAGATCCAGTCGACGTTGCCGCACCTGCGCCTGTGGAACTTCTACGGCCAGACCGAGATGGCACCGCTGGCGACGATCCTCGGCCCGGACGAGCAGATGAGCCATGCCGGGTCGGCCGGTCGTCCGGCGTGCAACGTCGAGACGCTGATCGTCGACGATGACGATGTGCCGGTGCCCGCCCGTACGGTCGGCGAGATCGTGCACCGCAGTCCGCAGGCAACCCTCGGCTACTTCAAGGACGACGAGAAGACCGCCGAGTCGTTCCGGAACGGGTGGTTCCACACCGGCGACCTGGGCTACTTCGACGACGAGGGCAGGCTGTACGTCGTCGATCGCAAGAAGGACATGATCAAGACGGGCGGCGAGAACGTGGCCAGCCGCGAGGTCGAGGAGGCCATCTACCTGCTCGACGGGGTGGCCGAGGTCGCCGTGTTCAGCGTGCCCCATCCGGTGTGGGTGGAGGCCGTGACCGCCGTCGTCGTGCCCAAGCCCGACGCGACGCTCACGTCCGACGCGGTGGTGCAGCACGCTCGATCGGTGCTCGCCGGCTTCAAGACCCCGAAGGTCGTCATCATCGCCGACCACCTGCCCAAGAACCCCAGCGGGAAGATCCTCAAGCGTGAGTTGCGCGCGCAGTACGCTGACGCGGCTCAGGAGTCGTAACGGCAAAGACTGTCGGTCCTCGACGTAGCCGAGCGACAACTCACCACTCGCGGCGCGGCGGACGTGGCTCAGGCCGGACCGATGACGTCGATGACCTCGTTGAGGGAGAACACTGAAATCGAGATCCACTGGTCCGCGACGCCGTACGGCCACGAGCGTGTCGCCGACGTGCACACTTGCGCACGAATAGACCACGTTGGATACGTAGCGTTCACCGTGCTCGTCGTCGTACCAGCCGATCGAGTACCTCTCGACGCCGAGATTGACGATCGCCTCACCGACTGAGAGGACCGCGACACCTGTGGTCCAGCGGCTGATCGCGCTACGCTTGCGGGTTCCGACGACGATGACGATCAGTCCCGTCACTGTCAGGGCGAGCAGTAGCTGATCGAGGCCACCAGCGAGCCCGGTGATGGCACCGTCGCCGATGAAGGCGGACACGACTGTGGGGATCGCCAGCGTCCAGACGGCGACGCAGAGCGCCCCCACACCGGTAACGACGATGCTCAGGGGGATGGTGCGTGGGTCACCCGCGGTTGCTCGCCCGGGAACCGCATTACGACCACGGCCGTAAGGAGACACAGCCCCGAGACAGCAACCCCTGCGATAGCGGCTCGCCGGGATGCTGAGTGGGGTTCGTCCAACTGCAGAGGTCTGCGGTTCATGGCTCCCCGATGCCCACGATCCTCCACCTCGCTCGCGGCAGGCAAACGGTCGTGGTTGCAACCGCCAACCCGGGCTCGTTTGTGGCAGCGTGTGACCCGTGGACCTGCCTGCTCAGGGTGGCTTCGGCTCGTATGCGTCGAGCGAGCCGTCCGTGCCCGAAGGCGTGTTCCGCGTCGCCATGGATCAGTCGGCGATCGGGATGGCCCTCGTTGCCCCGGACGGGTCGTTCCTCGTCGTGAATCCTGCCCTCTGCGAGATGCTGGGCAGGTCCGAGGAGGAGTTGCGCGCCTCGACCTGGCAGGAGCTGACGCACCCCGAGGATGTCGCCGTCGATGCTGCGCTCGTCGACGAGATCCTCGAGGGAGGGCGGCACAGCTACCGGCTCGCCAAGCGGTATCTGAAGCCCGATGGGTCTGTCGTGTTCGGAGATCTCGCAGTTGCGTGCGTGCGCACGTCCGAGGGCGCTGTCGACTACTTCATCTCCCAGATTGTCGATGTCACGGCTGAACGAGTCGCGACCGATCGCTACCGGCTGCTCGCCGAGAACGTCTCCGATGTGGTGGCTCTCGGTAGCAATGACGGCGTCCTCGAGTGGGTCTCACCGTCCATCACCGAGGCGATGGGTTGGGATCCCGAGGCGCTCGTGGGCCAGCCCTTCCGCGATCTGGTCCATCCGGACGAACTGGCACAGGTGGCCGCCACCCAGGCGCGGGTGCGCAAGGGCCACTCCGGCGGCTTCGAGGCCAGGCTGCGCCACGCTGACGGCAGCTACACGTGGATGAACATCCTCGTGAAGCCGGTTCTCGACGACGCGGGGCAGGTCGTGGGACGGGTTGCCGCCTGGCGGAAGGCGTTGACGAAGGTCGAGCGCGATCGCTTCCGGGCGGCCATGGACGCCGAGCTCGACGGGCACGTGTTCCTCGAGGCGGTGCGCGAGGACGGTTCCATCGTCGACTTCGTGTACGTCGACGCGAACGCGGCGGCGGCGGAGTACCTCGGATCCATGCGCGATGGGCTCATCGGCAGTCGCCTGCTGGCACGCTTCCCGGGCCAGCGAACGTCCGGGCTGTTCGACCAGTACGTCACCACAGTCGAGACGGGGGCTCCGCTGATCCTCGAGGATGTCGCCCTCAGGAGCGACGTCGACGGGGAGGTGCGTCACTACGACTTCCGCGGGCTGCGCACGGGGGACGGCCTGAGTCTGACGTGGCGAGACGTCACTGACAAGGCGCTGGCGGCCGAGGCGCTGGCCACATCGGAGGCGCGCTACCAGCTCCTGGCCGAGAACGCCTCGGACGTGGTCTTCCAGGGCGATTCACAGGCAGTTGTCCAGTGGGTCTCCCCATCGGTCCGTGACGTCCTCGGATTGTCGCCCGAAGAGATCGTCGGACGACACGTGATGTCCATGATCGAGGCCGACGATGTGCCGGTCGTCCGGCAGGCGAGCGCGGCCGTCAACTCCGGCGAGCGGGTGAGTTACCGAGCGCGCTACCGGCGAGCTGACGGCTCGCTGAGGTGGGCAGAGGTCACTGCCCGACCGGTCCTCGACGCCGCCGGTGAACTCACCTCGAGAGTGGGCAGCCTTCGCGACGTCAATGAGCAGGTGACGGCGGAGCTGGCCCTCGCCGACTCGGAGCGTCAGGCCGTCGAACTGGCCGCCAGGTACGAGGAGGCCCGGAACGAGGCCCTTGAGGCGAACATCGCCAAGACTGCGTTCTTGTCCCGCATGAGCCACGAGCTCCGTACCCCGCTCAATGCGGTGCTCGGCTTCGCACAACTACTCGCCATGGACCCACTGACCGAGGAGCAGCAGGAGGCGGTACAGCACATCCGGGTGGGTGGACGGCACCTGCTCGACCTCGTCAGCGAGATCCTCGACATCTCGCGCATCGAAGCCGGACGCCTGACGCTGTCGATGGAATCGGTCGGTGTCGCGGACGCCGTGTCGGAGGCACTCGACCTGGTGCGGCCCCTCGCGGGCAGCGCCGGGGTGAGCATCGCTCCGCTCGACGCCTCCGGCTGCGACGTGAGCGTGTGGGCCGATCGCCAGCGCGTGATCCAGGTCCTGCTCAACTTCCTCAGCAACGCCGTGAAGTACAACCGGCCGGGTGGCTCCGTCGCGGTGGCCTGCGATCGATCGCTTGACGGCCTGGTCGCCATCCGGGTCACTGACACCGGCATCGGCATCGCGGAGCAAAACCTCAGTCGCCTCTTCCGCCCGTTCGATCGGCTCGGCGCCGAACGGTCTGCCGTCGAGGGGACGGGGATCGGCCTGATGCTCGCGGACGCCCTTGCTCGCGTGATGAGCGGTCGCGTGGAGGTGTCCTCGCGCGAAGGCGTCGGCTCGACCTTCACCCTCGTACTGCCGTCCGCAGAGCCGGCCGCGCCCATGGACCTACCGATCCCGATGACCTCGATGGCCAGTCGCGGGGCAGCGCGGCGGGTCATCTACATCGAGGACAACCCCGCGAACCAGCACCTCATGCACAGAATCCTGGGGCTGCGACCGAATGCGACCCTGACGATGGCCGAGCGCGGTGCCCCGGGCCTTGAGCTTGCGCTGGCCGAACCTCCGGACCTCATTCTTCTCGACCTGCACCTGCCCGACCTTTCCGGCGACGAGGTGCTGCGCCGCCTCCGTCTGAACCCCGCGACCGCCCACGTCCCGGTCGTGATCGTCACCGCCGACGCGTCGATCGACGTGCGGCACCGCCTCGAGCTCCTGGGGGCCGATGGTCTCCTGACGAAGCCGCTGGACGTTGATGATGTCCTGGCCTGGGTCGACGACCCGAACGGGCAGGGCCCGGCGTGAACGGAATCGAGCATGTGCTCGCGGGGGTGTCCGACAGTCGCGTGGTGGTTATCGACGACAACCCGGCCAACACCGAGCTCGTGCGGCGAATCCTCGGGCGCGCGGGACTGCCCGACGTGATCGAGGTGCAGGACCCCACCCTCACGCAAGAGGTCCTGCGGGAATCGGATCCGGACCTGGTGCTGCTGGATCTGCGCATGCCCGGCATGAGCGGTTTCGAAGTGCTCGAGGTGATCCAGCGCGAGGCCGCTGGGACGTACCTGCCGGTCATCGTCGTGACGGCCGACGATTCGAGCGAGAGCGTCGAACGCGCGCTCAGCCTTGGCGCACATGACTTTCTGACGAAACCGTTCAACGCCACGGAGCTCGTGCTCCGGGTGCGGAACCTCCTCATCAACCGCAACGCCTACAAGGAACTGCGTCGCAGTCGTGCCTGGCTACGCACCCGACTGGGGCTCTTCGAGCCGGACTTCTCGCAGGTGGCGCGGGACCATGCCGAGATCCGGTCGATCATCCGCGAAACGATCGACCACGACCGCCTCCGCATCGCGATGCAGCCCATCATCGACATGCGGGACGGGCGCGTCGTGGGTGCCGAGGCCTTGTCCCGCTTCCCCGACGACCAGCTCGGCAGCACGGCTGGGTGGTTCGCCGCGGCCCTGGAAGTGGACCTCGTTGCGGAGCTCGAACTAGCAGCAGCGCGGAAGGCTGCGAGCGTTATCCGCGCTGCCACGGGGTCAGTGTCGTTGAACTTCTCGCCGGCCACGATCATCAGCCACGTCGATGACCTCCTGAACGAGGACCTTCCGTGGGGACGTATCGTGATCGAGCTCACCGAGCATGCCCCGGTCGAGGACTACTTCTCGCTGAACCGTGCCCTCGCGCCCTTGCGCGAGGCGGGCGCACGCATCGCCGTCGACGACACCGGAGCGGGCTTCGCCAGCCTGCGGCACATCCTCGATCTCCACCCCGATGTGATCAAGATCGACATCGGCATCACCCGCGGAGTCGACGTCGACCCGACCCGAGCGGCGGTTGCCGGCATGCTCCTCGACTTCGCCGAGAAGATGGGACTCGCGGTCGTCGCCGAGGGCGTCGAGACGGAGGGAGAGCGGGACGCGCTGCTGGAGCTGGGCGCGGTTCTCGGCCAGGGCTACCTGCTGGGCCGCCCGGCACTGGTCGGGTGAGGACGCGGGGGCTAGCGCTCCCCTGAGCGCGAATGTGAGGTGGGCCGGCATGAGTGACGTATGGAGCGAGCCTAATCTGCTCGCCGCTGCCCAGGAGCTTGGGCGGGTGGGGGCTTGGGCTCTCGACATGTCGACGGGCGAGATGTGGTGGTCCGCACAGACGTATGAGATCTTCGGGCGTTTTCCTTAGGACCTGACACCGTCCCCTGAGGCGCTGCAGGAGTGCGTCCATCCCGACGACAGGGAGGCGATGCAGCGGCATGTGGCGCTGACAGTGAAGGAGGGACAGGACTTCGTGCTCCGGCACCGTGTCCTTGGCTCAGACGGAGTCCTTCGCTAGGTGAGCGCGCAGGGAACCCTCGAGCACGCTGCCGACGGCGCACCCGTCGGTCATGCGCGTACGTGGCATCACGCCCGAGGAGGCGGCCGCTCAGGCGCTCGACCAGATCCACCCGCCCGACTCGGCAGCCCAGGTCACCGACTACTTCGGCAAGCTGTACGCAGCCATGAACGAGGGGAAGGTGCCGCCGATCTACCGCGGCGAGCGCGAGTACTGCCGCAACGACGGCTCCATCATGATCGGGGAGCTCCAAGTCATCCCGCAGGTGGATGCGAACGGCCAGGTGGTGCAGATCCTCGGGGTCACGCGCGACATCAGCGAGCAGCGGCACTTCGAGGACGAGCTGAACCTGCTCGCCATCACGGACCCTCTCATCGGCGTGTGGAACCGCCGGCCGGGCGAGGAGCCCTTCTCCGCGGATCTTGCCGAGGCGCGCCGGCACGGACCGGCTTTGTCGCTGCTCATGCTCGACATCGACCACTTCAAGGACGTCAACGACACCCACGGGCACCAGATCGGCGACAGCGTGCTCGTCCAGCTGACCCAACTCCTCCTCGAAAGCCTCCGCGCGTCTGATGTCCTGTTCCGCTGGGGCGGCGAGGAGTTCGTCATCCTCATGCGGCACTGCACCATCGCGGATGCAGTCCTGCTCGCGGAGAAGCTGAGGGGCCTCGTGTTCGACACGGACTTCGGCGAGGCGGAGACGGTCACAGTCAGCATCGGTGGCGCCGAGCTGACGCCGGGCGAGGACCTCGAGTCGTGGATGCATCGAGCCGACATCGCGATGTACGAGGCCAAGGCGGCCGTTCGCAATGCCGTCCGCGCCCACGCCTGACGGAGGCCCGTTGGCCGCCCGGCTGTCAGAGCTGGAAGGGGCCGGTCGGCACGGTGACGCTGCCGCCTGAGCTGCTGCGCACCGTGACAGTGCCGGGGTCGCTCTTCTGGTAGGGCATCACGGACCCGCCGTAGCGACTTCCGCCACCGTTCTGCACCTCACCGATCAGGGTGCCGTCGGGTCGGTAGGCGAGCAGTGTGGCGTTGGGATCCGAGCTGCTCGCCTTGATGAGCAGCTCGCCGCCGGTCGTCTTCGTGGCGTTCGTGTAGCACTTGCTCACCTCGACGACGTCGACGGCCGAGCCGCTGCCACCGGACGGAGGCGGCGGCGTGGAGCTCGGAGACGTGCCGGGCTCAGGTGCGCCGGAGGGGGGAATCCGTCCCTCGATGGTGCAGACGGTGCCACCCCGCCGTGCGGTCACCTTCACGCTGTCAAGGCTGCTGCCCGTGACGACCTGCCAGCGCAGGACGCCCCCGGGAGCCCTGGTCGTGCGCGCAGCATGGGCGACGAGGGCGCCGTTGTGGGCCATCGTCAGCTTCCACCTGCGGCCGTTGCGGTTCTGGTCGAGGACGAAGTCGGCCTCGCTGCGGCCCTGGCGATCACGCAAGAACGAGGGAGAGGGCCACTCCTGCCGCAGGTGGCGGTGACCTGCACGGACTCTGATCCGCTCCCGCCTCGAGCCTGCGCCGCGGTGGTCGGAGCAAGTGCGCCAAGCATGACCAGCGTCGTCAGGACTGCCGAGGCGACGAGGCGACGGTTCGCATGCATGGCCTTCTCCTTTGCTCGGCCTGTTCGTGCGGTGCTGCCGGGACACAGGATCCTGCGTCCCGGCAGCACCGGTACTGCTATCGGTGATACTCGATCCGCGGGGTCAGGTGCGGATCTTCTGCATCGCCGTCGGTGCGCTTGTCCCGATGACCTGCGCACTCGCATTGAGGGACTTCACGGTGATCGGTGTCTTCGAGCACGGCGTCGCGTAGGTGCCACCCAGGTTGCAGGCGGGCGGCGGTGCTCCCACCAGCGTGAGGGTGAACGATCCCGGTGCCACGAGCGACACCGTGAGGTTGTTGCCGAGGGACGCCGGGTCGAACGTTGTGCCCGACTCCGTCTGGTACGGCAGCAGCTTCATCGACGCGACGGCCGGATCGGTTGATGTCCCTGTGATGATGAGCCTCTGCTTCGAGGTGCGGTACTCGGTGGTCACGGTCACGTTGGCCGCTGTCGCCGTCGACGCGGTGATGGTCACCGTTGCGGCGGGCGAGGTGCCGTTGGCATTGGTGGCCTTCACCGAGAAGGTGTAGGTTCCCGCGACCGTCGGGTTGAAGCTCAGCGATGACGTTCCCGTGGGCGATCGCCGCAGATGGCGTCTGCGTCGTCGGTGGGTTCGCCGGCCCTGCCGTCTGCACCCACGCCCAGGTCGGCGCCGGCAGAGACGAACTGGTGGCCGTGATGGTCACCGGCGTGCCTGCCGTCACCGTCTGGTTCTGGATCGGGCTGATGCTCGGCACCGGGGTCGCGCTCACCAGGATGGTGCTTGATGCCACCGAGGCACCGCACGGGTTGGTCGCGGTGAAGTCGACGAAGTACGTCGTGGCGGCCAATCCTGTCGCATTGAACGTCGGTGTCGTGGTGGTCGCCCCGGTGAGGGCACCGTTCAGATCCGTGCCGCCTGGCGTCGTCCCTGCCGTCCACTTGAGCGCGACAGGTGCGGTGGCATCGGCGTTGACCGACCCCGAGAGCTGCACGCTTGCCCCACTGGCCACCGAGAACGGTCCGCCGACGATCTTCGCCGTTGCGCAGACTCCCGCGTTCGGGATGACGTTGCTGGGCCATGGATCGAGCACACCGGCCTGGACGCCGGTAATCGACTGGTAGCCGCCATTGGCGAGGAACGGAATGGTGTTGAAGTTGTTCTCGGGAATCGCCGAGCCCGGGATGTTCTCGGGGAAGATGTACTCCCCGATCGGAGCGTGGTACTGGCCGTAGAAGATGCCGTTCGCTGCCGTCTTGGCTCCTGCGGTGCCGGGGACCTGACCGTTCAGGCCTTGGTAGACGGCACGGACCTCACGGGTGGGCGGAATGAATTGGCCAGCGGCCGGACCAGAGCAGTTCTTCGTGGTCGGCACCGAGACCGTGCACGGAGGGCGGAAGCGCCAGCGGCCCCGAACGGCGCCCGTGGGCGGGCCCAGGTCGGGCAGGATCGATCCCCAGTCGCGGTCGTTGGTGGCACCGGTGTTCGGGTTGATGTCGATTCCGTACAGCCGGATGGCCCGAGTCTCGTCCGTGGCCATGCCCTCGAACCGGGTCCGAGCAGCAGCCTCGCCGGCACCGAAGACGGTGAGCCCGCCGGTGCCGATCAGCGAGACGTCGACCGACAGGTAGGCCGGGTCGATCCCGGGCTGGGTGTAGATGCCCAGGCTGGCCGTGATGGTGTGCGCCGAGATGTACGGGTTGGCCGCGTTCACGAGGTTGCCCGCGAACGTCACGTAGTCGCCGATCTCGAACGGAGCCTGCTTGCGCGGGTCAGCGCATGCCTGACGAAGGCACAGCCCGGGGTTGCTGTCGACGTTCGCCGGGCTGTCCATCCGGAAGATGCGGTAGTAGTCGCCGGCCACCAGCGTGTTGGGCTGCGGCGTGATGCCCGACGTGTCCACGACCGGCGAGCTGACGATGGGCCGGTTGCTCTGCGGGCACAGGTCATCGGGGTTCGCCCCCGTGGGATCGGTGCGCGGGATGCACATCGGAAACCCGGTCTCCGCGAGGATGGTCGGGTTGTCCTGGTCGACCTGGAAGCGGTCGTCGGGTGACATCGCCCGGCCGTATCGGCCACCGGAGCCGCTGGTGGAGACGGCTGGGTCGTTGATCCGCACCCGGGCGCCCGTGCCCTGGACGCCGAGCTTGCCCCCGACCTCCATCTCGCCTGTGCCGTAGTCGATGAAGCTGACGTAGCCGGAGCCCGAGTTGAGGTCCTGCTGCGACATATCGACCATGCCGGCGATCATGCGATCGCAGCCGCCCGCGCTCGTGCAGCCATTGACGCCGTTGGGATCGACCACTCGGTTGCCCACGACGTGGACCTCGTAGGTGGTCAGCGGCTTGGGGCTGTCGGCCAGCGCCATGCCCGTCTGCGTTCCCGTGTACGGCGCGGGAGCGTGCGTGAACAGCTCCTGCCACGTGAGGGCGCTGGCCGGCAGGATGACGATGGTCTCCTTCGGGATGACGATCGTGTGCCCGTTCACCTGCAGAACGCCACCGGAGTGAGCGCTGTTCGGATTGTCGACGGTCGCGCTCTCGATGAAGCCCGTGACGTCGAACTGCGTGCTCGACGGCAGGACGGGCAGCACGGCTGCCTGCCGTGCGAGGCCGACGGCCGGCACAACCGCACCCGCGAGCGCGGTCGCCGTCACGACCGCGAACACCGTCACCAGCGTTCCTCGACGGCGACGGGCCCGCGTGGCCTGCTGATCGCTTATCACTTCGTTACCGGTTGACGCTCCCCAGCGTCGATTCCTGCGTGTGGTCATGACTCACTCCCTCAGTCCCCGAACACCCCTGGCACCCCCTGCTGGGGGAGGCCAATACGCAGGGTTGTCCCACGACCTTGGGTTTTGCTAATGCCCGGTTCTAGGCGGGGGAGACGGACTCCTCGGCGGGTGCGTCGAGGTCGTCGATGTCGTCGATCTCGGAGGCGCCGGACTCGATGTCGTCCTCGGACTCCACACTCACATGGGGGAGGATCCGGTCCAGCCAGCCGGGCAGCCACCAGTTGCGCGTGCCCAGCACCGTCATGAGGGACGGGACGAGGATCAGGCGGACGATGAAGGCGTCGAGCAGTACCGCTGACGACAGCGAGACGGCGAACAGCTTGACTGTCGCGTCGTTGCCGAGGACGAACGCGGCGAACACGCTGGTCATGATCAGGGCAGCGATGGCCACCACCCGGCCCGAGCCGGCGAGGCCGCGTCGGATCGCCTTGTGGTTGTCATGGGTGTGCAGCCACTCCTCGTGCATGCGGCTGACCAGGAAGACCTGGTAGTCGCAGGACAGCCCGAAGAGGATGGCGAAGACCATGATCGGCAGGAACGGGAAGATCGGCCCGGTGTTCTGGAGGTTGATCAGTCCGGCGAACCAGCCGAACTGGAACACCGCCACCGTGATGCCCAGCGAGGCGGCGAGCGACAGCAGGCTGAACAGCACGCCCATCAGCGGCACGAGGATCGACCGGAACAAGAACAGCAGGGCGACGAAGCCGAGCCCGACGACGATGAGCAGGAACCACGGCAGCGCGTCGCTGAGGACCTTGGTGAAGTCCACGGTGACGGCCTGGAACCCGCCGACGAACGCCTGGGCTCCGGAACCGCCGATCGCCTGCGGGATGACGGTCTCCCGGAGGTGGAACAGCAGGTCGGTGGTCGCCGCGTCCTGCGGGGCGGTCGTGGGGAAGACCTGGATGACGCCGACGGTCGCGTCCTGCCCCACCGGTGCGGCGGCGGCCAGCGCGACGCCGGGGTCGCCGTTGAGGGCCGTCGCCAGCTTCGCGACGGTGGCCTGATCGCCGGCGGCCGGCAGCTTCACGGCGACGTACATGGGTCCGTTGACGCCGGGGCCGAAGCCCTCAGCCGTCAGGTCGTAGGCGATGCGTGCCGGGCTGCCCTGAGGTGCGCCGGAGTCGTCGCTGAAGCCCTGGCGCAGCTGCAGGACCGGACCGGCGAAGATCAGCATGACGACGAGCGCGACCGTGGCCATGAGCCACGGGCGGCGCTGCAGCCATTCGCCGTAGCGGGCGAACGCGCTCGGCTCGTGGATGTCCGGAGCCTTGCCCCGGCGCACGATCCGCCGCCAGAGCCAGCCGATGATGGTTACCGGCAGGAAGAGGATCCAGCCCACGTAGCGAAGAAGCCGCCCGACGAGATGCAGGAATCCGGTGAGCCGAGGCTTGGGGATCGCCTCGTCGTCGGTGATCCATGCCATGCGCCCGACGAAGGCCCAGCTGCCCATGAGGGAGAGGACCGACGGGCAGCAGGAGCAGCGCTCCGAGCATCACCATGAACACGGTGATGGCCGCCGAGACCGCGATGCCGTTGAAGAACTCGATCCGCATGACGAACAGGCCGAGCAGCGCGATGATCACGGTGAGTGCGGCGAACTGCACGGCGCGGCCCGAGGTGCGCACCGACTCCAGCGCGGCCGATCGCGGATCGCGGCCATGCCGCATCGCTTCTCGATAGCGGTTGATGACGAACAGCGAGTAGTCGATGCCGACGCCCAGGCCGATCATCGACGCCAGGAACGGCGCGAAGGTCGCCACGGAGAAGTAGTTGGCGACGATCGGCAGCACGAGTCCGGTCGTCACGGAGACGGAGATGGCCGCCGACACGATGGGCAGGAAGGCGCCCAGGATCGAGCCGAACGCGAACAGCAGGATGAACAGGGCGACGCCGACACCGATGCTCTCGGAGGAGGGCGGCTCCCCCTGGACGAAGCCGAAGATCCCGTTCGCACCCACGGTGATGCCGTCCTGGCCGTTCTGCGCCTTGATCACGTTCAGAGCTGAAGCCACCTGCTCGGTGGGCAGGTCGCTGAACGAGGCGCCGGCGAACTTCACGGTGGCGTAGGCGACGCGACCGTCAGGGCTCACGCCTGCCTGGCCGAAGTGCGCCATCGGCCCGAGGGCATCGGGGGGCAGCTGCGGCGCCTGCGCCTGGCCGCCGCCTGCCGCGCCGGCGCCGGCCTGGCCTGCGCCGGGACCCTGCTGCGGCGGGCAGCTGGGCCCCTCGGGCTCGCCGAACGGCGTGATGACGCACGCCACGCTGGGCAGTGCGGCGACCTTGGTGAGGACGGCAGACATCGCGGCGGCTGACGCCGGGTCGGTCGCCTTGCCGGCGTCGACGCGCCAGACCACCTGGCCGTCGAGCCCGGACCCGGTGCCGGCACCTCCGGACAGGTCCTTGAGCAGGTCCTGGGCCGTGGTCGACTCCGAGTCGGGCAGGTTGAAGTTGTCGTTGTAGTCGCCCTTGAACTGCGTGAACAGCACCCCGATGATCACGATGAGGAGCAGCCACGAGGCGAGCCCGAACCATGGGTGGCGGACAGCCCACTGCGAAATGCGTGTCATCAGCACATCTCCCCTGCGCCGAGACGGCCCGGCGTCGTCGACTTCCCGGCGACCCTACCAAGGTCGATGGGCGATTTGAAGGGTTTTGTAGGCGTTCTGCAGGCGGTAGCCGAGCGGGCGAACCACGGCGATAATCGGACACGCTGGAGGGGATTGACGAGGATCGGGACGTGGACGCCGCCAACTCCGTCGCCGTGTCGCTGGATGGCCACAGACTGTCGCTGACCAACCTCGACAAGGTCATGTACCCGCAGACGGGCATGACCAAGGGCGACGTCATCGCCTATTACGCTGAGGTGGCGCCGCACCTGATCGCCCATGCGGCCTGGCGGCCGGCGACACGCAAGCGCTGGGTCGACGGGGTCGGCACCGCGGACTCACCGGGCAAGGCGTTCTTCCAGAAGAACCTCGAGGCCAAGGCGCCGTCCTGGGTCAAGCGCTTCGGCATCGAGCACTCCCAGGGCATGGTCGACTACCCCATCGTCAATGACGTCGCGACGCTGGTGTGGCTCTCACAGCTTGCTGCCTTGGAGATCCACGTTCCTCAGTGGCAGTTCGGTCCCCGCGGCGCGCGGCGCCATCCCGACCGGCTCGTGCTGGACCTTGACCCGGGCGATGGCGTGGGTCTGGGGGAATGCGTCGAGGTCGCATTCCTGGCCCGGTCCCTGTGCCAGGACATCGGGCTGCACCTGCTCCCCGTCACCAGCGGGAGCAAGGGGATTCACCTGTACGCGGGACTCTCGGGCCGGCGCGATTCAGAGACGGTCTCGCAGCTCGCCCATGACATCGCCCGGACCCTGGAGCAGCGCCATCCAAAACTGGTCGTCAGCGACATGAAGAAGGCGCTGCGTCAGGGCCGCGTGCTCATCGACTGGAGCCAGAACAACGCGGCCAAGACGACCGTGGCGCCGTACTCCCTCCGGGGGCGACCCATGCCGTGGGTGGCCGCGCCGCGAACATGGCAGGAGCTGGCAGCCCCTGGCCTGCAGCACCTGACTGCCTCCGAGGTGCTCCAGGCCCTCGCCGAGCGACCCGACCCGCTCGCCGGACTCACCCCCGACGATCCCGAGCTCCGCATTCCCGAGTCGGCCGGCCGCGCTGGCAGCCGCACCTTCGTCATTCATCGGCACGATGCTCGGCGACTGCACTACGACCTGCGCCTGGAACGCGATGGCGTGCTGGCCTCGTGGGCGTTGCCCAAGGGAGTGCCGACCGACCCCAAGCAGAACCACCTCGCGGTGCGCACCGACGACCATCCGATGGCGTACGGCCAGTTCGAGGGCACTATCCGTCCTGGCCTGTACGGCGCCGGAGCCGTGGAGATCTGGGATCGGGGGACGCTCGACGTCGAGAAGTGGCGCGAGGGCCGCGAGGTCATCGCCACCCTCCACGGGTCCGCGGGTATGGGCCTGGGTGGATCGCGCCGGATCGCGTTGATCAAGACCGGCGATGCTGACAATGCGAACTGGCTCATCCATCTCATGGCTCCTGCGGACGCATCCGTGCCGGTCCATCGGCGCCCCCAGCCCGTCGAGCCGATGCTCGCCCGAGCCGGCACGCCAGCGGAGGTGGCAGGTGCCGACTGGATGTACGAGATGAAGTGGGACGGCGTGCGAGTGATCGTCGACGTGGTCGACGGTCAGCCGCGACTGTGGAGCCGTGGAAGCCGGGATATCACCGCGGAGTTTCCCGACGTGGCGGCTGCCGCCGGAGCCGCCGTGCATCGCAACATCACCCTGGACGGCGAGATCGTGACCTTCGACGCCCAGGGTCGGCCCAGCTTCGGCGCCCTGCAGTCGCGACTGGGGGCCTCGGCGAGCGATGCGCCGGCGCGGGCGCGCCAGGTGCCCGCCCACCTCGTCGCCTTCGACGTGGTGGAGATCGACGGTGCCTCGACGTGTCGACTGCCGTACGCCGAACGGCGAGAGCTTCTGAGCTCCCTTGTGCAGTCGAGCGATCGCGTGCACGTCCCGCCGGCGTTCGACCACGATCTCCAAGCCGCCCTGCAGGCGAGCGTCGCGCACCATCTCGAAGGTGTGGTGGCGAAGCGCCGCACGTCGCCATACGAGCCGGGCAGGCGGTCGGGTTCGTGGGTCAAGCTCAAGCATGTCCGCACGCAGGAGGTCGTCGTCGGCGGATGGCGCGAGGGCAACGGCCAACGGCACGGCACCGTCGGCTCGCTGCTCGTCGGAGTACCGGACGAACGCGGTCGCCTCGTCTACGTCGGCCGGGTCGGCTCGGGCTTCTCCGACGGGCAGCTGGACCAGTTGCAGCGCGACCTGGCGCGGATGGGGCGCAAGACCAGCCCGTTCGTCGATGCACCGCCGGTGGACGGAGTGCACTGGGTGAGCCCGACTCGGGTCGGCGAGGTGCGCTTCGCCGAGTGGACGGCCGACGGTCAGCTGCGCCATCCGACGTGGCGCGGCTGGCGGCCGGACAAGAAGCCGGCCGAACTGCGGCGAGAGCCCTAGCCAGCCTTGGCGCGCTTGCTGGTGGTGCCCTTGGCGGGAGTCTCCTTGGCGGTGGCCACCTTCGCCGCCGTCCGCTTGGCGGGGGCGCGCTTCGCCGCCCGGGCGGCGGGTGCTGCGGTGCCTCCCGCCCGCTCGACGCTGCGCCGCAGGGCCTCCATGAGGTCGATCACCTCGCCGCCGGCGTCCGGGGCCGCAGCGTCGGCGAACAGTGTCGACGTGTCGACATCGTCACCGCGCTCGAGCTTCGCCTCGATGAGCGAGCGCAGCTGCACCTGGTACTCGTCGGTGAACTTGCTCGCGTCGAACTCGCTGCTGAGCGACTCGACGAGCTGCGCCGACATCGCGAGTTCCTGAGATGAGATCCGGACGTCGCCGTCAGGAACGTCGAAGTCGACCGTGCGCACCTCGTCGTCCCACAGGAGTGTCTGCAGCAGGAGGACCTCGCCGTACACGCGCATCGCCGCCAGGCGGGACTTCTGCCGCAGCGAGAATCGCACGATGGCCGTGCGCTCCGTCTGCGCGAGCGCCTGGCGCAGCAGCACGTAGGCCTTGGGGAATTTCGAGTCAGGCTCGAGGTAGTAGCTGCGATCGAGGCGGATCGGATCGATCGCGCTGCTCGGCACGAACTCGACCACCTCGATCTCGCGGCTCTTCTCGACCGGCAGGGAGGCAAGATCCTCGGCGGTGAGGACCACCATGCGACCGCCGTCCTCGAACGCCTTGTCGATGTGCGCGTACTCGACGGTCTCGCCGCACTTCTCGCACTTGCGCTGGTACCGGATCCGCCCGGCGTCCTTGTCATGCACCTGGTGGAGGCCGAGGTCGTGCTCCTCCGTCGCGCCGTACACCCGCACGGGGACGTTCACCAGCCCGAACGTGACAGCGCCCTTCCAGATCGGTCGCATGACGTCTCCTTCCGCCGGGCCCCCGTTGGCGCACCCTGCTCGAGACCGGGCACGAAGGCGTCAAGTCTAGGACGACGCCACACGAAGGCCAAGGCCTCGGAATCCTTCCCATTTGGCTGGCAACCCACGACAATGCGCCATGCCCTTCGCCGACATCAACTGGCTGGCCGTGGCCGTGGCCTGTGTCGTGTCCTTCGTCATCGGATTCCTGTGGTTCAGCCCAAAGACGTTCTTCCCGGTGTGGTGGAGGGCGATGGGGCGCTCGTCGGACGAGATGCCCATGGGTGGCCTGCCGATCGGCGTCGTGTTCGCGCTCACGATCGTCGGCATCGTCGTACAGGCGGTGGTGCTGGCGGCGATCATCGAACTGCTGCGTGCCAGCGGTCAGGACGTGGGCTGGGCGGCGGGGGCAGCCACCGGCGCGTTGATGGGCGTGGGCTTTGCCGCGGCTTCCTCGTTGAGCCACCGACTGTTCGGCGGCTATTCGCTCAAGGTGTGGATCCTCGAGGTGGGTCAGGACATCGTTTGCCTGACAGCGATGGGACTGGTCCTCGGCGCCTTCGGCTGACCCGGGTCAATAGCGTCGGGCGGGCGGGTGCGAGGGAGCCGCGTACTCCAGGTCCATCGTGTCGGTCTGGTCGCCCCACCTAAGACTCAGTCGCCAGCAGCCCGGCTCGGGCAGGTCGAGCACGCCTGGGCCCGGTCCATCCGCACGCTCCCGGTGCACGACGTCGCCGGTGCCGTTCAGCCGTGCGTCGATGCTGAGCGGCGCTGGGCCGTTCAACGCGACCCGGGGCACGAACAGCACCTTGTTCACGGGCTCGGCGCTCGTTGACGCGACGAGTGACCCTGCGAAGTAGATGGCCGCGATCTGACCCTCGCTTCCGATGACGTGCGGGACGCGAGCGCCTTGGCTGAAGCCCGTCGACGCCCAGGCGGGCAGCTCGCCGCTCTCCACGATGCTGTGACAGTCGGACGAGGTCGCCTGGGAGGAACAGCCAGTACTGGAGAGCGCCGTCAACGAGAACGCGGCGGCGGCGAGGACGCGACGAGCACCCATTCGCTCAGGCTATTCGCTTCGACCCCTTCATCGGCAACGAGTTTGGAGGTACGGTCGTGCGCAGGCAGACGAGCAGCGAGAAGGGGAGCCCGTGTCGACGACCCTCATCACCAGGACGCTCGGCGCCCTCGCGTCACTCGGCCTGCTGGCTGCGGGTCTCGTCCTTCCCGGGGCACCCGCCCAAGCCGTTAGTGCAGCACCGGCACCGATGGCGAAGGTGAAGTGCGTCAACGTGAAATCGGGCTTCGCCCGATACTCGAGTACGGGTACGTGCAAGAAGAGCGAGCGCAAGGACAAGAAGCCGTGCGCGAAGGGTGGCTCCTGTGTCGTCGGCGACGTCGGCCCTGGACGCGGCAAGGTCTACTACGCCGCGCGCACCAAGCAGCCATGGGGCCGCTACCTGGAAGTCGCGCCGGCGTCGTGGAACGGCGTGACCGGTGACGTCAACGTGAACTGGTGCACGAACGTCGTCGATTCCGTTCCCGGCACGCAGGCGACGGCGATCGGGACAGGCAAGGCGAACACCGCAGCCATGCTGACGGTGTGCACGGCCGACGCCGCCGTGACCGTCACGGCGTATCGGGGCGGAGGGCGGAGCGACTGGTTCCTGCCCTCACGGGACGAACTGCGTGCCCTGTTCCTGCGCCAGCGGATCGTCGGCGGATTCCAACTGCACGGCTACTGGAGTTCGTCCGAGGCCTCGCCGAGCCAATCCTGGGTCCAGGACTTCTACGCCGACTACACGCCCGCCCCATCGGACAAGGGCTTCGCCAACTTCGTGCGGCCGATCCGCGCGTTCTAGGCCGACAGCCCGATACGTGCTGCAACTACGGGAGACATGACATGACGAGCGAAGCAATCGACCCCACCGGCGGACGGTCGAACCAGGACTGGTGGCCCAACCAGCTCAACCTGCGGATCCTCCACCAGAACCCGGCGGAGGCCGACCCGATGGGCGCGGACTTCGACTACGCCGCCGAGTTCGGGACCTTGGATCTCGGTGCGCTCCAGGCAGACCTCGTGTCCGTCATGACAACGTCACAGGAGTGGTGGCCGGCGGACTACGGGCACTACGGACCGCTGTTCATCCGGATGGCATGGCACAGCGCCGGCACCTATCGGATCAGCGACGGTCGCGGCGGTGCCGGCTCAGGCACGCAGCGGTTCGCACCCCTGAACAGCTGGCCCGACAACGCGAACCTCGACAAGGCGCGTCGGCTGCTGTGGCCCATCAAGCAGAAGTACGGCCGGAAGATCTCGTGGGCCGACCTCATGGTCCTTGCCGGCAACGTCGCACTCGAGTCCATGGGCTTCGCCACGTTCGGCTTCGGGGGTGGCCGGGTCGATGTGTGGGAGCCCGAGGAGGACATCAACTGGGGGGCGGAGTCGACGTGGCTCGGCGACGAGCGATACAGCGGCGACCGTCAGCTGGCGAACCCGCTCGCGGCCGTCCAGATGGGACTCATCTACGTCAATCCGGAGGGACCGAACGGCACGCCTGATCCTCTGGCGGCCGCACGCGACATCCGCGAGACGTTCCGGCGCATGGCCATGAACGACGAGGAGACGGTCGCGCTCATCGCAGGCGGTCACACCTTCGGCAAGACGCATGGGGCCGCCGACCCGAACGCCCACGTGGGCCCCGAGCCCGAGGCTGCCCCGATCGAGCAGATGGGACTCGGCTGGAAGAACAGCTTCGGCACGGGCAATGGCGACGACACGATCACCAGTGGACTCGAAGGTGCCTGGACGACCAATCCGATCGCCTGGGACAACGGCTTCTTCGAGGTGCTGTTCCGGTACGAGTGGGAGCTCACGCGCAGTCCCGCTGGAGCCCAGCAGTGGACACCGACCGATCCGTCCGCGATGGGCACGGTTCCGGACCCCCACGATCCCTCTCGCCAGCACGCACCCACCATGCTGACGACGGATCTCGCCTTGCGCATGGATCCCATCTACGAGCCGATCTCCCGCCGGTTCCTGGCGGACCCGCGGGCCTTCGCGGACGCCTTCGCGCGTGCGTGGTTCAAGCTCACGCACCGGGATATGGGACCGATCGCCCGGTACCTCGGCCCGCTCGTGCCCACCGAGCAACTGGTCTGGCAGGACCCCGTTCCTGACGTCTCCCACGATCTCGTCGATGCTCAGGACATCGCGACCCTGAAGCAGACGATCCTCGCCTCGGGACTGTCGAACAGTGATCTCGTCGGCACGGCGTGGGCCTCAGCATCCACGTTCCGAGGCACCGACAAGCGTGGCGGCGCGAACGGGGCCCGGATCCGACTGGAGCCGCAGAAGGACTGGGAGGTCAACAACCCGGCCGAACTTGCGCGGGTTCTACGCACGCTCGAGGGGATCCAGCAGGACTTCAACGGCGCGCAGGCGGGCGGCGCGAAGCAGGTCTCCCTGGCCGACGTGATCGTCCTGGGTGGTTGCGCTGCGGTGGAGCGAGCGGCTCGACGACGCGGGGCAGCACGTGCACGTTCCGTTCACGCCTGGTCGAACGGATGCGACCCAGGAGCAGACCGACCCCGAGTCATTCGCCGTGCTCGAGCCGGGGGCAGACGGCTTCCGCAACTACCTGGGCAAGGGCCAGTTCGCGCCGGCCGAGCACCTCCTGGTCGATCGCGCCTGCCTACTGACGCTCACCGCCCCGGAGATGACCGCGCTCGTCGGGGGGCTGCGCGTGCTGAATGCGAATGCCCAGCAATCCGCGGTCGGCGTGCTCACCGCTCGGCCCGGCGCGCTGACGAACGACTTCTTCGTGAACATCCTCGACATGGAGACGGCATGGGAGCCGACGGCGACTGACGAAGGAGTGTTCGAGGGTCGTGACCGCACGACGGGCGACCTGAAGTGGACGGGAAGTCGCGTCGACCTCGCGTTCGGCTCGAACTCTCAGCTCCGCGCCCTCGCTGAGGTCTATGCCTCAGGTGACGGTCAGGAGAAGTTCGCGCGGGACTTCGTCGCGGCGTGGGACAAGGTGATGAACCTCGATCGCTTCGATCTCGCCTGAGCCCTCGACCCCCTTCGCGTCATCGCGTCGGGATGAAAGTGGTCCGAACGGCCGTATCCTTCTTGGATTGGGCGGTTGGCGTCCGTCACCGCCCAGTGAAGGGTCACGATCATCAGCTACCCAGTGAGCACGGCGACAGCACCTCCTGCGAGCGCCGTGGCGCTGGCACCGACGACCCACGCACCGAACGGCATCGAGCGAATCATCCTCGGCGTCTTCGTGGGCGTTCCCCTTCTGGCGCTGGTCGTGGGCGCCCCCATCGCCTTCGCCTTCGGTTGGGTCAGCATTCTCGACCTGGCGATGCTTGCCGTCATCTATGCGGTCGGCGTGCACGGGATCACGATCGGCTATCACCGGCTGTTCACCCATGAGGCGTTCACCGCTGGCCGAACGATGCGATCGGTGCTCGCGCTGGCCGGCAGCCTCGCCGTCGAAGGACGGGTGGTCGACTGGGTCGCCGACCACCGCAAGCATCACCAGTACTCAGACGTCGCTGGGGATCCGCACTCACCCTGGGAGTACGGATCCGGGACGCGTGGACTGACCCGCGGGTTCATCCATGCGCATGTGGGCTGGCTGTTCACTTATTCGGGGACGGACACCAAGAAGTACGCACCCGACCTGCTCGCGGACCGCTCCATCGACCGCATCTCGAAGCTGTGGCCGCTCATCGCGATCATCAGCATGGTCATCCCGACGGCCATCGCCTTCGCCGTCGATGGCTGGGTGGGTGCCGTGCGTGCGATCTTCTGGGTCACCCTCGTGCGCGTCGCCCTCGTCCACCACATGACGTGGTCGATCAACTCCGTGTGCCATGTCTGGGGCAAGCGTCCGTTCACGACGCGCGACCGCAGCACGAACGTCGCCTGGCTTGCGCCGATCTCGGGCGGGGAGGCATGGCACAACTACCACCACGCGGATCCGACGAGTGCGCGTCACGGCGTGCTGCGGTGGCAGCTCGACACGTCGGCGATCGTGATCCGCCTGATGGAACGGGTCGGTCTGGTCTCCGCAGTCAAGTGGCCGTCGGCCGAACGCATCGCCCGCAAGCGTGCCAGTGACGCGTCAACGCCTCAGGCCGGCGAGGCCACCAGCACTGGGATCACGCGCTGAGTCTTGCGCGCGTACTCCGCATAGGTCGGGAAGACAGCGACGGCCCGATCCCACCACTCAGCTCGTTCGGCGCCGTCGACCTCTCGCACTGCATAGTCGAGCGGTGTTGGCCCGTCCTGGATCATCACGTGCGGATCGGCGACGAGGTTGGCATACCAGCCGGGGTGCTCGGGATGGCCGCCCTTGCTGGCGACGAGGGCGTACTCGCCGTCGTGCTCGACGCGCATGAGCCCGATCTTGCGCACCTTCCCGGACTTCGCGCCCCTCATCGTCACGATGACGATGGGGATGCCGGTGTCGCGAAGGGTGTTGGCCCGCGAGCCGCCGGACGCCTCGTACTCGGCCACCTGATCAGCGACCCAGGCCGACGTGCTCGGCTCGTACGCGCCGGTGATGGGCATGGCGATCTCCTCGGGTGTCGGAGGGCCCACGGTATACGTTGTCGGCCGTCCGGTGGTCGAGCGTTGGAGGTCCCTCGTGGGTGCCGCATCCTCGCGCGCGGGCGCCGTCATCACGCGTGTCGTTCTCGTCCTCGGCGTGCTGTTCGGGCTGGCCACGCTGGCCGGCAGCCTCTACTACGCCGTCGGCATGGACTCCGATTCGGAGCGACTGTTCCGGCTGGCACAGATCTCATGCTTCACCACGGAGGGTGCCGAGTCGGTCGAGCGATGCGCGCCGCTCACCCGGGCCACTGCTGACGGGCAGGCTCTCACCTTCGTCAGCGTGATCGGCATCGTCTCCTGGGTCGTCGTGCTGGGCGTTGCGTCGCTGAGTCTCTGGCTTCTCGTCAGCCGTCTGAGGACGGCGAATCGCGCGAAGCCAATGACTTCCCCGTTGGGCCGCGTGGGTGTTCCTGCCCTCGTCCGTCTGGCTGCTCGTGAGCCTTCTCGACAAGCTGTGGGACGAGGAGTACGCCGAGGGGGTCAGCGATCCGGCGACCGGTGTGCTGAGCCAGTACTTCCCGGCGTTCATCGGGCAGACGTCGGCCCGCGTGTGGTTCGGCAGCACCGATGCGCTCTACTGCAGCGACGGGTCGACTGCTGGGTCAGGCCTTCGTGCTGTGGGCTCGTCGCACTCCTCGTACTGTCCGCGATCCACGCCGGGACCTCGTCGGCGTCCATCGGCGCAGACCAGACGTAGCCCTGCGCGAGCCCAGCGCCCAGCTGCCGGAGGATCTGCATCTGCCTGAAGGTCTCGACCCCTTCGGCCACCACCTCGAGGTCGAGGGCGCGGGCCATGCTGATGATGGCATCGACGAGCGCCGCCGCCGATGCATCGGAGTCCCGCAGGCCCTGCACGAACGAGCGGTCGATCTTGATCGTGCTCACCGGAAGCCGCTTGAGGTACGACAGCGACGAGTAGCCGGTGCCGAAGTCGTCGATGGCCAGGCGAGATGCCGAGGTCCCTGATCGCGGTGAGGACGTCGATGGTCGGGCCGATCTCGTCCATCACGACCGACTCCGTGATCTCCAGGCGAACCGCCGAAGGCGGCAGCCCGACGCTGGCCAGCGCATCGGCCAGCATCGGCAGGAGGTGGCTGGCGCGCAGCTGCCGGGCCGACAGGTTCACTGCTATCCACAGGTCCGTCCGCGCCGGGCAGCGTGGCTCGCCAGCGCGCAGTGTCGGCGAGCGCGCGCTCGAGCACCCAGGCGCCGAGCGGGACGATGAGCCCGGTCTCCTCGGCCACGGCGATGAACTGGTCGGGCGACAGCAGCCCGAGCTGGGGATGCCGCCATCGCACCAGCGCCTCGAAGCCCACGGTCAGCTGCGTGTCCATGTCGATCACCGGCTGGTAGTAGACCCGCAGCTCGCCCTGATCGAGCGCCCGGCGCAGGCCGGACTCGGCCTCGAGTCGCGCCGCCGCCTCCTCGTGCATGCCCTGGTCGAAGACCACCGCCTGATTCCGGCCTGCCGACTTGGCCCGGTACATCGCCGCGTCGGCATCGCGCACGAGGGTGTCGGCGTCGGTGGAGTCGCCGGCGACGGCGATGCCGATGCTGGCCGTGATGGTGACGGCGCGTCCCTCGTAGTCGAAGGGATCGGCGAGCGCGTTCATCGCCCGGTCGACGAGGGCACTCACCTCGTCCTCGGGAACGTCCTCGCACACGATGACGAACTCATCACCGCCGAACCTGGCAAGGGTGTCGCCCGGGCGCACGATCTGGCGCAGCCGCCGCGAGAGCTCCACCAGGATCCGGTCGCCCGCTGCGTGGCCGAGGCTGTCGTTGACGACCTTGAACAGGTCGACGTCCAGGAACAGGACGGTGACCCGCCCTTCCATGGCGCAGTCCCCGGGCGATCGCCTGGGCGATCCGGTCGGCGAGCAGGGCGCGATTGGGCAGGCCTGTCAGGGGATCGTGCAGCGCCTGTCGCTCGTTCTCGCGTGACATCTCCGCCGCTCGCTGGACGGCGAGCAGCGGAAGCAGCAGCAGCGGGAGCAGCACCCACGCGTGAGTTCCCGGCGAGCAGCACGACCGCGATGATCGGAGACAGGGCGAGGACCGCCGCTACGGACACGGTGTAGAACCAGAACTCGTCGCTGAACGACTCCCACCAGGTCTGTCCCCGCGGGTGGGCGATGCCGGCGACGAGTCCGAGGTTGACGACGTGGTAGACCGCCCACGAGAGCAGGACCCATGGCATGTCCGCCACGGTCAGCCCGTCCATCGGGGCGAAGGGGCTGGGCGTGGCGCCGGCCGCCAGCAGCACGAGCCAGGCCGCCGTCACGCTCACCGAGTACTGGCCGACGTTGAACAGCACCTTCCACAGCGGCTTGCGCTGCAGCAACTCGGAGAGGATCGCCGAGCCGGTCATGAGCACGAGCGCGGGCCCGAGGCCCCAGACGTACATGGCCGCGAAGACGAAGGCAAGCGAGATGGAGACCGGATTCCCCTCGAGCCGACTCATCACGACCGGTCGGAGCTCGCTCAGGACGATGATCGCCACGATCATGGCGAAGGGGGCGCCCATGGCCGTGAGGGAGTTCGAGTCCTGCGCCACGACCGAGGTGAGGACAAGAGCCCAACCGACCCACGTGCTGAACTGCCACGTGATCGCGAACATGCTCGGTCGCCACAGCGACGGCCGTGCGTGAGCGTCCCCCATGAAGTCTTCCTTTCGGCCCTTGTGAGTATCGGCCCATTCCCGGCAAAGTGGACGCATGACACGACGTGTAGGTCGCTGAAGGGACGAGGACATGTCGTTTGGCGAGGCGATCCAGACCGTCTTCCGTAACTACGCCGAGTTCATGGGGCGCGCCACCCGCGCCGAGATCTGGTGGTGGATGCTCTTCAACGTCCTGGTGCTCGGAGCGCTGAATGTCCTCAGCGTGTTCTCGGTCGGCGGCAACTCCAATCTCGGCACGGTGCTGGCGAGCCTCTGGTTCATCGCGGTGCTGCTCCCGAATCTCGCCGTCGGCGTGCGCCGGCTTCGCGACGCTGGGTACGGCTGGGGGTACATCCTGTTCGTGCTGGTTCCGGTCGCGGGTTTCATCCTGCTCGTCGTGCTGTGGGCGCAGCCCACCAAGGAAACGCCGACTCCCTGCGCCTGAGGTGCACGCTGAGCGGCCAGTGTGGTGAAGGCCACCGCGCGGACCGCGACAAGCCCCCTGAGCGAGACAAGAATGAGTCACCTGAGCGAGCCGATGGCAGGAGAAGTCACGACGTGGTGGTTCCGAGGAAGATTCTGCTCGTCGCGGCCCTGGCAAGTGCACCACTGATCCTCACCGGATGCGGACCCGGCGACGGCAGTTCGGGCCAGGCGGGGGGCGAGGCAAGCCTCGTGCTGCCGGACCTCGGCTCGGTCACGACGGTGGGCGGAGTCTCGGGCCGGCTGCTGCTCATGCTGGGCATGGTGATCTGCCTGCTGGGCCTGGGATTCGGCGCCATGGTCTACTCGCAACTGCGGCGCCTGCCGGTCCACCCGTCGATGCGCGAGGTGTCCGAGCTCATCTACACCACGTGCAAGGCGTATCTCATCCAGCAGGGTCGGTTCCTGCTGCTGCTGTGGGCGTTCATCGCGGCCGTGATCGTCATCTACTTCGGATTCCTCGTCGGCTTCACCTGGGGTCGCGTCGCCATCGTGCTGGCGTTCAGCCTCATCGGCATGGCCGGCTCCTACGCCGTCGCCTGGTTCGGGATCCGGGTGAACACGCTTGCCAACTCCCGTGTCGCCTTCGCGGCGCTGCGCGGCATGCCCCTCCCGCTGCACCGGATCCCGCTGCGCTCGGGCATGTCGATCGGGATGGTGCTCATCAGCGTCGAGTTGATGATGATGCTCGTCATCCTGCTGTTCGTCCCGGCGGACATCGCCGGCGCCTGCTTCATCGGATTCGCCATCGGCGAGTCACTAGGGGCGGCTGCCCTGCGCATCGCCGGCGGCATCTTCACCAAGATCGCGGACATCGGATCCGACCTGATGAAGATCGCCTTCAAGATCAAGGAGGACGATGCCCGCAATCCCGGGGTCATCGCCGACTGCGTGGGCGACAACGCCGGTGACTCGGTGGGGCCGAGTGCCGACGGATTCGAGACGTATGGGGTCACTGGGGTCGCCCTGATCACCTTCATCCTGCTCGGCGTGCATGATCCGGCCATCCAGGCCAGCCTGCTCGTCTGGCTGTTCGTCGTGCGGGCGGTCATGGTCATCGCGTCAGGGGCGTCGTACCTGGCCAATGACGCCTGGGTCCGCTCGCACTACGCAACGGCGACCCGCATGAACTTCGAGACTCCTCTGAGCTCGCTCGTGTGGATCACCTCCGCTGTCAGCGTGGCCGCCACCTTCGCCACCACCTACTTCGTCCTGGGCCACGGCGCGACGGAGACCCTGTGGTGGAAGCTCGCAGCGATCATCTCGCTGGGCACGCTGGCCGGCGCGGTGATCCCTGAGCTGGTCAAGGTGTTCACGTCGACGAACAGCAAGCACGTCCGCGAAGTCGTGAAGAGCTCACGGCAGGGCGGGGCATCTCTCAACATCCTGTCGGGACTGGTGGCAGGCAACTTCTCCGCGTACTGGCTGGGCATCGCGATCGTGGCGATCATGAGCGGCGCCGCCCTCATCAGCACGCTGGGACTGTCGGCGATCATGCTGGCCCCGGCCGTCTTCGCCTTCGGGCTGGTCGCGTTCGGATTCCTGAGCATGGGCCCGGTCACGATCGCGGTCGACTCGTACGGCCCGGTGACGGACAACGCCCAGAGCGTCTACGAGCTGTCCGTCATCGAGGACCTCCCGGACATCGACAGTGAGATCGAGAGGGACTTCGGCTTCGCGGTGAAGTGGGACAAGGCGAAGCTGATGCTCGAGGAGAACGACGGCGCGGGCAACACCTTCAAGGCGACCGCCAAGCCGGTCCTCATCGGCACGGCTGTGGTCGGCGCGACGACCATGATCTTCTCCATCATCATGAGCCTCACCCAGGGACTGACGGTCCAGCTCGAGCACCTGTCGGTCCTCTACCCGCCGTTCCTTCTCGGGCTGATCACCGGCGGCGCGATCATCTACTGGTTCACGGGTGCGTCCATCCAGGCCGTCACGACGGGTGCCTACCGCGCCGTCGAGTTCATCAAGACCACCATCCGCCTGGACGGGGCGACGAAGGCCAGCGAGGCTGACTCGCGGCGCGTCGTGGAGATCTGCACGCAGTACGCGCAGCAGGGCATGATCAACATGTTCCTGGGCGTGTTCTTCGCGACCTTGTCGTTCGCGTTCGTCGAGCCGTTCTTCTTCATCGGCTATCTCATCTCGATCGCGGTCTTCGGCCTCTACCAGGCGATCTTCATGGCCGATGCGGGCGGTGCCTGGGACAACGCCAAGAAGATCGTCGAGATCGACCTGCACGCGAAGGGCACGGCGCTGCATGACGCGACGATCGTCGGTGACACCGTGGGCGACCCCTACAAGGACACCTCGTCGGTGGCGCTCAATCCCGTCATCAAGTTCACGACCCTGTTCGGCCTGCTGGCCGTCGAGCTCGCCGTGAGCCTCGAGGACCAGGGACTGCATGTCCTGGTGCTGAGCCTCGCCGCAGTGTTCTTCCTGATCTCGGCCACCTTCGTGCACCGGTCCTTCTACGGCATGCGCATCCAGCGACCGATCGACGACGACGACGAGGCCGACGAGACTCCGCGGCTGGTCACGCAAGGAGAAGGTGGACTGCGATGAAGATCGCGATCAAGTACGGTGCCGTCCTCGTCGACGAGGAGGGGCACGTCACGGGCCGCGACGCCGGGGCGACGTTGGTGCGACGCCTTCTTCGCGTCTTCCCGGGCGCGGCCGTCATCGGCCCCGGTTCGCGGCACTGCGACGGGTTCGACGTGATCCCCCTCGAGTTCATCGACGGGAATGACACCGTGGTGATCAACATGGACGTCATCGACTCCGTCGGCGTCTGGCGCGTCCTGCATGCGCGATGCGCGGAGCCGCGCATCATGAACTTCGTCTGGTGGAACACCTCGCAGTACTCGCATCGGGTGCAGCGCGCAGCGTTGGCGCTGTCCTGCGGCCTGTTTCCCACGTTCGCGAACTCCGAGCACA
The DNA here is from genome assembly GCA_963755335.1 of uncultured Actinomycetes bacterium. GTDB lineage: Bacteria > Actinomycetota > Actinomycetes > S36-B12 > S36-B12 > UBA10649. The sequence goes on from CAVWJW010000008.1 coordinate 113,203, forward strand.
CGGCTACCGAGGTTCGCGAGATCGTGTCGTCGTGGACGACCCAGCCGATCGCCGAGAAGGAGAAGATCGCCTGGGTCAACCTCGGGATCCGGCTTGAGCATGTGCAGCCGCGGCACGAGCCCGAAATTCCTGTCGTGCTGTACCCCGCCATCTACCTGTCCGAGCGCAAGCAGCCGAGGGTGTTCATCGACGTCGTCGAACGCGTGGCCAAGCGCACGCCGATCAGGGTCGAGGCACGCCTGCACGAGTCGCACCTGATCCGCGAGATGGCGATGGACCTCTCGCGCAAGAACTGGGCGTGGGTCGGACCGCTGACCGCCAACCGGGAGGACTACTGGCACGCCCTTTCGCGCACGACCGCGTTCCTGGCAACCTCCACGGAGGAGTCGTACGGCCTGGAGTACGTCGAGGCGCTCGTCGCGGGCGCCGTCGGCATCTTCCCCGACCTCGACTGGGCACACGAGATCCTGCCGGCGGGATACCCGTTCCTCTACACGACGCCGGCGCAGGCCGAGGAGCTTCTCTATCGCGCCGTGACGGACACCGAGGCCTGCCGTCGCGAGATCGACACCGCGGCGGGCGGCAGCTTCGTCGAGTGGCTGCGCGCGCGACATGACGACGACCACTTCGAGAAGGTCATCGCCGAGCGCGTGCAGGAGTGGTTCGGCGACATGGATTCGTCAGCGGCCTAGCGCCGCGCTGACTGGCACAGAGTCTGCCCGTCCGGGCACAGGAAGTACGCGATTCCTGACTGCATCGGCGTGCGCGAGTCGATCCGGTAGGTGACCGGCGAGGGTGCTCGTGCCAGCGTCACGACATACGGCCGGCCGATCGCCCAGCCGCCGTCGTAGCCGGTGAACACGTCCTCAGTACCAGCCGCGTAGCCGGCGGTGAACGCATCCCTGACCGGCTGCAAGGCGTCCGCTGGCACTTCGGCCCCGGCCTGCAGGGCCCGCCCTTCCTCTCGCCCTTCGGCCATGCCCTGCTGCAGCCCGGCCGTGTATCCCGACAGATCTGGCGCCGAACGCACGGTGGCCCGGCCGATCAGGACGAGGCCAGCAGCCGTCAGCGTGACTGCCACGCCGATGGCAGCCCGTCGTACAACCGGAGAGGGCATGGGGAACCTCCAGTCAGATCGAGAGCAGATGACGCTTCGCGTGGTCGAGGGCGAGGTGCAGAGCGCCCTGCAACGACGCCGTCTCCCCGACAGCGCCGAGCTCGATGCGCACGGGCGAGGGGAAGAGTTCCGCGACGGTTCGGCACGCCGTCTCGAAGAGTGCCGGGTGCCGCCCGAGCGGCCCACCGAGCAGGACAAGGCTCGGATCGACGACGGCGCAGGTGGCCACGATGACCTGGCCGATCGCAGCCCCCAGTGTCTGGGCCGCAGCGAGGGCGGCTCGGTCCGCCCTGCGCGCCGCCGCGAGGGACCTGCGGATGGTGGGGACGTCAAGGGCACTGGAGTCCGGCGCCCCGAAGCCCTGCTGCCCGAGCGCTGTCACCAGGGTCGAGTACTGAGCAGGGCCGGTCGCGGTGGCGAGGTAGCCAATCTCGCCGGCGAGTCCGTGCGCTCCACGGATCATCCGTCCGTTCGCATACAGGCCCATGCCGAACCCGGAGCCGACCCAGAGATAGGCGAAGTTGTCGATGCCGACGGCCGCACCCGTGCGGTGCTCCGCGAGCGCAGCGCAGTTGATGTCGTTGTCGACGAGCACCGGTGCGGTGACGAGGTCGGAGAACACAACCGACGGGTCGAGCCGGCCTTCGGGGAACGAGGCGCTCGGCAGCACGTTGATCTTCGCAGTGTTCGGGTCCACGGCGTTCGACGCGGAGAGGGCGACGGCGCGCAGGGAGCCATGGCGCGGCTCGCCGATCTTGATGCTCCGGCGCGTGGCGGCCCGGATGCGTCGCACGACTGCGCCCACATCTCCCGCCGGACCCGGGGGATGGTCGTGCTCGTCGAAGGTCATGCCGCTGAGGTCGGACGCGCGAGTGTGGACGCCGTCGGAGTCGATGTCCATCGCCAGCACCCAGCCGGCATGGGGTGCGAGCTCGTAGTAGGTCGCCACTCGTCCCCGGTGACCCGATCGCGTCCCGGTGGCCTGAAGCAACCCCGCCTCCTCGAGCCGCCGGGCGGACTCAGAGATGGTGGGCTTGGAGATCCCCGTGAGCTGGGCGAGTTCGGATCGAGTCACGCGGCCGCGCTGCAGTACCTCGTCCATCACTGCCTGGTCGGTGATCTCCCGAAGCAGGCCATGGCGCGGCAGCGCTGGTCGTTGCTGGTCGGCGAGGGTCATAGGTCCCTTTGCAGTGGAGTGACGCAGGCGCTATTCTATTACTAGTTAGGAATCCTAACTAAAGAGATCCAAAGACGAGAGTACGAAAGAAGTGATCGAGATGATGAAGTTCTCCTCCGTATTCGGGTACCGCGAGCCGACCCCTGCCCAGCTGCACCGTCGTGAGTGGAAGCGCTGCCTCTCCCAGGCGACATCGCAGAACGAGATCGACGAGATCAACGACCTGTTCACCGGGGCGATCCGGGTCTGAGCCCTCCTTCGACCCATGTCCCGGATGCCCGACCGTCGCTATGCTCCCGACATGGGCAGCGGCGGTCGCGCGTGGGCGGTAGGCACGACTTCGATCCTCGGCGCGATGTGCCTCGTCACGGTGCTGGGCTCGTCCGCCCAGGCGGGGGACTCCGCCGTATCGACGTGCTCGTCCTCGGCCCTCTCCGCGAAGCAGACCGGCTCGGGTGCCGGGATGTCACAGCCCTATTCGCAGATCACCGTGACCAATACGAGTTCCACGGCGTGCGCACTGAGCGGTTACCCCTCCATCACGCGGATGTGGACGAAGAGTGGCCGCAAGGCGATCACGGTCAAGCGCGGCAGCCTCGGCAACATGACCGACCCGGGCGCGTCGAGGTTCGTGCTCGGCCCGGGCGCCCACGCGTGGTTCGCGATCGGCGCCGCAACGGCGTACGACCCTCCGCTTGTCACGTTCACCCGCGTCGCCTTCTCCACGTCGTCAGGTGCGACCGTGGCCGCCAGCGTCATCTCGACGATGCAGTTGCCGGCCACCGCCCCCACCGGCAAGCCCTTCCCGATCGGCGTCACCGCCTTCGCCCCCGGCAGTCACCCCTAGGGGAGAACCCATGAGCACCCTGTCCGATCGTCCGAACACAGCCCTTCTGGTGATCGACGTGCAGAACGGCGTGGTGTCGGGTGCCTACGACCGCGATGCCGTCGTCGCGAACATCGGACAACTGGTCGACCGCGCCCGCGTTGAGGGTGCCCCCGTCGTGTGGATCCAGCACTCGGACGAGAACCTCCCCGAAGGCAGCGAGCAGTGGCAGTACGTGCCCGAACTGGTGCGTCAGCCGGCCGAATCGCTGGTGGCCAAGCGCTTCGGGGACTCCTTCGAGGACACGGACCTCGAGGCGGTGCTCGAGCGAGAAGGAGTCGGACGCCTGGTCGTGGTCGGCGCGCAGACCGACGAGTGCGTGCGATCGACGATCCACGGAGCGTTCGTCCGCGGCTACGACGTCACGCTGGTCGGTGATGCGCACACGACGGAAGACCTGAGCGAGTGGGGCGCCCCGCCGCCGGAGAAGGTCATCGCCCACACGAACCTGTATTGGAGCAACCAGGCCGCCCCCGGACGCACCGCCGGTGTCGCCACCACTGCGGACGTCGTGCTGAACGGCTGATTCGTGCCGGAGTTCGACGTGCGGCCTCTCGATACGACCACGTGGCCCGACTTCGCCGACCTGGTCTCGCGACACAACGGCGTCTGGGGCGGCTGCTGGTGCATGGGCTTCCACGCCGAGGGGGTCGGGCGCGGACGCACGCCTCAGATGAATCGCGACGACAAGGAGCGCCGGGTCCGGGAGGGTCGGGCGCACGCAGCCCTCGTGTTCGACGGCGCCGAATGCGTGGGGTGGTGCCAGTACGGCTCCACCGATGAACTGCCCCGGATCAAGAGCCGACGCGCCTACGAGGCGGTCGCGTCGGCGCCCCCGGACTGGCGCATCACCTGCTTCTTCGTCGACAGGCGCTACCGGGGCCGTGGGGTCGCCGCCGCCGCGCTCGCGGGCGCCGTGGACGAGATCGCGCGCCGGGGTGGCGGTCGCGTCGAGAGCTATCCCGAGGACGTGGACCAGCGGTCGGTGTCGGGGAGCTTCCTCCACAACGCCACCCTGGCCATGTTCGAGCAGCAGGGCTTCGCGCGGGTCCGGCGGATCGGCAAGGACCGCTGGGTGGTCGTCCGCGACGTGCTCGTCCAGTAGACGTGCAGGCCAACTGACCGGCCGACGCCGCGATCGGCGCGCAGCAATCCGGTTGTCGTGCGTTGACTGGTGCGCGGAGCTCAGCCGCCGAACATCCGGGAGAAGAATCCGCCCTTGGCGGCGGCCTTCTCGGCTGGGGTGCAGCTGCAGCGCTGATTCTTGGGAATGCCGCGCAGCACCTCGTTCTTGTGCTGGCCGCAGCCGGCCCAAGTCGCCTTCTTGCAGGCCCGGCAGGTGGTCTGGTGGCACATGGGAACGTCCATTCGCGTCGTGATGCTGGTGGGAGCAGTGCCGTGAGCATACCCCTGGGGGTATACGGGATCAAGTTGACGAGGCGGCGGTGCAGGGCGCAGCATCCCGATGGTGCGGGCCACCACGAACACCCAAAGGATGGCCAGCGCCCCCGTGGCGACGAGACCGGCGACCTGGACGGCACCCACCGATGCCGCGGACCCGACGGCGGCGATCGACAGGGTCATCGCGGCCGAGGGAAACACGAATCCCCACCAGCCAGGATGGACAGGTGCACCCCCGCTGCGCCGCATTCGGCGCAGCTCGACGCCCGCGAAAGCGGCCCACCACAAGCCGAATCCGATGCCCATGGCAGCGACGACCAGCCCGGCCGCGTCGGAGTCGAAGCCTGGGACGTGGGCTGCTGTCCCGGCCTGGAGCAGCCGGAGCATGGACAGGCCGACGATTCCGGCGGGTGCCAGCGGAATCCACACCGATGGTGCCATCGCGGCGGGCAGTGGGTCTCGCAGGGCCAGGCGGGCGATGAGCAGCGTCAGCACGGCGACGAACAGCAGCGTCCCGATGCCGAAGAAGGCGAAGCCCACGAGCAGCAGCCCGGGCGCAGCGTCCGGGTTCGCGACGATCAGGGCGGTGAGGCCGAGCGGGATGATCAGGTTCATGACCGGGGGAATGAGCCACCCGCCATTGACGCCCTCCAGGCCGGGGGAGGAGCGCACGATGGACGTCGCCCAGGCGAGGCCGAGGAGCACCGCGATCACGGTGCCGACGATGAGCAGAACGGCGTCCAACCATAAGGCGGCACTCACGGGAAGGATCGTGGGTCCGATGCGCCCCCAGCCGGCGGCGAGCACCAGGAGACCGGCGGGCAGGGTGGCCAGCATCGGTCCGTGGGCGGGGTTGCCGATCTCCGCCATCAGGCCGGCGGGATCCGACAGCCGTCGGACGTAGCGGGGAAGGAGAACGACCGCGAGGACGCTGGCCAGGATCAAGGTGGCCGACGCCAGGCTGCCGAGCCACTGCCAGTGCCAGGTTGTGGCCTCGGCGGCCAACGCCAGGGCAAGGCCGCCGGTGCCCATCACCGAGCCGAACCACGCCGGATGCCGGTGCGCTGGCGCCGGTGCCATGTCTCGCCCTCCCATACCCATACCCCTATGGGTACGCTAGTGGATCATGGGAGCAGGATGGGCGGTCACGGCGGGCTGGTCTGTCCGTCGATGGCTCGTCGCCCTCGTCGGTGGTGTCGCCACCACCGTGCTCGTGGCCCTGCCGACCGCCGTGATCCCGAACCCCGTCTTCGGTCGTGCGGTCGCCGTCACCTGGTGGTCCTATCCGATGGTCGTCGCGACCGGGATCCTCGGTGGACTGCTTGTCGCCACGTATGTTCGCGAGGCGGGCGACCAGCCACGTGACGCCGACGACCAGCTCGACGGAGCCTCGAAGATCGGCGTCGCCGGCGCCCTCGTCAGCTTCTTCGCCGTGGGCTGCCCGGTGTGCAACAAGGTGGTGCTGTTGGCGCTCGGCGCGAGTGGCGCCGTCACGTGGTTCGCCCCCGTTCAGCCCCTCCTCGCGCTCGCCTCGCTGGGACTCATGACCTACGCCTTGCGCTTCCGGCTCCGCACCGCGACCGCCTGTCGCGTTCCCGCGACACTTCCTACGACACCCTCGGGGGTTTAGATGGCACGCACCGTGATCCTGGGAGCCGGCATCGCCGGCCACACCGCAGCACTGCACCTGCGGCGCATGCTCGGCAAGGAGCACGAGGTCGTCGTCGTCGCGCCGAACTCGAAGTGGAACTGGATTCCCTCGAACATCTGGGTCGGGGTGGGTCAGATGACGGTGAGCCAGGTGACCTTCCCGCTCGCGCCCATCTACCGGCGCAAGGGCATCGAGTTCCACCAGGCCCTGGCGACCGAGCTCCACGGTGCCGGAAGCGCGGATCGACCGCGGCCGCACGTCACCGTCCGCTACACCGACCCCGGGCGAGAGGGCCAGGTCGGCCAGCTGGAATACGACTACCTCATCAACGCGACCGGCCCGAAGCTCAACTTCGGGGCGACGCCGGGACTGGGGCCGGACGGCCACACCTGGTCGGTGTGCACCGCCGGTCACGCCACCGAGACGGCCAAGGCCTTCGAGGACGTCATCGCGCGGCTCAAGGAGGGCCAGCAGCAGACGCTCCTGATCGGGATGGGACACGGCACGTGCACGTGCCAGGGGGCGGCCTTCGAGTACACGTTCAACGTCGAGCACGAACTGGTGAAGGAGGGCGTTCGCGACAAGGCGGAGGTCATCTACATCACGAACGAGACCCAGCTGGGTGACTTCGGCATGGATGGAATGAACTTCGGCCACAAGGGCGAGGTGATGCCGAGCCAGCTGTTCACCGAGTCGCTCTTCCAGGAGCGCGGCGTCAAGGCGATCATGTCGGCGCACGTGGAGAAGGTCGAGCCGGGCGTAGCGCACTACGAGCAGGTCGACGGAACCAAGGGCGAGCAGGCCTTCGACTTCGCCATGCTCCTGCCCCCCTTCCGAGGCGCTGACCTGAAGGCCTTCGACGCCAACGGCGACGACGTGACCGGTGACGTGTTCGCCCCGAGCGGCTTCATGAAGGTGGACGCGGACTACAGCCCGAAGCCCTACGAGGACTGGAAGGCAAGCGACTGGCCCAAGACCTACCAATCGGTCGCCTACGACAACGTGTGGGCTGCTGGCATCGCGTTCGCACCCCCCCACCAGATGTCGCGTCCTCGCACCAGCCCGAACGGCACGGTGATCGCGCCGGCCCCGCCGCGCACCGGCATGCCGTCGGGAGTCATCGGGCGAGCGGTGGCGCAGACCATCGCCGGACGCATCAAGCACGGATCCGCAGGCAAGGTGCACACCGCGTCGATGGCCGACATGGGCGCCGCCTGCATCGCCTCGGCCGGCAAGGGATGGCGCACCGGAACCGCGGCCGCCATGACCGTCTTCCCGATCATCCCCGACAAGGAGAAGTACGGCGAGATGGGTCGCGACGTCAAGGAGACCTACGGCGAGATCGGCCTCAGTGCGCACTGGATGAAGGTCATGCTGCACTACCTGTTCATCTACAAGGCCAAGGCGCGTCCGCTTTGGTACCTCATCCCCGAGTAGGCGGTCGCCACACCATGAGCAACCTCACGACATTCCCCAACGCGCCCGTGCCCTCGGCGTCAGACCTTCGGGCGCGAAAGAACGTATTCCGCCAACTCGGCCGCTTCGCCGTGCTGAACGTCAAGATGATCGTCATGGTCACGAAGGGCCATCACTAGCCGCTCGCTCCGACGCGACGGCCATCCCGGCGACTTCGCCTCGACGAGGATCATCGCGGCAATGATCAGCAGGCCGCCGACGACCAGGCGGGGGGTGACGCTGTCGCCGACCAGAAGCACGCCGGTGACACCCGCCCAGACCGGCTCTCCGGTCATGATGACGGCGGTGCGTGTTGCCGACAGGTGCGCTTGCGACCACGCCTGGACACAGAAGGCGATCGCCGACGCGGCAAGCGCGAGGAAGACCAGCCCGGCCCAGGCCGATGCTGTGCCCGGCAGCTGCGGCCCACCGTCCACTGTGGTGAGCAGCAGCCCGCCCAAGCCGACCACGCCGAGCTCGATCACGGTGAGCCCGTAGGCGTTCTGCCGGGTGGACCACCGGCTCAGCACGGCGATCTCGACGGCGAACGCCAGCGCGCCCAGCAGTGTGAGGAGCTCGCCACCGCCGACCGACCAGCCGCGCAGGGCAATGGTCGCCAGTCCGGCGGTGGCCAGGGCGATGCCGGCCCATGCGCGCGCCGGGACTCGATCGCGGAAGAGCAGCCCCGACATCAGCGGGGTGAGGACGACGAACATGCCGGTGATGAACCCCGACGTGGTGGCGGACGTGTGCTGCAGGCCCACGGACTGAAGGGCGAAGCCGGCGAACACGATGAGGCCGACCAGAACCGCGCGTCGACGATCGCGCGCGGACAGCCTGCGCACGGCTTTCGGCCGGAACACCGCCAGGGCGACGACCGCGATGCCGAAGCGCCACAGGAGGAAGGAGGACACCGGCAACTCGGTCACCACATCCTTGGTGAGCGCGAAGGTCGACCCCCAGACGACGGTGACGGCAGACAGGGCCAGCGCCGCCTGGCGTGCCCGCGGGTCCGTCACCGCAGCCACCCGGCGAGCGATTGGGCGAGGGTCCCGCGCCTGGGGGCTCGACGCACCTGCCTGATCAGGCGCTCGTGCTCGGCCTCCTCGAGCAAGCGGTGCATGTGCTCGTCGACCAGTGCTCCTGTGAACCAGAACATGGCTCCTCCTTCGCGTTCGTGTAACCGCTGAATAGCGTATGTCGGTTACCTTGCGATGTCAACCACTAAACGATGTATAGTGGTTACGCGAGCGAAGGGATGACATGAACCAGGCAGCGGATGCGCCGGCGCCGGCGGAGCTAATCAAGGCGTTCATCAACACGCGGGATGTCGAGGCCGGCACCGACGAGTTCTCATCAGCGGCGGGTCTCGGCGGATGGCTTCGCAGCCAGGGCCTGGTGCGCTCGACATCGGGGCTCGACGCGTCGGACCTCAAGCTCGCCGTCGCGCTGAGGGAGGCCCTGCGCACCTCGTTGATCGCCCATCACGACGGCGACGTCGAACCGGCTGCGCCGGCTCTGGGGCGGCTCGCCCGCGACCTGCCTCTTCGGCTGGTGTTCCCCGCGGGGGGACCGCGCCTCGAGCCCGCGGACGGAGGGGTACGCGGGGCGCTGGAGCAGGTGCTGGCCTCGGTCAGTCAGAGCGTCGCAGACGGTTCGTGGCCGCGGCTGAAGATCTGCCCGGCGGATGACTGCTCGTGGGCGTTCTATGACACGTCGAAGAACCGCTCGCGCACCTGGTGCTCGATGCAGACGTGCGGGAACCGGGCCAAGACCCGGACGTTCCGCGCCCGACAGGCGGGCAGCTGAGCCGGTCGCTCGCGTGCCGAGTTTTCGGTGTGTACGCGGCCGACGCGCCGCGTTAACGTCGAGTCCATCGTCGGCGTGTTCGGGGCAAGCCAGCGAATGGGGTAACGGGGAGAGTGGCACGGACCATGCGGATCGCAGCAACGGGTGTGACGTTCGTCAGGGCACGAGAGCTGGCGCGTGGAGGCCCCCTGTCTGGGGGGTCTGTCGGCGCGCGCCGGCCGTGGTCGCGACTCGTCCTGCTGGTGTCGACCGTCCTGCTGCTCCTCGGATTCGGCGGTGCGTGGCGGCGAACGCCGAGCGCCGCACCCCCGTCGATCACTGGAACCGTCGGCGTCCCGCTGTCGAGCGCGACAGCAGACCTGACCGGCCTGACCGGGCCTGTCGTCCTGTCGATCGTGCCAGCCCTGCCCGACGGCCTGACCTTCGATGGCGGCACAAGTGGTACCCCCGCCGTGCCGGGAACACCCGAGGTTCCCGCGACGGTCGACACCCCCCTCGTCCCGGCCGTCCCCGAGATCCCCGCGATCCCCGCCGTCGCCGGCACCGGGGTCATCTCCGGCACCCCGACCTCCGCGCTGGCTCCGACCACCTTCATCGTCTCGGCGACAGACAGTGCGGAGCCGCCGGTCACGATGTCGGTCGACGTCACCGTGACGATCGACGGAACGCTGACCGCGCCCGCGCCGCTCTCCGCGACGGTGGGTGATCCGCTGGACGGCTCCTCCCTGTTTGTGTCGCATGGCCTTGGTGCAGGGATCGCGTACTCCGCCGTCAGCGCACCGGCATGGCTCAGCGTCTCCTCCGACGGATCGATCATCGGCACGCCTGACGCGGCGAGCCCGGCCACCACCGTCGACGTCGTCGCGACGGACGCTTCGGGAGCCCGGGCCCGCTCGTCGTTCATCCTCGAGGTGATCGGTGCGCTGCCGACACCGCATCAGTCCGTGTCCGCCCTCGTCGGCACGGCCCTGACTCAGCCGACGGTCGCGTTCCCGGCGGTTGCGCCCGGCGGCTACGAGATCGCGCCCGACGTCACGGCCGACACCGGACTCGTCTTCGACCCGACCGCCGGTGCGGTCTCGGGGACTCCGACGAAGCCGCATGCAGTGGTCACCTATTCCGTGCGGCAGCACATGACGGTCGGTGGACCGGTCTCCGCGCGAGCCACGATCACCGTCTCGATCGATGCTGTCTTCCCCTCGAATCCGCTGACCATCACGGGCATGGTCGGGACGCCGCTGAGCGCGGTCGCTCCCCACTCGGTGGCGGAAGCGTCCGCGGCGGGCCTGGTCGCACCGTTCGCCTACTCGGTGGCACCGGCTCTCCCGGACGGCCTGCTGCTCGACCCGGACACCGGAATCATCTCGGGCACGCCGACGGCCACCCTGGCCAGCGGGCGGTTCACCATCACTGTCGTGGACGCGAACGGAGCGCGCGGCACCGGCACGATCAGCGCGTCGATCCTCGGCCAGCTCCTGCCCAAGGTCCAGGAGGTCACGGGACGGGCTGGGCTCCCCCTGCTGTCGAGTGCCCTGACGGCTTCGGGCTGGGCGGCACCCCTGCGGTTCACGATCACCCCTGCGCTGCCGGCCGGCCTGGTCCTGAGCACGTCCACCGGAGTGGTGTCGGGAACTCCGCGTGCCCTGTTGGCGGCAACGTCCTTCGAGATCACCGGGACCGACGCCAAAGGGGTGAGCGGGCGTGCCCAGCTCACGATCACCGTGACGCAGGGCGTTCTCTCGCCACCGGTCGTGGCCACCGTCATCGGCGGCCCGAAGCCCGGGTCGATCCAGGTGTACTTCGCGCGCCCGTCGCTTGCGCCGGTCAACCAGGCCTACGAGGTGATCGTGAGCGACGCGAATCGTCAGCAGCAGGTCGCCAGCCGTGACACGGCCAGTTCCCCGCTGCTGATCGAGGGCCTGACGCCGGGGGCCACCTACTCGGTCGTCGTGGGAGCGCGAGCCACCGACTCGTTCGAGAGGGCCGAATCCGCACCCAGGTCGGGTCGGGCCACCGCTGCCAGCGTCGTCCCGACGACAGCCCGGCCCGCGTCGACGAGCGCGAGTGTCGCCGTCGCGCAGCGAGCTGTCCTTGCGCAGAACGGGCTCACGCTGGCACAGGGGCGAGCGGCGCGGACAGCCAAGCGCGTCGTGGTGAAGCTGCCGCCAACGGCGGCGGCGAGTCGCGCGCCCGTCGTGCGCATTCCTGCTGGGCTCCAGCGACGGATCGTGCTCACGGGCGTGCAGCTCGACGGAGGTCTGCGGATCAGGATCAAGATCGCCGGCGGCTGGAGCATGCTGGGCACCCGTCGGGTGGATGCGAAGCATCAACTGACTCTGCCGGCCTTCGCTGTCGCCCGTACCGGTTCGTACCTCCTTCAGATCACCCCGCTCAACGGCAGATCCCTTTACGTGACGTTGGTGGTGAAGCCGCGCGTCGATTTGGGCGGATAGCTCGTCGCGACGTACCGTGGAACGTCAGGTCCTTCCCCCCGACGTTCGGAGTCACGAGTGCGGCAGCATGCGCGGCGAGCGGCAGTCGCCGTGGCGCTTGTGCTCATGGTCTCCGCCACCTCGTCCACGCTCACGGCCGTCGCGGTCCCGAGTAGGAGCATCGAGCAGGTGCAGGCCGAACTGGCGGACCTGCAGATGAAGGCGGCGACGGCCACCGAGCGATACTCCGCAGCGCAGATCAAGTGGCGGGACACTCAGCAGCGGTTGGGGCGCATCCGCGACCGCGTCGACAAGGAGAAGGCGACCCTCGCGGTTGCCCGCGCCTCGATCGACGACCTTGCACGCGGGGTGTACATGTCGGGCGGCATCGACAACTCCCTGCAGGTGCTCCTCGCCGACAACCCCAATGACTTCATCGCGCAGTCGTCTGCCCTCCAGATGGTGGCGAAGTCGCAGGCCGATCGGCTCCGTCGCAATCAGACGGCGCAGGTCCGGCTGGCGCAGAGCGAGTCGACCCTCGCCGATCAGGAGAACATCGCCCAGGGCGTTCGCAACGACATGGATGCGGCCAAGAAGCAGGCTGACGCGCGGGTCGCCGACACGCAGCACCTCCTCGCATCCCTTCAGGAGGCCGAGCGGCGCAGGCTCGCTGCCCTCGAGGCGCTGCAGCGGCAGCAGTCGGCAGCGGCAGCAGCGCGAGCCCGCCAGGCGCTCGCGGCGCTGTCTGCTCGCCTCCCGACGTCGAGTGTCGATGGCTCGAGCGCATCGGGAGGAGGGTTCGCCGGCGGCACTCGCACGGCGATCGCCATCTCGTACGCGCTGTCCCAGGTCGGCAAGCCGTACTCCTTCTCGGCGTCACCGCCGAGCTCATGGGACTGCTCGAAGCTCACCGCCGCTGCCTGGGGTGCGGCCGGCGTCGGGCTCACGCCCCTGAGCTTCACGCAGTGGAATCAGGTGCGACGCATCCCGGTCAGCCAGATCCAGCCGGGCGACCTGGTCTTCTACTTCGGGTACGGCGCGCACCATGTCGCCATGTACATCGGCAACGGCAAGATGGTCAGTGCGTCGAACCCCGGCGTCGGCGTGGAGATCACGAACTTCCTGGGGCCGTGGTGGGACACCAGGTTCAGCGGAGTCGGGCGCGTGGTCGGCTGAGTCAGCCGGCTGCCACCTCGACCAGCGGACGCTCCATGAACCGGATGTGCGGCAGCAGCGCGGCGGGATAGTCCCGGTACGGAGGGCCGTCGGTGAACCCCAGCGTCCGGTACATCGCGATGGCCTCGTCGTTCTGCACGCCGGTGTCGAGCCGCATGAGTGTGAACCCGTCGAAAGCGGCGGCCAGCAGGAGCGCGTTGCACAGGAGCCGGCCGGTGCCCTTGCCCTGGTAGCGGTCCGGGACGAACAGCCGCTTCATCTCGCAGGTGCCGTCGCCGAGGTCGCGGTACGCGATGCCGCCGACGGGTCGACCGTCACGCGTGGCGAGCAGGACGCGACCGGCGGGCGGGCCGTAGGTCTCGGCGAGCGAAGCGAGCTCGCCCTCCAGCGCCTGATGGTCGGCAACCGAGTCGATGAAGCCAGGTACGTCGGCGTAGCGCGCTTCCAGCCATTGCCAGTACTCGCGAATCAGGCTGCCGAACGCTTCGTAGTCGTCGCCCGTGGTGGCGAGCACGATGTCGTCCCCCATGACGGCAGGGTATCCGTCCGGGCCTTCCGTTACCGACCGGTGGACGGTAACTTCCCGGAAGTTGCCACCTCTTCTGTCGTCGGAGGGAGTGCCCTCATGCAGGTCATGGGACCCGATGTCTCGCACTTCCAAGCGCAGGTTGACTGGGCGAAGGTCGCGGCGCATGGCGAGGCCTTCGGCGCCTGCAAGGCCACCGATGGCCTCACCTCCGTCGATCCGCGCTTCGCGAGCAACTGGGCCGGAATGCAGGACGCCGGCATCGCCGTGCGCATCGCCTACCACTACGCGCACATCGAGTCGTCCGCTGTCTCGCAGGCTGACCACTTCGTGTCCACCGTGGGTGTAGTGGGGCCAGGTCAAGTGCTCTGCCTTGACGCCGAGGACGTGTGTGCCGAGTCCGCGAAGATCCCGGCGCCGCTGACGGCGGCCTGGGTTGCCTCCTTCCTGGATCGGCTCAGGACGAGCACGGGCCTGCCGCCCGAACGCATCCTTCTGTACACCGGCGCCTGGTGGTGGGACCCGCGGACGGGGCGTTCGAAGGTGGGCGCAGCGCATCCACTGTGGGTCTCGGACTACTCCCATCACCCCCCGCGCCTGCCGTCCGGCTGGTCGGACTGGGTCCTGCACCAGTACACGTCCGAGGACCACGTCCCCGGGGTCGGCACCCAGGTTGATCGCAGTCGGTTCAACGGCTCTGTCGAGCGACTGCACGCCCTCGCGGGGCTCACGCCCGCGCCGGGCCCGCAGGTTGGTCTGCCCGTCCTCCAGAATCTCGGGTTCATGGCCCGCAACGCCGACGTCCGCTCGTTGCAGAAGCAGCTGGTCGGCCAAGGGGTTCCCTGTCGTGGTCGATGGCTTCTACGGACCACAGACGCGGGCCGCCATCGCCTCATTCCAGCGCTCCCGCCCCGAACTCGACGGGGATCCCGACGGTCTGGTGGGCCCGCTGACCCTGCGGTTGCTGTTTACTGACGGCTGATGAGTTAAGTGCGGGTAAGAACTGGTGCGTCAGCGCGCATCGTGGTTCCAGGCTTCCCTAACGTGACGGTATTGGCTTCGACGCGACGTCCGGCCAGTGGTACCACACCCTGAAAGGCACCTCATCCCCCCGAGGGCGTGCACCGCAAGGTGCACGCCCTCACCCCGTTCCCGGGGCCGAACGGCTGCCCGATTTGCCCCCTTCGGCGTAGGCTCCCGCACGAGTGGAAGGGCGGGGGATGACCGTGAGCACTGACCGGACGCGGCCACGCGCGGTCGTCGTCCGCGCGGCCGATCCGCGGGCCGGGGTGCGCGCGGCCCTCACCGAAATCGTGGCTGCAGCGAGCTCGGCGGTGCGGCCGCGCGTGTGCGTCGCCGTCGGGATCGGCTCGGCCGCCTTCGTCAGCCCCGAAGTCGTCGCCGAAGCGCTGAGCGTCCTTGCCGAGGCGGGGATGGTCCCGCCGGTCGTCCATGTCGTGATCCCGGTCCGCGATCGGGACGCCGGATGGGACCTGGAGTCCCTGTGCGTTCGTCACGACCTGGCTCCTGCGGGACTCGTCGACGCCTGGGATGTCGTCGAGCCCGCTACCGTCGACGATGCGCACGTGATCCAGGGCCGACCCGTGCCGACGGACTGGCAGCAGGCCGACGTCCGTGTCGTCCTCGCGCCGTGCGCGACGGACGCGATCGACGGTCAGGCGCTCGTGCTCGATGTCCTCCGAGCCCTCGTGCCGACGATCGCCGGAGCGGACCCGGTCGACCTCGTCACCGACGTCCTCCAGACGATGCCGCCCGACCTCAGCGTTCTCGACGCCACAGTCACGAGCGGCGGGCCGGCGGGAACGTCGGTGCGTCGCCCAATCGCGACGGACACGCTGGTCGCCGCCAGCTCGGCGATCCTGGCGGACATCGTGGGCGCGACGATGCTAGGAGCAGATCCACTGCGCTCGCCACTGATGTCGTCGGTGGTCGACCTGATGGGCATGCCCCAGGACTTCGACATCCAGGGCGAGCTCACGCGGTTCGCGGGAGTCGACTACCCGCCCGAGCCGCTCCTGCGTGCCACGCGCGCCGGTTCGGCGAGCGTGGCCGTCAACCGGGTGGTCAGTGCCGCGCTCGCCGACGAGGGTGTGACCACGTCCGGTGACGACGTGGTCATGGCACTTCTGCGTCAGGCCCTGCGCCCTCTGGTGGCCACGTCCGCCGCGTCACCCACGACACCCGCCGCACTCGGCTGGACCGGTGCGAGCGCGGCCGCTGTTGCGGCGTACGCGCGGGCGTGGCAGACGACCTTCTCGAAGGACAGCGTGCCGCGCAGGAGAGCCAGCCTGGGTCTCGACCTTGCGAGGTACCGGGCGGGCGACTACGAAGCGTCCGTCACCGACCTGCGCCCCTTGCTTCGCCTCATCGAGGAACTGCCCGTCGACAGCGATGGCCTGCGATGGATGCACGTCGACGGCGCTGTCGTGTTCGAGGCGTCGCGGACAGTTGAAGCCGCCTATGACGACTGGATCGCGCGGGTCGACGTGGCGAAGGCGATCTCCCTGATGGCGGACTACTTAGGGGGCCGCACCGTCGTCGTGGCTCGCGACGGACAGGGCAGGACGGTCCGCCAGGCGGAGCGCAACATCTACCTGCCGCAGCCGAACTACATCGCCTTCAGCGGTGGCGATGTCATCGATGTCTGCAAGCTGTCGGTCGTGCGACACCGTGCTCGCGACTGCTCGATCTGGTGGCGCACGGTGCGCAGCCCCAACCGAAGCGCCGTGCACGACGACGGCACGGTCGAGTTCGCCGACGCTGGGGACGGGCGTACTCGGGTGGTGGTCCGAGGTCGCCAGCAGTTCACCCTGCCGGAGGCCATGCGAGCCGTTGACCTGGACCTCGCTCCCGACGTGCGTGATTCCTTGACCCAGGACGCCTACCGCCGGTTCTTCCTCACCACCCTCGACAACTTCGAGGCGTGCTTCGAGGGCCGTGACTTCGCGATCGGCCACGACCCGGATGGCGAACTGCCGACCAAGGGCTTGTCTCGCCTGGCGAAGGTGGCCGAATCGTCCCTGACGGAGCTGCTGGCGTCGACGCCGGGCGGCGCGTCCGATCCGGCCGTGCGCGTGCGTGTGGACGATGCGGGCTTCACCCATGTGACCGGGACGAGGAGGTAGGCGATGCAGGTCGCGGTCACCGGTGCGACGGGGCTCGTCGGCGGGCACGTGGCCGCCGCCTTGCGCGACCGAGGGCACGAGGTCACGGTGCTCGTGCGGCGTCGCTCAGCTCCACCTGACGGATTCCGTGCGGTGCGCGGTGACCTCTCTTCACCAGAGAGTCTCGGCGAGCTGCTGGCCGGCGCGGACGCCCTCGTGCACTGCGCGGCTCCCTACTCGTACGCCCTCAGCGCCGACGAACTCCATGCCGTGCATGTCGCCGGGACGCGGGCTGTGCTGGACGCTGCGGCTCAAGCCGGCGTCGCCCGGGTCGTGGTCACGTCCTCGTCAGTGACCTGCGGCTCGTCGGCCGCGCCGGTGACCGTCGATGAGAACCATCGCCCTGGACCGGAGTACCAGCCCGCCTACTTCGCAGCCAAGGCCCATCAGGAGGACCTCGCGCTGGCTCACGGCGCATCGCTGGGTCTCGACGTCGTGGTTGCCTGCCCGACGGTGGTCGTGGGCGGTCCAGACCGCAGGCTCGTGCCCAGCACGGCCGTACTGGCCCGGTACCTGATCGACCCGCTGCGATCGACCTTCCCGGGAGGATGCAACGTCGTTGCTGCCGCCGATGTCGGGCGCGGGCATGCGCTCCTCCTGGAGCGCGGCCAACCCGGCTCGCGCTACCTGCTGGGCGGGACGAACCTCAAGTGGCGCGAGCTCCACGAGCTGGTCAGCGAGCTCGCCGGTACGTCAGGCCCGTACCTCGAGATGGATGCGGGCACCGCCCAGGCGGCTGCGGCTGTCGCCCGCGAGTGGTCCAGGCTCACCGGCAGCCCCGCCTTGGTCACCGAGGAGGAGGCCCGCACCACCGGCCGCTACTACTGGTACGACCACTCCCGGGTCGGGACCCTGGGCTACGTGCCGACGCCGGCCCGCTCGTCCGTGGCCCTCGCGCTGTCGTGGCTGCTCGCGTCCGACCACCTGCCGCGGTGGGTCCGCGAGGGGCTGCGCCCGTCGGCCGAGGTCCGCTCGGCCCGACGGCTCATCCCGCGCGCGCTCGAGCCCGCGGCTCCGGTGAGGGCGAAGCGCGCTAAGCGATCCGTATCGTGAGGACGAGGACGACGTCGTCGCCGCCGAGGATATGCACCTCGCCGTGGCACACCTCGCCCGCTGCTGCGTCCTTCGGATCGATGGCGATACGCATCGACACCTGACGCTCCTGACCGGGAGCCAGGATCGAATGGGCCGGATCGAACGTGACGTGCGGGTGGAAGGGTCCGTTCGGGCCCGAGAATCGTCCGACCTCGAACTCCACCCGGCGGGTCGCTCCGCGCGTGTTGCTGACGGTCACCTGCGTCGTGATCGGCTGGCCTTCACTGCCATTGAGCTCGATCGGCACCCGGGCAGGCGCCGCCATGCCGGTGGTCGGGCGGGCGACCGCGTCGACGTCCTGCAGGAATCGCCCGGCGGCGTTCTGCGTGACGGCGATGACGTTGTTGAGGTAGCCCATGCCGAGGGTGATGACGTCGTTCCAGTACTGCGTCCCCTCGCGCCCCCAGGCCTCGAGCCGGTCACGATCGAGAAGCGACGCGGGGACCTCGGTCTGAGTGCCGGCCCGACGCAGTACGTCTGCGGCATCTCGGGCCAGCCGCGCCTGCGCCTCGACCGACTTGGCGACCAGACCGGTCCACTGGCTCCAGATCTCGTCCGGTGTCGGGGTTCGATCCTGTGAAGTGCTCATCGCCATCCGTCCTCAGCAGCCGCATCCGCAGCAGTCGACCTCGTGAGCATCGCAGTCGTCCGGGAGAACCACAACCGCGAGCCGGATCGGCCGCCCGCACCCGTCCGTGCTGATGTCCCCGTACAGCGTCGTGCACCGGGTCAGGGTGTCTGGCTTCTCGCGGTTCTTGTCGGGCAGCGCGATCACGATGTCGACGAGGGTATGGCTGCACGGCGCCAGGACGATCTCGCCCTTGGGGTCGGTCGTCACCGCGATGGCGACGTCCTCGGCGCAAGGGTCGCACGGCTTGAAGGCGCTTACGGTGATCGTGACGGGGCGCTCGCGACGCCACTCATTGTGCAGCCGGAGCGGGACGATGCGCCGCTCACCGACACGGGCCACGATGACGAGATCAGCGTCGTGGCCCGAGCACCGGCAGCCGTGGTCGTGGCAGGAGTGCTCGTGATCATGACTTGAGCAGTCGCACTCATGATGAGCGTGGTGCTCGTGCTTCGTGCGGCCACCGGTTGACGTGGCGGGTGCCGTCGCGGCCGAGGTCGCCGCTGTCCACGCCGACATCCATGGGTCGAGCATCGTCATCGAGTCGTCGAACCAGCGGCGCAGCATGTCGTTGGCCGAGGGAGTGGTCGCAGTGGTGGGCATCAGGACTCCTTGCGGGTGGTGGTTCGCGGGCGGGCCTTGCCTGGTGGTGGTGGTGGTGGGCGGATCGATCGGGAGGACCGTCACCAGGAGATCGGCTGGTCCGAGGGGGAGGCGGGCGCGGTGCCGTCGATCCGGCGCGAGCCCCTTCGGAATGCTCACCTGGGCGGTGAGGACCAGCTCGGTCCCCGGCGCGAGCGTCACCGGCTTCGTCAGGGTCAGCGTCGCGTCGGGGGCGTTGTCGGGCGTGTCGTCGTCATGGGGGAGGAGGCGGCCACGCGTGACCCGGGCCAGGGGGATCTCCACATTGCCGCGGTTACGCACGGTAATTGAGACGGCGGTCGTGCCCGCTGTGGCCAGCACCTCGCCGGGCGAGACGTCGACACTGATCGTCTCGGCGACTCTCATCTCGATGTCGCGTCGCTGCCCGTTCACCTCGAGCTCGCCCCGGAGGGGGCCCGCGGGCCAGCCGCCGCCGAGATCGGCCGCGACGACGGCCTCCGTGCTGGCACCGGGACCGACGAGCGCGGTCAAGGGCACCGTGATCGGATCCCGGTCGGGCAGGTGGAGGGTGGCTCCCCGGATGACGAGGCGCTCGCTGCCGGTGTTGGTCAAGGTGATCCGGCCACGCACGGACGACGGCGGGCCCGTCAGGACGAGTTCGGGTCGCTTCGCCGCTGACGTGGTGCGGGGCGGGCGCTTGCGCGGCGCCGCCGGGGTGACGGCCATCGATCAGCCCAGCCTGATGTGCAGGCCGTGATGGTCACCGTCGTGGTGCCGATGCTCGTGGCGCTCACTGTCGCGGTGCTCGACCTCGCCGTGCTCGATGAGTCCGACGACGCGTGGCTCCGGAATCGCTGGCGCCACCGTGGTGGCAGTGCAGCCGGAGACCGTCCAGGCCAGGACCTCATAGCCGAGGACGCTCACGCCGAAGCGCTGTTCCCAGGGCGTGGTGAACCGCGTCGGAGGCAGCGGCCCCAGTTCGACACGCACGCAGGTGTCGACGGCGACGGGGGCGAGGTCCAGGTTGCTCGTCGTCGCGACGCGACTGTCGGTGCTGACCGAGCTGTCGGACTTCACCTTGCTGTCGGTGGCGAGCTTGCCGTCGCTGTTGACCGTCGCGAGGACCTTGCTGTCGCTGGCCAGCTTGGAGTCGACGTTGATGTCGTTCAGGCCACCGAGGGTGACATCAGCGGCCACGTCGGAGTTGACCGTGCCGCTGAGGTCCTGGTGGAACGTGAACTCGGTCATGGCGACTCCTGTCGTGACGAACCGGCGGCGGGCGGACTGAGCAGGGTGCTGTGGTGGAAGCCCAGGCGCGGGTCGGCCCATGCCGGCACCGTCGGGTCGAACTCCTGGATCTCCGGCATCGGGAAGCGGTCGCGCAGTCTCAGGCTTGGGTAGTCGTAGACGGTGATGTGATTGCGGCCCCGGTTGGCCGTGAACAGCAGAGTCTGGTCAGCGGAGAGCTGGCAGGCGTAGACGCCGTCGATGAGGCTCCCCCTGCTGACCTGCAGAGCGCCGACGAAGTGCCTGCTGTCGGTGAACACGTTGCCGCGTGTGAAAGCGTCGACGACGGTCGTGGCGGCACTGCGGGCGTGCATCCACTGCTCCTCGTTCGTCGGCCGCTCGTCGATGATGCGGTGGGTGGCCATGTCGTCGAGGGAGATGAGGACGACGGTGGAGCTGCCCCCGTTGCAGAAGATCAGTTCGCGGTCCGAGACGCACACGTCGCTGTTGACGTGGGCCGGCACCTCCTTGGCCGCTGTCCAGTGGCGGAGCACCTGACCCGTCTCGGCGTCGATCTCGTAGGCGTACTCGCGGAAGTACGACATGCCCCACTGGTGCCAGTCAGTGCCGCCACTCGGGGCGACGCGGAAGGACAGCGCATAGAAGACGTCGAGGTCGCGGTGAACGGCGACGTGCCAGCACGTGGTCGGCAGCGACACGTGACGCACCTGGCCGGTGGCGAGATCGAGGATGCCGACCTCACGAGCCTCGCCGGTGTCGGGATGGTCCATTCCGCCGTACACGAGGTAGCGGCCCGACGCGGTGCGCTTCATGGCGTGGGGAAGCTTGAGGCCGTGGGGGGCGACTGGTTCGGCCTTGGTCAGCCGGTTCACGTCGAAGCGCCAGAACTGGTCACCGATGGAGGTGATGAACTGGACGTCGTCGAGCCAGGCGATGTGCGTGCTGCCCCGCAAGGCGTGATCGGCAACCTCGAAGCGCATGGTCGACACGCGGTCGAGCTCGTCAAGCGTGGTGGGGTCATAGAACAGGAGGTGCTGACCGACGTTGCCCAGGAAGCCTGACGTGCGCTCGGGGCTCACGGACGTACCGTGGCCCCCGGAGGCGCCGGTGAAGTAGGTGACCTTGTAGGCATGGTCGCCGGTGTCGGGGTCATAGTGAAGGACGCAGACGCCAGCGCGGCCCTCGAGGCCGTTCAGTCCGCTGCCGTCGAGTGCGACGTGGAACGAGTACGGATACGTCGGCACGTGCACAACCCTCCGTCCCGTCGCGACGCAGCAGCCGCGTGCGCTCCCCTGAGGCGTGACGCCACTGTAGCCAGCAGGCGAGATGACCGGAAGACCCCTTTTGCGAACCGGCGTTGGCTACGGTCGGCCCATGTGCCACGACGACGCAAGCCGCCCGCCCGCCCCGCCGCGCCACGAGTCGATCGGCTCGACCACCCTCATGACCCTGGTGGCGGCCGACGGCAACCAGCTGTCCGCGGCGTTCGTCGCGCCTACTGCGCCCGCTCGGGCAGGCGTGGTGATCCTTCCGGACGTCCGCGGCCTGCATGCCTACTACGTGGCGCTCGCCGAGCGGTTCGCTGAGGCGGGAGTCGCTGCCGTCGCCATCGACTACTTCGGCCGCACCGCGGGAATGGCCGACGACGGCATTCGCACGGAGGACTTCGACTGGCAGGCGCACATCTCCGCCACCGACGCCGGCGGGCATCGATGCCGACATTGCCACGGCGCTCGACTTCCTCCGCGGCCAGACTCGTTCCGACCTGCCGGTCGTCGTGCTCGGGTTCTGCTTCGGCGGCAGCCACTCCTGGCGGCAGTCCGCCGGCGACCTCGATCTTGCTGCGTGCATCGGCTTCTACGGACGGCCGGCGATGGTGGGCGAGGCGGCGCAACATGCTGCGAAGCCCGTGCTCATGATCATCGCCGGGGCGGACGCGGCGACGCCGGTGGAGGATCAGCACGCGCTGGCCGCGACCATGCGCGACGCGGGTGCAACTGTCGTCGAGGCGGTGTACGAGGGCGCACCGCACTCGTTCTTCGACCGGGGCTTCGCCGAGTGGGCCGATGCCTGCCAGGACGTGTGGCACCAGGTCCTCGCGCAGATCGATGCGGTCGCTGCTGCCGCGCGGTAGCAGCGGACGGCGAGTGGCGAAGTCGCATCGGTCGCGGGCTGCGGTCTAGGGTTTGCGCCAGGAGACGCTCGACGAGTCGATCACCCTGGCGAACCTTGGGGTCGACCTGGGCCAGGGCTACCACTTCTACCGCCCCGGCCCCGTCGACTCCTTCGTCGTCTGAGCGGATCCCGGCCCGGCCACTCGGCTAGCGGCACTTCCTCGGCGGCCGAGCCTTCTCCGGCGCCTTGTCCGCGAACCGCGGAGCCATCACCAAGGGGCCGCGATGAGTGCTGCAGGCCACGGGTGCGGAGGCCTGTGCGCCGGCCGGCTCCGGTGGCGTGAGCATGGCGTGCGCGGAGGTGGCCGCTGTCGTGATGAGCAGAGTGAATGCCGCCGCAGTGCCGGCCGCCTGGACTGCCCGGCGCGTTGAGATCTTCATGACGTCTCCTCGAACTGGTCCTGCGGATCGGGCGATCCGCCGCCGATGTGGCGATTCATCAAGGGTCCGGCCGCGCCCAGGACCTCCGCTGTCGCGCGCATGACAATCCGCGAGACTGGCTTCGACGAGCGCCCTCGCCGGGCGCTGTGGCAGTACGGTGGCGCGCACGGGGAGGCGTCATGGCCAAGCAGGACGTTGTTTCGGCAATCTCACGCAGCGAGCTGTTCTCCAGCCTGCCGGCGCAGGAGACGGAGGCGCTGGCGGCCCAGTGCGGCGTCCGACGGCTCGACAAGGGCAGCGTGGTCTTCCAGCGTGGTGACGAGGGTGATCACCTCTTCGTCGTCGGACAGGGGTCGGTGGCGCTCACGGCATCGACGCCCGAGGGCGGCGAGGTGGTCTTCGCGGTGCTCTACCCGCCCACGTCGTTCGGCGAGATGGCCGTGATCGACGGCGGCCCACGGGCGGCCACCGCTGTGGCCCGGCAGAGGACGATCCTTGTGACGGTGCCCGGTCAGGCCTTCCGGCCGTTACTGGCGCGCCAGCCGACCATGGCCCTGTCCTTGATGAGGGCCCTCAGCACCATCATCCGCCGTCTTGACGAGCACGCTGTCGATCTCGTACTCATGGACCTGCACGGTCGTGTGGTGAAGTACCTGCTGCTCGCCGCACGGGACACGAGGTCGACGCCGTCGGGAGCATCGTTCGTGCCGGTGGACCTGCGGATGACCCAGACGGAACTGGGTCGACTTGTCGGAGGATCGCGCCAGAGCGTCAACCGCATCATCGTGGAACTTGAGTCCGCCGGCGCCATCAAACGGGTCGGGACCCGCATCGCCGCGGTCCGACCGGACCTGTTGGCTGCTGCGGCCAACTCCTAGACACTGTCACGCCGCCGCTGTTCGAATGCCCGTGTCACACGAGATGACCACAGGAGTCGGCCGCTGCCCGCCGCGGAGGTCGAGCCGGACGACGGGGCAGTGCATCCCTGCATCGGCGGTGAGCTCCCAGATGCCCCGAGGCAGGCGCAGCACGAACCCCTGCGCGCCGGACGTCGTTGTCCGCACTCGCGAACCAGAGGTCGCCGAGACTGTGGCCGGCGCACCGGTGGTCGTGCAGGTGTCGCCCGGCCGCTCGACTGGGCAGGTCGGACCGAGATCCACCCGACCCCGCACCGCTACGGGTCGCGGGTTGGTGAACAGGGATCGGTACTCGTTCCAGCGGGCGGTCTGGCAGCCGTCGTTGCGGGCGAAAGCTGCATTGACGGGCCGCCCGCGCCAGCTCCCGGTGACCCGTGCGGTCTCGGGACCGCTGTAGATCATCGTGCACATGACGCCCGTCGGCTTCCGGGAGAAGGGCTTGGCGAGTCCGTCGAGGAATGCGCAGGCGGCTGCCCTGTTCGGATGAGTGCCGCCGACGGGATCGCAGGTGAGCGTCCACGCATCGGTGCGGCCGCCTCCCCAGGAGATCCGCACCGACAGCGACGAGTCACTGCCGGCAGCCATGGCCGACGAGGCGGGGAGGAAGGTGATGACGAGCAAGGCCAGCAGGGCTGCTCGCCAGGCGGTGCGACTGATTTCCATCGTGGCTCCGATCGATCACCACCATCATGCCAAGAACCGCCTAGGTCGACGCGCCGGCGAGCAGGGGAGCGAGGTACTCCTGCACGACTCGTTCGGCTGCTCGGCCGGTCTCGTACTGGCCGAAGCGACCGCGGTACGCCGCCCGACGTGGCGCCCATTCGCCAGCCCAATCGGCTGCACTCCCCGCGAGACGCGTGAGGTCGTCGGTCGTGGTGGCGATGGGCCCGGGTGGGAAGCCGCGGATGTCGAAGTACGCGCCACGATCGCCGAGGTAGGCCGCCTGGTCAGGCTGGAACAGCACGATCGGACGGTCCGTCAGCGCGAAGTCGAACATCGACGAGCTGTAGTCGGTCACGAGCACGTCCGCGACGACCAGCAGGTCGGCCATGTCTGGGACGTGGCTGACGTCTGTCACGCGTGACCCGGCGTCCGCAGCCACTGGCGCGTCGGAGTAGTGGCCGCGGTACAGAACCTGGGTCCGCGGCGTCGCCAGCGCTGAGGCCGCAGCCCATCGGGCGCGAGAGACGGCAGGGTCCGCCGTGCGCGTCGGCGCGAAGAGGATCGTCGTCACGTGGTCGTTCAGCCCGAGGTCGCGGCGTCGCCGGGCGATGTCGTCCGCACTGTGGCCTCGTACGAGCACGTCGTTGCGGGGAGTCCCGACGCGCAGAACCTCGGCCTTCGAGTCGAAGGCATCGACGATGGTCTCGACGAAGTACTCGCTTGGTGCAGTCACCGCGTCCCAGCGGTCGTACACCGACTGCAGTTCCTGCCGACTGCTCGCCTCGAGGCCGGCGACCGTCGAGTCGTTCCAGCCCATGACCTTCAGCGGCGTCCCGTGCCACGTCTGCAGGTAGTGAACCCGCTCCGGCTTTCGCAGCCACCGGGGGAATCCCTGGTTGTCGACCCAGGCGGTGGCGGTGCCGAGTGCCTCGATCCACTCGGGTGAGCGCCGCGTGACCGTCCGGACGCCGGCCGGGAAGTCCGTTGCTCCTGGGCGCACCGACCACACCGCGGTCGCGTCGACGTCCTGCCGTACGAGTTCCTCGTAGATGGCGCGCGGACTGTCGCTGTACTGACGTCCGCTCATCGACTCGAAGACCACGAGGCGGTGGTTCTGGGCCGAGCCCCGCGCGACGGCGTCGACGGCGGCGGCGATGGAACGGGGATCCGTGGAGCCGGAGGGATCCGGCTGCGGTGTCCGGGACCGCCGCAGTCGCATGCGCGAAGTCTAGGCAGCGAGAACCGTTGACAGTGCCGAGCCGGTCCACGACAGTGGGATCCCCCATCTGCCGCTTTGGGCGGATTCACCTCCTGTTGGGCACCGACGCGCCCGAACCGACGCTGAGGAGTGACCGTGAGCAATCCCTCGGACGAGCCCGAGTTCGACGTGATCGAGGACGGGAACGACTCGCCGTATGGCGATGGCCCCGACGAGGCGCAGGACGACGGGAAGGATGCCAGTGCGTGACCTCACCGGCGCCGTCGGCTTTGCGAAGCAGCGGGTAGGCCGCAGCGCCGGCGTGGCGTTGGAGCTGTGCCGCGACCGCGGCTGGGGAGTGCGGGTCGATGCGGACACCGTCATCCCGGCCGGGTGCATCGTCTTCCACTCCAGTCGGGTCGGATTCTCCGGATACGACTCGAGCGTCCGGCAAACCACCTTCTGTGTGAAGGCAGGGACGATCCAGACCGCCGACGTCGTACGGCTCCAGAAGGACCTGATCAAGCACGGCTTCGCGATATTCGCCGGCCGAACGGGTCAGCACCGTGACCAGGCCCGGACGGCGGTCAGGGCGGTCGGCGTCGCCGCGAGCCAGCGCGACGAGTTCTGGACCGAGGCCAGCGAGGCAGCGTCCGACACCTCACCCGGTCGGGTCGTGGACGAGGAGTGAAGCGCCGCCCAGGCCGTTGTCAATCGTTCGGCTCGGCGATCTGGGCATGCCTTCTCGTCTCGGCAGTCGTGGTGCTGCCTACCGCGAACGCGCGAGCCGACGTCACGGGACCGTCGGCGCTGGGGCACCTGCTGGCGAAGCGGATCGAGGATCGACGCATCGGAAGCGACGTCGGCATGATCGTCATCGACGCAGCCACCGGTCAGGAGCTGTGGTCCCATCAGCCCGACCACCTCCTGCAACCGGCCTCGAACATGAAGATCGTCACGAGCGTGACGACGCTTGCGACGGTGGGTCCGGACCATCGCTTCCCCACTGTGGTCGTCCAGGGTCCCGGGCCTCGGCACGTGATCGTGCAGGGAGGCGGTGACCCCCTTCTCACGCGGGCGAACCTCGATGACCTCGCTCGGCAGACGGCACACCACTACTCGCGCGGCACCCGCGTGATCGTCCACGTCGATGGCGACCTGTTCCCGCCTGCCGGTCGAGCGCCGGGGTGGGTGGACGCCTATCTTGGAAGCTCGACCGGCCTCGTGCAGGCGCTGGGCATCCACGGGGACCTCAGCAGCCATCCAAGCCGCGACGCGGTCGAGTATTTCGCCGGCCAGTTGCACGCACTCGGCCTGCGGCCGTCGATCGCGGGAAACCTCGACGCGGCACCGGGTGCCGACGTTGTGGCGACCTACCGGGGACACACGGCTGCCGAGGCGATCGATCGGATGCTCAGCATGTCCGACAGTGGCGTGGCGGAGGTGCTGTTCCGGCAGGTGGCGTTGGCTGCTGGCCGGTCGCCCACCTGGTCAGGCTCGCGGCGAGCGGCCCAACAGGTGCTGGCCTCGCTGGGCGTCGATGCGAGCGGCATGGTGCTCGTCGACGGCAGCGGCCTGTCCCGCAAGGACCGGATCAGCCCGCGCTTCCTCGCCCACGTCCTTCGAGTCGCCCGCATCGAGCAGGCCCCGCGCTTCGCCGCGATGTTCCGCCCGCACGCGATGCCGGTCGCCGGTCGGACGGGCACCCTCGGCCTTCGCTACGCGCGCTACTCCGCGGGCCCATCGCGCTGTGCGAGAGGCCGCGTGCAGGCCAAGACGGGCACGATCCTGGGCACCATCGCGCTCTCCGGACTCGCGGCGCCGACGTCATCGGGGGAGAGGATCTTCTCGGTGCTGATCAACCGCCGGCCGGCCCGCTACTCGGCACTGGACACCCGTCACGCGGTTGACGGGCTTGCCGCCACCGTCGTCGGGTGCTGGGGCTGATCCGTCCTCGCGACGCGCAAGTCCGGATGTGTCGGTCAATCGCGACGTTTCGGTCCTGATCTCGCCATCTTCGGCCGATACCCTGAACAGGTCGCCACGAGGCTGGCTGCGCGCTGGGCGGACGGCCGCCTAGCATGATGTAGGGGGCAGGGCATGTCGGTAGTTGAGGCGCGGGAGAGCGCGGAGCGCAGGCGCGGCCTGTCCGTCGTGCCCGAGCAGACGGACTTCGAGGACCGCAGGTCGCTTCCGGGGCGTCGTTGGGATGACCGCTCGGGCGAGTTCGCGACGACGACGTTCGCGCATTTCCTCACCGGGCGACCTGAGCCTGACGAGGCCGTCCGTCTTCTTGTCGCGCTGCTCTGTTGGCCCATCGGCGCCCAGGGCGCCCTGATCACCCGTCGCAGCGACGCGGGAACGCAGATGATCGCGAGCTACGTCGACCAGGTCCCTGCGTTGGTCGGAGGCTCGCGGTCTCAGACACTGGCACCCGGCGTCGAGGAGATCGTGGCCGCCGCGTCCGGCGCACAGCCCGCTTTGTGGACGCAGCCAGACGGTGCTGACCAGGTGCCCATGGCTGCCTGGCTGCTGGGTCCGGTCAGTGAGCCCGCCGGTGTGCTGGTGATCTTCCTGTCGACGCCGATGGAGGATCGTCTGGTCGCGATGCGGGCCAACTCGCTTGCCGAGATCCTCGGTCTGTACCTGGTCGGCAACTCCGCACACACGTCCGGCAACGGTGGCTGGCCGTCGACCGTCGAACTGAACCCAGAGTCCTTGACGGTGCGCCAGCAGCAGATCCTGGTGATGATGGCGAATGGTCTGACCAACCCGCAGATCGCCAGTCGCATCGGCTTCAGCACGTCAACTGTCCGGATGGAATCCCTTGCTATCTATAGGGCTTTGGGCGTTCATGATCGACAGAACGCCGTGACGGCGGGTCGTGAGCTGGGACTCCTGGAGTCCCCCTAGCCAGTCATTGGATGGACAACACGCCGTCCTGTCGCGCAATGGTCGGCTCGCCCACCCAACTATGTACCTAGTTGCTCGCCCGCCCGGAAGGACTGGCCGGCATCAACAAACAGAATTTCGGGGATAGACCAGTTGGCAACGGCCGGCTGGCCCGGGGACAACAAGGAGTGGTCATGAAGACAATGCTTCTCAAGCCGGTCGTGTACATGCAGCAGCTCAAGTGGCGTTCCGAAGAGGGCGCAACCGCCGTCGAGTACGGCCTGCTTGTTGCGCTGATCGCCGTCGTCATCATCGTGGCAGTCACGCTGCTCGGTACTCGCCTCAGTGCGATCTTCAACAGCACGGCGAACAGTCTGTAGTAGCACCGTCGACCGCTGAGTGCGGCACCTACCGGGGGGTGGGTGAGGAGTCTGTTCGGGTGTCCCCGAGCACGCCTGCGAGGCCTGCCTCCCTTGGTGTCATGTCGGAGGCGGGCCTCGCCGTGTGTTCGGTTGTTGATCGCCGCACGGTGAGGCGGTTCGGTTCCGCACTCCGCTGTCGCGGATGGAGAGGTTGATCATGAATCGTCGGGTCGTGTCCATCATCATCGCCGTGGTCCTGGCGCTCGCCGCCGGACTCGTCGTCTTCTTGTTCGCGCGATCGGCGGAGAACCGTGCCGTGGCCGATGACCAGCCGGTCAACGTGCTGGTCACGACGCAGCCGGTAGTCACCGGGACGACACTTCAGGCGGCGGTCGCGGCTGGAGCGATCCAGCAGACTCAGGTGCCCACGCGCCTGCGGCCGGCGGGTGCAGTGGAGGCGGTGACGGCACAGAACGCCGACCTCATGGCGGTCACGGACGTACCGGCAAGTCAGATCGTCCTCGACGGCACCTTCGCGGCGTCGGTCGGAACCACGACGACCTCGGCTCCCCTCCAGGTGCCGGAAGGGCTGGTTGCCATCTCGGTTCCCTTCGGGGATCCGAACAAGGTGGGGCCGTTCCTTCGGCCCGGATCGGAGATCGGCATCTTCGAGACCATCGCCGGCACGGCCGCAACCGACAACGCTGCCGCGGCAGGCTCGACAACCCGCCTGCTGATCGACAAGGCCCTGGTGCTTGCGGTGGGACCGGTCACCGCGCAGACCGCGGCATCGGCGACGAGCGATGCGTGGAGCGCCCCACTGGTCACCGTCGCGGTGACGCAGGAGCAGGCGGAGAAGCTCATCCAGGGAGCCCAGGCGGGAACTCCGTACATGGCTCTGCTCGGACCGAACACGTCGCTGACGAAGTCCAACGGCGTGAGCGACCAAGACCTGTTCAAGTAAGGGGTAGTCATGTCCGTCGTCTACGGCGATGCCGCAAGGGATACCGAGCGCATCCGGCTGACCATGACCGAGGACGTCTCCGTCTTCGACAGCCTGTCGAACATGGTGACGTATCTCGACGACCACGCGGACGAGGACATGGTGGTCGTCGGTCCGGACGCCCCCTTGTCGGTGGCCACCGAGATCGCCGAGAAGTACCGCCTCGACCGGCCTACCCTCGGCGTGATCCTCCTGCGTCGTCGCATCGAGATGCAGACGATGGCGGAGGCGCTTCGCTCGGGCATCCGCGAGGTCGTGCCCGCTGACGACGCCGAAGCACTGCTCGAGGCGTGCAAGCGGTCTGCCGCCGTCTCCCGCCAGCTGCGTCACGCTGAGCGCCGTGTCACCGACGGTGGCAACGGACGCGTCATCCTCGTCTTCTCGGCCAAGGGCGGTTGCGGGAAGACCACCCTCTCGACGAACCTTGCTGAGGCGCTCGCCTCGCTCAAAGTAGGCAAGGTCTGCCTGGTCGACTTCAACCTCACCTTCGGCGACGTGGCGATCGCCCTGCAGATCGATCCCAAGAAGACCATCAGCGATGCACTGGGGATGCAGGGCGGCCTCGACCGGCAGGGCGTCTCGTCGATGGTCATCCCCTTCAAGGAGAACTTCGATGTGGTCCTGGCCCCGACCCAGCCCGCCGACGCGGAGTTCATCTCGGCGGCCCTCGCGGCCGAGATCCTCGGCATCCTGACCGAGATGTACCAGTTCATCGTCATCGACTCTCCGCCGATGTTCAGCGACGTCGTACTCAAGTGCTTCGACCTCGCCGACTCGTACGTCCTGCTCAGCACCCTCGACATGCTGTCGCTGAAGAACTTCAAGGTGACGATCGACACCCTCGACGCACTCGGCTACCCGCGGTCGCGCTGGAACGTCGTGCTCAACCGCTGTGACTCGCGCGTCGGCCTCAGCGCCGACGAGGTGGAGCGGGCGATCGGCATGCCGCTGGCCACCAAGCTGCCCTCCTCGAAGGACGTGCCTGCGTCCCTGAATGCCGGAGTGACGCTGGTCAGCCAGAATCCGCACCACCCGTTCAGCAAGGCGGTTCTGGGGCTCGCTGCACTCCAGGCCGAGGACTCGACGGCGGAGCAGGGCGAGCCACGTGCGAACAGGAAGCGTTCCCTCTTCGGGCGTAAGTCAGGTGCCTGATGGGTCTCGCCGAGCGGCTCGGCCAGGCGAGCATCCAGGCGCCAGGCCCGACCCGCGCACGTCGTGACGCGACAGGGGAGGAGTACCTCTCCGAGTATGTCGAGCTGAAGCAGGAGGTCCAGGACTGCCTGATGGACTCGGTGGGCCAGCAGCTGTACAGCGGCCGCATCGACCAGACAAGGCTCGAGGGCCTCGTGTTCGAGGCCATCCAGACGGTCCTTGCTCGAGATCCTCGGCCGCTGTCCGGCGGTGACCGAGCCCGCATCGTGCAGGAGGTCATCGACTCGGTCCTGGGGAACGGCCCTCTTGAGCCGCTGCTTCGCGACCCAGACGTCACCGAGATCATGGTCAACCGCTACGACATGATCTTCATGGAGAAGGGCGGCAAGATCTACCCGACGTCGATGCGCTTCGCCGATGAGGCGCACCTGCGTCAGGCGATCGATCGCATCGTGTCCCGCGTGGGCCGTCGGGTCGACGAGGCCAGCCCCATGGTCGATGCCCGCCTGCCTGATGGCAGCCGCGTCAATGCCGTGCTGCCACCAGTCGCCATCGATGGGTCGTCGCTGACCATCCGGAAGTTCGCCGCCGAGCCGTACAAGGCGGCGGACCTCATCACGATGGGAACGCTGAGTCGCCAGGCCACGGACTTCCTGCGCGGCTGCGTGCGCGGCCGCATGAACCTCCTCATCAGTGGCGGCACGGGCTCGGGCAAGACCACCACCTTGAACGTCATGTCCTCCTTCATCCCAGAGGACGAGCGGATCATCACCGTCGAGGATGCCGCCGAGCTGCAACTGCCGCAGCCGCACGTGATCCGGCTGGAGTCCCGACCGGCGAACGTCGAAGGCGTCGGCCTCATCACCGCGCGCGACCTTGTCCGCAACTCGCTGCGCATGCGGCCCGACCGCATCATCGTCGGCGAGGTTCGTGACGCCGCCGCCCTCGACATGCTGCAGGCAATGAACACCGGTCATGACGGCTCGCTGTCCACGGTGCATGCCAACAGCCCCCGGGATGCCCTATCGCGTGTCGAGACCATGGTGATGATGGCAGGCATGGATCTGCCCGTCCGCGTCATTCGCGAGCAGGTGTCGCACGCGATCAACCTGATCGTCCACCAGGCGAGGCTTCGCGACGGGACGCGCCATGTCACCCACATCACGGAGATCGTGGGCATGGACAACGACATGATCCTCATGCAGGACATCTACGACTTCGAGTTCAGCAGGAGCCCTGGAAACGGCCCGTTGGGCAAGTTGATCCCCACGGGGATCACGCCGCAGTTCGCGCCGCGCCTGCTCGACCGCGGGGTCGAGCTGCCCGCCGAGCTGTTCGGCTAGGCGGAGGAGGGACGATGCGCGCGACGCTGAGAGTGCTCGGGGCAGCTGCTGCCTTGACGCTCGCGTTGGCGGGCCAAGCGACGGCAGCCGACAACAGCAGCCTCAATGTGGTCAAGGTGGACGGCCGGAACGTCGAGCTCCTCATGACCTTCGTCCCCAAGGAGGTCGTCACCGCGCAGACACCGGTATCGGCCACCTTGGAGGTCGAGGGCCGCCAGCTCGCCGCTCCTGCCCGCGTCGTCATCGACGACCAGCTTCCGACGACGGCGATCCTGGTGATGGACACCAGCGGCTCGATGAAGGGCGACCAGATGGCCGCCGCCCAGGACGCGGCCAACAAGTTCCTGGACGGCCTGCCGGACACCGTCCAGACCGGCCTGGTCACCTTCAACGACGGCATCGCGGTGCTTGCGCAGCCTACGACTGACCGCGGCGCGGTCAAGGATCAGATCGCGGCGATCAAGACGGGTGGTCACACCGCGCTGTACGACGGCGTCCTCGCGGCCCTGGACCTGGTCCCTGCGGGCACGAAGGCCCGGCTCCTCGTACTGAGCGACGGCGGAGATTCGGTGAGCAAGGCAAGCCTGGCCGAAGCCACCGCCGCGATCCAGGCATCGGGCCTGCCCGTCGATGTCGTGGCGATCGATCCCACCGCCAAGGAGGAGCAGGCGCTGCGCGACCTGTCCACGCCGAACGCCGGGAACCTGCGCACCGCCAAGACGGCATCCGACCTGGCGCCGGCATTCACGGCAGCATCGACGAAGTACGCCGCCCGCGCGTTCATCACCGGCAAGGTGCCCGTAGGCGTCGAGGCGCAGGGCAAGCCGGTATCCGCGCAGGTGCGGGTGGCCGACCAGGCCTTCGACGCCTCCGCGACGCTGCCCGACGACCCATCCCTGTCTGCCACGGCGGCCGACCCGGATGCCAACGCGGTGTCGTTGCCCGTCAACCAGCCGCTGCCGCCGATCGAGGAGGCGGGAACATTCGTCCCGCTCGTCCTGGGGCTGCTGGCGATAGGGATCGTCCTTCTCATCGTCTTCCTCGTCCGCACGGTGAAGGGCGAGCGGAAGTCGCGCTCGCGGCTCAACCAGGTGCTCAACTACCAGGTGTCGGTCGGCGGGCAGGGCACCGTCGGCGAGCCTCCGGGCATCATGGCGTCGATGGTGCTCTGGCTCGACGGAGTGCTGGCACGACGGTCCTCCTACCGAGCGACCATCACGAAGATCGGTGCTGCGGACTTCTCCTTCCTTCCGGCGACCTGGCTGCTCGTCCGGCTGGGCATCATCGTGGTCCTGTTCGTCGTGCTGTCCGTGCTTCTCCAGTCCCTCCTGCTCGGCGTTCTCCTGGCCGTGGTGGCCGGTTGGGTCCTGTCCAACATGTGGCTGCGGTCGCGCGCGGAACGGCGGCGCAAGGCGTTCTCGAACGAGCTGCCGGACTTCCTCCTGCTGCTGGCCAGCGGACTGCGAGCGGGCCTGTCGTTCACCAGTGCGCTCGACTCCGCCGCGGCCGAGGGGCCCGGCGAGGTCGGCCGGCAGATGCGTCGCGCCCTCGGCGAGGTGCAGCTGGGGGCACAGCTCGACGTGGCACTGACCGCGTGCGCCGAGCGCATGGACAGCGAGGATCTGCGGTGGACGGTCACCGCCCTGTCGATCCAGCGCGAGGTGGGCGGCAACCTGTCGACGATCCTCGAGGCGGCGGCGGAGTCGATCAAGGCTCGGTACGCACTGCGTCGAGAGGTGGCCACGCTATCGGCCGAGGGAAAGCTCTCGGCGTACGTTCTCGTGGCTCTGCCGCTGGGCATCTTCGCCTTCCTGGCGCTCTTCCGTCGTGACTACATCGCCACGCTGTGGTCCACGCCGATGGGCCTGGTGATGCTCTTCGCCATTTGCGTGCTCATCCTCGTCGGCTGGGTGTGGATGAGGTCGATCGTGAGGATCAAGGTCTGATGAGCATCGCGATCCCACTCCTCGCTGCCGCCCTCGCCTGCGGAGCGGTCCTCGTCGTCGTCTTCGCGATCTATGAGATCCGCCAGCGGTCGAACATGCGGCACACCCTGAATGTCGTTCTCGGCGACCACAGCGCGGCTGGGGCCCAGGCAGGCACCCGTTCGTTCAGTCGTGCCTCGATGGTCGATTCGTTCGTCAATTCCGTGGGAGCTCGCCTCGTCGGCTCGCGCGGGCGCGAGCGGCTCCGCAAGCACCTGGCGTGGGCGGGGCGGCCCACCGGGGAGAGCCTGACGCAGATCATCGGCCGCAAGCTGATCTACCTCCTGGTCGGGCTATGCCTGGGCTTCATCGCGGGTGTGGTGTACGGCGGATGGACGTGGTGGCTGATCCTGGCTCTGGGCGTCGGCGGCTTCTACCTCCCCGACATCCTCCTGTTCAACCAGGCCTCGCATCGCACCGAGGAGATCCAGCTGAAGCTGCCGGACGCTCTCGACCTGCTGTATCTGTGCGTCGAGTCCGGGCTCGGACTGCAGTCCGCTCTGTCGAAGGTCGCGCAGACGCAGGATGGCCCGGTGGCGGCCGAATTCGGCAGGGTTCTGCAGGAGATGCAGCTCGGGGTGTCGAGGGCGGCCGCGTTCGAGTCGATGGGCAACCGCACCAATCAGCAGGACCTCAAGCGGTTCGTCAACGCGGTGCTCCAGGTCGACAAGCTCGGCATCCCGATCGCCAACGTGCTCAGGGAGCAGGCCCGCGACATGCGCACAGCGCGTCAGGCGCGTGCTCGCGAGCAGGCGCAGAAGGTGCCGGTCAAGATCCTGGCGCCGCTGATGGTGTGCTTCCTTCCTGGCCTGTTCATCATCATCCTCGGCCCGGCCGTGATCCTGGCCCTCGACGTTTTCTCCGGTCGCTGACCACTCGCGACCAACCGGCCGGTTCGCGCGCCCCCGAGCGGGGACCGGCCGCCAGACGGGAGTCGCCCGAACGCTTGGCGTGAGGGCGACTCCCCGATGGCATGTCGAGGGGTCGGCCGGCGTCAGGTCTGCAGCCAGAACGGCGCGGCGGTGGGAATCCGCGGCAGCGCGGATTCCACGCGGCCGAACCGGTCGTCGTGACTCTCCCAGGATCGATAGGCCGCCGCCAGTTCCTCGCGGCTGCGGGCGACGAAGTTCCACCACATCTCGATGCGTGACTCGAAGGGCGCGCCGCCGAGCAGCAT
This sequence comes from uncultured Actinomycetes bacterium, assembly GCA_963755335.1. Classification (GTDB taxonomy): domain Bacteria; phylum Actinomycetota; class Actinomycetes; order S36-B12; family S36-B12; genus UBA10649. Next base: position 148,839 of record CAVWJW010000008.1, read on the forward strand.
GATCCGAGCAGGTGCGGAGGTCTCCAGGGGAAGTTCGTCACGCCCCGGCGGCAGGTAGGCGAAGCGGCCTGGAGTCAGCACGTCTCCGTCGACCAGCGCGGCTCCGCGCAGCACCACCAGCCCGTGCTCGAAGCTGCGATCAAGGGGCACGGACGTGCCTCCGCGAAGGTCCAGGTCCACGCCCACCAACGGCGTGTCACGTCGTGCCGTGCTCATCTGCCCGGCGAACTCGCCGACCAGCACCGTGGCCACCCCGGACCGCAGCTCGATTCGGGGGAGGTCGGCATGATGCTCGAAGGCCGGATCGCCGTGTCGGGTGGCCTCAGGCTGGGCAACCCAGAGCTGGATCCCCTCGAGTGCGCCTCGGTAGTGACCGGTGGCCTCCTCGGCGTGCGCGACGCCGTGACCGGCCGTCATCACGTTCAGCTGGCCGGGCTTGATGACCTGCTCGGAGCCGAGGCTGTCCTTGTGCAGCGCCTGCCCGTCGATGAGCCAGGTGACGGTGTGCAGGCCGATGTGCGGATGCGGCCCGACGTCGAGGCCGCTCTCCTCAGTGACGTCGGCCGGACCCATGTGATCGGCGAAGCACCACGCGCCCACGGTCCGACGACCGCGGGTCGGCAGGGCGCGTCGCACTGTGAGGCGTCCGACCGTTGCCAGCTTGCTCTCAATGATGTCCACGAGACGGGGCCCCCTCATCTGGGCGTCAGTTGGCGCTTGCGAGGATGACATCGTGGCACTGGGACAGGACCGACCTGCGGTTCGGGAGTGGACCTGGGTCCTCCCCCTTGGCATCGCGGCAGTCGCGTTCGCCGCCCGGCTGCTGTCTGCCCTGCACTCGGGTGGGCTGGCCGCGATCTTCGGATACGACGAGGGCGTCTACTTCGCCGCCTCGACGAGCTGGGTCTCCGGGCTGCAGCCCTATCGCGACTTCGTGCTCGTCCACCCTCCCGGTTCCGTGGTGTTCCTGTCGCCCTTCGCGCTGCTCGGCAAGGCCACGTCGGAGCCCACCGGCTGGATGATCGCCCGGCTGGCGGTCATGGCGCTCGGGGCGCTCAACGCCGCCCTGATCTTCCTGATCGCCAGACGGGTGAACCTCGTCGCCGGACTGGTCGCAGGAGGTCTCTACGCGGTGTGGGGGCCGCTGATCCACGTCGAGCGCACCACGATGCTCGAGGTGTTCGTCCTGTCGGGGATCGTGGTGGCGCTCTGGGCACTCGAACAGCCTCGCGTGTCGACCGCACGGCTCTTGCTCGCCGGGGCGATGCTCGGTCTGGGCATGTCGACGAAGCTGTGGGGTGCGGTGCCCCTTGCCGTGATCGTCGGGTGGCTGCTCATCTCCCGGGCATGGCGTTCGGCGGCGATCGTCGCTGGCACGGCCCTCGTCGCCTTCGCGGTGGTCGTCCTGCCTTTTCTGCTGCGGGCCCCCGAGCAGATGTACGACCTCGTCGTGCTCGCCCAGATCGGTCGCGGACGCGGCGGCACCCATACGGACGACCGCCTCGTGCAGATGTTCGGGCTCGGGCTCGACAAGTTCATTCGCGACCCGCGCTACGGCATCACCATCGGCATCGCTGTTCTGGCCCTGGTGCTCGTCGCCATGGGGATCGCCTGGGCGGCTGTCCCGCGGGCGCGGGTGTGGGTGGCTCTTCTCGTCGTCCAGATCGCGGTGCTCCTTGTCGTCCCTGTCTACTTCGAGGGTTACTCGTCCTTCATCGGTCCGGCGCTGCTGCTGGTCTGTGGAACCGCCACGGGGGTGCTCTGGGCAGCCGCCGCGAGTCGACGGGCGCCGTTGGCCGGTGTCCTTCGGGCCGGACTCGTCATGGGTGTCGTGGCGGTAGCGGGCTTCTCCGCGTACCACGGGTTGCGGCAGCCCGTGGACCTCAAGCCGCACACGCTGGCGCTGGCCAAGCACACCAGGGATGCCCGGTGCGTCGGATCGGACAGCGCTGGCCTCCTGATTGCCGCCAACGTGCTGACCCGCAACATCGAGCGCGGCTGCCCGACCGTTGTCGACTTCGACGGGATGATCTACTCCTTCGACGACGGGAACAACCCGCACCGCCTCACCTCGACCAAGCGGCGTCTCCAGTCGGCCGACTATCAGCAGTTCATGCGCGACTACTTCTCGACGCACGACGTCCTGCTCATCCGACGGGCCAAGGCGGATGCGATGGACAAGCAGACGCGCGAGCTCTTGCTCGCCCGGCCACGCCTGTTCAAGCAGCATGGCCTGCGGGTCTTCGGCTAGATCTGGACCACCTGGTTACGGCCCATGTCCTTGGCGGAGTACATGGCGTTGTCGGCGCGCGCGACGATCCCATCGACCGTGTCGTCCGGAAGCGCCATCGTCGCCCCGATGCTCACGGTCACCTGCACGTCACCGTCCTGCGTCGGGATGGGCTGGGCGACTGCCGAGCGGATGGCCTCCGCGACGCGAAGGGCATCGGGAATCCCGTGCACGCGGTTGAGGATCACGAGCAGCTCGTCTCCGCCGATCCGCGCGACGAGATCCTCGGCTCTGACGCACGTCGTGACGCGCTCGGCTATCGCGTGCAGCACCACATCGCCGGTGAGGTGGCCGTACGAGTCGTTGATCTCCTTGAAGTGGTCCACGTCGCAGAACAGGACTGCGGTGCCCGCGCCGCTGCGGCGGGGGTCGGCGATGGTGTCGGCCACCCTGTCGAGGGCCTCCTTGCGGTTCAGCAGTCCGGTTAGCTCGTCGTGTCTCGCCTGGAAGTCGAGGACCTCCTGAGCCGCCACCTCCGCGTCGATCACCCGGAAGGTCGTCAACGTCCCGTCCTCCTGGCCCGCGGCGTTGACATACGAATGGGAGTGGGTCTCGATCCAGTGATGGGCTCCGTCATTGGCAGCGACCTGCATCCGCTCGACGTGGGTGTGGTCATCGTGCACGTCCTGTCGCGCTTGGTGCACGAGCTCTATGTGGTCGGGGTGCACGAATTCTCCGAGATCTCGACCGATGATCTCTGCCGGCGCCCAGCCGAGGGTGTTGCGCAGGGACGGGGAGACCCACAGGAGGCGGCCGCCCTTCGTGCGCACGATCACGTCGCCTGCATTCTCGGCGAGGAGTCGGTGGCGCTCCTCGGATTCGGCCAGCGCCCTCGCGGCGCGGTTCTGCTCGGTGACGTCACGCCAGGTCACGGTGACGCCGTCGCCGAGCCGCACCACCCTCATGTCGAAGTGGCGCTCGCCCTTGTCCTGCTCGAGGACGTACACGAAGTCGGTGAGGACCAGAGTGTCGCCGGTGGCGATGACCTCGGCGTACCGCGACAACAGGCCGTTGCCGAGATGCGCCGGGCGCGTCTGCAGCAGTGTCGCGCCGATGATCTGCTCTCGTGCAAGGCCGAGGTAGGCGGCGGCTGTCTCGTTCGCGTCGACGAAGAGCAGGTCGGCGACTTGGCCGGTGTCGTCGCGGAGGGCGACGAAGGTGACGTTGGGATCGAGCTGGGCGTCCAGGATCGCCTGCAGCTGCGCACCTCGGTTGTCGGCGACAGCGAGGGCCGCCGAGAGCCCTTCCTGTGCGCGGACTAGATCGTCGACGTCGCGGAGCCCTACGACGCCACCCGTGATGCCCCCGGACGGGTTCCTGACCGGGCGGCTGACTGCCGACATGTGGTGGTAGGTGCCGTCGGAGTCGCGGAAGCGCGTCACGATCGTGGCATCGTCGCTGCCGGCCAGGAGGCGGGATCGTGCACGCAGCACATCGACGATGTCGTCGGGGTGCACGAAGTCCGTGCTGCGATGCCCGATGAGGTCCTCGGGCCGCCAGCCCAGCGCCTCCTCCACGGAGGGTGACACCCAAACGATGGTGCCCACGAGGTCGCGCTCGTAGACGACGTCCGAGGCGTTCTCGGCCAGCATCCGGAAGTGGTGCTCGGACGTCACCAGCGCCTCACGGGCCGCCACCGCCTCAGCGGCGTCGCGCCACGTGCCGATGCGGCCGACGACGGTCCCCGCGGCGTCGAGCAGTGGCCGAGCGGTGACGCCTATCCAGTGCCAGGTCCCGGACACGGTGGGGAAGCGCGCCTCGTACGACACGAGTTCGCGGTGCCGAAGCCCCACCGCGGCAGCCGCGAGGATGTGGCGGTCATCGGGGTGGACCAGCTCCTCGACACTGCGGCCGATGAGCTCGTCGGGCAGCCAGCCGAGCAGCTGGGTCACCGAGGGCGCCACCCACTCGATGATCGCGTCGATGGTGGACCGGAAGACGACGTCGGCGGTGTTCTCCGCGAGGAGTCGGTACATGGACTCGCTGTCGATGAGCTGCTGGGTGGCCTGCACCTCGCCGGTGACGTCCGTCACCTGCGCCAGGCTGTACTCCACCTCGCCTTCAGCGCTGCGCACGCTCGAGACCCACACCTCGGCCCAGGCGACGGTGCCGTCGACCCGGCGATACCGCGTGCGATGCCGGATGGACTGGAGTCGTCCGGACAGCAGGTCGCCGAGGAGCTCGGCCCCACGGGCACGGTCATCGTCATAGGTCAGGTCGAGCCATGTCGTGGCCATGAGCGTCTGCTCGTCACGGCCCAGCAGCTGGCTCAGCGCCGGATTGACGGCCATGAACGACCCGTCGTTGGCGACCAGGGCAATGCCCGTTGGCGCGGACATCATGGCGAGGCGGAAGGGCTCCTCGAATCCGTCGGGATTCGGTCGGTCGGTCGGCCCCGTGACCTCGGCCGACACTGAGGCAGACCGCTGGCGGGAGGTTGTGAACAGCCGTCCCCGCACCCCTGTGTTGTACGCCCGTTCTCGGCTCGAACGCAATCGCTGGCCGCCCCCTGTGCAGGCGACGGGCCGAGTGGTACACCTGAAGGAGAACGAGGAGACGCCATGGTCGGATACCTGCGGGTCGTGGCCCTGGACTACGACGGGACGCTGACGAGCGACGGCCGTCGACCCCGACCGGAGGTGCTGGCCGCACTCCAGGGCGCGCGGCAGTCCGGCCTCACCGTGCTGCTGGTGACTGGGCGGATCATGGCGGAGTTGCGGGAGTCGTTTCCGGACGTCGACGACTTCGTCAGCCTTGTCGTCGCCGAGAATGGCTGCGTCCTCGATGGGCCGACGGGTACCCGACTTCTGGCGCCACCCGTGGAGGCATCGCTATGCCAGGCGCTCCTTGACCGCCATGTCGAGGTGCGTCGAGGCGACGTCCTTCTGGCCGGCCGCGCCGACGACCGGCTGGTGGTCATGGAGGAGATCCATCGACTCGAGCTCGACTGCCAGCTCGTGTTCAACCGCACCGAGATGATGGTGCTGCCATCTGGCGTGACGAAGGGGACTGGACTGTTCGATGCCCTGGGCGACCTGGGCATCTCACGGCACTCGGCGGTAGGCGTCGGCGATGCCGAGAACGACCACGCGCTCCTCGACGTCTGCGAGGTCGGCGCGGCGGTGTCGAACGCCGTTGTGGGGCTCAGGACGACCGCCGACGTCGTGCTCGAGCATCCGGATGGACGCGGGATCCTGGAACTGCTTGAGCGCATCTCCCGCCCGGACCCACCGGCCCTGCACTCCTCCCGCTGGCAGGTCCAGCTGGGCACGACGCTGACCGGAGCGGTGGTCTCGGTCCCGAGCTCCCAGGTGAACGTGCTGGTGTGCGGAGTCTCTGGATCGGGCAAGAGCTATGTGGCGGGCCTGTTCGCCGAGCGGCTGATCGCCCAGGGGTACTGCGTGCTCGTCGTCGATCCTGAGGGGGACCACCAGGGACTCGGCCGACTTCGTGGCGTCGTCGTGATCGATGCGCAGGACGGGCTGCCCGCGCCGGCCCAGGTCGCGGGCCTCTTCTCGCAGAGGTTCACCTCGGTGGTGCTCGACCTGTCGCTCCTGCCGATGGAGCGACGGCACACCTACCTCGAGAGGTTGACGGACGAACTGGCGAGAACGCGGGCGGCCACGGGCCTGCCGCACTGGGTCATCTCGGACGAGGCGCACGAGTCCGCGACCGGCATGCACACCGCGCGCGGCTCGATGAGCGACTACCCGGACGGGCGATGGGGCTCATGCCTGGTGACCTACCGGCCGGACCTCATCGAGCAGGACCAGCTCGAGCGGACGGACGCTGTCATCGCACTGGGCCAGGGGGGTGGTCTCAACCGCCACGTCGTCGACCTCCTGGCCGGCGTCTGCGGCGAGTCGCCCGAGCGGGTCAGTCAGCACCTGGGCAGCGTGGGACCGGGCAGTGGCTTCCTTGCGGTCCGGCCCTACCTCGGCGTGGCGCGCACTTTCCGGGTGGGGACCCGCGTGACCGAGCATCGTCGACATCTGCGCAAGTACCTGCAGGCGACCGTCCGGCACGACCGCGCCTTCCACTTCCGCGACGACGGCGACCAGGTGATCGCCGTCGCAGCGAACCTGACCGAGCTGCAGCGGGTTCTGCATGACTGCCCAGACAGCGTTCTCGTGCACCATGCCGAGGGCTGGGATCTGTCCAGGTGGCTCGACGGCGTGTTCGGCGACGAGGATCTCAGCATGGCGCTCGCGGCCATCGAGGGTCGACTCGCGGAGGGCGACGTCAGCGTCGATGAGGCGCGTGGGCTGCTGATGAGCGCTGTCCGAGCGGCCTACCCGAACTGAGCGGCCCCGTGCTCGTGGGATCAGTGCACGTAGGCAGGGGGGCGACGGTGTGCCCAGGGAAGAGCCTCCTCGAGTCTCGCCGCAACGCTCAGCAGCAGGGCCTCGCGGCCCGCCGCCGCAACGAGCTGCATCCCGATCGGCAGGCCCTCCGGCGACTGATGAAGCGGCAGGCTGATCGCCGGCTGGCCGGTCGTGTTGAACACGGGCAGGAACGACTCCCACCGCGACCAGGTCGCGAACGTGTCGCGCGGTGAGGTCACAGCCGTGGGGTCGTACTCGCCGACAGGGGGCAGCAGGGCGCCGAGCGTCGGCGTGAGCAGCACGTCGTAGCGCGTGAAGAACTCCGCCATGACGTAGGTGAGTTCGGTCTCGACGTCGATGGCGCGCAGCAGCTGCTGCCCGCTCACGGCCCGGCCGTACTCGACCATGGCGAGCGTCGCCCCCTCGACGGTGGACTCGCTCACGTCGCGGCCCAGGGCGGCGGCGAAGCCATCGATCGTGTGCGCGTTCGTCGCGGCCCACACGTCCGTCATCGCCTGCAGGTAGAGCTCCCAGGAGAAGTGCGGGGTCGCCGCCTCGACCTGATGCCCCAGTCCCTCCAGGACGGCCGCCGTCGCGGCAGTGGCATCACTCACGGTCGGATCGGGGTCGTGCCCGGACCACGGATGCGACCACCACGCGATCCTCAACGGCCCGGGCGGGTGCCGGAAGGACTCGTAGAAGGGGACCTCGGGGCGCGGCACGCCCTCCGCGTCGCCGACCGCAGGCCCGCCGAGGACGTCGAGGAGCAGGGCGGCGTCGCGCACGGTGCGAGTCATCGCGAACTGGACCGCCCAGCCCATGAGGGGCTCCTTGAGGTGGAGTCCCCACGGGACCCGGCCGCGGCTCGGCTTGAGGCCCACGACTCCGCACGCGGAGGCAGGGATCCGGATCGATCCGCCGCCGTCGCTTGCGAGGGCCACGGGGACGACTCCCGCACCGACGACCGCACCGGCCCCGCCACTGGAGCCGCCAGCCATGTGGTGCGGGCTCCACGGTGTTCGCGTGATGCCCTGGGCGATCGTCTCCGTTGTTCCCATGATGCCGAACTCCGACGTGGTGGTGCGTCCGACGCTCGTCAGTCCCGGCGGCCACGGCCCGCGCGTAGATCTGTGTGGGGTGCGTCACCTGCCAGCCGTCGGACAGGCGGCTGCCGTTGCCGCAGTCGAGCCCCGCCTGACCGTGGAAGAGGTCCTTGACCATCGTCGGAACGCCGCCCAGCGGCCCCGCCGTGGGCGTTGAGGGCGGATCGGCGGCCACCACCTCGACGACGGCGTTGATCTGAGGATGGAGCTGCTCATGCGCGTCGAGTGCGCACTGCTGCAGCTCGGCACCGGTGACCTCGCCTGAGGCCACGAGCTCCGACAGGCCGACAGCGTCGTACTTGCCGTACTCGTCAAGGCGCATCGTGCGATCCTAGGGAGCAGCGCGACGACGAGGCGAGGTGAGGCTGTGAGCGGCGAGCCCTTCCCCGTGCACGTCGCGGACATCTCGATCCCGTTCCGCTGCGTCGATGCCGGGTCAGCCCCGCAGGCGGTCGCCGCCGTCGAGTTCCACCAGGCATGGCCCTCCTACCGCCGTTGGTTCCTGCACGAGGGCGAGGAGGCCCGGCCGTCGTATGCAGCGTCGCGGGCCGCCCTGGCCCGATGGATGCCTGAACTGCTTGCCGACTACGACATGTTCGTGGATGCGGTGGGCGGCGGCGATCTGGAGGCCCGATTCCTGAGCCATTGGTGCCCGCCGCCGCTCGTTGCGGCGTGCTCGATAGCGATGATCGCCGGACCGAGGCCACTCCTGATCCGCAACTACGACTATCCGCCCAGCCTGTGCGATGCGCTGGCGCTGCGGACGCACTGGTCGGGCCGCACGATCCTGGGCATGAGTGACTGCGGCTGGGGACTGATGGACGGCATGAACGATGCCGGTGTCAGCATCGCCATCTCGTTCGGCGGCCGCCGGGAGGTGGGTGAGGGCTTCGGCATCGGACTGATCGTCCGCTACCTCCTGCAACGGGCGACGACGACGCAGGAGGTGGTGGATGTGCTCGTCGGCCTGCCGGTCCAGATGTCGTACAACGTGGCCGTGCTCGATGCCCATGCGACCACCGGATCATCCGGGTGGCCCCGGACCGACCAGCACTGGCCGCACGGGAGCTCAGCTGCGCCAACCGTCAGGGGGCCACGGAGTGGCCGCTCCACTCGGAGTACTGCAACACGGTGGAGCGCGAGGAGCGACTGACCTCGCTCGTCGAATTCCCGCTGATCGAGCCGGACGACCTCGTGGGCGCCTTCCTGCGTCCGCCGATCTACCGATCGCTCGCGGCGAGCACCTGGGGGACGGTCTACACGGCCGCCTACTCGCCGGCGTCGGGCGGGATGACCCTGCTGTGGCCCGATGACCATTGGGCCCTGAGCGCCGAGGGGACGCAGACGGGAGCTCGGCCGCGCCAGGTGCTCGCTCTGGTTCCCGAGCCGATCGCGGGTCAGGGGATCGCGCCGCACCCGATCCGCCTCCCGCTCGTGCGATAACGACCTTCCCGCCGCAACGACCGCCTAGAGTTTGCCCGTGTTCTCGCGACTACGACGTTGGTGGGACACGCTGACCGGTGCGCGGGGGTCAGACACGCCCATCGAGCGGTTCGCCGCGACGCCGAGCGACATGCAGGACGGGGAGCTGACCATGACGCAGGAGCCACAACGGCCGGTATTAAGGGGCCTCTCGGAGATCTACCGGTTCTTCCGGGAGAGCCGGGCACCGATCTACTTCGTCTCTCCGACGGCCTACAACATCCTCGGGCTCGATGACTGGGTCAGCGAGCTCCGCTATGTCTGCTACTTCGACTCCTTCGACGGGGCTCACGACCACGTCTTCGTGCCCACGCACGCGGGCCCCCGGGAGTTCGAGACGTTCGAGTCGGTCAACACCTACCTGCTCGGGCACAAGGAGGTCGTCGACAGGATCCGCCACGGTGGCCCGACGACCCCGGGCGTCGACAATGTCGATGGTCCGGCCTACGTGCTCTTCGTCATGTTCGACGAGGACACCGAACGGCTGGCGAAGGAGCTGGGACTGACCATCGCGCTCCCGCCCCGGGAGCTGCGCGAACGGATCGACTCCAAGATCGAGACGACTCGACTGGGCAACGAGGCCGGTGTCCCCAGCGCTCCGAACGTCCTCACGCGTGCCGACTCGTACGAGGAGCTGGTGGCGCGCGCGGACGAGGCGGGACTCGGCACGCGCCTCGTCGTCCAGCTGCCTTACGGCGACTCGGGCCGCACGACGTTCTTCATCGCCGACGAGAGCGAGTGGAACGACAACGCCGAGCACCTGATCGGCGAGGACCTCAAGGTGATGAAGAACATTCGGCACCTGCCGGGCACGGTGGAGGCCTGTGCCACGAGGCACGGCACGCTGGTGGGGCCCGTACAGGTCGACCTGACCGGCTTCGAGGAGCTCACCCCGTATCAGGGTGGCTGGTGCGGCAACGACTGCGCGCCGATCTCCCTGTCCGACCGGCAGGACCGCATCCGCGCGATGGCCGAGAAGCTGGGCGACCGGCTGTACCGGGAGGGCTACCGCGGCGTCTTCTGCATGGACTACCTGATCGACCTCGACGACGACATGGTGTATCTCGGCGAGATCAACCCGAGGATCTCGGGCGCATCGCCCCTGACGAACCTCATCACCTCGAGGTACGGCGGTGTGCCCTTGTTCCTGTTCCACCTGCTGGAGTTCATGGACGTGGACTGGGAGTGCGACCTCACCGCCGTGCAGGCCCGCTGGCGCGACTTCGACCGATGGAGCCAGTTGGTGCTCAAGCAGACCACCGACGAGGTGGAGGTCATCACCGAGGCGCCGGCGAGCGGACTGTGGCGCATGGATGAGGACGGCAACATCCGCTTCATCCGCATGGAGACGGACTGGCACAACGTGACGGGCTCGGACGAGGCCTTCTACCTGCGGGTGTACGGGGTCAACGAGTACCGCTACCCAGGGGCCGACCTGGGGGTCGTGCTCGTCCGCGACCGGATGCAGAGCTCCGAGCGTGAGCTCATGCCGAAGGCGGCGCAGTGGGCGCGGGGGATCATGGCGCAGTTCAAAGGCGTACCGGTATCCGCGCCGATCGCCCAGCCGGAGGACCTGCTCTACGGCAAGTGGCTGTAGTGACTGGTCCGATTTGATCCGACTATACCCCCGGGGGTATGGTCTCGGTATCCCGTCGAACCAGGAGGACGAACATGTGCAGTCCCGCCGTCTGCGGCAGCTGCCGCAAGGTCACGTACTCAGGCTGCGGCCAGCACGTCGACCAGGTGCTCGCCAACGTGCCGCCGGAGAACCGCTGCACCTGCCGCTGATCGATCGACGCAATCCAAGGAGCTCGCAATGAAGGTTGTCGTCGTCGGCGGAGTCGCCGGCGGAATGTCTGCTGCGGCGCGCCTGCGTCGACTCGACGAGTCGGCCGACATCCTGGTGTTCGAGCGCGACGACTACGTGTCGTTCGCCAACTGCGGCCTGCCGTACCACATCGGCGGCGACATCCAGGATCGCGAGGCCCTGCTGCTGCAGACCCCGACGAGCCTGCGCGAGTCGCTTGCCCTCGACGTGAAGACCGGTCATGAGGTGCTCGGCATCGACCGAGACCGCAAGTCGGTGTCGGTGCGCGACCGCGAGACCGGCATCGAGTTCGACGAGCCCTACGACACTCTCATCCTTGCCACGGGCGCGACGCCGATCCGCCCGCCGCTGCCCGGCATCGACCATCCGCGGATCAGGACGCTCCGCAACATCCCCGACATGGACGCCATCATCGGTGTTCTCGACGAGGGCGTGGCCTCGGCCGTCGTCGTCGGCGGCGGCTACATCGGCATCGAGATGGTCGAGGCACTGCGTCATCGGGGCATCGAGGTGACCCTCGTCGAAGCCGTTGACCAGGTCATGACGGTTCTCGATCGCGAGATGGCCCGCCACGTCGAGGACCACCTCGTCGGCCATGGCGTTCGCCTGATCCTGTCGGGTCGCGCTCGCGGCTTCTCCGACCAGGACGGCCGCGTCGTCGTCGACCTCGGTGACGAGGAGATCATCAGCGACCTGGTGATCCTGGCAGTCGGCGTCCGGCCGGAGACCACCCTCGCGAAGGCTGCGGGCCTGGCGCTGTCCGAGCGCGGCGCGGTGATCGTCGACCCGCAGATGCGCACGTCCGACCCTTCCGTGTACGCGGTCGGCGACTCGGTGCAGGTGACCGACACCGTCACCGGCGAGGCCGTCGTGATCCCGTTGGCCGGTCCGGCCAACCGGCAGGGCCGGATCGCCGCCGATGCGATCTCGGGCCGGTCGTCGTCGTACTCGACGACCCAGGGCACCGGCATCGTCAAGGTGTTCGACCTGACCGCAGCCATGACTGGCGCCAGCGAACGCACGTTGCTGAGGCTCGGACGCCCGTACGCGAAGGTGCACGTGCACCCCAACGGGCACGCGTCGTACTACCCGGGTACGCATGCGATGCACCTCAAGGTGATGTTCGATCCCATCGACGGTGTGCTCCTCGGGGCTCAGGCGGTGGGCGTCGACGGCGTCGACAAGCGCATCGACGTCCTGGCGGTGGCGATCCGGGCCGGCATGACGATCGAGGATCTCGAGAGCCTCGAGCTCGCCTACGCGCCTCCTTATGGCTCCGCCAAGGACCCCGTCAACATGGCCGGCTTCGTCGGCGGCAACCTGATCCGCGGCGACGTCGCGCTCTGGTACGCAGAGGAGTGGCCGGCGCTGCCCGACAACGCAGTGCTGCTGGATGTGCGCAGCCGCAAGGAGCATGACGCATGGTCGATCCCCGGCTCGCTGCTCATCCCGCACAAGGACCTCCGGGCGCGCATCGACGAGGTTCCGCGTGGGGTGCCCGTATTCGTCTACTGCCGCTCCGGCTTCCGCTCCTATCTCGCCCAGCGCATCCTGGTGCAGAACGGCTGGCCCGACGCCAAGACACTCGCCGGTGGCGAACTGACCTTCCGTTCGGTGCACCCGGACGGGACCTCGGGCATGCTGCAGTATCCGGTCGTCACGTACGCCGAGAACGAACTGGCGGACTCGTTCCTTCCGGACGTCAGCGCCAACATCTGACGTTCAGTGCGACTCGCGACTGACCTCTGAGCCGCTGGCCCCCAGGAGGAAGTCCAGGTCGGCTCCGGCGTCGGCCTGCTGCACATGATCGACGTACAGGCGCTCCCAGCCTCGGGTGGGCCGGGCGAAGGCCGTCACCATCGCCGGACTCGGGGTGCGAGCCGCCAGCTGCTCGGCAGGGACCTCGAGCGTGAGGCTTCGTCGCTCGACGTCGAGTGTGATCATGTCGCCGGTCTGCACGAGCCCGAGCGGTCCTCCCGCGGCAGCTTCGGGCACGACGTGGAGCACCACCGTCCCGTAGGCCGTGCCGCTCATCCGCCCGTCGCACACGCGCACCATGTCGCGCACGCCCTGCTCGAGCAGCTTGCGGGGCAACGGCATGTTCGACACCTCAGGCATCCCCGGATAGCCGCGCGGACCGCAGCCGCGAAGCACCAGAACCGAGTCCGCATCGACCTCGAGCCCGGGATCGTCGATGCGGGCGTGGAAGTCCTCGATCGAGTCGAAGACGACAGCGCGTCCGCGGTGCCGCAGCAGGTGCGGGGACGCGGCAGCCGGCTTGATGAGGGCCCCGCCGGGAGCGAGGTTGCCGCGCAGGACGGCGATCCCGGCATCGGGCAGCAGTGGCTCGCTCCGGGGCCGGATCACGTCGCGGTCCCACACCGGTGCGTCGTCGAGGTAGTCGACGAGTGGCTTCCCCGTCACGGTGATCGCGGACGGGTCGAGCAGGTCGCGCACCTCGCTCAGCACCGCCAGGAGCCCGCCTGCGCGGAACAGGTCGTCCATCAGGTAGGTGCCGGCCGGTTGGAGATTGACGAGCAACGGCACCTCGGCGCCGATGCGGTCGAAGTCGTCGACGGTCAGGTCGATGCCGAGCCGGCCCGCGATGGCCAGCAGGTGGACGACCGCGTTGGTGGAGCCGCCGATGGCGGCGAGCGCGACGATCGCGTTGTGGAAGGACGCCTTCGTTAGGAAGGTGCTCGGTCGGCGGTCGGCGGTCACGAGCTCCACCGCGAGGCGGCCGGTGGCATGCGCGCCCTCGAGCAGCCTGCTGTCGGGTGCAGGGGTGCCGGCCAGACCCGGGATGACCGTGCCCAGCGCTTCGGCCAGCAGGCCCATGGTCGAGGCCGTCCCCATCGTGTTGCAGTGGCCTCGGCTGCGGATCATCGACGACTCGGAGCGGATGAAGTCCTCCTGCGACAAGGCCCCGCCGCGTACGTCCTCGGAGAGCCGCCACACGTCGGTACCGCATCCCAAGGCCTTGCCGCGGAAGGTGCCGGTCAGCATCGGCCCGCCTGGCACCACCACGGCCGGCAGGTCGACTGACGCTGCGGCCATGAGCAGTGAGGGAATCGTCTTGTCGCAGCCCCCGAGGAGGACGACGGCGTCGATGGGGTTGGCCCGGAGCATCTCCTCGGTCGCCATCGCGGCCATGTTGCGCCACAGCATGGCGGTCGGCCGTACCTGCGTCTCGCCCAGCGACACCACGGGCAGGTTGAGGGCGATGCCTCCGGCCGCGTGGATGCCATCCTTGACCGAGGCGGCCACCTCGTCGAGGTGCGCATTGCACGGGGTCAGGTCGGACGCGGTGTTCGCGATGGCGATGTGCGGGCGCCCGGTGAAGGCGTCTGCGGGAAGGCCCCGGCGCATCCACGCACGATGGATGTAGGCGTTGCGGTCGTCGCCGCCGTACCACTGGGCCGTCCGCAGCTCGCTGCTCATCGCCGTTCCGCTTCTGGGATTCCGGTCTACTATGCGATCGCCATGGAGTCTATGTGGGTGGCCCGCCCTGCGACGACCGACGCATTCGTTCTCGGCGAGGGCCCGGTCTGGGATGCGGCTCGCGAGCGCCTCCTGTGGGTCGACATCCGTGCCGGCCTCGTCCTCATCGGGAGGCTCAACGAGGGCAGCATCGAGGTCGTCGAACGACTCCAGTTCCCCGGAACGGTGGGCGCTGTCGCACCCGCGGAGGACGGCCGCCTGCTGGTCGCGGCCCAGGAGCATCTCGTGGTCGTCGGCACTGATGGCAGTCGAACGGACGGGCCGCGGGTGCTGCCCGAGGGCGCGCGGCGACGGCTCAACGACGGCAAGCCGGACCCGGTGGGTCGCTTCCTCGTGGGCACTCTGCTCATGGACGAGCCGGGGCACGAGGCGCTCGTCCGGCTCGAGGCCGACGGCTCGGTCACGACCATCGACGACGACCTGACCCTGTCGAACGGCCTGGCGTGGTCCGTGGACGGGACACTGCTGCTCACCGTCGACACCTATCGCCGCACGGTCTGGGTACGCGACTACGACGCCGTGAGCGGGGCCACCGGAGCGAGACGGGCGTTCGTGATTCTCGACGACGGCTATCCCGACGGCATCTGCATGGATATCGAGGGGCACCTGTGGGTCGCGGTCTACGGCGCGGGGCGGGTGCATCGGTACTCGCCGAGCGCCGACCTGGTGGGAGTCATCGAGGTCGCCGCCCCTCACGTGTCGAGCGTGGCGTTCGCCGACGCCAACCTCCGCACCCTGGTCATCACCACCGCGACCCAGGAGCTCTCCGCAGACCAGTACGCGCGGTTCCCCCAGTCGGGCCGACTGTTCGTCACCGATGTCGGCGTAGCCGGTGCTCCGGTGGCGTACTGGAGCGCACCTCGCGAGAGGATCAGCTGAGCAGTTCAGCCACTGGAGGATCACCGTGTACTTGATGCGTATCGGGGAGTTCGGCGCCGAGAAGCCGGTTGCCCGCGTCGACGACCAGTTGTACGTGGACCTGTCCGACATCGTCCCCGACATCGACGAGGCCTTCCTGGGCTCCGGCGGCCTGTCGCGGATCGCTCCCGTCGTCGCGGACCGGATCGCGAAAGGCCAGGTGACCGCCTTCGCGGGCGAGCGCATCGGGGCACCGTTCGCGCGGCCGCACCAGATCCTGTGCATCGGGTTGAACTACAGCGATCACGCGGCGGAGACGGGGCAGGCGGTTCCTGCCGAGCCCATCCTGTTCACGAAGTCGCCCAACACCCTGATCGGGCCCAACGACGACGTCCGGATCCCGCGCGGATCGACCAAGCCGGACTGGGAGGTCGAACTCGGCGTGGTCATCGGCCGGCGATGCAGCTACCTCGACTCGCCGGATGAGGCGCGCGACGCGATCGCGGGTTTCTGCGTCGTGAACGACGTCAGCGAGCGTGCCTTCCAGATGGACCACAACGGCCAGTGGTCGAAGGGGAAGTCGGCCGAGACCTTCAATCCGGCCGGGCCCTGGCTGGTCACCCCCGACGAGATCGACGATGTGCTCGCCCTCGACATGCACCTCGATGTCAGTGGCGTGCGTCGGCAGACCGGCACGACGTCGACGATGATCTTCGACCCTTACCTGATCGTCCACTACCTCAGCCAGTTCCTCGTGATGGAGCCCGGCGACCTCATCAACACCGGCACCCCGCCCGGCGTCGGCATGGGCCACAAGCCACCGGTCTGGCTGCAGCCCGGCGACGTCATGGAACTGGGCATCACCGGCCTCGGCGTCCAGCGGCAGAACGTGCTGGCGCCGCGGTGAGCGACACGATTCGCGCCTTCGTCGTCACCGGTCCGAACACAGCGGAGATCCAGGATGTCGGCGCCCCGGTGGCCGGTCCGGGGCAGGTCGTCATCGACGTGCAGCGCGCCGGGGTGTGCGGCACCGACGTCGAGTTCTTCACCGGCCACATGCCGTACCTGCTCGACGGACACGCCTGGTTCCCGATGCGCCTGGGCCATGAGTGGATGGGCACCGTTAGCGGGGTCGGCCTCGGCGTCGACAGTGCGTGGCTGGCAAGGCGGGTCACGGGGGACACCATGCTCGGCTGTGGGGCGTGCCACCGCTGCACGACGGGCTACCAGCACGTGTGCGAGCACCGGCACGAGGTGGGCGTGCGGGGCGGCTGGGCCGGTGCCCTCGCGGAGCAACTGCTCATGCCCGTACGCGCCCTGCACGCGCTGCCCGATTCCGTGAGCGACGAGCAGGGCGCGCTCGTGGAGCCGGCGGGCAACGCCTACCGCGCCGTCCGCGGTGCCCAGCTGGGGCCGGGCGATCGCGTGCTCGTCCTGGGTCCGGGAACCATCGGGCTGCTCACGGCGATGTTCGCCCGCGCGGTCGGCGCCGAAGTCCACCTCATGGGCAGGTCGGCTCGCTCGCTGGACTTCGCCAGAACCTTGGGGTTCGACGGCGTGTGGTCGCAGGACGATCTCCCCGCACTGTCGTTCGACGCCGTCGTCGATGCGTCCAATGCGCCCACGCTTCCCGCCCGAGCCATCGAGCTCGTCGAGCCCGGCAAGCGCGTCGTGTTCGTCGGACTCGCATCGGGTCCGAGCATGATCGATTCGCGCGCGCTCGCCTTCAAGGACGTGACCGCTGTCGGCGTGCTCAGCGGGTCACCGGGCATGGCCGAGACCGTCGCGACGTTCGCGAGCGGCGCTGTCGACCCCAGTCCGCTCGTTGCAGCCACGGTGCCGCTCGGTGCGGTAGGTGCCGTCCTCAGCGGCGAGCGACCAGCCGGGGCGGGTCAAGGGCCCAAGGTTCTCGTTGACCCGCGTGCATGAGCGAAGGGATTCCGGGGATGGGTGAGTTCGATGGGCTTGTCGCGATCGTCACGGGTGGGGGCAGCGGCATCGGCGCGGCGACGGCAGCGCTGCTCCGCGAGCGCGGCGCCTCTGTCGCCGTTCTCGATGTGAGCACGAGCGCCGTGCCGGATGGCGTCCTCGGAGTCGACTGTGACGTCACCGACGCCCAGGGCGTGGATCGTGCAATCGCGACGGTTTCCGATCGCCTCGGAGGGATCGACATCGTCATCAACAACGCGGGCATCGGCGCCGCGGGAGACGTCGGCGCGAACAGCGATGACGAATGGCGGCACGTCCTCGACGTCAATGTGATCGGCATCGCCCGGGTCACCCGTGCTGCGCTGCCGTTCCTGCGTGCCTCGGAGCACGCGGTCGTCGTGAACACCTGCTCGGCGGTCGCGTTCACCGGCGTGCCGAATCGGGCGCTGTACAGCGCCAGCAAGGGCGCAGTCGCTGCCCTGACGTCAGCCATGGCGGCCGACCACGTGGCCGACGGCATTCGCGTCAATGCGGTCGCTCCCGGGACTGCCGACACGCCCTGGGTCAGCCGCCTGCTGTCCAGTACCGATGATCCGGAGGCGATGGCGGCGGCGTTGCGGGCGCGTCAGCCGATCGGTCGCCTGGTCACCGCCGACGAGGTGGCCTACGCGCTCGTGTCCTTGGCGTCGCCGCATGCCGCTTCGACGACGGGCGCCATCCTGCGCGTGGACGGCGGGTTCACGACGCTGCGACTGCCCTCGCCGTAGCCTCCTCCGCCGAGAAGACCCGAATGGTCGCGAAACGCGGGCCCAGACGGGCCCGCCGCGACCATTCGGGTCTTCTCGGCCGCTCGGGTCAGCCGAGGTAGGCGGCCAGTCCGGCCAGTGCCTGGGCGTGCGGCGGTGCGAGCGCCTGAACGCGGGCCAACCAGGCCGCGTCGGTGGACAAGGGCTCGGGCGGCGGCACGACCAGCGTGTCGAGCTCCGCGTCGGTCAGCTCCCTGGTCCGTTCGCTCAGGTCGACGCCGCTGCCGGTGGGCATGTCGGGCACGAACTCCAGGCGATCGATGTCGCGGGTGGCCGACCGCGCTGCCCGGACGGCCGCGGCCGGGTCGGCGTGCACGCCATCGAGGATCGCCTTCCCCGTCGCCCAGGGCATCGAGGCCTGGGCGCGCAGCGCGGGGTCGGCCGGCTGCAGGTCCTCGGGCAGAGTCATGACGACGCCTCGCCGCAGGCCGGCCACCGTGATCGGCTCCACGTCGGTCGCCCCGGCAGCCCGCACGAGGGACGTGAGGCCGTACACCGGGCGACCCCCCACGAGCACCAGGCGGATGTCGCGCTCGGTCGCGGTGATGAGCGAACGGTAGGGGTCCGCGTGTCGAGAGCGGTGGACCACGATGTCGGCGAGGGCGCCTTCGACGAGCCGCCCCACCGGCACGTGCCACGCACGCTCCATGGTGAGTCCCCCGTTTCGGGTGGCCAGCTCGCACAGCTCGAGGTTCGATAGCGCCGATCCCAGTTGCTCGCGATTCCACAGGTCGGCGACCTTGAGCTCCCAGAGCAGGCTGCGGGTGCCCGACGGTGCCCAGTCCGATCCCAGGCAGACGAGCTGGCCGTGCGACCGTGCGGCGAGGACGTCGGTGGTGCCTCCGTAGAGCCAGATGTTCGAGAAGGGGGACCACACGATCGAGCCCGGCGGACTCCACTGCTCGTACTCGGATGCCGTGAGCGCCGTCGAGTGAATGCCCACGAGGTGCTCGTTCGCGCAGTGATGATCGCTGAGCGCGCGATACTCCGAGCGCAGGCTGGGCGACGTGCCCTCGGCCAGGTGGTAGAAGAACGAACGGCCCTTGGCCATCGACGTCGCGTACGCGTCAAGTCCGGCCGGCTCCACCTTGAGGACCGACTGGCGGACGGTGTCAGGGCCGCCGACCGGGTCCTTCTCGATGTTGCGCACCATCCAGCCGGGGAACGCCCGCGTGAGCGGTGGCGACCCCTGGATCGCCGTCACACCGCCGACGGCCGCCTTGACCTCGACGTAGCGCAGTGTCGCGGCGGCCGCCGCGATGCCCAACGCCTGCGACGGATTCGAGATGTCACGCCCGTAGGTCTTCGCCGACGGCCACTGGTAGCGCGACGTGTACGGAGTGGTCTTCGGCGCCTGCCAGAGGGGCAGGGTGTTGTACGCAAGGTGGTTGTGCAGGTCCATGAGTCCTGGCGTGATCACGCCCGCTCCGCTCACCCTGAACGCCGACTCGTAGCCCGCGGGTGGACGGCGACGTGAGGACTGCACGGCCTCGATGCGGCCGTCGGTAACGTACACGGCTCCGCTGCGCAGGATCCGTCGGTCTTCGTCGAACGTGACGACAGTCCCGGTGATCACCAGTTGCATGGCTCCTCCATTCGCCGGATACGGCGACGCTACTCGCGGCCCCTAGGATCGCGATATGGAAGACGGGGTCGAATTCGAGCTGCCGCGTACCGTGCGAATCCTCCGTCGACGACCCACGCTCTTCGACGACAAGTCGCGGTTCGTCGACCACTTCGGCACCCTGCTGATGCTTGTCATGCTGACCGTGGTGATCCTCATGCTGGTCGATCTCAATGAGCCGCAGACACAGCTGAAGGCTCGACTCGGCTCAGTGATCGCCTCGTCCTTGGTGGCGGTCACGCTGCTGCTGGCGTTCCGAGCCGCCGGCCTCGCCCACCGCTGGCAGAGGCTGGCCGACATCATCGTCACGGTCGGCGTCGCCACCCTGCTGTTCATCACGATCGGCTCGTCGATCATCGACCTGCCCTACAAGCCGACTCCTGCGCCCGGACTCATGGTGTTCTTCGCCGCCGTCGCGCCGCTGGTCATCGTGCGTCGCCTCATCCAGCATCGCGTCGTCACGCGGGGCACACTGCTCGGTGCGGTATCGGCCTACCTCCTCATCCCCGTGACGTTCTACTTCCTCTTCCTCTCATCAGGCGGCGTGGGCTCGGTGCCCTTCTTCGGCACCGCGCAGCCGACGACGACCTTCATGTACTTCAGCCTCACGACCGTGACGACCACGGGTTACGGCGACTTCACGGCGGCCACCAGCCTGGGTCGGCTGCTCGCGACGACGGAGGCGGTCGCCGGACAGGTGTACCTGGTCACCTTCGTCGCGATGATCGTCGGGTTGTACGCCTCGAGCCGGAACAAGGGCTTCCTTGCGGAGTGACGGTGTGACGGGGTTCACCGCGTCAGCGGTCGTCATGCCCGTCGGCGGCGAGATATGTTGTGTGCGAGAACAAACTGGCAAGGAGCACCGAGATGAGTCACCTGATCACCCGCGTCTTCCCCTTCGCTGACCGTGACAGGTGGACCGCACCGAAGTGGCGCCGTCATACGCTGACCGACGCTGAGACCCAGGCCGATCGCGAGGCGATCATCGCGGTCTTCGTCGACTAGGGCTAACTAGGATCGCAAGGTGCCTGAGCCCTTGCTGTTCCCCGTGGACGCCGACCGGATGCACCGGTTCGATCCCGCGATGACCCAGCTCATCCTCGACTACGTCGTCGAGCGACTGTCCATCCCCGACAACTCGGTGGACGGGCTCGGCGATCGGCGTGAGCTCGAAGCAGTCACCGCGGGCCTGATCGGTGATCGTCCGCGAGACGCGCGCGAAGTTCTCGACCTGTACGTCGATCACATCGCCGACACGATCCTGTCGGCCGACAGCCCGCGCTACTACGCCTTCATCCCTGCGGCGCCGACGAAGGCCGCCCTGCTCTTCGACATGGTCGTGTCCGCGGCGTCCCTCCAGGGCTGCTCGTGGCTCGAGGCGGCCGGCGCGGTGGTCGCAGAGAACCAGGCGTTGCGAGTGATGGCTGACGCAGCAGGGCTGCCGCAGTCAGCAGGCGGGGTCTTCGTCTCGGGCGGGTCCGCGGGGAACCTGTCCGCGCTGGTCGTCGCTCGCGACACGGCACGCCGCGCACGAATTGAGGCGGGCCTGCCCGAGATCCGCCTGCGAGTCGTGGTCAGCGATCAGGCGCATTCGTCCATCAAGAACGCGCTCAACATCATCGGCATGGATGCACTCATCGTGCCCACGCTCGACGGCCGGCTCGATGACGAGTTCCTCCGGCGCTCGCTGTCGGAGGAGGACGACCTCAGCGACGTAGCCGCGATCGTGGCCACCGCGGGCACCACCAACGCGGGCATCATCGACGACCTGACCGCAACGGGTGACGTGGCGCGAGAGCATGGCTGGTGGTTCCACGTCGACGGGGCATACGGGGGAGCGGGCATGCTCGCTCGCTCGATCCGCGCGCGCTACGCGGGGATCGAGAATGCCGACTCGCTCGTCATGGACCCGCACAAGTGGTGGTTCGCGCCCTTCGATTCGGCGGCGCTCCTTTATCGCGAACCCAGGTTGGCCAAGGCCGTGCACACGCAGGACGCGTCCTATCTCGACGTGATCCACGAGGACGACGAGGACTTCAACCCCAGCGACCTCGCCTACCACCTGACCCGTCGGGCCCGCGGATTGGCGCTGTGGTTCTCGATGGCGGTCAACGGGCTGGACGCCTACCGAGATGCGGTCGAGCACTCCTTGTCGATGGCGCGCTACGCGGCCGAGCGGATCGATGCCGATCCCGACTTGCATCTCGTCCGCGAGCCGGACCTCTCCGTCGTTCTGTTCCGCCGGGTGGGCTGGCTGCATGCGGATTATGAGGCCTGGGGCCAGCGACTCCTGCAGGAGCAGACCGCCTTCGTCACCCACAGCTCGTGGCGCGGGGAGACTGTCGCGCGACTGGTCTTCCTCCACCCGGCCACGACGACGGCCATGGTCGACGAGGTGCTGGCCACCTTGAGGTAGGACGCCCGGGGCCGGCTTTCCGAGTTTTCTCCGGCACTCATGGGAATTATTCCGAGTGCGATGGTAAGAATTGTGCGTGGGAGATGCCGGGAACGACGGAGAGCCGTTCGCTCGTGCGGCAGACGGTGGAGCGCTCGGGCGCACCCGTCTCGGTCGATGACATCGCTGCGCGCACGGGCCTGCACGCGAACACGGTGCGCGGCCATCTCGATGTGCTGATCGCGCACGGCACCGTCAGCCGCGATGCCGCACAGGCGTCAGGCCGCGGGCGTCCTCGATGGCTCTACCGGCCGGCTGGGACGAAGCCGTCCCCCTTCCAGTCGCTCGCCGAGGTGCTGAGCAGGCAGCTGGCGCTGGTCGAGGACCCCGCCCTGGCTGGCAGGGCCGCCGAGACGTGGGCGCAGGCCCTGCCGGACCTGCCGGTCGCGAGCACTCCTGACGATGCCGTGGCGGGGGCGGCCGACGCACTGAACCGGCTCGGCTTCGACGCGATCGTCTCGCCGATCGGCGATGCCGTGATCGTCAAGTCGTGCCCGTACATGGACCTCATCGAGGACAACCCGGTGATCTGCGACATCCACACCTCACTGGTGTCTCGGCTGCTCAAGGAGACCGGTCAGCCGGTCACTGTCGAAGCCATGGACGTGCTTCCCTCGGCCGGGCATCTGCGTGGCTCGGCTGAGGCGGCCGGATCTCACCCCCGTCCGCAAGCTCGTGAATGACGACGCCGATGGTCTGGGCCCGCCGAGGCGCGGAGGCTGAGCGCGCGCTTAGCGGATCGCCCAGCGTCAGGTGCCCCTCAGGACGGCGCTGACACGGTGTGCCCATGGCGCAGAGCACGAAGGCTTCCAACAGTTCGGTATGGCGCGAACGAGCCGGCCAGGTGGGCTGGGTCCTGCTCCCCTTGCGTGCCTTCCTGGGCGTCACGATGGTCTACGCCGGCCTGCTCAAGTTCTTCGATCCGGCCTACCTCGACCCGGCCTCTCCCAACGGCGTCCAGCGCCAGATGGAAGCCGCGGCCACGTCGAGCCCCATCGGGTTCCTCGTGTCGTTCACCGCACAGCACGCCACCATGTTCGGCCTGACGATCGCCCTTGGCGAACTCCTCGTCGGGCTGGGCCTGCTGCTCGGGCTGTGGACGAGGATCGCGGCGGTCGGCGGCCTGTTGCTGAGCCTGTCCTTCTTCCTCACCGTTAGCTGGGGCACGTCCCCGTACTTCTTCGGACCGGACATCGTGTTCGTGTTCGCGTTCACTCCGCTGATCATCGGAGGTGACGGTCGACTGTTCTCCATCGCGACCGCCATCCGGGCCGGCACGCGCAGCAGCATGCGCCTGGCGAACCCGGCCCCGACTGCGGAGTCGGCGAAGGTTGCGGCGGAAGTCGACCGT
The DNA here is from genome assembly GCA_963755335.1 of uncultured Actinomycetes bacterium. GTDB lineage: Bacteria > Actinomycetota > Actinomycetes > S36-B12 > S36-B12 > UBA10649. The sequence goes on from CAVWJW010000008.1 coordinate 172,391, forward strand.
CGAGTCCTGCTCCGCACCGGCATCACGGCGGCCGCGATCGGCGCCGGTGCCCTGGTCGTCGGCGGGATCGGTCGCATGGTCGCGGGGACGGGCGGGACGTCGACTGCGATCGCGGACGTGGGGACCGGGCCGACGGCGACGCCGTCCAGTTCGAGCACGCCCGCGCCGCTGACGAACGGGGCGACGACGCCGTCGGCCGCACCCTCAGCCGGATCGGCCGCCAAGCCCAAGGGCGGCATCAAGATCGGCATGGCCTCGGACCTGGCCGTGGGAGGGGTGGCTGCGTTCACCAATCCGCAGAACAACGAGCCGTCGTACATCCTGCAGCCGAAGGCCGGTACCTATCTGGCCTACAGCGGCGTCTGCACGCATCAGGGCTGCACCGTCGGATACGACAAGCCGAGCAATCAGTTTGCCTGCCCCTGCCACGGTGCACGCTTCGACGCGGCGAGTGGCGACGTTGTCCGCGGACCGGCCCGTCAGGCTCTCGCGAAGCTCAGCGTCGTTGAGGCGGGCGGCACCCTCTACATCGTCTGAGTGCTAGTTCGCGCCCTCGATCTCCTCGCGGGGGACGGGCCGCCCGAAGAGCCAGCCCTGGCCAAGATGCCAACCCTGGCCCAGAAGCGCGCCGGCCTCGAACGCGGTCTCGACGCCTTCGGCCACGGTGTCCAGGCCCAGGCCGTCGGCGAGGCCGATCAGGCCCTGGGACAGCTTGATGCAGGTCTGGTCGCCGTCACGGATTCCGGACGTGAACGATTGGTCGAGTTTCAGCCCGCTCACCGGCAGGTCGCGCAGGTGGCTGATCGACGAGAAGCCCGTTCCGAAGTCATCGACGTACCAGGTGGACCCGAGGTCGGCGGCTTGCCGCATGGCCTCGACGATCGTGGGGCCCATGCCGAGGAGCGCGGTCTCCGTCACCTCGAGCCTCAATCGCTGCGGGTCCACCCCCGACGCGTGCACTGCCTCGCTGAAGCGGTCTGCATAATCCGGTGCCGCGAGGGTGGGTGCTGACACATTGATCGCGATGTGCTCCTTCGGCAGGATCGCGGCGAGGTCGAGCGCCCGGCTCAGTACGGCGAAGTCGATTTCGATGATCTGGTGGGTGCTCTCCGCCACCGGCAGGAAGTCGTTGGGCGGCACGATTGGCTGCCCTGGAACGGTCAGTCGCGCCAGGGCCTCATACCCGCACACCCGTCGGTCCGCCAGCGACACGATCGGTTGGAACCACGCAGTCATGTCGCCGTCGCGCAGCGCGTCGCGCAACTGACCCTCGACCTGGAGGCGCCGTCGGGCGTCCAACGCGATCGCGGGATCGACGAACTGCCATCGGTTGCGACCTGCGTCCTTGGCCTGACGGACGGCCAGGCTGGCATTGCGCAGCAGATCTTCACCCGAAGAGCCCCGTTCGCCGGCCGCCACTCCGATACTCACGGTGGGCTCGATCGACTGGTCCTGGACCTTCACCTCGCCGAGGACGGCGACGCGTACCCGCTCGGCCATCGCCGCGGCGTCGGCGGGGGTCCGCAGGTCATGGAGCAGGACCACGAACTCGTCACCGGCAACGCGCGCAACAAGGTCAGGATCGCCCACAGCGGCGGAAACACGAGCCGCGACGGTCGTTAGGACGAGGTCGCCGGCGGCGTAGCTGAGTGCCTGGTTCACGGTCGTGAGGCGGTCGATGCCAACGCAGAGCAGCGCCACGAACTGTGCGGTCGCCCACGAGCTCGTCGAGCGCCCGGTCGATACGGGCGATCGCCAGGCTGCGATTCGCCAGCCCGGTCAACGGATCGTGCCCGATCTCGTGGTCGCGCTGCACCTCCGCGTCGACGGCCAGGGTAACGTCGCGAAGGACGGTCACGCGCCCATCCACCGTCCCGTCGTGCAGGACGAACGGACGCCACTGCGCGTCGATCCAACGCACCTGCCCGTCGGCCCGCCGGATCTGCAATCGGAGCCCGGAGCCGATGCGATCGGCTAGCAGTCCCGCGAATGCTTCCTCGGCGAAAGCCACCTGATCGGGTGGGAGCAGCCGCATGGCCGACTGGCCGACCACGACGTCGGACGGGTAGCCGGTGAGACGTTCGAAAGAGGGCGAGACCCACGTGATAATCGCATGGTCGTCGAAGCGGACCACGGCGTCGGTAACGTCCTCGGTGACGAGGCGATAGAGGTCCTCGCGGGTGGCGAGCTCGCGCTCAACGAGGTGTCGCTCTGTCACGTCGCGCCAGGTGTAGACGAGGACCTCACCCGCGCGCGCCACCCGAAGGTCGTAGAAGCGACGCTCGCCACCTAACAGTTCCTGGTCGTAGGGATGGCCGTCCAAGATCAGGGGTACGCCTGTCTCGAACACCTGAAGGATCAGATCGAACTCGCCGTTGTCGCGATTGCCGGGGTTAATGTCGAGCAGTCGCGACCCGATCATCCGGGCGTGCGTCATTCCGTTGTACTGGCAGGCCGCGGGATTGGCCTCGAGGTACTCGAAGTCGACGACCACGCCCTCTGCATCGCGAACCGGTCTCATGACGAGAAGGGGATCGAGCAGTTTGTCAAAGGCACTTTGCGTCAGTTGCTGGCTGGCGAGGGCCTGCTCCCGTGCAGTCAGCCAGGTCGTGGATGTCGCGCAGGCGGCCCACGATGCCGTCCGGAGATCCGTCCGGAGCGAGGAGCGGCACGGCAATGATCGACGCCCAGCGGTATTCTCCGTCGCGACCCCGGATCCGAAGGGGCGAGGATGTCCCATCGAGGATCTCCGGAACGGGAATTCCGTTCCTGATCGCGCGCCGGTGGCCGTCGTCGCAGCGAGGTCGTCGGGGTGGACGACTGCGTCGATCGAAGTTCCGACAAGGTCAACCGGATGCCAGCCGAGAACGTCGGTGATGGACTCGGAAACCCAGCGGAACGTGCTGTCAGCGTTGCTGCGATAGATCACGTCATGCGGGTTGTCGACCATGAGCCGATAACGCTGCTCCTCGGAGAACTCGTCGGCCATCGAGTTCACCGTGTCCACACTGCCCCCTTCGCGTTGACGCGCGTCATGCTACTGCTGACGGCGGACCCCTGCGGGAGGCGAAGGGTCCTAGACTGCGGATTCCGCTGACCCACGAGGAGGACCCGTGCCTGACAATGACATCGAGATCGGCGAGGAAGTCGACGTCGAGATGGTGGTGGACGATTCCGGTGAGGTCATCGGCGCAGTGGTCGATGATGTGGTCGTGGCTACCGGTCCGGACGGCACGGTCGTCGACGAGACCATCGACGTCCTTGACAACGAGGGCAACCTCCTGCTGGAGGACGAGACCGTGAGCGTCTACGACGCCGACGCGAATCTGATCTCCAAGGAGGAGACCGTCGCGATCGCGCTCGAGGACGAGTAGGCGGCATGCTCAAGGGCATCGACCCGCTGCTCAGCGGCGACCTGCTGAAGGTCCTCGATGACATGGGTCACGGAGACGTGCTCCTCCTCGTCGACCGCAACTACCCGGCCGCGGCCTCGGGCAAACAGGTGATCCGTCTCGGCGAGGCGTCCGTCCTGCGGGCAGCGGAGGCGATCCTGAGCGTGTTCCCGGTGGACTCCTTCATCGAGCATCCGCTCGAGCGCATGGAGGTCGATGAGGATCCGGCGCTGACGACGCCCACGCAGGATGCGTTGCTCGAACTCGTGTGCGCGAGCGAGGGCCGTCCACTGGAGTACGCCGTCGTTCCGCGAATCGAGTTCTACGCGCGCGCCAGCACCGCCTTCGCCGTCGTGCACACCCTCGATGCCCAGCCGTTCGGCTGCTTCCTGCTTCACAAGGGCGTTATCTTCGGCGGGTGAGAAGTGCGGTCGTCGTCGCCCTCTCGGCCGCTGTCGCCGTTTCCCTCCTGGGGTCGACGCCCGCCCACGCCGTCGACCGGAAGTCCGCGCAACAACTGCTCAACTCCCTGCCCGTGGCCGGTGAGCGGCCGGGCGGCTACTCGCGGGACCGGTTCGCGGACTGGCTCGATCGCGACGGGAACGGCTGCGACACCCGACAGGACGTGCTGATCGCGGAGCGCCTCGCGGGCACCGTGTCCGGCTGTCGCGTCGCCGGCGGCCGCTGGCTGTCCTCGTACGACGGAGTCGTCACGCGCAGTCCGACCCGGTTCGACATCGACCATCGCGTGCCGCTGGAGGAGGCCTGGGCCTCGGGGGCGTGGCGCTGGACGCCATCGACGAGGGATCGCTTCGCGAACGACCTGGGCTACGCCGCGTCGCTCGTCGCGGTCACGGCGGCGAGCAACAGGTCCAAGGGCGATCGCGAGCCGGGGGAGTGGCTGCCGCCGTTGGCCGGTCAGCGATGCTCGTACGTCAAGCTGTGGATCGGCGTGAAGTACCGCTGGCGCCTGGCGGTCGACGCCCGCGAGAAGTCGGCCCTCACCCGCCTGCTGAAGGGCTGTGACCCGCTGATGGCGATGCCGGCCCGCGCAGTCGTCCGAACCGCCTGACCGGCGAGGCAGAGCGTCTCAGCCCTCGTCCGGACGCTGTCGACGCAGAGACATCACCAGCGCGACCACCCAGCCGATGATCGTCCAGCCGAGGAAGAGATTCACCAGAAGGACGCTGACGTGCGTGCGCAGGTCACGCAGGACCGCGATCGCCCAGGGCAGCAGGTATCCCGCGGTGAGCAGCGCCAGCAGCACGGCCACCACCTTCGTGAAGGTGCCGGTCTGGTAGCGCGAGTCGGAAGGGTTCACGCCCCTGAGGTTACTTGCGACGCTCGATGTGCAGCGCGAGGACCGGGCATGCATGCGTCGCATCCTCGGCCGCCTTCTGCTCCGCCTTCGTGAGGTCTGCGCGAAGTCCGCCACCGGGCAGGAGCGGGTACCCCCACTCGTCGAGCTCGATGAGATCGGGCGCAGCGTGATGGCACAGTCCGCGGCCGTCGCAGACCGTCGGGTTCAGTAGCAGTGTGGCGGTCACCTGATCGGTCGTTGTCATTCGAAGTCCCTCCCCGAGATGTCGACGAGTGCCAGTCGCGGCGCGGGCACCGGCAGCGACCCTTCCGTGCCGGGGCGTGACACGGGTCGATCGAGCGGTGCCGAGCAGCGTCGATCGAGGTGCAGGGCGACCTCGTCGGCGAATGCCTTGAGTCCGGTCGCCACGAACCTGGCCGTGCCGTCGGGATGCTTGCAGCCGCCGCGGTTCTGGACGAGCTTGAGGCGCTGCTCAAGGCGCTTCATCTCCGAGTCGTTCATGTGGCGCATCGCCAGGTGGTGCACGTCGTCGCTGATCGACGGCAGTCCGTAGATGCACGGCCCGCACTGGCCCGCACTCTCACCGGCCATCCACGCCGTCACACGCGCGATCTCGTTCAGCGGGCACTCGCTCTCGCCGACCAGCCACAGCACGGACGCGCCGATGACCGCCCCTGCGTCGCGCATCGCGTCGGGGTCCCACGCGGTCGCGTCGAAGCCGTCGGCGGCAACCCAGCCGCCGCCGTAGCCACCGGTGAGGTAGCCGCGTACCGGCTCGGTGAGGCCGCCTGCGAGCGCGATGATGTCGCGCACCGGCGTGCCGGTCGGCACCTCGACGACCCCCTCCTCCTGGACGGCTCCGCCGATCGTGACAAGGGTGGTTCCCGGCGCCGACGGGACGCCGACCTGCCGATACCAGTCACCACCGTGCCGCGCGATGAGCCCGATGTGCGAAAGGGTCTCCACGTTCTGCACCAGCGTCGGCCGACCGGCCGCCCCCTTCTGGAACGGGCGATCGGGGTAGACCGGCGTGGCGATGCCCTCGCCCACCCAGTGCGACAGCGCGCTCTCCTCGCTGGCGACATATCGCGCGGGTGGAGTCACCAGGGAGATCGGCAGGGTGTCGATGCCGGCGGCGTGGCGCTCGTCGAGGGCCTTGGTGAGGATCGGCAGCAGATTCGAGTCCCGGTGCAGGGCCAGGAACGCGTCGGTCGCCCCGATGGTCGCGGCGGCGGCGGTGATGCCGTCGAAGATGAGATGTGCGGATGACGCCATGAGGACGGCGTCCTTCGCGCTGGCCGGCTCGCCCTCCATGCCGTTCGCGATGACGACGGGATGACGGGTGCGGCCCAGTCGGCCGCGCTCGACCGAACTGTCGACCACGGCGTTCCACTTGCGGAACGCCGGGAACCAGCCGCCTCCGCGACCGCGGAGCCCGGACCGCTCCAGCTCGGCCACCAGCCGGCCTGGCGTCTTGCCGTGCCGCGGTGCCGGCGTCGGCAGCGCGCCGTGCTCGGACAGGTGCATCGACAAGGACGACCTCGTCTCGATCCCGAGCCGACCCATGGGCACCTCCGTTGTAACGTCCGACGAACGAGGCCGTCGGGCAGTGGCAGCCCCGGTCGGCTGCTCCATCATCGTGGCGACCCCCCCATGATGGGGGGTCCACGCTTTGGCAAAGGACGGGTAAGGAGGGGTTCGGCCCAGCCGGGCCTCAGGTGGGCGCGAATCGCGCACCGCGTGCGATCCGACCCCGCGATGTGGCACGGTCGGGCCATGACGCTCGTCGCGGGAATCGATTCCTCCACCCAGTCGGTCAAGATCGTCGTTCGCGACGCGGACACCGGACGCCTCGTGCGGGAGGCGCGGGCGGCGCATCCCGACGGCACCGAGGTCGACCCAAAGTTCTGGCTCGAGGCGCTCGACGAGGTGACCTCCGGGGTGCTCGAGGATGTTCAGGCCGTCGCGGTGGCCGGCCAGCAGCACGGCATGGTCGCCCTCGACGAGGATGGCGAGGTCGTTCGGCCCGCGCTGCTGTGGAACGACACCCGTTCGGCCGGCGACGCAGCAGACCTCGTGGACGAGTTGGGCGGTCCGGCGGCCTGGGCCGACGCGGTCGGCAGCGTTCCCGTGGCGGCCTTCACTGTTACCAAGGCCCGATGGATGGCACACAACGAGCCGCAGAACGCCGCACGCACAGCGAGTCTCATGCTGCCCCATGACTACCTCACATGGGTCCTGGCCGGTCGCCCTGCCGAGGCGGTCACCGATCGGGGCGAGGCGTCTGGCACCGGTTACTGGTCGCCGATCACCAATGGCTACCGGCCGGACCTGCTCGAGCTCGCACTGGGCCACCTGCCCGTGGTGCCGCGGGTCGCCGGCCCGGGTGAGGCTGTGGGGTCCACGCCGTCCGGCGTGCTTCTGGGGCCCGGCACCGGCGACAACATGGGCGCGGCGCTCGGCATCGCGGCCGTGCCCGGAGACGTCGTGGTCTCGCTGGGCACGTCTGGTACCGCGTTCGCCGTGTCGACAACGCCCGCGCGGGACCCGTCGGGCTTCGTCGCCGGGTTCGCCGACGCGACCGGCCACTACCTGCCGTTGGTCTGCACGCTCAACGCTGCCCGCATCCTCACGGCGACCGCCACACTGCTCGGGGTGGACATGTATCGGTTCGCCGAGCTGGCACTGTCGGCGGACCCGGGATCGGGCGGCCTCGTGCTGCTTCCCTACTTCGACGGCGAGCGCACGCCCAACCTCCCGGAGGCCAAGGGCTCGATGCACGGCGTGACGCGTCACAACCTCACGCCGGCCAACGTCGCGCGGGCGGCGGTCGAAGGAATGCTCGGCGGGCTCGCCGAGGCGGTGGACGCCCTGGTCGGTGTCGGAGTCGAGCCGCGGCGGGTCCTGCTCGTCGGGGGCGCGGCGGCCAACCCTGCCGTCGGCGGCATCGCGGCGACCCTGTTCGACGTCCCGGTGCTGATCCCGCCAGCGGGCGAGTACGTCGCCGATGGCGCCGCACGTCAGGCCGCCTGGGTGCTGAGCGGGGCAGCGCAGGCACCCGACTGGGCCGAGGCCAGAACGGGCGACACCGTGCGGTTCGAACCGACTCCGAAGCGTCAGGTGAGAGACGCCTACGCAGCTGCGCGCACGGCCCTGTACTCCTGATTTCCGGCCGCTGTTCGGTGGGGCTGCACGCGGGTTTCCCGGGGGGCGGCACAGGGGACGGTGCGTGACCAAATCGTTACCGGAAGATGTCGAATCGATGCAGAAAAGTGCTTGTGTGCAAGGCGACGGCAACATATGTTGTGGCCGACAACAATGTATGTTGCCGCAGCGAACAATTCAATTGAGCAGCATCTGAGCGCCAAGGAGACTTCTGTCAATGGAGTTCACGCCGACACCGGAGAACCATTTCGCCTTCGGACTGTGGACGATTGGCAACAGGGGCCGTGACCCGTTCGGCGACGCCGTTCGTCCCAAGATCGAGACCGTCGACATGATCAAGGGCCTCGCCGACATCGGCGTGTGGGGCGTCAGCTTCCACGACGACGACCTGATGTCGTTCGGCGCGCCGGAGAAGCAGCGCCGGGCCGAGCTCGACGCCTTCAAGACCGCCCTCGACGAGACCGGAATGGTCTGCTCGATGGCGACGACGAACCTCTTCTACCATCCGGTGTTCAAGGACGGCGCCTTCACGTCGAACGACAGGCAGATCCGCCGGTTCGCCATCCAGAAGGTCATGCGCAACCTCGACGTCGCCGCAGAGCTCGGCGCCCCCATCTACGTATTCTGGGGCGGCCGCGAGGGCGTCGAGTCGGCCGCGGCCAAGGACTCCCGCGATGCCCTGTCGCGCTTCAAGGAAGCGCTCGACTTCCTGTCCGACTACGTGATCGACAAGGGCTACGACATCAAGTTCGCCCTCGAGCCGAAGCCCAACGAGCCACGTGGCGACATCTTCCTGCCGACCGTCGGGCACGCCCTCGGCTTCATCGACACCCTCGAGCACCCCGAGATGGTCGGCGTGAACCCCGAGGTCGCGCACGAGACCATGTCTGGCCTCAGCTTCTACCAGGGCGTGGCGCAGGCCGCCTGGCAGAAGAAGCTGTTCCACATCGACCTCAACGACCAGCGTCCGGGTCGCTATGACCAGGACTTCCGGTTCGGTTCCGAGGGACTGAAGGACCACTTCTTCCTTGTGCGACTGCTCGAGAACAGCAATTACGCGGGAGCCAAGCACTTCGACGCGCATCCCTACCGCACCGAGGGTCCCGAGGGTGTCTGGGACTTCGCTCGCGGCTGCATCCGCAACTACCTCGCACTCGCGGCCAAGGCCCGTGAGTTCGACCAAGATCCCCGCGTGCAGGAGGCACTGGCCTACGCCGGAGTCCCCGAGCTCGCGGAGCCCACTGTGGGGCCGTACTCCACGGCATCCGCGGCGGGTCTGATGGACGAGAGTTTCGACCTGGACGCGCTCGCGAAGCGGGCCTACGGGATCGAGGCGCTCGACCAGCTCGTCATCGACCACCTGCTAGGCATCGCTTGATTCGCATCGGGGGATAAGGGTGTTCGACAGCATCACTCCACCTAACAAAATCGCAGGACCTCCTGCGGGGAAGGGACAGCACCGCATGTCCAAGAAAATCATCGGAGCAGTAGCCGGCCTCGCGGTCGCCTCACTGCTCGTCACCGCCTGCGGCGGTTCCTCCACCAGCAGTGAGTCGACGTCGGCAGCCGCCGCCGCCACCTCCGCTGCCGCTGCTGCCTCGTCCGCCGCTGCTGTCGCCTCGTCGGCCGCTGCTGTCGCGTCGTCGGCAGCCGGTTCTGCCGCCGCTGCCGGTGGCAAGGCCTGCGTCATCCTCCCTGACTCCGCATCCTCGGTGCGCTGGGAGACCGTCGATCGTCCGTTCCTCGACGCCGCCTTCAAGGCCGCTGGCCTTGAGTCCGACATCCAGAATGCGAACGGCGACAAGACCAAGTTCGCGACCATCGCTGACGGCATGATCGCCGGTGGCTGCACGGTCATGGCCATCGTCAACCTCGACAGCCCGTCGGCTGCCGCGGTCATCGCCAAGGCTGACGCCGCCGGCATCCCGGTCATCGACTACGACCGCCTGACGCTGGGTGGCGGCGCGAAGTACTACGTGTCCTTCGACAACGTTGCCGTCGGCACCGCTGAGGGCACCGGCCTCGTCAAGTGCCTCAAGGACGCTGGCGTGACCACCGGCAACGTGGCACTGCTCAACGGCTCCCCGACCGACAACAACGCCACGCTGTTCAAGCAGGGCTACGAGAAGGTCATCAAGGACGCCGGCTACAAGATCACTGCCGATCAGGCGGTTCCGGACTGGGACAACACCAAGGCCGGCACCATCTTCGAGCAGATGTACACCAAGGCCAACGGTGACTTCGTCGGCGTCGACGCAGCCAACGACGGTCTCGGCGGCGCCGTGATCTCCGTCCTTGACCGCAACGGCCAGGCCGGCAAGATCTTCGTCACCGGTCAGGACGCCACGGACGAGGGCCTGCAGCGCGTGCTGCTCGGCACCCAGTGCGTGACCGTGTACAAGGCCGTCAAGAAGGAGGCCGACGCTGCAGCGCAGCTCATGGTCGCCCTCGCCAACGGTGACACCGCCGCTGCCGACGCTCTTGCCACCGGCAAGACCGCTGACAGCACCTCCGGCAAGGACGTCCCGTCCGTGCTGCTGGAGCCGCAGGCCATCTACCCGGACAACGTCAAGGACGTCATCGCTGACGGCTTCACGACGGTGGACAAGGTCTGCACGACCGATGCCCTCAAGGCGGCGTGCACCAAGTACGGCGTTCAGTAAGAACCCCCACCCGGATCGCTGATCCGGGCCAGAACGAAACCGTGGGGGCGGGTGACTCGTCATCCGCCCCCACGGTCGTCCCGGAACGCATTCTGCAAAGCGTTCCGCAAAGCCCTCCCCAAGCCCTGCCGGTTGCGAGAAAGTAGCGACATGACGGATACCTCCAGCCCCTTGCTGCAGCTCAAGGGAGTCAACAAGAGCTTCGGCCCGGTCAACGTCCTCAGGGAAGTCGACTTGTCAGTCTTCGCCGGCCAGGTCACTGCGCTCGTCGGCGACAACGGTGCCGGCAAGAGCACCCTGGTCAAGGGCGTTGCGGGCATCTACCCCTTCGACTCCGGCGAGTACCTCTTCGAGGACAAGCCCGTGTCGATCCACGACCCCAAGCAGGCGAACGCGCTGGGCATCGAGGTGGTCTACCAGGACCTCGCGCTGTGCGACAACCTCGACGTCGTTCACAACATGTTCCTCGGTCGCGAGGAGAAGAAGTCCGTGGTCCTCGACGAGATCACGATGGAGAAGCGCGCTCGCGAGACGCTGAGCGGCTTGTCCGTGCGCACGCTGAAGTCGGTGCGCCAGCAGGTATCGAGCCTCTCCGGCGGCCAGCGCCAGACGGTCGCCATCGCCCGTGCTGTCCTCTGGAACTCCAAGCTCGTGATCCTCGACGAGCCGACCGCGGCCCTGGGCGTCGCCCAGACCGAACAGGTCCTCAATCTCGTCCGGCGCCTGGCCGACAACGGCCTCGGCGTCATCCTCATCTCGCACAACATGAACGACGTCATGCAGGTGGCCGACAGCATCGCCTGCCTGTACCTCGGCGCACTGGCCGCCCAAGTGAAGGCCAGTGAGGTCAACCACGGCCGCGTCGTCGAGTTGATCACCACGGGGCGCAGCGGCGACCTCGGACTTCAACCGGAGGTTGCCAAAGTGGTAGGTGTGGCATGAGCACCCATCAGGTCACCGACGTCGACATCGCTGCAGCGGGCGACGAGGGTGGCATCGGTCAGGCGATGCGTGACTACTGGACGCGCGTCAAGGGCGGCGACGTCGGCTCTTTGCCCGCGGTTCTCGGCCTTATCGTGCTGGTCCTTCTCTTCAGTATTCTCAAGCCGTCGACCTTCTTCTCCTATCTGAACTTCGCCAACCTGCTCAACCAGGGCACAGCCATCATCGTCCTGGCGATGGGCCTGATCTTCGTCCTGCTGCTCGGTGAGATCGACCTGTCCGCCGGCTTCACGGCCGGCACCGCGGCCGCCGTCCTCGCGATCGCCTTGACCAGCTGGGGCCTAGCCTGGCCGATCGCGCTGATCCTGGGATTGCTTACCGGCACCCTCATCGGCTTCCTCATCGGCCTTCTCGTCGCACGGCTGGGCATCCCGTCGTTCGTCGTGACGCTGGCGATGTTCCTTGCCCTGCAGGGCGTCATGCTCCTGATCATCGGCGAGGGCGGCACCATCACCCTGCGCAGCGACGAGCTGCTCGCCATCATGAACAAGAACATGCCGACGTGGATGGGCTGGCTGGTGTGGGCGGTCGTTGTCGTCGGCTACGCCTTCGTGACCTTCCGCGGCATCGCGGCGCGCCGGAAGGCGGGTCTCGTGCATACCGCGCGAGCGGTGTGGGTCGCCAAGACGGTGGCCCTGGCCGTACTGCTAGGAATCGGCGTGTTTGTGCTCAACCAGCAGCGGCAGATCGTCCGGCCCGGCAGGGTGGCGTGCGAGGTCAATGACCCGCCGTCGCCCAAGGGCTGCATCCCGGTCCTTCAGGGTGTTCCGTGGGCCGTGCTCGTGATCCTCGTCCTGCTTGTGGGCCTGACCTTCGTCCTCAGCCGCACCGGGTTCGGCCGGCACATCTACGCCGTCGGCGGCAACTCCGAGGCTGCACGTCGCGCGGGCATCAGCGTGCAGGGCATCAAGATCGCCTGCTTCATGATCTGTTCGACGCTTGCTGCCGTGGCGGGCGTTCTCATCGCCTCGCGTGACAACTCGGTGTCACCGACGACCGGTGGCGCGCAGACGCTGCTGTTCGCCGTCGGCGCCGCCGTCATCGGCGGAACGTCGCTCTTCGGTGGACGTGGTCGGATGATCGACGCCGTCATCGGCGGCCTGGTCATCGCCGTCATCGCCAACGGCCTGCCTCTGGTGACCCAGCAGTCGGGCATCCAGTACGTCGTCACCGGCCTGGTTCTCCTCGTGGCCGCCAGCGTCGATGCGATCTCGCGCAAGCGGTCCACACCGTCCTGAGAGGATCGTTGATTAGGGCATGGCAACGCGCAGTGCCGCCACGCAGGACGACCTGCGGCGCCACAACCTCGCGCGGCTGCTGAGGCGGCTGCATGAGCGTGGCGCGGCGAGTCGATCCGAACTGGTGGCCTTCACCGGGCTGAACCGCAGCACTGTCGGCGTACTCGTATCCGAGCTGGCAGACGTCGGCCTCGTGTACGAGGGAGCCGGCTCTGCGGGTCAGGTGGGACGACCATCCCTGGTGGTCCAGCCGCAGCCGGCGTCCGCCGTTGTCGTGGCCTTCGACCTGCGGGTCGAGCGGACCATCGCCGCGCTGGTGGGCCTGGGCGGAGACGTCATCATGCGCAAGGAGCAGTTGCACCGGCGAGCGAGCTACACGCCGGAGGCCGCGGTCCGGAACGTCGTCAGTCTCGTCACCACCGCGCTAGGCAAGGCGCCAGCGGCGGCACTCTGGGTCGGTGTCGGCATCGGCGTCCCCGGGGTGGTCGATCACGGCGACGGACGAGTGCGCTTCGCGCCGAACCTCGGCTGGGCGGACGTGCCGCTGGGCGACATGGTGCGGGAGGCGTTGACGGCAGCGTTCGGCGGCGCACCCTCCGTGCGGATCGGCAACGACGCCGATCTCGGTGCCATCGCCGAGCATGCGCGCGGCCTCGGCGTGACGACCGGCAACCTGATCTACCTGTCCGGCGAGGTGGGGATCGGCGGCGGCATCATCATCGACGGCCGGCCGATGGCGGGCGCCGGTGGCTACGGCGGCGAGGTCGGGCACATGATCGTCAATCCCGGTGGGACGACGTGCCGCTGCGGAGCGCAGGGCTGCTGGGAGACCGAGATCGGGCGGGATGCGATCGTCGCCCGTTCGGGGCTGACGGGCGAGCAGATCGAGGTGGACGACGTCATCGCGGCGGCCTCGGCCGGCGACCGGAGGGCCCAGGAGGCGGTCGACGAGGCAGGGGAATGGCTCGGCATCGGCCTGGCCAATCTCGTCAACCTGTTCAACCCCGAGGTCATCGTGCTCGGCGGCCACCTCAGACTGCTGTTCCCCCTGGTCAGCGGAACGGTGTTCCGGCGGATCCACCACGCGCTGCCCGCCACCCGCGAGCAGGTCCGCGTCGAGGTGCCGGCCCTGAAGGGTGACAGCACCCTCCTCGGCGCGGCGGAACTCGCCTTCGAGTCCCTGCTCACCGACCCGATCGGCGTGCTGGCGCGCGCCCACCATGCCGCGGCGTCCTGAGCACGTCGTCGAGGTGGGCGACGTCCGCCTGTCGATCGATCTGGCCGCCGGAGGGCGGGCCAGCAGTTGGGTCGTCGGACCCCATGAACTCCTCGCCGTCCACGGCGATGACCCGGCCGAGGGCGGCATGTACCCGATGGCGCCGTGGGCCGGACGGCTGCGCGACAACGCCCTGACCGTCGATGGCGGCGTGCACCCGATGGTGCCGAACTACGGCACCTGGGCCCTGCACGGGCTCGCGTACCGATCCTCGGTGGAGATCCTGGAGTCGTCGGCCCACGACGACCACGCCCGACTTGTGGTGCGCGTGGATGCGGAGCCGGGCTGGCCGTGGCCGATGGCCATCGACCTCGTGTGGGACCTGCGGCCCCGGGTGCTCACGACCTCGATCATCGTCCACGCCCTGGCCGACCAGTTCCCGGTCGTCGTCGGCTGGCACCCGTGGTTCCGCCGCATGCTCGTCGGGGGCGAGCCGCTGGAGTGGTCGGTCGAGGCGGAGCAGTTCGTGCAGCGAGGCGATGATCACCTGCCGACCGGGCGCCTGCTGCCGATGACTGACGTGGCCGGACCGTTCGACGATGCGTTCCATGTGCCGTCAGGTCGAGCGAAGGTGCGGTGGCCGGGACTGCTGGAGATCGACGTATGGAATGACGCGCCATGGTTCGTCGTCTTCGACGAGCTCGACGACGCCGCCTGCGTCGAACCGCAGTCGGGGCCACCCAACGGCGTGAATGACGGGCTGGGCTGGCCGATCCCGATGACGGCTCCGGGTCATCCCCACAATCTGACTACGACATGGGTGATGCGCGATGACCGGCGGGCGGGTCGAGGCTGACGACGGCGTTCGCCAACCCAGACTCCCGTGCCGCACCGATCACACGGAGATTGGCGATCGCCTCCTCGACGAGCACCGGGGGTGCACCGTGCCCGCGTACCGCGGCGGCTGCCTCGCGATAGAACGCCGGCCAGTCGCCGCGCTGCAACGGGACAGTGGTCTCGGACACGACGTTGTCGAGGCTGCACACACGAAGTGCCGCCTCGGTGCCCGCCGGCTCCAGCCCCCACTCGCCCTCGACGGGCACCACGCCTGATGCGAGAACGGGCTCTTGCGAGTCGGTCGCGTCGATCCGCAGTCCGCCGGTGGTTCCGTAGATCGTCATGCGCGGTGAGTCGAAGGCGCCGATCTGGCTCACCACGAGCTGGCTCACCGCGCCCGATGTGTGCGTGAGGAACAACGTCACGTCGTCATCGCTGCCGGATACGTCGCGCACGGTCCGCACGGAGGCGTACACCGCGCTGACCGGGCCCATCAGTCGCAGCGCCTGGTCGACGACGTGCGCCCCCAGATCGAGGAGCACGCCACCCAGGTCCGCAGTGTCGGCCGAGGACTTCCAGCCGGGCTTGGGAGTGACGCGCATGCGCTCGATGCGGGACTCGAAGCGGTGGACCCGCCCGATGCTGCCGTCGCGGGCGACGGCCATGGCCGTCAGGAAGTCGCTGTCCCAGCGGCGATTCTGGTACGGGATCAGCAGGACGTCGTTCGCGATGGCGAGTTCGGCAAGCCCCTGAGCCTCGGCCGCGCTGCCGGCGATCGGCTTGTCGAGGATGACGTGCAGGCGGCTGCCGAGCGCGGCCCGTGCGAAGGGCGCATGGGTGCGGTTGGGAGTGGCGATGATGGCGACGTCGTGGCCACTGGCCCACGCCTGCTCCGGATTGTCGTAGATGACCGCGTGCGGATACGCCGCGGCCGCGGCGTCCCGTCGCTCGGGATCACTTGTCACGATGGCGTCCAGCAGGAGCCCGGGCGTCGTGTCGATGAGCGGCGCGTGGAAGACGCGACCGGCGAGCCCGAAGCCCACGAGGACGACAGAGGAAGGACGATCGGTGATGGCGGGCATACGCCGAGTAAAGCAGTTGGTTCGTCACCTGACCGGGGGATCGAAGGGTACGTTCGCACCATGACATATGCGCTGCGCGACCTGTCCGGGACTGTCGTTGCCATCACGGGAGCCACCGCCGGCATCGGCTCGGCTGCCACGAGCCAGCTCGTCGAGCTTGGAGCCAAGGTGGTCGTGGGCGGTCGGCGGAGCGAGCGGCTCGATGAGCTCGTCGATACCCATGGCTCGGCGAATGTGGTGGGCGTCCAGATGGACGTTCAGTCGCCCGCTGACAACGCCCGGCTCGTCGAGGCGGCGGTGGCGGCGTTCGGCCGGCTTGACTCGATCGTCCCTAGCGCAGGCATCGGCCTGTACGGGGGAATCCTCGACCACTCGGACGACGAGGTCGCGCGGATGATGCACACCAACTACGACGGCACGGTCTGGGCCGTGCGAGCCGCTGTGCCGACGATCCTGGCCACCGCGGGAGGCGGTGACGTCGTCATGGTGTCGTCGGTCGCCGGCCTGCGTGGTGGCGAGGACGAGGCCGTGTACGCGGGCACGAAGGCCGCACAGATCGGCCTCGCGGGTGCCCTGGACCGCGAACTGCGGGAGAAGGGGATCCGCGTCACCGCGATCTGTCCCGCGGGCGTGGGGACGGAGTTCGCGGTCGGGACGGGCCGGGTCGACAGCGACCCCAGGTTCGCGGACTGGCTTACGGCCGATGACGTCGCGTTCGCGATCACGACGGTGCTGCGCCAGCCGCGCAAGGTGCGCACGACGCTGTGGGCCATGTGGTCGATGGGTCAGCAGAGCTGATCCGAAAGGCCCCCGGGCAAGGGCTGACAATAAGCCCAAATTGGGGCACAATTTTTCTAGCCACTCTCCCCCGGGTGGCACGGGCCTGGGCACTCCCGTCCACGGTCCAGAGAGCCCGCGCGACAGCCCCCCAGCCGCGTGGGCTCTCTCCTTGGGCTGGTGGGCCAGAACGCTAGGACCAGTACACGTAGACCTTGGTGCCGATCGCGATCCGGTCGAAGAGGGCCGCCGCCGCCGTCTTGTCGCGCAGTCCGATGCACCCGTGGGAACCGCCGTAGTAGCCGTCGCGCGCGAAGAACGGGGAGTAGTGCACGGCCTGACCGCCGCTGAAGAACATCGCGAACGGCATCCATGTGTGGTAGAGCGTCGACACGTGGTCGCGGCTCTTGCGCTGCACGCGGAAGGTGCCCTCCCGCGTCGTCGTGGCGGCCATGCCGAAGCGGGCGTCGAGCGTGACCGCCACCTCTCCGTGGTCCACGAGGCGCAGCAGCCGTTGGGTCTTGTCGATGCACAGTGTTCGCTCGTGCCGGCATGCGTCAGGGAGGCGGCCGACCATGCCGGCGACCTTGGCGAGTCGGTCCCACGTCGTCTGGTCGACGTCGCCGGTGGCCTTGAGGAACTGCTTGACCTGGAACCGGCGCACGGCCGCAGTCGTGGACGCCCACACGCGGGACGACTTTGTGTCGATGGGGGACAGGTGGTAGCCCAGCCACTCCAGCCGTTCGTGGAGGTCGCGGACACGGGTGCCCTGCGCGCCGCGCTTCAAGGGGATCTTGGAGTTGACCACCTTCTTGGGCGGCTTCACCGGCGGGAGCACCACTGGTGGCTCGGTGGGCGGCGGGGTCGGCACGGGGGCCGCGCTCGGGTCGATTGGCGGTGCGGTCGGCGCAGGTGTCGGGGCGGGCGTCTCGATGGGCGCCGGCGCACCGGGGGGCACGTCGTCGGCGAGGGCCGGTCCAGCGGAGGCGATCAGCACGAGGGCGGCCGCCGCGATCGCCGTGACCAGTCGCCCTGTTCCCCCCACGACCACACCCTAGGGCAGGCCGCTGCCTCCGGGGCGCGACGCGGAGGCGGAGGCCGACTATTCGTGCCAGCGGGGTGACGTCGTGCGCGGAGGGAACAGTCGTTGGTTCCAGACGACGATCCTCGGCTCTCTGCGGTCGTTGGCCACACGCGCGCGCTGCAGTGCTCCGGAGACGCCTTCCACATCGTCCACGCGCTCGACCGAGATGCCGAAGGCGGCGCCGAGCGCTCCCCACTCGGGCGTCAGCAGATCGACGCCCCGCTCGGGATGTCCGAACACCTGCTGGTCGAAGCGCAGCATCCCGTAGCCGCCGTCGTCGATGATCATCAGCGTGATGGGCAACGACTCCTGGGCGTAGGTCGCGAGCTCCCCCAACGCGAACATCGGACCCCCGTCCCCGCACACGGCCAAGGTCGGGATCCCGAGGGAGGCCGGGCCGATCGCCGCCGGCAGGGCGAAGCCCAGCGTGCCCCAGCCGACCGGGTACTGCAGGCGACGCGGGCGCGGCTGGCTGCTGTAGCCGCCGACCCAGTAGGCGCCCACGGCCATGTCGCAGACGACGGCCCCGTCGGCAGCCCAGCCCATCTCGACCTGCTCCACCCAGCGCATCGCCGGCGCGGTCCGAGGATCGGCGTGCAGGCGAGCGACGATCGAGCCGCGGATCCCCGTGACATCGCGCCACGGCGCCCGTTCGGTCACGTTCATCTCGTCGAGTGCGGTCGCCAGCTCCGCCAGCGCCTGGGACACGTCGGCCTTGATCAGGCAGTCCACGTCGATGGTCTGGTCGATCAGGGAGCCGAGCGTCACGGCGGCCCGCCGCGCGGGCAGGGGCAGTCGCCAGTTCTTCGTGTTCATGCCGTCGAAGGACGAGCCCAGGATCACGACCAGGTCAGCCTCGGCGAGAATCGCGCCGGCCTCCGGCTCGTGCACGGGCGCGTTGACGAGCAGCGGGTCGCCGGCGAGCAGACCGCGACCGGCATAGGAGGTCAGCACCGGGGCGCCGAGCCGATGGGCCAAGGCGCGGGCGGCCTCCTCGGCGTCCGAGGTGACGACGCCGCCGCCCAGCCACAGCACGATGCGGGGGGACGTGTCGATCAGCTCGGCCAACGCGCTGATGTCGGAGGGGTCCACGTTGCCGCCGGGCAGTCGCGGGATGTGCGGGATGGCGGCGGTCCACTCCTCGCCGAGGACGTCGGACGGGACGCCCACGTAGCTCGACAGCGGCGGCGGGCCCCACGCATCGCGCAGCGCGAGCACCGTTGAGGCGATGGCCTCCTGACGGGAGGTGGCAGCCCGGGCAGGCGCACCGAAGGCCGCGAACATCGCGCCCTGGTCGGCCATCTCGTGCAGGATCCCTCGCGGCCCGCTGCTCGAGCGCAGGGCATGGTTGACCTCGCTCGCGATCGCAATGATCGCCGAGCCGCTGACGAAGGCCTCGCCGAACGCGGCGAGGATGTTGGCTGCGCCCGGGCCCGAGGTCAGCAGCGCGGCGGCCGGGCTGCCGCTGGCGCGGAAGACTCCGTCGGCCGCATAGCCCGCGGCCTGCTCGTGCCGCACGCCGATGACGCGCGGGCCCTTCTCCGTGTCGGCATCCCAGAACGGCAGGTTGTGGACACCTGGGATCCCGAAGGCCCTGGTGACCCCGTGCCTGCCGAGCAGTTCGAGGATGACCGACGCGACCGTGGGGTGCATGGGAGGACCGTATCGCCGGTCAGGCGCGCGCTTCGAACATGCCGAGCACGGCGGCGACGCCCAGCACGCTGCGCGGGGAGTAGGCCGCCCGCCAGAGGCCACCGTGGTTGGCTCCCTGCACGTACAGGTCCATCGGATTGTCGAGGACGGTCGCGGGGTTGGCGGCGGCTGCCGGGTTGCGCAGATCGTGCACGAGCAGTGCCGCCATGAGCGTCGTGGAGGTGGCCGGCTCGAAGACCTCCACGCCGAAACGTCCGGCCCCTGCGTACGCGGCGGCGAGTGCACGGCTCTTGACGACCGACTGCGTGCGGGTCGCAGGCGCCAGGTTCAGGGACACCGGGGTGCCGCTGCTCCGTGCGACGAGCGCCCTCCACCGTTGCAGCCGCTTGGCCAATGCGTAGTTCGGTCCCTGCTGGGGAACCAGCGAGTCATTGATCCCGAAGCGCGTGCCGTCGTCGGCCACGTAGTCCGTCGGGTAGTTGGGCTCGAACTGCTTGAACAGCCGGAGCGGGCTCTGCAGCAGCCCGCTGACACCTCGTGTCTGCCACTTGCGGCGGGAGTCGTCGACGGCCGTCATCGGCACCATGAACACATCGGTCGGAGTGGCCAGGAACGCCAGGGTGATGTCGTCGCGACGGCTGGTCAGGTCGACGGCGATGGCGTCGGACGCCATCGACAGCAGGACGTGCACCGATCCGTCGGCGTAGGCGTAGGAGCCGAGGACGAACGGCTGTTCGATCTCGCCGAGCCACGCGGCGATCTCGGGGGTCCGCCGAAGCAGGTCGGCCCCCGCGCTGGCGGCGATCGTGTCGTCGTCCTCCGGATGGACGACGCCGCCCACGACGAAGGGTGGCTTGCCGCGATCGTCGAAGCGGATCGGGACGCGAAGCGAGCCGGCCGTGCTGCGGGCGGTCGCGATGAGCCGGTGCCACAGATCGGGCCGTGGCAGGTCCACCGCGTGGACGTTCGCCCCCCATCGGAGCAGCGACCGGGTCGGGCCCATCTCGGCGCCCGCCCCAAGGATGGCGATGTCGACGTCGCTGAGGTCGAGCCAGTCGGGGTTGTCCAGGAGGAGGTGGAGGGCCTCGGCAAAGCCGGGTTCGGCGGTTCCTGCGGCCACCCATGCGTCGATCTGGCTGCGCAGGTGGTCACCGAACAGCCTGCGTCCCGCGTAGGGCAGGGACAGCTCGGGCTCCTGGGGAGCCGACCCGCGCACGGTGACCGACCCGAAGCCCTGGCGTCGGTAGGCCGTCATCGCCTCGGGCAGGGTCATCTGGTCGCCGCGTCGCTCGAAGGTGAAGCGGCGATGTGCTGACTCGAGCCCGTCAGCGGAGATGGTCAGGGCCGCTCCGGTATGCAATGCCGCGTCGAGGACGATGTCGCGCAGCGGACCGACGTAGCCGGACCTCCAGTCGCGGGTGTGCTCGATCCGGGCCGCGAGGGTCGGATCGACGTGCCGCACGGAGTCGGCGAAGATCGCGCGCCCGGTCGCGCTGGTGCTCCGGTGGCCGTCGCCACCCACGGGGAAGCACACGCCCTCGGATCCAGGGCGGGTGTCGGTCACTCGCGGAGGATAGCCAATCGGCGGCGTCGAGCGCGGGTCCACGCGGGGCGCGGCCCGTGGTTCGTCCCGATCAGTGGGCGGGGCAGATGGCGTCGCCGAGCTCGGCAGCGACCTCGAGCAGGACCCGGACGTCGTCGTCGGTCGTGCGGAAGTTGGTGAAGCACGGTCTCAGCCAGGTCTGGCCGTCGATCACGGCGGGGGAGATGTACACCCGGCCGTCGGCCTGCATCGCGCGACAGAGTTGCTCGTTGTGTCGATCGATGTCCGTGCAGCCGGCCGAGCGATGACGGATGGGCGTGATCGACAGCTGCGGTCGATGGGCGCGGCACTCGAAGGAGTCGTCCCGCTGTGCCAGGTCGTACAGGAGATTCGCCTGACGGAGGTTGTGCTCGATCGCGTCGCGGAAGGCCTGTGCCCCGTGGACCCGCAGCGCCAGCCAGAGCTTCAGCGCGCGGAAGGGCCTCGAGTACTCGAGGGTCACGTCGACCGCGTTGAGGGCGTCTCCCTCGTGCGGGATGTAGGCCTCGTTGTGCGCGAAGGCGGCCGCGAGGTCCTGCATGTGGCGGACGAGGACGGCGCTGCAGGCCTTGGGCACGAACATCCATTTGTGGGCGTCGACGCTCAGTGAGTCGACTCGCTCGAGTCCATGGAACAGGTCCCGGTAGGCGGGCACGGCGGCGGCGGGCAGCCCGTACGCCCCGTCGACATGCAGCCAGACTGACTGCGCCGTGCAGACGTCGGCGATCGCGTCGATCGGATCGACGGCCCCGGTCAAGGTGGTGCCGGCCGTGGCGATCACCGCGATCGGCGTTCGGCCGGCCTCCTTGTCGGCGGCGATCAGTTCGTTGAGAGCCGACGAAGACATCCGCCGATGGCCGTCGATCGGAACCGGACGCACGTTGCCCCGCCCGATGCCCAGCAGCTCAGCGGCCCGCGTGATCGAGTAGTGCGCCTCCGCAGAGCAGTACATGGCGGGGATGTGCGGTCCCATGCCAGTGTCGCGGCTGCCCGGAAGGGCACGTTCGCGCGCCGCAGCGAGTGCGGTGATGTTGCTGATCGTGCCGCCGCTCGTGAAGTAGCCCGCCGTCGCGGGATAGCCCAGGAACTCCGCGAGCCAGCTGATCGACTGATGCTCGAGCTGCGTGGCGGCGCGCGCGTCGAGGGCCAGGTTGATGTCGTACGACGCCGCCAGGAGATCCGCGATCGCGCCGACCTCGAGTCCGCTCGATCCGATGTAGGCCAGGTATCTAGGGCGCGACTGTGCGAGCGAGGCGTCGAGCACGTCTGCTGCGAGGTCGAGGTCCATCAGGACGTCACTGGGCTGCTCGGGGAGGCTCTCCGACATTGTGCGGAGCAGCGATTCGGACGCGACCGTCTCCGACTCGCGTGGTGCGTCGAAGTCGCGCCAGGCGCGCACGACCAGCTCGGCCGCGTGTCGCAATGCCACTTCGCGCTGCGGTCCAAGGGACAGGGGTCGGTTCGGGGCGGACTCGTTCGCAGGAGGGGTCACAGTCAGCCGCCGTTTCCGAAGACCAGAAGCATGCAGGCGAGGGCGATGACGACCGCCGCGCCGGTCATGGCGGCGACGGCCACCGGCGCCGTTGCGGGGCGCTGGCCGAGGAGGGCTTCCGACGCGTGCCGCAGGCGACGGTGCGCCACCAGCGAACTCCCGGCGAGGACGGCCAGGGCGGTGACGCCCAGCGCGACGATGAGCGCGGTAGCGGCGTCCCCGAGAGCCGCGCGCGTGGCGATGAACCCGATGAGGGCGCCCAGGCCGATGAGGGTCCGGCTCCAGGCCAACGAGGTGCGTTCGGCCGGACTGGCGGCACCTTCCGGCTCAGGGCTGGCGGTGCTCATTGCACGAGGACTACGCCGATGACGGACAGCACCGCGAGGACGGCCATCCCGAACGCCAGGACCGGGGCCATTCTCGACGGCGGGATGCCGCGGCCAAGGCGCATGGACCGCTCCACGCGCAGCCATCTGAACCAGGCCGCCGCGCAGATCAGTCCGCCCAGCAGAACCAGGCCGGCCGCGACGAGGATGGACACGCCCTTGGCCATCTGCGTCGACACGAACGTCGCGACGCCTACGCCGAGCGCGATCAGTCCGAGTCCCGTCCGGATCCAGGCGAGGAAGGTGCGCTCGTTCGCGAGGGAGAATCGGGGGTCCGGGTCGGTCCCGATGCTGAACAGCTGGGCGGCCCATCCTGAGGGTTCCTCACCGGCAGCCACGTCGTGAGGATATCCCCCAGGGTGCCCGCTGGGCAGGGATGCGGCGGGCACGGCATGCTGGGCGGACTCGTAGCCGAGGGAGAGGGCGTGGCCGAGGTGAGTGCGTGCCGTCTGTCGTCGTAGCCGGTGCGGGCCTGGGCGGCCTGCGCGTGGCCGAGTCGTTGCGTCGGAGCGGTTTTTCCGGTGCCCTCACCGTCGTGGGAGACGAGCCATGGCTGCCGTACACCAGGCCGCCGCTGTCGAAGGAAGCGTTGGCCGGCGGTGTCGACGTCGCCGCCCTCGAGTTCCGTCGCAAAGCGGACGTGGACGACGTCGAATGGCTGCTCGGTCGCCCGATCACCCATGCCGATCTCGAGAACCACTGCATCGTCGTAGGCGACGACATCACGATCCCGTTCGACGGACTGGCGGTGGCGACGGGCCTCCGCCCGCGGGTCCTCCCCATTCCCGGGCCCGCGAAAGGTCGGTTCCGCCTGCGCAGCGCAGCTGACGCCGCCGCGCTGCGCGAGCGATTGCGCCCAGGCGCCCAGGTGGTCATTCTCGGGGCGGGCTTCATCGGCTGCGAGACGTCCGCCACGGCCCGTTCCCTGGGCTGCGAGGTCCACGTCGTCGCGCTCGATGCCGAGCCGATGGTCGAGTCCCTCGGCAGTGACCTCGGTGCGGCCATGCGAAGGAGGCACGAGGCGCACGGCGTGCACTTCCACCTCGGTCTCACCGTCGACCGCTTCGACGGCGGCGTGACGGTGGACAGCGCCGTCCTCAGCGACGGCACGGTCCTGCCCGCCGACGTGGTCATCGAAGCGGTCGGCTCGGTGCCGAACGTCGGCTGGCTCGCCGGATCGGGGCTTGACCTCTCAGATGGCGTGCTGGTCGACTCGGCGATGCAGGTCCTCGCGGACGTGCCGATGGTGGCCGTTGGCGACGTCGCCCGTCACCCGAACGCGCTGTTCGGGCCGGTGCCCCGCCGCATCGAGCACTGGAACATGCCCACGGAGACGGGTCGACGGGCCGGGCGGACGCTGAGCGCACTGCTGAGCGGCGCCGAGCCGGACCGGTCCCCCTTCACGGCGATGCCCAGCTTCTGGTCCGACCAGTACGACTACGCGCTGCAGTCCTTCGGGATGCCTCACCTGGCCGAACGTTCCGAGGTGCTGTCCGGTGATGTTGACGACGCGTGCATCGTCGGCTACTTGGACGCGGCCGGCCTCGTGGGCGTGGTGGGAATCGACCGAACTTCCGAACTCGTGCACTATCGTGCGGAGCTCCTCGGGCGCGCTGGCTAGTGTGAGCGGGCCATAGGCGGAGGGGGAAGTGATGACGCGACGGGTCCTTCTTATCAGCCATGAGCCGGAGGCCGAGCCGGCCCTGATCGGCACCCTGCTGCGCCAGCGCGCATTCGACGTCACCGAGCATGTGGTGCTCGCCGATCCGGACTCCCCCGACAC
This sequence comes from uncultured Actinomycetes bacterium, assembly GCA_963755335.1. Lineage (GTDB taxonomy): Bacteria > Actinomycetota > Actinomycetes > S36-B12 > S36-B12 > UBA10649. The sequence continues at coordinate 197,064 of CAVWJW010000008.1, forward strand.
CTCGTTCCCCGACACCTCAGGCTTCGACCTCGTCGCTGCCTTCGGGTCGTTCGCCAACGCCTACGACGAGCGGCACCGCCCATGGGTCGAGGCCGAGCTGCAGCTGCTCGACCGCATCGTGGAGGACGGAACGCCGTACCTCGGGGTGTGCTTCGGCGGGCAACTGCTCGCGGAGTCCCTCGGCGGTCGGGTCGAGAAGGCGCCTCAGGGAGCAGAGGAGGTCGGCATCGTCCGTATCGAGCCCGTGCCCGGGGTGGCGATCCCGACCGGCCCGTGGTTCTCGTGGCACGAGGATCGAGTCGTCCTTCCGGCTGACGGGTCGGTTGAGGTGCTGGCCCGAAATGACAGTGCGGTGCAGGTCTTCCGCTCGGGACGCGCGGTGGGCCTCCAGTTCCATCCCGAGGCCGACGTGAACCTCGTCGCGGCATGGGCCGCGATGGGTCCCGACCACATCCCGGAACCGCTCACCGTCGAATTGCTCGTGGGGCAGCTCGCTGCCGTCGAGACCCAGACGCACGACAACTGCGCGCTGCTTCTCGACTGGTTCCTGCGCGACATCGCGCACGTCGAGGCTTGAGCCCGGTGGCCGAACCGCTGGCGGGGGTGGTGGTGGTCTCGCTTGAGCAGGCCGTGGCCGCGCCGTTCGCGACGCGCCAGCTCGCCGACCTGGGCGCCACCGTGATCAAGATCGAACGTCCCGGCGGCGACTTCGCCCGCGCCTACGACCGGGACGTGGACGGCATGTCCACGCACTTCGCCTGGACCAATCGCGGCAAGCACTCCGTCGTCCTGGATCTCAAGGACGCCGGTGATCGCGGCACATTCGACGAGCTGGTTGCCGGGGCAGACGTGTTCGTGCACAACATCGCACCGTCCGCCGCCCAACGCCTCGGTCTCGACCCGTCGTCGATGCGATCGAAGGATGCGGGCCTCATCGTCTGCGAGATCTCCGGGTACGGCGCCGGCGGCCCGATGAGCGACAGCAAGGCGTACGACCTCGCCGTGCAGGCGGAGGCGGGCGCCTTCTCGCTGTCCGGGCACAGCGAACCGGGTCGGGTCGGCTTCGCGGCCGCCGACGTGGCAGCGGGCATGTACGCGTTCAGCGGGATCCTCGCCGCGCTCTACGCCCGTGAGCGGACCGGCAAGGGGGCCACGATCGAGGTCGCCATGCTCGACAGCCTCGTCGAGTGGCTGTCGGCGCAGCTGTACTCCGCGCACTACTCCGGGGGACCGGTCCCTCGCACAGGCCGACGCCACCCGGGCATCGCGCCGTACGGGACATTCGCCACCGCTGACGGTCGCAGTTTGCTCGTCGCCGTCCAGAACGACCGTGAGTGGGCGATGTTCGCGAAGCAGGTCCTCGATGACGATGACCTTGCCGACGATCCGCGCTTCCGCACGAACCCTGATCGCATCGCGCATGTCGACGAGGTCGAGGCGCTGGTGGCAGCGCGGCTGCGCGGCCTCGACCGTGGCCGGGCGGTCGCCCTCCTGCATGCGGCAGGGATCGCCGTGGCCGACGTGAACGCGCTGGCCGATGTCTGGGATCACCCGCAGTTGCGCGCCCGCGATCGCTTCCTGACCGTGGACTCGCCCGTCGGGCCCGTGGAACTGCTTGCTCCGCCGTTGGGTCGCCGCGACGGTGCCGTGATGGGGATCCCGGCGATCGGGCAGCACGACCCGCGCGTCATCGCCGATGTCGTGGCCCGCGGCCGTGCCCGACGCGACGGCCCGCCGTCAGCGTGAGCGTTCGGCCAGGAACACGCCGACCAGCACGATGACCGCGCCGGCGATCTGCACAGGCGCCATCGCCTCGCCAAGCGCCACCCACGCGATGAAGGTGGCCAGCAGGGGCTCCGTCATTCCGATGACGGAGGCCTGCGACGCGCGGATGTGCTGCAGCGAGACGACCACCAGCCAGAACGGCACCACCGTTCCGAGCACGATCATGTAGGTGCACAGCGCCCAGATCGGCACCGCGCCGCCGTCGGCGCCCATGGGATAGCCGTCGCCGGTGAGCCCGGACCAGGGGAAGGACCACCACGGCTGCACGATCGCCCAGAAGAGGGCGGCCGCGCCGAAGCCCCACATCGTCAACGAGACAGGGTCGCGGGCATCGGGTCGGCGCACCTGCACGTCCGCGAGCACGTAGTAGAGGGCCAGCGCGGCGGCCGCGCCGAAGGCCGCGACGACACCGATGCCGTCGAGGGTGAAGCCCAGCCAGACCTGCCCCACCATCGCGAGGCCGACGAGTGCCATGACGAGCGCCGCCCATACGGTCCGCTTCGTCGGCTGGTGCATGCCGAACCGGAACCAGAGGGCCACCATCAAGGGGGCGGTGAACTCGATCAGCAGCGCGATGCCGACCGGCAGTCGAGCGATCGCCACGAAGTAGAGGTACTGCGTCATCGCCACGCCGAGAACGCCGTACGCGAGCAGGATGGGGATCTCCGCCTTGCGGATCCGAAGCGCCGCGGGCCGGGTGATCGCGACGACGACGAGCAGGATGACGAAGGCGACCGTGACGCGCAGCTGGGACAGGCGGGCGGAGTCGAAGCCCGTCAGCAGGATGGACTTGGAGATGGTCCCGTTCAGCGCGAACAGGACCGCCGCGCACAGGTAGAGCAGGTACCCGCGGGCCGGGTGGCGGGTGACCGCGGGGGCTACGCCCGGCAGGGGCTCGGCGAGATCGCTCACCCGTGCAGGGCGGCGTCGTACACGGCGATGGTGCGATCGGCGATCGCGTCCCAGCCGAAGTCAGAGACGGCTCGCGCCCTCCCGGCGATGCCCATCACGCGGGCGCGCTGCGGATCGGCGGCGAGGACGTTCACCGCGTCGGCGAAGGCCACCTCGAAGGCCTGCGGCTCGGCGGCGTCGTAGGGGACGAGCAGCCCGGTCGCACCGTCGACGACGACCTCGGGGATGCCACCCACAGCGCTGGCGACGACGGCCGTCTCACAGGCCATCGCCTCGAGGTTGACGATGCCGAGCGGCTCGTAGATGGACGGGCACACGAAGGCGAGTGCGTGCGTGAAGAGCTGGACGAGCTTCGTGCCGGACGACCTGCTCCTGGATCCAGATGACGCTCGACTCACCGCGCTCGGCCAGCAGCTGCTGGACGGCAGCCGACGTCTCCTCACCGATCTCCTTGGTGTCGGGCGACGACGCGCACAGCACCAGGACGACATCGTCCTGGAAGCGGCGTGCGGCCTTGAGCAGGTGCACCAGCCCCTTCTGCCGGGTGATGCGGCCCACGAACAGGACGTAGGGGCGCGACTGGTCGATGCCGTACTCGTCGAGCACGTCCGTGCCGGTGTCGGGCGTGTAGACGTCGGTGTCGATGCCGTTGTGGACCACGTGGACGCGGGCCGGATCGACCATCGGGTAGGCCGTGAGCACGTCGCCGCGCATCCCGTGGCTGACGGCGATGATCGCGTCGGCACTGGCATAGGCGGTGCGCTCGACCCACGAGGAGACCCGGTACCCGCCGCCGAGCTGCTCCTCCTTCCAGGGTCGCAGGGGCTCCAGGCTGTGCGCGCTGACGACGTGAGGGACGCCGTGAAGGAGACCGCCGATGATGACCGGCCAGGTTCGCGTACCAGGTGTGCGAGTGCAGCAGTTCGACGCCCGCCGTGGAGTTCACCATCTCGAGGTCGACGGCGAGCGTCTGGATGGCGGCGTTGGCGTCGGAGAGGGAGCCGGGAACCACATGCGCGGTGGCGTCCGACCGTGGCTCGCCGAAGCAGTGGACGTCGACCGTGATCTTCTTGCGGAGCTCCGCGGCGAGGTGCTCGACGTGGACGCCGGCCCCTCCGTAGATGTCCGGTGGCCACTCGCGCGTAAGCATTCCGATGTGCACGACGCGAGCCTAGAGGTCTTGGGCGCTTGGCGACACAGGGCCGTCGAGATGCGGCTAGGGTGAAACCGTGAGCGCTGATCCGCATGTCCTTGCCATGGTCCTCGCCGGTGGCGAGGGCAAGAGGCTGATGCCGCTGACGGCGGACCGCGCGAAGCCGGCAGTCCCCTTCGGGGGCTCGTACCGACTGGTCGACTTCGTCCTGTCCAACCTCATCAACGCCGGCTTCCGACGCGTGTGCGTGCTGACCCAGTACAAGTCCCACAGCCTCGACCGGCACGTGACCCAGACGTGGCGTATGCCGACCCTCCTGGGCGACTACGTGACGCCCGTCCCGGCGCAGCAGCGACTCGGCCCGAGGTGGTACACGGGCAGCGCCGACGCGATCTTCCAGAGCCTCAACCTGGTCTACGACGAGGGCCCGGAGTACGTCGTGGTCTTCGGCGCCGACCACGTCTACCGCATGGATCCCGACCAGATGATCGAGGCGCACATCGACAGCGGCGCGAGCGTCACGGTCGCCGGCCTGCGGATGCCGAAGGCGGGCGCCAGCGAGTTCGGTGTCATCCAGACCGCCCCCGACGGCGTCAAGATCGCGCAGTTCCTCGAGAAGCCGACGGATCCGCCCACGATTCCCGGCGACGACGAGCACTGCTACGTCTCGATGGGCAACTACGTGTTCACGACCTCGGCCCTGATCGACGTGCTCAAGGCCGACGCCGCGGATCCGGCATCGGTCCACGACATGGGCGGCAACATCATCCCGACGCTCACCGCTCAGGGCGAGGCCTGCGTCTACGACTTCTCGGAGAACATCGTGCCGGGCGCGACGGACCGCGACCGCGGCTACTGGCGCGACGTCGGGACCCTCGACAGCTATCACGACGCGCACATGGACCTCGTGTCCGTCCACCCGATCTTCAACCTGTACAACCGCCGTTGGCCGATCCTGTCCAACCTGCCGTCGCTGCCGCCGGCGAAGTTCGTCGAGGGTGGCAACGCCCACGAGTCGATGGTGGGTGCGGGGACGATCATCTCGGGTGCGCATGTGCGCACGTCGGTGCTGGCCACCAGCGTCGCCGTCGACGCGGGTGCCTATGTCGAGGGCAGCGTGATCATGCCCGGTGTGCGCATCGGCCGGAATGCGGTCGTGCGACGGGCGATCCTCGACAAGAACGTCGTGGTTCCGGACGGCGCCCAGATCGGCGTCGACCTCGAGCGGGACCGAGCCCTGTACACGGTCAGCGACGGTGGCGTCGTGTGCCTGGGCAAGGGCGTCACGGCACAGGCTTAGACCCGAGGGTCACGTCCTGCGACGGTGAGCTGAGATCCAGCAGCAGGCTGAAGTCGCTCATGCTCGTGGACGACGACTCCAGGGACCGACCCGTCGAGTCCGTGACCCCTCGGTCCACCTGGATCACGTGTCCTGATCCGTCGATCCATGCGGTGACGTCCTCGCGCACGCCGGGCGCCGCCCGGGGCAGCCACCCCGCGTAGGGCGTTGCCGGAACACCCCCGAGCTTCTGGTCGGGTCCCGCGGTGACGTCATGGAGAACGCCGAGGCCCCGCAGCGGATCGACGTAGGCCGACGTCGCCGTCGGGTCGTCGAGTGACCACTGGGTCCAGGTCCGGTCGTCGGACGTGACGTAGATGGCCCGCTCGTTGACGAGCTCGCGGTAAGCGGTGCCGGGGGCCGTCCATCGCAGATCGCCTCGACCCTGCCCGAGCACACTGACTCCGGATCCCGTCTGCTCGACCGGGCCGGAGGGCGTCTGGCGGGTGAGGCGGACGGCGAGCCGCGCCGTGCCGAGCGCACGGGTGGCGACCACCGCCGAGTGGAACGGGTCCGCCGACGGGAGCAGGGTCAGGGCCGCCGGTGAACTGGTCGAGCCGGTGGAGCCGGACGTTGAGGTCCCGCAGGCCGTCGTCGCCACGGCCAGGCCGAGCGACCGCCGCCCCCACGGCGATCCGAAGCAGCCGGTCGGTGCGCCGGGACGGTTCCTGCCGTCACCCGGACAGGGTGTGGCGCTCGACGCCCACCGCTGCGACGTGGCCGTCGGCGGTGAACGAGCGATGGATGACGATGAAGCCGCCGGGGGGCAGCTTGGGATCCCACAACTGGCTCCAGTTGGGCGCCTGCGGATCGATGACGAGGGTCTCGGCGAGGGTGTCGAGGATCGTCGGCAGGACAGGGCGGTGCGAGCAGAGCACCAGTGGCGAATCCGTCATCGCCAGGGCGGTGGCTCGCGCGGCCGTCCGCTCCGGGTCCTCGTCGTGCGCCTCCTCGGTCAGGTCGGGCTCCGCCTGCACCGAGACACCCAGATGCTTGGCGTACCGCCGGACGGTCTCGGTGCAGCGCCGGGCGCTGGAGGCGTGCACGGCCTCGATCCCGAACGCGTCGAGAAGTGACACGAGTTGCTTGCTCTGGCTTCGGCCTCGGCCGCTCAGCGGCCGGTCCGCATCGACGTCGCCGTCGAAGGCGGCCCGCTTCATCGCCTGCGTGTGCCGCAGGATGATGAGCGGCACCGTACGGGGCTGTCGCACCGAGTGCTCGACGAGAGCGACGTCGGCGGCATAGGTCAAGAAGAGCGCGGCCTCGGTGGCCGGGACCCAGGCGATCTCGTCGATCTCGTCATCGGGGGCGAAGCCCTCGTCCACCCGTGCCGTAGCCGACCAGTAGTGCACGACCTTGGGCCGACTGAGCACGCTGTACTGCTGCATCGGCAGCGGAGCGCCCAGGACGGGGGTGAATCCGGTCTCCTCGTCGCACTCGCGGATGGCGGCGTTGATGACGTGCTCGCCCTCGTCGACCTTCCCCTTGGGCAGCGACCAGTCTGCGCGCAGCGGTCGGTGCACGATGAGGACCTCGGTGACGCCGTCGTTGTCGCGGGTGAGGACCACGCCGGCGGCGCGGATGACGTCGTCGCGGGCCATGCCTAGACCAGTCCTGCCCGCCGCGCGGTGCGGCGCGCGCGTGGCCAGAGGTCGGCGAAACGCAGGCGGTCGCGAATCTCCTCATCGGTCTCGTACTCGTGCAGCAGGCCGAGCGACAGCCCCGTGGTGCCGTCGACGTCGGCATGCCCGGCGACTTCGCGGATGATGCCCTGGGCCACATGGGCGTCCTGGTGGTCGCCGAGGAGGTCCGTGACGAGGGCCAGGTCGTCGGCCATGGCCACCATGCGCTTGCCGAAGATCCCGGCGACGGACTCGGCCGCGTAGCGCGCCCGCTTCGCCTTGATCCGCGCTTCGTGCCAGGTGACGCTGGGGCCGTCGAGTTCGAGCCCGGCGATCGACCGGGACAGTCGTCGCCAGGTGCGGGCCACGAGTGGCAGGAGGACGTCCTCGCAACGGCCGAACGCCTCGTCGGTGACGGGTGGGTCGATGGCCATGGACATGAGGTCGTCGACGAGGAGCTGGTGACGGTCGCTGCGCAGGGCGGCGATGGCGCTGGAGCGAGCGGACGCGAGGCGTCTCGTGAGGACCGCGTCGAGCGCGGTGCGGGCCCGCTCACGGTCGAGCGGATCGTCCAGGGCGGCGGCGTGCGCATCGAGCCGCTCGATCATGACCTCGGTGTCGCGGACCGCCCCGAGCTCGCTGGCGAGCCACTTCAGCTCCTCGCGGACGGCGCTGGCCACCTCGGCGTCGAGGAGCGGAGCGAACGTCGCGAGCGCACTGCGGATGCGTCGCGCGGACACGCGCATCTGGTGCACTGAGTCAGGCAGGTCGCGGCGGACCGCGACATCCGACATGAGCAGATGGCGCACATGCTGGGCGAGCACGGAACGGATCGCGTCGACCGCGAGGCCGTTCGGCCCGGGCAGGGGTACCGGCGGCACGTCCGACGGTTCTTGCGTACGCGGGCCGAGGGCACTGGCGGCCTTGCTCACCGAGCTCGGCTCGGCGCCGGCGGCCACGAGGGCCTCGACGGCCCGGTCGAGCATCTCCAGGGCGGCGGCGTCGTCGGCATCGAGGCACTCGATCTCGAGCTCGCGGAAGACGCTCACGACCACGCCGTCCCTCAGCACGGACACGGTGTCGTCGACGAGCTCGAGGCGCTCGATCCCGTCACCGTCGAACATGCGGGACGGTGAACGTCGGGTGGACAAGCGTGACCAGCGGGATCAGGGACTGCTCGCGCAGCAGCGGGGCGATCACGCCCACGAACCCGGCCGGCACCGATCCGATCTGCCCGGCGTCGAGAGGCAGGCGCATCTCGTCGCGCGCCGATCCGTCCATGCCCTTGACCGGCAGCTTCATGTGCCAGCCCTCGTCGTGACCGCCGACGCGGCGGCGCAGGGTGATGCCCCAGCGGAACAGGGACAGGGTGGGGGTGTCGTGATAGACGGCGTCGAGGGTGAACGGCTCGTCGGTCTCGATCCGCGTGGCGACGCCCAGCTCGACGAGGTCAGGCAGGTCGAACATCCCGTGGACCCGGAGCTTGCGCTCCACCTCACGGTGCGTGGTCATGCCTGTCACGGCGCGAAGCCCCGCTTCCGCTTGATCTCGATGAGCGACTCCTGATAGTCCCGCAGGCGAGTGCCGTCGGCTGCGACGAGCCGGCGCACCCATGTGCCGTCGGCCTCGAGGTCCCAGGCCGCCGTCAGGGGATCGAAGGCGAAGTCGAAGAGGCGGTCGATGTCGTCGACCTCCTCGGGCTCGACGAGGCTGACGAGGGTCTCGACGCGGCGATCGAGGTTGCGATGCATGAGGTCCGCGGACCCGATCCACACCTCCTGGTTGCCGCCATTGCTGAAGCAGTAGGCGCGCGAGTGCTCGAGGAAGCGACCCAGGATGCTGACGACGCGGATGTTCTCGCTCATCCCCGGCACGCCCGGGCGAACGGCGCAGATGCCACGGACCCAGATGTCGACCGGCACGCCGGCCCGCGAGGCGCGGTACAGCCCGTCGATGATGCCCTCGTCGACGATGGAGTTGCACTTGAAGCGGATCCGACTCGGCAGGCCGTTCTCGTGGTTGGTGATCTCGCGCTCGATGCGCTCGACCAGGCCGGTGCGCACCGAGTGCGGCGCCACGAGGAAGCGTTCGTAGTCGGTGTTCATCGAGTAGCCGGACAGCACGTTGAACAGGTTCGAGACGTCCTCGCCGACCGCCGGATCGCAGGTCAGCAGGCCGAAGTCCTCGTACAGCCGGGCGGTCTTGGGGTGGTAGTTGCCCGTGCCGATGTGGCAGTACCGACGCAGCTGGTCGCCGTCCTCGCGGACGACCATCGAGAGCTTGCTGTGCGTCTTGAGGCCGACCAGGCCGTAGACGACATGGACGCCGGACTCCTCGAGCTTGCGCGCCCACTCGATGTTGTTCTGCTCGTCGAAGCGGGCCTTGATCTCGACGAGGGCGAGCACCTGCTTGCCGGCCTGCGCCGCGTCGATGAGGGCGTCGACGATCGGGGAGTCGCCCGACGTGCGGTAGAGGGTCTGCTTGATGGCCAGCACGTTGGGATCCCGGGCGGCCTGCTCCAGGAACAGCTGGACGCTGGTGGAGAAGGAGTCGTACGGGTGGTGCAGGAGGATGTCGCGCTCGCGAACCATCGCGAGCACGTCGGGTGCCGAGGCCGTCTCGACCTCGCTGAGCTGGGTCGAGGTCTTCCCGACGAACCGACGCTGCTTGAGGTCGTCGCGATCGAGCCCGTACAAGGTCCACAGGCCCGTGAGGTCGAGCGGCCCGGGCAGGCGGAACACCTCGAGCTCGTTGACCCCCAGCTCGCTGATCAGCAGTTCGAGGACGTGCGGGTCGATCGACTCCTCGACCTCGAGGCGCACGGGAGGGCCGAAGCGTCGCCGCATGAGCTCGCGCTCGAGCGCCTGCAGCAGGTTCTCGGCGTCGTCCTCCTCGACCTCGACATCCTCGTTCCGGGTGACGCGGAACGTGTGCGTCTGGAGGATCTCCATGCCGGGGAACAGCGTGTGCAGGTGTGCGGCGATGACGTCCTCGAGCGGCACGAAGCGGGCCGGGCCGACCTCGACGAAGCGCGGCAGCAGCGGCGGCACCTTGACGCGGGCGAACAGCTCGGTGCCGGTGACCGGATTGCGAACGACGACGGCGAGGTTGAGGGACAGCCCGCTGATGTAGGGGAAGGGGTGCGAGGGATCGACGGCCAGCGGCGTGAGAACCGGGAACACCTTGGCGTCGAAGAAGAGCTCGATCTCGGCCTTCTCGTTGGGGGTCAGCTCGTCCCAGCGGAGCAGCTGGATCCCGGTGGCCTCGAGCTCGGGCAGCAGCTGGTGCCGGAACAGGTCGGCCTGCTCGCGCTGGAGCTCGTACGCGTTCTGCCAGATGTTGTCGAGGACCTCGCGAGGGGTGTATCCGCTGGCGGCACGGACGGCGATGCCCGTCGCGATACGGCGCTTGAGGCCGGCCACCCGGACCATGAAGAACTCGTCGAGGTTGCTGGCGAAGATCGCGACGAACTTGGCGCGGTCGAGCAGGGGCAGCTCCTCGTCCTCAGCGAGCTCGAGGACGCGACGGTTGAAGGCGAGCCAGGAGAGCTCGCGGTCGAGGAACCGGTCCTTGGGCAGGGGGGCGTCGGGGGTCTGAGTCGGGGCGGGCGGCGGGGTGTCGGAAGGCGTACGAACCCCCGCACCCGCCACGTCAGCCGAGGACGTAGGCGTGCTCACCGGTTGATCGTCCCATAGTCGGTGCCTGCCCGTCGGAACAGCACGTCGGTGTCCCACCGGGAGAACCCGAGTCCCTCGTACAGGGAGATCGCCGCCGTGTTCGTGTCGTCGACGTAGAGCATCGCCTGGCTCAGGTCGAGGGACCGCAGGTGGTGCAGCCCGGCCAGCGTGAGGGCCCGGCCGAGGCCGGTGCCCCGTCGGGACGGGTCGACGCCGACCACGTAGACCTCGCCGATGGGCTGGTGGTGATGCTGCTGGTCGCGGCCGAGACGGCCGTGGACCTTCGTCCAGTGGAAGCCGACGAGGTCGTGGCCGTCCCACGCCATGAGGAAGCCGTCGGCCGAGAACCAGGGCTCGCCGAGTCGGCGCTGCAGATCCTCCAACGTCCAGGTGCCCTGGTCCGGGAGGCTGACGAAGGCCCGGGAGTTGAGGTCGAGCCAGGCCGCCTCGTCGTGGCCCACCTCGAACGGTCGCACCTCGATGCGGGGTGGGAACTGCGGCTTCGGCAGCGGGGCGTACAGCGAGCGGCGCATCTGCCACAGGACCCGGGCCTGGATGAAGCCCAGGCCGGTGGCCAGTTCGCGGGCACCGGCCTGCTCGCCGTGGGCCCACAGCCGCAGCCGACCGTCCGGCGACAGCGCGATGAGCTCCTCGACGAGCCGACGACCCAGGCCCAGCCGCCGCTGCTCGGGATCGACCGCCAGCTCGGCGCTGGGTCCGTCGACCGGGTCGGTCACGTCGAGATGGGCGTATCCGCGCACGCGACCCGACGAATCGGTCGCGACGAGGTGCTGTCCGTGCGGATCGCCGCCCTCCTTGAGGTGCAGCCACACGTGCTCGGATACCGGCCGCATGCCGTCGTACTCGGTGACCCGCTCGATGAGCGCGCTGACCGCGTCGATGGTGCTGTCGTCGAGCCGGGCCTGAACGGACAGTCGCACGTCAGCGGTCGTCACCGGAGGAACGACCGGCTCAGGCGAGCAGCGAGGCCTCGTCGTCCGCGGTCAGCGTGGCGCGCGTGGCGTCATCGGTGCCCTCGGGGACGAAGCGGTAGCCCACGTTGCGGACCGTGCCGATGAGACCCTCGTGCTCGGTGCCCAGCTTGGCCCGGAGTCGACGCACATGGACGTCGACCGTGCGGGTGCCGCCGAAGTAGTCGTACCCCCACACCTCCTGCAGCAGCACGGCGCGGGTGAACACGCGCCCGGGGTGCTGAGCGAGGAACTTCAGGAGCTCGAACTCCTTGAAGGTGAGGTCAAGGGTCCGCGACCGCGCAGCTTGGCCGTGTAGGTGCCCTCGTCGATGTGCAGCTCGCCGCTGCGGATCTCCTCGGGAAGGTCGTTGGGCAGCCCCGGTGGCGTCGGCCAGCCGGGACACGGCCAGGCGCAGTCGCGCCTCGACCTCGGCGGGCGAGGTGGTGTCGACGAGGACGTCGTCCATGCCCCAGTCCCACTGGATCGCGGCAAGGCCGCCCTCGGTCGTGACCAGAAGCAGGGGCACGTCGACGCCGGTCTGGCGCAGGAGACGGGTCAGTCCGCGGACGGCGGGCAGGTCGCGGCGGCCGTCGACGAGAAGGGCGTCGCACGAGGGGGCATTGAGCAGGGCGGTGGGCTCGGCGGGCATCGTGCGCACGTGGTGAGCCAGCAGGCCCAGCGCCGGAAGCACCTCGGCGGACGGCTCCATGGCGCGAGTCAGAAGGATCAAGTCGCATGCGGTCTCCTCCCGTTCGCCTGGGCTGTCCGGCTGGGGGCAAGGGTACGGCACGCGCTGTTAGCCTGCCCAAGTCCCCGCAGTCGGCGAGGAGGATCGAGGTCATGGTCGCCCCGCATGAGGCACTCGAGCACACCCTGAACACAGCCGACGGGCTCGACATCAGCGCCGTCCACCTGGTGGGAGCCGCAACCGGCCTCTGCTTCGTCGTGGTGCACGGATTCACGGGCAACTGGCGTGAGGAACGGGTCCAGAAGGTCGTCAGACGAGCTCGTCGGCTTCGGCTCCGTGGTCGCCATCGACATGCGTGGCCACGGCCGATCAGGAGGAGTGACCACGCTGGGCGACTTCGAGGTGCTCGACGTCGCGGCCGCGGTCGACTGGGCGCGAGACCTGGGCTACGCCACCGTCGTCTCGGTGGGCTTCTCCTTGGGCGGCGCGGTCGTGCTGCGCGAGGGCGGCCTGGCTGCAACGGCCGGGCTGCCGGCAGGTGCGACCGGCGGCCGGGTCGACGGTGTCGTCGCGGTCAGCGCGCCGGCCTTCTGGTACTACAAGGGCACGAAGGTCACCCGATTCGTCCATCTCCTGGTCGAGACCCGATGGGGCCGCGCGGTCATGAAGCTCGGTGGCACCCGCATCACCGACCACGACTGGGTCGAGCCCTACCCGGCGGCACCGTTCGAGGCGGCAGCCCTGCTCGGACGTGCCGCTCCTGATCGTGCACGGCGACGTCGACCGCTACTTCCCGATCGAGCATCCCCAGGCCATCCAGAGGTCGGCCGAGGCGGCCGGCGTCCGGACGGATCTGTGGCTGGAGCACGGCTTCGGGCACGCGGAGACCGCAGTCTCGACGGAGATCCTCGAGCGCATCGGCGCATGGGCGCGGGAATGTCGCCCCCATGGGCGGGGTTGAGCGCAGGTATGGCTGGGGTCTGGATCGTCATCGGGGTACTTCTCGCAGCCACGGCCTTCGGGATCTGGAACAAGCGCACGTCCGGTCGCATCAAGGAGAGTGCCGTGGCCACCACCGGGATCACTCCCGCGAGCGAGAGCGATCCGCTCGCCGACATCGAGTCCGACTCCGTCGAAGCGCCGACCACCGCCCTGACCTCGGTCCTCGACGGACGGCTCGGGGAGCGGGCCACCGTCGTGCAGTTCTCCAGCGCCTTCTGCCAGCCGTGCCGCGCGACCCGCCGCATCCTCGAGGAGGTCACGACGATGGTGCCCGGGGTCGCGCACGTGGAGATCGACGCCGAGGACCACCTGGATCTCGTCCGTGAGCTCGATATCCGTCGTACGCCCACGGTGCTGTTCCTCGACGCCCGGGGGGTCCAGCGCAAGCATGCGAGCGGCCTGCCCCGCAAGGCCGACGTGATCGCCGCGCTCGGCGACATCATCCCCGGCTCGGCGGGCGACCCCGACTTCGCCATCTAGGGCGCCCGCCGACTGCAAGGGATGTGCAGGAACGATCCGTTCGTTGGTGCCGGACGGGGCCGCACTGCGCCCGGGTTGCCCCTTAGGCTCGCATCTTCGGAGGGAGGCGTCATGAGTACACCGGTGTCGAAGTCCGCGTCCACCGACGCGGCGCTCGACTGCTCGCCGCGCATCAAGGTCGATCCGCGGGGCCCGCGCTTCGGCGCCGCCGTGACGACCGTGGTGCTGGCCGCCGCTCTCATCCTCAACGGGCACGCCGGTCGGCACGGCCCTGATCGCCTGGCAGACGCTGGTGTTCGCCCTCGGGGCCCTGGTGGGCCTGCAGGCTCAGCCGTACGGGATCTTCTTCCGCAAGGTCGTCAAGCCGCGTCTCGCCCCGCCCGCCGAGCTCGAGGACGCGGCGCCGCCTCGGTTCGCGCAGGCGGTGGGCCTGGCCTTCCTGGTCGTGGCGCTGATCGCCGCCCTTGCCGGTGCCACCATCGTGACCGCCGTGGCGGTCGCGTTCGCTCTGGCCGCCGCGTTCCTCAACGCGGTGTTCGCGTTCTGCCTCGGCTGCGAGATGTACCTGCTCGGACAGCGGCTCGCTCACCGCTAGCCCGAGACGCGCGAGTACGCTGCGGACCATGGTTGAGGTTGGGTACACCGGGCTGCTGATCGTCGCCATGGCTGCGGCCGGCTGGTTCGCCTTCTATGTCGTCTTCAAGCTCTTCAAGGGGCAGGGATAGGTGCTCGCACCAGACGGTTCGGGTGTCGAGGTTCCGGTTCCTCTCCGCCCGTGGTCGTGGCTCATCGGCCGATGGGTCGGCGTCGGCACCGGCCAGTACCCGACGATCGATGACTTCCGCTTCGGGCAGGAGGTGTCGTTCAGCACCGACGGCCGCCCGTTCCTGAGCTACTGGTCGCGTACCTGGCTGCTCGACGATGACGGCAACCGCGTGCGCCCGCTGGCCTCCGAGACCGGCTTCTGGCGACCGAAGGACGACAACGCCGTCGAGGTCACCTTGGCGCATGCCAGCGGCTACGCCGAGATCTGGTACGGCACCCTCGAGGTCACCGACCTCCAGGACGCCACGATCACCGGCGCGCGAGCCGAACTCCGCACCGACGTGGTCGCCCGGACCGCAGACGGCCAAGGACTACTCCGAGGGCCACCGGCTGTACGGCCTGGTCGAGGGCCGACTGCTCTGGACCTACGACATGCTGGCCATGGGCCAGCCGATGACGAACCACCTCGCGGCGACCCTGCAGCCCGCTGAGCGGATCGTCGATCCAGGAGCGTCCTCGTGACCGAGGACTGGGAGCGCCGCCTGCGCGACCACGGCTTCCGCATCACCCCGCAGCGGCAACTGGTGCTCGAGGCGGTCGAGCAGCTTCGTCATGGCACGCCTGACGAGATCCTCGTCGAGGTCCAGCGGACGGCGACCGGCGTGAACCTGTCCACCGTCTACCGGACCCTCGAGGTGCTCGAGGACGTCGGCCTGGTCACGCACGCGCACATCGGGCACGGCCCGCCGACCTACCACGCAGTCGACGAGCACGTGCACATCCACCTGGTCTGCGACCGCTGCGGCAAGGTGCTGAGCGTTCCGGCGCACAGCGCCGAGGACTTCGTCACGCGGCTCGAGTCCGAGTACGGCTTCCGCACCGACATCTCGCACGTGTCCGTGCACGGGCTGTGCGAGACCTGCCTGGCCCGGCCCCGAGAGATCGAGCCGGACGACGCGCTGTGACCATGTCGGATGTTCCCGGCGCGGTTGCCCCGCCCGAGGGCAGCCCGGATCCGGGCGTCCCCTGGCACTACGGGGATCCGCACCGCGAGCAGCGCGAGCTCGTCGCGGGCCGCGCGGCGGTTGACCTGTCGAACCGGGGCGTGGTCACGGTCACCGGCGTGGACCGGCTCACGTGGCTCAACGACCTCACGACGCAGCGGGTCGACGGCCTGCGGCCCGGCGAGTCTGCCCTGGCGCTGATCCTCAGCCCGCACGGTCACGTCGAGCACGAACTGCACCTCGTCGACGACGGCGCGACCTCCTGGATCATCACCGACCCGGGCCGGTCGACCGCCCTGGCTGACTACCTGCGATCCATGCAGTTCATGCTCCGGGTCGACGTCGCCGACGTCAGCGAGCGGTTCGCCGTCGTCTGGGAGCCGAGCACGGCACCTGATCCGCAGGCGCCCACCTGGGTCGAGCCCGTCGACTTCACCGGCTCGGGGCACGTGATCGCCGGATCGGACCGAGGCGGTGACGCCTCCAAGTACGTGCCGTCCCGCCCCGGCCAGCTGCCTGGTCGGGAGGTCGTCGTCCCACGGGACGAGCTGGCCGCTCGCCTGGCTCAGTCCGCCGGGCGGTCGGGCACGTGGGCGCTCGAGGCGCTTCGGGTCGCGGCCGCGGTGCCGCGGATCGGCCTGGAGACCGACCACCGCACCCTGCCGCACGAGGTCGGCTGGATCGGGCCCGGCGTCCACCTCGCCAAGGGCTGCTACCGGGGCCAGGAGGCCGTGGCCCGGGTCCACAACCTCGGACATCCGCCTCGCCGCCTGGTCCTGCTCCACCTCGACGGCAGCGAGGAGCGATTCCCCGCCCACGGCGATGCCGTCGTCCTCGACGGCAACCAGGTCGGCTTCGTCGGCACCGCTGCGCGGCACTACGAGCTCGGTCCGATCGCCACGGCGGTGGTCAAGCGGACGGTTCCGCTCGACGCGGTGCTGACGGTACGCACCGCCGAGGGTGAGGTCGCCGGGGCGCAGGACGTCGTCGTCGTGCCCTGACCGCCTCGCTAGTCGAGATCTCCAGCAGCACGGTGATCGGGCCGTCGTTGACGAGCGACACCTGCATGTCCGCTCCGAACACGCCCGTGCTGACCGTCGCTCCGCGCTGGCGAAGGCGCTCGACCACGGCATCGACCAGCGGCTCCGCGACCGGCCGGGGTGCGGCCGCGTCCCACGTCGGCCGACGGCCCTTCCGCGTCTCGCCGTAGAGGGTGAACTGGCTGACCACGAGGACGGGCAGGTCCAGATCGGACGCCGAGAGTTCGCGGGGCGACTCCTCCGGGAGTGGCGCTGTGGCATGAGACACGTCGAAGATGCGCAGGTCGTACACCTTGTCGGCCAGCCTGGCCGCTCGGGCGGGGGTGTCGTCATGGGTCACCCCCACGAGGACGACCAGCCCCGGTCCGTCGAACGCGCCCACCACGGCGCCGTCCACGTGGACCGAACCGCCCCGACTTCGCTGCACGAGTGCCCGCATGGCGGCAGCGTGCCATCATGCGCCGATGACCCCACACCCCGGTCCGGCGGTCCTGGCCACCTATACGCGCAGCGGATTCGTCGAAGGATCGCATTACGGGCATGCCGTCGTCGTGGATCCCGACGGCGCGGTCATCCGCGCCTGGGGAGATCCGGACCACGTCATCTTCCCTCGCTCGTCGAACAAGCCCGTTCAGGCGATCGCCATGATCGACAACGGCCTCGATCTTCCTGAGCATCTGGTGGCGCTGGCCGCGTCGTCGCACAGCGGCGAGGCCATGCACCTGGCCGCGGTGGCCGAGCTCCTGGCCACGGCCGGCCTGACGGCTGGCGCGCTGCAGACGCCGGCGGACTATCCGCTCGACGCCGTCGAGCGTGATCATTGGGTGCGCGAGTCCCTCGAGCCCACCCCGATCGCCATGAACTGCTCCGGCAAGCACGCGGCGATGCTGGTCACCTGTGCCGTGAACGGCTGGTCCCTGTCGACGTATCGCGAGCCCGACCACCCGCTGCAGCAGGCCGTCCGAACGACCCTGGAGCGGCTCGCCGGCGAGCCGGTCGCCCACGTGGGCGTCGACGGCTGCGGGGCGCCGGTGATGAGCCTGAGCGTGGCCGGCCTGGCCCGCACCATGTCGCGGTCGCGTCCAGGCGACGCCCGGCACGCCTGAACGCCGCGTTGCGGACGCGATGCGCGCCCGTCCCGACCTGGTCGGCGGGTCCCGTCGCGACGTGACGGCCTTCATGCGGGCTGTCCCCGGGCTCGCCGCCAAGGACGGCGCGGAGGGGGTGTACGTGGCCGCGCTGGCCGATGGCACGGGCATCGCGATCAAGGTGGACGACGGATCCGATCGTGGCCGCCAGGTGGCGCTCGCGCAGATCCTCGTCGACCTGGGCGTCGACGCCGGCGCCCTTGCCGACCTGGTGGCCATTCCCCTGTATGGCGGCGGAGCCGTGGTCGGGCAGGTGCGGCCAGCCCTGACGTGAGCCTTCTCACGCTAACTCCCGCTAGCGGACGTGTTTGCAATTGCAAGCACTTGGGGCATACTGGGGGCATGGCACGAATCGACGTCGGCGGACTCGGGGACTTCATCCGGGATCAGCGCGACCAGGCGCAGATGTCCCTTCGCCAGCTGGCGAAGGCGGCCGACGTCTCCAACCCCTACCTCAGCCAGGTCGAGCGCGGACTGCGCAAGCCCAGTGCTGAGATCCTCAACCGCATCGCCCAGGGCCTGCGGATCTCCGCCGAGCAGCTGTACGTGCAGGCGGGCATCCTCGACCAGCGCGAGGGCGATGCGGCCGTCACGACGGCTATCGCGGCCGACACGACGATCACCGAGCGGCAGCGAACCACGCTGCTGCAGATCTATGCGGCCTTCCAGTCCGAGAACCGGGCGCAGGCCGCACGCGAAGAGGCCGAAACCGCGGCCGCCGGCGACGAAGCCGAGAACGAGATGAACACCCGAGAGGAAATCTGATGACCACCGAGAGCACCCCCGCTCGCCCGACCACCCGCGTGAAGAAGACGTCCGCGAAGGCGGCCAGCACGGCCAAGACCACCACGGCCAAGGCCGCCAGCACGGCGAAGACCACCACGGCCAAGGCCGCCAGCGCGACCAAGTCGACCGCAGCGAAGGCGTCGAGCAAGGCGACGACCGCCGCGAAGACCACGTCCGCGAAGGTCACCGAGGCCGCGTCAGGCAGCAGCAGCCGGTTCGCATCCGTCGACATGTCCAAGCTGGACCTTCGGCACGTCGACTTCAGCAAGCTGGACCTGTCGAAGCTCGACCTGCGCAAGCTCGAGCTGCCGAAGTTCGAGCTGCCGAACGTGAAGATGCCCGACATCAAGGTGCCGGACGTCAAGCAGGTTCAAGGCAGCCTGGCGCACGCCGTGACCCTGCTTCGTGAGGCCGTCGGCGTCTGACGCAAGCAACGAACAGAAGGGCCGGTCCATGGGACCGGCCCTTCTGCATTAGCGTGGTGGGATGTTCGGAACCGTCCAGGACCTGGTCCTGCTTGCCCTGTGGATCATCACGCTGGCCGTCAAGGGCTTCGCGTTCATCGACTGCCTGCGCCGCCCGCAGCAGGCGTTCCCGGCGATCGGCCGGCAGACGAAGATCCTGTGGCTGGCCATCACCGCGATCGCCGCGCTCACTGGCCTGCTGCCGGGCATGACGCTGAACATCATCGGCATCGCCGGCACGGTGGTGGCCCTCGTCTACCTGTTCGACGTGCGCACCAAGATCATCGACATCACCAACAACCGCTGGTAGTCGTGCGCATCGAGGTGGTCGCTGGCGACATCACCGCGCAGGCCGTCGATGCGATCGTGAACGCGGCCAACTCGTCACTGCTCGGCGGTGGCGGGGTGGACGGCGCCATCCACGCGGCGGCCGGTCCGGCTCTTCTCGACGCCTGCCGAAGTCTGCGGCGCAGCGCCCTGCCGGACGGACTGCCGGCCGGTCAGGCCGTCGCCACGACGGCCGGAGATCTGCGCGCGGACTACGTCATCCACACGGTCGGCCCGCGGCACTGGGAGCACCCCGACGGCGGTGCCGCCCTCCTCGCCCAGTGCCACCTGTCGAGCCTCGACGTGGCCGACGCCCTCGGCGTCGGCAGCGTGGCCTTCCCGGCGATCTCCTGTGGGGCGTTCGGCTGGTCGGCGCAGGAGGCCGCGCCGATCGCGGTCGGCGCGGTGTGCGACTACGCCGCTGCGCATCCAGACACCTCGATCACGAAGGTGCGCTTCGTCCTCTTCTCGGACGATGCGTTCGCTGTGTTCGACAGTGCCGTGCGGTCAGCCCTCGAGTGAGACGCGGATCCGGCGGAACCCCTTGCCCTTGTTCTCGACCTTGACCACGGTGAGCCGGCCGATCTGGCGCGTCGATGCGACGTGCGTGCCGCCGTCGGCCTGCACGTCGAGTCCGGAGATGTCGACCAGGCGCACCACCTCGATGCTCGCCGGCAGCAGGTTGGTCGCCGTGCGGATCACGTCGGGGATCGCGAAGGCCTCATCGCGCGAGAGCTCGTAGGCGGAGATGGCGCGATCCGCACTCACCTCGATGTTGCAGGCCGCCTCGACCGCCTCCTTGAACCCCTCCGGCACCTGATCGAGGTTGAAGTCGAGTCGACCGGACAGCGGATCCATGTTGGAGCCGGTCACCAGCGCACCGAAGTCGCGGAACACGACTCCGGAGAGCAGGTGCAGTCCCGAGTGCGTCCGCATGAGCGCGGTGCGGCGTTCGTCCTCGATGGCTCCCGACACGACGGTGCCCACGGGCGGCAGCGGATCGCCCTCGAGCGGAACCAGCCACAGGTCGTCACGTCGCCGGCGTCGATGATGCGGGTCTGGACGCCGCCCCACAGAAGCACCCCGTGGTCCGGTGGCTGGCCGCCACCACCGGGGTAGAAGGCGGAGCGGTCGAGCACGATGCCCTGCTCAGGATCGCTGGCGAGGACGACGGCCTGCGAAGGCCCGAAGACTCGAGTCATCGAGCTCCAGTCGCGTCGTCCGGCCGAGGCTGCTCGCGCCGCCCACGCGCTACTTCTTGCCCTGGGCCGCCACGGCCGCGATCGCCTCCGCGGCCGCATCGGGGTCGAGGTACTCGCCGCCGCGCACGACGGGCTTGAGGTCCTCGTCGAGTCGGTAGACCAGGGGGATGCCGGTGGGAATGTTCAGCCCGGCGATGTCGTCGTCGGAGATGCCGTCGAGGTGCTTCACCAGGGCGCGCAGTGAGTTGCCATGCGCGACGACGAGCACGGTCTTGCCAGCCCGCAGGTGCTCGGCGACGATGACGTCCTCCCAGTAGGGGATCAGGCGCTTCACGACGTCGGCGAGGCATTCCGTGGCCGGGCGGGCCTCGGGGGGCAGTGCCGCGTAGCGCGGGTCGTGGGTCTGCGCCCACGGGTCCTCGGGATCGATCGGCGGCGGCGGCGTGTCATACGAGCGACGCCACAGCATGAACTGCTCCTCGCCGTAGGCCTCGAGGGTCTCCTTCTTGTTCTTGCCCTGCAGGGCCCCGTAGTGCCGCTCGTTCAGGCGCCAGTTGCGCACGACCGGCAGCCACATCCGGTCGCTGGCCTCGAGGGCGATCTGCGCGGTCTTGATCGCCCGCTTGAGGAGCGAGGTGTGGACGATGTCCGGCAGTAGGCCCGCCTCGGCCATGAGCCGTCCGCCGCGCTCGGCCTCGGCCTTTCCCTTGTCGTTGAGATCGACGTCGACCCAGCCGGTGAACAGGTTCTTGGCGTTCCATTCGCTCTCGCCATGGCGGAGCAGGATCAGGGTGTAGGGCGCGTTGGTCATGCGGCCATCCTGCCGCATCGCAGCGTCGGTTACTGAGGTGACTGGGGCTCGGCGAGATGGGCGAACGCCTCGAGGTTCGCGGTCGACTCACCGCGGGTTCGGCGCCAGGCCCACTCCTTGCGGATGGCCGTAGCGAACCCGAGCTCGAGGATGGTGTTGAACGAGCTGTCGGCGTACTCGAGCACCGATCCGACGACCCGGTCCAGCTCGCTGTCGATCACGGCCTCAAGCGGGATGTGGCCGACCAGGTAGATGTCCCCGAGGTGGTCGACGGAGAAGGCCACCCCGTACATGCGCCGGTTGCGCTCGAGCAGCCACCGGTGCACGGCCGGCTCGTTCTCGTCGGGATGGCGGGCGACGAAGGCGTTGACGGTGACGGACTGACTGCCGACGGCCAGGGACACGGTGGTGCGGAGCTTGTGGAACCCGGGCAGCGTCAGGACGAACAGGTCGTTGGAGGGTCGTTCGTGGGTGATCTCCGCCAGCGCGAGGAACGCCTCGATGGAGGCTGCAGCACTGGCCGGACTCGGGCTGCCGGGAGTCGACGTCACGATGAGGCGACGGCCAGCTGGCCCTGCTGCCGTGCATTCCCCAGCGCCGCCGAGTAGCTGCCGAGGAGCCCGGCAGTGGTGGCGGCCCAGCCGAAGGAGGCGGCATGCATCCGTGCGCCGCGGCTGAGCTCCTGGCGGAGGAGCGGCTGGCCGGTGATGCGGGAGATCGCGGTCGCGAAGTCCCGAGGATCGTGACCGTCGATCAGCAGGCCGCTGACCTGGTCGGCCACCGCCGTGCGCAGGCCGCCGACTGCGGAGGCGACCACCGGGGTGCCGCACGCCTGGGCCTCCACCGCCACCAGGCCGAAGGACTCCGAGTGCGACGGGACCACCGCGACGTCGGCGGCCCGGTACCACTCGACGAGGGCGGCGCGGTCGGTCGGCGGCTCGAACCGGACGAGGTCGTCGATCCGGAGCGTGCGGGCGAGGTCGATCAGGGCGGTGGGCTGCTCCAGGCCGCTGCCGGACGGCCCGCCGCAGATCGCCACGACCAGCCGCCGCCGCAGGGCGGGATCGCGGGCCACCATCTCCGCCGCTGCCCGGATGAGCACGTCGGGCGCCTTGAGCGGCTGGATCCGCCCGACGAACAGCAGCACCACGGCGTCCGCGGGCAGGCCCCTCGCCCGGCGCGCCTGTGCGCGGTCGCCGATGCTGAACAGGTCGAGGTCGACACCGGGGTGAACGACGTCGACGTCGTTGGGGTCGGCCCCGTAGAGGTCGATGAGCTCATCCGCCTCGTCGGCGGTGTTGGCGACGAGTCGATCGGCGGCGGCCACGACCTGCTCCTCGCCGATCACCCGCATCTCGGGCTCGGGCCGGTCACCGCCGGCGAGGTCGCGGTTCTTCACCTTCGCCATCGTGTGCATCGAGTGCACGAGCGGGACGTTCCAGCGCTCCTTGGCCAGCCAGCCGACCTGGCCGGACAGCCAGTAGTGGGAGTGGATGAGGTCGAACCAGCCCTCCGGGCGGGCCGCCTCGGCCCGCATCACGCCGGCGGTGACGGCGCAGAGCTGACCGGGGAGGTCATGCTTGAGAAGTCCCTCGAACGGACCGGCGGTGACATGCCGCACGGTCACGCCGGGGGCCATGTCCACGACCGTGGGCAGGGCGGAGGAGGTGGCCCGCGTGAAGATCTCCACCTCGACGCCGGCTCGGGCCAGGCGCTTGGCGGTCTCCACGACGTAGACGTTCATGCCGCCGGCATCGCCGGTGCCGGGCTGGTCGAGAGGGGAGGTGTGGATGGACAGGACGGCCACTCGTCGCGGGATGCGCTCGCGGCGCACCGACGACATGCTCGAGATCGTGGCCACGTCCGTCACCGCCTCTCCTGCCGGTTGCCGACAACCGTCGAGAAGTGTTCCGTATTCCCCCGGAAAGGGCCACCGGGGCTCAGGTGAGGGTCACTCCGGCATAGGGGGCGCCGGTCACGGTCGTGATGACCCGCTTGGTGACGGAGACGGCGTGATCGGCGTAGCGCTCGTAGTACCGGGACAGCAGCGTGACGTCGATGGCCGCCTCGACGCCGTATGACCACGATGGCGACAGGACGATGGTGAACAGCTCGCGATGGAGTCGATCGACCGCCTCGTCGTGCCGGGCGATATCGGCGGCCAAGGACACGTCCCGAGTCGCGATGACCGAGCCGGTCTTGGACACGATCGCCTCGGCAAGGCCGCCCATCTCCGCGAAGGTGCCGCGCAGCTGCACGGGGATCGAGAGGCGCGGGTACCGCAGCCGGGCCTGCTTGGCGACGTGCTCGGCCAGGTCGCCCATCCGCTCGAGGGAGGAGGCGATGCGCAGCGCCCCGACCACGATGCGCAGGCTGTCGGGGTTCGGATGGAGGGTCGCGATGATCTCCAGGCAGCGCTCCTCGATGTCGGACGTGAGCATGTCGATCCGGGCGTCGGCATCGATCACCGACTCGGCGAGGGGCAGGTCGCCGTCGAGGAGGGCCTGAGTGGCCCGGTTCATGGCCGAGCCGACGAGGCTCGTCATCTGGACGAGCTCGTCGTAGATGGTGTCGAGCTCTCCCTCATACGGCGTCTGCGTCATGTAGAGGAAGCCTAGGCCACCGGGACGGAGCGCTGAATGCCCAGGATGAACGGCAGGCGGCGCGCAGGTGAACAGTGAATGCGGGACGCTGAACGCTCGACGAATCATGGCCGGACCGGCCGGGCGATGGTCCCGCCCACCTCGTGCGCGCACCTATCCTTCAGGTGTGCCTCGTCGCCACCGGTCGAACCTCGCGTCCTCGGACGGCGTGGACGGTCGCCCGCCGTTGGCCACGCCGGCCATCCCCGACGAGGTCATCCGCGTCCTCAGCGTGCTGCCCTCGGCGACCTTGGTCGTCGCCCCCGACGGGATCGTCCTGCGAGCGAGCTCGCGGGCACTGGCGCTGGGCCTGGTCAACCGCAATCACGTGACCATCCCCGACATCGTCCATCTCATCGAGCGGGCGGCCGACGATGGCCATGCCCGTGAGCAGGAGATGCGCGTGCGGCGGCCACCCCTCGGCCGCGAACTGCTCGAGATCCGCGTGCGCGTCGCACCGCTGGGCACCGGCGCCATCCTCGTCCTGATCGACGATCTCGCCGAGGAGCGTCGGGTCGACGTTGTTCGCCGCGATTTCGTCGCCAACGTCAGCCATGAGCTCAAGACGCCTGTCGGCGCCCTGTCGCTGCTGGCCGAGGCGGTCCTGGTCGCCAGCGACGATCCCGAGCAGGTGCGGCACTTCGCCGAGCGGATGCAGACCGAGGCCGGGCGACTGAGCCACCTCATCCAGGACGTCATCGACCTGTCCCGGCTGCAGGGCGACGATCCGCTCACCCGGGCTGAGGTCGTCGACGTCGACGACCTCGTGTCGAGAGCCATCGACGAGACGCGCACCCTGGCCGCGCAGCAGGACATCGAGCTCGTCACCGGCGATCCGTCCGGCAGCATCGTCTTCGGTGATCAGGGGCAGCTGCTGACCGCCCTGCGCAACCTCATCACGAACGCCATCGCCTACTCGCCGAGCCACACGCGGGTGGCGGTCAGCGTCCGGGCGGCCGAGTCGATCGTGGAGGTCTCCGTCAAGGACCAGGGGATCGGCATCCCCGTCAACGACCTCGACCGCATCTTCGAGCGGTTCTACCGCGTCGATCCGGCCCGTTCGCGGGTCACGGGCGGCACCGGCCTGGGCCTTGCCATCGTCAAGCACGTGTGCCAGAACCACGGCGGCGAGTGCACCGTCTGGTCCGAGCGGGGCGTGGGATCGACCTTCACGCTGAGGCTGCCCGCATACCAAGCGTCGTCGCCGTTCGGCCGCGACGGACGACAGCTGGAGGCCGACGTGCTGTCGGTCCCGACGGGGGAGGGTCAGGCGTGACACGCGTCCTGGTCGTCGAGGACGAGGAGTCGTTCTCGGAGGCACTGTCCTTCATGCTGCGGCGCGAGGGCTACGAGGTCGAGGTATCGCGGCGACGGCCTGCTGGCAGTCGAGGCATTCGAGAAGCGCGGTGCCGACCTGATCCTGCTCGACCTCATGCTGCCCGGCCTCTCCGGCACCGAGGTGTGCCGTCAGGTCCGCACGAAGTCGCAGGTGCCGATCATCATGCTGACGGCCAAGGACGGCGAGATCGACAAGGTCGTCGGCCTCGAGATGGGCGCCGACGACTACGTCACCAAGCCCTTCTCGTCGCGTGAACTCCTGGCGCGGGTGCGCGCCGTGCTCCGCCGGCACGGCGAGCCGGAGGAGCTGATGCCGATGACGATCGAGGCCGGCCCGGTGCGCATCGATGCCGACCGCCACGTCGTGACGGTTCGCGGCAATGCAGTGTCGCTGCCGCTGAAGGAGTTCGACCTGCTGGAATTCCTCGTGCGCAACTCCGGGCGGGTCCTGACGCGGTCGCAGCTGATCGACCGGGTGTGGGGCTCGGACTACGTCGGTGACACGAAGACGCTCGATGTCCACGTGAAGCGGCTGCGGGCGAAGGTGGAGGCGGACCCTGCGAACCCGGTGCACCTGCTCACCGTGCGTGGGCTCGGCTACAAGTACGACGCCTAGTTCGAGATCAGCTGGCGGACGGTGAGGCCGCGGCCGACGCAGCATCGCTCGCAGGTGCCGCGGACGCGGCAGCACTCGCCGGAGCGGCGGATGCCGAGGCGACCGGCGCCACGGCAGCGGTCGGCGGCTCCGGGGCGATGCCCTCGTAGTAGCCGACCGGGGGCACCGACAGCACCGAGAACTTCACGAGTCCGGCGTTCTGGAATCCGAGCTCGACCGGCACGTACGTCGAGACCGGCTTGTCGAACGTGTAGGAGTTGATCCAGTTCTTGGAGTCGAAGCCGAACGAGACCGACGCACCCGGGGCGAGGTCCACCTTGTCGCCCGTGATGATGGCGGGCTGGCCGTTGACGGTGGCGTAGACCAGCACGTCCTTGGCCGGGCCGGCGTTCACCAGGCGGGTTGTCAGGGTGGCCGTCTTGGAGTCGGTCGGACCCATCACCAGGGTGGCGTTCTCGATGTGCACGTCGCCAGCCTGCGCGGACACGCCATTGCCCGAGTTCATCGTGGCCTGCATGTTCGTGGTGGCCTCTTTGCCACTGAAACAGCCGGTCAGGGCGGGGGCGGCAAGGAGGATCAGGGAGGCCACGGCGAGGGCATGGGTGCGCTTCACGTGGGCAACAGTAGCGAAGGGATCCCCGTGCTTGGAGGGTCCACCGCCTATGGCGAGCCGAGCGCTCCGGAATCAGGGCGGTCAGCCCGTGGTAAAGTTGAGGCCCTTGGAAAGGGGCCCCTCTTTATGACGTTCAACGTCGGCGACACGGTTGTCTACCCGCACCACGGGGCGGCCGTCATCGAAGCAGTCGAGATCCGGACCATCAAGGGGGAAGACCGCGAGTACCTCGTACTCCGCGTCGCCCAGGGTGATCTGACCGTGCGTGTTCCGGCCGACAACGTCGACCTCGTCGGCGTTCGCGACGTCGTCAACGCCGAGGGCCTCGACCGCGTGTTCAACGTGCTGCGGCAGCCGTACACCGAGGAGCCGACCAACTGGTCGCGCCGCTACAAGGCGAATCTGGAGAAGCTGGCCTCCGGCGATGTCATCAAGGTTGCCGAGGTCGTTCGCGACCTGTGGCGCCGCGAGCGTGAGCGCGGCCTGTCGGCCGGCGAGAAGCGCATGCTGGCCAAGGCTCGTCAGATCCTCGTGAGCGAGCTCGCTCTCGCGGAGAAGACCAACGAGGACAAGGCCGAGGCCATCCTCGACGAGGTTCTTGCCTCCTAGCGCGACGCCGTCCTCGACGTCGTGAGCATCGACCCTTCGGGCCGCACTGCGGTCCTTGTTCCTGCCGCCGGTCGTGGCGAGCGCCTGGGTCCGGGCATGCCCAAGGCCCTGCGTCCTCTGGGCGGCATCCCCATGCTGGTCCACGCGGTGCGTGCCCTGGCGGCCAGCCGCGTCGTCGACATCGTCGTGGTGGCTGCGCCTGAGGACAGCGCGGAGAGCGTCGCCGCGATGCTCGCGGAGCAGTCCTTCGGCGCCGAGGTGGTCGTGGTGACCGGCGGCGACACCCGCCAGGACTCCGTCGCGCGGGCATTGCTGACCCTTCCCGACGACGTTGATGTCGTGCTGGTCCACGACGCCGCCCGCCCGCTCGTTCCGGTCGAGGTGGTCACGTCCGTCGTCTCGGCCGTGCGCTCCGGTCGCCCGGCCGTGGTGCCCGGCCTGCCCGTGGTCGACACCATCAAGCGGGTCGACGAGGCCGACGACGTCACCGAGACCGTCGACCGTGCGCCCCTGCGAGCGATCCAGACGCCTCAGGGCTTCCAGCGGCACGTGCTCCAGCGCGCGCACGCCTCCGTCGATCTCGACGACTCTCCGGCGACCGACGATGCCGGTCTCGTCGAGCGACTCGGGATCGCGGTGCAGGTGATCCCCGGCCACGAGGAGGCCTTCAAGGTCACCCGGCCGTTCGACGTCGTCATGGCTGAGGCCGTGCTCGCCCGGCGAAGGGCTGCCGGTGCCCTCTGAGCCGCTGATCGGGATCGGTACCGACGTGCACAGCTTCGCCGAGGGGCGACCGATGTGGCTCGCCGGCCTCTTCTGGCCTGAGGAGACCGGACTGGCCGGGCACAGCGATGCCGACGTGGCGGCCCACGCCCTGTGCGATGCGCTGCTGTCCGCCGCGGGCCTCGGTGACCTGGGCTCGGTCTTCGGGACATCCGATCCGCAGTGGTCCGACGCATCGGGCGTGTCGCTGCTGGTCCACACCGCCTCGGTGATCCGGGGGTCCGGCATGCGCATCGGCAACGGAAGCGTCCAGGTCATCGGCAATCGTCCTCGCATCGGCACGCGTCGCGAGGAGGCGCAGGACGTCCTGACCGCCGCCATCGGGGCGCCGGTCCGCGTCTCGGGCACCACGACCGACGGACTGGGCCTCACCGGACGAGGCGAGGGCGTGGCGGCCATCGCGATAGCGTCCGTCTTCCCGACCTGACACCCCTCGCCGCTTAGTTCGTCGCCCACCACCAAAGGAGGACACCATGACGGTGCTGCCCGACAAGGCCAAGAGGCTTCTCGACGCCCCTGAGTTCGTCACCATCGCGACCCTCAACCCCGACGGCCAGCCGCAGCTGTCCGTGGTGTGGGCCGAGCGCGACGGCGACGACGTGCTCGTGAGCACGGTCAAGGGGCGGCAGAAGCACCGGAACCTCGAGCGCGACCCCAAGGTGACCGTCCTCGTGTGCCCGAAGGACAGCCCCTACGAGTACGTCGAGATCCGCGGCGTCGCGTCGATGACGGAGGAGGGCGGCCGAGCCCTCATCGATCGACTCGCGCTCGCCTACCGCGGCTGGGAGCGCTACCCCGCCGACGACGGCACCGACAACGTGCGCGTGGTCGTGCGGATCTCCCCGACCAAGGTGGTCATCCGCTAGGAAGGCTCTTCGCGTCGCCTCGGTACTGTTCGGCCTGTGGCTCTGCGCTTCTACGACACCGCAACGCGGTCGGTCCGGGACTTCGTCCCCCTTGTCGAGGGGCGTGTCGGCATCTACCTGTGCGGTGCGACGGTTCAGGCGCCGCCGCATGTCGGGCACATCCGCAGTGGCGTCGCGTTCGACGTGGTCCGTCGTTGGCTCACGGCGCGCGGCCTCGATGTCACCTTCGTCCGCAATGTGACGGACATCGACGACAAGATCATCCACAACGCGGGGCACGAGGACGTCCCCTACTGGGTCGTCGCCATGCGCAACGAGCGGGCCTTCACCCGCGCCTACGAGGTCCTGGGCTGCCTGCCGCCGACGTACGAGCCGCGCGCGACCGGCCACATCCCCGAGATCGTGGAGCTGATGCAGCGCCTGATCGACCTCGATCACGGCTATGCCGCCGGCGGTGACGTGTACTTCGACGTCCGCGCCTTCGCCGACTACGGCAAGCTGCAGCGGGCAGCGGATCGACGACATGCTTGCGGCCGCCGATTCCGAATCGCTGTCGAAGCGCGATCCGCGCGACTTCGCGATGTGGAAGTCCGCCAAGCCCGGTGAGCCGCAGTGGGACACCCCGTGGGGTCCCGGTCGGCCGGGCTGGCACATCGAGTGCTCGGCGATGGCACGCAAGTACCTCGGCGCGTCGTTCGACATCCACGGCGGCGGGCTCGACCTGGTCTTCCCGCACCACGAGAACGAGATCGCGCAGTCGAAGGCGGCCGGCGACGGCTTCGCGAACTACTGGCTGCACAACGCCTGGGTCACGACGAGCGGCGAGAAGATGAGCAAGTCCCTGGGCAACTCGCTGCTCGTCGACGAGGTCGTCACGCGCGTTCGCCCGGTCGAACTGCGCTACTACCTCGCCGGGGCGCACTACCGGTCGATGATCGAGTACTCCGACGCCTCCGTCGCCGAGGCCGGCCAGGGCTACCGCCGGATCGAGGGCTTCCTGGCCCGCGCCCGCGAGACCCTGGGCGCGCGAGCGTCGAGCCCGATCCCTCGGCGCGGCCCGCGGCGTTCGACGCGGCCATGGACGACGACATCGCGGTGCCGCAGGCGCTCGCGGTCCTGCACGAGACGGTCCGCGAGGGCAACGCTGCGCTCGCCACCGGCTCGCTGCGACACCGCGGCGGCAGCCTTCGACGCGGTGCTGGCGATGGTCGACGTGCTGGGCATCAACCCGTGGGCGACGTCCGTGGTCGGATGCGGCCGCCGGCGGTGCCGGCCGGGAGACCGAGGTCATCGATGCGCTCGTGCAGGTCGTGCTGGCGCAGCGGCAGGAGGCGCGGGCCCGCAAGGACTTCGCGGCTGCCGATGCGATCCGCGACGGCCTCGACAAGATCGGCATTCGTGTCGAGGACACGGCTTCTGGCGTCCGCTGGTCGCTTGAGGGATGACGGGAAGCAGGACTGACGATGGCCGGTAACTCTCAGCGGCGTGGCGCGATGCGCAAGGACGGCACCAAGAAGGGCGCCACCGTGGGCTCGGGCGGGCAGAAGCGCCAGGCGCTCGAAGGCAAGAAGCCGACGCCGAGGGCCGTCGACCGCCCGCACCATCCGGCGGCCCGTCGGCAGCGGGCGGCGGTCAAGCGCTCCGAGTCGACGACCAAGCGGCCGACGTCGCGCAGCAGCGGTCGCCGCTCGGCCGGCAGCGTCCTCGTGGGGCGCAATCCCGTCGTGGAGGCGCTGCGCGCCAGGATCCCGGCGTCCACGCTCTACGTCCAGACGAAGATCGACGCCGACGATCGCTGGCGAGAGGCGATGCGGCTCGCCGTGTCGATGAACATCTCGATCCTCGAGGTCACCAAGCCCGAGCTCGACCGGATGTCCGAGGGCGCCGTCCACCAGGGCCTGGTCCTGGCGGTCCCCGAGTACCGCTACGCCGAGGTCGACGACCTCGACACCGACCTCGTCGTTGCGCTCGACGGCGTCACGGACCCCCGCAACCTCGGCGCGATCGCGCGCTCGGCCGCGGCCTTTGGCGCGGGTGGCATCGTGGTGCCCACGCGGCGTTCCGTCGGCGTGACGGCCTCCGCGTGGAAGACCTCGGCAGGGGCGCTGTCCCGCGTCCCGGTCGCGCAGGTCACGAACATGACCCGCGCCCTCGAGGGCTTCCAGAAGAAGGGGTTCACGGTCATCGGCCTCGCGGCCAACGCCGACGTGACGCTCGCCGGCCTCGACCCCGACATCCTGACGTCACCGGTGGTGATCGTCGTCGGGGCGGAGGGTGCCGGTCTCTCGCGCCTCGTCGGCGAGACGTGCGACTGGCGGGTCAGCATCCCGATGGCGGCCGGCACGGAGTCGCTTGAACGCCTCGGTCGCGACGAGCATCGTGCTTCAGACCGTGTTCGCCTCGCGCTCCTGAGACGTGCTGGCGGCGGATCCGACGTACCAGCCACGTCCCGACAAGCGGGAACACCAGCACGGTGAGCGCGCCCGCGCCGACGAGGGCCGCGGCGTTGCGGGGGTCCATGACGCCGTCGGCCACCTCGATGGCTGGTGACTGCCACGATGATCGGCAGGCCGGTGGCGACGAGCAGTGCGAATCGCAGCGCGCTGCGCGTCTCCGGGAATCGCGTTGCGGTAGAGGAAGAACTGGGTGACGCCGCGAACCGACGAGGATGTAGACGAAGAACAGGACGAGCGGACCGGGATTCGCGATGATGGAGTCGATGTCGAGGTTCGCACCGGAGACCACGAAGAACAGCGGGATGAGGAAGCCGAATCCGATGGCCTCGACTTCGGACCTGAAGGGTCGACTCCTCGACGGGTGGCGAGAAGCGGCGCACGATGATGCCGGCGATGAAGGCGCCGAGAACGACGTCCAGGCCGAAGTACGCCGGCCAGGGCCAGCAGGACGATCAGCAGGAGCATTGTGAAACGCAGCGCCGTCTGCGAACTGGTGTGGTGGCCGCGCTCGAGGATCGCTCGGACCCGGTCGCCGGCGAGGCGAGTCGGCAGTACGGCGAGGACCAGGGCGAGCAGGCCGAAGGCGATCAGGCTCAGGAGCGCGACGAAGGAGGACTTCGTGCCGAGCAGCACGGAGATGGCGATGATCGGCCCGAACTCACCCCACGCGCCCGCGCCCATGAAGAACGTGCCGAAGCGGGTGTTCAGCTCGCCGCGGTCGCGCAGGATCGGCAGGAGGGTGCCCAGAGCGCGTCGAGGTCAGGGCGATGGCCACGCCGAGGGTGTCGCTGGATCGTCGCCGGTCGCCGTCATCAGGACGACGGCGAAGGCCGGCGAGGACGAGGGACAGGAACCAGCCGATCGCGGCCAGCCGGCCGCTCTCGCCGCGCACGGCGATCGCCTCGAGCTCGAGTCCGGCGAGGAAGAACAGCATGCCGAGGCCGAGGTCGGACAGCAGCTGCGATCGATTCGTCGACGTGTGATCCAGGCCGAGCACCTGTGGTCCGAAGATGACCCCGCAGCCGAGCAGGAGGACGACTTCGGCGACCTTGATGCGGAAGCAGTCCGACGATCAGCGGGACGAAGGCGGCGATCGCCGCGATGACGAGCAGCGATCGGAACTCCTCGGCCACTACCGCGTGCTCCTCGAGGCGGCAGCACGATTCGCAGTGCTGCCGTGTCGTCGCTGGGCGTGCCGACGCGAGCGCCGAGCACAGCCTGCTCGTCGGGCTTCTTGGCAAGGATCGTGCTGACGTAGTCGGTGATGGCCGACTCGAACGGCACGCTCTGGCCGGCGCGCTCGGACATGAACCACCGGTGCTCGAGCACCTCGTGGAAGATCTGTGCCGGCTCGAGCTTGCCCCGCAACGCCGACGGCACCTCCGACATCACCCGCTCGAAACGCTCGGTCACCCAGCGGTGTGCGGCGATCTCCTCGTCCTCGGGCCCGAGATCGATCTTGATGCGGTACGAGTCGAGGTCGTTGAGAAGGCGACGGGCCTGGTTCTCCTCGACGTCCAGGCCGGTCAGCCGGATCAGCCGCCGCGAGTGGTGACCGGAGTCGACCACCTTCGGGGTCGACGGTGATGTGCTCGCCGTCCTGCTGGGTGCTCACCTGCAGCTCGGCGACGTCGAACCCCAGCGAGTTCAGGCGGCGCACGCGGGCGTCGAGGAGGTAGCGGTCCTCGCGGGAGATGACCAGCGGACCGGTGACCTCCTCCCACAGCTGGTCGTACCGGGTGCGGAGGCTGACGCCCGTGACGATGGGGTCGATGCCCTCATGAAGGCGCCCGCCTGCCTGCAGGTCCATGAGCTCGCCGGCCA
This sequence comes from uncultured Actinomycetes bacterium, assembly GCA_963755335.1. GTDB lineage: Bacteria > Actinomycetota > Actinomycetes > S36-B12 > S36-B12 > UBA10649. Next base: position 229,990 of record CAVWJW010000008.1, read on the forward strand.
CGTTGGTCGATGCCGTCTCGAGGTCGTAGTCCCGCTGGCCCTTGGACAGGCTCGGATGAAGCTCCCCGGTCTCCGCGTCGACGAGATACGCCGCGAACGCGCCGGCGTCCCGCCGGAAGAGCGTGTTCGACAGCGAGCAGTCGTTCCACGAGAAGCCGGCCAGGTGCAACTGCACGATGAGCACGGTGAGCGCGTCGAGGAGCCGGTTGGCGGTCTCGAGACGCAGCGAGGACGAGAACAGTGCGCGATAGGGAAGGGAGAACTCCAGGTGCCGGGTGATGAGGCCGGCGGGCAGTGGCTCCCCGTCAGACATGGATCGGTCGAGCACGACACCGACGGGCTCCACCGTGGGCAGTCCGCGGCGCACGAGGTCGAACAGCAGCTCGTACTCGCGCTGGGCGAAGTGCTCCTCCACCTCCTTGACGGCGTACACGATGCCGTTGAGACGCACGAACCGGACGATGTGCCGGGAGATGCCGCGCGGCAGCGCGACGACGAGATCCTCGGACCACTCCTCGAGCGGCTCGTCCCATGGCAGGAACGCGAGGTCCGGTTCACCGAGACTGCCCGTCATGCGCACAGGCGCAGCCTTTCACGGCGGCCGCTGGCGGGCCAACGTCCCTCGTCGAATGCCGCACCGCCCTAGTGTGGAGCCGTGAGCGAGAACTCCCGGGCGCGGCTGTCGGACATCGCCGAGCAGGCCGGCGTCAGCGAGGCGACCGTGTCACGGGTTCTCAACGACCGCCCTGGCGTGTCCTCGGCGACGAGGCAGTCGGTGCTCACGGCGTTGGACGTACTCGGGTACGAGCGGCCGATCCGCCTGCGCGGGCGTTCCGGGCTCGTCGGCCTGATCGTGCCCGAGCTCGACAACCCCATCTTCCCGGCGTTCGCGCAGGTGATGGAGACCCTGCTCGCCCAGCACGGCTACACGCCGGTCCTCTGCACGCAGACGCCCGGAGGCGTCACCGAGGACGACTACGTCGACCTGCTTCTCGACCGTGGCGTCGCGGGAATCATCTTCGTGTCGGGGATGCACGCCGACAGCACGGCCGATCACGCCTCGTACCGATCGCTCGTGGACCGCGGACTGCCGATCGTCCTCGTGAACGGCTACGCGGAGGGCGTCGACGCGCCCTTCATCTCCGACGACGACGCGGCCGCCATGGACCTGGCCGTGACCCATCTCGCGTCCATGGGCCATCGCCGCATCGGACTCGCGGTCGGCCCGATGCGGTTCGTGCCGGTGGTGCGCAAGAGGGCCGCCTTCATCGAGTCGCTCACCCGGCAGACCGGCATCTCGCCCGAGGACGCCGCAGGTCTGGTCTCGCACTCCCTCTTCGGGCTCGAGGGTGGACAGGCGGCGGCCCATCACTTGCTCGGCTGCGGGGTCACCGCAATCGTGTGCGGCTCGGATCTGATGGCGCTTGGCGCGATCCGCACCGTCCGCCAGCGCGGGCTGCGGGTCCCCGAGGACGTCTCGGTCGTCGGCTACGACGACTCCCGCCTGATCCCGTTCACCGACCCGCCGCTGACGACGGTGCGCCAGGCCGTTCCTGCCATGGCGACGGCCGCGGTCCAGGCGCTGCTCGACAGCATCAACCACAGCCCGGCCCCCCGCGACGAGTTCATCTTCCGGCCCGAGCTCATCGTCCGTTCAAGCACCGGCGCGGTCCGCGCCTAGCCTGAGCGACACAGCGCGCCTCGTGGCAGACTCGGGGAATGCCACGTCCGGTCATCGGTGTCTCCTGCTATCTCGAGCCTGCGCAGTGGGGGGCATGGTCGATGCCGGCGGCGCTACTGCCGCACTGGTACCTCGACCTGTTCCATGATGCTGGGGCGGACGTCGTGCTCCTGCCGCCGCAGAACGGTGAGGGAGTCGTCGAGCGCCTAGACGGACTCGCCCTCGTCGGCGGCGCCGACATCGACGCCCGGCTCTACGGGGCCGTTCCCGACCAGACAGCCGACGAGCCGCGGCGTTCGCGTGATGCCTCCGAGCTCGGCCTGTACCGCGCGGCTCGCGAGCGGGGCCTGCCGATCCTCGGCATCTGCCGTGGCCTTCAGGTCATGGCGATCGCCCATGGCGGGTCTCTCGTGCAGAACCTCCCCGACCTGCCCGGCACCCTCGTGCACCGCGACCGCCCGGGCCACTTCGTCGACCACGCTGCATCGTTCGCGCCGGGCACCCTCGCCGGCCGGATCTTCGGCACCGGATCGATCACGGTCAACTCCAGTCATCATCAGAGCGTCGAGACGCCGGGCGACCTCGTCGTCTCCGGCTGGGCCGACGACGGCACGATCGAGGCGTGCGAGGACCCTTCGGCGGAGTTCTGCCTCGGCGTCCAATGGCATCCCGAGCACCCGGATCGTCGGGCTGCCGACCTGGTGCTGGCGCGCGGGCTCGTCAACGCCGCGGGGCGCTACCGCAACAGCAGCAGCGCCCCGGTGACGTCTGCCGTCGGCTGACGGACTACAGCGGCGTCACGTACGCGCCGGAGATCCCGCCGTCGACAAGGAAGTTGGACGCGGTGATGAACGACGAGTCGTCACTGGCGAGGAACGCCACCGCGGCTGCCAGCTCCTCCGGCTCGCCGAAGCGCCCGAGCGGGATGTGGACGAGGCGACGGGCAGCACGCTCGGGATCCTTGGCGAACAGCTCGATGAGCAGGGGAGTGTTCACCGGCCCAGGGGACAGGGCGTTGACGCGCACCCCGGACCGCGCGAACTGCACTCCGAGCTCGCGGGTCATCGCGAGGACGCCGCCCTTGGACGCCGTGTAGGAGATCTGGGAGGTGGCGGCCGCCATCGTCGCGACGAACGATGCCGTGTTGATGATCGAGCCCTTGCCCTGCTCGAGCATGATCGGGAGCACGGCCTTGCAGCACAGGTAGACCGAAGTCAGGTTGACCTCCTGGACACGACGCCACGCGTCGATTCCGGTCTCCAGGATCGAGTCGTCGTCGGGCGGTGAGATGCCGGCGTTGTTGAAGGCGATGTCGACGCTGCCGTAGGTGCTCTTCGCCGCGTCGAACATGTTCGCGACGTCGTCGGCGCTGGTCACGTCGGTGCGGATGAACAGTCCATCGACCTCGGCTGCAGCCGCCTCGCCCGACGTCGGGTCGAGGTCGCCGATGACGACCGTGGCGCCCTCGTCGGCGAACCGCCGCACGGTGGCGAGGCCGATGCCACTGGCTCCGCCCGTCACGACCGCCACCCGGCCCTCGAGCCGCCGGCACTTGCTGTCGCTCATGTGTTCCTCATTTCTGTCGCCGAGTGGTGAGTTGTCGGGCGATCCGACTCGTCGGAACGCCCGACAACTCACCACTCGGCAGGGTGGGTGGTGGTGGGTGGGCGCGTCAGTCCTCGGTGCTGATGAAGACGTTCTTGGTCTCGGTGAACGCGTCGAGCGCGTCGGGGCCGAGCTCGCGGCCGAGCCCCGACTTCTTGTAACCGCCGAACGGGGTCCAGTACCGGACCGACGAGTGCGAGTTGACCGACAGGTTGCCCGAATCGATGCCCCGCGCGACGCGGATGCCCCGCCCGAGGTCGCGGGTCCAGATCGAACCGGACAGGCCGTAGTCGGAGTCGTTGGCGAGCCGGATGGCGTCGGCCTCGTCCTCGAATGTCGTCACCGAGACCACGGGCCCGAAGATCTCCTCCTGGAAGACCCGCGCGGTCGCGTCGACAGGTGCCAGCACGGTGGCCGGGAACCAGTAGCCCGGACCGCTGGGCGCCTCGCCCTGGAAGGCGATGGGCGCCGAGCCGTCGAGGAAGCTCGACACCGTCTCGTGATGACCCTTCGAGATCAGCGGGCCCATCTCGGTGGAGTCGAGCCGGGGGTCGCCGACCGTGACGCCCTTCACCGCCGTCTCGAACAGCTCCATGAAGCGGTCGAAAGCCGACCGCTGGACGAGGATGCGCGACCGCGCGCAGCAGTCCTGGCCGGCGTTGTCGAAGACGCCGTACGGGGCTGCGGCAGCGGCCTTCTCCAGGTCCGCGTCGGCGAAGATCACGTTGGCGCTCTTGCCGCCCAATTCGAGGGTGACGGCCTTCACCTGCTGCGCACAGCCGGCCATGATGCGCTGCCCGACCTCGGTGCTGCCAGTGAAGACCACCTTGCGGACGTCGGGATGGTCGACGAACCGCTGGCCGACGACGGATCCCTTGCCCGGTACGACGATGAAGACGTCCTCCGGGATGCCGGCCTCGAGCGCAAGCTCGCCCAGTCGGATCGCGGTCAGTGGCGTGAGCTCGGCCGGCTTCATGACGACGGTGCAGCCGGCGGCGAGGGCGGGTGCGAAGCCCCAGCCGGCGATCGGCATGGGGAAGTTCCACGGCACGATGATGCCGACGACGCCGACCGGCTCCTTGAAGGTCAGGTCGATGCCCCCGGGGACGGGGATCTGGCGGCCGAACAGGCGCTCGGGCGCCCCGGCGTAGTAGCCGAGAACGTTGGCGACGTTGCCGGCCTCCCAGCGGGCGTTGCTGATGGTGTGACCGGCGTTCGCGACCTCGAGCTGCGCCAGTTCCTCGGTGTGCTCCCGGACGATGTCCGAGAACCGGCGCAGCATGGCCGCGCGATCGGCCGGTGCGACGGCGCGCCACGCAGGAAGCGCGGCATGCGCCCGCGCGATCGCCGCGTCGGTCTCCTCGATCGAGGCTGACGGGACCGAGGCGACCACGGTCTCGCTCGCCGGGTTGATGACGTCGTGCATGTGGGCTCCTGGACTGTGGGCGCGCGCCCGCGGGGAGGACCTGATGGGCGTGGGCTCTATTAAAGCCGTTCGAAACTGCGGTATCGCTCCCAGTCCGTGACGGCGCTGGTGAAGGCGGCCAGCTCGACGCGAGCCATGTTCGTGTAGTGCGCCTGCACCTCCTCGCCGAAGGTCTCGCGGATCCAGTCGGAGCCCTCCCACAGTCGCAGGGCCTCGGACATGGTGTGCGGAACCCTCGGCGAGTCCCCGACGTAGGCGTTTCCGGTGAAGGGCGCCTCGAGGGTGAGGCCGCGTTCGATGCCGTCGAGCCCGGCAGCGATCATGCCCGCGACCGCGAGGTACGGATTGACGTCGCCGCCGGGGATGCGGTTCTCCAGGCGAAGGGCCGGGCCGTGCCCGACGAGCCGATAGGCGCACGTGCGGTTGTCGCGTCCCCACTCGATCGCGGTCGGCGCGAATGAGCCCGGCACGAAGCGCTTGTAGGAGTTGATCTGCGGTGCGAACATCAAGGCGAGTTCGGCGGAGTGCGCAAGCTGGCCGGCCACGAATGACTGCCCCAGTGCGGACATGCCCTCCATGCCGTTGTCGTCAGCCATCACCATCTCGCCGTCCGTGCTGCGGAACGACAGGTGGATGTGACACGAGTTGCCCTCGCGTTCGTTGAACTTCGCCATGAAGGTCAGGGAGTAGCCCTCCTGCGAGGCGATCTCCTTGGCGCCGGTCTTGTAGGTCACATGGTTGTCGCACGTGTTGACGGCCTCGCGGTACCGGAAGGCGATCTCGTGCTGGCCGAGGTTGCACTCGCCCTTCGCGCTCTCGACGGTCATCCCGGCGGCGTACATCTCGTTCCGGATGCGACGAAGCAGCGGCTCGACGCGTCCGGTGCCGAGCATGGAGTAGTCGACGTTGTAGAGGTTCGCCGGCGTGAGGTCGCGGTATCCGGCCAGCCACGCCTCCTCGTAGGTGTCCTGGAAGACGATGAACTCGAGCTCGGTGCCGACGAAGGCCTGCATGCCCGCCGCGGCGAGACGATCGACTTGCTTCTTGAGCACCTGGCGGGGTGATGCCACGACGGGTGAGTGGTCCTCCCACAGCACGTCGCACAGCACGCCCACCGTGCCCGGCTGCCACGGGATGCGGTGAAGCGTGGCCAGGTCCGGCATCATCACCATGTCGCCGTAGCCGCTGTCCCACGAGGACATCGCGTATCCGTCCACCGTGTTCATATCGACGTCGACGGCGAGCAGGTAGTTGCAGCCCTCGGTCGCGTGGGCGAGGACCTCGTCGACGAAGTAGGGGGCGTGGATGCGCTTGCCCTGCAGCCGACCCTGCATATCGGTGATCGAGACCGCCACGGTGTCGATCCGGCCGTCGGCGACCTCCTCGCGCAGGGTATGAACGGACAGCGGGACAGGGTTGGCCATGTGAGCTCCTGGGATCGGTGACTTCGTGCATTCAACCGCACCGGGGGGTGCGCGTGCGGCCCGTTCGTCGGCGAAGTCGAGCGGAGCTCAGGCCAGAGCGGCGAGGGGCACCGGATCGCGCAGCAGCCGCAGTGTGTGGGTGAGTGCGACGCCGGTGTACAGCACGACGATGGGAGCGCTCACGATGAGCGGCAGCGTCATGACGCCGATGGTCAGCAGCGAGGCCCGGGAGAGGGCGCCGAGGGCGGACACGACCGGAGCGGCTTGTGTTCTGAACGAATCGAAGTCGGTGGGGACCGGACGCTTGACGGATGGAACCAGGCCCGCGGCGCCGGTGGCCACGGCCACGAGGCCCAGCGCGGGCATGTCCGTCCAGGCGACCGGCGCGCCGATCAGCGCCCCACTGATGCAGGCGACGATGGCCAGCGCGAGGGCCCACGCGCTCGTCGCCATCAGCCGTGCGACGACGAGCACCCGGTGGTTGACCTTGCCCAGGAGCCACACGGCGGCTCCGCCGTCGTAGGCGAAGCCGTTGGCGCCAAGCACGGCCGCGCCAGCGGCCATGACGAAGAACGCGATCGTGGCCGTGGCGTTCGCCGCCGCACCTCGTACGAGCAGGGGCGCCAGGCCCGCCGTGATGATCGTGCTCCGGGCGGCGACCGAGCGCCCGATCCCGGCGATCATCACGACGACCAGCGCGGGAAGGGGAGCAGTCGGCAGGCGCACCGGACGGGGCGCCTTGAGGGTTCGGTCGTTCGGCCGGTTCAGCCGCCACGCGGCCCAGAGCGCGGCGAGCCCGGCGAGGACGATGAGCAGGAGGTAGGTCGCCGACCCGGTGGCCGCCGACCACCAGCGCGTCGGGCCCACACCGCTCGACACGACGACCGCCGCGGTACTGAGCACCAGCCCGGCGATGATGAGGAGCGCCCAGGTCGGGCCGAGACGGCGCATGAGGAGCGCGGACGAGGCGCCGGTCAGTTGCCCGACGGCCACGCCGTTGAACGCGAGGGCCAGGCCGGCGGCCCATCCGGGCCACCCGGCCGCTGCCGCCCCGACGATGGCCAGCGACGGCACGAACAGCCCGGGGCCGGCGTCGGTGAGCGACGCCGCGAGCCGCGAACCGAAGGTGAAGGACCGCCCCGCCCCGATCGCCGCGATGGCCAGCGGGTCGTCGCTGTCGCCTCCACCGAGTGCCGGCAGGAGGGCGAGTGCCGCCCACAGCCCGGCGGCCAGCGGGACGAGTGCGGACGGAGGGATGCCCGCGGCCGCCACCGCCTCGTGCTGAGCGGCCGTGAGGAGGGCGAGTCCCGTGCAGCACGAGCGTCGTCACGACGGCGGCGATCGCGAAGGCGCGCGATGTCCGCCAGCCGATTCGCAGCTGGTGAGCCATCCCCAGCCGGATGTCACCGGTCGTGGCCGTCATGTGACGGTCGACAGCGATCGCCATGCGTTGCCGAGCGAACCATGCTCGCGCAGCAGGTCGTGGGTGTCGTGTGGCCCGACGAGCGAGTGGCCCCGGAACACGGCCACCTGGTCGGCCACGACCGCCGCGTCGAGCAGATGGGTCGTGAGGACGACGGCACGCTCGCGCTCGCGCGCCTGCAGGAGCAGTTCGGTGATGGTCTCGACTCCCTCGGGATCGACGCCGTCGAACGGTTCGTCCACGAGGAGCAGGGGCGGATCGGCGACGAGCGCCATCGCCATCGACAGTCGTCGGGACTGGCCGTGGGAGTAGGCCCCCGCGGGCAGGTCGACGACCTCGTCGAGGCCGAGCCGTTCGATGAGATCATCCATCACCGAGGCGGAGACAGGCGAACCGTGGAGGCGCGTGGCGAGAACCAAGTGCTCGCGCCCGCTGAGTCGAGGGAACACGCCGCGGGTGTCAGGAACGTAGCCGGTCGATCGGCGGGCATGGTCGCTGTCGCCCGGCCGGCCGTCGACGAAGAAGCGCCCGGCCGATGGCGGAATGGCGCCGGCCAGGACCTTCATCGTCGTGGACTTGCCGCATCCGTTCGGTCCTAGAACCGCAAGGATCGTGCCCCGCGCGACATGGAAGCTGACGTCGTCGACCACCCGATGGGTGCCGTACGAACGACCGATGCCCTGCACGTCGAGCATGTGCCTACCGTACGCATCCGGCGGAATCGTTGATGCCTGCACTCGTCCCGGCGTTCTGACCTACGCTGCCGATCGTGCACCCGCTGCTCGAGGGCCTGCCGACCCACGATGTCGACAGGCTCGAACGCGTCACCTGCCTTCGGGCGGCGACCGCGGTGACCACCCTCGAAGGCGGCATCACCAATCGCAACTACCGGATCTCCACTCCGTACGGCGACTTCGTGGTGCGGCTGTCCGATCCTGAGTCGTCCGTCCTGGCGATCGATCGGGGTGACGAGTACCTGAACTCGGTGGCAGCAGCGACGTCGGGGGCCGGCGCGCCGGTGGAGCAGTACATCCCTGGTGCGGGCGTGCTGGTCGTGCACTGGATCTACGGCCGCACGTTCTCGGCGGAGGATGTGCGCAGGCCGGAGAACCTGCCCCGCATCGCCGGCGCCTGCCGCATGCTGCACGCCGGGCCGGCGTTCTCCTGCGACTTCAACATGTTCGACATCCAGGCGCGGTACCTGTCGTTGGTGCGCCAGCAGGGCTACCGGCTGCCGGACAGGTACGAGGAGTTCCTGCCGAAGGTGGCCCGGATCAAGGCGGCGATGGCGCAGCGACCCGAGCCGTCCGTGCCCTGCAACAACGACCTCCTGGCCGCGAACATCATCGACGACGGCGATCGGCTCTGGCTCATCGACTACGAGTACGCCGGCAACAACGAGGCGTCGTTCGAGCTCGGCAACATCTGGAGCGAGTCGACCCTCACCGACGATCTCCTCGAGCCCCTCGTCCATGCGTACTGGCAGGACGACCAGCCGGCTCGGGTGGCGCGCGCCCGACTTTGGGCCCTTATGTCCCAGTACGGGTGGACGCTGTGGGCGTCGATCCAGGACGCGATCAGCCCGCTCGAGTTCGACTACTGGTCGTGGGGGATGGAGAAGTACGAGCGGGCGGTCGATGGCTTCGACGACCCGCGCTTCGAGGACTGTCTCGACGCCATCGCCCGTCGTTGATCCCGGGATAGCACTTCGGGAAAGTGCCTCGCGGCGTCGGCGGGACCATTACTGTCCGGCTGTCGGGGGACTGTCGCCCGGCATCGAACCGTGCTCTGAGGAGGACATCGGTGGCTGACATCTCGAAACTCGGCTCTGACGAACAGCGACTTGCCGAACTCGGCTACAAGCAGGAGCTGAATCGGAGCTGGTCCGGTTTCTCCAACTTCGCCATCTCGTTCTCGATCATCTCGATCCTGGCGGGCTGCTTCACGACGTTCTTCGTCGGCTGGAACAACGGCGGACCGGCGGCGCATCGCGTCGGGCTGGCCGATCATCGGCGGCTTGATCCTGATCATCGGCTTCTGCATGTCCGAGCTCGTGTCGGCGTACCCGACCTCGGGCGGCATCTACTGGTGGGCATCGAAGCTGGGCGGGGTCAAGGCCGGCTACTACACCGGCTGGCTCAACCTGATCGGCCTGCTCGCGATCGTCGCCTCGGTCGCCTACGGCGCTGCCACCTTCCTCGACTACTCGCTCGAGCGCGTGCAGCGAGCGCTGGGCAGCGGGCTACTCGCTGCAGCGGGTCTTCTGGATCTTCCTCGTGGTCCTGCTCGTCGCCGGCGCCATCAACATCTTCAGCAGCCACCTGCTCGCCGTCTTCAACAACGTCTCGGTGTGGTGGCACGTGATCGGCGCGGCTGTCATCGTGCTGATCCTGGTCTTCCTGCCGCCGACACACCAGAGCGTGGGCGACGTCTTCACCGACCTGGGTGAACAACACCGGCTTCGGTGGACGGACACGAGCGGCCCCGTCTTCCTGCTTCTACGTCATCCCGCTGGGCTTCATCCTGACCCAGTACACGATCACCGGCTACGACGCCTCCGCGCACCTCTCGGAGGAGACGCACTCGGCCGCGGACAGCGCGGCGAAGGGCATCTGGCGCTCGATCTTCTACTCGGTGATCGGCGGCTGGATCCTGCTGCTCGCGTTCCTCTTCGCCGTTCAGGACATCGACGGCGTCACCAAGGGCGGCGGCTACGTCAACATCATCTTCGCCCAGGCGCTGAGCACGCAGTGGGCAGGAACCGTGCTGATCATCGCGACGATCGGCCAGATCTTCTGCACGATCGCGTGCATGACGAGCGCGACCCGCATGCTGTACGCGTTCAGCCGTGACGGAGCGGTGCCCGGAGCGCGCTACTGGGCGAAGCTCAACGATGCCAAGGTCCCGGTGTACGGCGTCGTCCTCACCGTGGTCATCGCGCTGCTGATCACCGCGCCAGCTCTCATCACCGTCGACGTCAACGGTGTGCCGAGTGCCGGTCGGCCTTCACCGCCGTCGTGTCGATCGGTGTCATCGGCCTCTACGTCGCCTTCGCCATCCCGATCTTCTACCGGTGGCGCCAAGGCGACAACGTTCAAGGCTGGCGGCTGGACGCTCGGCAAGCAAGTACAAGTGGATGGCGCCGATCGCGATCATCGAGATCATCGTGACGTCGTTCTTCGCGCTGATGCCGGGGTCTCCATTTGCAGTGCCGTGGGGCTCGCAGTTCGGCGGCTGGAAGTTCGTCAACTACACGCCGATCGTCCTGGGTGTTGCGCTCCTTGCGCTCTGGCTCGGATGGCACCTCTCTGCCAAGAAGTGGTTCACCGGCCCGAAGATGACGATCGACCTGCCCGAGGGCGTCTCGGCGGCGGACGAGATCGAGCTCGAGCACGAGCACAAGGGCTTCCACCAGCCCCCGGAGGCATAGGCGCTGATCGAGGAGCATGCGAAGGGGGTGGGGCTTCGGCCTCGCCCCCTTCGGCTTGTCGGGTGGGGCGTCTAGGACCGGATCCGCTCCGACTTGGGGTCGTACAGCGACCCTCGTTGCACCCGTGCACGGGCCATGATCCCGCCGACGTTGATGGTCCACTCTCCGCTGGCGAGGTGGTCGTCGTCGACGTTCGCTCCGTCGGGATCCCACACATAGGCCAGCCCCACGCACGCGCCGACCGTGGTGCCGAAGGCCGCGCCGGTCACCTGGCCGGTGCCGCGGCCGTCGCGCAGCACCAGTTCGCCGCCCCACATCATGATGGCGGGGTCCTCCAGGGCGAATGTGACCAGTCGACGCTTCACGCCGTTCGTCCGCGCCGCCTCGACCGCCTCGCGGCCCAGGAACGGGATGGACGTCTTCAGCTTGGTGGCGAAGACCAGGCCGGCCTCCACCGGGTTGTAGTCCGGCGTGAGCTCGGTTCCGAAGGCCCGGTACCCCTTCTCGAGCCGCAGGGCGTTGATCGCGTAATAGCCCGCGTGCGCGAGGCCGAACTCGCGACCGCGCTCTTCGAGCATGGTGAAGACGCTGACGGCGAACTCGGCCGGCACGTAGAGCTCCCAGCCCAGCTCACCGACGTAGGTGATGCGGGTCGCACGCACCGTCGTGGAGCCGAGGTCGATGTCGCGACTGCTGCCGAAGGGGAACGAGTCATGACTGAGGTCGGCCGACGACAGAGACTGCAGGAGTTCACGCGATCGGGGTCCCATCACGCCGAGCACGGCGAGGGCCCCGCTGATATCGGTGACCGTCACGTCCTGGTCCTCGGCGAGGTGGCGCAGGATCCAGTCCTGATCACGGACGACGGATGCCGAGCTGGTGACCCACAGGTACTCGTCGTGCGCGAGCCGGGTGAGGGTCACGTCAGCCTCGTACGTTCCGCGCGCGTTGAGGACCCCGGTGTAGACCGTGCGGCCCACGGGCACGGCGACGTCGGCCGTGCAGATCCACTGCAGGGCCGCCTCCGCGTCGGGGCCCTGCACCAGGAGTTTCCCGAAGGACGTCTGGTCGTACAGGCCCACGGCCGCGCGGGTGGCCCGTTGCTCCGCATCGACCCAGGGGATCCAGTTCTGCTTCCCCCACGAGTAGTCGATGACCGGGTCCTCGCCCGGGGGCGCGAAGAAGTTGGGCCGCTCCCAGCCCATCCGGGAGCCGAAGCAGGCGCCACGATCCTCGACGAGCTGGTGGACGGGCGAACGCCGGAACGGGCGGGCGGTCTGGAACTCCCGGTTCGGCCACGGGATGGAGTAGTGGAGGCCGAGCACCTCGCCCACGCGGTCGCGCAGCCACTGCTGGTTGCCGTTGAAGGTCCCGAACCTGCGGATGTCGACGCTGATGAGGTCCGACGGCGGCTCCCCGCCGACGATCCACTCCGCCAGAACCCTGCCGGCGCCACCGGCCGACGCAATGCCCACCGAGTTGAACCCCGCCGCGACGAAGTAGTTCCGTAGGGACGGTGCCTCACCGAGGATGAACTGGTTGTCGGGAGTGAACGACTCCGGCCCGTTGTAGAACTTCTTGATGCCGGTGCGCTGCAGCACGGGCAGCCGGTGCAGGGCGCTCTCCATGAGGATCTCGAAGTGGTCCCAGTCCTCGTCGAGCAGCTGGAACTCGAACGGGTAGGGGATCTCGTCGGGTGCGACCCACGGCTTGGCCACCGGCTCGAATCCGCCGACAACGAGCCCGCCGACCTCCTCCTTCATGTAGGTGTAGCCGTCGGGGTCGCGCAGGATCGGCATCATCCGGTCCACGCCGTCGATGTGGTCCGTGACGACGTAGAAGTGCTCGGCGCTGTGCAGCGGGATCGTGACGCCGACCGAGTCGCCGAGGGCCTTGGCCCACTGGCCGGCGCAGTTGACGACGATCTCGGCCTCAATGCCACCGCGGTCGGTTCGCACCCCGGTGACAGCTCCGGCCGTCGTGCTGAAGCCCAGTACTCGCGTGCGCTCGAACACCCGCGCACCACGCGTGCGGGCACCCTTGGCCAAGGACTGCGTGACATCGGTCGGGTTCGCGGTTCCGTCGAGGGGCAGCCAGATCGCGCCCTGCAGGTCGCTGGTCTCGAGGATCGGGTAGCGGTCGAGGGCCTGGGCCGGGGTGAGGATCTCGCACTCGAGGTCGAAGGCCTCGGCGGCTGCCGCGGTGCGCAGCAGCTGGACCATTCGCTCCGGGGTGCGGGCGACCGTCACGCCGCCGCACTGCTTCCATCCCGTCCCGAGGCCGGTCTCGGCCTCCAGGGACTCGTACAGGCGGGTGGAGTACTGCACGAGTCGGGTGCCGCTCTCGGTCGCCCGAAGCTGACCGACGAGGCCCGCGGCATGCCAGGTCGTGCCGGATGACAGCTGGCCCTGCTCGACGAGGACGACGTCGCTCTCTCCCAGATGGGTGAGGTGGTAGGCGACGCTGGCACCGACGATGCCGCCCCCGACGATGACGAAGCGGGCGCGGGCTGGCAGGTCGGTCATATGCCGACTCTAGGAGGAAGCTGCCGGGTAAGTGTCCCGTTGTCCTGCGGACAGGCGCTACGTTGCGACTGTCAGCCGCGTTGGGGATGAAACGCGCAATACACGACTATCGCGAGGTGCGCCATGTCTGCCGACCTGTCTGGTTCGACCGTTGTCGTCACGGGCGGGGGGCGTGGACTCGGTTTGGCGATAGCCCGCGATCTCGCCGCTCATGGCGCCAACATCGGACTGCTGGACGTGCTGACGGACGTCGAGCAGACGGCGGCCGGCACGGCCGCCGAGTTCGGCGTGCAGGGCGCCGCGCTGGTCACGGACGTCCGGGACGCGGCCGCCGTCGATGCCGCGTTCGATGTACTTCAGGACCGCCTTGGAACGGCGGACCTGCTGGTGACAGCAGCAGGGGTGACGACTTGGGGAGAGGCCGCGCAGGTGACTCCCGAGGACTGGCAGCGGGTCCTCGACATCAACCTGAACGGTACGTTCTTCGCCGTCCAGTCCTTCGCTCGGCGCCTGCTCGCGCACGAGCGCACCGGTTCGGCGGTCTTCATCTCGTCGATGTCTGCGCAGATCGTGAACGTGCCGCAGTTCCAGGCGTCGTACCACGCCTCGAAGGCCGCCGTCAGCATGCTGGCCAAGGCGGTCGCCGTGGAGTGGGCGCCCGCCGGCATCCGCGTCAACGCAGTCGAGCCGGGCTACATGCTGTCGGACATGACGCGTGAGTTCATGGATGCGAACCCCGACCTTGCCGAGCAGTGGCGCGGCATGATCCCGATCGGTCGGATGGGCCAGCCCGCGGACCTGGTGGGGCTGGTTCGCTTCCTGTGCTCGCCGGACTCCGGGTACATCACGGGCCAGGGCATGGTCATCGACGGCGGCTATACGGCGGTCTGATGCTCGAGTCCTTCATCGCCGTCGACCTCGGGGCGCAGAGCGGGCGGGTCGTCGTCGGCACGTTCGACGACGAGGGCTTCTCGCTCGACGAGGCGCATCGGTTCGCCAACGTCCCTGTCACCATCGACGGAACGCTGTGCTGGGACGCCGACGCGCTCTTCGAGGAAACCCTCGTCGGACTGCGGAACGCTGTCGGCCTGATCGACGCGCGAGGGTCACGTCCGTCGGGGATCGCCGTCGATTCCTGGGGGGTCGACTACGGCCTGGTCGACGGCTCCGGCGTCCTCGTGGCGCCGATTCGTCACTACCGCGCGAACGCACACTGGACGGTCGACCTCGCTAACGCCCGAGTGCCTCGCGCAGAGGCCTATGCCCGAACCGGGATCATCGAGCTGAGCATCAACACGGTGTTCCAGCTCGTGCGGGACAACGCGATCGGACTGCTCGACGGGCATCCGACCGTCCTGCTCACACCGGACTTGTGGACGTTCTGGCTCACCGGGGTGCGCGGAGCGGAGCTGACGATCGCCTCGACGACGGGGCTGCTGGACCGGCAGTCGGGAGGCTGGGCGGACGACCTCGTCACCCGGTGGGAGATTCCCCGAGACGTCCTGCCGACGCTCGTGCCGACCGGGTCGTCCGCGGGCACCACCACCCTCGCCGTCACGGAGCGCATCGGCGCACTATCGCCCATTCCGGTCTACCGAGCTCCGGCTCATGACACGGCGAGCGCCTTCGCGGCCGTCGTGTCGCCGGGCGAGAACAGCGGCGTCATCTCGTGCGGTACGTGGGCGCTGGTCGGCTGTTGCGCCCCCCTGCCGGTCCTCACCGCGGACGCGATGGCGGCGGGCTTCACCAACGAGGTGGGTGCCGAGCAGTCCACGGTGCTCATCCGCAATCTCAGCGGGACGTGGCTGCTCGAGGAGTGCCTGCGCGAGTGGTGCGCCGCGGACGGGAGCGCGGACGCCGCCGGGCTCCGCGACACGCTGCTCGCGGAGGCAGCCGCGCTGCCCGCGGCCGGGGTGCTCATCGACCCCGGCGACCCCGAGCTGATCGAGCGGGGTGACATGCCCGCGCGCGTCGGCGCACTGCTCCGTCGGCTCGGCGGCGACGGGGAGCCCGACCGTGGGGCGCTGGTCCGGCTGATCCTCGACAGCCTTGCGTGCTCCTTCGCCACGACCGTCGCAGCAGCCGGCCGACTGACCGGCACGGACCTGGAGCGGATCCACATGATCGGCGGAGGCTCGCAGATCGATCTCCTCGTGCGGCTGACCGAGGAGGCGAGCGGCCTGCCCGTCCGCGTCGGTCAGGTCGAGGCAACCAGCATCGGCAACGTCTGCGTGCAAGCAGTCGCGGCCGGCATCTTCCCCGACCTGTCGGCGGCTCGGGCGGCTACGAAGGACGGTGCAGCTCGGTGACTTCGCGCGATGATCTGCTTCAGCTCGGGCGGCGACTGGGCGAGCCGGCCCGCGACCTCGTCATCCTCGCCGAGGGCAACATCTCAGCTCGTCAGGATGGCGACATCATGCTCGTCAAGGCGAGCGGCTGCTCGATGGGGACCTTGGTCGACGAGGACGTGTTGACGGTCGACCGATCGGTGATCCTCTCCCTTCTCGACGCGACCGAGGTCACGGACGAGCAGACCGCAGACGCCTACCGGCGATCGGTGCTCGCCGACCCACCCTCCGCACGGATGCCTTCGGTCGAGGCGATCCTGCACGCGGTCATCTATGCGGACACCGGCGCGCAGGTCATCGCGCACACGCATCCCGCGTCCGTCAACTCGATCCTCTGCTCGACCACGCCCGAGGTGCTCGTGAGCGGCTCGGTATTCCCCGATCAGGTCGTCGTCCTGGGCCGCCGTCAGGTGCTTGTCCCCTACACCGATCCGGGCGTGCCGCTGGCCAGGGCGGTGCACGACGCTCTCGTCACCTTCGCGGCGGAGCACGGGGGTGCGCCCAAGGTGCTCTACCTGGTCAACCACGGCCTGTTCGTCCTGGCGTCGTCGGTGGAGCAAGCCGATCAGATCACCGCCATGGCCGACAAGGTCGCGCGAGTCCTCCTCGGAACGCTGGCGGCCGGTGGCCCTCGTTTCCTCACCGATACGCAGGTCGACCGGATCGACCGGCGACCCGACGAGCACTATCGACGCGCCGTCCTGTCCCGCGAAACCGAAGGGCCCAGAGGATGACCGACACCACGCAGGGGAAGATCGCGATCGTCACCGGTGCCAGCTCGGGCATCGGGCGGGCGTGCGCGATCGCCATGGACGGCGCCGGCATGCGTCTTGTCATCGTCGGCCGCGACAGCGACCGGCTTGCTTCGGTCGTGCCTTCGCTGCGGCAGGCCCCCGTCCTGGTCGCTGGCAACGTGGCCGATCCCGACACGTCGGCACGGGCGGTTCAGGCGGCCCTGGAGCACTTCGGACGCCTCGACATCCTGTTGGCCAACGCCGGCCTGTACCTGCCCGATCGCGGCTGGGAGGTCCCACCGGACCGCGTGACCGCAATCGTCACGACCAACGTTCTCGGGGTCATGCACGGCGTGCACGCCGTCCTTCCCACCCTCATAAGGCAGGGCGTCGGCGACATCGTCGTCACCAGTTCGGTGTCCGGTCACCAGGTGATCCCCTGGGAGCCGATCTACTCCGCCACCAAGCACGCCGTTCAGACCTTCGTGCACGGAACGCGCCAGCAGTTGCTGGGGACGGGGATCCGCCTGGGCGCCATCGCGCCGGGAATCGTCCTCAACGAGCTGTGGGGCGTCAATGCGGGTGACACCACGACCATCGAGGACGAAGTAGCCGCAGGCCGGGGGCTTCGCTCCGAGGACGTGGCGGCCGCCGTCCTCTACATGCTCGGTCAGCCACGCCACGTGACGATTCGTGACCTCGTGATGCTGCCGACGAACCAGGAGATCTGAGTCGGCTCGTTCCGCTAGTCGTCGTCTGACTTGACGCGGAACATGGCTGCGTCAGCTCGCGCCAACGCGGTGTAGACGTCCTCGCCGGGAAGCCATTCGCTGAACCCCGCCGACCAGGCGTGGGTCTCGTCCGGAAGGACGCGATCGTCGAGCCGCTGCGCGTCCGCCACGTTCATGCCGACCAGCACGACAGCGAACTCGTCTCCGCCGTAGCGGACAACGAGATCGCTCGCCCGCACCGCCCCGAGCCAGCCGTGTGCGACGTGGGCGAGCCGTTCGTCTCCGGCGGCATGCCCGAACGTGTCGTTGAATCCCTTGAAGTCGTCCAGGTCGAGGAGCCCCACGGTGATGGGCATGTTCGATCGGGCGGCCATCGCGGCGATCTGATCCGCGCGGAAGTCGAGCCCCCGGCGGTTGAGCGCACCCGTCAGTGCGTCATGAAGTGTGAGGTCGCGCATCCGGGTGGACTGCATGTTGACCATGATCGATACGCCGGCGATCACCATGAGGATGGCGATGGCGGCCACTGCACTGCTGAGGACCGGATTCGTCCATGCCGCGGCCGCATACCCCAGCAGGATCAGCGTGAGCAGGCCCACGAACCTATCGAACGGGCGAAAGTAGCCGGCGAACACGGCGAACAGCGCCAGGCCGAGCCCGGCAATCGCCTGCGCCTCGGCTGTGGGGACGTTGGCCGCGCCGAGGCAGCCCATCACGATGATGACCACGAGGATCGCGTCGAGGCCCCGTCCGCCGGGGATCCTGGGTGCGACGAAGCGCGTCGCCAGGGCCAGCCCGAAGAAGATGATGGCCACGGCGATGTCGAGGCGGCGCAGGTCGGCGCCGGCTGCCGGGAAGGCGGCGAACATGGCTGCCACGAGACCGGAGGCGAGGACGAGTGTCCCGAGGATGCGGTAGGGCGTCAATGCGGCGGGAACGTCGCCGGCCCGCGCACGGATTCGTACGCGTGCCGCGGAGCGTGCACGACTGTCGATGACGCCCCCGGTCCGTTCGGGTCACGCAGGCTGCGCAAGTAGCCACGATGGTAACTGGGCCAGCACTCGGATACGCGCCGATGGGTGGAGCCCCCGGTCAGGTTTGAACTGACGACCTACCGCTTACAAGGCGGTTGCTCTACCACTGAGCTACAGGGGCGTAGCGTGGGCCCCCAGAGTGTATTAGCGGGAGATCTATGGGAAGAGGTCGCATGGCGGGGCAGGTCGAGACGGTTCGCCAGTACATCGACGCGCTGCCGCCCGAGGTCCAGGACACCGTGATCGACATCCGATCGGCGATCCTGCAGGCGGTACCCGGCTGCGAGGAGAAGATCGCCTACGGCATGCCTACCGTCACCCTGGCGGGCAAGAACCTGATCTCCTACGCGGTGTGGGCGAAGCACGTTGGCGTGTACCCGATCCCCGCCGGTGACGACGTGTTCCAGGAGCGGATCGCGCCGTACCGGGAGTCCAAGTCGACCGCGCGCTTCTCGCTGGGGAAGCCGATGCCGCTGGGCCTCATCGCGGAGATGGCGGCGCTGCTCGCTGCTGAGCGCGCGAGCTAAAGGCCCAGGAACCGCAGGGCGTTGCCGCCGAGGAGGGCGTCCTTGGCCTGGTCAGGCAATGCGCTGCGGCGGATGACATGGCCGGCCGGCCGTTCGCCCAGTGGGTACGGGTAGTCGCTGCCCATCAGGACCCCTTCAACACCCATGACATCGACCAGCAGGGTGAGCGCGCTCTCGGTGAACACCACGGAGTCGACGCTGAACCGGTCGAGCGTAGTGGCTGGGTGGCGCCTGGCTCAGTCCGCCCACGACGTCGTTGCGGTGCAGCCACGCGTTGTCGGCCCGCCCGGCCCAGAAGGCGAACGATCCGCCGCCGTGCGCGAACGCGATGCGCAACTCCTGCGGCAGCCGGTCGAAGGCGCCGCCGAGGATCATCGCGAGGACGGACAGGTGCGTCTCGGCGGGCATCCCGACCAGCCACTGCGTCATCCAGCGGTCCAGCCGCGGTGACGCGGGCATGTCCCACGGGTGGACGAACACGGGCACCGACGTGTCCGCGCAGTGCTGGAGGAACGTCACCACTCCCTCCGAGTCGAGGTCGTGATCGGCCACATGGTTGCCGATCTCGACGCCCCGATGCCCGTTGGCGATGCTGCGATCAAGCTCGCGGCAGGCGGCATCAGGATCCTGCAGCGGCACCTGGCAGAACGGCAGCAGACGGTCGGGAGCCTCGGCCGTGATCCCCAGCGCGAGATCGTTGAAGATGGCACTGACCTCGGTGGCCTGACGGGCTGATCGTCCGTAGGAGAAGAACACGGGAGTCGGCGACACGACCTGGACGTCGACGCCATCGGTGTCCATGTCGGCCAGGCGCTGGTCGGCGTTCCAGCAGCCATCGGTGATGCGCCGGAACTCCCGCTCGCCCAGCATGATGGTGGCCTCGGTGGCGGAGTCGACGCGAAGCGACGGCCAGTCCGTGCCGCCGCAGGCGGCGGCGAGGTCGGGCCACCCGCGCGGCACGTAGTGCGAGTGGACATCGATGACCGGCAACGGCTAGCCCTTGCCGGGGTGGACCGCGCCGCACTGCGGGCAGGTTCGAGCGTTCACGTCGGAGTAGAAGGCCTCGAAGACCGGCGGAAGGTCGACCACGATGTCGCTGACCTGCAGTTCGACGTCGTGGATCTTCGCGTTGCAGTCGGGGCAGTACCACTGGAAGTGCTCGAGCACCCCCGGCTCCCGTGGCCGCTCGAAGACGAGTCCGATGGAACCGACCTCAGGGCGTTGCGGGGAATGGGGGACGTTGCGGGGCAGCACCCACATCTGGCCCGGTCCGATCGTCACCGTCTCCTTGCCGTCAGCCGTCTGCAGGTTGACGTGCATGGTCCCCTTGAGCTGGTAGAAGACCTCCTCGTACGGCTCCTGGTGGTAGTCGGTGCGCTGGTTGGGACCGCCGACGACCATGACGATGAAGTCCTCCTGCCCGGGGAAGACCTCCTTGTTGCCGACCGGCGGCTTGAGGTTCGGGCCGTGCTCGGCCAGCCACGCGTCGAAGTCGAGCGGTGTCGTCGGAACGTCGTCACTCATGCTGGCCTCCCGGCCGGTAGGCAACCGCTTGGATCTCGATGAGCAGATCGGGGTGCGGCAGCTCGCGTACGGCGACGGTGGTGCGCGTCGGCGCACTGTCGGTGAAGTACTCCGCGTAGGCGGCGTTGTACGCGGCGAAGTCCGCCATGTCGACCAGGTACGACGTGACCTGAACGAGGTCGTCGAGGCTCGCCCCGACGGCAGCAAGGATCACGCCGATGTTCTCCAGCGTTCCCCGCGTCTGCTCCGCGACGTCCTTGCGCTTCGTGCCGTCGACGACGTCGACGCCGCGGTGCGACCCGTCCGGGCGGCGGCTGGAGGTGCCGGACACGAAGACGAAGTCGCCGGCGACCTTGCAGTGCGGGTAGCGACCGAGGGGTGCGGCGCTGCCTTCGACGAGGTGCCCCGACGCCGCCATCACTTGTCCCCGCCCGATCCGCGGCGCAGCACGGCGGCGGTGGCCGCTGCCACAGCCAGCAGGGCACCACCTGCGGCCACGGCGAGCATCCGCTGCTGCTTGTTCGCGCGCTCCACCACGTCGGCGTAGGGGATCGTCGTGAACGAGACCATCTCGTAGCGGGACAGGTAGGTGCCGGGGAGGGCCTTCTCCAGCGCATGCTCGAGCTTCTTCGTGGCGAGGAAGGCCCGTGAGCCCACCTTGTCGCGCATCTCCACGAAGTTCTCCTTCGCCAGTTGCGCGATCGCCTCGGCGTTGTGCCGCCGACGCTCCTGGTACATCGGCAGTGCCAGCGTCCAGTCGTCGGCAACCTCGCTGAGGCACCGATCGAGCTCGACGACGTCCTCGAAGCCGCAGTTCGCGCCCTGGCCGAAGAACGGCAGGATCGCGTGGGCGGCGTCGCCGATGAGTGCCACCTTGCCGTCGGCCTGCCACGGGTCGGAGTGGACCGTCGCCAGCAGGCCGACCGGGTTGTACTGGTAGTCCTCGACAAGGGTGGGCATCAAGGGCACGGCGTCGGGGTACTCGCGCGCGAAGTGCTCGAGGATCTCGGCCTCAGTGCCCAGGTCGTCGAACCCTCCGTCACCGGACTTGGGCCAGAACAGCGTGCAGGTGAACGAGCAGTCGGGGTTGGGCAGCGCGATCATCATCGATGCTCCGCGCGGCCAGATGTGCAGGGCGTCCGGGCTCATCGCGAAGTCGCCGTCGCGAGCGGGGATGGTGAGCTCCTTGTACCCGAAGTCGAGCGGATCGGTGACCACGCTGACCCGGGCGCGCGTGGCCAGCTCCTGCCGGACGATGCTCCCGAACCCATCGGCCGCCAGCACGATGTCGAAGGATGTGGAGTCGACGGTTCCAGCGTTCTCGAACGTCAGAGTGTTCGACGTGAGGTCATAGGACGACAGTCGCTCGCCGAAGTGCAGGGTGACTCCGGGCGTCGCCGCAGCAGCGTCGAGGAGCGTCTCGTTGAGCGCCGACCGGCCGATCGAGTTGATCGCCCGGTCCCCGCCCGCCGAGTAGGACTGGAACGTCGTCGACCCGTCGAGGCCATGGATCATGCGGCCGTGCATCGGCAGCGCAGGAGCCATGACGGTGTCGACCAGGTCGAGCCTGCGCAGGGCATCCAGCCCGCGCTCGGACAGTGCGAGGTTGATCGAGCGTCCGCGTTCTGCGGTGGTCGATCGAGGATCCGGCCGCCGCTCGTACACGTCCACGGCGTACCCACGTCGGCCCAGGTAGCAGGCCAGCAACGAGCCCACCAGCCCCGCGCCCACCACTGCCACCCGCTGTTCGGCGACCGCGGTCATCCGATCCCCTCTCCGGTCAGCTCCTGGCTCAGCGCGTCGGCAGCCCGCCAGCAGTCGTGATACGTGCAGTACAGGGGTGCCGGGGCCAGCCGGATGATGTCGGGCTTGCGGTCGTCGGCGACCACTCCCCAGTTGGAGCTCATCCGCTCGGCCAGGTCGGCCACGTCGGCGCCGACGCGCAGGGACAGCTGGGCTCCGTGCTCGCCCTCGGCCTCGGGCGTCACGATCGTCAGCACCGAACCGGCGGCGAGCGGCCCGAGCAGGCTGCGCAGATACGCCGTCAGTCGCAGGCTGCGGGCCCGGATCGCCGCCATGCCGACGCTGTCGAAGATCTCCAGGGACGTTCGCACCGGTCCCATGGCGAAGATCGGCGGGTTCGACATCGCCCACGCGTCGGCGGACGGCTGCGGCACCGAGACCGGGGCCATCTCGAAGCGTGTTGCCGGGTCCGTGCTCCACCAGCCCTCGAGTCGGGGGAGTGCCGGGTTCGTCAGGTGGCGGTCGTGCACGAAGACGCCGGCGATCGCGCCGGGCCCGGAATTCAGGTACTTGTAGGAGCACCAGGCCGCGAAGTCGACATCCCAGTCGTGCAGGTGCAGCGGGACGTTTCCCGCGGCGTGAGCGAGGTCCCAGCCGACTGTGGCACCGATCGCGTGCCCGGCCTCCGTGATCGCCGGGATGTCCATGAGCTGGCCGGTGAGGTAGTTGACGCCGCCGAGCATCAGGGTCGCGATCGAGTGGGCATGGTCGTTCAGCGTCGCGATGACGTCCTCGGTGCGCAGGGTGTCTTCGCCGGGCCTCGGTCGAAGGCGCAGCACCGCCGTGTCGGGGTCGTGCCCGCGGAAGGCGACGTGGCTGCGGACCGCGTACGAGTCCGACGGGAATGCTGAGTCCTCGATCACGATGCGGTGCCGGATCGGGGTGGGGCGGTAGAACGACGCCAGCAGCAGGTGCAGGTTGACCGTCAGCGAGTTCATGATGACGACCTCGCGAGGCAGCGCCCCCACGACGTTCGCCGCCGGGTCGCGCAGCTGCTCGTGGTAGGGAAGCCACGGGCGATCGGCGTCACCGTGGCCGTGGACGCCGTACTGCTCCCACGCGTCCAGGTCGGCCATGAGCTCGCCCCTGGTGGCCCGCGGCTGGAGGCCCAGCGAGTTGCCGGCCATGTAGGCGGTCAGCGGGAAGTCGCCGCCGACGGCGGGCGGGATGAGGAAGTCGTCGCGACGCAGCGCCGGGTCGGGCTCCGTGTCGAGCGCGATCGCTCGGTCCTCCCGAAGGTCGGGCGCCTCGGTCAACATTCGTTCTCCCTGTCCGTCCCGACGTCGGTCGTCCGACTCGTTCTCAATCCGTCATGACGTCGCCTATTCGACTCATTCAATACCCGTTCCACGGTGACGGGGCGGGGATTGCGTCAACCACCGGGCGACCGCGCCGGGGCCAGGACGTCGAGCGCGGCGTCGACGTCGGCCATCGCCACGGACGTGGGGTCGATCAGCTCGAAGTGCCCGGTGCCGGCGAGGGCGACCAGCGTCGGGCGGGGCTGCTCGTCGAGGGTGTCCAGGTAGAGCATGGAGAGCTCGATCGGGACGGTGGAGTCGCGCTGCCCGTGCACGATCGCGACGGGGATCGTCGGTGCCGGGCGCTGGGCAGGATCGAGGTCGGGGCGGGTCGAGGGGTCGCTGCCGAGGAAGGCCCGCACCGCGTCGCCGTCCAGCCCGCGTCGATCGGCCTCCACCAGGCTCGCCACGGGTGCCAGGGCGACGGCGGACTGGAGGACGCCGGGCGGATCGGCGGCCACGAGCAGGACCAGGTGCCCGCCCGCCGAGTGGCCGATCGCCTGAACGGCCCTGGCGGGCAGCCACGGCTCGCCGGCCAGTGCGGTGAGTGCCGCCCGCACGTCGGCGATGGCCGCGTCGGGGTCCCCCGGAAGCCGTCGGTAGTCGAGCGAGACCACCAGGTGGCCGCGGTCGGCAAGGTGCGCGGCCAGTGGTCGAACGTGCTGTCGGTCGTATTCGGGTCGCCAGAAGCCTCCGTGCACCAGGGCGACCGTCGTGCGGTTCGTCGGGGTGCCGGGGAGGTAGACGTCTGCCGCCTGGTCCGGATCCTCGCCGTAGGACCAGACGCGATCGGGCCCGCGCTCGAGCCGGGTGAGGACACGGCGATCCTCACCGTCCTGGTCGGGGGTCCCCATGGGCATGAGGGAGTATCCCAACCGACCTACACTGGCAGGCAATGTTCGATGTCGCGGTCCCCCCGATGCAGGCCGGACTGGCCTGGTGGCCGGTGGCGGTCGTCGTCGTCGCCCTGGTCGTGCTCAACATCGTCAACAACCGCCTGGCGCCGCAGACGCACTACCTGCTGTGGACCTTCGGCGGTTCCGTCGGCCTGCTGGCGTTCGGACTGCTCGATGGCAACACCTGGACCGACATGGGCTTCGGCTGGAGCTACCTCCTGCCGGGCCTCATCTGGGCGGGCATCTGCATCGGCGGCGTCACCGCGGTCTACCTCGTGGGGTCGGCCTTCAAGCGCACCCGAACCGCGTTCCATGACGAGCGGATGAGCGATCTCACCGGCAGCCGGCTGATGTTCCAGGCCCTCATCGAGGTCCCGTTCGGCACGGTGCTGTTCGAGGAGATCGCGTTCCGATCCGTCCTGTTCTCCATGCTCGTGCGCCGCGAGGGCCTGCTGTTCGGACTGATCGTGTCGTCACTCCTCTTCGGGCTCTGGCACATCCTGCCCAGCATCGGCACCCACGAGCAGAACCCTGCTCTGGGGTCGGTCGTCGGGGGCGGCCTGCGCGGGAACATCATCGCCGTGGGGCTGAGCGTCCTGACGACGACGGTCGCTGGCGTTCTCTTCGCCGGACTGCGGCTGATCTCGGGCTCGGTCCTCGCCCCGATGGGCCTGCACTGGGCGACCAACGGCCTCGGCTACGCGTTCTCGTGGATCCTCATCCGGGCCCGGGATCGACGCCGCGAACAGCACCGTCGCGAGGTCCGGGCCCGCCAGGAGACCGAGCGCGAAACGGGCGAAACGGAAACCGGCGCACTCGAATGACACTGATGGGATTCAGGTCGTACGATGACGGCCAACACGAGGTCGATGGCCTCCGCGTCCCTGACGCGCCGGCCGTCGAGCCCGTGGCCGCCGCCGGCAGAGGCCCGGCAGCGACCAGCGATGCGGAGGAGTCGGCAATGGATGCAGCGCGAGCGCACCTCGGACACGAGGACGCCTCGGCCACCCTGAGCGACCGCGACCGGCGCATCCTGGAGTTCGAGCGCCAGTGGTGGAAGTACGCCGGGGCCAAGGAGCAGGCGATCCGCGACCTGTTCGACATGAGCGGCACGCGGTACTACCAGATCCTCAACGGGCTCATCGACACCCCGGAGGCGCTCGAGGCCGACCCCATGCTGGTTAAGCGCTTGCGCCGGATGCGCGCTGCCCGCCAGCGGGCCCGCTCGGCCCGTCGCCTGGGGATTGACCTCGGCAGCGAATGAGGTTTGCCTTACAAGGGCGATTGACACGTTCCAATATCTCGGTTCCGTAACGATTCCCATGTAACGTCATGCAAGCGGTTACTTCGATGCCTCGGCCGACTTAGCGTGAATCCACTGATGGCGGGAATGCTCATGCATGCTCCCGCCTGGATTTGGCCCCACGCGGGCCGCGACGAGAGGAACACTTAATGCGCAGGACTCTGCGTGCGACGATCGCCGCCTCGGCGGTCGCCGCTGTCGCTTTCGGCACGTTCGTGGTTGCTCCGGCAGCCATGGCCGCCGGCAACATCGTTATCTGGACGGACGCCGACCGGGCGCCCGCCGTCCGCACCCTGTTCGCCAAGGGCTACAAGGGCTCGACCGTCACGGTCGTCGTCAAGGAGTTCGGCAAGATCCGTGACGACCTCAACACCGTCACGCCCGACGCCGCTCCCGACGTGGTCATGGGCGCCAATGACTGGATCGGCGAGCTCGCCGTCAACGGCTCGATCGTCAAGATCAACCTCGCCGCCAACGCCAAGGCCGCCCTGGCCTCGGGCGCTGTGCAGGCGTTCAACTACCGCGGCAGCCAGTACGGCACGCCGGTCGCGGTCGAGAACATCGCCCTGATCACCAACGCCAATCTGGTGAAGAAGCAGCCGACGACCTTCGCTGAGCTCGAGAAGCAGGCGCTCAACCTCAAGAAGACCGGCGCGGTCGACATCCCGCTGGCCGTTCAGCAGGGCGCAGGCGGCGACGCGTACCACATGTACCCGCTGTTCAGCGGTCTCGGTGGCTACGTCTTCGGCACCGACTCCAAGGGCGCGTACAACACGAAGGACGTCGGCGTCTACAACAAGGCCTTCGCGGCCAACGCCGGAATGATCAACGAGTGGAACAAGTCCGGCCTCATCAACTCGAAGGTGACCGGCGACATCGCCCAGGCCGCCTTCACCTCCGGCCGGGCCGCGTTCTGGATCACCGGACCGTGGAACCTCGACAAGATCAAGAACGTGCCGTTCAAGTACCGGATCACCTCGGTGCCGCCGATCATCAACGGCATCGCACCGGTCCCGTTCATCGGCGTGCAGGGCGTCATGCTCACCAAGTACGCGGCCGCTCACGGCGTCGAGGCGGCGGCTCGCTCGCTCGTCACGGAGTTCATGCCCACCGAGAAGGCTCAGTACAACCTGTCCGCGCTGAACGATCGCTTCCCGGCGAACATCGCTGCCGGCCAGCGCGTGTCGAACCTCCAGCTCCGCTTCTTCGGCAAGGCGGGTGCGGGCGGCGTGCCGATCCCGAACGTCTCGCAGATGAACTCGGTCTGGGGCCCGCTCGGCTCGGCATGGGTGAACAGCACCAAGGGCGCGGGCGCTACGCCGGCCGGCCCGTCGTTCGCCCAGGCGCAGGTGGCCATCAAGAAGGCTGTCGCCGCCGGCTGATCGCCGAACTGATCGCCAGAGGGTGTGGGTCCAGCAGTCCCAGGGCCCACACCCTCTGCGGCACCTGAACGCCACTTCACCTCTCGCTGACGACGCGGAATCGAGGAACCTGTGATCCAGCGGCTCATTGCGCGATTCGGGGGCACCCCCGCGCTGATCCTCAAGCTGCTGTTCCTTGGCGTCATCAACGCCATGACGGTGTGGGCCCTTCCCGGCCTGATCAGCAGCCGATCGTGGGCGATGCTCGCGGTTCTGGTCGTTGCCACCCTGGCGCTGGATTTCATTCTCCTGACGAAGCGCTACATCCCCGCCAAGTACGTGATCATCGGCGGGATCTTCCTGACGGTCTTCCAGCTCATCCCGATCGCCTACAACGTGTCGATCGCGTTCACGAACTACTCGACGGGCAACATCGGGTCCAAGGAGGACGCGGTCACGGCGATCATCCGCGACAGCGCCAAGGAGACCGACACCTCCACCAGCTACGACATGGTGCCCGCCCGCAACGAGGCCGGCGATCTCGTCCTGATCCTCAGCCCGCAGGTGGTCCCGGGCACGTCGACCGGAACGACCGGCGACGCCGGGGGGACCGGTGCCACCGGATCCGCCAGTCCGGAGGCGTCGGCCTCGTCGGACGCGAACTCAACGGAGTTCGGCGGTGGTGGCGACGCCTCGGCGCCCGCATCCGAGGATCCCAACGCCACCGAATTCGGTGGCGAACGCGGGATCGCCGCAGCGCGGCAGCCTCGGGTGACGTCACCTCGGGGACCAACGACCTCAACGTCCCGACCGACACGCAGGCCACGGACCTCCCACCCACGTACATCGGCACGAACGCAGGCCTCGACGAGGTGCCGCCATGCGACGTCCAGCGTGACGAGTTCGGAACCGTCACCGGCGTCACCGACTACGCGACGGTGCCGGACGACGAGCTGTCGACCCTGGACACCGAGCTCAACGCGATCAAGGTCCCCGGGCCCGAGGGCGGGATCATCAAGCCCCAGGGGTTCACGACGGCCGTCGAACTGGTGCCGACGCTCACGTACGACGCGACCGCCGACACGTTCACGACCCTGGCGACGGGGGTCGTCTACACCGACAACGGCGTCGGGATCCTTCACGAACCCCGACAACCCCGAGGACGAGCCTCGTCCCGGGCTGGAAGCGAGTACCGTCGGCTGGAAGAACTTCACGCGCGTATCATCACCGACTCGCCGATCGTGCGGGATCCGTTCATTCCAGGTGTTCATCTGGACGTTCATCTACGCCTTCCTCACGCGTCCTGCTGACCTTCGTCGTCGGGGCTCGGCCTCGGCCATCGCCCTGAACAAGGACCGGATGCGCGGCCAGCGCATATACCGCGCGCTGCTGATCCTCCCCGTACGCCGTGCCGGCCTTCCTGTCGATCGCTCGTGTGGGCCGGCATGCTCAACGACGACTTCGGGGCGCATCAACCAGACGTTACCGGACTGAGCATGTCCCCTGGCTGTTCGACCCGTTCTGGGCGAAGGTCAGCGTGCATCATGGTGAACTTCTGGCTCGGCTTGCCCTACATGTTCCTCATCAGCGACAGGCGCGCTCCAGGCCATCCCGAGCGAGCTCCAGGAGGCGGCGCGCATCGACGGCGCGAGCAACCTTGCAGGTCTTGCGGCTGGTGAACATGCCGCTCCTGCTGATCGCGCTGGCGCCGCTCCTGATCGCGTCGTTCGCGTTCAACTTCAACAACTTCAACGTCATCTACCTGCTCACCGGCGGCGGGCCGGCGATGGACGGCTCCGAGGTCGCAGGAGCGACCGACATCCTCATCAGCTACACGTACAAGATCGCCTTCGCGGCGGGCAAGGGCAACGACTTCGGACTGGCGAGCGCCATCTCGATCATCATCTTCCTGATCGTCGGCACGATCTCCGCGATCATGTTCGCCCGATCCAAGGCCTGAGGGAGGAGCGGCCATGAGCGTCAGCGGCCGCGTCCCGATCGCGACCGTCCCGTCGCCCAAGGCGACGGCGCACGTACCTTCCCGCAGTGGTTCAAGGTCCATCGGCTGGCGGCACCTCGTGGCGTGGATCGCCATCGCTGGTCGCGGTCACGCCCGTGCTGTGGGTCGATGAGTGCCGCGTTCACGAAGAATCCGATCGATCAGCAGCGGCGTCGATCATCCCGAGCGAACCCGACGCTCGAGAACTTCAAGCGCCTGTTCAACAACCCCGACCAGCCGTACGCGAACTGGTACGTCAACACGATGATCGTGGCGCTGGTGGTCGCGTTCTTCACGGTGCTCATCGCCGCGGGGGCGGCCTACGCGTTCAGCCGGTTCCGGTTCAAGGGTCGCAAGGTCGGGGCTGATGTTCCTGCTGCTGGTGCAGATGTTCCCGGAGTTCCTCGCCCTGACCGCGATCTACATGATCATGGTCCAACGTCGGCGACGTCTTCCCGTCGATCGGACTCGACACCCTGCTCGGCCTCGATCCTGGTGTACCTCGGCGGAGCCATGGGCATCAACGCATGGCTGATCAAGGGCTTCTTCGACACGATCCCGATGGAGATCGACGAGTCGGCCAAGGTCGACGGGGCCAGCCATGGCCAGATCTTCTGGGGCATCATCCTGCCGCTGGCGGCACCGGTGCTCGCGGTCGTCGGGCTGCTGAGCGTCATCTTCACCATCAACGAGTTCGTCATCGCAAGTGCGCTCCTCCAGAGCCCGACGAAGCTCACGCTGGCGGTCGGCCTGCAGCAGTTCATCGGCGAGAAGTACTCGGAGAACTGGGGACCGTTCGCGGCTGGCGCGCTGCTGGCCGCCATCCCCGTGGTCCTGCTGTTCATCTTCCTGCAGAAGTTCATCGTGGGCGGCCTGACACAGGGGTCGGTGAAGGGCTGATGGCCCTCGACCTGTCGCCGGCGCATCACGACGGCTCGCCCCTCTATGCGTCGAGCACAGCGCCGCTGCTGGGCGACACGCTGACGCTTCGACTGCGCACCCATCGTGACCACCAGCCGGCGCAGGTCATCCTGCGCACGGTCCGTGACGGAGAGCCGCACGTGGTTCGGGCTGACGTGGCGGAGACGGTCGGGCAGGACGTCTGGTGGACCGCGCGGCCTGACGGTGCGCAACGTGGCGACCAGCTACCGCTGGCTGCTGGTCGGTGGTGCCTTCGACTTCCTGTGGCTGACCGCGGCCGGCATACGGGACTACGACGTTCCCGACGCCACCGACTTCGTCATCTCCGCCACGATCCCCGCGCCGCAGTGGGCGACTGAGTCCGTGGTGTACCAGGTCTTTCCCGACCGCTTCGCTCGATCGCACGGCGTCGCAGCCTCGCCCGCCCAGGCGCCGGAGGGCGTGGCTGTCCCGGGATGGGCCGTGCCGCGGGCATGGACGGATCGACCCGAAGGCCGCTCGGGCAACACCTCGGCGGAGTACTTCGGCGGCGACCTCGACGGTGTCCGTCAGCATCTCGATCATGTGACGTCCCTCGGAGCCAACGTCCTCTACATGACCCCCGTGTTCCCGGCCGGATCCACGCATCGCTACGACGCGAGCTCGTTCGCGGTCGTCGATCCCCTGCTCGGGGGGACCGCCGCCCTGACCCGTCTCGTCGAGGCGGCCCACGAGCGTGACGTGCGCGTGATCGGCGACATCACCTTGAACCACTGCGGGCGCGAGCACGAGTGGTTCGTCCGGGCTCAGGATCCACAGTCCCTCGAGCGCGAGTTCTTCCGCTTCGATCCGGCCCTGAAGTACGGCTACGAGTGCTGGTTCAACGTCCCCACCCTGCCGAAGTTCGACCACACCAGCACCCGACTGCGGGAGCGCCTCGTCACGTCGCTGGACGCACCAGTGCGAGCGTGGCTGCGTGGGCCTTCCGGGCTGGACGGCTGGCGAGTGGATGTTGCCAACATGGCCGGCCGGATGGGCTCGGTGGACGTCACGCACCAGTTCGCCCGCGACGTGCGCGAGGCGATGGCCCTCGAGAGCGAGGACGCGCTGCTCGTCGCCGAGCACGGGCATGACGCCAGCGGTGACCTGCTCGGCGACGGGTGGCACGGAACCATGAACTACGCCGGCTTCACGCGCCAGGTGCTGGTGCTGGCTGCGCGGTCCCGACTTCCACGAGACGTTCATGGGACTGCCCGTGGAGGTCCCGGTCATCTCGGGGGAGCAGATGGTTGCCTCGATGAGGGCCTTCCATGGCCGCATCCCGTGGCGATCGCTGATCGCGAGCTGGAACATCCTCAGCAGCCACGACACCGCTCGCATCCGCACGGTGGTGGGCACCGCGGAGCGGCAGGTGGCCGCGCTCGCACTGGCCGTAGGACTCCCTGGTGTTCCGATGGTGTTCGCCGGCGACGAGATCGGTGCCACGGGATCCTGGGGCGAGGACGCTCGGACGCCCTTCCCGTGGCACGACGAGGATGGCTGGGACGGTTCCATGCTCTCGGCCTACCGCCGCTGATCGGCCTGCGGACGTCGAGTCCCGCGCTGGCAACGGGCGGGCTGCGGTGGCTGCATGTCACCGCCGACTCGGTCGCGTTCGTCCGCGAGCATCCCGACCAGTCCGTGCTCGTGGTCGCCGCGCGCCACCAGTGCGAGGACGTCAGGATCCCGCTTGCCGCACTTCATGCGTCGGGCATCTCGCACCAGTTCGGCTTCGACGCTCAGGTCGTCGCCGGGCAGATCGTCATCAGTGTCCCGTCAGCAGGTGCTGGCGTATGGCAAGTGGAGGGTGAGTAGTCATGGCCGATCTGGTGCTGACTGACGTCGACAAGGTCTACGACAACGGCTTCCACGCCGTGAAGGACCTGTCGCTGCAGGTGGAGGACGGGGAGTTCCTCGTGCTCGTCGGGCCATCGGGCTGCGGCAAGACCACGGCGTTGCGCATGGTCGCGGGCCTGGAGGACATCACCGACGGCACGATCGCCATCGGCGGCAAGGTCGTCAACGACGTCGTCCCCGCGCGACCGCAACATCGCCATGGTCTTCCAGAGCTACGCCCTCTACCCGCACATGACGGTGGGCGAGAACATCGGCTTCGGGCTGGCACTGCGGCATGAGGGCAAGGCGGAGATCAAGGAGAAGGTCGATCGCGCCGGTCGTCTTCTCGACCTCACGTCCATGCTCACCCGCAAGCCGAAGCAGCTCTCCGGCGGCCAACGGCAACGCGTCGCCATGGGTCGTGCCATCGTCCGCGACGCCGAGCTCTTCCTCATGGACGAGCCGTTGTCGAACCTCGACGCGAAGCTGCGCGTCCAGATGCGCGCCGAGATCGCCGCGATGCAGCGCGATCTCGGGATCACCACGGTCTACGTCACGCATGATCAGGTCGAGGCCATGACCATGGGCCACCGCGTCGCAGTGATGCGCCTCGGCGAGCTCCTGCAGATCGCCCCTCCGCAGGACCTCTACGACAACCCGGACAACCTGTTCGTGGCCGGATTCATCGGCACGCCGCCCATGACGCTGATGCACGCAGGCCTGGTCGTCGACGGGGACTCCACGGGACTGCGCATCGGCTCACAGTTCCTGCCCATCCCGCGCGCGGCCGTCGATTCCCGCCCG
Source organism: uncultured Actinomycetes bacterium (assembly GCA_963755335.1). Taxonomy (GTDB): domain Bacteria; phylum Actinomycetota; class Actinomycetes; order S36-B12; family S36-B12; genus UBA10649. The sequence continues at coordinate 262,641 of CAVWJW010000008.1, forward strand.
GAGCTGGCGGCGAAGGCTGGCGAGGAGGTCGTCGTCGGCATGCGTGCCGAGGACATCTACCCCGAGCAGCGCGACAGCACCCATCCACTCGCCGTCACCGTGGTTCTCAGCGAGGCGCTGGGATCAAGCGTGCACCTGACGTTCGCCCTCGAGGGAACGCCCGTCGACGAGGCGCGCCTTGGCAGCGGCCTGGCGCGGGAGGAGGACTCCGAGCTCACCCGCCTGGGACACAACAAGGACATCGAGGGTGTTGCCGTCTTCCCGCCGCGCCTGCACTTCAAGACCGGGGATCCGATCACGGTGTTCACCGACTCATCCCGGCTCCACTACTTCGACGTGGAATCCGGTCGTGCGCTTCGGTAGCACCGCGCTCGCGATGGCCGCCGTCTCGACGGCATTGGCAGGTGGACTTCTGACCCCGCCGGCGCACGCCGATGGGGTGCTGGACGGGATGGCAGCCTCGTCGATCCGCAGCCCCATCGCCGCTGACACGTTCTACTTCGTCATGACGGATCGGTACGCCGACGGCAACCCCGCGAACGACACCGGCGGGCGCGCCGGGGGCCCGAGCATCACCGGCTTCGAGCCGACGTCGGATGCGTTCTACCACGGTGGCGACCTGGCGGGGCTGACCGGCCGCTGCGATGCGTCCGACCCGAACGACCATGGGCTGGCCCGGCTCAAGCGCCTCGGGTTCACGGCCGTCTGGATCACCCCGCCCTTCGTGCAACGCACTGTGCAAGGCGAGAGCGCCGCCTACCACGGCTACTGGTTCCTCGACCTCACCAAGCCCGACGCGCACCTGGGCACCGAGGCAGACTTCGGCGACTTCATGTCATGTGCCAAGCGACTGGGCCTGAAGGTGTTCCTCGACATCGTGGTGAACCACACCGCCGACGTCATCGCGTATCGCCAGGGCAACGCCTACGTGCCCATGGAGCAGGTTCCCTACCGGACAGCTGGCGGGCGTGCATTCAACCCGTGGCGCTACACCTCCGGAACGGCATTCCCCCGGCTGTCGGCCCGGCGCAGCTTCGCGAAGACCCCGATCGTCGATCCGGCCTGGGCTCAGGCCAAGGCGCCAGCGGTCCTCAACGAGCCGGTGCGCTACCACAACCGCGGCGACATCGACTTCGGCAGCTGTGCGGGGCGCTGTGAGATGGACGGCGACTTCGCCGGTCTCGACGATCTCATGACCGAGGACTGGACCGTCGTCAAGGCGCTGGCCGACGCGTACGGGGCCTGGATCACGAAGTACGGTATCGACGGCTTCCGCATCGACACGGCCAAGCATGTCGATCCGTACTTCTTCGGCCGCTGGCTTCCCCTGGTCGGCCAGAGCGCCGCCGCGGCCGGCAAACCAGGACTTCACCAGCTTCGGGGAGGTGTGGCTGACTCGACCCGGCCCAGCTCAGCCAGCAGATGCTCGACCGACGGCTGCCCTCGGTCCTGGACTTCCCGTTCCAGGACTCCGCCCGCCGGTTCGCGTCCAACACCGCCTCGGGCGCCACGCTCGCCGGCCTGTTCGCCGACGATGACTACTACACGTCGCCGACGACCAACGCCTACGGACTGACGACCTTCCTCGGCAATCACGACATGGGCCGGATCGGCTTCTTCCTCGCCAAGGACACCGGGCAGGCAGGTCAGCCCCTGCTCGAGCGCGACCTGCTGGCCCACGACCTCCTGTACCTCACTCGTGGCGTGCCCGTCGTCTACTACGGCGACGAGGTCGGGATGACCGGGACCGGCAGCGGCACCGACAAGCAGGCCCGTCAGGACATGTTCGCCACGCAGGTGCCGCAGTGGCGCTCCGAGCAGCGCGTCGGCGGAACACCCATCGGCGAGGATTCGTCCTTCGACCGGTCCACGGCGATCGAGGACCGGATGGCCCAGCTGGCCGGCCTGCGAGCTCAGTACCCGGCCCTTGCCGCGGGCGCGCAGATAACCAGGTACGGCGCGGACAGCGTGTTCGTCGCCAGCCGCATCGACGCCGCGGCCCGGACCGAGTACGTGGTCGCCTTCAACTCAGGTGACGAGCCCGCGACCGTGAGCTTCCCGACCTCCACGCCGTCGGCCACCTGGCGCCCGCTCCTGGGCGCCGCCTCGTCGGCGACGTCCGACGCGGCTGGCCGGATCAGCCTCGCGCTGCCGGCCCGCTCTTCGGTCGTGCTCCGCTCGGAGGTGGCGTTGCCGGTCCCGGCGGCTCCGACGGTGACGGTCAAGGCGGCCAAGGACCCGGTCACCGGCAAGTACCGGCTGGCGGCGACGGTCCCGGGCATCGACCCGTCCACCGTCACCTTCGTCATGCGCAAGCGCGGCACGGCGAACTGGGCGGTGCTCGGCAGCGACGACGCCCGACCGTTCCGGGTCTTCGTGCCGGCGTCGAATTCGCGCGTCGAGGTGGCCGCCGTGGTCAAGGACTCGACGGGGCGGGTCGCCTCCTCGCCGCCGCTGTCGGTTCGCCTGGCCCCGTTCGTCTAGTCGCGACAGGCCCTCGCGTCTGTCGTGACGCACGGATTTGCCCCACGAGCCGACTACCATCGACGAAGTCGCACCAACGAGGGGACGTCATGCGCGGATGGGTCAGGTCGGCTATTGCCGTTGTCAGTGCGGCCGGCGTGACGGCGCTGGCGATGACTGGTGCGGTTCCCAGTCAGGCGGCGCCGAAGCAGTATCACGATCTGGGCTGATGCCCCCATGCCGCCGTGCTGAGCCAGTTGCTGGCCAAGGGCTACCAGGGTGTCAAGGTCAATGTCGTCACCAAGGACCTAGCCGCCATCCGCGACCAGGTCGAGCAAGGAGCCGCTGGCGACTGCGCCGGACATCATCTGGGGCGACCAGTCGTGGAGCGGGGATCTCGCCCTCGCGAAGACAATCGTCCCCGTGACGCTCAATGCGGCGCGCACGAGGCTGTTCCCGAAGAACGTCCTTTCCGGGTACAACTGGTCGGGCAAGCGGCTACGGACTTCCCGTGCAGGTCAGCAACGTCGCGATGATCACCAACGTCGAGCTCGTGCCCAAGCAGCCGACGACCTTCTCCGAGCTCACCGCCATGGCTGCCAAGCTGAAGAAGTCCGGCAAGGGAAAGAAGGGCTTCGCCGTCGGTCAGGGGCCCAACAGCGATGGCTACTCCCTCTATCCGCTGTTCAGCGGTCTGGGCGGGTTCTTCTTCGGGAAGGACGCCGACGGCAACTGGGATCCCTCGGTTGTCGGCCTGAGCGATCCCACGTTCCTGAAGAACAGCAAGCAGATCGACCAGTGGAACGCCTCCGGCCTCATCAACTCGGCCATGACCGCCGACGACGCGCGCAAGGCCTTCGCCAACGGGAAGGCGCCCTTCTGGATGGCCGGCCCCGAGGACATGGCCACGCTCAAGGGGCTCACGTTCGTCTACCGGATCACCTCGGTTCCCGCTCCGGTGAGCGGCGTGAAGGCCTCGCCGCTGCTGCGGGTCCAGGGCTTCAACATCACCTCGTACGCCTACCAGCACGGTGCGCTAGGCGATCGCCCGCAAGCTGGTCACGGGGTACTTGGCGGCCGCGGGCCGGCAGCTGGCCCTCGCCGGCGCGTCCGGCCTCATCCCGGCGAACATCGCCGCGGAGAAGCAGGTCGCCGAGCGGCGACTGCAGGCCATCGCCCAGGCTGGCGGTGACGGGGTGGCCATCCCCAACATCCTCCAGCAGCAGGCGGTGTGGCCCGAATACGGCGCCGCCTGGGCCACGTCCACGAGTGGCGCGGATGCCACCAAGGCCAAGAAGGCCTTCGCGGCGGCGTCGGGCAACATCAGCACCGCGATCAACTGAGCGAGGTCCGCGCAGGGGCCTGCCCGTGTTTGCACTCGGTGGGGGTGAGTGCTAACTTTCTGGTTAGCACTCGACACCCGAGAGTGACAATTTCCGCACGGACGTTCCTGGAGGAACAGCCCCCATGGCAAAGATGATTGCATTTGATGAGGAGGCCCGTCGGTCGCTCGAGCGCGGCATGAACGTGCTCGCTGACGCCGTCAAGGTCACCCTGGGCCCCAAGGGCCGCAACGTTGTCCTGGAGAAGAAGTGGGGCGCCCCCACGATCACCAATGACGGTGTCTCCATCGCTAAGGAGATCGACCTCGAGGACCCGTACGAGAAGATCGGCGCCGAGCTCGTCAAGGAGGTCGCCAAGAAGACCGACGACGTCGCTGGCGACGGCACCACCACGGCGACCGTGCTCGCGCAGGCGCTGGTCCGCGAAGGACTGCGCAACGTGGCCGCGGGCGCGAACCCGATGGGCCTGAAGAAGGGCATCGAGAAGGCCGTCGAGGTCGTGAGCAACGAGCTCCTCGAGATGGCCAAGGACGTCGAGACCAAGGAGCAGATCGCGTCGACCGCGGCCATCTCCGCCGGTGGCGACCAGGAGGTCGGTGACCTCATCGCTGAGGCCATGGACAAGGTCGGCAAGGAAGGCGTCATCACCGTCGAGGAGAGCAACACCTTCGGTCTCGAGCTTGAGCTCACCGAGGGCATGCGCTTCGACAAGGGCTACATCTCCGCGTACTTCATGACCGACCCGGAGCGCATGGAGGCCGAGCTCGAGGATCCCTACATCCTCATCGCCAACTCCAAGATCTCCGCGGTGAAGGACCTCCTGCCACTGCTCGAGAAGGTCATGCAGTCCGGCAAGCCTCTGGTCATCATCTCCGAGGACGTCGAGGGCGAGGCCCTGTCCACGCTGGTGGTCAACAAGATCCGCGGCACGTTCCGCTCGGTCGCCATCAAGGCCCCGGGCTTCGGCGACCGTCGCAAGGCCATGCTTCAGGACATCGCGATCCTCACCGGTGGCCAGGTCATCTCCGAGGAGGTCGGCCTCAAGCTCGACACCACGGGCCTGGAGCTGCTCGGTCGTGCGCGCAAGGTCGTCGTCACCAAGGACGAGACCACGATCGTCGAGGGTGCAGGCGACGCTGAGCAGATCGCCGGCCGCGTCTCGCAGATCCGCGCGGAGATCGAGAAGTCGGACTCCGACTACGACCGTGAGAAGCTGCAGGAGCGCCTCGCCAAGCTGGCCGGCGGCGTCGCCGTCATCAAGGTCGGCGCGGCCACCGAGGTTGAGCTCAAGGAGCGCAAGCACCGCATCGAGGACGCCGTTCGCAACGCGAAGGCGGCCGTCGAGGAGGGCATCGTCGCCGGTGGCGGCGTGGCGCTGATCCAGGCCATGAAGACCGCAGAGCCCAAGATCGACGCTCTCGGCCTCACCGACGAGCAGGCTGTCGGCGCGAACATCGTTCGCGTTGCCGTGTCGGCTCCGCTCAAGCAGATCGCCATCAACGCCGGCCTCGAGGGCGGCGTCGTGGCGGAGAAGGTCCGCGACCTCGAGCCAGGGCTGGGGCCTCGACGCCGCGACCGGCGAGTACGTGGACATGATCAAGGCCGGCATCATCGATCCGGCCAAGGTCACCCGCTCGGCGCTGCAGAACGCCGCGTCGATCGCCGGCCTGTTCCTGACGACCGAGGTCGTCGTGGCCGACAAGCCGGAGAAGGCCCTCGCCGGTGGCGGTGGCGCTCCGGACATGGGCGGCATGGACTTCTGACGTCAGTCAGAAGGGCCGTAGCTGGACTTCTGACGTCAGTCAGAAGGGCCGTAGCTGGACTTCTGACGTCAGTCAGATGGACTTCTGACGCACTGCGCACAGCGACCAGAAGGGCGGCATCCGCAAGGGTGCCGCCCTTCTGCATGCGCCGATCTTGAGGTTGTGGGGGCCACGGACGCGTCCGTGGCCCCCACAACCTCAAGATCGGCCGAGCAGCGGACCTGAATAGGGTCGGGGCATGCCCGACGCGCCCACCTCCGCGGCACCTCCGCGCCGCCCCCGCGCCCACCCGCGACCTGCCGGCGCGCGCCCGCGTCGTCATCATCGGCGGCGGTGTCATCGGCACCTCGATCGCCTACCACCTCGGCCACCGGGGCTGGTCCGACGTCGTGCTGCTCGAGCGCGACCGACTGACGTCGGGCACGACGTGGCACGCGGCCGGACTGATGACCTGCTTCGGGTCGTTGTCCGAGACGTCGATGTCGATGCGCATGTACTCGCGCGAGCTCTACGCGCACCTCGAGGAGGAGACCGGCCTCGCGACGGGCTTCAAGCGGGTCGGCTTCATCGAGGCGGCCGCCGACGAGGGACGACTCGAGGAGTATCGCCGCGTCGCCGCGTTCAACCGGCACGTCGGACTCGACGTCATCGAGATCTCACCGGCCGAGATCGCCGAGCGGTTCCCGATCGCCCGCACCGACGACCTCCTGGCGGGCTTCTACGTGCCGCAGGACGGACGGGTCAACCCCGTCGACGTGACGATGTCGCTGGCCAAGGGCGCTCGCATGCAGGGCGTCACGCATCGTCGAGGGCGTCCGCGCGACCGGCGTGCTGACGGCCGGAGGCCGGGTGACTGGGGTGTCCACGGCCCAGGGCGACATCGAGTGCGAGTACGTCGTGAACTGCACGGGGATGTGGGCCCGCGAGCTCGGGGAGAAGATCTGGCGTCGTCATCCCCCTGCAGGCGGCCGAGCACTACTACCTGATCACCGAGCCGATCGAGGGGATCGATCCCGACTGGCCGGTCTTCGAGGATCCGTCCCGGCACGGCTACTACCGCGAGGAGGGCAGCGGCCTGATGGTCGGCCTCTTCGAGCCGGTCTGCGCACCGTGGCACGTCGACGGCATTCCGGGGGACTTCTCGTTCGGTGAGATCCCGCCGGACTGGGACCGGATGGGCCCCTACCTCGAGCGGGCGATGGACCGGGTGCCCGTCACGCTCGAGGTCGGCATCCGCAAGTTCTTCTGCGGCCCCGAGTCGTTCACCCCCGACCTGGCCCCGGTGGTCGGCGAGGCCCCGCACCTGCGCAACTACTTCGTGGCGGCAGGGATGAACTCGGTGGGGATCATCCACGGCGGCGGGCTCGGTCGGCTGATGGCGAACTGGCTCGTCGATGGCCGCCCGGACATGGACGTCACCGGCTTCAACATCGACCGGTTCCAGCCGTATCAGCTGAACCCGCGCTACCGCGCCGAGCGGACGGTCGAGACGCTCGGGATGGTGTACCAGACGCACTTCCCGGGCCGGTCGATGCAGACCGCCCGGGGGGTGAAGCGGTCGCCGATCCACGACCGCCTCGCCGAGCAGGGCGCGTACTTCCGCGACGTGAGCGGCTGGGAGGGCGCCGACTGGTTCGCCGGACCAGGACGCGAGGCGAGGGTCGCGGAACTGTCGTGGGGTCGCCAGAGCTGGTTCCCGCAGTGGGAGGCCGAGCACCGAGCCGTCCGCGAGGGCGTCGGCCTGATGGACATGTCCTTCATGTCGAAGTTCCTCGTGCAGGGCCGCGATGCCGGACGCGTGCTCGACCTCGTGTCCGCGAACAGCGTCGACGGGGAGCCGGGCGTCATCACGTACACGCAGTGGCTGAACGAGGGCGGCACGCTCGAGGCCGACCTCACGGTCACGAAGCTCGCCGAGACGGAGTTCATGGTCGTGGCCTCCGACAACGCGCAGGGCCACGTCCAGGCATGGCTGCAGCAGGCACATCGGGGACGCGCACGCCTTCGTCACCGACGTCACGTCGGGTCTCGCGCAGATCAACGTGCAGGGTCCGCGCTCGCGCGAGCTGCTGCAGTCGCTGACGTCGATCGACCTCTCGAACGAGGCGTTCCCCTTCCGCGCCGCTCGGCGAGATCGACATCGGGTTCGCCCGCGCCCTGTGCATCCGCATCACCTACCTCGGCGAACTGGGCTACGAGCTCTACGTGCCTGCCGATCAGGCCATGCACGTGTACGAGCAGCTGGTGGAGGCGGGCCGGGACGTGGACCTACGGCACACCGGCCTCAAGGCGCTGGCCAGCCTGCGCATGGAGAAGGGCTACCGCGACTACGGCCACGACATCGACAACACCGACTCCGTGCTCGAGGCAGGACTCGGGTTCGCCGTCGCTCTCGACAAGCCCGGCGGCTTCATCGGACGCGACGCCGTGCTGGCGAAGAAGGCGGCCGGGCCGTTGACCCGACGACTCGTGCAGGTCCGCGTCCTCGATCCCGAGCCCCTCATGCACCACGCCGAGATCGTGCTGCGCGACGGCGAGCCCGTCGGCTACGTCCGCGCGGCGAGCTATGGCCACACCCTCGGCGGTGCCGTCGGGCTGGCGATGGTCGAATGCCGAGACGGGGTGACGGCAGACTTCGTCACCTCCGGTGACTGGCAGGTCGACATCGCCGGTGAGCGTCATCAGGCCGTCGCATCGCTGCGACCGATGTACGACCCCGACAATGCGCGGATCCGCTCGTGACGCGTGTCCTCATGGAAGGCTGGCCGACGTGACCGGTACCGAGGGCAAGTGGGTCGTCGAGACGATCGACGGCGCAGTCGTGCGACTGCGCAGCGGCCGGATCGGCCTGATGAACATCGACGTCACCGCGCCGGTCTCCGGCGGCGAGCTGCGCATCACGGCGGACGCCGTGCACCTGACGCTGCGACTGGCGCTCGACGAGCTGCGCACCGGCAACTTCCTGATGCAGGCGGCGGCCCGGTCGATCGTCAGCCGCAACAACGCGCATGTGCTGAGCTACGTCGGTGAAGGCAAGGCAGCGCCGCTGCCGTGGCACATCGTCGGCCAGGCGAAGGCCGGCAGCGTGGACGTGGAGCTCGGCCTCGACGTCACGCCGGTCGGACCGCCAACGGACCCGATGGCCGAGATCGAGTTGAAGGGCTCGGCGTCGATGGGCACCGTGCACCTGCCGCTGCCCGGGCTAGGAACCGTGGACGACTTCGCCTTCGACGTGGACGGCCGCTTCGCGCTTCGCGTCAAGGCGGTCTAGCAGCTGGCGGACGATGAATCCGATGACCGCGCCGATGATCGCGAACGGCGCGATGCCGGCACCCGCACCGCCGATGAGCAGCATGGCGAGCATCCCGGACGTGAACGGCAGGCGCAGCATGACCGTCGCCGCGGCTGAGATGCCGACGGCGGCCATCGCGCTGACCGAGAGGTTCGTGAAGACCAGTGACGCGAGGACGCCGGCGCCGACCCCGATGAAGGTGGCCGGGAACACCGGGCCGCCGCGGAACCCGCCGCCGAGGGCGATCCCGTAGACGATCAGCTTGCCGATCACGATGGCGAGGACCGCTCCGGCCGACGTCTGTGCCACGAGCGTCGCCCATGCCGGCCTGCCCCGAGAAGAGGATCTGGTCGTAAGTCACGTCGAAGCCGCTGACGACGACCCACGCGACGAGTGCGGTGATCACCGCGGCCGCGAAGAGCACGGCCGTGGGCCGCTTCCTGCTGAGGAGATCGGTGCGCTCGCCCAGTTCGCGGGCCAGGGCGGCGAGGACGGCGACGATGATGGCCACGATCGTGCCGGCGACGAGGTCATCCGGCTCGATGCTGGGGTAGGCGGGCAGGCCGGGAACGCTGAGCACGTGGACCCCGAACCCGGTCCATGCCCCCCAGCCGACCAGCGTCACGTAGCCGGCACCCAGCGACACGAACGCCGGCACGAGCGCGACGGACGGGAGCGCGCCCCATCGCGGCGAACTCCAGCAGCATGAAGGCGGCGACGAAGGGGTTGCCGAAGATCGTTCCGATCGCCGCCATGCCGCCGAGCAGCATCGCGAGCTTGGTGACGTCGTCGCTGTTGGCGCGCTTGACCAAGATGGCCGCGATCGCCGAGCCGAGGACGATCAGTGGCCCCTCAGGACCGAGCGAGGCGCCGAACACGAGGGTGCCGAACGCCGCGACGAGGATGCCCGGCGCCCAGCTGATGGGATTGGTGAAGTGGAAGCCGCTGAGCGGGCTGCCGCCGGTGGCGCCCGGCAGGCGTCGGGCCACGAAGACGAGGCCGGCGCCGACGATCAGGAGCAGGAGCACCCACCAGCCCGGCAGGGCATCCCAGCCGAAGGCCTCCGGCAGCTTCTTGTACACGATCTCCTGGCCGCCGTCGACGATCCACAGGAAGAAGGACGCGGCGGTGGCGGCGACCAGGCCGACGACGATCGCCAGGATGAACGACCGCATCTGCAGCTTGAGTGGCTGCGGTGGTGCGGCCTCGGCCTGTGCCTGGCTCATGAGCTCTCCCACTTTCCGGTCATCACGTCGTCCGCGTCGATTATTCGGTACGAGTAGCCCTGCTCGGCGAGGAAACGCTGGCGATGCTGGGCGAAATCCGCATCGACGGTGTCGCGCGTGACGATCGAGTAGAAGTGGGCGCTGCGCCCGTCGCCCTTGGGACGCAGGACGCGGCCCAGCCGCTGGGCCTCCTCCTGACGCGACCCGAAGGTCCCGCTCACCTGGATCGCCACGCCGGCCTCGGGCAGGTCGATCGAGAAGTTGGCCACCTTGCTGACGACCAGGACCTTCAGCTCGCCCTCGCGGAAGGCACCGAACAGCCGCTCGCGCTCCTTGACCGAGGACTCCCCGGTGATCACCGGGGCGTTGAGGTGCTCGCCGAGCTCGGCCAGCTGGTCGAGGTACTGGCCGATCACCAGGACGCGGTCGTCGGCGTGCCGGGCGACGATCGCCTCCGCGATGCGGAGCTTCTCGGGAGCCGATGCTGAGAGCCGGTACTTGTCCTCGGGCTCGGCCATGGCGTACGCCATGCGGTCGGGCTCGGGCAGGGTGACGCGGACCTCGACGCAGTCAGCTGGCGCGATGTAGCCCTGGTTCTCGATGTCCTTCCACGGAGCGTCGTACCGCTTCGGCCCGATCAGCGAGAACACGTCGCTCTCGCGACCATCCTCGCGCACGAGGGTCGCCGTCAGTCCGAGTCTCCGACGGGACTGGATGTCGGCGGTGAAGCGGAAGATCGGAGCCGGCAGCAGGTGCACCTCGTCGTAGATGATCAGGCCCCAGTCGCGGGAGTCGAACACCTCGAGGTGGGGGTAGATGCCGTGCCGCTTCGTCGTCATCACCTGGTAGGTGGCGATGGTGACCGGCCGGATCTCCTTGCGGGCGCCGGAGTACTCGCCGATCTCGTCGGCGGTCAGCGTCGTGCGGCGCAGCAGCTCGTCGCGCCACTGTCGGGCGGCGACGGTGTTGGTGACGAGGATGAGGGTGGTCGCCTGGGCGAGGGCCATGGCGAGGGCGCCGACGATGGTCTTGCCGGATCCGCATGGGAGGACGACGACGCCGGAGCCGCCGTGCCAGAAGCCCTCGGCGGCCTCGGTCTGGTACGGCCGGGGCTGCCATTGGTCGGCGGCCAGGCCGATCGCGTGCTTCTCGCCGTCGACGTAGCCCGCGACGTCCTCGGCGGGCCAGCCGAGCTTGACGAGGGCCTGCTTGAGGTGGCCGCGCTCGCTGGGGTGGACGATCACCGTGGTCTCGTCGAGGCGCGCGCCGAGCAGGGGTGCGACCTTCTTGCTGCGCAGGACCTCCTCGAGCACTGCCGGGTCGATCGCCTGCAGCACGAGGCCGTGCACCGGATGGTTGCTCACCTGGAGGCGGCCGTAGCGTGCCATGGTCTCGGCGACGTCGATGAGCAGGGAGTGCGGCACCGGGTAGCGCGAGTAGCGAAGGAGGGTGTCGACGACCTGCTCGGCGTCATGGCCGGCGGCGCGGGCATTCCACAGGCCCAGGGGCGTGAGTCGGTAGGTGTGGATGTGCTCGGGGGCGCGTTCGAGCTCGGCGAACGGCGCGATGGCCTTGCGGCACTCATCGGACTGCGGATGGTCCACTTCGAGCAGGAGCGTCTTGTCGCTCTGCACGATCAGGGGTCCGTCGGCCATCCGGTGAGCCTACGGTGTCGCGTCGGCCAGCAGGACGCCGAGCAGTCCTGCCGTCAGCGCCGCACGCTCCGCCATCCCCGGGACGCTCGCCCATTCGTGGTCGGCGTGGGCACCGTCGCCCACGGCACCGAGGCCGTCGAGGGTCGCGACGCCGGCTGCAGCCGTGAGGTTGCCGTCGCTCGCCCCGCCGACCGCCCTGCCCTCGAGCGGGAGCAGGCCGAGGGCACTGGTGGTCTCCCGGGCCAAGCCGAAGAGGCGGGCGGCCGTCGTCTGCTCCATGGCGGGCCGGTCGATGCCGCCGCCGATATGCGAGGTGCGCGCCCCGCACCGAGGGCTGCCATTCGCGCATGCGCTCGTCGATGCGGATCTGCTCGGCGCTCGACCATGCGCGTACGTCGAGCGTCAGCCGCGCGTGCGCCGGCACGGTGTTGGGCGTGCTGCCTGCGGTCAGGACGGTCGGCGTCACGGTGGTCCCGCGTTCGGCATCGGCCCAGCCCGGAGCCGCGATGGCGAGCTCGGCGGCCGCCACGAGCGCGTTCACTCCCCGGTCGGGTTCAAGGCCCGCGTGCGCGGCCCTGCCCTCGACGTCGACCGCGTACCAGGACGTGCCCTTGCGAGCCGTCTTCAGGGCCGAGTCCACGGAGGGCTCGAGGACGAGCACCGCCTCCGCGTGCATGATCGCGTCGGCGATCAGGGCGCGTGACGCGTGCGAGCCGATCTCCTCGTCGGTGGTGAGAAGCATGCCGACCCCGCTGTCCTCGGTGAGGCCGGCGAGAGCCAGCGCTGCCCAGCCCTGCACGACCCCGGCCTTCATGTCGAAGACGCCGGGTCCGGTCATCCGCTGGCCGTCGTTGGTGAACGGCAGGCGTGCCAGCGAGCCGATCGGCCACACGGTGTCGAGGTGACCGAGCAGCAGGACCCGCGGCTGGTCCGGTCCCCATCGCCACACCGGTCGACCGCCGTGCTGCTCGGCCCGTGCCGGTGACGGCAGCCATGCCGAGAACGCGCCGATCGCCTCCTGGACGATCGCCTCGCATGCGTCGAGATCGTCGGACGGTGACTCGAGGACGACGAGCGACTCGACGGCGTCGACCATCGCGGGGAGCAGCGAGTGAGCCTGCGGACAGCAGGTCGGTCTCCGTCATCTTCCTGCCTCTTCCTCGCTACGGTGAGCGGGTGACGACGTGGTCCCCGCAGGACGATCTCGGTGCTGCCGAGCAGCGGGCAGACGTCCGGGTGCGCTCCCTCATCGACCTTAGTGAACTCGAGGATGCCCGTCGGGTGTTCGACACGGTGTGGCCCTCGGGCGACGGCTCGACGCAGATCCAGGCCAACCTCCTGCGTGCGCAGATCCATGCCGGCGGATATGCGTCCGCTGCCTACCGCGACGGTCAGGCGGTCGGTGCGGCCTTCGCGTTCGTCGGTCGGCATCAAGCCGATGGATGGCACACCCATCTGCACTCGCACATGGCCGCCGTGCTCGCCCCGTATCGCGACCAGCACATCGGGGCGGCACTGAAGATGCACCAGCGCGTCTGGGCCCTCGACCATGAGCATCGACACCATTGTGTGGACGTTCGATCCGCTCGTCCGCCGCAACGCGGTTCTGAACCTCATGAAGCTCGGCGTCGACGTCGAGGGATTCGAGGTCGACTTCTACGGTGCCATGGACGACGGCATCAACGCCGGTGATCCGACCGACCGGCTGTTCGCGTGGTGGCGACTGGAGTCTTCGCGCGCGAGGGCCGCCCTGCGCGGCGAACTGGTCCGGATCGACCTCGATGCGGCTCGCGCCGTCGGCCGTGACGTCCTGGAGGTGGACCTGCCCGACGACATCGTTTCCGTGCGAGCGGTCAGATCCGCCTGCTGCCGCGCAGTGGCGCATCGCCGTTCGCGAGTCACTGACCCGCGCCCTGGTCGATGGCTATGCGATCGTCGGGGTCAGCACCACCGGCGGCTACGTCCTGGAGAGGAATCGATGAGCATCGACGTCATCCGGCTGCACCGACTCAACATCCCGCTCGTGCGGCCGTTCCGCACATCGTTCGGCACCGAGTCGGTCCGTGACGTCATCCTCGTCGAGGCGGTCAGCGCCGACGGCGTCCATGGCTGGGGCGAGTGCGTGACGATGTCATGGCCGGGATACAGCTATGAGTACGGAAACAGCGCGATCGCGGTGATGCAGGAGCACCTGCTGCCGGCCCTGCGTGACGTCATCGACGCAGGCGACCCCGAGGACGTCCGTTCGGCGATGGACGTCGTGCGCGGGCATCCCATGGCCAAGGCCGCGCTGTCGACGGCGCTGCTGGACGTGTGGCTGCGCGAGCGCGCCATGAGCCTCGGAACCTACCTCGGAGCCACGCGATCGCGGGTGGACTGCGGCGTGTCGGTGGGGATCCCGACCACGGAGTCCGTCGAGGCCCTGCTCGACGAGGTCGGCGGCTACATCGACCAGGGATACCGGCGCATCAAGCTGAAGATCGAGCCCGGATGGGACTTCGCGCCGGTGTCGGCGGTCCGCGAGCGCTGGCCCGACATCCCGTTGCAGACCGATGCCAACCAGGCTTACACGCGCGCCGATGCCGAGCACCTGGCCAGGCTCGACGAGTACGAGCTCCTCCTGCACGAGCAGCCGCTCGAGGAGGAGGACTGGTATGGGCACGTCCTGATCTCTCAGGCGTGCCGGACGCCTATCTGCATGGACGAGTCGATCCATTCGGTGGCGTCGGCCGACTCCGCACTCGAGTTCGGCGCGGCATCGATCATCAACATCAAGCCGGGCCGCGTGGGGGGCTACCTCACGGCCCGCGACATCCACGACGTGTGCCGCGATCGCGGGGCGCCGGTCTGGTGCGGCGGGATGCTCGAGACGGGGATCGGGCGGGCGGCGAACGTCGCGCTGGCAGCGCTGCCGGGGTTCGTCCTGCCCGGTGACACCAGCGCCTCAAGCCGCTACTACGAGGTCGATGTGACCGAGCCGTTCGTCCTGGACGACGGCCAGCTCGAGGTCCCGACCGGTCCTGGCATCGGCGTCGAGCCGATCCCCGACGTGCTCGCGGACCTCACCGTGTGGACGACCGAGCTCGCGCTCGGCTAACTCCTCAGGCGTCGACGTCGATGTCCAACGCCGTCAGCGGCGCGACGCCGGTGACACGTGACACCGAGAACGAGCGGACCTGCTCGGAGCGATGGTCGAACGCGGTGAGGATGCCGCCGCCGAGCCGGATCGGATCGACGATCTGCTGGGTCACCGTGCCATCCGTGTCGGCGTAGCCGATCCACAGCGGGCGGTTGTCGGCCAGCGAGGTGCGCAGCGTCGACACGATGGCCGCCGACGTCATGCTCGGGGCATCGCGCGGTGCGGCGGCCGGCGTCCCCGCAGGACCGGTCACGGTCGGGCCGCGACCCTCGGTGCGGGCTCGGTCGCCGGCTCGCAGCGATCGGATGGCTGCGTCCACGAGCGCGTCCTCGGGCAGGCGGCGGCTGGCCACCGGGGTGGTGCGGGGGACGGGAGCGCGCTGGTCGGTCGGTCGTCGGATGACGACCCTGCCCTCGGGGTCCTCGGCGGCGGGGGCGTATCCGGCCTCCCGCAGCGTGCTGATGAGCTCGGCGGCCGGTGCCTGGCTGATGAGCACGTTATCGGCGAGCCGACTGAGCGCCAGGTCGCGGAGCCGTCGATCGGCCAGCGCGGCGGTGAGGGTCTCGGGGTTGTCGCAGCGGACGTAGGCCAGGCAGGTGCCCACCCGCACCGTGCCGTGCCGGCGGGCGACGTCATCGACGAGGTACGACAGCGGCTGAGGCACCGACGTCCGGGACATCTCGTCGAGCGCTGCGTGGATGGCGGTGGCGTCCCACCCCGCGTCGAGGGCACGTCGCAGTGACGACTCGGTGATCCTGTACACCGTGGCATGACCGCGCGACTCGATGTCGGCGAGCAGCCGCAGGGTGCGGCCGACCTCGGCGCTGACGGGCCCGGGGGCGACCACCGTGAGATCGGCCTGGATGAGCACCTGGTCGACGTCCTGGGGCAGGGCGTCGGCGAGGGCGGCACTCACCTTGGTGGTCCGCGCCCGGCGATCGACCAACGTCGGGCCCGCCGGTGCCAGCAGCACGCGACCGGCGCTGCACAGCGCTCCGGCACCCAGCAGGCCGAGTTCGGTGGCCTCGGCGAGCGTCGCGTGGACGGCCTGACGTCGCAGCTCGCCGCTCCGGCGTGGCTGCCGGTCGTCGAGCAGCTCCAGCGCGTTCTCGACATCGAGCGCAGAACCGGCTGGCAGTTCGCTCAGGAGCTCGAGGACCTGCCGACGGAGCACCGGGACCGCTCGGCGCTCCCGATCGGCGCTGAGCACCTGGGTCTTCTCGTCGGCCAGCCATGGCAGCCGCGGCATCGTGATCCAGGCATCGATGAGCTCCAGCCACTGCTCGGCCGGCGGGCGCGCCGTCCAGGCGTCGTAGTGATCGGTGGGCATCCAGCGAGGGCTCTCGGCCTGGTCGTCGGTGAGCAGCCGTGCCGCACGGGCGAGCTCGATCGTCAGCGACGTCAGCCGCCAGTCGGCATGCAGCTGCCGCGAGGCCGCGGCGAAGTCCCGCAACGACAGGCCGCCGGTACGCAGGATGACCGGCGGGCTCATCGACCAGTCGTCGAGGAGGTCTCGGACGCGGGCGACCATCGCCCGGGCGTGCAGCGCAGCCTGCTCGTCGACGTCGACGGCTGCTGCCTGGATCGGCGTCAGGACGGGCCGCGGCCACAGCGGCAGAGGCGCGGATGCGACGAGGTCGCGCACGGAGTGAACGGCCCGTAGCGCGTCGGTGGAGCCCCACACGACGGCGGCGTCGCGCAGATCGCCCAGCGCGGTCGCGCATGCCGGTGCGGCATCGGATCCGATTGGCTCGGCGGCGGCCGACGCGATACTGCCCGCATCGGCCGGATGGGTCGCCGTGAGCTCGGCCGCGCAGCGCAGCACATGAAGGTGCAGGGAGTCGAAGCCGTCGAGGCAGCGCGCGATGGATGGCCCGGTCGTGGCGCGTGTCGTGAGTGCGGTGATGTCGGACGGGACCGGATGCACCAGGTCGGGGCGTCGACGAAGCAGCCTGCCGAGCGCGGCATCGTCGCGCTGGCGCAGGTCGTCGGCAAGGCTTCGGGGCGGGGCCATCGAAGCCACGTTACGCGCCGCCCCGGCGTAGCCTGAAGGTGCGACCCATCGAGGGAGGCAGCGATGCAGGCCAAGACAGGCGATCGGCTGGTCGTTCCGGGCACGCACGTGGACGACTCCGTGCGCGACGGCGAGATTCTCGAGGTGCACGGCGAGGATGGCGGGCCGCCCTACCTGGTCAGGTGGTCGGACAACGGCCACGAGTCACTGGTGTTCCCCGGCCCCGGCTGGCATGTGGCCGGCAGCGAGGCCCCCGAGTGAGTGACGTCACGGATCGTCCTGGCCGTGGGCGCACCTGAGCCAGTCCGTCGATCCCTGGCAATAGGGCTAACGTGAGTGCGTAGGGGCTCTTGCCTTTGCGGAAGCACGACTTCCAACGGACTTGTCTATGACATTCAATGAGAACAAGAAGCTTGAGGCGCTGCCATGGCGGGCGATCAAGGAGCCGGAGTGGCGGGCAGTCCTTGCCTCGACAGCGGCGCTTGCCAGGAGTGACACGGAGGACGCCCTCCTGCGCGATGTCTGCGAGGCGGCTGTCAACGCGGGCGGTTACCTGCTGGCGTCGTACGGACGGGTCCTCACCAACGGGCACCTTGAGCTCGTGTCCGTGTCTGCCGCGGGACCTGAGCAGGGCTATCTCGATGAGTTCACCGTGTCCTGGGGGCACGGGATCGTGACGAACAGCCCGGGCGGGATGGCCGTCGACGCCGGTGAGCCGGTATTCACCGACGACGTCCTCACCGACGAGCGTTTCGCGCCCTGGCGGGACCACGCCGTTCAGCACGGCATCCGCTCTCTCGTGTCCATCCCCGTGTTCGTGCGCGGAACCCTCGACGGCGTATTGAGCATCTACGCGTCCGAGGTCGGGGTGTTCGATACGACGGCGACCGCGATTCTGTCCACCCTGTGCGATCACGTCGGTGTGGGAATGGAGAAGCTTCGGTCCGCCGCCCGCATCAACGACGCGCTGGAAGGGACGATTCGGGTCCTCACCCGCGCGCTTGAGGCACGCGACCCGTACACCGCCGGTCACCAGGCGGGTGTCTCCGCCCTGGCTGAGCACATGGCGATCCGTCTCGGACTGGATGACCTTGATGTCCAGGGAATACGCCTGGCCGCGCTCGTCCATGACGTGGGCAAGATCGGCGTGCCGACCGAGCTCCTGCTCAAGCCGGGACCGCTGCGCTCGACCGAGATGGACCTCATCCGTGATCATGCGGCGATCGGTCAGGAGGTCCTGTCGGCCGTGGACTTCCCATGGCCGATTGCTGAGATCGTCGGCCAGCATCACGAACGGGTCGACGGCAGTGGCTACCCTCGCGGCCTCACCGGCGAGGAGACGTTGCTCGCCGCCAAGATCATTGCCGTGGCCGACGTCGCCGAGGCGATGGGGCGTCGACGCCCCTTCAAGGACGGGGCCGGACACCAGGCGACCCTCGCCTACCTGCAGTCCGAACGCGGACGCCTGTTCGATGCCTCGTGTGTCGACGCCTGCATCGCGACGCTCGGGGATGGCACCTTTACGCTGTGACGGTGTTGCGCAGCACCGCCGCGCCACTGAACGCTCCCGAGGCGAGGTCGGACAGCGCCTCATCGGCGCGAGCCATCGGGTACGCGACCGTGGTGGCCTTCACGCCCAGCCGCGGTGCCAGTCGCAGGAACTCCTCGCCGTCGACTCGCGTGTTCGCCGTGACGCTGCGCAGCGTGCGCTCGTAGAAGAGCTCGTCCTCGTAGACGACGGACGGGATGTCCGAGAGCCAGATGCCGGCGGTCGCGAGTGTCCCGCCGCGGTCGAGGGCACGCAGTGCCACGGGGACCAGTTCGCCGGCAGGCGCGAACAGGATGGCGCCGTCCAGGCGCACGGGAGGCTCGTCCGTGGCGGCACCGACGCTGCTGCAGCCGAGTTCGCGGGCCAGCGCCCGGTTCTGCTCGCCGCGGGTCAGGACGTGCACCTGGAGTCCCTGCGCCAGCGCGAGCTGTGCGGTCAGGTGCGCCGAGCCGCCGAACCCGTAGATGCCGAGCCGACCGCCGGGTGGCACGGCAGCCGCCTTCAGGGACCGGTACCCGATGATGCCCGCGCACAGCAGCGGCGCAGCGGCCTCGTCGTCAAGATCGTCGGGCAGGGCGTAGGCGAAGGCCTCGTCGACCAGGCAGTAGTCGGCGTAGCCGCCGTCGACATCCCAACCGGTGAAGGTCGGGCTCAGGCACAGATTCTCGCGGCCGGACCGGCAGTAGCGGCACGAGCCGTCGGTGCGGCCCAGCCAGGCGACGCCAACCCGCTGCCCGATCGAGAATCGCGACGCCCCGGCGCCCACGGCATCCACGGCGCCGACCACCTCGTGCCCGGGAACGACGCCGTGCCGACGAGGCAGCAGGTCGCCCTCCGCGAGGTGGAGGTCGGTGCGGCACACGCCGCAGACGAGCACGCGGACCCGGATCTGGCCGGGAGCCGGCAGCGGGTCAGGCAGCTCAGCAGGGACGAGTGGTCCACTGGCGATCGGGCCGGGGACGTCGACGATCCAGGCGCGCACGGGTCCAGCGTGTCACCGGGTCAGGACGGAGTCGACCGCCGGGACCGTGCGCTCATGACCAGCCCGGCGCAGATGACCACGATGCCGACGCCGGTGAGCATCGACAGGAACCACAGGACACTGGGCAGGGTCAGCGTCGGGAAGAACAGCGGAAGGATCGCGATGAGCGTGAACCCGAGCCCGACCGCGGTGATGACGGCGCCTGCGCGCATGACGCGGTCCGCTCGGGAGTCCACCATGGGACAAGCCTCTCAGGGTGACTGACCCAGCGGAGCGTGGGGGACGGTAACCTGTTGGGGCGCGGGGGAGTGCCCGTGCCGGACGCCGGCCGAAGGCTGGCACACCGCGTGTCAACGAAGCGAGGCTGCCGTGCCTACGGGAACCGTCAAGTGGTACGACTCGGAGAAGGGCTTCGGGTTCATCACGTCCGACGACGGCGATGATGTCTTCGTCCACGTCTCGACCCTGCCCGCCGGGGTCACCGCCCTCAAGCCCGGCTCCAAGGTCGAGTTCGGCGTGGTGGACGGACGTCGCGGCAAGCAGGCGCTGTCGCTGAGCGTCCTGTCGGCGGCTCCGTCGGTGGTCAAGAGCTCCCGGAAGCCGGCCGACGACATGGCGGTCATCGTCGAGGACGTCATCAAGCTGCTCGACGGTGTCTCGAACCAGCTGCGCCGGGGCAAGTACCCGCCGGACGCGAATGCGAAGAAGGTCGCGGCCCTGTTGCGTGCGGTGGCCGACGACCTCGACGTCTGAGCGCCCGGTCGCCGTCAGCGGCGTGGATCAGGCGGGCACGATCTTGAAGAGCCACAGGCCCTTCGTGGCGCCGTCCTTGCCTGCCACGATCTCCATGACCATGCCATCGGCGGGCACCGCCGTGAGGTCGGGGAAGGTGAACCGGAAGTAGGTGCTGGTGATCGCCGTCGGGCGTGACGTTCTGCTGGTTCACCCGGGCGACCCAGCCGGCGTCGGCGACGACCGGATCGACACTGATGCCGATGACCTGACCGGGCACCACGGGGATGGTCGGGACGGTGACGCCGGCAACAGCATTGTTGACCACGTCACGCGCGCACTTGGTGGCGTCGATCGGTTCCGAGGACGAGGACCAGCAGGCAGCCTGCCGCCACTGACTGGTCGTTCCGGAGAAGATGCTGGCTCCCGGGTTCGGCTTGTCGCACGCGGTGAGGCCGACGGCGATGAGCGCGGAACCGGCCAGCACCGTGACGGTGCGTGCACGCTTCATGGTCGTGACACTACCGCTGGGCCGTCGGCCAGTCCGACCCAGAGTGGGTGGCGTCGGACACGTGGGACACAATTCGTCCATGACCCCCGCAACCAGCACGATCGAGGCGAAGAAGGACAGCGCCCTCGTGGCAGCCGTCGACGTCGCCCGCGCGGCCGCGGTGGACGAGGTCGGCGAGGCCATGGTGGGTGACCACCTCGGTGTCGTCATGGAGGCCGAGCGGGTGGCCACCCACAGCTTCGCGTGCCTCAACCCCGCATACCTGGGATGGCGCTGGTCGGTCACGATCGCGCGGGTGTCACGTGCCAAGACCATCACCATCGACGAGGTCGTGCTGCTTCCGGGCGCCGAGGCCATCGTCGCCCCCGCGTGGGTGCCGTGGAGCGAGCGGGTCCGCCCCGGCGATCTGGGCCCCGGCGACGTGCTTCCGTCGGCGCCGGACGATGCCCGCCTGATCGCGGGCCTGACCGGCGAGGACGACCTCGAGTCAGTGGCCGCCCTGTCGCCCCTGCACCCCAGTGAGTGGGAGATCGGCCTGGGCCGGGCGCGGGTGCTGTCGCCGCTGGGCCGCGACGATGCTGCGGACCGCTGGGTCGGTGGCGATTTCGGCCCGATGACCCCGATGGCCAAGCAGTCGGCGCTCGACTGCGCCACCTGCGGCTTCATCCTGCCGATCGGCGGACCCCTCGGCCAGTCGTTCGCCATCTGCGCCAACGAGATGAGCCCGGCTGACGGGCGCGTGGTCGCGCTGGGATTCGGCTGCGGAGCGCACTCCGAGGTCGAGACCGAGGTCGAGCCGCGCAGCGAGGTGGCGACCGACGAACTGGGCTGGGACCCGCTGGATCTCGGCCACTCCTGACCGCTACCCCTGGCGGGCCTTGCGGCGCTTGCGCCACACCAGGAAGGCCACGCCGCCGGCCCCGCTGACCACGCCCACCGCGGCCGCCGCGATCCACCACGACGTGCCGTTCGCCTCGAGGCGTGATCGTCCGAGCAGGAGCCCGACCAGCACGAGCAGCCACACCGCGGTGCCCAGGGCCACCGGGAGGATCGCATCCTCGTCGGCTTCGTCGAGTCGTAACACCGTCATAACACCGGCACGCTACTCTGCGCGCGGAACGTCCGACGTCCGTCGCCTTCCCCGGCGCGCCTTAGTCCTGACTCCCGGAGGAAGCCGATGGCCACGTCGACACAAAGTCCCCCCACCAGCAGCGTCGATCGCTGGTTCGATCTGACCGCACGCGGTTCGAACTACGGTCGCGAGGTCCGCGGCGGGTTCGTCACCTTCTTCACGATGGCCTACATCGTCGTGCTCAACCCGCTCATCATCGGCACGGCCAAGGACATGAACGGCCAGTTCATCGGCGACAACACCGACGTGGCCGTCTCCATCGCCCAGGTGACCGCCGTGACGGCCCTCGTCGCCGGCGTGATGACGATCCTCATGGGCGTGATCGGTCGGTTCCCGATCGCGATCGCCGCCGGCCTGGGGCTCAATGGCTTCGTCGCGTTCACGCTCGCCCCGCAGATGACGTGGGCCGACGCCATGGGCCTGGTCGTCCTCGAGGGCATCCTCATCCTGCTGCTCGTCCTCACCGGATTCCGGTCGGCCGTGTTCACCGCCGTCCCCGAGCAGCTCAAGTACGCCATCGGCGTCGGCATCGGGCTCTTCATCACGATCATCGGCCTCGTCGACTCGGGCATCGTGCGCACCGGCGTCCCGCTGATCTCGTTCGGGGTGTTCGGCGAACTGGCCGGGTGGCCGACGTTCACCTTCGTCTTCGGCCTCCTGCTGACGATCATCCTCGTGGTGCGCAAGGTCAAGGGCGCCATCCTGATCGGCATCCTGGCCACCACCGTGCTGGCCATCGTGATCGAGGCGGTCGCCGGCGTCGGCGCCCGGACCCAGGAGAACCCGCTCGGCTGGGGCCTCAACGTCCCGCAGATGCCGAGCCAGGTCGTCGCAACGCCCGACCTCAGCCTGCTCGGACAGTTCAACCTGTTCGGCAGCTTCCAGGTCATCGGGGTCGTGGCCTCGGTCCTCGCGATCTTCTCCCTGATGCTCAGCGACTTCTTCGACACGATGGGGACGGCGTTCGGGCTCGCGACGGAGGCGGACCTGCTCGACGAGGACAATCAGATCCCGCACTTCGAGAGCATCCTGGTGGTCGACTCGCTGGCCGCCGTGGCCGGTGGCGCTGCCTCGGCCTCGAGCAACACCGCCTACATCGAGTCGGCATCGGGGATCGGAGAGGGCGCGCGCACCGGAATCGCGTCGCTGGTGACCGGCGTGCTGTTCCTGGTCGCGATGCTGTTCTCACCGCTGGTCACGATCGTGCCCTACGAGGCGGCCACGCCCGCCCTCGTCGTCGTCGGCTTCCTGATGATGACGCAGGTGCGGCACATCGACTTCATGGACTACGAGATCGGCATCCCGGCCTTCCTGACGATCGTGCTGATGCCCTTCACGTACTCGATCACGAACGGCATCGGCGCCGGTTTCGTGACCTGGGTCGTCATCAAGGTCGCCATGGGCAAGGTGCGCGAGATCAGCTGGCTGATGTGGGTGATCTCGCTCGCCTTCCTCGTGTACTTCGCGATCTACCCGATCGAGGTCATGCTCGGGTTGAAGTAGCACGTACGCTGATGCCGTGAATCCCCGTACGAGGCGAGTCGTGACGCTCCTGGTCCTGTTCTCCCTCCTGGGCTTCATGTTCGTCGCTGCCATCGTTCGATGACATGAGACGCGTGCTGGTGGCCGTGGGCCTTGCCGTGGCAGTCCTTGCCACGGTCGTGGCCCCGGCCACCGCGGCGTCGACGACCGAGGTCTGCCGCTTCAGCGACAGTCGGCTCACCGAGATCAGCGGGCTGGCCTACTCGCCGTCGCATCCGGGCGTGCTGTGGACGCACAACGACTCGTCCGGCGGTCCCTACATCTACGCCGTCGACTCCCGAACCTGCCGCACACTCGCCCGCGTGCGGATCGAGGGAATCCCTGCTCGCGACATCGAGGCCATCGCACCCGGTCGCGACCGGAAGGGCCGACCGGTCCTGTGGATCGCCGACATCGGCGACAACCGCGACTCCTGGCCGTATGTGCGCATCCATCGCATCAGGGAGCCGGCGGACATCGCCTCGACGACGGTCACGGCGCGGACCTACCGCGTCACGTATGCCGACCGACCTCACAACGCGGAGACCCTGCTCGCCGATCCGCGGTCGCAGCAGCTGTGGATCGTCACCAAGCAACTGGCGCACGGGAGCCTGTATGCGCTGCCGGCGCGGCTCTCGCGAACCCAGGTGAACATCGCCCGGAAGGTCCGTGTGGAGGGCGGTCTCGTCACCGACGGAGCGGTGTCCCCGGACGGCACTCGCTACGTCCTGAGGGACTACGTCAACGGCACCGTGTTCGACGGGCTGCCGCCGGGGCGCAATGCGCGGGAGTTCCCCCTGCCGCTGCAGATCCAGGGCGAGGCGATCACGTGGACGCCGGACGGGCGGGCGCTGCTGGTCGCGAGCGAGCGCGACAACCGGCTGCTGCGGGTCGAGATCGGCTAGGCGAGGTCGGGCACCGGGCGGACGATCAGGATGGTCAGCGCGCCGAGCAGCAGGACGGGCACCACGAGGAACGCGATGTGGAAGCCCAGCGCGTCGGAGATCATGCCGAGCACGATCGGTGCGATCGCGATGGCGATGCTGCCGGCGATGGATGCGCTGGCCGAGGCGCGATCGGTCATGCCGCCCGAGGCGCGAACCGTGCGGGCCACGCCGAGCGGCCAGTCGACGCCGATGCCCACGCCGGTGAGGAACAGGCCGAAGACGACGATCGGCCACCAGGTGAACGACCAGGCCAGGGCGAAGCCGGTCAGGGCGAGGACGGTCGACCACAGGAGCAGCTTCTCCGTGGCGATCCGCTGCGCCAGCCGGGATCCCCACCAGCGACCGATGAGCATGCCCAGGCTGATGGCCCCGATGGAGGCGGCAGCCGCGGCGGGCCCCAGCCCGGAGCGCTCGCGCAGCAGGTCGGCGCTCCAGAACGTGAGGCAGAACTCCGCGCCGAGGAAGCACATGATCAGTCCGAGCGACCAGAACACTCGACGCGGCAGCTTGCCGGGGGCGTCCTCGTGAGCCGCGAGCCCCTTGGTGCCGTAGGTGTCGACGTCGCGGCCGCGCCAGAACTCGATGCCGATGAGGCCGACCACGATGACCCACATGCCCGCTCGCCAGCCGAGGAACGTGGCAGCCGCCACCCCGATGGCCAGGGGCCCGAGGATGCCCGCGAACGAGGCGAGCGCGTTCGCCTCAGTGAGCGCCGTCGGCCCGGCCGGGCCCTGGTAGTCGAGCAGGAACGCGTTGATGGAGATGAGCAGGAGGGTGCCGAAGAAGCTGGCCAGTGCGGCGCCGGCCAGCGTGACCGGCACGGCGCCGTGCGGCACCGTGTAGATCAGGATGGACGCGGCAGCAGCGAGGGCGGACACGCGGATCACCCGGCCGCGACCCCAGCGTTCGATCAGGGGAGCGGTGAGCAGGCCACCGATCAGCCCACCCGCGGCAAGCGCCGTGCCATGCAGGCCCGCCACCGACCGCGAGGTGCCCTGCTCATCGCGAAGCAACGCGTTGCTGGAGCCGAAGGCGTAGAGGAACGAGGCCCAGAACGCCAGCTGTACATAGGTGATCCACGTGTGGGAGTCGTGGACCGGTCGCGTGCTGTTCGCCCCGGACTGGGCGATCGTCACGTCAATTGAGAGATGACGAAGTCGACGCAGTTGGTGAGCGCGCGGACGTCGTCAGGCTCGACCGCGGGGAAGACCGCGACGCGGAGCTGGTTGCGGCCGAGCTTGCGATAGGGCTCGGTGTCGACGATGCCGTTGAGGCGAAGGGCCTTGGCGATCAGCGTGGCATCGATCGAGTCGTCGAAGTCGATCGTGGCGACGACCGCGGAACGCAGCGCCGGGTCGCTCACGAACGGCGAGGCGATCGGGCTCGCATCGGCCCAGTCATACAGGACGCCGGAGGACTCCGCCGTGCGGGCCGTGCACCAGTCCAGGCCGCCGTTGTGGTTGAACCAGTCGACCTGCTCGGCCATCAGGAAGATGGTGGCCAAGGCGGGCGTGTTGTACGTCTGGTCGAGCCGCGAGTTGTCGATGGCCGTCTGCAGGTCGAGGAAGTCCGGGATCCAGCGTCCGGACTCCTTGATCTCCGCGGCGCGGGCGATCGCTGCCGGCGACATGAGCGCGAACCAGAGGCCGCCGTCGGAGCCGAAGCTCTTCTGCGGGGCGAAGTAGTACGTGTCGAAGTCGGCCGCGTCGATCGCTAGTCCGCCGGCGCCGCTCGTGGCGTCGAAGACCATCAGGGCGTCGGGATCGGTCCCGGCCAGGCGTGCGGGGGTGATCGCCACGCCGGTCGAGGTCTCGTTGTGCGGGCTGCAGTATGCGTCGACCCCGGCCTCGGGGCTGAACACCGGTGCTGAGCCCGGATCCGACTTCAGGATGGTCGGGTCGCCGAGGTGCGGAGCCTTCTTGACGCCGCTTGCGAACTTGGCACCGAACTCCCCGAAGGACAGGAACTGGGCGCGGTCGCGGATCAGGCCGAAGGACGCGATGTCCCAGAAGCACGTCGAGCCGCCGTTGCCCAGCACGACCTCGTAGCCCTCGGGCAGCGAGAAGAGGTCGGAGAGCCCCGTGCGCAGTCGACCGACCTGACCCTTGACGGTCTTCTGACGGTGCGAGGTGCCGAGGTAGGTCTGCCAGACGCCGGCCAGGGCATCCACCTGTGCCTGGCGCACGCGGGAGGGCCCGGAGCCGAAACGGCCGTCGGCGGGAAGGAGGTCAGCAGGGATGCGGATGTCTTCAGGCGTAACGGCCACGAACGGTTCTCTCCTGTGCTAGAGGCGGATCCCCTAACCCTAGCCGCGTGGGCGAACTGCCCTAGACCGTGGGCGTATAGCCGCTCGGCGCCACCATCTTCGGGCCCCAGCCGGGAACCTGCTCGGGCGTGCGCGGTGCCGGCCCGACGTAGCGCGCCGACGGCCGGATGAGGCGTCCGGTCCGCTTCTGCTCGAGGATGTGCGCGCTCCAGCCGGCGAGCCGGGCGCAGGTGAACATCGACGTGAACATCTGGGCCGGCACCTCGGCGAAGTCGAGCATGATCGCGGCCCAGAACTCGACGTTGGTCTCCAGCACGCGGTCCGGACGCCGCTCGCGCAGCTCCTTCAGCGCGGCCAGCTCCAGGGCCTCGGCGACCTCGTAGCGCGGGGCGTTCAGCTCGCGGGCCGTGCGACGCAGCACCCGCGCGCGCGGGTCCTCCGCCCGGTAGACACGGTGGCCGAAGCCCATGAGGCGCTCGTTTCGGTCGAGCACGCCGCGGACGTAGGCGTCGGCGTCGCCGGTGCGCTCGATCTCCTCGATCATCGTCAGGACGCGGGACGGCGCACCGCCGTGCAGCGGACCGCTCATGGCGCCGATCGCGCCCGAGATCGAGGCGGCGACGTCCGCACCGGTGGAGGCGATGACCCGTGCGGTGAAGGTCGAGGCGTTCATTCCGTGCTCGGCGGCCGACACGAAGTAGGCGTCGATCGCCTGCACGTGCCGCGGGTCCGGGTCTCCGCGCCAGCGCCGCATCATGCGCTCGACGATCGTCTTCGCCTCGTCGATGTGCGACTGGGGAACCATGGGAACGCCGATGCCGCGTGCGGACTGCGCCACGAACGACAGGGCCATGACGGACACGTGGGCGAGGTTCTCGCGCGCGGTGTCGTCGTCGATGTCGAGAAGGGGCTGGAGCCCCCACGCCGGTGCCAGCATGGCGATGGCCGACTGGACGTCGACCCGGACGTCGCCGGAGTGCACGGGAATGGGGAAGGGCTCCGCGGGCGGCAGCCCGGGGTTGAACTCGTTGTCGACCAGGAGTCCCCATACGTTGCCGAACGACACCCGTCCGACCAGGTCCTCGATGTCGACGCCGCGGTAGCGCAGCACGCTTCCGTCACGATCCGGCTCCGCGATCTGTGTCTCGAAGGCCACCACGCCCTCGAGGCCTGGGACGAAGTCGATCACGGCCATCTCCTCACCCGAGGCGCTTGCCTCTCGCGGCCCATTCAACATCGGTGGCGGATTCGTGGTGTGATCGGGGCATGCCTTCATCGTCTGAGGTCTCTCCGGGATCGCCAGACCTGCGCATCTCGTATACGAAGGGGACGCTGTCCGAGGCAGATCTGGCTCCCGACCCGCTGGCCCAGTTCCGCGCGTGGTTCGGCGACGCCGTTGCGGCCGGGCTGCAGGAGCCCAACGCGATGGTCGTCGCCACGGCGACGGCCGAGGCCCAGCCGAGCACCCGGACGATGCTGCTCAAGGACGTCGACGAGCGGGGTTTCGTCTTCTACACGAACCTCACGTCCCGCAAGAGCGGCGAGCTCGCCGCGAACCCGGGCGCCTCGTGCCTGTTCCCGTGGCTGGCCCTGCACCGACAGGTGGTGGTGGTCGGTCGAGCCGAGCTCGTCGATCGCGACGAGGTCAGCGAGTACTTCCGCAGTCGGCCGCACGAGTCGCAGCTCGGAGCGTGGACGAGTCGTCAGTCGTCCGTCATCGAGGGTCGCGACGAGATCGAACGACGGTTCGCCGACCTGGAGGCGCGGTACCCCGACGACGTCCCGGTGCCTGACTTCTGGGGCGGCTGGCTGATCCGTCCCGCGGCGATCGAGTTCTGGCAGGGCCGACCCTCGCGCCTGCACGATCGCCTGCGCTACCGGTCCGTCGCCGACGGCGACGCGGACCTCTCCTCGCCCGGCGACTGGCTCGTCGAGCGACTCTCCCCGTAGCCGAGGGCCATGGGCGATGATTCGCCCATGAGTCGCGAGTGGCTGGCCGACGCCGTCATCTACGAGATCTATCCGCAGTCCTTCGCGGACTCCAACGGCTGATGGCATCGGCGACCTGCGCGGGGTCATCGACCATCTCGATCACCTGGCCTGGCTGGGCGTCAACACCATCTGGTTCAACCCGTGCTTCGCCTCAGGGTTCGTGGACGCGGGTTACGACGTCTCGGACTACCTGACGATCGCCCCGCGCTATGGAACGAACGACGACATGGTCGAACTGGTGGCGAAGGCGCGCGATCGTGGCATTCGGGTGCTGCTCGATCTGGTGGCCGGCCACACGTCCATCGACCACGAGTGGTTCCGGACCGAATCGGAGCGGGACACCCGGGATCCTGAGGGCGACCGCTACGTGTGGTCGCTCGACCCGCCCCTGCGCGACACTTCCGGCGATCTCGCCGGCACGGCCGCCTGGGTCCCGTCCCCGGGCCGGCGCCCCGGCTACTACCTGAAGAACTTCTACGACGCCCAGCCGGCACTCAACTTCGGCTGGGGCCGAGCCGCCACGGGTGAGTCGTGGCGCGACGGAGTCGATGCCCCCGGGCCCCGCCGCAACCGCCAGGCGCTCAAGGACATCATGGCGTTCTGGCTGGATCGGGGCGTTGCCGGCTTCCGCGTCGACATGGCGTTCTCGCTGGTGAAGGACGACCCCGACCTCGTCGAGACCGTCGCGCTGTGGCGAGAGATGCGCGACTGGCTTGACGCGACGTACCCCGAGGCCGTCATCATCCCCGAGGGCGCGGAGCCGCGCACCGGCTCGCGTCTCGCGTTCGACGCGGACTTCTTCCTCGTCATCTACGAGCAGCACGCCTCCCTCTTCGACAACCATGCCGCTGGGACGCTGCCCTTCCACGAGCCGCGGCCGCCCTTCTTCGGCGCCGAGGGCGAGGGCAGCATGGCCGCCTTCCTGGCCGGCTGGCAGGCCGCTCACGAGGCCCGTCCGGACCGGCTGGTGATCCTGGCCACGGCGGACCATGACTTCAACCGGCTGGCCTGCGGCGATCGCACGGCGGAGCAGCTCGGGGCGGCCTTCGCCTTCCTGCTGACCTGGGGGTCGGTCCCGTCGATCTACTACGGCGACGAGATCGGAATGCGCTACCTGCCGGGCCTTCCCGCCGTGGAGGGCGCCATCTGCAATCCCACGTACAACCGGGCCGGGTGCCGCACTCCCATGCAGTGGGATGACGGCCCGAACGCCGGATTCTCAGCAGCAAGCCCGTCCTCGCTGTACCTGCCGATCGACCCCGATCCGCAACGGCCGACGGTCGCCGCCCAGGTCGCCGATCCGGGGTCCGTCCTGCACCTGGTGCGCGAGCTCATCGCCGTCCACCGAACGACCCCGTCGCTGCGCCCCGGTGAGCCGACGCTGGTGCTCAACGACGGCTACCCGCTGGCCTTCCTGCGCGGTGACGACGTCCTCGTCGTCATCAACCCGAGGCGGGAGTCGGCGGAGGTTCGGCTGGACGGGCTCGGCGGTGCGGATCCGCTCATTGTCAGGGGTGCGTACTGCGAGGGCGACGCGGTGCGCGTCGAAGGCTTCGGGTTCGGGATCTGGCGGCTCGCGGCCGGATGACGCGCGCAGTGGGCCGATAGGTTCGCGCCGTGGCCCGCCTGTTCGCCGACCTGACCCCGCTGCGGGTCAGCGCGCCCTACCGACGCCTCTGGGCGTCGTTGGGGATCAGCAACATCGGGCAGCAGATGACGGCCGTGGCGGTCGGCCTTCAGGTGTACGGCATGACGCACTCGAGCCTGATGGTCGGGCTCGTCGGCCTGTTCCAGCTGGTTCCGCTCGTCGGCTTCGGGCTGTACGGCGGCACGCTGTCGGACGCGTTCGACCGTCGCAAGGTCGGCCTCCTGACGGCTACTGGGCTGTGGGCCTGCTCGGTGCTGTTCCTCACCCAGTCGCTCATGCAGGTGGGCTCGGTCGCGCTGCTCTACGTCATCGTCGCCATCCAGTCGGCGTTCTTCGCGGTGGGCAACCCGGCCCGGCAGGCGATCATCCCGCGTCTGGTGCCACGGGACATGCTTCCCGCAGCCAACGCGCTTGGCATGCTCACCTGGAACCTCGGCTTCACCCTCGGCCCGCTCATCGGCGGCCTGATCGTGGCGGCCAGCGGGACGGTCACGACCGCCTACTTCGTCGACGTGCTTGCCTTCGGCATCGTCGTGTGGGCCATGTTCCGGCTGCCCAGCCTGCCGCCGATCGTGGTCGAGGGGGCCGAGCGGCCACGCGCGGGATGGGCTGCCGTCAAGGAGGGCTTCGTCTTCCTCAAGGGCAAGATGAACCTCCAGATGACCTTCTACGAGGACATCGTCGCGATGGTCTTCGGCATGCCGCGCGCGCTCTTCCCCGCCATCGCGGCGAACTGGTACGGGGGCTCGACGCGGGATGTCGCCCTCGTGCTGGGCCTGCTGTCGGCCGCGCCGGCGGCCGGGGCGCTGGTCTCAGGCGTGCTGTCCGGACCGCTCGGCCGAGTGCGCCGGCAGGGACGTGCGATCGTCTACGCGATCGTCATGTGGGGCGTGACCATCGCCGCCTTCGGCCTCGTCAGGTGGCTGCCGCTGGCACTGCTCTTCCTGGCCCTGGCCGGCGCCGCCGACAACGTCTCCGCCGTGTTCCGGTCGACGATCCTGCAGGCCGCGACGCCGGACGAGTTCCGCGGGCGGCTGCAGGGGGTCTTCACGGTGGTGGTGGCCGGCGGGCCGCGCCTCGGCGACGTCGAGGCGGGAGTTGTCGCGGCGATGTTCGGCGAGGCCTTCTCCGTGGTGTCCGGGGGCATCGCCTGTGTGGCGCTGGCCATCGGCCTCGCGGGACGGCACCCGGGGTTCATGCGCTACGACGCCCGGCATCCGGTGCCCTGAGCGGCTGTGTCGCCCTGATTCAGCGGGCGGGACGCAGCCGCAGTGCCTCGGCGACGACCTGGTCGACCGTCATTCCGCGTCGGCTGGCCTCCTGCCGGACGCTCTTGCGCAGCGACTTCGGGATCTGCACCCCGAGGTCGACGAGCTTGTCCTTGTCGGGCATGCCGATGGCGTCGGCGGTCGTGGCACCGACGCGGAGCAGCGAGGACTCCTCGGGCGTCGTCGGGGGCGTTGAGGGATGCACGTCCGTGTCGCGGGCCTTGCGAAGGCTCGGACGATCTGCGTGCTTGCCGCCGCTCGGCGTCATGTCAGGTACCTCGAGAGTGAGAAGGGTGCCTGCTTCTTCGCCGGCCTGGGTGTGGGGAGCAGCGCGTCGAGGAGGTCGTCGAACAGCTCGGCGACCTCGCGGGAGCCAGGGGAGTTCCAGGTGTGCAGCGGACTGCCGGAGCGCTGGCTGAGCGGCACCCCGGAGCACTCGGGAAGCGAGTGCTCGAACACGAGGTCGCCGTGCCTGGCCCGCAGCTCGGCGACGTGGAACTCATGCTCGCGGTCGTCGGGACGATGCCGGTTGATGACGACCGTCGACGCCCGCAGGCCGGGATTCGTGGTGCTGGCGATCACGTCGACGGCCTCGAGAGCCTCGGCTGCGCCGTGCAGGGCGAAGTGGTTGGGCTCGGTCACGATCACCGCCCGATCGGCGACGCTGAGCGCATTGCGCGTCAGCTCGCCCAGCGAAGGGGGGCAGTCGATGAGGACGATGTCGAACTGCCGAGGCGTCGTCGCCAAGGCCGTGCGCAGTCGCAGGGCGGAGTTGCGGCCGGTGGCCACATTGCGGTGCTCGAGGGCCCGTTCGGAGGGGATGACGCTGACCGTCGAGCCCCATCCGCTGACGGTGATGGCCTCGTGGGCGATCCCGGGCCGGGCATCGGCGAGGACGTCGCTGGTCGTGAAGACGGCATCCGGCACGTCGATCGCCATGGTCGTGTTCGCCTGGGGATCGAGGTCCACCACCAGCGCCGTGAGGTTGCGCGACCAGGCTGCGCTCGCCAGCCCCAGCGTGACCGTGCTCTTGCCCACGCCGCCCTTCATGGACAGGACGGCAACGACGGTCATGTCCCGCAGTCTCTCATCCTGCGCCGCCGAACTTCGCGCATCGGCTACGCCGTGCCCTCCTTGAGCCGGGCGAAGTCGGCCAGCGCTCGGGTCCGCTCCTCGGCATGGTCGACGATCCGGGCCGGGTAGCCCGCCGAGGCGCCCGACGGGTGCCGCCAGGGCTCGTGGGCCGCGGCACCGGGCAGGTGCGCGAGCTCGGGCACATACCGCCGCACGTAGTCGCCGTCCGGGTCGAACTTCAGGCCCTGAAGGACCGGATTGAAGACGCGGTAGAAGGGCGCGGCGTCGGTGCCGCAGCCCGCGGTCCACTGCCAGCCGTGGGCGTTGCTGGCGAGGTCGCCGTCGCGCAGCCACCGCATGAACACTCGCGCGCCCCGCTGCCACGGCAGGTGCAGGTCCTTGACGAGGAAGCTGGCGACCACCATGCGCACCCGGTTGTGCACCCATCCCTCGGATCGCAGCTGGCGCATGCCGGCGTCGACGAACGGGTAGCCGGTGCGTCCGTCCTGCCATGCGGCGAGCAGGGCATCGGCGTCGGGCCCGGTCGTCCAGCGCAGCGCCTCGTCGAAGCGGCGGTCCAGCGACTGCCGGGCGCTGTCCGGTCGCTGGAACAGCACGTCGGCGTAGAACTCCCGCCAGCACAGCTCCTTGCGGAAGGTCTCGTCGGCCTCGGTCAGCTCGGCCAGCAGCGAGCGGGGGTGCAGCTCCCCGAAGCGCAGATGGTGGCTCAGCGCGCTGGTGCCGTCGACGTCGGGCCGGTTCCGATCCTCGGCGTACGAGGCCAGCGCGGTCGAGCGGAACGACTCCCACCGTTCCCACCCGGCGACCTCGCCGGCGGCGGGGAGGGTGAGCGAGCCGAGGTCGGGAGCAGTCGGGTAGCCGTCGCACTCCTGCGGCATCCACCAGTCGACGTCGTCGGGAACGTCCGCAGCGGGCGCACGCCATCCGACCGCGAGCCAGGCTCGGTAGTAGGGCGTGAAGACGCGATACGTGGTGCCGTCGTCCTTCGTGACCCGCCCGGGCGCGACGGCGTAGGACGACCCGGTGCGGATCAGGGGAACGGGGCCGAGGGCCTGCTCCACCCGAACGTCCCGCGCCCGGCCGTAGGGGCCGAAGTCCTCGGCGATGTGCACGCTGGATCGCCGCGCTCGCGGTCGCGACGTCGGGCACGACCTTGGCCGGATCGCCGTGCCGCAGGATCAGGTTCCCGCCCAGACTCTCGTCGAGCCGGCGCAGCGAGGCGACGAGGTAAGCCTGCCGGGTGGGCCCGGACGTGTCCCAGAGTGCGGGATCCACGACGAACAGCGGCACGACGCGGTCGTCGGGGTGGGCTCGAGCGGCGTCGACCGCGTCGACGAGAGCGGGATTGTCCAGGAGCCTGAGGTCCCGACGGAACCACATGACGCTGGGCATCGGGCAAGGCTAGCGGGGGTGGTTGGGCTGTGCCGTAAGCGCGCCAAGGTGGCCGAGCACCTCTACAGTTGTCCGAAATCCCCTTCCTACCAACGGGCGGCAGCGCGTGAGCGACCTCATCGACACCACGGAGATGTACCTCCGCACGGTCTTCGAGCTCGAGGAGGAGGCGATCGTGCCGATGCGCGCGCGGATCGCCGAACGGCTGGGTCAGAGCGGCCCGACGGTTTCCCAGACCGTCGCCCGGATGGAGCGCGACGGACTACTGGTCGTCTCGGGCGACCGCCACCTCGAGCTGACGCCGATGGGCCGCGAGGCGGCCACCCGCGTCATGCGCAAGCACCGGCTCGCCGAGTGCCTCCTCGTCGAGGTCCTCGGGCTGCCCTGGGAGGAGGTCCATGCCGAGGCGTGCCGCTGGGAGCACGTCATGAGCGACTCCGTCGAGCGTCGCGTTCTCGAACTGCTGAACCACCCGACGATGTCCCCTTACGGCAACCCGATCCCGGGCATCCAGGAGCTGGAGCCGGGCACGGCTGCCCTGGAGGCCGACCCGCGAGCGACGGCCCCGCTCACTCATGTCGTGCGCGACCAGGTGCGGCACGTCATCGTGCGGAGCATCGCTGAGCCGCTGCAGGACGACGCGGCGCTGATGATCATGATGCGTCGCGTCGGCGCGATGCCCGGCGCCACGGTGAAGGTGCGCAAGTCGGTGGGCGGCGTGACGATCGGCAGCGCCGGCGAGTACAGCGAGCTGACCGCCGACACAGCGGTGCACGTGCTCGTGGAGCCGCTCGGCTCCTGACGACCCTCGTCAGCAGATGCGGGGCAGTTGCTCCGCCAGAGGCAGGTCGACGACCCGGGTGCCACCGATGCCCGTCCTCGCCACCACGACGCCCGGATGCTCCGCCACCACCGAGCCGATGATGGTCGCCGCCCGGCCGAACTCGTGCGATCGCATCGTCGCCAGCGCCAGTTCGGCATCGTCGGCGGCGACGAAGGCGACGAGCTTGCCCTCGTTGGCGACGTACAGGGGATCAAGGCCGAGGAAGCCGCAGGCGGCGCGAACGTCGTCGGGGACCGGGACGTCGCGCTCCACGATGCTCATGCCCGTGCTCGACGACGCAGCGATCTCGTTCAGCGTCGCTGCGACGCCCCCTCGGGTGGGGTCGCGCATCATGTGGACGTCGGCGCCGGAGTCGAGCAGGGCGGCCACCAGCCCGTTGAGTGGCGCGCTGTCCGTCACGATGTCCGAGCCGAAGCCGATGCCCTCGCGGACACTCAGGACCGCGATGCCGTGCATCGCGATCTCGCCGGACACGATGATGCGATCGCCGGGGCGCACCCGATGCGGACCGAGGTCGACTCCCGGCTGGATGAGGCCGATCCCGGCTGTGTTGATGTAGACGCCGTCGCCGTGGCCGGCATCGACGACCTTCGTGTCGCCGGTGACGATCGACACGCCGGCTCGGCGGGCAGCGGCACCCATCGAGTTGGCGATCCGGCCCAGCTCGTCGAGCTGCATGCCCTCCTCGAGGACCACTCCGACGGACAGCGCCACCACTCGGGCGCCGGTCATGCTGACGTCGTTGACGGTTCCGTTCACCGCGAGGTCGCCGACGTTTCCTCCGGGGAAGAAGCGCGGTCGCACGACGTACGAGTCCGTGCTGAAGGCGAGCCGCGCGCCGCCGAGGTCGAAGACGGCGGCGTCGCCGAGTTGCAGCAGCGTGTCGGACATCGCCTCACCGGCGAAGGCCGGCAGGAAGAGGTGCTCGATCAGCTCCGCCGAGAGGCGGCCACCACCGCCGTGCCCCATGACGATCTGTGGGTGGTCGCGCAGGGGCAGCGGGCACGACCAGTTCTCGAGATCGACCTGCGTGCTCTCGTCGTTCACGCGCTGACCGGAGCGTCGAGGCGACGGAACTGGTAGTAGGCGGCGCAGGCCCCCTCGCTGGAGACCATCGGCGCGCCCAGCGGGGTCCGCGGCGAGCACTCCTTGCCGAACGCCGCGCACTCGATCGGCTTGATGAGTCCCTGGAGGACCTCGCCGCTGCGGCACAGGCTCGACTCCTCGGCCGTGATGCCGGTGACCTCGAAGCGCAGTTCGGCGTCGAAGTCGGCGTATGCGTCGGAGAGCCGCCATCCGGACTGCGGGATGGTGCCGATGCCGCGCCAGGCCCGGTCGCAGGTCGTGAACACGTCGCGGACGACGGCCTGCGCGGCGGGATTGCCCTCCGGGCTCACCGCGCGTGCGTATGCGTTCTCGAGTTCGGCGCGCCCCTCCTCGAGCTGCACGAGCACGCGACGGATGCCCTCCAGCACATCGAGAGGCTCGAAGCCGGTGACCACGATCGGCACCTGGTACTCCTCGACGAGCGGCACGTACTCGCTCATGCCCATGACCGTGCACACGTGGCCGGCGGCAAGGAACCCCTGCACGCGTCGGGTTGGGGCGTCCATGATCGCGCGAATGGCGGGCGGGACCAGCACGTGCGACACGAGCAGGGAGAAGTTGGTCAGCCCGAGTCGCTTGGCCATCGTGACGGTCATGGCGTTTGCGGGAGCCGTGGTCTCGAAGCCGATGCCGAAGAAGACGACCTGCTTGTCGGGGTTGGCCTGGGCCAGCCGAACCGCGTCGAGCGGCGAGTACACGATCCGGATGTCCCCACCGTCGCTCTTGATCCGGAAGAGGTCCGTGGACGAGCCCGGCACGCGGATCATGTCGCCGAAGGAGCAGAAGATGACGTCGGGCCGGGCCGCGATGGCGAGCGCCCTGTCGATCATCTCGAGCGGGGTGACGCACACCGGGCAGCCGGGCCCGTGGATGAGGGTGACGTCGTCGGGAAGGAGCTGGTCGATGCCGTTGCGGATGATCGTGTGCGTCTGGCCGCCGCAGACCTCCATGATCGCCCAGGGTCGCGTGACGGTCTGACGGATCTCGTCGAGCAGTCGACCGGCCAAGTCGGGGTCGGAGAACTCGTCCAGGTACTTCATCGGACGACGGTCACCGGGCGTCGTACGTGATGTTGAGCTCGTCGTCGAGCAGGCCGACGCTGCGGAACAGCTCGAGGGTCTCCAGCGCGGACTTCTCGTCGAGCTTCGTAAGGGCGAAGCCGACGTGGACGATGGTGTAGTCGCCGACGACCACGTCAGGGACGTAGGCGAGGCAGACTTCCTTGCGGACGCCGCCG
The DNA here is from genome assembly GCA_963755335.1 of uncultured Actinomycetes bacterium. GTDB lineage: Bacteria > Actinomycetota > Actinomycetes > S36-B12 > S36-B12 > UBA10649. The sequence goes on from CAVWJW010000008.1 coordinate 299,759, forward strand.
AAGTCGACCGTGGCCATCCGCGTGCCGTCAGCCTCCCAGATCTCGTCGATCCGGCCGGGTACTCCCAGGCACATGCGCGCGTCCCCTCGTCGACGGTAGGGCCTAATACTGCCGGGCGCCGCCCGCTGCCGCGACCGCCACCTGCCCGAGGGCCAGCCCGCCGTCATTGGCGGGCACCTGCTGGTGCACCAGGACGGTGAAGCCCTCGCGGCCTAGCCTGCCGTGGCAGGCACGGGTAAGCACGGTGTTTGCGAAGACTCCGCCGGTCAGCCCCACGGTTCGGACCCCCGTCCGGGACCGAACCGCGACGGCGGCAGCCGTCACCGCCTCGGCCAACCCCTCATGGAACGCACGCGCGGCCGCCCTGCGGTCGACGCCGTCTCGCGCCGCGGCAACGGCAGCGGCGATCGTGCGGCGCGGATCCAGGATGAGGCCGTCAGCCTCCTCGCGGACGATCGGCGCCCAGTCGTGGCCGTCGGCGTCGTCGATGCGCGCAGCAAGCGCCTCGAGCTCGACTGCGGCCTGGCCCTCGTAGTCGACTGTCTGCCGCACGTCGAGCAGCGAGGCGACGGCGTCGAAGAGGCGCCCCATGCTCGTCGTCGGCGTGCATCCCGCACCGGTGACCAGCATCCGCTCGACCACGGCGATCTCGTTCGCGTCGGCGTCGCGAACCGTCGCGATGCGGTCATCCAGCGCGACGTCCGAGGCATAGGCGTGCGCGAGCGCGGTGCGCAGCGGACGACGGATGGCAGCGTCGCCGCCAGGCAGCGGGATGGTGGCCAGGTGGCCGACCCGATCGGCTGCCGCGTAGGAGCCGACCAGCAGCTCGCCGCCCCAGATGGTGCCGTCGGGACCGTACCCCGTGCCGTCGAACGCGAAGCCGAGCACCGGGTCGTCGGGTGGCCAGCGATGATCAGCGAGCAGGGCTGCCAGGTGCGCGTGATGGTGCTGCACGCCCAGATGGGCGATCCCGCGTCGCTTCGCCTCCTCGGCCGCCCACCGGCGCGACAGATAGCCCGGATGCAGATCGCTGATGATCGCCTCCGGCTCGATCCGCTGCAACGCGGTCAACGTGGTGACGGTCCGCTCGAGCATCGCGAGCGTCTCCAGGTTCCCGGTGTCGCCGATGTGCTGGCTCAGCCAGGCGAGCGGCCCGCGTGCGACGCACACGGTGGTCTTGAGCTCGCCGCCGACGGCGACGACAGGTGCGCTCTCCAGCGCCAGGTCGATGGGCAGGGGTGCGTAGCCACGGCTGCGGCGCACTGGCTGGACGGCGTCGGCGACGGCCCGCACGACGGAGTCGTCGCAGGCGACGTGGATGCGCCGGTCGTGGTGGGCCATGACGTCGGCGAGGTCCGCGAGCCGCTCTCTCGCCTCGCTCTCGTCGGTGCAGATCGGCTCGTCGGCCAGGTTCCCGCTGGTCATCACCAGCACGCGGGGCGCGCCAGCGTCGAACAGGAGATGATGCAGAGGCGCATTGGGCAGCATCACGCCGAGGAACGAGTTGCCTGGTGCGACGGACGCCTGGAGATCGTCGTCGAGCGAGGTGGCGAGAACGATGGGCCGGGCCGCCGACGTCATGACGTCGCGGGCGGTGTCGTCGATCGCGACGATCCCCGAAGCAGTGCCAAGGTCCGCGGCCATCAGGGCGAACGGCTTGGCCCCGCGAGCCTTTCGCTCCCGCAGGGTCGCCACGGCGGGCGCATTCCGAGCGTCGCACACGAGGTGGTACCCGCCCACGCCCTTGATGGCGACGATGAGTCCGTCGTCGAGGGCCTCGACGATCGCCGCGACGCTCATGCTCATGCTCGGGCCGCACCGGGGACAGGCGGTGGGCTGCGCATGGAAGCGCCTCGACGAGATGTCGTCGTACTCGGCCTGGCATGGCGCGCACAGCGGGAAGTCGGCCATCGTGGTGAACGGGCGGTCGTACGGCAGTCCGGTGACGATCGTGTAGCGCGGACCGCAGTTCGTGCAGGCGATGAAGGGGTAGCCGAACCGGCGGTCGCGAGGATCGCGCATCTCGGCGAGGCAGTCGTTGCACACCGCGGTGTCGGCGGGGATCGACGTGACCCCGTCATGGTGGACGCTCGCGACGATCCGGAAGCCGTCCTCGTCGGCCAGGGGCTGATCCGAAACCAGGACGCTCGCCACCCGGCTCATCGGCGGTCCCTGGTGGAGCGCACGGACGAGAGCGGCGATCGATTCGACGCGGCCCTGCGCCTCGACGAACACGCCGGCGTCGTCGTTGCCGACGAAGCCCGTCAGCGCCAGTTCGCGCGCAGCGGCGTGCACGAACGGCCGGAAGCCGACCCCCTGGACCACGCCCGTGACGCGAATCCCGACACGTCGCAGACGAGCGGACTCGGGCACTGGGTGATCCTGTCGCATGCGGCTACAGGCGCCAGAGCATGACCCGGTTGTTGCCGGAGTCGGCGATCGCCAGTACGTCGCCTGCCACGCACAGCCCGTACGGCCAGCACAGCGAGTCATCCTCGACGGACTTCCATCGGTTCTCGCCGTTGGCGTCCATGTCCGGCTGGGCCAGGACGGTGTCGGCGGGCACGCCGAGACCCTGTCGCGGCCAGCCGTGCCAGATGAGGATGCGGTTGTTCGACGTGTCCGCGACGAACAGTCGCGTGCTGTCATTGGTCACCGCGTAGGGGAAGCGCATGCGCTGAGCGCCCTGCGGCCGGTTCTTGAACTCGTCGAAGGCCGCAAGGTCGGCCTGACCCAGCACGGTGGTGGCCTCGACCGGCTCATCGATCGGCGGAGGGGACCAGCCGAGGACCCGATGGTCGCCCGCGTCGGCGACGTACATGGTCTCGTCGTCGCCGGCCACGGCATGCGGCCATCGGAAGGTTGCCCCGCCGACGTCGCCGCCACGGTTGTCCGACCGATCCGAGGCCACTTCCTGGCCGAGGAGGACGTCGGCGGGCCTCGATGGATCCGGCAGCCCCGAACCGTGCCACCCCAGAACGCGTCGATTGCCGGTATCCGTCACCCAGAAGGTTCCTGCCACCACGCCGAACCCGAACGGCCAGTAGAAACTGGACAGGGACGGCTCGGCGCCCCTGTTGGCCCCGACCTCCTCGAGGGAGGCCTGCCCGAGGACGTAGGTGGGTTCGGCGAAGTTCTCCACGGGGATGTCGTCCCACGCCAGCAGCCGATGGTTCCAGGCGTCGGCCACGACCAGCCGCCCGTTCACGACGCCGACGCCCGTGGGCAGGTTCATGCCCCTGCGCACGTCCTGGCCCGCAACGTTCGGACCCTCGGAGGCGAAGTCGGGCTGGCCGAGCACGACATCGGCCGGAGCGCCGTCAGTGGTCGGGAAGTCGTGCCAGATGAGCACCCGGTGGTTGCCGGTGTCGCAGGCGATCACCCGCGTGCCGTCGGTCCACACCCCGCGCGGGGCGTACATCGTTCCGCGCGTGGGGGATGCGTCGGGAAGGATGAGCCCGCCGGCCGAGGCGCCGCCGAGGCGAAGCAGCGGGCGGGCCGCGCAGCCCACCGCCGACCACATCGTCGGACCCCCGTCACCCTCCCGAGTGGTGAGTTGTCGGGCGTTTGCGGAACGCAAATCGCCCGACAACTCACCACTCGGCGGAAGGGGAGGCGTCATGCGCTGCCGACGCGGATGGTGTCGAGGCCGATGAACGTCTTCCCGGGCTCGTCCTTGACCTCCTCGACACCGGTGAGGCCGGGGACCCGCTGGCGGATCACGCCCATGATCTCGTCCTTCGTGACCTGGTCCGGTGCGCTGCACCCGCTCGCGAACTTCACGTAGGCCACGTCGTTGCGCACCGACTCGACCGTCATCTCGATCGAGCTGGTTACGAGGTAGGGACGGATCTGCTCGACCACCTTCAGCACGTCCAGCGTGCGGTCGCTGCGCACGATCCCGTGCGACACGAACAGGGCCATCACCTCGGGCTTCTCGACGGCCTCGTACAGAAGCTCGCCGCCGCGCTCGTCCTCGCGCATGAGGTGCACCAGGGCGATGAGGCCCTGGCGGTTGAACTCGGTGATCGCCGCGATCGTGTCGTCGAGCAGGCGCGCGACGGCCGGCTCGTGGTGGTGCACCTGGTCACGGAGCTCGTCGATGCGGCGGGCCATGTCCTCGAACGTGGGCTGGCCCTCGCCGTGCGGGTGTGCGGTCATGTCGCCTCCGGGTCAGGAGTAGATCTGCTGGCGCTGGATCAGCTGGGCGGTCATCGTGGTCAGGACGTCGGCGAAGGCAGCCTTGGACAGTCGGCCGAGCACGTCGCCGACGGCCCCGCCGTCGTCGCCGGGAAGGGTGCGCCGCTCAAGGGCCTCGAGCACGAAGCAGTAGCCGCCGATGTTGTCGAGCAGGTTCTCCTCGAAGAAGGCCTGCACGAACTGCGCGCGCAGGGCACCGCCGCCGTCGGGATCCGCCGCCAGCTGCGCGAGGGCGGCCTCAGGGCCACCGCAGCGGTGCACGGTCCGCTCGGTGAAGTTGCCCGTGGCGTCCTGCAGCATCAGCTCGAACTGCTGCTTGAGGTAGAGCTCCATCAGTTGCGCCCCGAGGCTGTCTCCGCGGCGGACAGGCTCTCGAGGACCTCGTCCACTCCCGCGACCGCTTCTCCGTCGTTGTACGTGACGAAGATGGCGCGGGCGGACTCGAGGCGCTGGCGGGCATCGCCGAACACGCCGAGGTGCCCGAGGGCGTTGCCCTGATTCGCGAGGATGCGCGCGTAGCCGAGCGGGTCCTTGTCCGGGTCGCGGTACTGCAGCACCTCCTCGTACAGCTGGACCGCCTCGTCGAGATTGCTCTCCTGGTGCACGCTGGGCAGGTACTGCAGCGCGTTGGCCAGGTTCAGCTGCGTTGACGCCCAGGCGACCGGGTGGGTATCGGGAGTGAACACGCGAAGGGCCGCGCGCAAGGAGTTCACGGCAACGCCGACACGGATGCGATCGCCCTCGCTGCTCATGGGCATGACGAGGTAGGCGAGCGCCAGGTGCTGGTTGATGATCGCGAACATCTCCGGATAGGTCTCCTCGCGGAAGACCTTCGTCGCCTCCTGCAGGTCCGCGACGACGGCCAGCAGCGCACCGCGGTCGGTGCCGGCCAGCTCCTGACGGGAGAGGGCACGGGTCACCTGCAGCTCGGCGCGCAGTTCGCTCGGGGCGGTCAGGGGCAGCCGCTGAACCGCGAGGTCGGCGACCACGGCGGCAGCCCGCGGATCGTCCATGCGCTCGCGGAGCAGCTCGGCCCGCGTGAGGTCCAGCGACGCCGCGAGGATCGGGCTGCCCGCCTCGCGTGCCGCCTGGGCGGCGCTGTCGAGGCTCGTCGACGGCGCCCGCGAAGTCCCCGCGCTCCATCGCCGAGGAGGCGCGCGCACTGCCCACCACGCCCAGCACCTCGCCGAATGCGCTGGAGGTCGAGGGCGGCTCGTCGATGAGGCCGACGCTGAACCGTGCCGTGTCGACCAGCGCCCGGAGCTCACCGCCCGTCTCCGAGGCCAGTCGGTCCCACGCCTCGTCGCCGCCGATGAGGACGGCTCGGTTGTAGCGGCTCACCGGGTCATCGCCGGCGATGCTCGCGGCGGCGCCCTCCGGGTTGTCGTCGAGGGCGAGGGCGACGAAGGTGAGTTCGTCCGGCCAGATCTCGGGCACGGTGCCGACGACCAGCGCCCGGCTGATCGTCGCGGCCTCGTCGGTCTCCGGCAGCAGGAGCATGCCCGCCGGCCACGGGAGGGCGCCGATCGGCTGAGGGCGTGGGCCGGGCAGGTCGGTCGTGATCACGTCAGCCCTTCGCTGGTCGAGTGGTGTGGCGGTGGTGGGAACGGCGGGGGATCGGGCAGTTCGCTGGGGCCCTGCGGGACCGTGATGCAGCGACGCGCGTTGCGCTCGATGATCCGGGCCGCATGCAGCGCGCGACGCTCGTCGTGGTGGTCGCCGACCTTGCGCCGTACGGCGCCCGAGGCGAGGACGACGTCGAGGTAGACGATCCAACGGCCGGACTCGTTGACGACGCGGGCGTCAGCCGAAAGGGCCTCCTCGACGCGCGGGGAGTCGGGAGCCTGCCAGTCATCGATGGGCACCTTCACCCTCCCGGTCGGTGGAGACGTCTGCGGCGATCGCATCGGCGATGCGCTCGATGGAGGCTTGCACAGCGGGCGACAGGGCGTCGCCTGCTTCGAAGGATTCCCCCTCCACCAGCCAGACCGTGATGTCCTGCGGGTACTCGTCCTTCAGCAGCCACATCGCGAAGCCGAGGGCCTGGTCCCAGCGGAACTGGTGGAGATTGCCGTCGGGCGGCGTCAGGTCGCGAAGCTCCTCACCGGGCACTTTGTGGACGGTGCCGGGCTCGACGCCGATCCGAGATGCGTCGACGACGATGACGCGGCGCACGCCCTTCATGGCGAAGGCGACGTCCATCCCCGCAGTTCCGCCATCGACAAGGCGCACTCCGTCCGGAAGCTCCCGGTCGGCAAGCAACCGGACAAGGATGGGGCCGGCTGCGTCGTCCCCCCTCAGGAGGTTGCCGCAGCCGACCACCAAAGTGTCGGTAGGGGGTGGCGCGTAGATCAGCCGCCACCCATCCGGAACTTGGCCAGCTCGCGACCGGTCTTTCCGTCGTAGGCATGGACGGTGCAGACCAGGCACGAGTCGTAGCTGTGCGCGACCTGCGCGAGCTCGACCGGGAAGTCGGGGTTCTCGACAGGAGCGCCGATGAACGCCTTCTCCATGGGGCCGTGGTTCTCGGCGCCGTCGCGCGGGCCGATGTTCCACGCGGTCGGCGTGATCACCTGGTAGTTGGCGATCTTGCCGTCCTCGATGACGATCCAGTCGGCAAGAGCCCCGCGAGCGGCCTCCGTCGCGCCGAATCCCTTGCCCGACTGCGGCTCGGCCGGCTTGGTGTAGAAGTCGTCGTGCAGGTCGATGTCCTTGATCCACTGCTGTGCCTGACGGAAGTACTTCGGCGCCTCGTGCATGCGGGCAAGCACGCGGGTCAGCACGTTCGGACCGGCCTTGGCGATCATGTCGGCGACGAACGGATCGAAGTCCTGGTGGGCGGCGGCGTCGGGCCGGTTGGCCATCATCTGGCGGGCCAGCGGACCGACCTCCAACGGCACGTAGCCCAGGCCGGGCACGTCGTACCGCGGCGCCTTCGCCCACGTGTACTTGCCCTGCGCGGGGCCGTCGGCCGGGTCGATCGGGTCGGTGACGCCCTCCCACGGATGCAGCGAGCCGGTGCCACGGAAGAACGAGTGCGTGATGTCCTCCGAGACGCGCGCCTGGTCGAAGTCGTAGTACTGGCCGTTGGCGTAGATGCCCGAGCGGGACTGCAGGGCCGCGTTGCGCCCCTCGACGGTGGGGTTCGTGTACAGCTCGGGGCTGAGGAAGGTTCCGGTGGCCAGGAAGTTGCCGTAGCCCTGCCCGTACTTGTCGAGGCCGATCTCGATCGAGTGGCGGTAGAAGAACGCGAGGTCGCTGTTGTGCTGCGACTCGTTCTCGTCCATCCATGCGAGGAAGTCCTCCCACGTCTGGATCTGCAGGTAGCGATCGACCGAACAGCCGAGCCACTGTCCCTCGAGCCACTCACGACCCCAGTGATCGAGGATAGCCGTGGACCGCGTGATGTCCGACAGGGTGGGGGAGCACATCACGCCGCCCGGGATCATGAAGGACGAGTGCGGCCACTGGCCGCCGAAGATCGCGTAGATCTCGACGGGGAGCTGCGACAGCGTGACGCCGGTCTGGTAGCTGGTGCCGACGTACGGGGCGAACCGGCGCGCGGCCTCCTCGTAGGTGGAGGCGTTGGCGTACTGCGCTGCGGTCATGTCGGGCCCCATGATCGCGTAGAAGTACCGGGGCATCGACTGGAGTGTCTCGGTGATCTGCCCGAGGTTGCGCACCCGAGTGGCGTTCGGCGGCACGTACGTGCCCCAGGCGGTGTCGACGGCGTAGCAGGCCTTGTACAGATGGCTGCCGCCGCAGATGCCGCAGATGCGCGGGGTCATGATCAGGCCCGCCTGCGGGTCCTTGCCGCGAAGGATGATCTCGAAGCCGCGGAACATCGCGGCCTCGGTCCAAGCATCGGTGACGACACCGTCGGTGATCGTCACCTTCACGTCGAGGTCGCCCTCGACCTGCCCGAGTGGGCTGACATGCAGGTCCATGGTTGTCATGTGCGTATCTCTCCTGTGGATTCGGATTCGTCAGCGGGGCAGGCTCGTCAGACGACGAACATGTCTTCCTTGGACCACTTCGGGGCGACGGCCCTAGACAGGCCGGCGAGCGCCATGTACGAGGCCGCGTCCATGCCGGCGGGCTCATCCTTCGGGATGACGCCGGAGACCTTCTGCGTCTTGAAGACGGTGTCCTTCTCCAGATCGCCGAACGGGAAGCCGGGCTCGGTGCAGCCGGTGCACGGATGACCGGCGCGAGTCTTCGAGGACTGGCGGTTCCACAGGATGCGGTTGCACGGCGAGTGGGTCATCGGACCGCGGCAGCCGAACTCGTAGAACAGGCAGCCGGTGCGCATCCCCTGGCCGAAGCTCGGCGGATCCTGCTTGTAGGTGAAGAACTGCACGCGCGTGCAGCCGGTCTGCGTGAAGGAGGTGAAGAACGTCTGCGGCCGCTGCAGCTCGTCGAGGGCGAGGTCGCCCACCCGGCCGGCGGCCAGGGCGACGATGATCTGCGAGATCCAGTCCGGGTGCGCCGGGCAGCCGGGGATGTTGATGACCGGCAGGCCCAGCTTGCTGACGAAGTCCGGCCCGAGGTGCCCGCCGCGCTTGCCGCCGCGATCGAACTGCAGGCCACGGCTGTCAGACGGATTGGGCGGCACGGCGGGAAGGCCGCCCCACGTGGCGCAGTCGCCGATCGCGACCACGATGCCGGCCTTCGGTGCGATGTCGTCGACCCAGTCCTTCATCGGACGACCGGCGAACATGTCGAACCGACCGCTGCCGTTCGGACCCTCGATGACCGACCCCTCGTAGACGAAGATGTCGATCTCCTTCTCGCCTTTCGCATAGGCCCAGAACAGGTCCTGTGCGGTCTTGCCGATCTCCATCGACAGCGTCGGGTGATAGACGATCTCCAGGCCGTAGTCGACGATCAGGTCGACGACGGATGGCTCCGCGGCGTTGATGAATGACATGGTGTTCCCGGAGCAAGCTCCACCCTGGAACCAGAGCACGGATGTCACGGTGCCTCCTGCAGTTGTGGTGATGGATTCGTCGGCGTAGGTGCCAGCAGCATGTGGAGCAGTTCGAGCACTCCGTCGCCGGTGCGCGACGAGGTCTCGACGATCGGGGCGTTCGGGTTCACCGCGCGGATCGCGGCCAGTGCGGCGTCGCGATCCCATTCCACGGCCGCCGCGATATCTGTCTTCGTGATCACGACGACATCGGCGGAATGGAACAGCTGGGGGTACTTCGCCGGCTTGTCCTCGCCCTCGGTGACACTCAGGAGAGCCACCCGGGTGTCCTCTCCGAGGTCGTACGCCGTGGGGCACACGAGGTTGCCGACGTTCTCGATGACGAGCAGGTCGAGGGTGGCGAGGTCCCAGCCGTCGAGGTAGGACGCGATCATGTCCGCCTCGAGGTGGCACATGCTCTCGGTGACGATCTGCCGGACGGGCGCACCTGACCGCGCCAGGCGCCGCGCGTCATTGTCGGTCGCGCAGTCGCCGACGAGGGCAGCCGCCGAGACCGAACGCTCGAGCGCCGTCGTGAGCAGCGCCTCCAGCAGCGCCGTCTTGCCGCTGCCGGGGCTCGAGACCCAGTTGCTCACCCGGGTGCCGGCCTCGTCGAACCGCGCCCGCAGGCTCGCCGCCAGAAGGTCGTTCTTCTCGAGGACGCCCTTGCGCAGGTCGACGATGCGGGGGGTCATGGCGAGGGCACCAGCTCGTCGAGGGTGATGTCGAGGATCTCGAGCTCCTTGCCGCCGATCACGTTCCCGCACGGCTGGGCGCAGGAGGGACATCGGAAGTCCTGCGCCGACGCGATCCTCTGCTCGCCGCAGGAGGGGCAGTCGATGACGATGGGGCTGCGCTCGATCACGAGCGCGGCGTCCTCGAGGGGGGTGCCGTGAGCCGCGACGTCGTACGCGAACTCGAGCGCCTGGGGAACGATGCCGCTCAGCTCGCCGATGCGCAGACGCACCTGCAGCACCCGCGTGTCGGGTGTCGGCAGCGCGTCGACCACCGTGGAGACCACGGCGTGCGCAACGGAGAGCTCGTGCATGGGCTACTCGCCGGCCCGGAGCCGCGAGCCGTACACCCGGGCGAACTCCACGAAGAACGCGAGCGTCTCCTGGACCTCAGGCTCCTTGAGCACCTTGTTCAGAGCGAAGATGCTGCCGACCTCGGCCTGCTTGCCGCGGGTCCGCTTGTCGGCCTCCAACGCCGCCTCGCCGAACGTCCCCACGACCTGGACGATCTCGGGCCGGAGGATCGCCGAGTCGAGCAGGCCCTGCACCGTCTCCGAACGCGTGGCCAGGGTCTCGGCCATGGGCGCCAGCTCGGCGAGGGCGCCGACAGCGCTGCTGAGCTGCCCGGCCCGTCCACCGCCCTCGGTGTCGCGCAGGGACTGCACGATGCCGTTGATGTTGTCGGTGAGCTCGGGACCGCGCTGCAGCAGCGCTGTTCCCATGGCGGCCAGGGCCGCCAGGGTGGGCGCGTTGGCGACGATGACGGCGAGCGACTGGCGGATCTCCGGGTCCTCGAGCATGGCGTCGAGAGCGTCGGGATTCGTGGCAACGTCGGGCGTGAGAGTCACGTCCCACCTCCAGGCTGGTTGAACGGTGACCAAGGTCATGACACGTTCGCCCGTGGCGTCCTGGTCTTCGCGCGCATCGTTGCAGCCCGACAACGCCGACGTCGCGCCATTGTGAAAAAAAGAGTCGAAGGGCCCGAAATTCGGGGGACAAATCGGTCAGGCGGAGACGGCGACCCGATCGAAGGCCGGCCGCAGGGGCATGCCGGACGCTCCGCCGGGCCCGAGCTTCACGCCCAGCATCTGGTGCAGCTGGATCATGTTGATGTCGAAGCCCGAGCCGGGATGCCGCCATGTACAGGCGCCACACGCGGGCCGTGCCCAGGCCGGCCTCGGCGACGGCCTCCGTCCCAGTGGGCCTCGAGGTTCTCGCACCAGTGCTTCAGCGTGAGCGCGTAGTGCTCGCGCAGGTTCTCCTCGTGCCGGATCTCGAAGCCCGCGGAGTTCATCGCGGTCATCACCTGGCCGGGCCCGGACAGCTCGCCGTCGGGGAACACGTAGCGGTTGATGAAGGACTTGCGGAAGTGAGAGACCCAGTCGTCGTTCGGCCGGGTGATCGTGTGGTTGAGCAGGCGTCCCTCGGGGCGCAGCTTGCCGTGGAGGAAGGAGAAGTAGGCCGGGTAGTTGGCGCGGCCGATGTGCTCGGTCAGGCCGATCGACGACATCGCGTCGAAGCCGGACTCGGCCACGTCGCGGTAGTCGCTGAAGCGGATCTGCGGCCTGGCTGGTCAGGCCGGCCTGCTCGATGGACTCCTGCCCGTAGGCGGCCTGCTGCTCGGACAAGGTGACGCCGATCGCCGTGACGCCGTAGTGCTTCACGGCGTGCATGACCATGCCGCCCCAGCCGCAGCCGACGTCGAGCAGGCGCATGCCGGGCTCGAGGCCGAGCTTGCGGCAGACGAGGTCGAACTTCTCCTCCTGCGCCGTCTCGAGCGAGGCGTCCGACGTCGGGAAGACGGCGCAGGTGTACGCCATCGACGGGCCGAGCACCCAGGAGTAGAACCGGTTGCTGACGTCGTAGTGGTGGTGGATGGCGTCGGCGTCGCGGTTCTTGGAGTGCCGACGGCCGCTCAGAGTGCGCTCCTGCGGCGGGGGCGCCGGGCGCTTGAGGGCGTAGCGGCGCGAACTCGCGCGCGAGCGTGAGCCGGTCCGACCAGGACAGCGATTCAGCCAGTCAACGGGGTACAGGCGGCTCAGGGCGGTGTAGGCGTCGCCGATGATCTCGAGGTCGCCGGTGACGTACGCCCGGGCCAGGCCGAGCTGCGACGGTGCGCCGGCCAGGTACTGGACCGCCCGCGGACTGCGGATCTCGAGCATGACGTCGGCGTTCGCCGGCCCTGCGGTCGAACCGTCGTACGCGCGGAAGCCCACACCCGCGCTCCGCGGGAACCATGATCGAGAACGCATCTGCCAGTCTCATGCCTCTCCTCGCACGTGCAGGCGGCTACTGCCGCTCGCACGACCTTCTCGTAGAGCCCCTTCAGGCGACCCTCAGGATCGTATGCTCCTTGAGCCGCGCGTACTCGGTCACCGCCATAGATCGACCAGAAGACGTCGCGCGTCGTAGAAGGCGGTGCGAGTACAGCGACTTGCGGCCGTCGAGGACGGTGACGACCTGCCTCGATCCGCCGGTTGACCGTGCCGTCGTCCGGGTCGACGCCGTCGGCCAGCGGCACGGTCGACCAGAAGCCGATGTTCACGTAGAGCACCTCGGGGTCGAACTCGTACAGCGGCCAGCGAACGGACGGGTCGCGCTGCCGGAGCGGGCATACCCAGATCGGCTCGATGCCGACCTCGCGGTGGAAGAACTTCGAGGAAGGTGGCCAGCCGGTCGATCGGGACCTCGATGTCCTGGACCACTGGCTCCCGCGCCGGCTGCCCGCGCAGTCGCGCCGAGCGAGCGGAGAGGTCGTAGGTGCGGTCGAGGGCGACGAGCTTCCAGTAGACGTCGCTGCGCAGCTTGGACTTCGGCCACAGTCGCCGCACGCGCGGGTTCTGCACGCCGAAGGCCCGCGAGCACCAGAACCAGTCGGTGTCCCAGCGCCACAGGTAGTCGTGGATCGTCAGGACGTCGCCGGTGCGCTGCTGGATGGACCGGTAGTAGATGTCCATTCCGGTGTAGTCGCTGGGATCCGTGGTTCGCCGGAGGCGCGTCGACCATCGTGCCGACGGTCAGGTACTGCTCGGACGGCGCGAACACCGTGCCGTCGAGGAAGTCCACCGGACGACCTTCGTACTCACGGTGTCCGCGCGAGCTCGCGCATCTTGTCGGTCATGGCCTCCGCTGTCGTGAAGCGCACGTGCCGAAGGAAGACGAACGGCCGCGTCGGCTCGAGCTCGATCTTCAGCCGCAGCGCGTAGCCCGAGCGACCCGTACGAGTTGGGGAAGCCGAAGAACAGGTCGCGATGCGGGTCGTCGGCGCTGCCGGTGACGGTGAGGATCTCGCCGGTGCCGGTGAGGATGTCCATCTCGATGACCGACTCGTGGGGCGTTCCGTTGCGGAAGCTGGCGCTCTCGATGCCCAGGCCGGTCACGGCACCGCCGAGCGTGATCGTGCGCAGCTGCGGGCACGCACATGGGCATCAGGCCGTAGGGAAGCGTCGCGTCGACCAGGTGCTCGTAGGTCGTCATGCCGAGGACCTCGGCGGTGCGCTGGACCGGGTCGACATGCAGGACGCCGTCGAAGGCGGCAACGTCGAGGCCGGGGGCGCTCGGTCGTGCCGCGTGGCCGGAACAGGTTCGACGTCCGCTTGGCGAGCCTGATCGGGGTGCCCTCGGGAATCGCCCGGTACTCCGCCTGGACCTGGTCGCGCAGGGTTGAGTACCGCTGGCGCCACGAGGTGGCGGGCTCGGTCGTGGTCACGGTCACACGCTAGCGGGGTCATGAGTAACAATGACCGGGTGTCCGACCCACTGATCTATGCCGACGCGCACAGCGACGCCCCGATGGAGTACCTCGAGAACGGGGGCACACCGCGGCCCCGGCGCAAGGCGAGGCCTTGGGTGCCCATGGTCGCCGGCCTCGTCACCTTCGTGATCGTCCTCCTGGGCGTGGGGTTGGTGGCCGGTGACTGGGTGGAGCGCAACCTGGAGATGCGCCAGCTGATCACCCAGATCGAGGTGTCCGAACGGGCGATGGCCAGCACCCAGGTGGATGTCGCCGACGCAATCCAGGCCTTCCGTGCGAACCCGCAGCCGACGGCCGCTGATCAGGCGACGCTGGATGCGGCCCTCAAGGCTGCGGCGGCAAAGGGGCTGGAGGGCGTCAAGTACGGCGGCCAGCTCGTGGAGTCCGCCTCGGTGGCGCCTTGGCACAAGGACATCGAGGCGGCGCAGAAGGCCTACCTGGCGCACAACCACGCGTGGCAGGAGTACCTCGGCGCGGCGTCCACCGACGTGACGGAGTTCGGCAAGCACCAGGACGCCGTCAACAGCACCTTTGCCGCGGCCGAGGCTCCTATGCGCGCAGCAGTGCCCCGCCCCGACCTGTTCAGCCTGATGCCGCGCGTCAACGTCATCTACGCCGCCGACCCGACGGCGGCCGACGGATCGGGGCAGCAGGCGTAGGTCAGCCGACCTTTGAGGGCTCGGCCACGGGCTCGGCTGACGGCTGCTCCGCGTTGGCGAGCTTGCTCGGCCACCAGATCCGCTTCCCGATGTCATAGGCGAGTGCCGGCACCAGGGTCGAGCGGATGATGAAGGTGTCGATCAGGACGCCGATCGCCACGGCGAAGCCGATCTCGCGCAGGAACACCAGCGGGAGGACACCGAGCACGAGGAACGTCGCCGCGAGCACGATGCCCGCGCTGGTGATGACGCCGCCGGTCACGGTCAGCCCCTTCAGGATGCCCGGTCGGGTGCCGAGCTTGATGGACTCCTCGCGCACGCGGGTCATCAGGAAGATGTTGTAGTCCACGCCCAGCGCCACCAGGAACACGAAGGCGAAGAGCGGGAAGGACGTGTCGGCCCCCGCGAATCCGAACACGTGGTTGAACACCAGTGCGCACACGCCCAGCGTCGCGAAGTACGACAGCAGCACGGTCGCGATCAGCACGACGGGTGCGGCGATCGACCTGAGCAGCAGCATCAGGATGAGGAAGATGACCACGAGCACGACCGGGATGATCAGGTTGCGATCGTGCAGCGAGGCCTCGTCGACGTCCAGCTGTGACGCCGTCTGGCCACCGACGATGGCATCGGCTCCTGGCACGGCATGGACGTTCGTGCGCAGCTGCTTGACGGCGTCGATCGCCGCGGGACTGTCGGCGGCATCGGACAGCGTCACCTGCAGCTGAACGCGGCCGTCGACGACCTTCGGCGGCAGCGCGTCAGCGCCCGGAACGCCGGCCGGCACGCCCGTGAACGCTGCCACGTCAGCTACGCCCGGGGTCGCCTTGGCAGCAGCGGTGACGTCCGCGGCCGCGCTCTCGTTGGCGATGATGATGGCGGGCGTGCCGAGGCCACCGGGGAAGTGATCGGCGAGCTGCTCCTGCCCGATCACCGAGTCGGTGCGCTCGACGAATGCCTCGGTCGTGGTGATCCCGTCGGCCTTCAGCGTCAGCGTGAACGCGGCGAGGATGAGCATGGCGATGGCGGTGACGATCCAGGTGATCCGCGGCCGCCGCCCGATGCTGCCGGCGAGCTTGGACCAGATGCCGGTCAGGCGCTCGTCCTGCTCGCCCTCGCGCGGGACCTTGGGCCAGAACGCCCAGCGTCCCGGCGGGAACTTCTCGCGCGAGAACGGCCCCCACTGCGGACGGCGGATCCGCATGATCCCGAAGACGATCCACCCGACGATGGTGATGAGCGCCAGCACGCCGCCGATCGCCGCGAAGGGCCCCACGGAGAGGTCGGTCACGAAGCTCGAGGCCGATGCCGATGACGGTCGGTACCAGGAAGGCGAGCACCGGCAGCACGATGCTCGGGATGACGAGCAGCGCCGGCAGGAAGGTCAGCATGACGACGAGAGCGCCGATGATTCCGGCGGCGCCGACCGGGCCGAGCGATCGGTTGGAGTTGAGCTCGCTCAGCAGCAGGCACAGCAGGCCGATGATGACGGTGGCCGCGCTCGCGACGATCGGCTCGACGACGCCCCGCCAGGCGGCCTTCATGGCGTCGGTGTGCAGGGCATGGTGGTGCAGTTCCTCTCGATATCGCGCCACCATCAGCAGGGCGTAGTCCGTCCCCGCACCGAACACCAGGACCGTGAGGATCCCCTGGCTCTGGCCGTTGAGGACGAGCACATCGTTCTTCGCGAGGACGTAGACGATCGCACTGGCGACCGAGAGGGCCATCCCCGCGGCGACCAGCGGGATCAGCCACAGGAACGGGCTTCGGTAGACGAAGATCAGGATGATCGCCACGATGAGCGCCGTCGCCCCCAGAAGGGTCGTGTCGATGGCGCCGAACACCGAGATGAGGTCGGCGAGGATGCCGACCGGTCCGGTCACGTTGATCTGCAGGCTTGGCACCTTCGCCGCGGAGTCACGGATCGACTGCGTGATGGCGCCGAGGGCGAGCTCGCCGTCGATCTTCTCCTGGGCTTTGTCGGCGTTGAGCGGCACCGAGATGAGGATCGCCTTGCCGTCCTGCGAGGGAATCGGCACGACGGGGGCGGGGTCGAGGTAGTCCTTGATGGTGCCGGTCGCCGACGGGCAGCGCGGGGATTCCCTGCGCGAACGTGGTCGCGGTGGCGAGGTCGTCCTTGGTGAGCGTGCCGCCGTCGGGTCGCGTGATGACGACCAGCGCCGGGAACGACTGGTTCTCGTTGAACTTCGCGACCTCGTCCGCGACCAGCGTCGACTCCGCTGACGCGGGCAGGAAGGACGCGTTGTCGTTCTTCTGCACCTCGTTGAGCTTGCCGCTCAGCGGGTCCGACGGCGCTGCCGATGAGCAGCCAGCCGATGGCCACGATGACGGCGAGCCACACCGCGCGGCGGCCGGCCTTGGAACGGGTGGAGGACTTTTCCGTCGCGGTGTCAACAGACATGGGCACAGCCTCGCTGAGGTCCCGGGTTCGCGCCAGTCGAGCCGTAGAGTAATTGACAGTTCAACTAATATTCGCCATACTCATGCCATGACCTCGACGACCTGGACCCCTGACGACGGCCCGATGCCGGCCCTGTACCTCGGTCATGGGGCCCCGCCCCTCCTCGACGACCGGCTGTGGACGGCCGAGCTCGCCGCGTGGTCCGGTCGCGCTGCCTCGTCCCACGGCGATCCTGATCGTCTCGGCGCACTGGGAGTCCGCCCCGGTGGCCATCTCGGCGACCGGCGCAGCAACGCCCCTCATCTACGACTTCGGCGGCTTCGACCCGAAGTACTTCAACATGACGTACCCCACTCCCGACGCGTCGGCACTCGCGAAGCAGGTCTCGGCCCTGTTCCCGGCGACGCAGCCCCTGCACCAGCACGTCAAGCGCGGCCTCGACCACGGCGCCTGGGTCCCGCTCAAGGTGATGTACCCCAAGGCCGACATCCCCGTGCTGCAGCTGTCCATCCCCACGCATGACCCGAAGCAGCTGATGGACCTCGGCCGAAGGCTGCAGCCGCTGCGCGAGCAGGGCGTCCTGATCGTCGGCAGCGGATACCTCACGCACGGACTGCCCTACCTTCGCGACTGGAGCCCGGAGGCAAAGCCGCCGGGCTGGAGCGTCGACTTCGACCTGTGGGCGAAGGAGGCCATCGATGCCGGGGACGTCGACACCCTGGCTTCCTACCGCACGGACGCGCCGGGCATGCCGTACGCACATCCGACCGTCGAGCACTTCGTCCCGCTGTTCGTCACGCTCGGATCGGCCACCGATCCGGGCGCACCGGCGGAGACGACCATCGACGGCTACTTCTTCGGGCTGGCGAAGCGCTCCTTCCAGGTCGTCTGACGTCTAGTTCGACCGCCGGCGTCGCACCGCCGGACCGGTTGCGACGCTTGTAGTCGAAGTCGCGCTCGTTCGCCCCGCGTAGGCTTCCAGCGCCATGTCCAACGAATTCGTGACGTTCGCCGCAAGCGCGGTCATCGCCGTCGTGATCGCGGCGATCGCGCGGCAGCGTGGCTGGGGGATCGCCCTCCCGCTGGTCATCAGCGGCGCGGTCGTCGGCGTCCTGCCGTTCGGACCGACGGCGCCGCCCGACCCGGAGATCATCCTCGTCGCGGTGCTCGCGCCACTCGTCTTCGGCGAGGCGCTGGGATCGTCCTACCTCGACCTCCGCAAGGTCAGCCGACCGGTGCTGGCGCTGGCCGTCGGCCTGGTGATCGCCTCGACGCTCGTCGTGGGCGCCGTGACCCTGCTCATCGTCGCGATGCCGCTGGCCATGGCCATCGCCCTCGGTGCCGTCCTCTCCCCGACCGACGCCGTGGCGGTCAGCGCCGTGGCTCGCCGGGCCGGGCTGCCGCGAGGGCTGGTGTCGATCCTCGAGGGGGAGAGCCTCGTCAATGACGGCACTGGGCTGACCGCCCTGAAGGTGGCCCTGGCCGCTGCCGCGGCCGGCTCGGTCACGCTCCTGGAGGCCGGCGGCATCTTCGTCGTGGCGGTGGTCGCGGGCCTGGCCGTCGGCGGGGTCGGCGGCTGGATCCTCGCGCGGGTGATCCTCTCCAGTCGGGACATCGTCGCGTCCAACGCGCTGGTCCTGGTGGCGCCGTTCGTCCTCTACTTCCTCGCCGAGGAGCTGAACGGCTCCGGCATCCTCGCCGTCGTCGTCGCGGCGCTGGTCATCGCGCATTCCCAGAACTCGGACCCGGGCCACATCGGGCGCGTCCAGAGCACCATCGTGTGGCGGCACATCACGTTCGTGCTGCAGGCGCTCGCCTTCTTCCTCGTGGGCATCGAACTGCCCACTGTCGTGCTGGGTCTCGACGACGACTCCAGGCGTCTGCTCGTGCTGCTCGTCGTCGCGGTGACCCTGACGATGATCGTCACGCGCACGCTCTTCGTGTTCGGCATGGTCGGTCTGGCGCGCAGCCTGCGTCAGGGCACCGATGGCAAGCAGTTGATGCGCGGAGCGGCGATCGTGTCCTGGGCCGGCGCTCGGGGGCCGGTCTCGGGCCTGGCGGCCTTCTCGATCCCGCTGGCGTTCGCGTCCGGCGAGGCGGTCCCGTATCGCGAGCTCATCCTCGCCACGACGTTCTGCATCGTCGTCGTCACGCTGCTGCTCTCGATGACCCTCGCACCCCTCGCTCGCCTGATCGGGGTGAAGCCCGAGGACGACGCTGCGCTGCTGAGGCGTGTCGACGTGCTGCTCGCTCGTGCCGCGCTCGAGCGCCTGAGCGACGTGGAGTCTGCGGCGGAGAAGTCCGGCCGACCGCTGGCCACGGAGATCTCGGAACGATTGCGCGGAGACGTCGAGCGACGGCTGGCACCGCCTTCCGGTCCCCACGCCGCCGACACCACCCAGGAGATCGAGACCGGGCAGCTGCTGTCAGCGGCACGGGCGATGGTGCGCGCTGAGCAGGAGGAACTGGTACGCCTGCGCGACGAGGAGGGGCTTCCCGACGCGATCGCACGCCCCATGCTCCGCGAGCTCGACCTTCGCGCGCAGGCTCTGCGAGTCCAGGGGCGCTAGCGCCGACCGGATTGCGCGGCGGCCAGCAGCTCTACCGTGCGACGCGCCAGCAGTTCGGCTGCATGCGCCATCGCATCGTCGGGACTCGCGATGTCGACGAGTGCCCCGGCCTGGACCACCCCCCACTCGGCCAAGGCCGAGTCAGGCACATCGAGGCGTCCGCACACGAGCACGGTGGGCACGTCATGGGCGTGCGCGACCTGCGCCGCGTGCACGGCTCCCTTGCCCAGCAGGCTCTGCGCGTCGAGCGACCCCTCGCCGGTGATGAGCAGGTCGCTGTCGGCCGCCGCCTCGTCCAGACCGATGGCGTCGGCGATGAATACGGCTCCTGGCACGACGGTCGCGCCGAGGAGGCTCATGGCGCCGAAGGCCGTGCCGCCGGCAGCGCCGGCACCCGCGGTCCCGCTCAGGTCGCGACCCGTCAGACGCTCCACCGTGTCGGCCCACGACCGCAAGCCGGAGTCGAGGTGCGCGACCTCCTCAGGGGTCGCGCCCTTCTGCGGCGCGAACACGAATGCCGCACCGTTCGGACCGAACAGCGGGCTCGACACATCGGTGGCGACGGCGATAGTCACGGACTGAAGTCGCGCGTCGAGCCCGTCCAGGTCGACGGAGTCGATGTCGGCGAGCCACTGACCGCCCGCCGGGACGTCGTTGCCGGCCGCATCGAGCATTCGCGCGCCGAGTCCGCGCAACAGACCCACGCCGCCGTCGGTGGAGGCGCTGCCGCCGACGCACATGACGATGCGCTCGGCACCGGCGTCCATCGCCCCCCGGACTGCATCCGCCAGTCCGAGGGTGCTGCTCGTCATCGGTGCCCGAAGGTGCGCGGGCGTTCGGATCAATCCGCAGGTGTTGGCCAGCTCGACGACGGCAGTGCCTGCGCTGAGAGCGATCGGTGCCGTGCCCAGGTGCCCGTCGGGCAGTCGAACGGTCACCTCGCGTCGCGCATAGCCGGCGGTGATCAGGGCATCGACGCTGCCGTCTCCGCCGTCGGCCATGGGCCGCGCGACGATGGCCGACTCGGGATGCACGACTGCCACCGCAGCGCACATCGCGGCCGCAGCCTCGCTGGCGGTGAGGGAGCCCTTGAAGGCGTTGGGCGCGACGAGAACTCTTCTCACGGCACGGCCGTCGGTGCCGTGAGAGCATCCATCATCCGGCCAGCCAACCATGCGGAGGCTCGAAGTGTCGCGCACGCCACTGGTCGACGCCTGGCTCACGGCAATGGCCGCCCGTCGCCATCCTCTGCAGGTGCCGGGCCACAAGATGCAGTACCTCGACGGCAGCGCCGCGCTCGGTGCCGACCTTCTTGTGCCACTGGTGCGGGACGACGTCCCCCTCCAGGGCGGCGTGGACGACAATGCGTTCTCCGGTCACTTCCTCGTCGACGCGGAGGACCTGTGGGCGCAGGAGGTAGGAGCTGACCACAGCCGGTTCCTCGTCGGTGGCTCATCACAGGGGAACATCGCCGCGCTGTCCGCGGTCGCTCGACCAGGACTCCCGGTGGCGGTCGATCGCACGTCGCACCGCAGCACGCAGGGCGCCCTCGTCGTATCCGGCGCTCGGCCGGTGTGGATCTTCCCGACCCTGCACCCAGAGTTCCACCTGCCCATCGGGGTGAGCCCGTCGCAGGTCACTGGCGTTGCCGACGACGTCACCGCGGCGTTCGTGACCTCGCCGTCGTACATCGGGACGCTCTGCGACGTGCGCAGTCTCGCCGGTGCCGCGCACGGAAGGGGGATACCCCTGGTCGTCGATCAGGCGTGGGGTGCGCACCTGGCCTTCCTCGGTCGAGGCGGGCTGAGCGAGGGCGCCGATGTCCTGGTGACGAGCGTGCACAAGGCCTTGCTCGGGTACTCGCAGACGGCGGTGGTCAGCATGCGTGACGGTCTCGTCGACCGCGCGCACCTGGACAGGTGCGTCGACCTCACGGCGACCACGTCACCGTCCGGCACCCTGCTGGCCTCGATCGACGCGACCCGGTCGGTCATGGAGCGTGACGGTCATGCGGCGCTCGAGCGGATCATCGATGCGGTCGCCGGCGTGCGGCGTCGGCTGGCCCGGGTGCCCGGCCTCGTCGTGCTCGACGACGACAACGCCGACTGCGCGGTGGACCCGACGAAGATCACGCTGCTGCTGCCGGGCACCGGAGCCTCCGGGCTCGACGTCGGCGACGCGCTGTGGGATCTCGGCCACGGACCCGAATCGGCCGATCGCGACACCGTCGTCCTCACCGTGACGGTCGCCGACGAATCTGCGTTCCTTGCCGAGTTCGCGGAGACACTTGCCGGCATCGTCGAGGCGCATCGAGGCGACGCGCGGGCGTTCGCGCCGACGGCCGTGTGGCAGGTCGAGCCGGAGGTGGTGCTGACGCCCCGTGAGGCCTTCTTCGCCCGGCATCGGCGAGTGCGCCTGACCGACGCGGTGGGCGAGGTGAGCGCCGAGCAGTTCTGCCCGTACCCGCCCGGGGTGCCGTTGCTGGCCCCCGGCGAGCGCGTGACCCAGGCGACCGTCGAGGCCATCCGGGCGGCGGGCCTGATCGGCCGCGTCGCCTACAGCAGCGACCCGACGCTGGAGACCATCGAGATCGTCGAGCAGCCCTAGGTTCAGCCGGTCACGTACATCAGGTCGGGCAGCGCGGCCGACAGCTTCGCGGTCAGCTCGGGCGTCCAGCCGGGCGGATTCACGGTCAGGGCAACGGCGGGACCGATACCGGCGGCGTAGTTGTGCCCGACCTCAGGCGGCTCGCCGCCGCTGATGAGGTCCATGCCCACCTGGAGGAACGTGATGATGGGGTACCAGGACATCTCCGGTGCCACGCCGGGCCCCAGCGGTGGCTTCAGCCAGTCCGGCTCCTTCAGCAGCAGGCTCGGGCTCCAGTAGACGACGGGGTCGTTGGGATGCGCGACGAAGGTGATCGCCGGCCCGGTGGTCCCGGGGGCGGCGTTCAGCTCCTGCGGGCTGATGTACACCTTCGCGATCCGTCCGTCGCCGATGACCGGCTGCCAGGCAGGACCGCCGGAGCGGGTGGCCTGCCACTCCTTCCAGAGGGTCGACTCGGCAGGCGGCCCGATCCACACGATCTTCTCGATGTCGGCGGCGACCTCGGTCGCCGTGTCGGCGGACGTCCAGGCAGCCTGGCTGCCGAACGAGCCGAGGGACTCCCCGAACAGGATGAGGTGCGGGCGCTGGTCGGCGGGCTTGGCCTTCCATGCGTCGACGATCGCGTGCACGGTGTCGCGATTCTGGATCTGCGTCGTGCCCTGGTCGACGACGAAGCCGATCCAGCTCGGCACGGCGGAGTACTGCACCGCCACTGTGGTCACGTCGCCACCGGTCACTGCTTCGAGGCTGTTGATGCCGTCGGGGTTGACCCATCCCGTGCCGGTAACTGCGTAGATGACGAGGTACGGCCGGTCCCACGCCTTCACCCGGTCGAGCTCCTTCAGCGCCAGCGCGGTGCGGGCCTCGGGAGTGTCGCCCTGCTGCATGCCGACGTACACACGCACCGGCGTCTGCGCCGCGGTGCCGGTGATCTGCTCGATCTTGGCCGGGGTCATGGTGTTGCTGACGTAGAAGCGGCCCTCGCGGCCGAGGGTGTCCCATGGCGTGTTGCTCTGGGCGCTGCCGCTGTTGATGCCGAGGTTGGTGGGGCTCTGCCCTGACGCGTCGGCGTTGACCGAGTCGTAGGAGGAGATGAGCAGGGAGAGTCCGGTCTGAATGCCGATCGCGCCGAGGGCGATCAGGACGACGGCAGTCGCGGCCCGAAGGATCACCGTCGGGCGGGTGGTGCCCTTCGCGACTCCGCTGGCGCGCCAGCGCGAAAGCGGGCCGATGCGGGCCACGAGCGAGGCCAGTCCATCAGTGCCGACCCGGACGAGGCGGCCGATCAACAGCAGCGCCGCCGCGATCAGCGCGGTCATCACGATGAGCGTGACGGTCGAGGGCAGCGGCGCCGGCATGTCGAGGGCGGACTGCTGCTCGGCCTGCCACGAGACCGCCGCCGGAGTGAAGGCCAGGGCGACCAGCCAAACGAAGGCCGCGATCACGAACCGGATCGCCCGGACCCAACGCTGTCGCGGACGCCAGCGGATCTTCGCGACGAGCCAGGCGCCCGTGGTGCCGATGGCGTATCCGGTCACGGTGCCCAACGCCGTCAGGAGGAGCAGGAACATCAGCTTGTGCGGGAGCAGCGAGGGAGTCAGGGCGGCCATGTAGCCGCCGGCGGCAACCGTGAGCCCAGCCATGCTCGGCTTTCCCAGCAGGATCTGCCGTGCGTTCGGCATGAGTTCCCTTCCAGACGTCTCCGGGGAGTTTATTGGGGCAGGATGCGGGCATGAATCAGGCATTCGACGCCCTCGCCGCCGACCTCGAGTGGACCGACCTCCCCGCGGCGAAATGTCCCGACGGGATCCTCGACACGGGCGTCACGACGCTGGGCGACTCGACCTTCGTGGACGTCGGCGTGTGGGCCCATCCGCGCGGCACGTCGATCGACGTCGAGCAGGATGAGGTGTTCGTCGTGATCGAAGGATCGGGCTGCGTGGTGCTGCCCGACGGAAGCGAGCTGGCCCTGAGGCCCGGTGTCGTCGGCTTCCTGACGGCCGGAACGTCGACCACCTGGATCGTCGACGAGCCCCTCCGCAAGGTGTGGGTAACCCCGCGCTGAGTCAGAAGTCGATGCCCGAGAGCTCGTCGAGCGCCGCATCGTCCAACGTCACGGTCGCCGCGCCGCAGTTCTCCTCGACGTGCGCGACCGACCCGGTGCCGGGGATCGGCAGCATGACGGAAGACCGCCACAGCAGCCATGCCAGGGCGACCTGGCTCGGCGTCGCACCGAGCCGCCGAGCGACCGGGCCCAGCAGGCCGTCGTCGGCCACCAGGGCACGCGCGCCGAGCGGGAACCACGGGATGAAGCCGATCTGCTCGCTCTCGCAGTAGTCAAGGAGTTCCTCGCTCTGCCGGTTGCCGAGGTTGTAGAGGTTCTGCACCGTGACGACCTCGAGCACCGCGCGAGCGGCCTTCGTGTCGGCGACCGAGACCTCCGACAGCCCGACGTGTCGGATCAGGCCCTCGTCCTGCATCTCCTTGATCACGCCCATCTGGTCGTCAGCCGGAATCGCCGGATCGACGCGGTGCAGTTGCCACAGGTCGATGCGATCCACGTCCAGGCGACGCAGCGACATGTGCACGCACTGGCGCAGGTACTCCGGCCGGCCCACCGGCTGCCACTGGTCGGGACCCTGACGCGTCAGCCCGCCCTTCGTGGCGATGACAAGGTCGTCGTACGGGTGGAGTGCCTCGCGGATGAGCTCCTCGCTGACGAATGGTCCGTACGAGTCGGCGGTGTCGATGAAGTCGACGCCGAGCTCGACCGCGCGCCGCAGCACGGCGATGGCCTCTTCGCGGCTCGCCGGCTCGCCCCAGATGCCGGGGCCGGTGATGCGCATGGCGCCGAAGCCGAGTCGGCGGACGGTGAGCGGGTCGATTCCTCCGGCACCCATCGTGTACGTGCCGCTGGCCTCGACGGGTGTGCTCGATGCGTCGGTCATGCACCCATCCAACCGTGCCCGGTCAGTCGGCCGCTATGACGGCCCAGCAGGCGATGGCGCTGTTGACGCTCGTCCAGTACCCGTACTGCTCGTAGTAGAAGACCGCCCAGTGTGCCTGCATGTCCGGCACGGCGGGGGATGTCGGCAGCGTGCCGTTGATCGGCGGATCGGACGCGTTGCGGATGACGAGCCAGCGCGGCGCCTTCGCGCCGAGTTCCTTGGCCACGAGCCCGAGGACAGCGTCGCCCATCTCGACTCCGCAGCCCTGCGCACCCAGGTCGTTGGTGCTGGTGCCGAACTCGAAGAAGTCGGTGGTGAGGATGGGATGGAAGGCCGGGAAGTCCGTTCCGTCGACGAGGATGCGCGGCGTGTTCTGGTACCCGGGAAGCAGCTTCGGCAGCTGGTAGCGGGTTGTCGGCGCCCCGAAGTCGGGTTCGCGCAGCTCCGTCTGCGTGATGTGGAGCAGGGCTGTCGCGAGCGGCAGCTGTGCCGTCGGCACTTTCCCCTTGCTCCGGAACACCTGTCCGTTGAAGGTCTCGTTGCGGAACTCGTCGGCGAGGCGGAACTTGGCGGCGCGGGTGATCATGACGTCGCCGAGGTCGCAGTCGTCCATGGCGCCCCCAGCGGTGCCGGTGGTGATGACGAGCTTCGGCTGTGCCTCGGCGATGACCTGCCGGAACAGCTCGGCGACCGGGAGGGTGGCGGTGCCGTCGCCCGTGGGCATGGAGTCCTGGTTGAGATGGAGTTCGGACTTCATGCACAGGACCGACTTGCCGCCGATGCTGGTGCGGCACCAGCTGGCCAGTCGCTTGGCGCTGCGTGCCGGAGCGCCCTTGCGGATCGTGGGGAGGAGTTGGTCGAGGTTGCGCGCGTATGGGTGCCATGACTTCGGGCCCACGCGCGGAGTCAGCACGTCGGCGAGCGCACGGACCTCAGCGGCGGTCCAGGCGATCACGACGTAGTCGGCCTGCGGCA
This sequence comes from uncultured Actinomycetes bacterium, assembly GCA_963755335.1. Lineage (GTDB taxonomy): Bacteria > Actinomycetota > Actinomycetes > S36-B12 > S36-B12 > UBA10649. The sequence goes on from CAVWJW010000008.1 coordinate 325,597, forward strand.
GTGGAGCGACGGGGTCGACGGGCCCGTCCTTGACAACCGTCGGGGCGCGGCCCTCGGGCCATCGGGCGGCGAGGGTATCCACGACACCCAGTGCCCGCGTGCGGGTTTCCGGTTGCGGTTCGTAGTCGATGACCTGACGGGCCAGGCCGCGTCTGCCGACCACGAGTGGGGAGACGTCCATGGGACCTCCAGCGAGACCTCGGGAAGTGAACGCGTGGTGCCCACTGTCGTGCCTTCAGCAACTGCGCACAAGCCCTTTCAGGTCTTGGCCGTGTGGCAGTGTCGGGCGTAGCGTTCGTGCATCCGGTTGCCGGGGGGCGGCACACGCGTCGAGCGTGGAGGTCCAATGTCCGACCCGATGAGTCCATCGCGAAAGTCCCTACGCTGCTGGCTCGGTATGCACACGTATGCCAAGCACCTGACGGACGAGGGAACCGCTTACCTCGAATGCGTGCGGTGCCGCAAGGAGTCCTATCCATCACCCGTCGCTGGTCTGGGGGGTGGGCTGTGAGCGCGCGACCGCTGGCAGACGGTGGGACAGCCTGAGTGGCCCCGGCCAGAATCGAACTGGCGACACAAGGTTTAGGAAACCTCTGCTCTATCCCCTGAGCTACGGAGCCGGGGGGTGCGACAAAGTCGCAGCCGAAAACAGAGTCTAAGGAAGCGTCAAACCCTCGTCGCTCTGGGATGGTTGCGCGTCTGCTCGGCCCCTGGCATCTGCCCGGTGGGTGACGAGTCCAGCCTGTGGCTTCTGCGATTCACGCGGGGCGACGCACGCCCGTCGCCGGACATCAGTCGGCCGTGCGACGACGTCGCGGCGGCCGGTACGCCGGGTCGACGAGCGCGTGCACGAGCACGTCGGCGAACCAGGCCTCGAACCGCTCGGGGCTCCAGCCCTGTCGCCGCACGAGCCAGCCGTAGCTGCCCTCAGCCGTCAGCGCGCACAGGATCTCGGCCGCCGTCGCCACCGTGAGGTCGGGCCGGAGCGAGTCACGCCGCTGCAGCTGCTCCGCCAGCGCCGTCATGCCGCGGAGGCGCTGGCTGTCGAGGTCGTCGGCCAGCTCGCGTAGCTGCGGGTCGGCCCCGACCGCCTGGCGGAGCACGTTGTAGAGCTCGAAGTTGCGCTCGGCGATGTGCACGTAGTCGCGGGCGAACAGTGCCAGTACCCGGCGCGCGTCGGGCTCGCGCAGCCCCTCCTGCACGTGTGGTCGCTCGAGCATGGGGACCGGCTCGTCGTCGCCGACGTTAGCCCAGTCGATGGCCAGCTTGAGCGCATCGGGCTTGCCACCGACGGAGGTGAACACCGTCTTGCGGCTGACGCCAGCGCGTTCCGCGATCGCGTCCACGGTGGTGCCGACGTACCCGTTCTCGACGAAGAGCGCGCTCGCCGCTGAGACGATCGCACGGCGCGTGCGCCGCGCCTGCTCCTCGCGCAGCACCGACTGGTACGGCCTCTTGACAGCCGTTCTTTTTGAGGTGACCATTAGTGATCTCATTACATCGTCGGTGACATGAACATGTGCACCGTAGCAGCCGGGAGGTCCCGATGCGCGCAGCAGTGGTGGGTGCCGGCCCGGTCGGGCTCGTCCTCGGGATCGCGCTGGCCCGTCAGGGCCACGAGGTGCTCCTGGTCGACCGCGACCCCGGCCCACCCGCGACGGGCCGTGGCAGCGTCGCGGGGTCATGCAGTTCGCGCTGCCGCACTTCTTCCGCCACCCAGCTGCGCCAGGTGCTGCTGGACCTGGCTCCGGACCTGTGGGACGCACTGGTCGCAGCGGGCGGGCGTCCGGCGCTCCCCCCGGGGGCGCCGGACGATGGCGACGGCTCTGGCCTGCCGCCGGGAGACGCTCGAGCGCACGCTGCGCCAGACCGTCCGCCACGAGCGGCGGCTCACGCTGATGACGGCGCACGCCGACGACATCGTTCGCGAGCACGGCCGGGTCACCGGGCTCGTCGTCGACGGGAAGCGCGTGGACGCCGACCTCGTCGTGAGCGCGGCGGGGCGCGGCAGCCGGTTCGCGGACGACCTGCGCGCGCCCGTCGAGGGCGGCAGCTGCGGGTTCTCCTACATCGCCCGCATGTACCGCGCCCGGCACCCCGAGGACGCACCGGCCGGCCTGCCGAGCGCCGCGATGTACGCGGACTACCTGGCCATCGTCTTCCCCCAGGACGCAGCGACCAGCTCGGTACTCATCGTGCGACCCACCTCCGACCACGCCCTCGCCGGCCTGCGCACCGGACCCCAGCTCGAGGCCGTCGCGGCCCAGGTGCCGCACCTGGCCCCCTGGGTCGACCAGGAGCGCTTCGAGCCCATCACGGACGCGATGCCGGGCGCCGGACTGACGAACACCTATCGCGGGCAGCTCGACGACAACGGCCGGATCCCCTTGCCCGGCGCGGTGTTCGTCGGGGACGCCGTGTCGACGACGAACCCCGCCGCGGGGCGGGGCGTGTCGCTCGGTCTGCTGCAGGCCCGCGAGCTGGTGCGACTGATCGGAGAGGGCAACGACCTGCACGACGTCGCCCTCGAGCTCGACACATGGTGCGCGACGCACATCCGACCCTGGTTCGAGGACCACGTCTACTGGGACGAGACCCTCCTGCGACGGTTCGCCGGCGAGGACATCGACCTCGAGGCTCGCATCCCCTCCGACGTCGTGTGTGCCGCGGCGCAGGTCGACCCGCAGATCGCCGCCGCCGCCATGCCGTACCTTGCCATGACGGCCCCGCCCGGCGTGCTCGACGGCGTGCAGGAGCGGGCCCGCGCGGTGCTACGGACAGGCTGGCGTCCGCCGGTCGCAACGGGACCGTCCTTGAAGGAGTTGGGCGCGGTCTTGCGCAACGCCGCCTGAGACCGGAATCGCCGCGGCCGGATGGAGCGGTCATGTGACGTCGTCGCGTCGGATGGTGTGGGTCGCGGAGACGGTCAGGCAGTTAGGGAGTCCGGACGGACAGTGCCTTCGACAGAAGCACGACGCGGAAGCCGTGACCGTCGGCCACGGTGTCGCCGTCGATCTGCCGTCCTCGCGCATGCCCCGTCGAGACGATGACCTCACGCCCGCGCACGTGCGTCCGTGACGGGTCCGACTCTGCGCCCTTGCCCCGAACGATTCCCGCAGTCGTCCTCGCCCAGTCCCGTGGTGAGGACGGATCGATGACGAGCACGTCGAGCAGTCCGTCGTCCGCCCGCGCCTCGGGTATGAGATCGATGCCGGCGACCAGCGTGCCCACGTTGGCCACCAGGACGGTGCGCCCGTACAGGTGCTGCTCCGGCCCGCCATCGACGGACAGGCGCAGGCGCATGGGCTTCCTGCCGATGCTGCGCGCGCCCTCGATCACGTAGGCACCCCACCCGACGCGCTTCTTCAACTGCTCGGGCGCAGCCATCATGTCGGCGTCCCAGCCCATCCCGCACATGACCGCGCTGAGGGCCCGATGTCCGCGACCGAGGTACACGTCGAGCAGGTCGATGCGGCGATCCCTGCCGGTCAGCGCCACCGCCAGGGCGCCGCGCGTATCCAAGGGGATCCCAAGATTCCTGGCGAGCAGGTTTCCGGTCCCACCGGCGACGATGCCCAGGCTCACCTCGGTGTTGACGAGAGAAGCCGCGACGCCCATGACGGTGCCGTCACCGCCCCAGGCGATGACGGTGGTAGCCCCCTCCTCGACGGCGCGCCGCGCCTGGCCAGGGCCAGGATCGTCAGGCGTCGTCTCGAGCCAGGTGGGCATCGGCTGCCCGACCGAGGCAGCTGCTGACTCGACCAGTGCGCGAGCCCGCGTGACACTGCCGATCTTGCCGGGGTGGACGACCAGCGCGACGCTCATGGCGCGACAGGCTATCGGCAGGAGCCCAACGTCTATGGGGCGCTTGTAGCCGACCGCAACGGCGCGCGAACCCTCGCCTGGCGGCTGGCGTCGGGGTCGAGGGACTCCGTCACCGGCCGGTAGCCGGCGCAGAGGATGCGCAGCCAGCCGATCCGTCCGTCGCGTTCGGACAGGTACGCCTGCTGCTCGACAAGGTGAAGGCCGTCGGCATTGTGGACCCGCATGCGGTACCCGGCTCGCTGCCGGTCGGCGAAGGCATCGGTCTCGAGCAGGTCGGCCCCCTCGACGACGTCGTCCTGATCGAACCAGGTGGAGAGGGTGCCGATCACGTCGTCGGTCGAATCGGCATCCCAGACCCGACCCGGTGTCATGCCTCTGAAGTCCACCTCGGGGTGCAGCAGGGCGCGGACTGAGTCCCAGTCCTTCGTCGTGACCGCCTGCGCGAATGCCGCAGCCAGGGGCTCCGTCATGGCGACGAGTGTGCCACCGCGAACATGGCCCGACCAGACCTCGCTGTGGCGCGGCTGAGCCGCCTCGTCAGGTGATTGGAGTGACGCCGAGCTCGCCAAGGAGACCGAGGATGCGAGAGCGGATCTCGTCTCGGATCGGCCGCACCGCCTCGGTGCCCTGCCCGGCTGGATCCTCCAGCTTCCAGTCCTCGTAGCGCTTCCCGGGGAAGTACGGGCAGGCATCTCCGCATCCCATCGTCACGACGACGTCGGAGGTCTGGACCGCCTCGGTCGTCAGGATCTTGGGCTGCTCGGCCCTGATGTCGATGCCCTCCTCGAGCATGGCCTCGATCACGGCGGGATTCACGCTGTCGGCGGGGGCGGATCCGGCCGACAGAACCTCGACGGCACCGCCCGACAGGTGCTCGAGATAGGCGGCGGCCATCTGCGAGCGGCCCGCGTTGTGGACGCACACGAACAGCACGGACGGCTTACGGGTCATGCCGGCTCCTTCACGGGTGAGATCTCCGGGCGCCACGTCCAGCGGCGACGCAGCCACAGGGAAAGGTAGACGAGCGCGACGAGGGCGGGCACCTCGACGAGCGGCCCGATGACGCCGGCGAGAGCCTGGCCGCTCGTGACCCCCCACACGCCGATGGACACGGCGATCGCGAGCTCGAAGTTGTTGCCCGCGGCCGTGAACGCAACCGTGGCCGATCGCGTGTAGGGCAGGCCCAGGGACCTGCTCGAGATCATCGCCGTGAACCACATCACGGCGAAGTAGATGAGCAGCGGGACGGCGATGAGGAAGACGGATGCCGGGTCCGACGTGATGGCGTCACCCTGAAGGGCGAACATCACCACGATCGTGAACAGCAGGCCGTACAGCGCGATCGGGGCGATCCGCGGGGCGAAGGTGTTGTCGTACCAGTCGCGGCCCTTGCGCGCGACCCCCACCCGTCGGGTCAGGAAGCCGAGGGCGAGCGGGATGCCGAGGAAGATCAGGACGGCCTTGGTGATGTCCCACGTCGAGAACGCCACATCCTGCGTGCCCAGGCCCAGCCACCCCGGCAGGATGGCGAGGTAGAAGGTCCCGAGCAGCGCGTAGGCCAGGATCTGGAAGACGGAGTTGATGGCCACGAGCAGCGCGCCGGCCTCGCGGTCGCCGCAGGCGAGGTCGTTCCAGATCAGCACCATCGCGATGCAGCGCGCGAGTCCGATGACGATCAGGCCGGTGCGGTAGGTGGGGTAGTCGGCGAGGAAGAGCCAGGCGAGGGCGAACATAAGGAGAGGCCCGACGACCCAGTTCAAGAACAGCGACAGGTAGAGCATCCGCTTGTCGCCGGCCAGATGGCCGACTTCCTCGTACTTCACGCGCGCGAGGACGGGGTACATCATCGCGAACAGGCCGATCGCGATCAGCAGGCTCGTGTTGCCCACCTTCACCGCATCGAGAGCACCCTGCAGGCCCGGGACGACCCGGCCGAGCAGCAGGCCGGCGGCCATGGCCAGCACGATCCAGAGCGGCAGGAAGCGGTCGAGCGTCGACAACTTCCCGATGACGTGGCGTTCGACCGGGTCTGCGCTGGCGTCAGCGCTCATGCGCTGGTGGCTGCCGTGGTGCAGCACGAGCTCTCGGTCAGCGTGAGCGGGTTATCGTCCTTGACGACGTACACCTCCCACGGTGCACCGGCCGGGTCGTGGACCCACACCTTGTCCTGCAGCGCGTGGCAGCACGTCGTGTCGGTCTCGCCCGTCGTGGCGAGGCCCGCGGCGTCGAAGCGCCGGGCAGCGTCAGCCACCTCCTCGCCGGAGAAGACCTCCACCCCGAGGTGGTTGAGGGCGTGCGCCGTGCCCGTGCCCCGATCGGCTTCGGGGACCTCGAAGAGGACGAGCTTGAGGGGTGGGTTCTCGACGGCGAAGTTCGCGTAGCCGGGACGGCGCTTGTGCGGGCTCACGCCGAACATCGCCGAGTAGAAGGCGATGCTCGCCTCGAGGTCGGAGACGTTGAGGGCCAGCTGGATGCGCGACATGATGTCCTCCGTATCGACGATTATCGATTCAGACGCTACCATCGACATTGATCACTGTCGATACGGATCGGAGGCCCCGATGGCGACCCGGCTGTTGCCCGTGCTCGAGGCGACCGGTCCGGCGTGCTGCCCGAACGGGTTGGCCGAGCCGATCGACCGCGACACGGCCGCGGAGCTCGCCCGGCTGCTGAAGGCGGTCGCCGACCCGGGCCGCCTGCAACTGCTGTCGCTGCTGCGCTCGAAGGACGGCTGTGAGGCCTGCGTGTGCGACCTCACCGAGCCGTTGGGACTGAGCCAGCCGACGGTGTCCCATCACCTCAAGGTTCTGGTCGACGCCGGCCTCCTCGCCAAGGAGAAGCGGGGCTACTGGACCTGGTACTCGATCATCCCGTCTCGATTGACGGAACTCGCTGCGGTGTTCGCATAGCCGCGCCGACCGCGGTCGCCGGCTGAGCGGGCAGTGCTCACCGAGCAGCGTCGACCCAGGGCGAGGAGATGCCGAACGTGCTGGCGACACCGGCGAGCTCGTCGGGTGTCAGCCCCTGGCCGCGGCCGCCGGCCACCAGATCCATGTACTCATAGCGCGCACCGGTCTCGGCGTACTCGACGCGATCCACGGCCCTCGTCACCGACAGGTCCGATCTCGCCATGACGCCGTGCTTGCTCCACAGGACGATCTCGTGGTCGCGAAGCCCGGCGACGTTGGCGGACATCAGCTCCGCCGATCCGGGCACCATGAAGTCGAGGACGCCGATGCCCTGCGACAGGGCCACAACGGTCTCGGGTTCCCAGCGAAGGATGCGCGCGTTCATCACCGCTGTGTCGCGGTACGTGGGCACGTGGCTGAGGTAGGTCAGGTGCGGTGGCTGCGCGTGGACCACGGCGTGGAACTCCAGGCCCCGCCGGGAGACCTGGTCCTCGTGAACGGCGAGGTGCGAGTTGAGCTCGCTGGTGAGCCGCTCGAAGAGCCGCCGTGGTGATGTGTGAAGCGTGGCGGTGCGCCCGTCGGCGTGGATGCGTAGCGCCCCGACGTTGGCCTCCGGGTCGTCGACGATCTGCCGCAGTCGTCGGCCAGAGCCCGTGACGAGGACGGTCCCGCCGGCGAGGGACGGAACATGCCAAGGCAGTTCCATCTCCTCCACGGCAGGGAAGGCTCGACGCAACTCCACTGGCCACGACAGGTACGCCGAGATGTTGCCGGCGCCGGCCTCACTCGCATCGATCTCGCTGATCCGGGCGCCGGCGGCACCCATGCTTGCGAGCGTCTCGCCCAGTCCCGGTCGCAGCACTTCTTCGGTGGAGGTCACTTCGTTGAGGCTACCGGTGTCGTCCGTCGGTCGTCGCGCTAGCGTTCCTGCGTGACTCCCGAGGATGCCGTCCTGGCTGCCTGCGCGAGTGCTCTCGCCGATCGAGACGTCGTCACCGACCCCGATCGCCTTGCCTCATACGTGCGCGACCGATCCACCGGATCCGCTGCGGGGGAGCCGTTCGGGGTGGTCTTCCCGCGCACGACGGAGCAGGTGGCAGCCGTCATGACCGCAGCGCATCAGCATCGGGTGCCCGTGGTGCCGCGCGGCGCCGGATCGGGACTGACGGGCGGCAGCAACGCCATCGACGGCTCGCTGATCCTGTGCATGGAGAAGATGACCGAGGTGCTCGCTGTCGACGAGGCGAACGGATACGTCGAGACGCAACCGGGCGTCCTCAACACCGACCTTCGCGAGCACGTGAAGGGCCACGGGCTCTGGTACGCGCCGGACCCGGCCAGCAAGGACTTCTGCTCGATCGGCGGCAACGTCAACACGAATGCTGGCGGCCTGTGCTGCGTCAAGTACGGCGTGACGCGCGAGGCCGTCCTCGGCCTCGAAGTCGTCATGGCCGATGGACGCATCACGCGACTGGGACGGCGCACGATCAAGGGCGTCGCCGGCTACGACCTCGCCGGTCTCATGGTCGGCAGCGAGGGCACGCTCGGGATCGTCACGATGGCGCGCCTGCGGTTGCGGCCGCTGCCGCCGCCGCCCGCCACGTGCGTAGCGCTGTTCGACGACATCGGGGAAGCGGGCCGCGCCGTCTCGGCGATCATGCAGGTGCTCACGCCGAGCATGCTCGAGCTGATGGACAAGCAGACGATCGCCGTGGTCGAGGGCTTTCAGGCGATGGGGCTGGACCTCGACACCGGTGCGCTGCTGGTGGCGCAGACCGACTCGGCCAGCGGCGGAGCGGTAGACGAGGCGAGGCAGCTGCTCGCCATCTGTGAGGCCAGCGGAGCCAAGGAGACGTACCAGTCCGAGGATGTGGCCGAAGGGGAGCAGCTGCTCGCCGCGCGGCGCATGGCCATCCCCGCGATCGAGGCGCTCGGCGACTGGCTGCTCGACGACGTGTCCGTGCCGCGGTCCGTCCTCGCCGACGCCATGCTGAGGTTCCAGGACGTGGCTGCCGAGAACGACGTGCAGATCTGCACGTTCGGTCACGCGGGCGACGGGAACCTGCATCCCACGATCATCATGCCGCGCGGCGATGCCGACGCGGCCGTGCGCGGGATGCAGGCCTTCGAAGGGATCCTTGAGGTCGCTCTGTCGCTCGGCGGCACGGTCAGCGGCGAGCACGGCATCGGCAACCTCAAGCGTCAGGCACTCCACCGGGAGCTCGACGACGTCGCGATCGACCTGCACGCGCGCATCAAGCAGGCGTGGGATCCGGCGGGTATCCTCAACCCGGGGAAGGCCCTGCCGCGCTGGTGACGCAAGCTAGCGGCGGTCTTCCTTCTTGAAGTTGCGCCACGGCCCCGGGATCAGCCAGATGAACATGCCGCAGATCCACACGATCAGCGTGCCCCAGATCCATCCCCAGCCGCTGATGTCGAGCCCGCTCGAGATGACGGACGTCACCAGCAGGGCGAGGAAGGTGGCGACCAGGCCCGTCAGTGCGACGGCGGACCCAGCGTTGCGCAGCATGAACTTCAGGACGAACCACGTGAAGATCGCGCTGAGGATCGCGAAGATCAGGATGGCCCAGAAGAAGCTCAGGCTGAACAGCTCGATGGAGAATTGGTCGGTAGGCAGGATCAGCGTGGCGAGGATGAGCCCGATGGCGTTGCCAGCCAGGCCGAGGATCCACCCAAGGAAGAATCGAGGCATGACGGCAAAGTAGCGCATTTGCCAATGCGCTAGGGGTGTTTCAGAGGCCGACCGTGTAGGCCGCGTCGCTGAGGCCGCGCACTCCGGTCACGTAGGCGTCCGAGAAGCCGGTCGAGCCGTAGGCGGCATCGGTACGCCGCCAGTCGTAGGCGACGACCCGCTCGAGGATCCTCCACTCCTCGCCGCGCCGCTCGAAGGCATCGACGTAACGCAGGCCCGCGGTCATGTCGGTCAGCTGGCCCTCGTCGTCGGTGAACCGGTGGTAGGCCACGCAGTACGTCTCGGCCCGCGCGGTGCCCGCATCGAGGTCAACGTCGATCAGCACGTTCCCGAGGAAGTGGTTGGTCCGCTCGAAGCGCAGAAGCGTGGTCGTCATGAAGTCGATGAACGGATCACGCTCGCCGACGAACGAGCCGTGATGGTCAGTGCCTTCGGGCCAGTAGCAGTCCCGAACGACCCGAGGTCGTATCGGTCGGCGCCGCGCGAGTAGGACGTGATCACTCGGGTGATGTCGCGCTCGGCCTTCAGCAGGGCAAGTGTGGGATTCATCTGGGCGAAGGTACCTACTTACTGGTGTCCATGACAAGTATCTAATTCCTGACGGGTATGAGAGCCTCGGCGGCATGTCCGAACAACCGCCGCCGCGCCCGATCGGAGTGGGCATCGTCGGGCTGACCCCCGGTCGCAGCTGGGCCGCACGTGCGCATGTCCCGGCCCTCCAGGCAGCTCCGGAGTTCGACCTCGTCGGCGTCGCGAGCACTTCGGCCGAGTCTGCGGCCGCCGCGGCGCGGGCGCTCGGCATCCCGCACTCCTATGCGAGCCTGCAGCAGCTCGTTCAGGATCCGCGCGTGGACCTGGTGGCAGTCACCGTCAAGGTCCCGCACCACCGCGAGATCGTGGATGCGGCCTTGGCCGAGCGCAAGATGGTCTACTGCGAATGGCCGCTGGGCAACGGCCTGGCGGATGCCCAGGCCATGGCCGACGTCGCTCGCCAGCACGGTATCCGAACGGCGGTCGGCCTGCAGGCCAGGTCGTCGCCCACGATCAGGTACCTCAGAGACCTGGTGCGCGGCGGCTTCGTGGGCGAGGTGCTGTCGACGACCATGGTGGGATCGAGCGGCAGCATGGGCCCATCGGATCCCGAGCACCTCGTCTACCTGAACAGTCGGTCGTCCGGCGCGAACGTGCTCACGATCCCCTTCGGGCACGCGATCGATGCGCTGTGCTGGGTGCTCGGGGAATTCTGTGACGTCACCGCGACGCTTGCGACCCGGCGGAGGACGTACCGCGTCGCGGAGACTCAGGAGTCTCTGACGAGGGACATCGCCGACCAGGTGGTGATCAGTGGCACCCTGGTGAGCGAGGTGGTGGTCGCCGCTCACTATCGCGGAGGTTCGTCACGTGCCACCAACTTCCTGTGGGAGATCAACGGGACCGAAGGCGACCTGCAGATCACCGCTCCCTCAGGTCACGCGCAGGCAGCCGAGCTGACGTTGCGTGGCGCTCGCGGGGCATCCGGCGAGATGGTCGTCATGCCGGTCCCCACCGAGTACCGCGTCACCGCCGTCGAGCTTTCGGGGCCTGCGGTGAATGTGGCCGAGGCGTACGCAAGGTTCGCCTTGGGCGCGTCTGCGGTCGACCAGATCCCGGACTTCGACGACGCCGTCCGGCGTCACCGGCTACTCGACGCGATCGAGCGGTCCGCTGAGTCAGGGGCGCGGATCACCGTGTGACGCGCTCGGCAATGGCGCCCGGTCGGCGGTGTCCTGGAGACCCTGGAGCACCGTCAGCAGGCGTTGGCGCAGGGGGTCGGTGCGTTCCATGAGTGACCGCTGCTCCGCCGCATATTCACGGCGACCCTCAGGGGTCTCGACGCGGACGGGGTCAAGTCCGAAGGGCGCCATGTCGTACGGCGAGGCACGCATGTCGAGCTCGCGGGCCTGAGCCGCGTTCTCGAAGCAGTCCATGACGAGGTCCGACGACACCAGCGGCGAGAACCAGAATGCGTACTTGTAGAGGTCCATGCCGGCGTGCAGGCAGCCGGGTTGTTCGAAGTCCGGCTGCGTCTGGCGGGTGGGCTCGTGCTCGTTCAGGGGTGTCGCGTCCGGGGTGAAGAAGCGGAACGCATCGAGGTGGGTGCAGCGCAGCCCGACAGAGTCAACGGTTGCTGTGACCTCGTCTGGCGAGACTCGCAGCGGAAGGTAGGCGTGGCGCAACTCATCCTGAGTGAGCCGGTAGGTCATCGCCCACTCGTGGAGGCCGAAGCAGCCCGTGCCGGGAGTGCGGGTCGCCGTCCCGGTGAGGATGCGAATGGCCACGTCGAGTCGGGCTCGGCGCGGCTCAAGCCACGCCAGGTCGGCGGTGGCCCCTCCGCCCTCGGATCGATAGCCGTTGAAGTTCAAATACGCATCGGCTCGCTCACCTTCCAGCACGATTCCGTACCCCGGGTGCCAGGTCGCCAGCTTGCTCGGCGAGTAGGGGTAGTAGTCGAAGAGGAAGTCCTCGATGGCGTTCTTCTGCCCCCGTGGACGACGTGCCCGGCGGCCGGCGATCCAGGGCTCGACGCGAGCGGCGTGAGCGGTCGCGCTCGCCTGCCATTTGTCCGCACGCACGCGGAAAGGATACGCGGAGCCGCCGAGTTGACTGCCAGATAATTAACTAGTTAAGTAAGTGCGTGTCCACGCTCGAGCTGACCCAGTCACTCCATGCGCTCATGAGAGAGCTGGACGCAGCGGCCGAGGACGTGCTGCGCACGGAGTTCGGCCTGACGCACAGCCAGCTGGCGTTCCTCATGCCGCTGCTTCAGCACGGTGAGCTGGACGTGTCCTCGCTGGCGGCGGCGAATCGCGTGTCGAACGCCGCGGTGAGCAAGCGCATCGCATGGTTCGTGGACCGCGGGCTCATCCGAGCGGGGCATCCGGCAGGTGACGCGAAGCGGGTCGTGCTGACCTTGACCCCGCGCGGTCGCCGAGTGACGACGGCCGCGTCGCAGCGACTGGCGTCAGGACTCGAGCACCTCCTCGCCGGATGGCCCGAGCGCAAGCGGCTGGCCTTCCACCAGCTCGTCCTGGAGGTCACCTCGACGATTCGCATCAACCGGGTAGAACTGTGAGGGAGTGAACGTGAACCGCAGGTGGGTGCAGGTCGTCCTGGTCGTGGTCGGTGTCGTGCTGGTGCTGGGACACCTGATCGCCTTGACCTTCCTGGGCATGACCACGAGCAGTTGGCTCAGTGGCACGGTGATCGGCCTGGCGCTCGCCGTGCTCGGAGGGGCGCACCTGCTGCTGGCCGGCACGTCGAACGACTCGACCCAGTCACGGCGGAGGCAGACGCTGTTCGGACTCCTGGCGCTGGCGGTGGGCCTGGTCGAGGGCCTGCTGGCCATCGCACTGCGCGATGCCGGCTGGTGGCTGCTCGTGCCCTGGGCGCTGTCGGCCCTGGCGATCGGCATGCTCCTCGCCGGGCCGCCGGTGGAGAAGGCGGCCCGTCTTGCCTCCTTCGGATTCGCGTCGGTGCTCGTCTTCTCGACCGGAACCGGCGAGATCGAGGGGCGGTCGGGATTCCTCGTCGCCTTGGGATGGTCGCTCGCCGCGGCCGCCGGCGCCGTGGTCATCGGAGCGCTCGCCCACACCGTGATGAGCAGGACCCACGCCGTCGCCGGCCGCTGAATCAGTCGACGCGACGCAGGCCGATGTCCGCGCAGCCGGCCACCAAGGCGTCGAGTCCGAAGGCATCAGCCGGTCCGAGGGCGCCGATCGACGTCTCCTGACGGGTGACGAGCATCGCGGCCGCCCATGCCAGCAGTTCGGCGGTCAGGTCATACGGGCTGGGTCCCTCGACGGTCGCGCGGCTGAGCTCGCGGCCGACGCCGTCGAGGGTGCGGGCCACCGCCACGGACACCGCGCCGCTGCGCTTCTGCTTCGAGGGCCCCTCCCCGGTGGCACTTCCGGCGGCGAGGCCCATTCCAGCGCGCAGGATCGACCCGACTCCCGGCACGCGGGCGAGTGCGCCGGTCGCCTGGCCGGCGATGCTGACGGCCTTGGTCATCGACCCGAACCAGCCCAGGAAGACATCGACGTCTCGCACGCGCGCATCCAGGCGTGGCAGCGAGAATGGCTCGCTCGCACCGATGCCCAGACCCTCCCGCCGGCGGCCGCTCACATCGAACGAGGCGACCTTTCCGCCGACATCCACCAACTGGCCGTTGCGCAGCGCGAGGCCTGGTGCCCCGGCCATCGTCGCCAGCGTCGCACGGGTGCCGCTGCTCATCTGCATCTCGCCGCGGGAGAAGTAGCCGACCTCGACGCGGACAGGACCGCTCGGCGACGCGGCAGCGTCGCGGATGGCGAGAGCCGCCGCCAGGTTGCCGGGCACGTAGTCGTAGCCGAAGGCAGTCAGCAGCCGCGCACCCGTGATGCGCGCTGCCGCGTCGCCCAGGCTGAAGACGTCGGCGATGAATGAGGACTCGCCCGTGGAGTCGACGTACGCACACCCCGCGTCGATGGCGGCGTCGAGCGCGGGCTGCCCCAGATTGACGAAGGGACCGACGGTCGAGACAAGAACGTCGTCGGTGGAATGCACCAGCGCCCGGACCGAGGAGGGGTCCGTCACGTCAGCACGCTGCCACGTCGGTGCCGCATCGATAGGGCCGAGCCCGGCGAGGTCGCCGACGAGGTCGATGAGGGCATCCTCGTGGCGGCCGGCCAGCACAGGGGCCAGCCCGGCGCGAGTCATTGCCTCGGCAGCGAGGCGACCGGTGAAGCCGGTGGCACCGAAGAGGATCACGCGTCCACTCATGGGCCGACCGTACCCGCCTCGCCTAGGCTGTCGGCGTGTCCCAGCCCTCCGCCTTCTGGCATCCCTTCGCCGACATGGCCCTGGTGGCCGGTCACGAGCTCATCATCGAGTCGGGGAGCGGCTGCTATGTCCGATCCGTCGACGGAGTCGACTACCTCGATGCCACGGCCGGCCTCTGGTACTGCAATGTCGGGCATGGCCGCAAGGAGATCGCTGACGCCGTCGCGCGGCAGATGCTCGAGATCGCGGCGTACTCGAACTTCGGCGACACGGCGACGAAGTCCACGATCGAGCTCGCCGACCGCCTCGCCACGATGGCCCCCATGGCCGACGCCAAGGTGTTCTTCACCAGCGGCGGCAGTGACGGCGTCGACACCGCCTTCAAGCTGGTGCGCCGGTACTGGGTCCTCGTCGGTCAGCCCTCGCGCACTCACATCATCTCCCGCACCCGGGCGTATCACGGGATGCACCTGTCCGGGACCTCGTTGGCCGGCATCCCGGCCAACCGCGACGGGTACGGCCCGCTCGACGAGCACGTGTCCAGCGTGGCGTGGGACGACCCGCAGGCACTGGCCGACCGCATCGACGAGCTCGGTGCGGAGAACGTCGCGGCGTTCTACTGCGAGCCCGTCATCGGCGCCGGCGGCGTGTACATCGCCCCGACCGGCTACCTGGAGGCGGTGCGCGCCATCTGTCGGGAGCGCGGGGTCCTGTTCGTCGCTGACGAGGTGATCACCGGCTACGGACGCACCGGCGTGATGTTCGCCTCCGAGGGGCTGTTACCCGACGTGGTGATCACGGCCAAGGGCCTGACCTCCGGCTACCTGCCGATGGGTGCGGTACTGGTCGGCGCCCAGGTCGCCGAGCCGTTCTGGAGCAGGCCCGGCACCCTGTGGCGACACGGGTACACCTACTCCGGCCACGCGTCGGCCGCCGCGGCGGCGACCGCGAACCTCGACATCCTCGAGGCGGAGGGGCTCGTCGCGAAGGCAGCCTCCAGCGCGCTCACCCTCTCGGCGGCGCTGGCGCCACTGCGCGGGCATGACTATGTGATCGACGTGCGCTCGGGGGCGGGCCTGCTCGGTGCCGTCCAGGTGCGTCCCGAGATTGTGGCTGACGATCCCACGATCATGGCGCGGATCATCGGTGGCATGCGTGCCCGAGGAGTGCTCACGCGTGGCCTCGCGGACGGCTCGGTGCAGGTGTCACCCGCCTTCGTGATCACCCGCGACGAGCTGATCCGGATCGGAACGGCAATCGACGACGCGCTCACCGACGTCGGTTCACGCCGCAGCGCGCGCGCTGACGTCGTCGTCGACCTGCTGCCCGACGTCACGACCGACGAGGCGGGCGGGTTCGGCAGCTCGGATGCCCGCCTGCTCGCCGACGTGCCACCGCACCACGGCGGCTGAGCCCTAGGAGCGCTGCTGCTTGAGCAGGTCGCGGATCTCCTCGAGCAGCAGGATGTCGGCGGGTGCGATGTCGACCTCCTGCTTGCCCGTGCGCTCGCGGAACTTGTTCATCGGCAAGACGAACACGAAGTAGATGATGGCCAGCGTCGCCACGAACGTGATCGTCGCGTTGATCATGAGCGTGAAGTCGATGACCTGGCCGTTGATGACGAGCTTGCCGGCGTCAACACCGCCGCCGAGGAATATGCCGATGACGGGCTCGATGAGTCCCTTCGAGAATGCGGCCACCAGGGCTGCGAAGGCAGCTCCGACGACGACGGCGACCGCAAGGTCGATGACATTGCCGCGCATGATGAAATCGCGAAAGCCCTTGATCATGGAAGCGCCCTCCGTGAGTGCGCCGACCAGCCCGGCGCGCGGCAGAAGGCTAGCGACTCGCGGCGGATTGGATCGCCACGCTGAGGACGTCGCGGGTTGACGACGCGATTACGTCGAGAGCGTCCTCGCGCCGCACGGCGACGAGGATGACCGACGTCGACGACGCGGACAGCGCGGACCCGCCCTCGGGGATGTCGACGACCCGCGCGGCGGTCGCGACGACGACGGCTCGGGCGTCCCCCTCGCGCGGTACCGCGACGACGTCGACCAGCTGGCCGCGGGCCAGGGTGCGCACGATGCCCGGACTCGACAGCGTGATGGGCACGGCTGCCTCGCCCGGCTGCACCAGGCTGGACAGCGATGACGGCCCGTCGCTCGTGAGGACGGGGGCCGGCTGCTGGCGCAGGCTGCTCAGCGCGACGAGTACGCCGACGGCGGCCAGCGCGGCGGCCAGGGGCCGTCGGCGACGGCGCGTGAACCGACGGACTCGGTCGGGGACGGTCGACAGGCGAAGGGACCGGGCGTCGGGCACATCGTGACGCTAAGGGGGTTCGCCGGTCGGGGCGAACCGTTGTCCACAGTCAGCTGGACGAGGATCCGGACGAGGATCCGGACGAGCTGGCCGGCGTCGATGACGATCCGGATGATCCGGATGATCCCGATGATCCCGAGCTGCCGGAGCCGGAGGATCCGCTGCCCGACGACCCGGACGAGCCTGAGCCGGATGATCCCGAGCTGCCCGAACTGCCGGAGCCGGAGGATCCGCTGCCCGAGGAGGCCTTCGACCCGGATGATCCGGATGATCCCGTCGAGCCCTTGGCCGAGCTGCGCGAGTCGTTGCGGTAGAAGCCGGACCCCTTGAAGACGACGCCCACGTTGGTGAACAGCTTGCGCAGGGTCGACTGTCCGCACGAGGGGCAGTCGGTCAGCGTCGCGTCGGTCATCTTCTGCTGGATCTCGTGCGTGGTGTCACAGGTCGAGCACGCGTACTCGTATGTCGGCACGGGCTTCCTCCCACGTCAGCTGCCACCATTGGCACTCAACGGGACAGAGTGCTAATTGTGCCCCGCGATGACGAGAACGTCCAATCCGGTACCCCGTAGCGTTCCCCCCGTGAATCGACTGGCCGTCATCGCCGCCGGTGGGGTGCTCGGCTCGCTGGCACGCTTCGGATTGTCCCTCGTACTGGTCGATGCCGGGCGAGGCGGGTGGCCGATGGCGACGTTCCTGGCGAACGTGGTCGGCTGCCTGCTCATCGGCATCGTCGCCTCGTCGCCGCTCGTCGGTCGCGGGCCGCACTGGCTCCGGCCGTTCGCGATCACCGGCGTCCTGGGCGGCTTCACGACGTTCTCCGCGTTCGCACTCGAGACCGGAGTTCTGCTCGACAGCGGCCGAGTCCTGCTGGCGCTGTCCTACGCGGCGGGGACGATGGTGACCGGCCTGCTGGCGGTGCGGCTCGGGGTCGTCATCGCGGGCCGCGAGGGCCTCTCATGACGATGCTCGCGGTGATCGTCGGTGCCACGATCGGCGCGCCCCTGCGCTTCCTCGTCGACCGGCTCGTCACCGCGCGCACAAGCGGGCCCGACGCCGTGCACATGTTCCCGTGGGGGCTGCTGGTCGTGAACGTGTCGGGGTCAGCGGTCGCGGGCATCGTCCTGGCCTTGACGACCGGAGACCTGCGGCTGCTGCTCTTGACCGGCTTCTGCGGCGCGTTCACGACCTTCTCAGGCTTCGGCTGGGAGGCGGACCGTCTCTGGGCGATGGCGCGTCCGGTCTTCTGGTGGGCCGTCCTGGTGATGCCCGCGATGTGCGTCGCCGCCTTCCTCGTCACCTGGGAGTCCGCGCAGCTGCTCTCCTGAGGTCATCGGGTCAGGCGGTACGCGCCTCGACGGCGACGACCCCCGCGGGTGTCAGCACGCAGTCGACGACACAGTCGTGCACCGTGCTCGGTACGACGTCGAGCACCTCGTCGTCGAAGAGCACGGCCACCCGCAGGGGGCCGCCGTTCGTGTGGGAGGGCACGTCAGCAAGCGCCTTGTCGTAGTAGCCCCCGCCCTGACCCAGCCGGCGCCCGCGCCGATCCACCGCGAGGCCGGGGACGAAGAGGACGTCGGCGCGCGCCAGTGGTGACGGGACCGGGTCGAGCGACGGGCCGACCGGTTCCATGATCCCGAGGGGACCGCGCGCGAACTCGGTGTCGCGGGTGATCGGAACCCAGTGCAGCTCCGCACCGGCGATGCGCGGCAGCAGAACTCGGTCTCCTCGGGAGACGAGCGCCGCGATGAGCGGTGCCGTCCCGGGCTCGAACGCCATCGACTGGTAGGCGCTGACGGTAAGCGGTCTGTCGGGCAGCACCTCGAGCGCGAACACCGCGATGGCATCGGCCGCCGACGAGCGCACTGGCTCGGAACGGGCTGACCGTCGCGCCCGAACCGCGGCCCGCACGTCCTCCTTGGTCGCGCCGCTCGAAGCCACAAGGTCATCGTGCCCGATCCTCTAGGGTCGTGACCATGAGCGGAGTGGGCGTGCGCAAGGCAGTGATCCCGGCAGCAGGCCTCGGGACCCGATTCCTGCCGGCCACCAAGGCCACGCCGAAGGAGATGCTCCCGGTCGTCGACAAGCCGGCCATCCAGTACGTCGTCGAGGAGGCAGTGGCCGCCGGGCTCGAGGACGTCCTGTTCATCACCGGCCGGTCGAAGCGTCCGCTGGAGGACCACTTCGACCGCAACCTCGAACTCGAGCAGGTGCTGCAGGCCAAGGGTGACGAGGAACGCCTTGCCAGCGTCACCCACTCGAGTGATCTGGCCCGGATCCACTACGTGCGTCAGGGCGATCCACTCGGCCTGGGGCACGCGGTGCTCATGGCCGAGAGCCACGTCGGGAACGAGCCCTTCGCCGTCCTGCTCGGCGACGACCTCATCGATCCGCGAGATCCGGTGCTCGGCACGATGCTCGACGTCCGCGAGCGGTTCGGCGGCTCCGTCCTGTGCCTGATGCGCGTGCCGATCGACCAGATCCATCTGTACGGCTGCCCGGCCGTGACCCCGACGACCGAAGACGGGGTCGTCACCGTGACCGACCTCATCGAGAAGCCCGACACCGCGGTTGCACCGAGCGACTTCGCGGTCATCGGCCGGTACGTGCTCGACCCGGCAGTGTTCGACGTACTGAAGTCGACGGCCCCGGGTCGTGGCGGCGAGATCCAGCTCACCGATGCGCTGCGCGTGCTCGCGGGCATGCCGGCCGAGCAGGGCGGCGGCGTGCGTGGCATCGTCTTCGAGGGCCGTCGATACGACACCGGTGACCGGGTCTCCTACCTGAAAGCCGTGATCCTGCTGGCCTGCGAGCGCGACGACATCGGTGCCGAGCTCAAGTCCTGGCTCACCACCTTCGTCGCGGAGTAGGGGGTGGCCGCCCGTCGCTGGCCGGTGACACTCACGGAGGGCGACGTCACCCTGAGGCCCCTGCGGCTCACCGATGCGTCGCGCTGGCGAGAGGTCAGGCGCCGGAACGTCGAGTGGCTGCGCCCATGGGAGGCGACGCTGCCCCCAGAGGCCGTTGCCGAGGGCGACTCGGCGCCCACGTTCGCGATGATGGTCAGGCGCCTTCGCCGCGAGGCCCGTGACGGTCGCACGTTGCCGTTCGCCCTCACGTATCAGGGAGGGCTCGTCGGTCAGGTCACCGTGGGCGGCATCTCCTGGGGGTCGTTGCGCGCCGGGTACGTCGGGTACTGGATCGACCAGTCCGTCGCGGGTCGTGGCATCATGCCGCTCGCCGTCGCGATGGCCTGCGACTACAGCCTCCGGTCGATGGGCCTTCATCGGCTGGAGATCAACATCCGACCCGAGAATGCGGCGTCGCTGCGCGTCGTCGAGAAGCTCGGGCTGCGTCGCGAGGGGCCGCGTCAGCAGTACCTGCACATCGACGGTGCGTGGCGCGACCACATCACCTTCGTCGTGTACGCCAACGAGGTTCCCGAGGGCCTCGTCGCCCGCCTGCGTGCGTCAAGCCGGAGGGCGTGACCGCACGCATTGTGCCGGAATTGCTGCAACGCGACACGCCGATTACTAGGGGTCTTCCTGCGGGGGAATCACCGCGACACGCCATACCGTTACGACCGTGACGGGCCTGATCTACCTAGTGATCATCGCCCTGTGGGCGGCGGTACTGATCCCCATGTGGCTGCGTCGTCATGACCAGATCAGCGAGGTCCGCTCCACCGCCCGGTTCAGCTCGGCAATGCGATCCCTCGGCAGCCACGGACAACCGCAGTACGCGATGAGCATGTCCGCCGGCCCCATGACATCCTCGGTCCCGGAGGTCTCCATGGCGCGCAGCACCCGTCCCACACCGAACGAGGGCGTCGACCCGTCGTACGAGCGCGAACTGGCCCGTCAGTCCGCGGCGACCCGTCGAGCGATCGTGCTGGGCATCCTGACCGCCCTGCTGCTCGTGACCCTAGTCGCCGCGATGCTT
The DNA here is from genome assembly GCA_963755335.1 of uncultured Actinomycetes bacterium. Taxonomy (GTDB): domain Bacteria; phylum Actinomycetota; class Actinomycetes; order S36-B12; family S36-B12; genus UBA10649. The sequence goes on from CAVWJW010000008.1 coordinate 346,107, forward strand.
GGACTGGCACCGAAGTGGGTGCCAGTCGTGGCTGCGCTGCCGGTGCTCGGCTTCGTCATCGCTGCCGCCATGACCTCCTCGCAGCGCTCCTCCGCCCGGCAGGCCCGCCCTGCGCGGCCAGCCCGCGCCACTCGTGCCGCCCGCCGCAGCGAGGCACCGGTCGCGGCGGCGGCTGTGCCGGCCGCGGCCCAGTCGGATGAGGAATGGGAGAGCTGGAACGCGTGGGATGAGGACGACCAGTCGTGGGAGGCGGTGCCGACGACGCTGCCCACCTACGTCAGCGCGCCCCGTGCGTCGGCCGTTCCGCGAGGCATCGACCGTGCGACGCCCGGTGAGTGGACCGGCTCGGCCATGGTCGAGACCGCCCAGGCAATGCGCGCCCGTTCCGCCGCCGCTCCTCTGGCCAACGCGGCTGACATCGACCACGGCGCCGAGACCGCGGAGATCCCCGTCGTCCGCGAGGACTACGACGCTCGCCGGGTCGTCAACCAGTAGTCCAGCGACCCCCAAAGGCGTGTGATCGGCCCGTGTCGGGCCTTGATACCCTTTCCCCCGCCAAGGGGCTGTAGCGCAGCTGGTAGCGCACCTCGTTCGCAACGAGGGGGTCAGGGGTTCGAGTCCCCTCAGCTCCACCGAGATAGGGAAGGCCCGGGTTCATCCCGGGCCTTCATGCGTGAGTGGGCGTGCCCGGGTTCATCCCGGGCCTTCATGCGTGAGTGGGCGTGCCCGGGTTCATCCGGGCCTTCATGCGTGAGTGGGCGTGCCGGGTTCATCCCGGGCCTTCTGCCATCCAATGGCACAGTTCAGCCATCCAGCCCGGCTCGTCGGGTCCACTTGTGGTGAAATCGGCCGATACCCTCCTAAGCAGCCCGCTCGGGTGAAGACGGAGGCCGTGGTGTGACGGGGACGAGGCCAGCGTGGCTGACCGACCGGTCACTGGTGAAGAGCCTGGGACCGGTCGTCGGTCTGGTGTGGGTTGCCGCGGCCGCACTCGGCTACACCGTCGGGATCACCTCGTCGGGTGACATCAACGAGATCGTGCTCCTGATCCTCGAGGGCACCATCTTCGCGATCCTCGTGATCTGGCTGCTCGTGGCCATGCGCGTGTGGCCCCAGCGACGGTTCGCCCTCCTCGCGCTGACTCATCGGCGTCGTCCTGTGGGCGACCGGGTCGGTGATCGTCAACTCCGCCGACTCCCAGGCCGCCGCGATCTTCCCGGCACCGGGGGAGTGGCTCTTCCTGGCGTCATACATCGGCATGGCCGCGTTCATCGTCCTCGATGCGGGCAACCGCTCAGGCAATCCCCTGTCGGCGTGGCTCGACGCTGCCATCGCCTGTGGTGCTGCCGCAGCGGTCGCCAGCGTCGTCCTGCTCACGCCGTTCACCCGGTACTTCCCCGAGGGTGGGCTGTCACTGATGGTGGCGCTCATCTATCCGGTGATCGACCTGACGCTCGCCGTGCTCGTGATCGGCCAGGTGGCCCTCGGGTCGCGGTCGTGGTCGAGGGCGACGCTGAGCCTGGTCGCCGGATTCGTCGTCTTCGCGGTGGCCGACTCAAGCCTGGTCCTCAACCTCGGGTCGAGTCCCTACGCCTTCACCGTGACACTTGATCCTCGCCTGGGGTGCGGCGCTGATCCTCATCGTCGGTGCCGCCTGCGGCGAGCGGCCGCCCCTGGTGAGCAAGTCGCGAAGCCTTTCGCCGATCTTCCTCGTCGTCAGCTTCCTGGTGTCCGTCGCGCTCCTGATCGTCGCGGCCGGAGGGACTGTTCGGCATGGCCGTCGCCCTGCCCGCCGTGATCACGCTGCTGGCCACGGCGGCCCGCATGGTCATCGCCCTGCGCGACTCGCTGGCGGCCTCCGAGGCCTTCCAACTGGCTCGGACCGACGACCTGACGGGCCTGCCGAACCGCCGCGCCGTCCTTCGCGCGATCGACGTGGCGCTGGCCGCTCACGAGCCCTTCGCCCTCATGCTGCTCGACCTCGACGGGTTCAAGGAAGTGAACGACACCCTCGGGCACAGTGCCGGCGACACCCTTCTCGAGCTCGTGGCCATGCGGGTGCGCTCGACCCTGCCGCCTCAGATGATGCTCGCGCGGGTGGGCGGTGACGAGTTCGCCATCCTTGTCCGGAACGAAGGCGAGATCGAGCTGCTCGAGAGGGCGCAGAGCATCCGGCGGACGCTGCTGGCGCCAGCGCGCATCGACGGGCTCGACCTGGGCATGAGCGCGTCGCTGGGGATCACCATCCGGCAGTCCGACGACACCCGCGCGGCCGATCTCCTGCGTCGTGCCGACGTCGCCATGTACGAAGCGAAGGTCAACCGCACGGGGGCTGAGCTGTACCGAGCCGACCACGACGAGTTCTCGCGCATCAGGCTGCAGATGGGTGAGGACCTGCGCAAGGCCCTGCGCAGCGACCAGGTCACGGTGTGGTTCCAGCCTAAGGTGGACACGACGGGCGCGGTGGTCGGCTTCGAGTCGCTGGTGCGCTGGGAGCGCCCCGACGGTCAGGTGGTCCAGCCCGCCGGCTTCCTGCCCGTAGCGCGCCGCGCGGGACTCATGGCGGAACTGTCCGAGGTCGTCGTCGACCGTGCGATCGCGCACGCGGCGCGGTGGCACCGGATGGGACTCGACCTGCATGTCGCCATCAACATCGCCCCGCCCGAGCTGCTCGCCGGACAGCTGCTGCCGTTGGTGTACCGGACCATTCAGAGCGCTCAGCTGCCTGCTCACCTCATCACCATCGAAGTGACCGAGGACAGCTTCCTTGCTGATCCGGAGCGGGCGCGCGAGATCCTCCTCGACGTGCGCCAGCACGGGCTGCGCATCTCGATCGACGACTACGGCACCGGGTTCTCGTCCTTGGCCTACCTGCGTGACCTGCCCGTCGACGAACTGAAGTTGGACCGGAGCTTCGTGTCGACGGTCTGCGTCGACGAGCGCAGCCGCCTCATCGTCGCCTCGACGGTCGACATGGCGCACGCCCTCGATCTCCTGGTCGTGGCGGAAGGCGTGGAGGACGCGCAGGTGACCGCCGAGGTCGTGTCCCTGGGGGTCGACCTGCTGCAGGGCTACTACTTCGCCAAGCCGATGCCGGGTGCGCAGGTCGAGGGCTGGGTCCGCGGAACCAGCGCAATGCCCGACCCCGTGCGTGTCGTCGAGGCAGTTCCGATGGACGTCGTCCCGCTTGAGGCCGCACCCCTGCCGCCGAGGGACATGTCTCGGCGGCGGTGACGTTCAGGGCCTGATGTCAGGCCGCTTCGATCCGCATCGGCAGATCGCGCGCATCGCTCGGCAGCCAGAAGGCGTCATCGCTGGGAACGGTGACGCCGTCGAGACCGATGCCCAGTGACAGGAGGCGGTACGCGTCGGGATTGCGCCGCCGCTGCACGTCGAGCATCGTCGCAAGGTAGTAGACCGGCGTGCTCGCCGTGGAGCCCAGGTACTCGCCCGTGCTCGTGCCGGGCAGGGCCGGGCAGTCGACGTCGAAGGCGCCGAGGGTGCGACGCATGTGATCGTCCATGACCGACACGATCGCCGGCACGCCGTTGACGTGGGCCGAACGGAAGAGGCCGTAGTACAGGGCGATCCCGACCATCAGCCGATGGCTGCGGAACTCGCGGCGCACGCCGAGCGTTGCCAGGTCCCAGGCCCGCGTCGGATCGACGCCGGCAGCGCGTGCCGAACGAGGTCCGTCGACGAACCACGGAGCGCGAGCAACGTCGTTGACGGTCTTCAGACCGGCAGGACCAGGCACGATCTCGCGGCAGCTGCCGAGCGTGTGGCCTTCGTCGTCGGTGACGCTCAGGAAGATGGACTGGTCCTCATAGGGGCCGTACTCGTCGGCGAGCTGCTCGCGGGTGTTGCCGAACGCTGAGAGGAAGACATCTGCTTCGCATTCGCGTGCTGCAGTGAGGTCGTCGCCCTGGACGTTGAACTTGAGAGTAAGGGTGCTGGACATGCTGGACTCCTTGGGAAGTTGGACTAGAACTCACGGAACGCGACGGTCGGTGCATTGAAGTAAGTGCGGGTGAAGTCGACGGCTCGCTCGGCGGCGAACCACTTGCACGTGTAGATGTCGACGCTGAAGAACAGTTGCGGCTGCTCCCATGCGTAGAAGTGCGCGCCGGATGTCTCCCAGTGGATCCAGCCGGCCCAGCCGAATCGTTCAGACTGGTGCGTGATGGGTGCGAGCACGGTCGTCATGTCGAGGACGCCGGAGAGCTCGGAGAGATAGGCCTCGATGTGCTCGGGACCGATGGGCTCGTCGACGAGTCCTTCGACGACGAGCCGCTGACGGAAGATGCCTGGAGCCAGATCGATCATCGCCCGATGGGGCGACCCCAGGATTGACGCAGTCATGACCACATACCTCCGTCCGAGACTGCGGCCCTGGCGGACGCGGTATCGAGCGGGCCGGCGGCCGCAGTGACTCTGTTATCAGGTTAGGGACGGCGCAACGCCCGAGCCGTGCATGCCGCAGCCGTGTCGACTGTGTTACGCGTCTCAAATGAAGCCCACCCGCCGTCGAGGCTAGTGACGGTCCAAACGCGATGCGCGTCGGCGCGCGGCGGTGAGGCGCGATCGACGGCGCCGCAACGAAAATAGCCGCGGATACATTTTTCGCGGGTGTTCAGAACGCGATCAGGTCCACGTCGGCATCCACATGCGCAGACGCCACGCCTCGTAGGGGATGACCTGTCCGGTCCAGATCGGATAGAACCACCATGATGTCGCGACGACGAGCAGCAGGAACGCCCCGACCGCGATCGCACCGTTGCGCCGCCGTTCGATCGAGGCGGTCGACGGACCGAGAATCGTGCCGAGTGACATCGCCACCGCGATGACGATGAACGGCACGTACACGATCACGTAGAACGTGAAGATCGTTCGGTCGAGGTAGATCAGCCACGGGATCCAGCCGGCGGCGATGGCAACGAGCAGCGCGCCCGACCGCCAGTCCCGTCGAGCGATCCAACGCCACACCTGGTGGAGGAGCGCGAAGATGGCCGCCCACCAGATGATCGGATTGGCCAGCGCGAGCACTTCCGCCGCGCAGTTGTTGGTGGGGCAGCCGTTCGCGCCGTCCTTGAAGCTCTCGTAGTAGAACGCGGTCGGCCGGGTCATGAACGGCCACGAGAGCGCGTTGCTCGCGTAGGCGTGTCCCGAGTCCAGTCCGACGTGGAAGTGCCACGCCTCGGCGTGGTAGTGCCACAGGGAGCGCAGGGCCGCGGGGATGATCGACGGCGGGTGGGTGACCGCCCACTGCCGGTCCCATCCGCCGCTCGTCAGGAACCAGCCGGTCCACGTGGCCAGGTAGACCACGACGGCGATCGCGACCATCGACAGGGCCGCCGCCGGCGCGTCGCGCAGAGCGGTGGCTATCCACGGTCGGCGCACGCCGATCGCCCGCCGCGCCGACACGTCCCAGACGACGGTCATGACGGCGAAGAAGGCGAGGAACCACAGGCCGGACCACTTCACGCCGCAGGCCAGGCCCAACGCCACTGCAGCAGCCCAGCGATACGGGCGGACGCCGAGCCGTGGTCCCCATCGCGTGGCGAGCGGGTCGATGCCGTGCTCGCTGACCATGCGGGCCAACCGACGGCGGGTGCGATCGCGGTCGATGAGCAGCAGCCCGAAGGCGGTGAGCACCCAGAACATGAGCGTCATGTCGAGCAGGCCGGTGCGGCTCAGCACTATGTGCATGCCCTCGACCGCCAGCAGGAAGCCGGCGAGCGTGCCGATCAGGTCGGAGCGGGTGAGTCGTCGGGCGATGCGGGCCGTCATGAGGATCGACAGGGTGCCGAGCACGGCTACCGCGAACCGCCAGCCGAAGGGAGTCGCACCGAAGAGGTACTCGCCGGCAGCGATCGTCCACTTGCCCACGGGCGGATGGACGACGAACTCGGGCGTCGTCTTGAAGATCGGAAGGGTTCGCCAGTTCCCGTCGGACGCCAGGAGGATGTCGTTCGCCTTGTCGACGAGTGTGCGCTCGTACCCGAAGCGTAGGAGGGAGATGGCCTCCTTCGGGTAGTACGTCTCGTCGAAGGCGATCGCGTGCGGGCGCCCGAGGTCGACGAACCGAAGGATGCCGCCGAGGATCGTGACGACGATCGGTCCGAGCCATCCGCGCCACCCGCTGAGGGCATCGGCGGGAAGAGGCGGGCGGGCAGCGAGGCGACGTCCCGGCGGGGTGTCGGCGACAGTGCCGCGACGGCTGCGGATGGCGTCGAACCCTCGGACTCCTCGTCGACGTCGGGAGTCGCGGTGGCGGTCACGCGGCAATAGTAGGCACGCTGTCAGGATGGCCACGTGAACGGTGAGCGCCCGGCCACGGGCACGGTGATCCTTGCCGCGACGCCGCTCGGCAATCCTGGCGACGCGTCAGCGCGCCTCGTGGCTGCGCTGGGTACGGCCGACGTGATCGCCGCCGAGGACACCAGGCGCACCGGTCGCCTCATCGCCGACCTGGGCATCGGCTCGCACGGCCGGCTCGAGTCGTTCTACGACGCCGTCGAGCGCGAGCGGACCGAGGACCTCATCCGGCGGGTGCAGGCGGGCGACACCGTGCTCGTCGTGTCCGACGCCGGGATGCCGACCATCAGCGATCCTGGCTACCGGCTGGTGGTGCGGGCGATCGAGGAGGGCGTGCCGGTCTCCGTTCTGCCTGGTCCGTCCGCTGTCCTGACGGCCCTCGCCCTGTCGGGCCTGCCCGTCGACCGGTTCTGCTTCGAGGGCTTCCTGCCGCGCAAGGCGGGGGAGCGCGCCACGCGCTTGCGCGAACTGTCGGCGGAGCCCCGCACCATGGTCTTCTTCGAGGCTCCGCATCGGATCACCGAGATGCTCAGGGCCCTGGGCGAGTCGATGGGTCGTGACCGCCGCGCTGCCGTGTGCCGCGAGCTGACGAAGACCTACGAGGAGGTCAAGCGCGGCTCGCTCATCGAGCTCATCGCATGGAGCGAGGCTGGCGTGCGCGGCGAGATCACGGTCGTGGTGGCCGGTGCCGACGCGGCCGAGCAGCGGGCGGCTGCGGGACTCGACACGCCGGAGTCGTGGGTCGCTGCCGTCGTGGCCCGTGAGCTCGCCGGCGAGGACCGTCGCGGGGCCATCGCGTCGGTGGCCAAGCAGGCGGGGATTCCCCGTCGCGAGGTGTACGACGCAGTCGTCAAGGCCAAGCCGTCTCGACCGTAGGATCGGCGCATGGCTGATGCGAAGGCGTTCTACCTCACGACGCCGATCTACTACGTGAACGATGCACCGCATATCGGCCATGCCTACGCCACCACCGCCGGCGATGTCGCGACGCGCTGGCACCGGCAGCGGGGCGAGGAGGTCTGGTTCCTGACGGGCGTCGACGAGCACGGCACCAAGGTCGAGCGCGCCGCCGCGGCGGGCGGCGTGACGCCGCAGGAGTGGGTCGACGGACTGGTCCAGGGCTCGTGGGTTCCCGTGCTCGACACCATCGACGCCGCCAACGACGACTTCATCCGGACCACCGAGCCCCGTCACCAGGAGCGCGTCCAGAAGTTCTGGGAGGCCGTGCGCGACAACGGCTTCGTCTACGACTCGATGTACGAGGGCCCCTACTGCGTCGGCTGCGAGGAGTTCAAGCTTCCCGGCGACCTCGTCGAGGGCCAGGGCGAGTTCAAGGGCCAGCAGGTCTGCCCCATCCACGGCCGGCCGGTGGAGCAGCTCGAGGAGCAGAACTGGTTCTTCAAGCTGAGCGCCTTCCAGGACCGCCTCATCGCCTACTACGAGGCGAACCCCGACGCCATCCAGCCGCGCAGCGCCTACAACGAGGCCCTGTCGTTCATCCGCCAGGGCCTGGTCGACATCTCCATGTCGCGGTCGAGTGTGAGCTGGGGCATCCCGCTGACGTGGGACCCGAAGCAGGTCATCTACGTGTGGTTCGACGCCCTGCTCAACTACGCCACGGCCGTCGGGTACGGCGCCGAGCCGGGCACGCCGGACGCCGAGCTGTTCGACCGGGTGTGGCCGCCGGACGTGAACCTCGTCGGCAAGGACATCCTGCGCTTCCACGCCGTCTTCTGGCCGGCGATGCTGATGGCGGCCGGCCTGCAGCCGCCGCGTCAGGTATTCGCCCACGGCTGGCTGCTCGTGGGCGGCGAGAAGATGTCCAAGTCGAAGCTGACGGGCATCGCCCCCTCGCAGATCGTCGACCACTTCGGCTCCGATGCGTTCCGCTACTACTTCCTGCGCGCGATCCAGTTCGGTCAGGACGGGTCGTTCTCGTGGGAGGACATGTCAGCCCGCTACACCTCCGAGCTGGCGAACGGACTCGGCAACCTCGCCTCGCGGGCCACGGCGATGGTCGGCAAGTACTGCGACGGCGTGCTGCCCGCGGCGCACGATTTCGCGGCGCCGGAGCAGGTCGGTCATCGACGCGCTGGCCAACGACCGTCGAGGTCGCCGATCGATCGATGGGCTCCCTCGACTTCCACACCGGGCTGGCGGCGATCAAGGAGTTCGTCGACCTCGTCAACGGCTACGTCACCGAGCAGGCGCCCTGGGTGCTGGCGAAGGATGAGGCGAACCGGGCACGTCTCGACGTCGTCCTCTACACGATCTGCGACGCCCTGCGTGCGCTCGCCGTGCTGTACAACCCCGTGATGCCGAAGGCGATGGTCTCCCTGTGGGACCAGCTCGGGGCGCACGCCGAACTCGGCCCGCTCGCCGACCAGCGCGTGCTCGACGTCGCGCGATGGGCGTCAGCTGCCTCCGGGTACCCACGTCACCAAGGGCGCGAGCCTGTTCCCCAGGCTCGACGAGGTCCAGTGACTCTGGTCGCCGCGCCGGAACCGCTAGCGGCACCGGTGATCGACACCCACACCCACCTCAACCTGCACGACCGCTACCTGCACGGCGAGTCCGTTCCCGACCCCGACGAGCTGCTGTCGCTCGCGGCCCAGGTCGGGGTGCCCAAGGTCGTCCAGATCGGCTGCGACGTCGAGTACGCGCGGCAGTCCGTCGAGATGGCGCGGACCCGACCCGACGTGATCGTCGGCGTGTCCGTGCACCCCAACGATGCGGCGCGCATCGAGGAGCGCGAGGGTCGGCGGGCACTCGACGAGGCGATCGACGAGATCGCGGAACTGGCGGGCGAGGACGTCGTGCGAGCCGTGGGCGAGACCGGACTCGACTACTTCCGCACCGGGGAGGACCTCCATCCCGCGCAGCAGCACTCCTTCCGGCGACACATCACCTTGGCCCGGGACCTCGACAAGGTCCTGGTGATCCACGATCGTGATTCGCACGACGACGTCCTCGCCGTCCTCGAGGACCATGGCGCACCCGAGCGCGTGGTCTTCCACTGTTTCAGCGGTGATGCCGCGATGGCCGCGCATTGCGCCCGGCGCGGCTGGTACATGTCGTTCGCCGGCCCGATCACCTACAAGGCGAACGACTCCCTCCGCGAGGCGATGGCCGCGGTCCCTGACGAGCTGCTGCTCGTCGAGACCGACGCGCCGTACCTGACGCCGGTGCCGCAGCGTGGCAAGCCCAATGCGTCGTATCTCATGCCGCACACCGTCCGGTTCATGGCGGCTCAGCGCGGACTGGACGAGGCGGCGATGTGCAGCCTGCTCTACGCGAACGCCCAGCGGTTGTTCGGCGCGTGGTGAGCGAGGAGTCGTCCAGTGCGCTGCTGGGCGCCACCGATGTGCGCGCGCTGGCGGCCGAGCTCGACATCCGACCGACGAAGAAGTGGGGACAGAACTTCGTCATCGACCCGAACACCGTCGAGCGCATCGTCCGCGCCGCCCGGCTCGACGCGGACGACGAGGTCCTCGAGGTGGGCCCGGGGCTGGGCAGTCTGACGCTCGCGCTGCTGCCGCACGTACGACGGGTCACCGCTGTCGAGATCGACCCCGCGCTGGCCGCTCGCCTTCCTCGGACGGTCGCCGAGCGCGCGCCCGAGCTCGCGTCTGGGCTCGAGGTGCTCGCTGCGGACGCGCTGCGCCTGGGTGAGCTGCCGGGAACGCCGACCGCATTGGTCGCCAACCTTCCGTACAACGTGGCCGTGCCGGTGGTCTTGCACCTGCTGGCGATCGCGCCGAGCATCCGCACCGTTCTGGTGATGGTGCAGAAGGAGGTAGCCGATCGCCTGGCCGCGGACCCCGGCAGTCGCGTGTACGGCGTGCCGAGCGTCAAGGCGCGTTGGTACTGCTCGATCGAGTCGGCCGGCAACGTGGGCACCACGGTCTTCTGGCCCGCGCCGCGCGTGGAATCCGGTCTGGTGCGCATGTCGAGGCATGAGCCGCCGGCGTGCTCGTCAGGTCGCGAGGCGACGTTCGCTGTCGTCGACGCCGCCTTCTCGCAGCGCCGCAAGACCCTCCGGGCCGCGCTGGCCTCGTTCGCCGGCGGGCCGGCCGTAGCGGAGCGAGCCCTGCGCGCGGCCGGAATCGATCCGTCCGTGCGCGGCGAGCAGCTCGACGTCGCCGACTTCGCCAGGCTCAGCGATGCTCTGGCGGCTGAGCGCAGTGCTTCGACCGGGGATTCGGAATAGCCTCATGAACGTGTCCTCTTCGTCCGTCACCGTGCGGGTGCCGGCCAAGGTGAACCTGCAGCTGTCGGTCGGACCGGTCCGCAACGACGGCTATCACGAGCTCGCAACGGTGTTCCAGGCCGTGAGTATCTACGACGAGGTCATCGCCCGTGGTCGGCCGTCGACCGGCATCTCGCTGGCGGTCAGCGGCGAGGGAGAGGGGCTGCTCCCGCTCGACGACGGGAACCTCGCCTACCGCGCCGCCGCGTCGCTGGCGGAGTTCGCCGGCGTCGAGGCCGCCGTCGACCTCGTCATCCGCAAGGCGATCCCGATCGCCGGCGGGATGGCAGGCGGCAGCGCCGACGCCGCAGCCACACTGCTCGCCTGCGACTCGCTGTGGCGACTTGGCACCCACCGCGACGACCTCAGCGCTCTGGCCGCCGATCTCGGTGCCGACGTGCCCTTCGCGCTGCACGGCGGTACGGCCATCGGAACGGGCAAGGGCGAGAACCTCACCTCGGTGCTCACGCGCGGGTCGTTCCACTGGGTGTTCGCGTTGGCCGAGGACGGCCTGTCCACGCCCGCGGTCTATGCGGAGTGCGATCGGCTGCGTGAGTCACGACCTGTGCCCGAGCCCTACGTGTCCGACATGCTCATGCAGGCCGTTCGGGCCGGGGATCCGATGCTGCTCGGCAAGGCGCTGCACAACGACCTCCAGACCGCGGTCCTGTCGCTTCGACCGTCGCTGTCCCAGGTGCTCGAGGTCGGCGATGACTTCGGTGCGCTCGGTGCGCTGGTGTCGGGCAGCGGTCCCACCTGCGCGTTCATCGCCCGCGACGACGAGCACTCGCTCGATCTCGCAGTGGCACTGACGGCCTCCGGTGTGTGCCGCACGGTGCGTCGGGCGAACGGCCCGGTGGGCGGCGCCAAGATCGTCGGCTGACCCGCCTGACCCGCCTCGAGCCCATGCATCCGTCTCGGTGTCAAATGCCGGTCCGCCTTGAGGTTGTGGGGGCTGCCGGGGCACCCGCAGCCCCCACAACCTCAAGGTCGGCGGGCGGGTCGGCGGGCGGTGGGGCGGGTCGGGCGGGTGGCGGGTCGGCGGGCGGGTCGGCGGGCGGGTCGACCGGTGGTTTGGCGGGGTAGAGGTCAGGAGTCGGCGGGGATCTCGGTGACCTGGCCGCCGTCGACGTGCCAGCGACGGGTCAGCCGCACGGTGTCGAGCATGCGCCGATCATGCGTCACGAGCAGGACGGTGCCGTCGAAGGAGTCCAGGGCATCCTCGAGCTGCTCGATGGCGGGCAGGTCGAGATGGTTGGTCGGCTCGTCGAGGACGAGCAGGTTCACCCCGCGGGCCTGCAGCAGGGCCAGCGCAGCGCGCGTTCGCTCGCCCGGCGACAGTGACGACGCCAGCCGCCCGACCTGGTGCACCCCGAGGCCGAACTTCGCCAGCAGGGTGCGCACGTCGGCGGTCGGCCAATCGGGCACCTCGCGCGCGAACGCGTCGACGAGGGCCTCATCGCCCTCGAACAGCGCGCGGGCCTGGTCGACCTCGCCGACGACCACGCCCGAGCCGATCGTCACCTGGCCAGCATCGGGTGCGATGCGCCCGAGCAGCAGCCCGAGCAGTGTCGTCTTGCCGGCGCCGTTCGGACCGGTGACCGCAACCCGGTCGCGCAGGTCGAGCTGCAGGTCGACGGGACCGAGCACGAAGCCGCCTCGTCGGGCCGTGGCTGCTCGCGCCACGGCGACAACGGCCCCCGAGCGCGGCGCGGCCGCGATGGAGAACTCCAGGCGCCATTCCTTGCGGGGTTCCTCGACTACGTCGAGTCGCTCGATCATCCGCTCGCTCTGCCGGGCCTTGGCGGCCTGCTTCTCGGTCGCCTCGGATCGGAACTTGCGGCCGATCTTGTCGTTGTCGGTCGCCTTCCGTCGGGCGTTCTTGACGCCCTTCTCCATCCAGGCGCGCTGCGTGCGGGCCCTCGCTTCGAGTTCGGACCGTCGCGTGGCGTACTGCTCGTAGTCCAGTCGCGCCTGGCGACGGGCGACGGATCGCTCGTCGAGGTAGGCCTCGTAGCCGCCGCCGTAGGTCGAGATCCGCTGGAGGCTGCGGTCGATCTCGACGACGGTCGTCACGGTGCGGGCGAGGAACTCGCGATCGTGGCTGACCACGACGACGGGCGCCTCCAGCCCGTCGACGAACTCCTCGAGCAGGTCCAGGCCCTCGGTGTCGAGGTCGTTCGTCGGCTCGTCGAGCAGGTAGGCGTCGAAGCGGGAGAGCAGCAGCGCGGCCAGCCCCACCCGGGCCGCCTGCCCGCCGGACAGCGCGGTCATGGGCAGGGCGGTGTCGATGTCGGCACCGAGGTGGGACACCACCGCGGCCAGCCGCTCGTCGAAGTCGGCTGCGCCCAGGGCGAGCCACGTCTCGAACGCCTCCGAGTAGGCGTCGGCCGCGTCGTCACCGCCGTCAGCAAGGGCGGCGGACTGCCGGTCGAACTCGGCCTGGGCGGCGGCCACCCCGGTGCGTCGGGCGAGGTGCTGGATGACGGACTCCTCGGCGGAGAAGTCGGGCTCCTGGGCGAGGTAGCCGAGATGCGCCCCGGCGGGGGCGACAGTCACGGTGCCGTCGTCGGCGACGCGCAGTCCGGCGAGGATCCGCAGGAGGGTCGTCTTGCCGGCGCCGTTCGGTCCCACCAGGCCGATGACGTCGCCCGGGGCGACCACGAGGTCGAGCGCGCCGAAGAGTTCACGATCGCCCTGCCGTGCCGCCACGCCGCGGGCCTGCAGGGTGGCGCTCATGCCCGCATCCTCTCGCGCCCCGTGATGCGGCGGGGTGGGGGCGTTTCGGTGACGTTAATTCTCTGTTCGCGGTTGGCGTAGTCGGGCGCCCGCTTGTGGGGAACACCGGACATTAGGTCACGGTTGGACGACAGGTAGGCCGCGGCCGGGAGCCGACCACTCCTGACGCGGTTAGCATTTACCAACTGGCGTGGCATCAGGATGGAGTGAGGCATGTTCGAGAGGTTCACCGATCGGGCTCGACGGGTCGTCGTGCTGGCCCAAGAAGAGGCCCGCATGCTCAACCACAACTACATCGGCACCGAGCACATCCTCCTGGGCCTGATCCACGAGGGCGAGGGCGTAGCTGCCAAGGCCCTCGAGAGCCTGGGCATCTCGCTCGAGGCGGTCCGGCAGCAGGTCGAGGAGATCATCGGCCAGGGCCAGCAGGCGCCCAGCGGCCATATCCCCTTCACGCCGCGCGCCAAGAAGGTCCTCGAGCTGTCGCTGCGCGAGGCCCTCCAGCTCGGCCACAACTACATCGGCACCGAGCACATCCTGCTGGGCCTGATCCGCGAGGGCGAGGGCGTCGCCGCCCAGGTGCTCGTGAAGCTGGGCGCTGACCTCAACCGGGTCCGCCAGCAGGTCATCCAGCTGCTCAGCGGCTACCAGGGCAAGGAGCCGGCCGCAGCCGGCGGCGGGCCCGCCGAGGGCACCCCGTCGACCTCGCTCGTCCTCGACCAGTTCGGCCGCAACCTGACCGCGGCCGCTCGCGAGGGCAAGCTCGACCCGGTGATCGGGCGCGAGAAGGAGATCGAGCGCGTGATGCAGGTGCTGTCGCGCCGCACCAAGAACAACCCCGTGCTGATCGGCGAGCCCGGCGTCGGCAAGACCGCCATCGTCGAGGGGCTCGCGCAGAACATCATCAAGGGCGAGGTGCCCGAGACCCTCAAGGACAAGCAGCTCTACACGCTCGACCTCGGCGCGCTCGTCGCCGGCAGCCGCTACCGCGGTGACTTCGAGGAGCGGCTGAAGAAGGTCCTCAAGGAGATCAAGACCCGCGGCGACATCATCCTGTTCATCGACGAGATGCACACGCTGGTGGGCGCTGGTGCAGCCGAGGGCGCGATCGACGCGGCCAGCATCCTCAAGCCCATGCTCGCGCGCGGTGAACTGCAGACCATCGGCGCCACGACGCTCGACGAGTACCGCAAGTACGTCGAGAAGGACGCAGCGCTCGAGCGCCGCTTCGCTCCGATCCAGGTGCAGGCGCCCGACGTCAAGGACACCGTCGAGATCCTGCGCGGCCTGCGCGACCGGTACGAGTCCCACCACCGCGTGTCGATCACCGACGGCGCGCTCGAGGCGGCCGCACGGCTGTCCGACCGCTACATCTCCGATCGTCAGCTGCCCGACAAGGCCATCGACCTCATCGACGAGGCGGGGTCGCGTCTGCGCATTCGCCGCATGACCGCACCGCCGGACCTGCGCGAGTTCGACGACCGCATCGCGACCGTGCGTCGCGAGAAGGAGTCGGCAATCGATGCGCAGGACTTCGAGAAGGCCGCCGCACTGCGCGACCAGGAGAAGAAGCTGCTCGCCGAGAAGGTCGAGCGGGAGCGCGAGTGGAAGGCCGGCGACCTCGACGTCGTGGCCGAGGTCGACGAGAAGCTCATCGGCGAGGTCCTCGCACTCATGACCGGCATCCCGGTGTCCGACCTCACCGAGGACGACATCGCCCGGCTGCTGCGCATGGAGGAGGAGCTGCACAAGCGCGTCATCGGCCAGGAGCAGGCGATCAAGGCGCTGTCCAAGTCGATCCGCCGCACCCGCGCAGGGCTCAAGGATCCGAAGCGTCCGTCGGGCTCGTTCATCTTCGCCGGGCCTTCGGGCGTCGGCAAGACCGAGCTCAGCAAGACCCTGGCGGAGTTCCTGTTCGGCGACGAGGACGCCCTCATCGCCCTCGACATGAGCGAGTTCTCCGAGCGCCACACGGCCTCGCGGCTGTTCGGCTCCCCGCCCGGATACGTCGGGTACGAGGAGGGCGGCCAGCTGACGGAGAAGGTGCGGCGCAAGCCCTTCTCGGTGGTCCTGTTCGACGAGGTCGAGAAGGCCCACCCGGACATCTTCAACTCGCTGCTGCAGGTGCTCGAGGAGGGTCGCCTCACCGACGCGCAGGGTCGGGCCGTGGACTTCAAGAACACCGTCATCATCATGACGACGAACCTCGGCAGCCGCGACGTGTCGAAGGGCCAGACCCTCGGCTTCGCGCCGGAGAACGACGACGAGAGCGCCTACGAGCGGATGAAGGCGAAGGTGCAGCAGGAGCTCAAGCAGCACTTCCGTCCGGAGTTCCTCAACCGCATCGACGACACGATCGTGTTCCACCAGCTCACCGAGACCGAGATCGTCCAGATCGTCGACCTGATGATCGCCAATCTGGAGAAGCGTCTCGAGGAGCAGGACATGGCGATCGAGCTGACGCCGGCGGCCAAGGCGCTGCTCGCGCACCGCGGCTACGACACGAGCCTCGGCGCCCGGCCGCTGCGCCGCACGATCCAGCGCGATATCGAGGACCCGCTCAGCGAGAAGATGCTGTTCGGCGACATGAACCCTGGTTCGATCGTGCTCGTCGACGTGGCGACGGATGACTCCGAGGAGCCGTTCACGTTCACGGCGCTGCCGAAGGCCGAGCTGCCGGACGCGCCGCCAATCGAGGCCGCGGGCCCTGACGCACCCTCGGTCGAAGCTGCTGGCTAGCCAGCCCGGCCACGAAGGGCGGTGACGCGCCGTGGTGAACGGCCCGCTCATCCCCGGGATGCGCGAGTTCGACACGCCCCGGCGCGGCGCTCCGGCCTGGCTGCCCTGGCTCATCGGGGTCGTCGCGGTGGTCGGTGTGCTGGTCGTCGTGGCCGGTTTCGTGGGCGGGGTGGGTCCGCTGCGCTTCCTCGGGCTCACGACCTCCGGCCTGCAGTCGGTCCAGTACCGCACGACGACGGACGACACGGTCCTCCAGGTGGCGGTCGCCATGCCGCCCACCGGCCTGTGCCGTGACGACACGATCGACGTCACGGCGTTCGAGCGGGGCAACCGGGTGGAGCTCGACAGCAGCGTCACCCGGCCCCGCCAGTCCACCTGCCCGGTGTCCAGCATCGGCGGCGACGTCACCTGGGTCGATGTGCAGCTCGACGCCCCACTGGGCACCCGCACGGTGATCCGGCTGCCGGACCGTCAGCCGCTCCCGCGCGATACCGGCGACCTGGGCTAGCGGGGCAGCCCGAACCGACCTCGTCCGCGCTGGGCCACGAGCCCGTCCTCGACGAGGCTGTCGATGGCGCGGCCGGCCTGCTCGACGTCCGGCCAGGTCTGCTCGATGGCGCTGCGGGTCAGGGATCCGGTCCGCTCGCGCAGGAGATCGAGGACGTGACCGCGGGCCTGACGGTCGCTGCCGACGTAGTCCGGCTGCCGGCGCGCGGGCCGGTCCCCGAGGGGCTGTCCGAGGGCGGTCCAGGCACAGTCGTGGACCAGCGGGCACTCGTCGCAACGGGGCGCCCGCGCGATGCAGGTCAGCGCACCGAACTCCATCACCGCAGCCGACCATCGTGCGCTGCGGTCGTCGGCCTGCGGCCAGAGCTCGTTCGCCCGCGTGCGCTCGCCGACGGTGACGTGCGGCAGGGCCGCGGAGCGTCCGTCGAGGGTCCGGGCGAGAACGCGGCGCACATTCGTGTCCAGGACGACCGACCGCCGTCCGTACGCGAATGCCATGACGGCCGCCGCCGTGTAGTCGCCGACCCCCGGCAGGGCGAGCAGATCGGCACGATCGCTGGGGACCGCTCCGCCGTGATCGCGGACGATCGCGCGGGCCGCCTCGTGCAGGCGCTTGGCGCGCCTCGGGTACCCCAGGCGTCCCCATGCCCTCAGGATGTCCGCGAGAGGCGCGCCGGCCAGCGCGGCCGCGTCCGGCCACCGGTCCATCCAGGTGTGCCAGAGGGGCAGCACTCGGTCGACAGGGGTCTGCTGGAGCATGAATTCGCTCACCAGGACTCCCCACGGCGAGCTTGAGCGCCAGGGTAGTGGCCGCTCGTGCTCGTCGTACCAGGCCAGCAGCGCACCGACGATGGGCTCCTCGCCGGCTGGGGAGGGTTCGGCAGGCACGCGGGGATCGTGCCACGAGGAAACGGCTGGCGCAGTAGCGTGGTCCCGTGAGCTCGCTGATGAACCCACTTGGGCCGGAGCCGCCCACGGTGTATTGGATTCGGCGGGCCGCCATCGTGGTCATCGTGATCACCCTCATCGTCGCCCTCTGGTGGCTGGTCGGGTCACTGCGCGGAGGTGGCTCCGGCGCCTCGTCGCCCAGCGCCTCAGCCGCCCCGTCGGGCGCCTCCGCCGCTCCGGACGGGTCCACGGTCCCGTCCAGTGCGGGCAGCGCCACCCCGACGAAGGCGACGGTCACCGAGTGCCCCGATGCGGTGATCAAGGTGGAGGCCACGACCGATGCGGCGACGTACCCGGTGGGCTCGACCCCCAAGCTGACCCTGACGATCACCAACACCGGCGACGCGGCGTGCAAGCGTGACGTCGGGCCCAAGGCGAACTCCCTCGAGATCACGTCCGGTGGCTACCACGTCTGGTCAAGCGACGACTGCAACGCCAGCGACAAGAGCAAGGTGATCAAGATGCAGCCGGGCGACAAGGTCGCCTCGAGCATCACCTGGGACGGCCACCTCTCCCAGAAGGGCTGCCCCAACGGCAAGGGCGCGGCGGCCAAGGCGGGGCGCTATGCGCTCACCGGCAAGAACCTCGGCGTCGTCAGCGCCGAGACGCCGTTCGCGCTGACCGCCAACTGACGCGACCGCGCCGCACGCACGACACCACTCAGGCTGACCCTCGTCGGGTGAGAGCGGTGACGGCCGCGATCGCCTCGTGAATGGTGCCGACCTCGTGAACGCGCATCCCGGCCGGCGGCGGGGTGGCTCCGCCCCGGGCCCGCAGCGCCCGGGCGGGCACGATGGCGTCGGTGAAGCCGAGTCGCTGGGCCTCGGTGAGGCGTCGCTCGAGGGAGCCGATCGGGCGGACGTCGCCGGCCAGGCCGATCTCCCCGAAGGCGACGAGCCCGCTGGGCAGTGCGGTGTCGCTTGCGCTGCTCGCGATCGCCAGCGCGACCGCCATGTCGGTGGCCGGCTCGGCAAGGCGCACGCCGCCGACAGTGGCCACGAAGCAGTCCGCGGTGGCGAGCCGGACGCCGGCCCGTCGCTCGAGGACGCCGAGCATCATGGCGATGCGTGCGGAGTCGAGGCCGCTGGTGACCCGCCGGGGCTGGGGAGCGTTGGTGGGCGCCACGAGAGCCTGGACCTCGGCCACGAGGGGCCGGCGACCCTCGATGGTGACGGTCACGCAGGTGCCCGGGGCCGGGTCGCGCCGGTCGCCCAGGAACAGGCCGCTGGGATCGGCCAGGCCGACGATCCCGTCGTCGACGAGCTCGAAGCAGCCGATCTCGTCGGCCGGTCCATAGCGGTTCTTGACCGCGCGGACGAGACGCAGCGGGCTCTGCCGTTCGCCCTCGAAGGTGAGGACGACGTCGACGAGGTGCTCCAGCGTGCGGGGCCCGGCGACCGAGCCGTCCTTGGTCACGTGGCCGACGAGGACGACGGTGATGTCGCGCGCCTTGGCGACTGCGATGAGCGAGGCGGCGACCTCCTTGACCTGCGTGACCCCGCCGGCCGCGCCGTCGACCTGGCCGCTGCTCACGGTCTGCACCGAGTCGAGGATCAGCAGGCTCGGCACGGTGACGTCGATCTGGCCGAGGACGCTGCCAAGGTCGGACTCCGACGCCAGGTACAGCTCGTCGGCGACCGCGTCGATGCGCTCAGCCCGCAGCCGGACCTGGGCCGCGGACTCCTCGCCGGTGACGTACAGGGCGCGTCGTCCTGAGCGGGCCCACGTCGCCGCCGTGTCGAGGAGCAGGGTGGACTTGCCGACCCCGGGCTCTCCGGCCAGCAGGATGACCGCACCGGGCACGAAGCCCCCGCCCAGGACCCGGTCGAGCTCGTCGCTGCCGCTGGGGATGGCCCGCGCGGAGTCGATGGCCACGGTGCCGATCGGCACCGCCGGGCTGCTCGTCGTCGTCGAGCTGGTCGTGCGGGCCCGGACGGCACCGACCTCCTCGACGGTGCCCCACGCCTGGCACTCCCCGCACCGGCCGACCCACTTGTTGGCCGTCCAGCCGCAGTCCGTGCAGCGGAACGCTGCTGCCAGCACCTTCGCCACTGCCCTACCTCGGGTCGGCGGGGTGCGGGGTGAGACCGAGGTCGAAGCGCTTCTGCTGGAGGAGCAGCTCGCGCGCCCGGCACAGGCGGGCCAGCTCGTCGTACGCCGGCTGCCCGATCAGCGCGACGATCTCGTCGCGGCTGGAGACGAAGACCGGCTCCGTGCCGACGTGGGCGTCGGTGTTGGACGAGCAGTACCACGGGAAGTCGTGGCCGCCGGCCCCCCAGTCGCGTCGCTGGTACTCGCCGAGGACCACGACGAGCTGCTCGGTGCCGTCCTCGTACTTCTTGTTCTCGTAGGAGCGCCGCAGGGGCAGCTGCCAGCACACCTCGGGCTTGGTCTCGATGTAGGAGACGCCCTCGGCGGC
Organism: uncultured Actinomycetes bacterium; assembly: GCA_963755335.1. Classification (GTDB taxonomy): domain Bacteria; phylum Actinomycetota; class Actinomycetes; order S36-B12; family S36-B12; genus UBA10649. The sequence continues at coordinate 366,026 of CAVWJW010000008.1, forward strand.
TGCGAGGTGGTGCAGCGCGCAGCCGTAGCCGCCCGCGAAGTCGGCGTCGTTGTGGAAGATGCAGGCGCCCTTGACCACACGCGTCTTCTCGCCGCCGTCCTCGGGCTGGGTCCAGCCCTTCTTGTGGCCGGTGGCGTGGCGCTGCCACAGCTCGGGGGTGAGCTTGTCGACCCAGTCGGCCACGCGCTTGCGATCCTTCTTGCCGGAGAAGTGCGCACCGTGGACGCAGCAGCCCGCATCGGGACGGGCCTCGTCGATGCCTGCGCAGCCGCGCCCGAAGATGCAGGTCCAGCGCGAGGTGAGCCAGGTGAGGTCGGCCTTGATCAGGTGGCGCTTGTCGGCGGGATCGTCGAACTCCACCCACTGGCGCGGGAAGTCAAGGGGAACCTCGGGCATGCCGACAGCCTACGTGCTGGGGATGACGTTCAGGCAAAGGCGATGCGCCCGTGCAGCGGCGGGTCGATGCCGATAGTTTCGTTCCGTGCGACTCGGCGTTCTCGACCTCGGCTCGAACACGGTGCACCTCCTGCTGGTGGATGCGCACTACGGCGCTGCACCGGTCCCCGCGTCCAAGCTGAAGATCCCGCTTCGGCTGTCCGAGCACCTCAATGCCGACGGCAGCGTCGACGAGGTCGCCGTCGAGACGCTGCTGGACTTCATGAAGGACGGCCAGAAGCTCGCTGAGGACAAGGGCGCGACGGAGGTCATGGCCTTCGCGACGTCGGCGATCCGCGAGGCGACCAACGGTGAGGACGTTCTGCGCCGGCTGCACGAGCAGTCCGGTCTGGAGATCCAGGTGCTCTCCGGCGAGGACGAGGCCCGCATGACCTTCCTCGCCGCTCGTCGATGGTTGGGCTGGTCCGTCGGGCGCATCCTGCTGCTCGACATTGGCGGAGGCTCGCTCGAGATCGCGTCCGGCACCGACGAGGAGCCCGACACCGCGGTGTCCGTGCCGCTCGGGGCGGGCCGCATGACCCGGGACTTCCTCCAGGGGGACCCGCCCACCGAGGAGTCGGTTCGCGAGCTGCGCCGTCACGCGCGCGCCCGCATCGCGGAAGTCGTCGGACGGGTCCGCCGTCACGGCGAGCGCGCAGATCGCCGTCGCCACGTCGAAGACGTTCAAGCAGCTGGCCCGCATCGCCGGCGCAGCACCGTCGCACGAGGGACCGTCACGTGCATCGGTCCCTCGGCATCGAGGACCTGCGCGACATCGCGCCGCGCCTGGCTGCCATGACGGTCGCCGAGCGGAGCAAGATCCCGGGCGTCTCCGAGGGCCGGTCGGCCGCAGATGGTGGCCGGCGCGGTCGTCGCGGAGGCGGCCATGGACCTGTTCGAGCTCGAGGAGCTGGTGATCTGCCCCTGGGCCCTGCGCGAAGGGCTCATCCTGCGCCGGCTGGACGGACTGCCCCTGTGACCGAGGTCGCGCAGATCGATCACGCGACCGGTCTGACGGCGGCCCAGGTGGCCGAGCGCGTGGCTCTGGGCCAGGTCAACGCCGCGCCTGATGCGCGCAGCCGAGTCCCTCGCGGACATCATCCGTGCAAACACGTTCACGTGGTTCAACGGGCTGATCGGCACGCTCTGGGTGCTCATGCTGATCGTCGCGCCCATCAACGACTCGCTGTTCGGCTTCGTCATCGTCGCCAACACCGGCATCGGCATCATCCAGGAGTGGCGCGCGTCGCGCACACTGGCCAAGCTCGCGGTCATCGGCGAGGCCAAGCCGGTCGTCCGTCGCGACGGGGCGGACGTGGCCGTGAGCCCGCACGACGTGGTGCTCGACGATCTCATCGTCCTGGCGACCGGCGACCAGCTGGTCGTCGACGGCGTGCTGCTCGTCGCCGATGGCCTCGAGATCGACGAGAGCCTGCTGACCGGTGAGGCCGACCCCGTTGACAAGGAGCCCGGCCAGGAGGCGATGTCCGGCTCGTTCGTCGTCGCCGGCAGCGGGCTGTACCAGGCGACCCGCATCGGCCGCGACTCCTTCGCGTCGGGGCTGACGGAGCAGGCGAAGAAGTTCCACCTGACCAACTCGGAGCTGCGCGACTCCATCAACCGCTTCATCCGCGGCATCTCCTTCCTCCTGGTGCCCGTGGGGCTGCTCCTGCTGTGGTCCCAGCTCGTCCGGGCCGACCTGCCTTGGCGGGTGGCGGTCCGCGGCACGATCGCGGGCGTCATCACGATGGTTCCCGAGGGCCTGGTCCTGCTCACGAGCATCGCCATGGCCGTCTCGGTGATCCGGCTGGCGCAGAAGCGGGTGCTCGTGCAGGACATGCCGGCCGTCGAGGTGCTGGCCCGCGTCGACACGATCTGCGTCGACAAGACCGGCACCCTGACCGAGCCCGGCATGCGCGTGCGTGAGGTCGTCGCGCTCGACTCGCTCACCGATGAGGCGCTCCACGGCGTCCTCGGCGCGCTCGGGGCGAGCGAGGCCAACCCCAACCCGACGCTCGAGGCGATCGCCCAGGCCTACGCCGCCCCGGGCTGGCAGGTGGCCTACACGGTGCCGTTCTCCAGCGCCCGCAAATGGTCGGCGGCCTCGTTCGGCGACCCAGGGCACGTGGGTCCTCGGCGCGCCCGAGATGGTCACGCCCGACGACGCCCTCGTCCTGCAACGGGCCACCGAACTGGCGGGCGACGGCGCCCGCATCCTGCTTCTCGCCCGGGCCGAGGGAACGCCCTCCGCCGAGAGCGGCACCGGTGCGGTGACGCCCACGGCGCTGGTCGTCATCAACCAGCAGCTGCGTTCGGACGCGGCCGAGACGGTCGCGTACTTCCTCGAGCAGGGCGTCAACGTCAAGGTGATCTCGGGCGACAACGCGGCCACGGTGGGCGCCATCGCCCAGCAGGCGGGCGTGCCCGGGGCGGACGCTCCCGTGGATGCCCGCTCACTGCCGACCGACCCTGAGGCCCTCGCCGACGCCGTCTTCGCCGGCAGCGTCTTCGGGCGCGTGACTCCGAGCCAGAAGCAGGACATGGTCGATGCGCTGCATCTTCGCCACTCGACCGTGGCCATGACCGGCGACGGCGTCAATGACGTCCTGGCCCTCAAGAACGCCGATCTCGGCATCGCGATGGGCTCGGGCGCCGGTGCCACGCGCGCCGTCGCGCAGCTGGTCCTGCTCGACAACAAGTGGTCGGTCATGCCCAGCGTCGTCGCCGAGGGCCGTCGGGTCCTGGGCAACATCGAGCGGGTGTCCGACGTCTTCCTGACGAAGACGTCGTATGCGGTGATCTTCTCGCTGATGACCGCGCTGTTCGCGGTGGCCTTCCCGTTCCTGCCGCGGCACCTGTCGTTGATCGGCGGGCTGACGATCGGAATTCCGGCCTTCTTCCTGGCGCTGATGCCCAACACGGAGCGCTTCCGTCCGGGCTTCATGCGGCGCGTGCTGCTGTTCGCTGTCCCCTCCGGAGTCATCTGCGCTGCGGCCTCGCTGATCACCTACGCGGTCGCTCTCGAGCTGGACGAGCCGTTGCTCGCGGCCCAGTGCGCGGCGACGACCACCCTGTTCATCGTGTCGATCTCGGTCCTCCTGCAGTCCGCTCGCCCGCTGAACTGGATCCGGCTGGCCATCGTGGGCTCGATGGTGATCGCGTTCCTGCTGCGTCCTCGCCATCCCGTTCCTGAGCAGGTTCTTCGCTCTGTCGCTCGGTGCGGACAAGTCGACTGCCGTGGCGATCGGTGTCGGCCTCGTCGGTGCGGTCCTGGTGTGGATCGCGGCGCTGATCACCGATCGCTGGCGCCGGGCATGAGCATCGCGGTCGGCCTGTCGACCTCGTCGGTGTTCCCCGAGACCACGGCGGCCGCGTTCGAGGTCGCGGCCAAGCTCGGGTTCGACGGGGTCGAGGTCATGGTCGGCACCGACGGCACCAGCCAGGATCCCGACACGCTGAAGGCGCTGTCGGACCACTACCAGCTCCCGATCCTGTCGATCCATGCACCCTGCCTGCTGGTCACGCAGCGGGTGTGGGGCACCGACCCCTGGGGCAAGCTGCAGCGCGCCCAGGCGGCTGCGGAGCTTGTCGGTGCCCGCACCGTCGTCGTGCATCCGCCGTTCCGGTGGCAGCGCGACTACGCACGAGAGTTCGTCACCGGGCTGGAGCGGATGCAGTCGGAGACCGACGTCGTCTTCGCCGTCGAGAACATGTATCCCTGGCGGGCCGGACCAGGGGCGATCGCCGCCTACCTGCCGGACTGGGACGTCCGCAACGACGACTACCCCGACACCACCCTCGACCTCTCGCACACCGCGGTGTCGCGCGTCGGACGCCATCGAGATGGCCGCGCGATCTGGGTGACCGGCTCTCTCATGTGCACCTTGCCGACGGGACGGACTCCGCCCGCGACGAGCACCTCATCCCGGGCCGTGGCGACCAGCCGGTCGCCGAAGTGCTGGACCTGCTCGTGAGCACCGGATTCGCCGGATCGGTCATCCTCGAGGTGAGCACCCGCCGGGCGGTCGATCGCGCTGCTCGCGAACTCGATCTCGAGGAGGCGCTTGCCTTCGCCCGCCAGCGCCTAGTCTGAAGTCGTGGCCCTCGACCCGCGCCTGCCCGGACCCTCGCCGCAGGACGCCGCCAACGCCGTCGTCCAGGCGGCCCGGCTGGCGTTCGCGTCCCGCGGCTATGCCCACACGACCATCAAGTCCGTCGCCGCCGCGGCCGGCGTCGCCCCCGGCGTCGTCAGGTCGCTGTACAGCAACAAGGAGCGCCTGCTCGCGGCCGTCATCCGGCTGCCGTTCGATCCGGCCAAGGCCGTCCCCGAGATCATCGCGCCCGGTCTCGACGGCATGGGCGAGCGGCTCGTCGCGATGACCCTGACGCTGATGGGCGACGACAAGGTCCGCAGCGACCTGACCAAGCTGCTCACCTCCGAGAGCACCGCGTCGGTGTCGAGCTCGGCAGCCCGGGCCGCGATGTCCGCCGACGGGTCGCCCGTGGCGCTGACCCAGTTGCGCGTCGTCGCGGAGTACCTGCAGGCAACGGTCCTCGATCCCGTGGTCACCGCCGTGGGGGTGCCCGACGCCCGCCTGCGCGCCACGCTCATCTCGTCCTACCTCGTGGGTGTCTCCATGACGAGGTACCTGCTCAAGATCGAGCCGCTCGCGTCGGCAACCGACGACGAGGTGGTCCGGCTCGTGGGACCGGCGATCCAGCAGCTGCTCGACCCCACCCGCCGCCCCGGCACGACCTGACCGATGATCCGCGACGCCCTTGCCGCCCTTGCCCGCCAGGAGACCCTGGGTGACCTGATCAGCCGGGCGCCGCTGGCCGGCGACGTGATCAGGCGGGTGGTCGGCGGCGACAGCGTCGACGACGCGATGGCCGTCGCTTCCGAGCTGGCCGACCGTGGCCGATGGGTGAGCCTGGAGCGGGCCGCGCCGCACGTCGACACGGAGGCCGCGGCCGACGGGGTACTTGCCGACTCCCTGACCCTCGTCGATCGACTCGCGCAGGCCGGTCTCGGCGGCGTCGGCGAGGTGTCGGTCTTCCCGGAGTCCCTGACGTCGGGATCGCCGGACTCGGCGCGTGGCCGGCTCGGCGCGCTGTGCGAGCACGCCACCCGCGCGCACGTCGTCGTCATGGTGGGCATGGGCCCGGCGGAGCACGTCGACGCGACCCTCGACTCGGTGACGGCCATGCAGGACGCCGGACTCCTGGTCGGCGCGACCGTGCAGGCCAGCCTCAAGCGGAGCGAGGTCGACTGCCACCGACTCGCGGACCGGCGCGTGCGGCTCGTGAAGGGCGGCCGCCGAGCGGCCCCGCAGATCGCGCACGAGCAGCCCGCGGAGACCGACAAGGCCTACATCCGGTGCGCGAAGACCCTGCTTCGCGGCGCGGGCACCCCGTCGTTCGCCACGCATGATCCGCGCATGATCGAGATCCTCGAGTCACTGACGCGGCGCCTCGACCGTCCCCGGCAGACCTACGAGTACGCCTTCTACCTCGGCCGGCAGGAGGCCGCGCAGGAGCGCCTCGGCGCGGCGGGCGAACGGGTGCGGGTCTACGTGCCCTACGGTCCACAGTGGTTCGAGCGTCTGGTCGGCGGCCTCGCCGAGCAGCCGTCGTCGATATCGGCTGCCGTGCGATCGCTGCTGCCTGGCGCGACCGCCTGAGACGAGGAGAAGAGTTGACGATGCGCATCGCCGTCCTGGGCGCCGGCGTGATGGGCGAGACCCTGATCAGTGGCTTCCTGCGTTACGTGACGCCGACACCCACGATCACGGTGGTCGAGAAGCGGCCGGAGCGGCGCGAGGAGCTCGCGAGCCGGTACTCGATCGACTTCGCCGACGGGCCGGACGCCGTGCGCGGCGCCAATGTGGTCGTCCTGGTCGTCAAGCCGCAGGACATGGGCGCCCTGCTCGACGAGGTCGGGCTGTTCGTCGAGACGGGCAGCCTCGTCATCTCGATCGCCGCGGGCATCACGACCTCGTTCATCCAGAAGCGGGTTCCGCTGGGAGTCAACGTGGTTCGGGCCATGCCGAACACGCCGGCAAAGGTCGACCGTGCCGTCACCGGGGTGAGCCCTGGCGAGAGCTGCGCGCCGACGGCGCTCGCCCTCGCGGTGCAGCTGCTGGAGTCGGTGGGTGCCGTCGTGCGAGGTCCCGGAGGATCGTCAGGACGCCGTCACGGCGGTGTCGGGCAGCGGACCTGCGTATGTGTTCTACCTCGCCGAGGCGATGATCGAGGCGGCCCTGAGCCTGGGACTCGATCAGGCGACGGCCCAGCACATGGTGCACCACACCATCCTCGGCGCCGCCACCCTGCTGGAGTCGTCCGGCGAGACAGCCGAGACCCTCAGGCGTAACGTCACATCGCCGAACGGAACGACCGCAGCCGCGATCGCGACGCTCGACGAGTTGGCCGTCCGCTCGTCCATCGTGGCCGCCATCACGGCGGCGCGGGACCGCAGCCGCGAACTGTCAGGGGGCTAGGGGTGTCCGACCGCGTCGGTGTCGTGTGGGACGACCGACTGGCTGAGTACGACTTCGGCCCGGGACACCCGCTTGCGCCCGTGCGCGTGCAGCTGGCCATGCGCCTGGCCGCCGAGTTCGGGCTCTTCAAGCCTGACCACGTGCAGATCCTCGGACCCGTCGAGCCGGCGGACGAGCAGGCGATCCTGCGCGTGCATGAGGCGGAGTACGTGGCCGCGGTCCGCCGCGCCTCGAGCGACCCGCACTTCTATGACGCCGCCCGGGGCCTGGGCACCGACGACGATCCCGTCTTCGCGAACATGCACACGGCGGCCAGCCGGGTGGCCGCCGCCACCCTGATGGCGGCCCAGGCGGTCCATTCGGGCGCCGTGGAGCACGCGGTGAATCTCGCCGGCGGCCTGCATCACGCCCTCCCAGGGGCTGCCGAGGGCTTCTGCGTCTACAACGACATCGCGGTGGGCATCGCCTGGCTGCTCGACCAGGGCGTGGAGCGGGTCGCCTATGTCGACATCGATGTCCACCACGGCGACGGTGTCCAGGCGATGTTCTGGGACGACCCCCGCGTCATGACCATCTCCCTGCACGAGAGCCCGAAGTCGCTCTTCCCGGGCAGCGGCCTGCCGGCGGACATCGGCGGTGCCGGCGCCGTCGGCACGGCCGTCAACGTGGCGCTGCCGGCCGGCACGGGTGACCAGGGCTGGCTGCGCGCGCTGCACGGCATCGTGCCCGACCTGCTCGGCGCCTTCGCCCCGCAGGTGCTCGTCACGCAGCACGGGGTCGACACGCACTTCGAGGATCCGCTCGCGCACCTGCTGGTCACCCTCGACGGCCAGCGCATGGCGTTCGAAGCCCTGCACCGCTGGGCGCACCGGTACGCGGGCGGCAAGTGGGTCGCTGTCGGCGGCGGGGGCTACGAGTGGGTGAACGTGGTTCCCCGCGCCTGGACGCACCTCATTGCCGAGCTGTCGGGTCGCCCCATCGACCCGCAGACGGCGATTCCGGACGGCTTCCACGAGTTCGTCCTCGAGGCCCTGGGCCGGCAGGCTCCCGGCCGGATGACGGACGGCCGACAGCCCTGGCCGCGTCCGTTCGATCAGGGATTCGACCCGGGCGACGGCGTCGACGCCGCTGTCATGGACACCCGAAATGCCGTGTATCCGCACTGGGGCCTTACACCAGAGCCGGGCTTCTGGTTCTGACGGCGCGCCGCCGCCAGAAGGCTTGGTCATCCAATTTGGCGATCAACTTTCCCAAGGACCTCACCGGCCACTAGCATTCGCAAGGCCATCATGTCGTGTGTCTCCGGAGGGGAAGCCGGTGCGACGGGGGCAGAGAGTTCGGTGAAGAAATGTCCTCGACCCCTGATCGGGCGCTGTCTGACGTGCACTTCCTGACGGTGGCGGAGGTGGCCTCCGTGATGCGCGTGTCGAAGATGACGGTCTACCGACTGGTCCACAACGGTGACATGCCGGCGGTGCGCGTCGGCCGCTCGTTCCGCGTGCCGGAGCAGGCCGTTCACGACTACCTGCGCGACTCCTTCGTCGAGACCGCCTGATCCTCAGGACCGCGCCCTCCGGTACCCGGGGGGCCGCCGCTAGGCTGGGTTCCTGCACCTGCGAGCTTTCCGCTCGCACTTTCACGTAGCGATAGGGATATTTGATGGGCTCTGTGGTCAAGAAGCGTCGCAAGCGGATGGCTAAGAAGAAGCACCGCAAACTGCTGCGCCGTACCCGAGTCCAGCGTCGCAACAAGAAGTAGCGGAGTCCGTTCCAGGACTCCGTGAGGAGGGCCGATGAGTCGCACCGTGCTGGTCACCGGCGTCTCGCGGTACCTCGGCGGGCGAATGGCCGCGATCCTTGCCGATGACCCGGATGTCGATTGCGTGATCGGCGTCGATGTCGTCGCGCCCGATGCACCCATCGACGGCATCGAGTTCGTGCGCGCTGACATCCGCAACCCGGTCATCGCGAAGGTCCTCGGCGAGGCCGCCGTCGACACCGTCGTGCATATGGGCGTCATCGCGACCCCCAAGCAGGCCGGCGGGCGCTCGACGATGAAGGAGATCAACGTCATCGGCACGATGCAGCTGCTTGCTGCCTGCCAGCGGACGCCCAGTGTCACCAAGCTCGTCGTGAAGTCCACCGCCGCGGTCTACGGCTCCGGCCCCAAGGACCCGGCGATGTTCACCGAGGAGATGGAGCCTCGACACTCCCCGTCGTCTGGCTGGCCGAAGGACTCCGCCGAGGTCGAGACGTACGTGCGCGGGTTCGCCCGACGCCGGCCCGACGTGGCCGTCACCACCCTGCGCTTCGCCAACTTCATCGGCCCGCGGGTGCAGACCGCGCTGACCAGCTACTTCGGCCAGGCGGTCATCCCCACGGTTCTCGGCTTCGACCCTCGCGTCCAGTTCATCCACGAGGACGACGGGCTCGCCGCGCTCCAGTACGCCATCAAGGAGCGCCGCACCGGCACGTTCAACATCGCGGGGGAGGGCGTCATGACGCTGTCCCAGGCGGCGCGTCGCACTGGACACCCCACGGTTGCGGTTCCTGCCCTCTTCTTCTCCGTCGTAGGACGTAGCATCTTCAAGGCCGGGCTCGTCGACTACTCGGCCGAGGCCATGCGCTACCTGACCTACGGCCGGGCGCTCGACACCACTGCAATGCGCGATCGGCTGGGCTTCCGGCCGGCCTACACGACGGAGGAGGCGTTCATGTCCTACGTCCGTGGTGCCGAGGAGGAACAGGAGGCCGAGGTTGCCTGACGCCGACGTCATCCCCTTTGAGCCGCGCGACGGCGACCCGCCGATCGGGCCCTCCAAGGCCGCGCGGCTCGTGGGCAACACCGGGCCCCAGCCGCATGCGCCCAAGCGCGACGAGTCCTCGGCCGTCGACTCGCCCCCCAGCAAGCGCAAGAAGATCCTCGTCGACCCGGATGCCAGCGTGACCCAGGACCTAGATGCGCCCTCGGACGAGGAGATGGAGGGCTGGATCGACTTCGCGCGCAGGCGGCTGCGCGGGGACTACTCGGTGGATGACTTCGGCTTCGACCCCGAGCTCACCGATCGCGTCCTCCTCGCGCTCGCCCGACCGCTGTACCACTCATGGTTCCGCGTCGAGACGACCGGACTCGAGAACATCCCCGACGACTCCGCCGCACTCGTCGTCGCCAATCACTCCGGCACGATCGCGATCGACTCGATCATGGCCCAGGTCGCCCTGCACGACGAGCATCCCGCCCATCGTCATCTGCGCATGCTCGGCGCCAACCTCGTGTTCCAGACCCCCTTTCTCGGTGAGGTGGCGCGCAAGGCCGGCCACACCCTCGCCTGTCACCCCGACGCCGAGCGGCTGCTGTCCGAGGGCGAGATCGTGGGCGTCTGGCCGGAGGGGTTCAAGGGAATCGGCAAGCCCTTCAGCCAGCGGTACAAGCTGCAGCGGTTCGGCCGCGGCGGCTTCGTCGCTGCAGCGCTGAAGACGGGCGCTCCCATCATTCCCACGGCGATCGTTGGTGCCGAGGAGATCTACCCGATGATCCACAACGCCCGAACGATCGCCCGGGTGCTTGGCCTGCCGTACTTCCCGATCACCCCGACGTTCCCGTGGCTCGGCCCGCTCGGCCTGGTGCCGCTACCGAGCAAGTGGCTGATCCACTTCGGCGACCCGATCCCCACCGACCACTTCCCGCCGGGAGCGGCCGACGACCCGATGATCGTGTTCGAGCTGACCGACCAGGTGCGCGAGCAGATCCAGCAGTCCCTGTACCGACTGCTGGTGCGCCGGCCCTCAGCGTTCGGCTAGCCGGTCCACTTCGACCGGCAACGTCGCAACGGGGGAGTCCATGCGACGGCAGCGGTCGAACGAGCGGATCGCGTCGGATTAGGAGAGCGGGTGCCGGGTGCGCGCCGCCGCGTAGCCGACGGCGATGCCGAGCAGGACGCCGCCGGCGCCGGCCGCGGCCGGCAGAGCCACCCGCTTGACCTGCTGGCGGCGCCGGAAGTCCCTGATCTTCCAGTCGTTCTCCTTGGCGTGCGCGCGCAGCGCCGGATCGGGATTCACAGCGACCGGGTTGCCGACCATGGACATCATCGGGATGTCGTTCGAGGAGTCCGAGTAGGCCGAGCAGCGCGACAGGTCGAGCCCCTCGGTGGCCGCAAGCGCCTTGATCGCCTCCGCCTTCGCGAGGCCGTGCAGCGGCGGTCCGTCGAGGTGCCCGGTGTACATCCCGTTCGTGATCTGGGAGACGGTGCCGAGGGCACCGGTCAGGCCGAGCCGATGAGCGATGATCCCGGCGAGCTCGACGGGGGTCGCCGTGACCAGCCACACCTGCTGTCCCGCGTCGAGGTGGCCCTGCGCCAGCGCAAGGCTGCCGGGGATCAGCTTGTCGACCATGATGTCGTCGAAGATCTCCTCGGCCAGGCGGTTGAGCTCGGCGACCTCGCGACCTTCGACGAACGACAGCGCGGCCTCGGTCGCCGAGGCCATGTCCTCGAGGTCCTCCGAGCCGCTCATGACGAACTTGACCTGCTTAAGGCCGAAACCGACGATCTCCCGTCCGCTGAAGAACTTGCGACGGGCCAGGCCCACCGCGAAGTGGTACATGCTCGCGCCGCGCATGATCGTGTTGTCGACGTCGAAGAACGCTGCGGCCGTCGGGTCGGACTTGGGCGCATGCGACGCGGCTGCTCCGCCTGCCGCGGCGGACGCGACCCCGGCCTGGCGGTAGCGGGAGAGGACGTCGCGGGGCTCCTCGGCGGCCGGCTGGGCGGACGCAGCATCGGTCGCATTCACAGGGTGAGACTACCCAGCCGCCAGTGGTGGTGTGCCAGACTCGGGAGCGAGGACGGCAGCCGCAACGAGGGAGGCAGACGGTGGGCGCGAACATCGCAGACTTCCTTCGTGCTGCCGCGCTCCGTCATCCCGACGCGATCTGCATCATCGAGGGCGATCGAGCCGTCTCCTGGTCCGCGGTCGACGGCCACGTCGACGACTACGCCGCGGGACTGGCCGGTCGCGGCCTGCACCCCGGAGAGCGGATCGCCCTGCTGCTCGGCAACAGCTATGACTTCGTCGTGGCCTACCTCGCCGCGGCCCGCGCCGGCCTGGTCACTGTTCCGCTCAACCCTGCCTACACGAGTGCCGAGGTCGCCGTCATGCTCGCCGACAGCGGCGCGCGCATGCTGGTCGTCCAGCCATCGACACGGCAGGTCGGCGAGGAGTCGGCGGCGGCGCTCCCCGGCTGCGAGGTGATCTCGGTCGACGGCGCGGAGTGGCGCGGAATCGGCGCGGCCGGTGCCATGCGCCCCACGCCCGACGTAGACGTGGCCGACGATGCGCTCGCCCTGCTGCTGTTCACCGCCGGCACGAGCGGACGGCCCAAGGGCGCGATGCTCACGCACGCGGCCCTGCGGGCCAACGTCGACATGCTGCTCTCGCTCACCGATCCGCCGGCCGTCGTCGACAGCGACATCGTCCTTGCTGTGCTGCCGATGTTCCACGTATACGGCCTGAACACGGTGCTGGGCACGGCGATGGCGGCGGGAGCCACGTGCGTGATCACCGACCGTTTCGATCCCGTCGAATCGCTCAACCTGATCGCGGCTCATCGCGTCACCACGGTGGCCGGCGCGCCGGGCATGTACCAGGCGTGGTGCGCGACACCGGGCCTGCGCGAAGCGATGGCCACCGTGCGCCTGCTGTCCAGTGGTGGCGCACCCCTGCCCGTGGCGGTCTTCGCGAAGTTCGCAGAGCTGACCGGCCTGGAGATCTACGAGGGCTACGGCATGACCGAGACGGCGCCGGTGGTGGCCACGACGCTGGTCTCGGGCAAGCCCAAGGCCGGGTCGGTCGGTCGGCCGCTGCCGGGCCTGGAGATCCGGCTGGTCGACGAATCCGGCGAGGAGCCCGACGAGGAACCCGACGAGGGCGATCCCGGCGAGGTCTGGGTCCGTGGCCCGTCGGTGTTCAAGGGCTACTGGCCCGACGGCGCTGGAGGGCCCGATGCTGAGGGGTGGTTCCGCTCGGGCGACGTTGCGTATGCCGACGACGACGGTGACCTGCATGTCGTCGACCGGCGCCGCGAAGTCATCCTCGTCAACGGATTCAACGTGTATCCCCGCGAGATCGAGATCGTCATCGAGTCGCTCGACGACGTTGCCGAGACCGCTGTGGTCGGCGTCCCCGATGACGTGACCGGCGAGGCGGTGACCGCCCTCGTGGTGCCGCGGCGCGGCCGGACGGTTACGCCCGAGCAGGTGACCGAGCACTGCGCCACCCGGCTGGCCCGCTTCAAGTGCCCGACGGCGGTGAGGGTGGTAGAGGCGCTTCCGCACTCGGCGACCGGCAAGATCGCCAAGGGACGCCTGCGCGACGTGTACGGCGACACCGGATACGGGTCGTGAGCGCGGGAGAGACCCCCGCTCGTGTGGAACTGCTCACGAAACCGGGCTGTCACCTGTGCGACGTCGCTCGTGACGTCGTCGACATCGTGTGCGCGGAGACCGGCGACGACTGGATCGAGACATCGATCGCGGACGACCCCGCCCTCGTCGACGAGTACGGGGAGAAGATCCCCGTCGTCCTGGTGGACGGGCGGCCGCACGACTTCTGGCGGGTGAACCCGGAACGGCTGCGAGCGGCGTTGTCCGAGCCGGCGAACGGCTGACTGCCCCCTCACCGCTACACTCCCGAGCGCTCGTTTCCGGTAATCGGACGTTGTCGTCCGGTCAACTTTGTGCCCTCGTGCGCAAGTGTTTACCCTAAGCACGTCGAACCCCCCGCAACGTGGCCAGTTCGGCCCCGGAATTCGACGATTTCCCCAGGAGAACCGTGTCCGCTTCCCGCTCGTCCTCGGCACCCACGGCTGCCGCGCGGCGGTCGACGCGGTCCCGCGAATCGGTCCGTGAGATCCCCGATGCGACGATCGCCCGCTTGCCCGTCTACCACCGCGTCCTCGGCCAGCTGGTCGACAGCGGGGTGACGACCGTGTCCTCCGAGGAGCTCGCCGCATCGTGCGGAGTCTCTTCGGCGAAACTGCGCAAGGACCTCTCGCATCTGGGCTCGTACGGCACGCGCGGCGTCGGCTACGACGTCCGCTTCCTCGCCTACCAGATCTCCCGCGAACTCGGGCTCACCCAGCCGTGGGGCGTCATCATCGTGGGTGCCGGCAATCTCGGGCACGCCCTGGTGGCCTACCGCGGTTTCGCCTCACGCGGCTTCGAGGTCGTCGGCCTGCTCGACTCCCACCCGGATGTCGTCGGGCAGCGGCTCGGCACCTCGGGTCGCGAGGTCGTCGTGCGCCCCATCGGCGAGCTCGAGGCCGTGGTGGCGCTGGGCAACGCGCACATCGGCGTCATCGCCACACCGGCCGAGTCGGCGCAGGACGTCTGCGAACGGCTCGTCAACGCAGGTCTTCGCAGCATCCTCAACTTCGCGCCGGTCGTGCTGACGGTCCCGGCCGATGTCGAGGTGCGCAAGGTCGACCTCGCCGTCGAGCTGCAGATCCTCGCGTTCCACGAGCAGCGTCGCAACGACGAGGCGCACAAGTCGAGGGACCCCGACGCGAAGTTCGAACCAGCCCCGCTGGGAGAGGCGATGCACGCATGACACCGAGAGCAGCAGCCGGCAAGCCGAACGCCGGTGCCCCCAGCACCCGGCAGCCCGCCGACAAGAAGCCGAGTACCCAGCAGTCCGAGCAAGCCCCCAAGTCCACCACCCGAAAGAGCGCCCCGGTGAAGCCGGTCGCAGCGAAGGAGCCCGACGTGAAGCAGTCCGCGTCAAAGACCGCGGTCAGCAAGCCCGTCACCTCGGTCGGTGCGCCGACCAAGCCCGTCTCCGCGCGTGCCTCCGTCAAGGCCACCGAGTCGAAGGCCACCGAGTCGAAGGCCACCGAGTCGAAGGCCACGGCCGTGAGGCCCAGCGTCAAGACCGCCGCGAAGCCGGCCGAGGTCAAGTCGACTGCGGCCCGGAAGGCCCCCGAGAAGGCAGCCGCGCCCGTCGCCGTCAAGGACGTCGCCGTGGAGAAGGACGCCGTGGTCAAGAGCCGCAAGAAGCCGGTTCACGGCATGGTTGCGCTCGTCGCGTCAGGTCCCGGCGACCCCGACCTCCTGACCCTGCGGGCCGCTGGCCTGCTGGCCGGTGCCGACGTCATCGTCGTCGACGCAGATGCGGTCGCCGTCGCCCAGGCGCACGCCGCCAAGACCACCGAGATCGTCGTGGCCGTCGATGCGGCAGGCCTGCCGCTCGACCAGGCCGCTCGCAGCGCGCTCGTGATCGAATCCGCCCGCGAGGGCAAGAACACGGTTCGCCTGATCGCCGGCGATCCCGTCATCGACGGCACGCTGCTCCACGAGGCCGGCGCGCTGCGCAAGGCGCGGATCGACTTCGAGGTGGCGCCCGGCGTCAGCGAGGTCACCGGCGTGCCTGCCTACGCGGGCTTCGGCCTCACCGGCGGTCGTACGCGGCAGGTGCGCATCGTCGATGCGAACGACACCGACATCGCGTGGGCGGACCTCGTGTCGCCGCGCATCACGGCCGTGTTCATCGACGGCGCCGATCGGGCCGTCGAGATCGCGACCCGGCTCGTCGCCGCGGGCGCGGACGAGCGGACGCCGATCGCGGTGACACGTCGAGGCACCACCGTCGACCAGCGCACCGTGGTGTCCACCCTGGGTGAGATCTCCGTGGTGGCCAAGGCGGCCAAGCAGGCCGGTCGCGGACTCGTGGTCGTCGGCGAGGTCGTCGCCCAGCGCGACAAGCTCGACTGGTTCGAGGTCAAGGCGCTGTTCGGCTGGCGCATCCTCATCCCGCGCACGCAGGATCACGCGGGTTCGATCGTCGGCCTGCTGCGCAGCCACGGTGCCGTGCCGATCGAGGTGCCGACCATCTCGGTCGAGCCGCCCCGCACGCCGCAGCAGATCGACCGTGCGGTGCACGGCCTGGTCTCCGGCCGCTACGAGTGGATCGGCTTCACGTCGGTCAACGCCGTCAAGGCGATTCGCGAGAAGCTGCAGGAGTACGGCCTCGACGCGCGCTCGTTCGCCGGCCTGAAGGTCGCCGCGGTGGGCGAGCCCACCGCCGCTGCGCTCATCGAGTTCGGCGTGCGGCCCGACATCATGCCGCAGGGCGAGCAGACCACCAGTGCGCTTCTCGACGAGTGGCCGACATACGACTCGCTCACCGACCCGATCAACCGGGTCTTCCTGCCGCGCGCCGACATCGCCACCGACACCCTGGTCGCCGGGCTCGGCGAGCTGGGCTGGGAGGTCGAGGACGTCACCGCGTACCGCACGGTGCGGGCAGCGCCCCCGCCCGCCGAGACGCGCGAGGCCATCAAGACGGGTGGCTTCGACGCCGTCCTCTTCACCTCGAGCAGCACCGTGCGCAACCTCGTCGGCATCGCCGGCAAGCCGCACCACAGCACCGTCGTCGCCTGCATCGGTCCGCAGACGGCCAAGGCCGCCGAGGAGCACGGCCTGCGCGTTGACGTGCTCGCCGAGACCAGCACGGTCACGGGCCTGGTCGAGGCGCTGTCGGCTCACGGCGAGGCGCTCCGACTGGCGGCCATCGAGTCCGGCGAGGGCACCTGGCGCCCGAGTCGACGTCGGGCCACCGCGCGCCGCAAGGCGACCTGATCATGGATCGCACGGTCGTCCACCTGCTCAGGCACGGCGAGGTCTTCAACCCGGAGGGCGTTCTCTACGGGCGCCTGCCCGGGTACTACCTCTCCGACCTCGGCAAGCAGATGGCCGTCCGTGCGTCCGATGCCCTCGCCGGCAACGACCTCACCCATGTGGTGTCCTCGCCGATGGAGCGAGCGCGGGAGACGGCCGCTCCCGTGGCTGAGCGCCATGGGCTCGCTATCGCGATCGACCCGGACCTCATCGAGGCCGACAACGTGTTCGAGGGCCAGCGGGTGAGCGTCGGCGACGGCGTGCTCAAGCAGCCGCGTACGTGGAAGCACCTGTGGAACCCGTTCAAGCCATCGTGGGGTGAGCCCTATGACGAGGTGGCCGACCGTATGCACCGGGCCATCGACGCCGCGCGTGAGCAGGCCCGGGGCCACGAGGCCGTCCTGATCAGCCACCAGCTCCCGATCTGGATCGCTCGGCTTCGGGCGGAGGAGCGACGACTCTGGCATGACCCGCGAGGGCGGCAGTGCAGCCTCGCGTCCATCACCTCGCTCACGTACGACGGCGACAGCCTCGCCGCGATCACCTACACCGAGCCATCTCGCGACCTGCTGGGCAAGGCGAGCAAGGTAGCCGGAGCCTGACGTCGTGCGTCCGCGTCGCGCTGTCGCCGCCAGCCTGACGATGCTCGCGCTCGTCGCCGGCCTCGCGGGCTGCAGTGCGTCGCAGGCGGCCGAGACGGGGCCGGACAGCGGCTTCGTGGCAGGCGACGGCTCGCTCGTCGTCCTGCCGGAGTCCCAGCGCACTCCCGCACCCGATCTCGTCGGCACCGGGCTCGACGGGAAGCCGTTCCGCCTCGCGGACCACCGTGGCGAGGTCGTCGTGCTCAACGTGTGGGCCTCCTGGTGTGCGCCGTGCCGCGCCGAGGCACCGATCCTGGCCAAGGTCGCGACCGACCTTGCCGGCAAGGGCGTGCAGTTCGTCGGCCTCGACACCCGCGACTCCGACACGTCGGCGCGAGCCTTCCTCGAGAAGTTCGGGGTGCCGTATCCCAACCTCGTCGATCGCGACGGCCGCCTGCAGCTGCTGTTCGCCGATTCCCTTCCGCCGCAGGCAATTCCGTCCACCGTGGTCATCGACGCGCAGGGCCGGGTGGCGGCTCGCGCTCTGGGCAAGGTCAGCGAGTCATCCGTCCGTGGCATGGTTGAGCCCTTGCTAGCGGAGAAGGCGGCGTAGTGGACGGTCTGCAGAACCTGGTCACCAGCGGGGCTCTGTGGGGCGCCGTCCCGATCGCGTTCGCCGCGGGCATCATCGCCTTCCTGAGTCCCTGCGTGCTGCCGCTGGCTCCCGGCTACATCTCCTACATCACCGGCCTCACCGGCGCGGAGCTCGCCGACCCGCGGGGCAAGCGCGGGCAGGTGCTGCTCGGCAGCTTCCTCTTCGTCCTCGGCTTCAGCGTCGTGTTCATCTCGTACGGCGTGCTGTTCGGCAGCGTCGGCTCCCTGCTCCTGCAGTACGCCGACGTGATCAATCGCGTGCTCGGCGTCATCGTCATCCTGATGGGGCTCGCGTTCATCGGCTTCATCCCCGGCCTGCAGCGCGAGTACAAGCTCCACACGTCCACCAAGTGGGGCGTCGCCGGAGCCCCGGTCCTGGGCATCGTGTTCGGCATCGGCTGGTCGCCATGCATCGGTCCCACCCTCGCCGCCGTCCAGAGCCTCGCCTTCGCCGAGGCGAGTGCGGCGCGCGGTGCCTTCCTGTCCTTCGTCTACTGCCTCGGCCTGGGCCTGCCGTTCGTCCTGCTGGCCCTGGCGTTCAGCCGCATGGCCGGCGCCATCGGATGGATCAAGCGGCACTACGTGTGGGTCATGCGGATCGGTGGCGGCATGCTCATCATCGTCGGGATCCTGCTCGTCACGGGACTCTGGACCGACTTCACGGTGTGGCTACGCGTCACGGTGCCCTCCTTCCAGACGGCGATATGAGCAACGCGACCGACAGCCGCACGGAGTCAACGGAGGACGCCCCCCTGCCGCCACTGGGGACCGGCGGCTTCCTCCGCTGGGTCTGGCGGCAGTTCACCAGCATGCGCACCGCGCTGATCCTGCTGTTCCTCCTCGCGCTCGCGAGCATCCCCGGCACGGTCCTTCCGCAGCGCGGCACGAACCCGGTCCGGGTCTCGGAGTGGATCAGCAACAACCCGAGGTCGGGGCCGGTCCTCGACCGGCTCGGATTCTTCGACGTCTACTCGTCGCCGTGGTTCGCAGCGGTGTACCTCCTGCTGTTCATCTCGCTGATCGGCTGCGTCCTGCCGCGGACGCGGCAGCACTGGCGGGCGATGCTGGCCCCGCCGCCTCCCGCGCCGCGGCGCCTGCAGCGACTGCCCGAGTCCGTCGAGCTCAGCACCGACGAGGAGCCGGACGACGTCCTTGAGGCAGCACGGGCGCTGCTGTCCGGACGGCGGTGGCGCGTGCGCGTGGGCGAGTCCCCGCTCGAGGCCGGAGGCGATGGCCGTCGCTGGGTCGCTGCCGAGAAGGGCTACCTGCGCGAGACGGGCAACCTCGTGTTCCACATCGCCCTCGTCGTCGTACTGGTCGCCGTGGCGATGGGCGGCCTGTTCGGCTGGAAGGGCAACGTGATCGTCCGCGAGGGGACGGGATTCTCGAACTCCCTCACGCAGTACGACGCCTGGGGCGGCGGACGCCTGGTCGACCCGAACTCCCTCGCCCCGTTCTCGCTCACGCTGGACGCGTTCAAGGTCGACTTCGAGCGCGGCGCCGCTCAGCGAGGGGCGCCCCGCCTGTTCGAGGCCGACGTCACGTACCGCCCCCGTCCCGAGGACCCCCCGACGCGCACCACGATCGCCGTCAACGAGCCGCTCGAGGTCGACGGCGCGAAGGTGTTCCTGGTCGGGCACGGCTATGCCCCCCACTTCGTCATCCGAGACTCGACCGGTGCCGTCGTCTTCGACGACTCGGTCGTGTTCCTGCCCCAGGACGGCAACTTCACATCGACGGGCGTCGTCAAGGTGCCCGACTCCACTCCGTCCCTCGGCCTGAACGGGATGTTCCTGCCGACCGCGTCCTTCGACCCGACCCGCGGGCGGGATCTCGACCTTCCCGGGCCCGGACAACCCGGCGGTCTTCCTCTCGGCCTTCCGCGGCGACCTGGGCATGGACACCGGCGTGCCTCAGAGCGTCTACCGGCTGGACACGTCCAAGATGACGAAGATCGGGCTCGAGTCGCTCGTGCCCGGCCAGACCTGGACCCTGCCCAACGACTCCGGCAGCGTCGAGTTCACCGGATTCCAGCGCTGGGCGTCGTTCCAGATCGCCGACGACCCCGGCAAGGGCCTGGCGCTGGCCGCCGCGGCCGCCGCGATCCTCGGGCTGATGCTCTCGTTGTTCGTGCGCCGTCGTCGCCTTTGGGTCAAGGTGGTGGCTGCGCCGCGGGGAGGTACTCTCGTCGGCGTCGCCGGCCTGGCGAAGAACGAGGCAGCCGATCTCACCGAGGACGTCGCGATGGTCGTGGCGCACCTCGAGTCGGGCCAGAAGGGAATCCGCGCATGACGAGCGTCGAACTCGCGCAGCTGAGCAACGCCGCGGTCTACGCGACGATGGTCTCCCTGTCGCTGGCCATGATCTGCTTCGCCGTGTCGTTCGCGCTCGGGCGCCGCCGCCCTGCCGCGGCAGCTACCGCGCCCGCCGTCGTCGAGCAGGCCGAGGGCTCCACCGCCGTCCTCACGCGCACGCCGACCACCGTCGAGGTCCCGGACGCCGGTCGGCGCTGGTCGAACGTCGGCATGTCGTTGACCTGGCTGTCGTTCCTCATGCTCCTCGTGGGCGTCGTCCTGCGCGGCATCTGGGCCGGGCGCGTGCCGTGGGGGAACATGTACGAGTTCTCCATCACGGCGGCGTTGGGCATCCTGGGGGTCTTCCTCGTGCTGTCGATCGGACGTGACCTGCGCTGGCTCGGCCTCTTCGTGGTCATCCCGGCGCTGCTGACGCTCGGCCTGGCCGTGACCGTCCTCTACACAGAGGCGGCGCAGCTGGTGCCCGCCCTGAAGTCGTACTGGCTCGTCATCCACGTGTCCGCCGCGATCATCTGCTCCGGCGCGTTCACCCTCGCCGCCGCCACCGCCGGGCTGTCGCTGCTGCGTTCGCGGGCCGAGGCCCGTTCCAGCGAGGTCACGGGCTGGCTGGCACGAGTCCCGAGCGCCGACAAGCTGCGCACGATGACCAATCGGGTCATCGCCTTCACGTTCCCGTTGTGGACCTTCGCCGTCGTCGCCGGCGCCATCTGGGCCGAGAATGCCTGGGGCCGCTACTGGGGCTGGGACCCGAAGGAGACCTGGGCATTCATCACCTGGGTCGTCTTCGCGGCGTACCTGCACGCCCGCTCGACCGCCGGCTGGCGGGGGAACAAGGCCTCATGGATCGTCATCGCCGGGTGGCTGGCCTTCATGATCAACTACTTCGGCGTGAACATCTTCGTCAACAGCCTGCACTCCTACGCCGGGATGTAGCCCGCCGCGCATCGCACCGGCTTCAGACGGTCGGCTCCCCGCGACGCCGCTTCATCTTCTTGCTCCACACGTCGGCCTCGAGCTGCTTGAGGAACTTGGGGTCGTCGTCGGGGGCCAGCGGTGCGCGTCGGCGGCCGAAGCGCGATCCGGGCGACGGCCAGACGCGCCCCAGGGCCAGCCAGATGAAGCCACCGAGGAGCGGCACGACGACGACGAGGATCAGCCACACGAACTTCGGCAGCGAGCGCGTGTCGCCGCGCGGTGTGCGCAGGACGTCGATGATGAAGTAGATGTACAGCGCGATGACGAACAGCACGCCTGCGACACGAAGCATCGTCGGCCTCCCTCCTTGGCAATTATGAGCCTAACCGCGGCCGAACACCCGCGCCCATCGGGTGGGTGGCCTCGGCGTACCGTTGCGGGGTGACGAACGGCCGAGGTGGAACCGCGCTGGCGATCCTCGTGTACACGGCCCTGCGGGTGGCCCTCTTCGCGGTGGTGTGGATCATCATCGAGTTCATCACCCCGATCCACGGCGTCTGGGCGGCCGCCGCCGCCATCCTCATCTCCGGCGCGATCAGCATCGTCGTCCTGGACCGCCCTCGCGGCAAGGTGGGTGTGGCCGCCGGCAGCTTCTTCGGGCGCATCAACGCGCGGATCGAGGCCTCGGCCAGGGCCGAGGACGACGAGGACGGCGAGATCCGGGACTCAGGCCAGGGCGAGCAGCACGCCGAGAGCCAGCCCGTAGACCAGGAGCAGGATCCCGGTCATCTTCAGGGCGGGGATCAGGGCCGGTCCGAGCGCCCCGCCGAGAACGACGCGCAGGGGTGAGATCGCCAGCACGGCGGTGACCACGGTCAGCGCGACCCACGGCGAGGTCATGAAGGCCAGCACGACCGGGATCAGCAGCGCGACCACGACGATCAGTGCGTAGAGGCGCCGCGTCGCAGCATCGCCGAGGCGTACCGCCAGCGTGATCTTCCCCGCCTGCGTGTCGCCGGAGATGTCACGCAGGTTGTTGGTCACGAGGATCGCGCAGGCGAGCAGGCCGACGCCGACGGACGCGACGATGTCGGTGGCGGTGATCGCCAGCGTCTGCACGTAGGCCGTCCCGACGACGGGGACGATGCCGAAGAAGACGAAGACGAACAGCTCCCCGAGACCGGCGTATCCGTAGGGTCGCGGACCGCCCGTGTAGAGCCATGCCGCGGCGATGCTCGCGGCGCCGACGAGGAGCAGCCACCACTGCGAGGTCATGAGCACCAGCGCCAGGCCGCACACGGCCGCGAGGCCGAAGCAAGCGAACGCCGCGCGCTTCACATGCGTCGCCGAGGCCAGCCCCTGGCCGACCAGTCGAACCGGGCCGACTCGCGCAGCGTCCGTGCCCTTGATCCCGTCGCTGTAGTCGTTGGCGAAGTTGACCCCCACCTGCAAGGTCAGGGCCACGAGGAGCGCCAGGAGCGCACGAAGGGGCATGAACGCGTCGACGTACGCGGCCAGCCCGACGCCCACCGCCACCGGCGCGATGGCGGCCGGCAGGGTGCGCGGTCGCGCCCCCTCGATCCACTGGCTCGTCGTTGCCACGTCATCCCTCCGTCGTCGCCCAGGCCTGGAGCTGGCGACGGTCAACCTTGCCATTGGGCAGGTGGGGGAGCCGCGGCACCTGCCGGATCGTCGGCACGGCGACCTTGCCGAGGGCTCGCGTGACGGCGTCGGCTATGGCGTCGTGCGCGGCGGGTGCCCCATCGCGGACCTCGACGAAGGCGAACAGCTGCGGGCTCCCCTGCCGGGGACGGAACCGCCACGGCCGCCGCGGCGACGACGTCGGGAAGGTCGCCGATGACCCGCTCGACAGCGGCTGGTGACACATTGACGCCGTTGACGATGACGATGTCGTCGGCGCGCCCGACGACGGTGACCTGGCCGTCCGCATCGACGAACCCGAGGTCACGGGTGACGAAGCCGCCAGGCGTGAAGTACTGGGCGCTGGCACGCGGGTCACCTCGGTAGCCGCGGGCGATCGAGGGTCCGGCGATCGTGAGCACGCCGGCCTCTCCGGGGCCGGCACTCGACGACGTGACGACGACGCCGGGCAGGGGTCGCCCGTCGAACACGCAGCCGCCCGCGGTCTCAGTGGAGCCGTACGTCGTCGTCAGCACGATGCCAAGGTCCGCCGCGGCACTTGCCAACGAGGGCTTCGTCGCTGCCCCTCCCACGAGGATCGAGCGTGCAGCGACGCAGGGCCTCGATGCCTACGTCGTCGCTGAGCAGGCGAGCGACCTGCGCGGGGACGACCGACACCCTGGCGTCGTCCGTCACCGCCAGCGCACGGTCGACCGCCTGGGCGAAGTCGTCGGATCGGAACGGTCCGGCGCCGCCGATGCTCGCCAGGACGATGGGCTCGCGGTCGGCCGCCAGGGCGCGTACCAGGACGTTGAGGCCACCCATCGACGTCACGGGCAGCGCGGCGATCCACTGCGGGCGGCCGGGGCCATTGACCACGTCGGTGAAGGCAGTGAGCGCCGCCGCCGGAAGCAGCACGCCGCGCGGGGACCCGGTGGAGCCGGACGTCGCCATCACCACGGCCACGTCGTCGAACTCCACGGGCGGGTCGTCCGCATCGGCCCTGACCGCCTTGAGCAGCGCCATGACGTAGTCGTTCGAGACGGACGCCGACACGGTGGGAATGGGTGCGATCGGCGGACCCGATCCGTCGAGGGCGGCAGCCAGGGCCGGGAGCAGCGAGTCGACGCCCGCCGCACCCGGAGGCGTCGGGATGCGCATCAGGCGTCGGGCGGCAGCCCCGGGATGAGTGGACATCTCCTCGAGCGTAGGGCGATAGGTTTCCCGTCATGGACACCCGTACCCGATACGTGCTGCCACCCGTCGCTCCCGAGGGCTCGCCGGCCCTCCTGGACCCGTCCCACTCGTCGCAGCGAGCGGCCTGCGCCTGGCGGAGCGAGGGCGAGTTCGGCGACATCAGCTACGAGTTGTCGACGGGCGACGCCGAGGGCATCGCCAAGATCACCATCAACCGCCCGCGCAAGCGCAACGCGTTCCGTCCGCAGACCCTCTTCGAGCTGCAGGACGCGTTCAACCGGGCTCGCGACGATGACTCGGTCGGCGTCATCATCCTCACCGGGCAGGGCGATCTCGCCTTCTGCTCGGGCGGCGACCAGGTGATCCGCGGCAATGACGGGTACATCGGCGACGACGACATCGCCAAGAAGGGGATCGGTCGTCTCAACGTCCTCGACCTGCAGATCCAGATCCGTCGCACGCCCAAGCCGGTGATTGCCATGGTGGCGGGCTACGCGATCGGCGGCGGCCACGTGCTGCATGTGGTGTGCGACCTGTCGGTCGCTGCGGACAACGCCAGGTTCGGGCAGACCGGCCCGATGGTGGGGTCGTTCGACGGCGGATACGGATCGGGCCTCCTCGCGCGGATCATCGGCCAGAAGCGCGCTCGCGAGGTCTGGTACACCTGCCGCCAGTACGGCGCCGAGCAGGCCTTCGACTGGGGTCTCGTCAACACCGTGGTTCCGATCGAGGAGCTCGAGATCGCCACCGTGGAGCTCGCCAAGGAGATGCTCGACATGTCTCCACTCGCACTGCGCATGCTGAAGGCCTCGCACAACGCCGCTGACGACGGCCTCGCCGGCATCCAGCAGCTCGCCGGCGATGCGACCCTGCTCTTCTACATGACTGAGGAGGCGCAGCACGGTCGCGATGCGTACAAGGAGAAGCGCAAGCCGGACTTCAGGCAGTTCCCCAAGCGTCCCTGATGGCCGTGACCGACCCCGGCCTGGCCGCCGTCCTTGACGCCTCGGTTCCGTTCGCCCTGCCGATGACGCGACGATTTCGTGGCGTCCAGACGCGCGAAGGGATGCTCATCAAGGGTCCGCGCGGCTGGGGCGAGTTCGCGCCCTTCGACGACTACACCGACGCGTCGGCCGCGCGCTGGCTCGACAGCGCAATCGAGGCCGCGTTCGGTGACTGGCCCGTCGCCGTCCGCGAGGTCGTCGCCGTCAACGCGATCATCCCCGCAGTCCCGTCCGCGGACGCGGCTGGACTGGCCCGCGACGCGGTGCTGGTCAACGGCTGCACCACGATCAAGGTGAAGGTCGGGGACCTCGACCTGGCCGACGACGAGGCTCGTGTCGCCAGCATCCGCGATGTCCTCGACACCACCCTGGGCCGGGGGGTGGGCCGCATCCGCATCGATGCGAACGGCGGCTGGGATGTCGCGCGCGCGGAGGTTGCGCTGAGGCGGCTCGGCGCCTACGGACTGGAGTACGTGGAGCAGCCGTGCCGGACCGTCGAGGAGCTGCGTGAGATCCGCGTCGCTGACGAGCGTGCCGATCGCGGTCGACGAGACCGTGCGGATGTCCGACGCGCCGGGTCGCCTGCGCCTGGCCGACTTCGCGGACGTCGCCGTGGTCAAGCCGGCTCCGGTGGGCGGGGTGCGGGCCGCCCTGCGGATCATCGACTCCCTCGACGTGCCCGTGGTCGTGAGCGGCTCGATGGACTCGTCCGTGGGCCTCGATGTGGGGCTCGCGACGGCGGCGGCCATGGCCGACCTGCCCTTCGCCTGCGGCTTCGGCACGGGCGCGCTGCTGGCCGCGGACCTCACTGAAACGCCGCGCGTGCCCGTCGATGGAACCCTCGCGGTCGAGCGGCTCCTGCCGGATCTGCCGTCGTTGCTGGCCGCGCGCGATCGGCTCGACGAGGACCGCGCCGCCTGGTGGCGTCAGCGACTGGCCGCCGCCTGGTTCGCCGGTGCCGGCCAGCGGAGTGGTGCGCTCGTGCGGGCCACGGCGTGAAAGGGTGACCGCGTGAATCCCTCGACCGCTCAGGCGACCGTGATGGTGGACGAGTTCCTGCGGTGCGGCATCACCGACGCGGTGCTCTCCCCGGGCTCGCGCTCGACGCCGCTCGCGATGGCCCTGGCCGCCGCCGAGACCCGCGGCGAGCTCGCCCTGCACGTGCGCCTCGACGAGCGCACGGCCGGCTACCTGGCCGTCGGACTGGCGAAGGTGACGGGCATCCCGGCCATCGTCGTCACCACGTCGGGCACGGCCTCGGTCAACCTGCATCCGGCGATCGTCGAGGCCGAAGCGTCGGGAGTGCCGCTGATCGCGGTGACCGCCGACCGTCCGCCCCAGCTGCGCGGCGTCGGCGCGAACCAGACGATCCGGCAGGCCGCTGTGTATCGGGGGCGACGTCCGCCTGGCCATCGACATGGCGCCGGCCGTCGAGGAGGTGGGCGCGGTGCGCTACTGGCGCTCGACCGTGGCCCGCACGGTGGCAGCCGCGACCGACGCCGTGCGGCCTGGTCCGGTGCACCTCAACGTTCCCTTCGCCGAGCCGCTCGTTCCCGACGGCGACCACGAGTGGATCGAGAGCCTCGACGGGCGCAGCGACGGCCGGCCGTGGACGGCCGACGCACGCCTGGTGGCCGGCATGAGCACGCCCCTCGATGACGTCCTGGATGCGCTGCTCGACGACACCAAGGTCCCGGCTCGCGGGGTCGTCGTCATCGGCGACCACGACGACCCCGAGGCGATCGACCTGATCGACGACCTCGCCGACTCGCTCGGCTGGCCGGTGATCGCCGAGCCCAGTGGCAATGGCGCCGGCTGCGCGACCGCCCTGTCGCACGGCCCGCTGCTCATGGCCGATGGCGCCTTCGCCGACCAGCACGTGCCGCAGATCGTCGTGACGGTCGGCCGGGTGGGCCTCAACCGATCGCTGCTGCGGATGATCGCGCGCGCCGGCCTGCACGTGGCCGTCGACGCCAATCCGGAGTGGAGCGACCCGACGCGCACCGCCGACGTCGTTGTCGCCTCCGTGCCGCTCCCGCCCGCTGAGGCGGAGACCGAGGACGACTGGCTCGAGTCCTGGCAGCGCGCCGATGTGCTCGCGGCTGCCGCGGTCGAGACGGCGCTCTTCTCCGTGGAGGACGTCCTGACCGGCATCCACGTGGCCCGCATCGCCGCCAACGCCGTGCCCGACGGCGGCCTGCTGTTCGTCGGCGCCTCGTGGTCCGTCCGCCACGTCGGCTCGTTCGCCGCGAACACCGTGCAGGACGCGATCATCATGGGCAACCGGGGCACGTCGGGGATCGATGGCTGCGTGTCGACCGCGTGGGGTGCCGCGACCGCGCTCCAGCGCAACGGCGGGTCGGGCGTGATCGCGCTGATGGGCGACCAGACCTTCCTGTACGACAGCAACGGCCTGCTCGCGCCACCCGAGGAGGAGCGTCCCGATCTCGTCATCGTCGTCTCCGACAACGACGGCGGTGGCATCTTCTCCTCCCTCGAACAGGGCGGTCCCGAGCACGCCGCCGGTTTCGAGCGGGTGTTCGGGCTGCCGCTGGGCATCGACCTGAATGCCCTGTGCGGCTCGAGTGGCATCCCTGCCGTGACGGTGTCGACCGCCGATGCGCTCACGGCGGCCATCGACGATGCGGTGGGCACCGGGGGAGTGCGCGTGGTGATCGCGCAGACAGTCAGCCGTGACCGGGAGGCGAACACGCTGGTCAACATCCAGCGGGCCGTCGGCGAAGCGCTCGGCACGAAGTAGCGTGGGGCCATGGCCATCGATCCCGTGAAGCGGGACCGGGTTGTCGAGGCCGCTGCGGAGGTCTACACCGAGCACAGCATCGCCATCGCTGGGCGACGCGACGTCGCCCGGCAGGCCGACCTACCCCTGCGGACGGTCACCGAGGTGGGGCGGCACCGGATCGATCTGCTGCGCGCCGTCGTCGAGGGGCTGCCGTTCCCTCCGGTTGCCAGGCACCTGCAGGAGCAGGCCCTCGACCCGACGGAGCCGGCACTGCAGGCCCTGCTGCGCGCGTCCCGCGACGTTCTCGGCGACCCCGCGGCAGCCTGGGATCCGCTCGAACTGCAGGCCCTCACGGCGGCGCCGTACGACGACGCCATGCGCCACGCCGTCGCTCTTCGCCTGAACCAGCGATGGGATGCGGCCGTGGAGGTGATCCATCAGCTGCGCGGCGCCGACTCCGACGACGCGGTGGAGGACGAGTCCGCAGCGCTGCACCTGATCGCCGTGGGCCTCGGGCTGGCGGTGCTGGCACCGATCGCACCGCGCTGGAGCGACGCGAAGTCGTGGACGGCCCTGGTGGCCCGCCTCCTCGTCGCCCTGGCGCCCGACGCAGTCGCCGACGATGCGGATCCGGACACCCGCATCACCTGGCGGGCGAGGGTCGCGATCGGCGACAGCGCGACGGAACTGGCGCAGCTGATGCAGGCACTGTCGATCGTGCGCGTGCATGTCGTGAGCCTGTTCACGGCCCAGATGAACCATCGGCACCAGCTCGTCGACCTCATCCTGCGTTCGCCGGCCGACGTGGACCGGGCGACCATCGTGCAGGGCATCTCATCGATCGGGACCGATGTCATCGTCACCCGCGGGGTCATCGACGACTCCTCCGACGTCGCAACGCGCGTGCTGCACCTGTGCGCCCGGCTCGCGCAGGATCCCGAAGGTGCGCCGAAGGCGGCGGCCGATCTCGTCCTCGCCGATGCATGGGAGGTGACGACGGCGACCACGGGCGATGACTCGTCGGCCCTGATCCAGCGGCTCCAATGGACACCTGAGCGGCATGTGATCCTGCGCCGGGTGAGGGCGCCGTTCACCACGAACGAGCGCAACCGGGCGTCGGCTCTGCTTGAGCTGGTGGCGGCCCTCGCTGAGGTGCGCGGGGAGCCTGACAGCTTCGGCTGGCGCGAGAACCTCGACGACGGCCGGTACATCTCCGTGCGGCTGAGCCGACCCGAGGACGTCACCGGCGTTGAGCGGATGCACGAGCGATGCTCCCCTGAGTCCCGCTACCAGCGCTACTTCACCCCGATGAACGAGTGGCGCGAGGACAACCTCCGCCGCATCTCCGGCGGTCACCGCGGTGCGACGCTTGTCGTCTCTGACATGCACGACGAGATCATCGCGCTGGGCAACGTGTTCCCGATCGGGCCCGACGACGCCGACACGGCCGAGATCGCCGTGATCGTCGACGACGCCTGGCAGGGGTCCGGCGTGGGCACGCGCCTGACCCGTCACCTCATCAGCGTCGCGCGCCGGATGGGCTTCGCCCACCTGGTCGCCTACGTGCTGGCCGACAACACCGGGATGCTCACGCTGCTGGCCCGCACGGACCTGGAGTGGACGCCGCTCGGATGCGTCCGAGTTCGGGGCCAACGTCTCTGCGCTGACCGCCGACCTGGCCGAGTAGTACCAGAACGTCGCTCCGCGGGCGATTACCCGCTGGTTTCGCGACGTTCTGGTCGCCGGCGGGGGTTAGCGCACTTCGAGGGCGTCGCGGATCGGCACCAGCTTCGCCACTGACTCGGCCAGCTCGTCCGAGGGATCCGAGCCGGCGACGATGCCGCAGCCGGCGTACGAGCGGACCTGTCCCTGCTCGGTGTCGACGAGGGCGCAGCGCAGCGCGATGCCGAACTCGCCGTCGCCGTAGCGGTCGAACCAGCCGACCGGCCCGGCGTAGCGTCCGCGGTCCATGCCCTCGATCTCCCGGATGACCGAGAACGCGCGCTCCGTCGGCGTTCCGCAGACGGCAGCCGTCGGATGCAGCGAGGCGGCCAGGGCGAGCACCGGGGCGGCGTCGGCAAGGCGGCCGGTCACGTCGGTCGCCAGGTGCTGGACGTTCGCCAGCTCGAGCACGTGCGGTCGCTCGGGGACGTCGAGGTCGGTGCAGTGCGCCGCGAGCGCCCGGGCGACCGAGTGGACGGCGTACTCGTGCTCCTCGGTGTCCTTGCCCGACTGCGAGCAGCGCCTGCGCGAGGCTCGCGTCGGCGCGGTCGTCGCCGCGACGCCGCACGGTGCCTGCGAGCACTCGGCTGGTCACGAGGTCGCCGGTGCGCCGCACGAGCAGCTCGGGTGTCGCGCCGACCAGTCCGTCGACGTGGAACGTCCAGCATGAGGGGTACGACGCGCGCCAGGCGCAGCAGCAGGTGCCGCACGTCGAGCGGCCCGTCGACGTTCGCGATGACGTCGCGGGCCAGCACCACCTTGTCGAGCTCGCCGGCGCGGATGCGTCGAACCGCCTCGGCGACCTCGCCCTGCCAGTCGATCGCGCTGACGCTGCCCTCGGACCAGGTGACCCACACCGGCGCCTCGGGAACGGACACCGGCGGCAGCGCAGGACGCGGGCCGGGCTCGTGGCCGATGACAGTCATCCAGGCCTGTCCCGCCCGCCGCCCGACGATGACCTGGGGGACGACGACGATCGACGGACCCGAGTCGGGATCGAACGAGAAGGAGCCGAACGCCACGGGACCGGTGCCCGGCATGCTGACGGTGTCGTCGACGTCGAACGAGGCGCACAGGTTCGACCACCAGCGCTGGGTGCGGCTGAAGCGCTCGTCGCCGCGGACCTCGAGTCGTGCGGCGACCCCCCAGCCGATGAGGCCCTCGCCGTTGCGCACCCAGGCCACCGGGTCGGTGACGGGCAGGCGGGCAAGGAGTTCTTCCGGGTCGGCGATCGGCCGGGTGACGACGCGGGAGGCGTGTCGCGTCGGTGGTGGGTTCGACCGACGGCCGCGACGAGGTCACGAAGGGAAAGCCTAGGCGCATCCGCGGGAGCGGCACATCCGGCGGGGTGCAAGGATCGGGCCGTGGCCCGAGCCGACCTGGACAAAGCACCCGTCGCAAGTGGCGGCGATGTTCGACGACGTGGCCGAGCGCTACGACATCACCAACGACGTCCTGGCCCTCGGCCAGACCCGCCGCTGGCGCTCGGCCGTCGTCGAGGCGGTCGACCCGCAGCCGGGGGAGCGCATCCTCGATCTGGCCGCCGGCACCGGCACGTCGAGCGTGCCCTTCGACCGCGGCCGGCGCCTTCGTGGTGCCGACCGACTTCTCCCAGGGGATGCTCCGCGTCGGCAAGCAGCGCCAGCCCGGACTGTCGTTCGTCGCCGGCGACGGGATGCGCCTGCCGTTCCAGGACGCCGCCTTCGACGCGGCGACGATCTCCTTCGGGCTGCGCAACATCCAGGACCGCATGACCGGCCTGCGCGAGCTGGCCCGCGTGGTGCGGCCCGGCGGCCGGCTGGTCGTGTGCGAGTTCTCGCACCCGACGTGGGCGCCGTTCCGCACGCTGTACACCGAGTACCTGATGAAGGCCCTGCCGACGGTCGCCCAGCGCACGTCGTCGAACCCCGAGGCCTACGTGTACCTCGCCGAGTCGATCCGCGCCTGGCCCGATCAGGAGGCGCTGGCGCGCGACATCGCGCAGTGCGGGTGGGGGTCCGTGCAGTGGCGGAACCTGACGGGCGGGATCGTCGCGCTTCACCGCGGATGGAGAGCCTCGTGAGTCTTGCCAACCCCGGCCGACGGGCGAGGTCCACGCAGAAGTCCACGAAGTCGAGGGGTGTATCGAAGTTGTGCAGGCCCCCACTATGCTTTCGTCGGTCGTGAAGTGAATCACAAATGCGCAAAGCGTGAGGAGATGGGCGCTTGAACGTCTACACCCCCATCCTCGTTCTTGGCCTCCTGGCCTTCGCCTTCGCTGTGTTCTCGGTGACGATGGCATCGTTCACCGGTCCGAAGCGCTACAACCGCGCCAAGTACGACGCCTACGAGTGCGGCATCGAGCCGACTCCGCAGCCGATCGGCGGTGGACGGTTCCCGGTCAAGTACTACCTCACCGCGATGCTGTTCATCGTCTTCGACATCGAGATCGTGTTCCTGTACCCGTGGGCTGTCGCGTTCGACCAGCTCGCGGATGTTCGGCCTGATCGAGATGTTCTTGTTCATCGTCACCGTCCTCGTCGTGTACGCCTACGTCTGGCGTCGCCGTGGACTCGAGTGGGACTGACCGGAGACGCGCATGGGACTTGAGGAGCATTGCCCGGCGGCGTCCTTCTCACGACGGTGGAGAAGGTCGCGGGCTACGCGCGCAAGGGCTCGCTGTGGCCGGCGACGTTCGGCCTGGCCTGCTGCGCCATCGAGATGATGGCGGCCGGCGGACCGCGCTTCGACATCGCCCGGTACGGCATGGAGGTGTTCCGCGCCTCGCCGCGTCAGGCCGACCTGATGATCGTCGCCGGTCGGGTGAGCCAGAAGATGGCGCCGGTCCTGCGCCAGATCTACGACCAGATGCCCGGCCCGAAGTGGGTCATCGCGATGGGCGTGTGCGCCTCGAGCGGCGGCATGTTCAACAACTACGCGATCGTCCAGGGCGTCGACCACGTGGTTCCCGTCGACATCTACCTGCCCGGCTGCCCGCCGCGGCCGGAGATGCTCTTCGACGCGATCCTCAAGCTGCACGACAAGATCCAGGACACCAAGCTCGGCAGCGCACCGTCGCGACGAGATCGCTCGAGCTCGAGACCGTCGCGCTCGTCGGCCCCGACCACCTTGGAGCTGAAGGGGCTCATGCGATGAGCGAACCCTCCGTGCCCGCCGTTCCCGAGGGAGTCCGCGAGCTCGACATCATCGGCGTGCGCCACGGCGCATTCGGCGCCAGCGGCTCGGGCGACACCAGCGGCTTCGGCGGCCTGGTCGAGCCGATCGTGCTGCCGGCGCCGTCCGTGCGCCCGTTCGGCGGCTGGTTCGACGAGATCACCGACGAGATCGAGCTGTCGCTCGCCGATCGCGGCCTGCCCGCGACCGACGCGATCGAGAAGGTCGTCATCTGGCGCGACGAGATCACCTACCACGTGCGTCGCGAGCACCTGCTCGACTTCGTCACCGCGCTGCGCGACGAGCCCGGCCTGCGCTTCGAGCTCTGCCTGGGCGTCAGCGGCGTGCACTACCCGCACGAGACCGGCCGCGAGTTGCACGCGGTCTACCTGTTCCTGTCGATCACCCACAACCGACGCATCCGCGTCGAGGTGTCGGTGCCCGACGGACGACGCGCGCATCCCGTCGATCGTCGCCGTCTACCCGACGAACGACTGGCACGAGCGCGAGACGTGGGACTTGTTCGGCATCGTGTTCGACGGCCATCCCGGCCCTGACGCGGATCCTGATGCCCGACGACTGGCCGGGCCACCCGCAGCGCAAGGACTACCCGCTCGGCGGCATCCCCGTGGAGTACAAGGGCGGGACCATTCCCGCCACCGGACCAGCGGAGGTCGTACAACTGATGTCGACCGACAACGTCAGCTACACAAGCGCTGAGGCAGACGGCGAGCTCGAGGACGAGTTCGACCCCTACGCAGGCTCCTACGACACGACCGAGGGTCGCGTCTACACGGTCACCGGCGGCGACTGGGACACCATCTCGGCCGCGCCCGAGGGCGAGAAGGACCGCATCGTCGTCAACATGGGGCCGCAGCATCCGTCGACCCACGGCGTGCTGCGCCTGATCCTCGAGATCGACGGCGAGACGGTGACCGAGGCCCGGTGCGGCATCGGCTACCTGCACACCGGCATCGAGAAGAACATGGAGTTCCGGTCGTTCGTCCAGGGCGTCACCTACGTGACGCGGATGGACTACCTCACGCCCATGTTCAACGAGACGGCCTACTGCCTGGCCGTCGAGAAGGCGCTCGACGTCACCGAGCAGATCCCCGAGCGGGCCACCGTCATCCGCGTGATGATGATGGAGCTCAACCGGATCTCCTCGCACCTGGTCGCCCTGGCGACGGGCGGCATGGAGCTCGGCGCGCTCACCGCGATGGAGTTCGGCTTCCGCGAGCGCGAGCTCGTCCTCGACATCTTCGAGATGGTCTCCGGCCTGCGCATGAACAGCGCGTACATCCGACCCGGCGGCGTCGCGCAGCGACCTCCCCGAGGACGGCGTCCAGAAGATCCGCGAGACGGTGCCGCTGCTGCGCAAGCGCCTCAAGGACACCGCCGACCTCCTCGTCGACAACTCCATCTGGATGGGCCGCACCGTCGGCGTCGGCTACCTCGACCTCACCGGCTGCATGGCCCTCGGCATCACCGGTCCGATCCTGCGCGCGACCGGGCTGCCCCACGACCTGCGCAAGCTGCAGCCGTACTGCGGCTACGAGAACTACGAGTTCGACGTCATCACCAAGACCACCAACGACGTGTACGGCCGCTTCCTCATCCGCATCGAGGAGATGGAGCAGTCGCTGCGCATCGTCGAGCAGTGCCTCGACCGCATCCAGCCGGGTCCGGTGATGATCGCGGACAAGAAGATCGCGTGGCCGTCGCAGCTGTCGCATCGGCAGTGACGGTCAGGGCAACTCGCCCGAGCACATCAAGGAGATCATGTCGGAGTCGATGGAGGCACTCATCCATCACTTCAAGCTGGTCACCGAGGGCTTCAAGGTGCCGGCCGGCCAGGTGTACGCGGCCGTCGAGTCGCCCAAGGGCGAGCTCGGCTGCCACCTCGTGAGCAGCGGCGGCACGCGGCCGTACCGCGTGCACTTCCGCGATCCGTCGTTCAACAACCTGCAGAGCCGTGGCCGTGATGAGCGAGGGCAGCATGATCGCCGACGTCATCGCCGCGGTCGCGAGCATCGACCCCGTCATGGGCGGCGTGGACCGCTAGACCTCACGAGAGCGAAGAGACGAACACGATGGCGATCAGCGACACGACCCGCGACGAGTTGCGGCAGCTGGCTGGGCGGTACCCGCATGCGCGGTCCGCTCTCCTGCCGATGCTCCATCTCGTTCAAAGCGAGCAGGGCGAGGTGACCCCCGAGGGCATCGAGGCGTGCGCCGACGTCCTGGGCATCACGGCCGCCGAGGCCACCGCCGTCGCGACCTTCTACACGATGTACAAGCGCAAGCCCGTGGGCAAGCACCACATCGGCGTGTGCACGAACACCATGTGCGGCCTGCTCGGCGGCGACGCCGTGTACGAGGCCCTCAACGATCGGCTCGGCGGCATCGGCCACGACAAGCCGACCGACGACGGGCAGTTCTGGCTCGAGCGCATCGAGTGCCAGGCGGCCTGCACGCACGCCCCCGTCATGACGGTCGACTGGGAGTACATGGACGACGTCACGCCGTCCTCGGCCGTCGACATCGTCGACCGGCTCGCCCGCGGCGAGGAGGTCGCCTCGACTCGCGGAGCCGTCATCCGCGACTTCCGCGCCACCGAGCGCACTCTCGCCTTCCCCGACGACGGACTCGCCGACCAGGGTGTTCAGGTCGACGCGAAGATGCTCGTCGGCCTGAACGTCGCCAAGGAACGTGGCATGTCCGCCCCCGGAATCCCGGCCGCGCCGGCCCCCGACGCAGGACAGGAGGGCTGATCCGTGGCTCTGACCCCCGTCATCACCGAGCACTGGGACGACCCCGAGCTGTACACCCTCGCCGGCTACCGGCGCTACGGCGGCTACCGCGCGCTGGAGTCCGCCCTCAAGCAGGATCCCGACGCGCTCATCGCGACCGTGAAGGACTCCGGCCTGCGCGGCCGCGGCGGCGCTGGCTTCCCCACCGGCCTCAAGTGGAGCTTCGTCCCGCAGAACGACGGCAAGGAGCACTACCTCGTCGTCAACGGGGACGAGTCCGAGCCGGGCGCCTGCAAGGACATCCCGATCATGCTCGCGAACCCGCACTGCGCTGATCGAGGGCGTGGTCATCACGTCGTACGCCATCCGTGCGAAGCGCGCGTTCATCTACATCCGTGGCGAGGTGCCGGCGGCCATCCGCCGGGTCGCCAACGCGGTGCGTGAGGCCCGCGAGGCCGGACTGGTCGGCGACAACATCCTGGGCACGGGCGTCAACGTCGATATCGTCGTGCACTCCGGTGCCGGCGCCTACATCTGCGGCGAGGAGACGGCACTTCTCGACTCGCTCGAGGGCTATCGCGGCCAGCCGAGGCTCAAGCCGCCGTTCCCTGCTGTGGCCGGCCTCTACGCGTCGCCGACGGTCATCAACAACGTCGAGACGATCTGCAACATCCCCTACATCATCGACCGCGGCGT
The DNA here is from genome assembly GCA_963755335.1 of uncultured Actinomycetes bacterium. Taxonomy (GTDB): domain Bacteria; phylum Actinomycetota; class Actinomycetes; order S36-B12; family S36-B12; genus UBA10649. The sequence continues at coordinate 402,005 of CAVWJW010000008.1, forward strand.
CGACTGGTTCCGCCAGTTCGGCACCGAGAAGTCGCCCGGCTTCAAGGTGTTCGCGGTCTCCGGCCACGTCAACCGTCCCGGCATCTACGAGGCGCCCCTGGGCATCACCATGCGCGAGCTGCTCGACTACGCCGGCGGCATGCGTGACGGGCGCGAGGTCAAGTTCTGGCTGCCTGGCGGCTCGTCCGTCCCGATGCTCACGGCCGAGCACCTCGACGTCCCGATGACCTACGAGGACATGGCGGCGGCCGGCACGATGATCGGGACCGGCACTCCGATGATCTTCGACGAGACCGTCAGCGTCGTGAAGGCCGTGACCCGCTGGCTGGAGTTCTACAAGCACGAGTCGTGCGGCAAGTGCACCCCCTGCCGCGAGGGCACCTACTGGATCTCAGGGGCGCTCGAGAAGTTCGAGCACGGTCACGGCACCGACGCCGAGGTCGACACCCTGGTCGAGCTGTGCGGTCAGATCTCCGGACGCTCGTTCTGCGCCCTCGGCGATGCGGCCGCGACGCCGTACCCGGCGGCACTGAAGTACTTCCGCGACGAGTTCGTCGCGGCGACAACCACCTCGGCCGACGAGCAGTTCGACCCGGTCGCGTCCTACGTGTTTGCGGGAGCAGTGGCTCGATGACGATCACGAACAACACCAACGCCGTGCCCGGCTCGGACGTCGAGGTCTCCCTCGACCTGATCACCGTCACGGTCGACGGCGTCGAGATGCGCGTGCCCAAGGGCACCCTCGCCATCCGCGCCGCCGAGCTGCTCGGCGTCGAGGTGCCCCGCTTCTGCGACCACCCGCTCCTGGATCCCGTGGCGGCGTGCCGCGCCTGCCTGATCGAGATCGACGGGATGCCCAAGCCGCAGCCGGCGTGCGCCCAGGTCCTGTCCGATGGCATGAACGTCCATACCCAGCACTCCTCCGAGGTGGCTCGCCTCGCGCAGGAGGGGGTCATGGAGTTCCTCCTGCTCAACCATCCGCTCGACTGCCCGGTCTGCGACAAGGGCGGCGAGTGCCCACTGCAGAACCAGGCGATGTCGGTCGGCCGGCCGGAGAGCCGCTTCGACGGTACGAAGCGAACGTTCGAGAAGCCGATCAACGTCAGCGCACAGATCCTTCTCGACCGGGAGCGCTGCGTGTCGTGTGCTCGCTGCACGCGATTCGCCGACCAGATCGCCGGCGACCCGTTCATCGAGCTGCTCGAGCGCGGGGCCAAGCAGCAGGTCGGCACGGCTGCAGACCAGCCCTTCGACTCCTACTTCTCCGGCAACACGGTGCAGATCTGCCCGGTGGGCGCGCTCACGAGTGCGTCGTACCGCTTCCGCTCCCGGCCGTTCGACCTGGTGTCCGTCCCCACGACCTGCGAGCACTGCGCGTCGGGCTGCTCGCTGCGCACCGACTACCGCCGCGGCGCCGTGACCCGCCGGCTGGCGTGGGACGACCCGGCCGTCAACGAGGAATGGAACTGCGACAAGGGCCGCTTCGCCTTCGCGTACCAGACCGAGGGGCGCATCTCGACTCCGCTCGTCCGTGAGAACGGCGAGCTTCGCGCGGCCTCGTGGCCCGAGGCCATCGACGCGGCCGCTCGTGGCCTGACCGCTGCCCAGGGTCGCGTCGGCGTCCTTGTCGGCGGCCGCAGCACGGTCGAGGACGCCTACGCCTACGCCCGCTTCGCGCGCGCCGTGCTGGGCAGCGACTCCATCGACTTCCGCGCCCGCCTGTCGTCTGCCGAGGAGGCGCAGTTCCTCGCCGCGCAGGTGGCCGGCACCCCGGTGCACGCCTCCTACGACGCGATCGAGAAGGCGCCGGTCGTGGTCGTCGTCGGCCTGGAGCCCGAGGACGAGTCGCCGATCCTGTTCCTGCGCCTGCGCAAGGCGTCGCGCCAGGGGGTGCGCATCGTCCATCTCGGCCCGGTCCTCACCAGCGGCGTCCAGAAGGTCGACGCCACCTGGGTCCCCGTCGCGCGCGGGCTCCGAGGCGAGCGCGCTGAAGGCCCTTGACGATGGCACGCGCGAACTGCTCAGTCAGCCCGGCTCGGTCCTGCTGGTCGGCGAGCGCATTGCCGGCTCGGCCGGCGCCGCCTCAGCCGCCGTCGCGCTGGCGAAGTCGACCGGTGCGGCCCTGGCGTGGGTTCCGCGTCGCGCCGGAGAGCGCGGTGCGCTCGATGCTGGAGCACTGGCCGGGCTGCTGCCCGGCGGCCGGCCGCTGACCGATCCGACCGCGCGCGCTCAGGTGGCCGCGGCGTGGGGTGTCGACGAATCAGAGATCCCCGCCTCGAACGGGCTGTCCGGTGAGGCCCTCCTGGCGGCCGCCGGTCGCGGCGAGTTCGCGGCCCTGCTCGTCGGAGGTGTCGAGCTGGGTGACTTCCCCGACCCCGCGCTGGCCCGAGCCGCCATCGCCGGAACGGGATTCGTGGTCTCGCTCGAGAACCACCATTCCGAGGTCACGCAGGCAGCCGATGTCGTGCTGCCCGTGGCGGTGGTCACCGAGAAGTCCGGCACCTTCCTCAACTGGGAGGGTCGTCCGCGGCCGTTCTCCCAGGTGTTCCGCGATGCGCTGACGATGGCCGATGCGCGTGTGCTCGCGATGATCGCGCACGACATGGGGGCGAGCCTGCCCGGCGACGTTCCCACCCTGCGTCGCGAGCTCGGTTCCCTCGGCCCGTGGACCGGTGCCCGCTGGGACGCTCCGCAGGAGCCCGCTGCCACCCCCGCGGGCGGAGTCCGGCTGGCGTCCTGGCGAGCCTGCTCGACTCGGGCGTGATGCAGGAGGGCGAGCCGCACCTGGCCGCCACTGCTCGTCCCGTCGCCGTCGTCGTCTCGAACAGCATGGCTGAGACCCTGGGGGACACCGCCACGATCACTGGCCCCACGGGCGCCGTCACGCTGCCGGTGATCGCCGCCGATGTCGCCGACGACACCGCGTGGGTCCCGCTGAATTCGCCCGGCTGCCACGTCTATGCCGACCTGGGCGTCGTGCCCGGTGCCGAGGTCACCATCACCGCGGGAGGTGCCGCATGACCGGCTCTCAGTTCGGGCTCTTCGGAACCGATCCCTGGTGGCTGGTGATCCTCAAGGTCCTGGCCATCTTCGTGATGCTGGTGCTCCTCACCTTGTTCACCATCTGGTGGGAGCGTCGCGTCGTCTCCCGCATGCAGAACCGCATCGGCCCGAACCGGGTCGGACCCCAGGGCCTCCTCCAGTCGCTGATGGACGGCGTCAAGCTGGCCCTCAAGGAGGAGATCATCCCCAAGACGGCGCACAAGGCCGTCTACTGGATCGCCCCGGTGATCTCGGCGACCGCGGCCTTCATGGCCTTCGCTGTCATCCCCTTCGGCCCGACGGTCTCGATCTTCGGTGTCGAGACCCCGCTGCAGCTGACCGACTTCCCGGTGTCCGTCCTCTACGTACTGGCGATCGCCTCGATCGGGATCTACGGCATCGTGCTGGCCGGCTGGTCCTCCGGTTCGACCTACCCGCTGCTCGGCGGCCTTCGCTCGAGCGCGCAGATGATCTCGTACGAGATCGCGATGGGCCTGTCCTTCGTCGCGGTGTTCCTCTACGCCGGCTCGATGTCGACGTCCGAGATCGTCGCGGCGCAGCAGCCCATCTGGTTCGCCGTCATCCTGCTGCCGTCCTTCATCATCTACAGCACGGCGATGGTCGGCGAGACGAACCGCGCCCCGTTCGACCTTCCCGAGGCCGAGGGTGAGCTCGTCGGTGGATTCCACACCGAGTACTCGTCGCTGAAGTTCGCGCTGTTCTTCCTCGCCGAGTACATCAACATGGTCACGGTCTCGGCGCTGGCCACGACGCTGTTCCTCGGCGGCTGGCTCGCGCCCTGGCCCCTGTCGCTCTGGTCGGGCGCCAACACCGGATGGCTGCCGCTCGTGTGGTGGCTGATCAAGGTGCAGCTGTTCATCTTCGTGTTCATCTGGCTGCGCGGCACCCTGCCCCGCCTGCGCTACGACCAGTTCATGAAGTTCGGCTGGAAGGTCCTCATCCCGGTCTCGATCGCGTGGATCCTCATCGTGGCGACTGCCAAGGCCGTCCGCAACGACGTCGAGCTGAGCAACGTCGAGATCCTCGCGGGAGGGGCGATCATCATCGTGATCCTCCTGATCGGCTCGTGGATCATCCAGAGCCGCTCCGACCGCAAGGCCGACGCCGAGGCGGCCGAGGAGGCTGCCGAGGCGGAGAAGCCCTTCGACCCGATGGCGGGCGGGTTCCCCGTTCCACCGCTGCCGGGCCAGCAGTTCACCTACACCTCGCGGCGCGAGCTCGCTCAGGGCACGACCATCGTGCAGGAGCGCGCTGAGGCCGCACCGACCACCGTCGAGGCAGTGGCAGACGATGCGCCGTCCGAGGAGGACACCCATGGCTGAGACCCCGCAGGCCATTCGTGGCTTCGGTGTCACCTTCTTGACGATGTTCAAGAAGGTGGTGACCGAGCAGTACCCCGAGCAGAAGGTCCCGACCAAGCCCCGCTACCACGGACGTCACCAGCTCAACCGCTGGGCCGACGGCCTGGAGAAGTGCGTCGGCTGCGAGCTGTGCGCCTGGGCCTGCCCGGCGGACGCGATCTTCGTCGAGGGCGCTTCGAACTCCGAGGAGGAGCGCTTCTCCCCGGGCGAGCGCTACGGCCGCGTCTACCAGATCAACTACCTGCGCTGCATCTTCTGCGGACTGTGCATCGAGGCGTGCCCGACCCGAGCACTCACCATGACCAACTTCTACGAACTGGCCGACGACAACCGCGCCGACCTCATCTTCGAGAAGGACGACCTGCTCGCGCCACTGCTGCCGGGCATGGTCGCCCCGCCGCATGCCATGGTCGCCGGAACGACGGAGCGCGACTACTACTCCAACACCATCAAGGGTGCCAGCCCCGAGCAGGTCACCACCAGCACTGAGGAGGTCGCGTCATGACCGACACGGCCGTCAACACCGGCGAGGTCGCGGTCTTCTGGATCTGCTCGATCCTGGCCGTCGCGGGCGCCCTCGGCATGGTGCTCAGCCGCAAGGCCGTGCACAGCGCCCTGTGGATCGCGTTGACGATGATCAACCTGGCCATCCTGTACGTCGCGAACTCCGCGCCGTTCCTGGGAATGGTGCAGGTCATCGTGTACACGGGCGCGGTGATGATGCTCTTCCTGTTCGTCCTCATGGTGGTCGGCGTCGACTCGTCCGACTCCCTCATCGAGACGATCAAGGGCCAGCGACTGGCTGCCCTGGTGTTCGGCCTCGGACTCGCGGGCCTGCTCATCTGGGGAATCGCGAACGGGCTGACGGAGACGAACTCGGTCGGGCTCGACGCCGCGAACGCGGCCGACGGCGGCAACGTCCAGGGCATCGCGCACCTGATCTTCACCAAGTACCTGCTTGCCTTCGAGCTCACGTCCGCCCTCCTCATCACCGCAGCCATGGGCGCGATGGTCCTGGCACACCGCGAGCGGTGGACGAACCCACCGAAGCAGAAGGACCTGTCGATCGACCGGTTCCTCGGCGACGGGCACCCGGGCAACCTGCCCAACCCAGGCGTCTACGCCCGGCACAACGCCGTCTCGACGCCGGCGCTGCTGCCCGACGGAACGCCGCTGGAGGAGAGCATCCCGGCACCGGTCCGTGCGCGCATGGACGCCCAGCCGGTCGACCATGCCGACGTGCGCGATGTGCACGAGATCGCCGAGGGGGCAGGCGAATGAACCCGTCGAACTACGTGATCCTGTCGGCGGTGCTCTTCAGCATCGGCACCATCGGAGTGCTCGTCCGCCGCAACGCCATCGTCGTGTTCATGTCGGTGGAGCTCATGCTCAACGCCGCCAACCTCGCGTTCGTGGCCTTCGCCCGCATGAACGGCAACCTCGACGGGCAGGTCGTGGCCTTCTTCGTGATGGTGGTCGCCGCGTCCGAAGTCGTGGTCGGACTGGCGATCATCGTCACGATCTTCCGAACGCGAAGGTCGGCGTCGATCGACGAACCCAACCTGCTGAAGTACTAGCCGAACGACGTGGAACCCACCATGGATAGGACCGAATCGTGACAGAGCTCATGCCCGCCGAGGGGGTGTTCTCCCTCATCTGGGTGCTCATCGCGCTGCCGCTCGTCGGCGCGGCGATCCTGCTGCTCGGAGGCCGGCGCACCAACAAGTGGGGCCCCTACCTCGCGATCCTGACGGTGTCGGCCGCAGCCGTGATCGGCATCCTCATGCTCCTGGGGATGTTCCAGGACAGCGCCGAGCAGCGCACCTACGGACAGAACCTGTTCACCTGGGTGTTCGCCGGCAGGTTCCAGGCGGACATGGCGTTCCAGCTCGACCAGCTGTCGATCTGCTTCGTGCTGCTCATCACGGTCGTCGGCGCGCTGATCCACGTCTACTCGTTGGGCTACATGGCCCATGACGAGAACAAGCGCAAGTTCTTCGGCTACCTGAACCTCTTCGTCGCCGCGATGCTGCTGCTCGTCCTCGCGAACAACTACCTGCTTCTCTACGTGGGCTGGGAGGGCGTCGGTCTCGCCAGCTACCTGCTCATCAGCTTCTGGCAGCACAAGGACTCCGCCGCCCAGGCCGGCAAGAAGGCGTTCATCATCAACCGCGTCGGCGACGTGGGCCTGAGCCTGGCCATCATGCTGCTGTTCGTCACGTTCGGCTCGGTGAGCTTCCAGGACGTCTTCGGCTCCGCCGACAAGGCGAGCGAGGGCACGCTGACGGCGATCGGACTCCTCCTCCTCCTCGCCGCCTGCGGCAAGTCCGCGCAGTTCCCGCTCCAGGCCTGGCTGCTGGATGCCATGGAGGGCCCCACCCCGGTGTCGGCCCTCATTCATGCGGCGACGATGGTCACCGCCGGCGTCTACCTGATCGTCCGCAGCAACGTGATCTTCACGGCCGCGGAATGGGCGGCCGTCGCCGTCATCTGCGTCGGCCTGATCACGATGTGGATGGGCGCGATCATCGGCTCGGCGAAGGACGACATCAAGAAGTCGCTCGCCGGCTCAACGATGAGCCAGATCGGCTACATGATCACGGCCGCGGGCCTCGGCCCGATCGGCTACGTCTTCGCGATCTTCCACCTGCTCATGCACGGCGTCTTCAAGGCCGGGCTCTTCCTCGGTGCCGGTTCGGTCATGCACGGCATGAAGGACAACGTGAACATGCGGCGCTACGGCGCCCTGCGGGCGCTGATGATCTTCACGTCGTCGACGTTCATCATCTGCTACCTCGCGATCATCGGCATCCCGCCGTTCGACGGCTTCTTCTCGAAGGACGACATCATCCACGCGTCGTTCGAGCGCAGCCCGATCATCGGCATCCTGGCGATGCTGGCCGCAGGCCTGACCGGCTTCTACATGACGCGCATGGTGGCCATGACGTTCTTCGGCAAGGCCCGCTGGGAGGACGACGTGCATCCGCACGAGTCGCCCAAGGTGATGACGATCCCGCTGGTCATCCTGGCGATCGGTGCGACCGTCGGCGGCATGTCGCTGGTCTGGTGGGGGAACATCGAGTCCTGGCTCGAACCGGTGGTGGGCATCAAGACCGTCGAACTGCCGTTGCCGTCCTGGGCCTACGAGCTCACCACCCTCGTCCTGGTCATCATCGGCTCGATCTTCGCCTGGATGTCCTACGCACGCCGCGAGGTGCCCGTCGAGGCGCCGCACGGCAACCTCCTCACTCGGGCGGCGCGCGAGGAGCTGTACGGCAACCAGGTCAACGACGCACTGGTGGTCGCGCCCAGCTTCTGGCTCTCGAGAGTCCTGGTGTGGTTCGACAACCGGGCGGTCGACGGCTTCGTCAACGGCAGTGCGGCCTTCGTCGGCGGCCTGTCCGGCCGCATGCGCAGGTACCAGACCGGATTTGCACGTTCGTACGCGTTGTCGATGGTGGGTGGCGCCGTCTTGGTTGTCCTCGCCCTGGTGTTGGTGAGGGTCTCGTGACGTCCTTTCCGTGGCTGACCACGCTCGGGGTTGTCCCCCTCGTCGGCAGCATCGTCGTGGTGCTGCTGCCGAAGGGCCGAGCGCTCCTCGCCAAGCAGGTGGCCCTGCTCTTCGCGGTGGCGACCCTTGTCCTGACCGTCGTCATGGCCCTGCAGTTCCAGGCCACGTCGGCTGAGCCGTTCCAGTTCGTCGAGAACTACTCGTGGATCCCGACCTTCGGCATCTCCTACTCGGTGGGCGTCGACGGCATCGGCCTCGTCCTGGTTGCCCTGGCAACGACGCTTGTCCCGATCGTCGTCATCGCCGGCTGGAACGACGTCGAGGAGGGTCGAGGCACCGTCAAGGGCTACTTCGCGCTGATCCTGGTCCTCGAGACCCTCATGATCGGCGTCTTCTCGGCGACCGACGTCTTCTTGTTCTACGTGTTCTTCGAGGCCATGCTCATCCCGGTCTACTTCATGATCGGTCGATTCGGCGGGGTGCAGCGGTCCTACGCGGCGGTGAAGTTCCTGCTGTACAGCCTCATCGGCGGCCTGTTCATGCTGGCCTCGATGATCGGTCTGTACGTGGTGTCCGCGCAGATCACCGGCGAGGGCACGTTCGACTTCCTGAAGCTCACTGGCCTCGACATCGACCCGACGACGCAGAAGCTGCTGTTCCTCGGCTTCTTCTTCGCGTTCGCCGTCAAGGCGCCGCTGTGGCCGTTCCACACCTGGCTGCCGGACGCTGCCGCGGAGGCCAAGCCCGGCACGGCGGTCCTGCTGATCGGCGTGCTCGACAAGGTCGGCACGTTCGGCATGATCCGCTACTGCCTGCCGATCTTCCCGGCGGCCTCGTCCTTCTACGCGCCGGTGGTCATCGGCATGGCCCTCGTCGGCATCTTCTACGGCGCCTTCGTCGCCCTGAGCCAGACCGACATGAAGCGCCTGTTCGCCTACTCGTCGATGTCGCACTTCGGCTTCATCGCCCTCGGCATCTTCGTCTTCACGACGCAGGGACAGAGCGGCTCGGTCGTCTACATGGTCGCGCACGGCCTGTCGACGGCAGCCCTGTTCCTCACTGCAGGGTTCCTGATGTCGCGCTACCGCGGATCGAGCACGATCACCGACTTCGGCGGCGTCAACAAGACAGCGCCGGTGCTCGCAGGCTTCTTCCTCTTCGCCACCCTCTCGTCGCTCGCCCTCCCGGGCCTGGTGTCCTTCATCGGCGAGTTCCTCGTCCTGCTGGGCTCCTTCGAGCGGTACATGTGGGTCGGTGCCGTGGCCACTCTGGGCATCGTCATCACGGCGGCGTACGCGCTGCGCCTGTACCAGCGCACCATGACGGGCCCGGCGAAGCCCGAGCTGGCCGGAATCACGGACCTCAAGGGCCGCGAGATCACCGCGCTGTTCCCGATCGTGGCCCTGTCGATCCTGCTCGGCCTCTGGCCGGCACCCATCCTCGACGTCATCAACCCGGCGGTCGATCGGGTCATGACGAGCATCGGAGCGACGGACCCTGCTCCGACCGTGGCCTTAGCCAGCCCCGTTGAAGGGACGAACAAGTGAGCGCCCTGGCATCGGCAGCGTCGGTCGTGACGGACGCCGGCACGCCGTTCGACCTGCCCAGCGTCAACTATGCGGCGATCGCACCGATCCTGATCATCTTCAGCGCCGCGATCATCTCGGTGCTCGTCGAGGCCTTCGCGCCGCGTCGCGCCCGCCGTCCCCTGCAGCTCGTCGTGGTCATCGTCTCGGTGCTGGCCGCCCTCGTGGTCGTCATCTCGCTGGCGGGCACCCGACTGGTCACCGGTGACGGCGCAATCGCGATCGACGGGCCCACCCTCGTCATACAGGGCACCCTGCTCGTGATCTCGCTGCTCGCCGCCCTGCTCATGGCGGAGCGCAGCATCGACCCGCTGGGCGACGCGTTCGCGCCTCGGGCGTCGGCACTGCCCGGTTCCGAGGACGAACGTCAGTTCACCCAGCGCGGCTATCTTCAGACGGAGATCTGGCCGTTCTTCCTCTTCGCGCTGACGGGCATGCTGGTCTTCCCCGCCGCGAACGACCTGCTCCTGATGTTCGTGGCGCTCGAGGTCATGTCCCTGCCGCTGTACCTCCTTGCGGGCCTGGCCAGGCGTCGGCGACTCCTGTCGCAGGAGGCCTCGCTCAAGTACTTCGTCCTCGGCGCGTTCTCGTCCGCCTTCTTCCTCTACGGCGCGGCGATGCTCTACGGCTTCAGCGGAACGGTCTCGCTCCCCGGCATCTCGGACGCACTGGCCGCCAAGCCGGGCCAGGGCGCGCTCGTCGCGATCGGCATCGCCCTCCTGCTCGTCGGCCTGCTGTTCAAGGTCGCCGCGGTCCCGTTCCATCAGTGGACCCCGGACGTGTACCAGGGGGCACCCACCCCGGTCACGGGCTTCATGGCCGCGACCGTGAAGATCGCCGCGTTCGGCGCCCTGCTGCGGGTCCTCTACGTATCGCTCGGCGGGCTCCAGTGGGACTGGGAGCCGATGCTCTGGATCATCGCCGCCCTGACCATGCTCGTGGGCTCGATCATCGCCGTGACGCAGACCGACATCAAGCGCATGCTGGCCTACTCGTCGATCGCGCAGGCGGGCTTCATCCTCGTCGGCGTCGTGGCGGTGAGCCCGGCCGGCCTGTCCAGCTCGCTGTTCTACCTGATCGCCTATGCCTTCACCACGATCGGCGCCTTCGCCGTCGTGTCGATGGTCCGCGACGCCTCAGGCGAGGCGACGCACCTGTCGAAGTGGGCCGGACTCGGCCGGAAGTCGCCACTGGTCGCGGGGATCTTCGCGATCTTCATGCTGGCGCTGGCAGGCATCCCGTTGACGAGCGGCTTCATCGGCAAGTTCGGCGTCTTCACCGCGGCGATCGCCAGCGGAGCCACCTGGCTGGTGATCATCGCCGTCATCGCCAGCCTGATCGCAGCCTTCTTCTACGCCCGCGTCATCGTCCTGATGTTCTTCTCCGAGCCCGGGCCCGACACGGCATCGGTGGTTGTCCCGTCCACCTTCACGACGGTCGCGCTGGCTGCTGGCGCAACGGTCACCATCGTCCTCGGCATCGTTCCCCAGCCGGTGCTCGAACTGGTGACCAACGCCGACGTGTTCATCCGGTAGTACCGTTCAGCGATGACCGACACCCTGTTGGGCCTGCCTCTGTCGGACGAGGGGCTCGAGGCAGACCTCGCCGACGGACTGGCGAAGGTCGAGGTCGGCCTGCGCGAGGCGCTGGCCACGGATGATCCCTTCGTCGCGGATGCCTCGCGGTACCTGGTCGAGGCCGGAGGCAAGCGGTTCCGGCCCCTGCTCGTGCTGCTCGCCTCGCAGTTCGGGGATCCACAGGCGTGGGGAGTCGTGCCGGCCGGCGTCGTGGTCGAGCTGACGCACCTGGCGACGCTGTACCACGACGACGTGATGGACGAGGCCCAGCTGCGGCGCGGCGCTCAGTCGGCGAACGCCCGGTGGGACAACACGATCGCGATCCTCACGGGCGACTTCCTCTTCGCCAGATCGTCGAAGATCCTCGCCGATCTCGGCCCTGAGGCAGTCCGCATCCAGGCGCTCACCTTCGAGCGGCTGTGCACGGGCCAGATCCGCGAGACGGTCGGGCCGCGGGCCGGACAGGATCCCGTCGAGCATCACCTCGCCGTCGTCGCCGACAAGACAGGGTCGCTGATCGCTGCCTCCGGCTGGTACGGCGCCCTGATGTCCGGCGCCAAGCCCGACGATGTCGAGACCCTCACGCTGTTCGGCGAGCGCATCGGCGTGGCCTTCCAGTTGGCCGATGACCTCGTCGACATCACCTCGGAGTCGATGCAGTCGGGCAAGACACCGGGCACCGACCTTCGCGAGGGCATCCCCACCCTGGCCGGTCTCATCGCCCTGACGAGCACCGACCCCACGGATGCCCGTCTGCAGGACCTCCTTTCACGGCCCCTGCCCGATGACGACGAGCACGCCGAGGCACTGGCACTGCTGCGCTCGCATGCCGCGCTCGACGCGGCGCGGCTGGAGGCGCGCCGCTGGTCCGACAGCGCCCGCGACTGCCTCGTCGATCTGCCGGGACTGCCCGGCCCGCGACGTGATGGCCCTGCTCTGCGACTACGTGGTCTCCCGCACCGGCTGAGACCGGCCGCCCAGGGCTGTTCGCATTCATCTAGACAACCTGTAAGGTCGGGCGGTGACCCACGCCGTCCATGTACCCGTGCGGCCCGTTCACGACAAGCCCACCCTGCTGGCGTTCGCCTCCATCGCGACCTGGTCCTGGTTCGTCTACGGCCTCGGCGCGACACTCGCACTGCTCAGCGACGAGCAGGGAAGCGCCTCGTGGGTCGAGGGGCTGCACGGCTCGGCCCTCGCCCTCGGCGGCGTCCTCGGAGCGCTGGCGGCACCGACACTGATCCGGCGCTTCGGCCGTGGGCGCACCCTGCGGGTGGGGGTCATCGGCACCACCGTGCTCATCGCGTTGTTCCTCATCCCGGGCACGCCTCCGGCCTGGACCTTGAGCACGCTGCTGGTCTCCTGCTTCTTCGGGAACCTGATCGTCGTGTGCGTCAACGCCTTCATCGCCATCCACCAGGGGCCGGCCAGTCCGCCCGCCTTCACCGAGAGCCTCGCCCTGTCGGCGCTGACCGGCCTGCTGGCGCCCTTGACCATCGGCCTGGCCACGGCCTCGGTACTCGGCTGGCGCGCCGGCCTCGGCGTATCGATCGGATCCTTCCTGGTGATCGAGGTCCTTCGTGGTCGCCGGCTCGCCGTCTACGACCAGGCGGAGAAGACCGCCGCTCAGGCGTCGTCGGGACCACTGCCACGACTGACGTTCTGGGCCATCTTCGCCGGCACGGCGTACATCGGTGCTGAGTTCTCGATGAACCTCTGGGGCGTCGAGCTCATCCGCGAGCGGACCGGACTCAGTGCCGCGCTCGCGGCGGCCGGCCTGGGCACGCTGCTGGGCGGCATCTTCGTCGGACGCGCGTTCGGCGCGGCCCTGGCCCGGCGGGTGTCGTCGGAGACGCTCCTGCGCTGGTCCCTGGTCGCCGGCCTGGTGCTGTTCACTGCCATGTGGCTGTCGACCGCCACCGCCATCATGCTGTCCGCGCTGTTCCTGACCGGGCTGTCGCTGTCGATGGTCTGGCCGATGAGCGTCGCGCGCATCCTCCGGTCAGCAGCCGGCGCGGCCGATCGCGCATCGAGCCTCACGCTGGCCTTCACGACGACGGCGATCGGCGTCGCGCCATTCATCCTTGGGTCGCTGGCCGGCAGCATGCCGGTCCATCAGGCCTTCCTGCTGGTTCCCGTCCTGCTCGTGACGGCGCTGGTGCTGGTGCTGTTCCGTCCGGTCCCCGAGCTGCTGCCGGCCGACACGGAGGATGCGGGGCTCAGTCCGGCTCGATGACCTCGAGGTCGTCGGCCGCGGTGCGGCCGTTGCGGGCGTTGCGCAGCCCGTCGACCGTCATCACCATCAGCGAGATCCATACGAGCAGGAAGCCGAGCCAGCGGCTGGCCGACATGCTCTCGCCGAAGACGAAGACGCCGATCATGAACTGGAACACGGGGGTGATGTACTGCATGATGCCGAGGGTCGACAGCGGGATCCGCGTCGCGGCGCCGCCGAACGCCAGCAGCGGGATTGCTGTCACCGGGCCGAGGAGCACGAGCAGCGCGACCGTCTTCGGATCGCCACTGGCCAGTGCGGAGTCACCCGACCGGGCGAAGGCGAGCATGACGATCAGCGCCACCGGCGCGAGCACGGCCGTCTCGATGGTGAGGCTCTCGACCGCACCGACCCCCACCTGCTTCTTCAGCAGTCCGTACAGGCCGAACGAGAACGCCAGGATCAGGCTGATCCACGGCAGTCGTCCGTAGCTGAAGGTCAGCACGGCGACCGCGAGCAGGGCGATCCCGACGGCGATCCACTGACCTCGACGCAGGCGCTCGCGCAGGACGAGGACGCCGAGGCCCACCGACACGAGCGGATTGATGAAGTAGCCGAGGGAGGCCTCGACCACCTCGTTCGAGGCGACGGCCCACACGTACACGCCCCAGTTCAGGGCGAGGAAGGCGGCCGCGATCCCCAGGGTCACGACGTTGCGAGGGGACCGGGCAGCGGCGATCGTGCTGGCCCAGGATCGGGTGACCAGCGTCAGGATGATCAGCAGGACGAGCGACCAGACGACCCGGTTGGCCACGACCTCCACCGGCGAGATGTCGCCGAGCTGGTGGAAGTAGAGCGGGAACAGGCCCCACAGGCCGTAGGCGACGAGGCCCAGCAGGACCCCGACGCCGGCCTTGGACTGGGGCAGTCGAGATCTCGGCGTCAGGACACGGCCCAGGTGTCGCTGCCCGTGATCAGCGACTGCAGGTCTCCTCGTCCGAGCTTCTCGACCTCGTGGTCGACCTGGTTGCGCAGCAGCCGGTCGTACGACGGGCGCTCGATGTCGCGGAAGATCCCGATCGGGCTGTTGGTGAGCGTGCGCGGGTTCGCCAGTCGCGACAGGGCGAACGCCAGTCCCGGGTCCTTCGCGTGTGCGTCGTGACGGATCACGGAATCGACGCCGACCTCGGCCACCTCGACCACCGCGATGTGGCCCTCGGAGGTGCGGATGACGCCCTTCTCCTGGTCCTTGCCGAAGAGGATCGGCTCGCCGTGGACCAGCCGGATGAGGTTGTCGTCGCGAACGTCGGAGTCCTTGAGGGGCTCCCAGGCACCGTCATTGAAGATGTTGCAGTTCTGGTAGATCTCGACGAGTGCCGTGCCCTCGTGAGCGGCGGCCGCGCGCAGCACCTCGGTCAGGTGCTTGCGATCGGAGTCGATCGTGCGAGCGACGAAGGTCGCCTCCGCGCCAAGGGCGAGCGACACGGGGTTGAACGCGTAGTCGAGCGAGCCCTGGGGCGTGGACTTCGTGATCTTGCCCTGCTCGGACGTGGGGGAGTACTGGCCCTTGGTCAGGCCGTAGATGCGGTTGTTGAACAGCAGGATCTTGAGGTTCACGTTGCGGCGCAGCGCATGGATGAGGTGGTTTCCACCGATGCTCAGCGAATCGCCGTCGCCGGTGACGACCCACACCGACAGGTCGGGCCGGGAGACGGCCAGGCCGGTGGCGATGGCCGGGGCGCGGCCGTGGATGGAGTGCATGCCGAACGTGTTCATGTAGTACGGGAAGCGCGAGGAGCAGCCGATGCCGGAGACGAACACGATGTTCTCGCGCTTCACGCCGAGCTCGGGCAGGAAGCCCTGCACCGCAGCGAGAATCGCGTAGTCACCGCAGCCCGGGCACCAGCGCACCTCCTGGTCGGACTTGAAGTCCTTGGCGGCCAGCGGCAGCTCGGACTTGGGGACGAGGCTGCAGGGAAGGCAGGGTCATCGGGTCCTCACAGGCTCTCGATGGCGGTCTTGATGGCCGCCACCAACTCGGTGGACTTGAACGGCATGCCGCGCACCTGGTTGATGCTCACGACGTCGACCAGGTACTTCGCGCGGAGCAGCATGCTCAGCTGGCCGAGGTTCATCTCGGGGACGAGGACCCGTCGGTACGAGCGCAGGACGTCGCCGAGGTTCGACGGGAACGGGTTGAGGTGGCGCAGGTGCGCCTGAGCCACGGAGACCCCGGTGCGCCGGGTGATCTCACAGGCCGCGCCGATGGGGCCGTAGGTGGAGCCCCAGCCGAGCACGAGCACGTCGGCGTCGCCGTCGGGATCGTCGACCACGAGCGGGCCGAAGCTGCGAGCGATCGCGTCGACCTTCGCCTGACGCAGTCGCACCATGCGATCGTGGTTGTCGGCGTCGTACGAGATGTTGCCTGAGCCATCGGCCTTCTCGATGCCGCCGATGCGATGCTCGAGTCCGGCAGTGCCCGGAACGGCCCAGGCGCGGGCGAGCGTCTCGGGGTCGCGCACGTACGGCCAGAAGGCGTCGGTGCCGTCGTCGTTGACATGGTTGGGCGCCGTGGCGAAATTGGGCTCGATGATCGGCAGGCTGTCGACGTCGGGCACTCGCCATGGCTCCGAGCCGTTGGCCAGGTAGCCGTCTGAGAGCACGAACACCGGCGTGCGGTACTCGATGGCGATGCGGGCGGCCTCGATCGCCGCGAAGAAGCAGTCGGACGGGGACTGCGGAGCGACGATCGGGACCGGCGACTCGCCGTTGCGGCCGAACATCGCCTGCAGCAGGTCGCTCTGCTCGGTCTTGGTCGGCAGGCCCGTGGACGGCCCGCCGCGCTGCACGTCGACGATGACCAGCGGCAGCTCGAGCGAGACGGCCAGGCCGATCGCCTCCGACTTCAGCGCGACTCCCGGTCCGGAGGTCGTGGTGACGCCCAGCGCCCCGCCGTACGCCGCACCGAGCGCGGCGCCGATTCCGGCGATCTCGTCCTCGGCCTGGAAGGTGACGACGCCGAACTCCTTGTGCTTGCTCAGCTCGTGGAGGATGTCCGAGGCCGGGGTGATCGGGTACGAGCCGAGGAACAGCGGCATCCCCGCCTTCTCGGCTGCGGCGATGAGCCCGTAGGCAAGTGCCGGGTTCCCGCTGATGTTGCGGTAGGTGCCGCCCGGCATGTCAGCGGGGGCGATCTCGTACTGGACCGAGAACGACTCAGTGGTCTCGCCGAACGACCACCCTGCCTCGAACGCCGTGAGGTTGGCGCGCAGGATCTCCGGCTTGGACGCGAACTTCTTCTCCAGGAAGCGGCGGGTGCCCTCGGCACCACGGGAGTACAGCCACGACAGCAGGCCGAGCGCGTACATGTTCTTGGCGCGCTCCGCCTCCTTCTTCGTGATCGCGAAGTCCTTCAGCGCCTCGACGGTCTGCGAGGTGAGCGCCACGGCGTGGATGACGTAGGGGTCCAGGCTGCCGTCCTCGAGCGGGTTGGCGGCATAGCCGACCTTCTCGAGCGCGCGCTTGGTGAACTCGTCGGAGTTCACGATGATGTCCGCGCCGCGCGGCAGGTCCTTGACGTTGGCCTTGAGCGCCGCGGGGTTCATGGCGACCAGGACGTTGGGTGCGTCACCCGGCGTCGTGATGTCGTGGTCGGCGAACGCGAGCTGGAAGGCGCTGACGCCCGGCACGGTTCCTGCTGGTGCGCGGATCTCCGCAGGGAAGTCCGGCATCGTCGACAGGTCGTTGCGCAGGCCTGCGGTCTCCGATGTGAAGCGATCCCCGGTGAGCTGCATGCCGTCGCCGGAGTCGCCGGCGAAGCGGATGACAACCCTGTTGACCTGGACGACCTGCTTGGTCACGGTGTCCCCTTGTCGTGTGATGCATCTGGTGACGCCGAAGCGAACGCCCGCCCGGCTGGGCGGTCGTCTGGGCTGCAGCGTGACGAGGTCCGAAGTTGTTTATACAGGGTGTCATTGTGCCCCTGAACTCCTGCTGACGCCTAAGGGGGTTCCGGTGCCCGCCGCAGACTTCCGCCGATCACTAGTCTGGAGCGATGACTTCGGCAGGAGGCGCACCCGCCTACCGCGTGGCCGCCGATCCGTCGATCGCGGTCCGCGTCGCCAATCTCGGGCTGGCCTGCTGCACGCTGGAGGTGGAGGCGGCCGTGCGCACGGGCCTGCTGATCGCCGAGGACGGCACCCCGTGTGATCGCACCGTGCTGCTGGTCAGCGGCACCGTCACGCAGGCACTTGCCCCTGCCGTCGTGGCCGCGCTGGCCGATCTGCCGGCCGAGACCGAGGTCGTGGCCTTCGGAGCCTGCGCCACCTCGGGTGGTCCCTACTGGGACGCGCCGATGGTCGTGCCCGGAGTGGACCGTCTGGTGAGCGTCCGTTCGTACGTACCGGGCTGCCCCCCGCGCCCCGAGGCACTGGTGAGCGCCCTGCTCGCGGGAGGCGTCTCGGCATGAGCCGATCCGACACCGTGACGGTTGCCCCGGACGAATGGGCCGGACGTATCAGCGGTTCTGGTCGGCGAGGGCATGACGTGGCTGGACTTCCTCACCGCGATCGACCGCCTCGACACCATCGATATCGTGGTGCGGCTGGTCGATCCGGCCAGCCACGCCGCCGCGCTCGTGGTCACTGTGCTGCCGGCCGACGACCCGGTGCTGGGCAGCATCACCGGGCTGCTTCCGGGCGCCGACTGGTACGAGCGCGAGACGGCCGAGATGTTCGGGGTGAGGTTCAGCGGACGTCCCGATACCCGGCCGCTGCTGACCCGCCCGGGCGACACCCGCCCGCCCCTGCTGAAGTCGACCCCCCTGCCCGCTCGGCTGGATGCGGACTGGCCGGGCGCCGATGCCGAGGCGACCGGGGCATCCGCTCGACGGCGCGCCCGTCCACCGGGCGTGCTCGAGACCTGGGAGACCTCGTGACAGCGCCCGCGAACGCGCGCGGCGTCATCGCCCTCATCCCGAGCGCCTGCACCTCGTGCATGCTGTGCGTGCGCGAATGCCCCACCTGGTGCATCACCCTCGACAGCCACACCGAGCAGGTGACCGAGGAGGGGGCCCGGCGGCCCAAGTCCGTCAGCGTGCTGGATGCCTTCTCGATCGACTACGGCCTGTGCATGTACTGCGGGATCTGCGTCGACGTGTGCCCGTTCGAGGCCCTCGAGTGGCACCCCGATCATGACTATGCCGCGAGCTCGCGGGCCGGTCTCGTCCAGGCCACCGATCAGCTGGCCTCGTGGGCCACCGCGGACTCGGCTCGACGACCTCGGCGACCGAGCTCGAAGCCCAGTCGTTCGTAGACACCGTTGCTCGTTGCATTCGAGGCGTCGGTGAAGAGCATGATCACGTCGCACCGCGACTGAAGGCGCTCCACCACGCCCGGTGACAGCCGCCCCGAATCCTGTCGGCGCTGTTCGTCGGGCGTGAAGACGGGCCCGATCCGACCGACCGGATGCGCCGGGATGACCAGGATCGGCGCGTGTCCGGCCATGGCGACCGGCTCGCCGTACACCTCCCACAGGAGCAGTCGCTCGTCGGCCATCAGTTCGCCCGGAGCTGGGCAGGATGTCGCGCGTCGCGCAGTGGCTGATCGATGTCCGTGGCGAACCGGCCCCACCAGTCGAGGACGAGGGGAAGGTCGGCATGCGGCGACCGGCGAGGCTGCCCCGCGACGGCGGGCGGGGGAACGTAGGCGCCCAGCACGCGGACGAGTTCGTCACGGCGACGCAAGGCGACGCGGCCCAGGGCGTCGGCGATCTCGGT
Organism: uncultured Actinomycetes bacterium; assembly: GCA_963755335.1. Classification (GTDB taxonomy): domain Bacteria; phylum Actinomycetota; class Actinomycetes; order S36-B12; family S36-B12; genus UBA10649. The sequence goes on from CAVWJW010000008.1 coordinate 421,094, forward strand.
GGACACGGTCGCGGACCGACGACGCCGGGAAGGTCGGGATCGAGTCGCGCAGTACCTGCCCGAGCGCGCGGGCCCCGAGTCGGCATCGGCGAGACCGCCAGCGGCCATGGAGCGGTTCGATCGCACAGCCGACGATGCCGTCCTCGTCCTCGATGGCGAGTACCACGACTGATCGGCGTATCGACGACCGCCGCAACGGCAGTCGCGACGGATCCGAGGAGGTTGGTGAGCGCTAGTTGGGCCGAACGGTAGCCGCGTCGCGTCGAGGAAGGACGCGGCATCGGGGAGACTGGACCACGCGCATGTCGGCCCTCCGCGGCCGATCGCGTCGAGCAGGCGTCAGCGGTAGTTGTCGAACTGCACGGCGAAGTCGAGATCGGCCGCCTTGACCAGCGCCTGCACGGCCTGCAGGTCGTCGCGGCTCTTGCTGGTCACGCGAAGCTCCTCGCCCATGACCTGGGACTTGACGCTCTTGGGTCCCTCGTCGCGGATGAGCTTGCCGAGCTTCTTGGCCTGCTCCTGGCTGATGCCGGCCTTGAACGTGCCGGAGATCTTGTACTCCTTGCCGGACGAGCGCGGCTCGTCCGCCTCGAAGGACTTGAGGCTGAGCCCCCGCTTGATGATCTTCTCGCGGAAGACCTCAAGAGCGGCCTTCGCTCGCTCCTCGGTGCCGGACGTGATCTCGACGGCGAGCTCGCCCTTCCACTCGATGGTCGTGCCGGTGTTCTTGAAGTCGAAGCGCTGGGACAGCTCCTTGGCCGCCTGGTTGAGGGCATTGTCGGCCTCCTGCCTATCGACCTTGGAGACGATGTCGAAGCTGCTGTCAGCCATGGGTCCTCCTTCGGGAACAGTCGCTCATTGTGCCAGCAGAGGTCACGCGAGGGGCTCGCGCAGCAGGGGTGCCGGGAAAGCGGCCCCCGGCAGGTCGATCTCGCGTGCCAGCCGATGACCGTCGAACACGGCTTCGGAGATCCATCGGGGGGCGGCGGCATCCCCGATCAGGTGCACCGCCTCTATGCCGCTGGCCGCCAGGCGCGCCGGGTCCGAGGTCAGCTCACGATGCAGGCCGTTGGCCGGGACCTGGTGGGTCACGAGCACGATGTCGTCGGCCGCCAGGGCGATCTCGTCGCCGTACTGGTCGGTGCCCCTGATCCCTCCCGGCGCGAAGCCGGTCACCGTCATGCCCGTGCGGATGCTCACGCCGACGTCGCGCAGATGGCGGGTGAGCATCCGGCGCTCAAGGCTCATCTCGGACATCGGGGAGAGCACCTCATGGGTCGTCACCAAGGTGACGTCGAAACCCTCGAGCTGCCAGGAGCTCGGCGATGCCCGGGGCCACGTAGTAGCCGTCGCAGTCGTACACGATCACGCGATGGCCGCTGGGGCGCTCACCCCTCATCACTCGCTCCGGAGTAAGGGCGGCGTCGATGCCCACGATGGGGATGTCGCGACCCGGCTGCGTCCCGTCGCCTGACCACGTGCTTCCCGTCGCGATCACGACGAGATCGGCCCCGTAGTCGAGGACCTCGTCGGCCGAGAGACGTCGACCCGTGATCACCTCGACGTTGGGCAGCTTGCCCAGCTGGGTCATGCGCCAGTCGGTGACCCGGCCCCAGTCGCCGAGGGTGGGCAGCTGTCGCGTCCAGCGCAGGCGCCCGCCGATCCCCTCCTGCTCGTCGACGAGGTGCACCGCCGCGAACCCGCGTCGGGCCAGGACGAGCGCGCACTCCATCCCCGCGGGGCCTGCGCCGACGACGAGCACGGCACGGTCGGGCTGGGCTGTGGGCGGCACCGCCTCGGGATGCCACCCGCGGCGATACTCCTCACCCGCCGTGGCGTTCTGGATGCAGCCGATGTGGCCGAAGTTCTCCTCGCGCATGATGCAGACGTTGGCGCCCGTGCACTCCCGGATGTCGTCGAGGCGCCCCTCGGCGATCTTCGTCGGCAGGAACGGATCGGCGATCGCGGGTCGGGCGGCGCCGATCAGGTCGAACGCCCCCGAGCGAATCACCTGGGCCATCTGGTCCGCGTTGGTGTAACGCCCGACGCCGACGATGGGCTTCGCGGTGGCCTCGCGCACCCGGCCGGTCCAGGGCAGCTGATGACCCTCCGGGTAGTAGCGCGAGGTTCCGGAGTCCTCGGGCCATGAGCCGACGGTCACGTCGAACAGGTCCACCAGTGGGTCGATCAGACTGACGAACTCGAGCATGTCGTCGAGCTCGATGCCCACGAGGCCGTCACGGCCGTCGATGCAGATGCGGGTCGCGATGGCACAGTCGCGGCCGATCTCGTGGCGCACGCGCTCGAGGATCTCGCTCTGGAAGCGGGCGCGATTGGCCAGATCGCCGCCGTAGCGGTCGGTGCGCCGGTTCGCCTGCGTGGAGAGGAACTGGGTCATGAGGTACCCATGCGCGCCGTAGACGTAGACGATGTCGAAGCCCACATCGCGGGCCCGCCGGGCAGCCGCCACGAAGTCGCCCTGCACGCGCTCGATGTCGTCGAGGGTCATCTCGCGGGCCATCGACCCCCAAGCGGAGCCGGCCGGCAGCTGACTGGGCGCGATGCGGGGCGTGCGGGCGTTGACGCCCTTGCTCGAGTTGCCGCCGTGGTAGAGCTCGACCCCGGCCAAGGAGCCGAACGCGTGGACGGCCTCGACGGTGGGGGCCAGGGCGGCCGCGTCGCGATCGTCGCGCAGGTTGGCGGCGACGTGCGGGAGCTCGTCGGCGTCCATCGAGACCGGCGAGTACTCCACGCAGACCCCGCCCCAGCCACCCTCCGCCTTGATGGCGCGGAAGGCGGCCTGGCTGCCGGGCTTGATCGAGCCGAACCCGGACGCATGCGGGACCTGGTAGAAGCGGTTGGGCAGGACCTTGGGGCCGATGGCCACCGGCTCGAACAGGATGGCATGCCGCGGGTCCATCACCTGGCACCTCGATCTTCCGTTTCGTCACGTTCTGTGCCAGCGTCTTCCCCATATCCGCGCTCCGGTACGGGAGGTACTCGTGGCGCACGGAGCATCGCATACCCCGGCCTCGCATTCCCCGGCTTCGACGCCGTCGGGGCCCAGCCCGCAGTCGCTGACCCGCCAGGCGGTCACCGCCACGACGCACTGCCTGACCGGCTGCGCGATCGGGGAGGTCCTCGGCCTGGCCCTGGCGACCTGGTGGGGCTGGTCAGCGGGGCCGAGCATCGCTCTGGCCGTCGTCCTCGCCTTCGTCTTCGGATACTCCATGACGATCGGCCCGGTGCTGCGCACCGGCGTGCCCCTGCGTCGGGCCATCCGAATCGCGTTGGTGGCCGACACTGTCTCGATCGTCACGATGGAGGTCGTCGACAACGCTGTGGTGCTCGCGGTTCCGGGCGCCATGACTGCGGGCCTGCGCGACGCGCTGTTCTGGGGGTCCTTGGTCGTCGCGCTGGCGATCGCGTTCGTCGTCACCGTGCCGGTCAACCGGTGGCTCATCTCCCGCGGGCTGGGGCATGCGAAAGTCGCTGAGCACCATCGGCATTGAGCGGACTGGTTCGCGCAGGTGGTGGTCGACGGACCATCGGCGGTGCTGTGTATTCTTCTCCACGCACCACGGCAGGTTGCCCGAGCGGCCAATGGGAGCGGACTGTAAATCCGTCGGCAATGCCTTCCCAGGTTCGAATCCTGGACCTGCCACGCGTGATGAGGGCCATCCACTGAGGATGGCCCTCATCTGTTCTCCCGCCGGTACCGTGCCGGGATGAGCCAGACGACGCGTCTCGTCGAGGTGGTCGACGGCGTGTGGGTCGCCACGTCCACGTGGTTCGCCACGACGTCCACCGTCCTCCTCGACGGTGGGGGCGGCGCCGTGGCGGTCGACCCCGCATTCCTCCCCGACGAGCTGGCGGCGATTCCCCGCGACCTCGACGCCCTGGGGGTCCGCTGCGTCGCGGGGGTGTCCACCCATGAGCACTACGACCACGTGCTGTGGCATGACGACCTCGGAGACGTGCCGAGATGGTCCTCCCCGGGCACCGTCGCCCAGGTCGGCGAGGCGCGTGAGGCGCTCCTCGCTCCCTTGGCCGAGTACCTCAGCCCCGACCTGATCGAGATCGCCGGTCGGCTCCGTCCGCTCCCTGACTCCACACTTCCCTGGTCCGGCCCCAATGCCGTCCTGATCGAGCACGATGCGCACGCCCCGGCCCACGTGGCGCTCTGGATCCCCGACCGGCGAGTGCTGGTCGCGGGCGACATGCTGAGCGACGTCGAGCTCCCCATGCCGGCGGACGATGAGTCCCTCGAGCACTATGCGGCAGGGCTGGAGCGACTGCGCGAGGCGGTCACCTCGGTGGCCTGGCTGGTCCCCGGCCATGGCACCGTCACCTCGGACGCCGTCGCTCGGTATGACGCCGACCGGCGCTACCTGGACGACCTCATCAGGGGGCGGCCATCCGAGGACCCGCGGGTCCTCGATCCTGAGAACGCCTCACTGCACCGATCGAACCTCGCCCGGGCGGCCCGCCCTTCCTGACGGATCGTGCCGAGCTGTCCGGCGCGTGCGCGCTGACGAGGCTCAGCCGACGGGCTTCGGCTGCTGCTGGGTGATGCAGTGGATGCCGCCACCGCGTGCGAACAGCGGCCGGGCGTCGACGAGGACGATCTCGCGACCGGGGTAGGCCGCCTTCATGATGGCCTCGGCGCGCTGATCGCCCGGGTCGTCGAATCCGCACAGGATGACCGCGCCGTTGATGACGAGGTGGTTGATGTACGAGTAGTCGACCCAGCCGTCTTCATCGCGCAGCACGTCGGGTGCCGGCACGGGAATCAGGGTGAGGCCCAGGCCGGTGAGGGCCTCGCGGACCGCGGCCGAGACCTCGGAATCAGGATGTTCTGGGTTGCGCTGGTCGTGGTACAGGACAGTCGTCGGATCGCAGAAGGTCGCGACGATGTCGACGTGGCCCCGGGTCCCGAACTCGTCGTAGTCGCGGGCGAGGCCGCGATCGAGCCAGATCACGCGGTCGACCCCGAGGGTGCGCTGAAGTTCCGTCTCAACCTGCGCCTGCGACCAATCCGCGTTGCGGCCCTCGCCCAGCTGGACGGTACGCGTCACCAGCACGGTGCCCTCGCCGTTGACGTGGATGCCGCCGCCCTCGTTGATCATCGGCGAGGTGACCACGGGGATCCCGGCCGTCGCGCACACCTTTCGGGCGATCTCGGCGTCCTTGGTCCACGTGGCCCAGGACTGCGCCCCCCAGCCGTTGAAGACCCAATCGACGCCGGCGATCCGACCGTTCGGCCCGAGCACGAAGGTAGGGCCGATGTCGCGCATCCACGCGTCGTCGAGGGGTGCCTCGATCAGGTCGACGCGCCTGTCGAGGTAGGAGCGCGCGACGATGACGTCCGATGGATCGACGACGACGGTGACCGGCTCGAACGCAACGATGGCATTCGCGACCGAGGCCCAGCACGAGCGCGCCTCGGCCTTCTCCTCGTCGGTGTCGCCCAGGGTGTAGCCCGTCGTCGGGAAGGCCATCCAGATGCGCTCCTGCGGATGCCACTCCGGCGGCATCCGCCATCCCCCGTCCGCCACGATCTCTCCTGTCGTCATGCCACGTCGAGGGGGTAGCTGACCCCCGTGAGGGTCTCGCTGACCGTCCACAGTCGCTGCGCGTCCTGCCGGCTCTTCGCGGCGGTCGAGCGGTCGACCAGGCGGGGGTGGCCGCGCTGCTCCATGAAGCCGTCCGGCCCGACGTAGGAGTTGCCCGGGAGCCCGGCGGCGGTGGCCGCGAACAGGGTCGGCAGGGCACCCATCTCGGCGCTCTGTCCCAGGACCTTGGTGGCGAGGTCCATGGGTGCCTTCATCCAGTCCCGTCCGCTCATCTCGGGGTCCCACGGCCTGGAGGTTGGTGGCGGCATAGCCGGGGTGGGCGGCCATGGCGTGGATCGGTATGGCATTGGCGTCGAGCCGACGCTGCAGCTCGGACGTGAACAGCAGGTTCGACAGCTTGCTCTGGCCGTAGGCGCGCCACGCGTTGTACTTGCGCTCACCCATGAGGTCGTCGAAGTTCATCCGCCCGAAGCGGTGGGCACCCGACGCGACATTCACCACGCGCGACCTGGGCCGGGCCACGAGGGCCGGGAGCAGGAGTCCGGTGAGCGCGAAATGCCCGAGGTGGTTCGTGCCGAACTGCATCTCGAAGCCGTCGGCGGTGGCGCGCTTCGGGATGGCCATCACGCCGGCGTTGTTGATCAGGAGGTCGAGGCCCTCCGGATGGGCGGCCGACCAGTCGGCGGCGAAATCACGAACGGAAGCGAGGTCGGCCAGGTCCAGGTGCTCCACGGTGACGTCCGCGTCGGGAGCGAAGGCCCGGATGGCGGCCGCGGCGTCGTCGCCCTTGGCCGTGTCGCGGACGGCGAGGGTGACGGACGAACCGTGGGCCGCCAGCACGCGGGCGGTGTGGAAGCCCAGTCCTGAGTTGGCACCTGTGACGATGGTCACGCGGCCGGTGAGGTCCGGGATGTCCTGAGCTGTCCACTTCAGTGCGTCGGCCATTCCCCTAGTCAACAGGGCGGTGCGCCAAAGCGCTCATCGACCTCGATTTCGTCCCACCCGAAGCGGCCTTGTAGGCTTGCGTGGCTTTGCGCCCCTTTAGCTCATTGGTAGAGCGCTCCCTTGGTAAGGGCGAGGTACCGGGTCCGATTCCCGGAAGGGGCTCGATGGGACGATAGTTGTTCCATTGCATGGCGGGGTAGCTCAGTTGGTAGAGCAAGCGGCTCATAATCGCTGTGTCGCCGGTTCAAGTCCGGCCTCCGCTACTCGACAGCACGACCATCGCGCTTGGCGAGCCCCTTCGCTGAGGCAACACGAAAGAGGAAGACCAGTGGCCAAGGCAACCGACATCCGTCCCAAGATCACGATGGCGTGCGAGGACTGCAAGCACCGCAACTACATCACCAAGAAGAACCGTCGCAACGACCCTGACCGGCTCGAGGCGAAGAAGTTCTGCCCGAACTGCAAGAAGCACACGAACCACAAGGAAACCCGCTAGCCGGGCGATTCGCGGCATTCGATGGCCCTGAATCCTGAGTTCGCCGGGCGGGTGTACCCGCCGAGCGCTCCCTACCTGGTAGGGCGCGAGAAGATCCGCGAGTTCGCGGATGCGATCGGCGATCGCAATCCGGCGTACCACGATGTCGACGCAGCCCGCGCCCTTGGCCACGCGGACCTCGTCGCACCGCCGACCTTCGCCATCGTCATGGCGACCCGGGCCAGCTCGGCTGTCATCCACGACCCCGAGCTGGGCCTGGACTACTCGCGGGTCGTCCACGGCGAGCAGGGCTTCGCCTACGTCCGCCCGATCCTCGCCGGTGACGAGCTGGTCGTGACCACCACGATCGAGAGCATCCGCACGATGGCGGGCAACGACATGATCACCACGCGAGGCGACATCGCGACGCTCGAGGGGGAGCCGGTCGCCACCGCCACGTCGCTCATCGTGTCCCGGGCCCCCGAGGACGCCGCATGACCGCCGAGATCCGTTGGGCCGACGTCGAGGTCGGCACCGAGCTCCCGGCCCAGTCCTTCCCGGTCCAGCGGGTGGACCTCGTCAAGTACGCCGGGGCGTCCGGGGACTTCAACGTCATCCACTGGAACGAGCGGATCGCCACCTCGGTCGGCCTGCCCAATGTCATCGCGCACGGCATGTTCACGATGGCCGAGGCCGTCCGCGTCGTCACGGACTGGGCCGTCGACCCGGGCGCGGTCGTCGCCTACCGAGTGCGCTTCACGCGTCCGGTGGTCGTGCCTGACGACGACCAGGGGGCCGTGATCGAGGTCTCCGCGAAGGTCACCACCAAGAACGACGACGGCACCGTCGTCGTCACCATCACCGCGTCGAGCGAGGGCTCCACCGTCCTCGGCAAGGCGCTGGCAACCGTTCGCCTCGCGCAGTGACCGAGGCGGCAGACGCCCCCCGCGAGGTCGTCGACCTGGCCGAGCAGCGCGCTGCCGCGAAGGTCGATCGCGACTTCGCCCGCGCGGACGCCCTGCGTGACGAGATCGCCACGCTCGGCTTCCTCGTCACGGATGGTCCCGACGGGTACCACCTCGCCCCCAAGCCGCCGTTCACCCTGCTCGCCAATCTCGACGCGGTTCGGTCGAGCGGACCGCTGGCGGTTGGTGCGCGGTGTGCCGTGCTGCTGCTCGTCGACGGCTGGCCCGACGACGTCGAGGCGTGCGTGCGCTCGATCATGACGAACTGCGACGACGAGGTGGCCGTGGTCGGTCTCGACCTGGGTAACGCCGACGGTGCCGGGCTGGTCCTCCACTCCCTGGCAGCCGAGTTCCCCGGCCGGGTCCACGAACTCCACGTCGCCCAGTCGCTGGTGCAGGTGGGATGGGCAAACGCCCTGTCGGCGCTGGTCGATTCGGTGGCAACAGAGTTCGTTGCGTCGATGGACCTCTCGACGGTCCTCGAGGGTGATGCGATCCGCGTCATCCTCGCCGAGTTCACCGATCCCGGCGTCGTCGCCTCGGGCTGGCGCGGCGTCGACGTCGCCCTGGACGACAACTGGCGCACCTTCGTCGATGCCGACCCCGGCGAGGTCGACGCGATCCTCGGCTACCTGCTCGTCGTCCGCAGAGACGCGGCCGTGCAGACACCCCCGCACCCGAAGGCGAAGTTCTACCGCAACGCCGACATGGAGTGGAGCCTTGCCTTGCGCGAGGCCGGGGGCCGCCTCGTGATCCCGGCCGCTGCCCTGCCGGTGCGGCAGGAGCGCCACCACGGGTACCACGATTCCGACCCGGAGTATCGCGACCGCGAATCCAAGCGGACATACGACCGGTTGCTGCAGCGCTTCCGTGGCAAGACCACGATCCTGCGCCCCCGCGACTGAAGCCTTCCGCCGAGAAGACCGGAATGGTCGTGAAGATGACCCGATAGGGCCGCTTCACGACCATCTGAGTCGTCTCGGCGGAGGGTCGCCCTAGGGTGACGATGTGCCGATGACGCCGCTTCTCGCCGAGCGAACGACCCTCGGGGTCGGCGGATCGCCGGACACGTGGGTCACCGCCACGACTCGAGACGACGTCGTCCAGGCGGTGACGTCCTGCGACCAGCGCGGCACCCGTGTCCTCGTGCTCGGCGGGGGCAGCAATGTCCTGGTGGCCGACGAGGGCTTCCGCGGGACGGTGGTGGAGATGGCCACGCGCGGCACCGAGTTCGATGTGCGCGACGGCTTCGTGACGGTCGAAGCCGAAGCGGGGGAGTCGTGGGACGCACTCGTGGAGCGCTGCGTGGCTGCGGGCTGGTCGGGGATGGAGGCCCTCTCGGGCATCCCCGGCCTCGTCGGGGCGACGCCGGTGCAGAACGTCGGCGCCTACGGCCAGGACGTCAGCCAGACGATCCACCAGGTCACCGTGCTCGACCGTCGGTCCGGCGCGGTGCGCACGCTTGCGCACAGCGAGTGCGGCTTCGGCTATCGCACCAGCCGGTTGAAGGCGACCCCCGATCGGTGGGTCGTGCTCGCCGTGGCCTTCCGCCTCAGCAGCGCCAGCATGGGTGAGCTGCGGTACACCGAGCTCGCCAGACACCTGGCCGTCGACGTGGGCGACCTGGTGCCAGTCGGACAGATCCGCGAGGCCGTCCTGAGGCTGCGCCGCGCGAAGGGGATGGTGCTGGACCCCGCAGACTGCGACACCCGCAGCGTCGGGTCCTTCTTCATGAATCCCGTAGTCGACCCCGACGTCGCCGACCGCATCGACACCCGGTGCCCGCGGTACCCGGCCGACGACGGCGCCAAGCTCAGCGCAGCCTGGCTGATCGAGAACGCCGGGATTCCCCGCGGCTATCGCCTGCGGCCCGACGCCCGTGCTGCGGTGTCGACCAAGCACACGCTGGCGCTGACGAACACCGGCGGTGCAACCGCAGCCGACCTGCTCGACCTTGCCCGGGCCATTCGCGAGCGCGTCGAGGACGCCTTCGGCATTACGCTGCGACCCGAGGCACGTCTCGTCAACTGCGCGCTGTAGACGCGCTGGAGGTTCTGCATGCTCAGGGTCCTGGCCGCCTCGGCGGTTGTCCTCCTCGCCGCCGGCTGCTCGTCCGGCACCGCCAGCAGCGCCTCGAGCAGCAGCACACCCACGGCATCGGCCTCGGCAGCTGCGTCGGTAGCGGCGACCGCCCCAGTCCAGGGACCGACAGCGGCCGCGTCCGCCTCAGGTGCGTCGGCCGGGCTCAGCCTCGTCAGCCAGAGCCTGGCCAAGGACGGCGCCCAAGTGATCCTCGACGCTTCAGCGGAAGGCACCGCCGTGGTCGCGTCGGTGCTCTCGCAGACGACCGCGGACGACTATGACGCCGGCCTCGTCTATTCGACCGACGCCGGCTCGAACTGGACGTGGGGCGGCATCGTCGCCGACCCCGGCAAGACCTTCCCCGAGGCGATCGCGGCGACGAGCAATGGCGCCATCATGGTGGGCACCAACCAGACCAGCAGCCAGTCGAGCGTCGTGAGCCAGGCCTTCATCGCGCTAGCCGCCGCCCCTGACTACAAGCCCGTCGCCATCGGGCTCCCCGAGCAGTTCCAGGGCGACAACGTGCACCTCCAGGACGTCGCGGTCATCGCGAACACGATCCTCGTCGTGGGCTGGGAGCAGGGCACTCCCGACGCCGCGGGCAACGCCGCGCGCACCTCGTACCTGTGGCGTTCGTCGGACGGCGCCAAGACGTGGACGCGCACCGAGATCAAGGTGCCGGGCAGTTCCGACAACTCCCTGGAGCAGATCGCCTTCGGCCCGGACGGGTCATGGAACCTCGTCGGCCAGGCCGCGTATGGCGACGGCGCGAACCAGTACGACCCGCTCTGGCTGAAGTCCGTCGATGCCGGCGCCACCTTCACGCCGACGAACCAGGACGTCTTCGCGGCGCCACTCGATCAGGGTGCGACGCGGATCGAGTTCGCCGGCGACGGGTCGGCGGCCATCCTGGGGTGGGACGAGGTCACCGATGGCAGCGCCTCGCGCGCGTCGGCCCTGTGGGTGTCCGGCCCGAACCAGCAGCTGCAGCGGATCGGCACCACGCAGGTCCCGGTCTCGGGCGGAACCCCGCCGGGCGAGTTCATCGACGGGATCCTGTGGGACGGCACGTCCCTGGCCGCCTGGGGCAGCCCGACCGGCTCCTACCCGATGGACAACGTCCAGTTCTGGGGCCTGACGAAGGACGGCCTGACCCAGTCGACGATGCTGCCCGGCAACGGCACGCCGCTCGCGGTGAGCAAGATCCTCGTCGGCAAGGACGAGGCGCTGGCGTTCGGCTTCACCGGCAACGACCTGGCCGGCTCGGATGCCGCGATCTGGAAGGGTCGCTCCGTCCAGTAGGGCGGCTAGCGGGCTTCCGCGAGGAGGGCAGCCATGCGGCCCACGCCCTCGACGATGTCGGCGTCGGACGTGGCATACGACAGCCGGACGTATCCGGGCGTGCCGAAGGCCTCGCCCGGCACGACAGCCACCTCGGCCTCGTCCAGGACGATCGCGGACAGGTGCGCCGATGACTCGATCGTCGCTCCCGCGCAGTTCGCGCCCGACCAGCCCCTTCACCGACGGGTACACGTAGAAGGCGCCTTCTGGCGTCGGGCAGGTCACGCCCGGGATGGCGTCGAGCATGCCCACCATGAGCATGCGGCGGCGGTCGAAGGCCACCCTCATCTCGCTCGACGGCGGACAGGTCCCCGCTCACCGCTGCCAGCGCGGCCACCTGGGAGACGTTGGCGACGTTCGAGGTCGAGTGCGACTGCAGGTTGGTCGCTGCCTTGACGACGTCGTTGGGGCCGATCATCCAGCCGACCCGCCAGCCGGTCATCGCGTAGGTCTTGGCGACGCCGTTGACCACGACGCAGCGGTCGGTGAGGTCGGGCACGAGGACCGGCATGGAGGAGAACTCCGCGTCGCCGTAGACCAGATGCTCGTAGATCTCGTCCGTGACGACCCAGAGGCCGTGCTCAAGGGCCCATTCACCGATCGCCTTGACCTCGGCGGGCGGGTACACGGCGCCGGTGGGGTTGGAGGGGGACACGAAGACGAGCACCTTGGTGCGCTCGGTGCGGGCCGCCTCCAGCTGCGCGACGGTGGCCCGGTAACCGGACGTCTCGTCCGTCATGCACGTCGACGGGGACGCCGCCGGCCAGTCGGATCGACTCGGGGTAGGTGGTCCAGTACGGCGCCGGCAGCAGCACCTCGTCGCCGGGATCGAGGAGGGTCGCGAAGGCGTTGTAGAGGGCCTGCTTGCCGCCGTTGGTCACCAGGACCTGGCTGGCTGAGACCGAAAGCCCCGAGTCGCGGAGCGTCTTGGCGGCGATCGCCTCCTTGAGCTCCGGGCATCCCGCCGGCCGGGGTGTAGCGGTGCCAGACCGCCTGGCTGCAGGCGGCGATGGCTGCCTCGACGACGTAGTCGGGGGTCGGGAAGTCCGGCTCGCCCGCGCCGAAGCCGATCACCGGCCGGCCGGCGGCCTTGAGGGCCTTGGCCTTGGCGTCGACGGCCAGGGTGGCCGATTCGGTGATGGAGCCGATACGGCGGGACACTCGTGAGGTCATGGACCCATCCTTGCAGCCGCCTCCAGCGCCAACGGGACCGGATTGGACCCGGCGAGAGGGCGGACCGTAGACTCCTCGGGCAACTAGGTCGGCGGCAGCCTGCCCTCGGGCGGGTCAATGACCAGGTTGAAGGGTCGTAGCTCAATTGGTAGAGCACCGGTCTCCAAAACCGGCGGTTGGGGGTTCAAGTCCCTCCGGCCCTGCGAGTCGATCACAGCACGAAGCTACGAACGGCGCACGAACGATACGAAGGTAGGAAGGAATGACGGACACCGACGCCCTGTCCGACCGCGGGTCGGACGGCCGTGGTCGCAAGGACCGCGGCCGAGGGCAACGTGTTCTCGCGCCTTGCCCTGTTCATCCGACAGGTCGTCGCAGAGCTGCGCAAGGTCATCTGGCCCACGCGCAAGGAGCTCGTCGCCTACACCACCGTCGTGGTGATCTTCGTTCTCGTGATGGCCGGCATCATCGCCGGACTGGACTACGTCTTCACTCGACTGGTCCTGTTCGTCTTCGGATAGCGCGACCTGAACTTCCCTGACCTCAACGCAAGGAGAATGACCACCGTGTCCGACCAGGACTTCGTGACTCCCTCGACCGACCCGTTCAATACCGGGGCGGCCGACGTCGTCGACGACATCGCTGCCGTCGCCGCTGAGGAGACCCTCGGCGAGGTGGACGCCGGCGAGCCGATCGTACGCCGCTACGGCCGAGGAGATCGTGGCGGACGCCGTCGAGGCCGAGGTAGAGGTCGAGGAGGCGAGGCCGAGGCGAGGTCGTTGCTCGAGGCTGAGGAGATCGTCGACGAGGCCGAGATCGAGGAAGAGGACCCGGTCGTCGCGTTCCGCGAGCAGATGCGCATCTGCCCCGGGCGACTGGTACGTCATCCACTCCTACGCCGGCTACGAGAACAAGGTCAAGGGCAACATCGAGACCCGCATCACCACCATGAACATGGAGGACTACATCTTCCAGGTCGAGGTGCCGATGGAGGAGGTCACGGAGATCAAGAGCGGCGTGCGCAAGCTCGTCCGCCGTAACAAGTTCCCCGGGTACGTGCTCGTCCGCATGGACCTCACCGACGAGTCGTGGGGCGCCATCCGCCACACGCCAGGCGTCACCGGCTTCGTCGGCCACGGCCACCAGCCCGCACCGCTGTCGCTCGACGAGGTCGTCGAACATCCTCGCCCCGACTCCCGAGAAGAAGGCGGCCACGCCGGGCTCACCAGCGAGCGGTGGCGGCACCGCCGCGACCCCGGTCGAGATCGACTTCGCCGTCGGCGACTCCGTGACAGTGGTGGACGGCCCGTTCGCCACCCTGCACGCCACCATCTCCGAGATCAACATCGAGGCCCAGAAGGTCACCGGCCTCGTCGAGATCTTCGGTCGCGAGACTCCTGTCGAGCTGGCCTTCAGCCAGATCAACAAGAACTAGCGAGCACTGCTGCACCACCTCGGCGGGCGCCGTCCGCCGGGCAACACCAACGAAGGACCCGACACACCATGGCACCGAAGAAGAAGAAGGTTGCCGGCCTGATCAAGCTCCAGATCCAGGCTGGCGCGGCCAACCCGGCCCCGCCGGTCGGCCCGGCGCTCGGCCAGCACGGCGTCAACATCATGGAGTTCTGCAAGGCGTACAACGCCGCCACCGAGAACCAGCGTGGCAACGTGATCCCGGTCGAGATCACGGTCTACGAAGACCGCTCGTTCGACTTCACGCTCAAGACCCCGCCGGCCTCGCGGCTGATCCTCAAGGCCGCTGGCCTCGACAAGGGATCCGGCAACGCGCCCAAGGTCAAGGCCGGCACCATCACGCGCGACCAGGTGCGCGAGATCGCCGAGACCAAGATGCCCGACCTCAACGCCAACGATGTCGACGCCGCGATGAAGATCATCGAGGGCACGGCTCGTCAGATGGGCATCACCGTCGCTGGCTGATCGGCCAGACAGCACGTCATCCGAATGTGGGAGAGCCAGCGCGGCTCATCAACCACGACCTGCGAAGGAGCAGACATGAAGCGCAGCAAGGCCTACCGCGCAGCGGTGGAGAAGATCGACCCCAATGAGCTCTACGCACCCCTCGCGGCCGTGCGTCTCGTCAAGGACACCAACGCCTCGAAGTTCGACCCCACGGTCGAGGTCTCGATGCGACTTGGCGTCGACCCCCGCAAGGCGGATCAGATGGTCCGCGGCACCGTCAACCTTCCGCACGGCACCGGCAAGACCGCTCGGGTCCTGGTCTTCGCCAACGCCGAGAAGGCTGAGGAGGCGCGCGCCGCTGGCGCCGACTTCGTCGGTGGCGACGACATGATCGAGAAGGTGAAGGGCGGCTGGACGGACTTCGACGCCGCCGTCGCCACTCCCGACCTCATGGGCAAGGTCGGCACGCTGGGCAAGGTCCTCGGCCCCCGCGGCCTGATGCCCAACCCCAAGACCGGCACCGTGACCATGGACGTCGCCAAGGCCGTCAATGAGATCAAGGGCGGCAAGATCGAGTTCCGCGTCGACAAGCACTCGAACCTGAACTTCCCGATCGGCAAGGCCTCGTTCACCGAGCAGGCGCTGGTGGAGAACTACGCGTCCGCCCTTGACGAGATCCTGCGCCTGAAGCCGTCCGCTGCCAAGGGCCGCTACATCAAGAAGACGACCATGTCGTCCACGATGGGCCCGGGCGTCCCGGTCGATCCCAACCGCGTGAAGAACCTCCTGACGGAGGACGAGGGCTGACCCTCGCAGCACCGCACTGAGGCGATCCGGACATCCGGGTCGCCTCAGTCGTCTTCGGGGCCAGCACAGGTTGCGGTTTGAGCATTCTGGTTGACCGTCGATGGGGGCGGCGCCACACTGCCTCAACGCGTCCGGCAGTCGTGATGCGCAAGGGGGTGTGCGTGACCGACCCGGGGGCAGGCCCGCTTCTCGAGCTCGTCGACATCAAGGTCCGGTTGAGCGGCCTGCAGATCCTCGACGGCGTGAGCCTCCAGGTGCCCCGCGGTGCCGTCACGGGGCTCATCGGCCCGAACGGGGCGGGCAAGACCACCGTGTTCAACGTCATCAGCGGCTTCGTCCGGGCCGACTCGGGCGAGGTGCGGTACAACGGCGAGCACCACCGCCGGATCCGGCCGCATCGACTGACCCGGATGGGCATCTCCCGCACCCTTCAGGGGGTGGGCCTGTTCCCGAGCCTGACCGCCCTCGAGAACGTCATGCTCGGCGGCTCGTCGAAGGTGCGCAGCGGCCTCGTGTCCCAGTCGCTGGCTATGCCGTGGACCGACGTCGAGACCCGCCGCGAACCGGGCTCGGGCGCTTGAGGTCATGGCCGAGCTCGGCATCGCCGGGGAGGCCGAGCGGCTGCCGGGCGAACTGCCGTACCCGGTGCAGAAGCGCGTTGCCCTCGCACGGGCGCTCGTCTGCGATCCGCAGGTCCTGCTGCTGGACGAGCCGGCCGGTGGGGTGGGCGCCGCCGACATGACGGACCTCGCCGCCCTGATCAGGAGTTGGGTGCCCGAGCGAACCGTCCTCCTCGTCGAGCACCACATGGAGCTGGTGATGGAGGTCTGCGACCACATCTGCGTGCTCGACGCGGGCCGGGTCATCGCCACCGGCACGCCCGAGCAGGTGCGCAGCGACCCCGCCGTGCTGGCGGCGTATCTCGGCGAGGAGGGGGCGGCCTGATGCTGAGCATCCAGGGCCTGAGCGTCAGCTACGGGCCGGTGAAGGCGCTGACTCGCGTCTCCCTCGACGTGCCGCGGGGTGAGGTCACCGCCGTCATCGGCGCCAATGGTGCCGGCAAGTCGACCCTCATGCGGACCCTCGCCGGCCTGGTCCGCCCTGCCGAGGGATCGGCCTTCCTCGATGGACAGCTCCTCACCGGTCACAAGCCCGAGGACATCGTCCGGATGGGCGTGGCGCTGGTTCCCGAAGGACGCTCGACGATTCCTGAGCTGACCGTCGATGAGAACCTGCGGCTCGGCGGCCTGTGGCGCACGCGCGCCGAACGAGCCGCCGAGCCACGCGCGAGGTCTTCGACCTGTTCCCGGTTCTCGGCCAGCGTCGCACGATGCGAGCCGACACCCTCAGCGGCGGGGAGCGCCAGCAACTCGCCATCGGCCGAGCGCTCATGTGCGCCCCGGAATGCCTTCTTCTGGACGAGCCCTCGCTGGGGCTCGCGCCGCTCATCGTCACGCAGATCCTCGACCTCGTGAAGCGCCTTTCAACCGAGGTCAACCTCGCGGTGCTTCTGGTCGAGCAGAACGCGGTGACTGCCCTCCGTGAGGCGACGCAGGGAGTGGTGCTCAATCTTGGCCAGGTCGTGATGTCCGGCCCGGCCGCCGAGATCGCATCGCATGAGGAGCTCCGGCATGCGTACCTGGGCTACTGAGGACGATCGGCGATGACGACACTTCATCGACTACCTGCTGGGCGGCGTCGGCTCCGGCGCGATCATCGCGCTGATGGCCCTCGCGCTCGTGCTGACCTGGCGGGCGACCCGCGTGGTCAACTTCGCGCAGGTCGGCCAGGCCATGTTCACCACGTTCATCGCCCTGTCGATCCAGACCGCGACCGGGAACTGGTTCG
The DNA here is from genome assembly GCA_963755335.1 of uncultured Actinomycetes bacterium. GTDB lineage: Bacteria > Actinomycetota > Actinomycetes > S36-B12 > S36-B12 > UBA10649. The sequence continues at coordinate 438,226 of CAVWJW010000008.1, forward strand.
TCGCACTGATCGGCGCGATGGTGGCCGGCGCACTCCTCGGCGTCGTCGTCCAGTTCCTCGTGCTTCGGCCGGTGAACCGGATGGACACGTCCGGTGCGATCATCGCCACGTTCGGCGTGCTGATCGCCTTGCAGGCCGCGGCCGGGATGATCTGGGGCGGCGACAGTCAGGCCTTCCCGCAGCCCTTCGACAACTCAGCCATCACGCTGTTCGGCCAGGAGTGGCCGCTGTCGATCTACGACCTGGTGGTCATCGCTCTCGCGGCCGTCATGGTCATCGGCCTCACGCTGCTGTTCACGCGAACCTCACTGGGCCTGGCCATGCGGGCGACCGCGTTCAATCCCGAGGTGGCAAGGCTCTCTGGCGTCCGAGTCAGCCGCACGCTGACGATCGGCTGGGCTCTGGCGGGCGTCGTTGGCGCCGTCGCCGGCGTGCTCGTCGCACCGTCATCGACGATCTCCCCGAACAGCTTCGACATCCTGCTGGTGTTCGCCTTCACGGCGGCCGTCATCGGAGGTCTCGACAGTCTCGTCGGAGCGGTCTCCATGGGCATCGGCACCGGCCTGGTGATCTCGCTGGTGTCCGGGTACAGCGACTCCAGCAACGCCCCCGTGGTGGCCCTGGTGCTTCTTGCCGCGACCCTCCTGCTCAAGCCCGAGGGCCTGTTCGGCCACACCAAGGCTCGGTCGGTGTAGGGCGATGACAGAACTGATGCGCAAGCCGGGTGCCCGGCTGCTGCTCCACCTGGCCATCGTCGTGGTGATCTGGCTGGTGATGACGCGGATCAACGATCGCCGTCGATCCGCTGACGAACTACTACATCGCGCTCGTGGCGATGTACGCCACGGCCATGTTCGGCATGGTCATCCTGGTGGGACTGTCCGGCCAGGTCTCCCTGGGCAACGGCGCCCTCATGGCCATCGGCGGCTACATCTTCGCGCTCACGTCGCTCAACTGGCAGACCGTGCCGGTGCTCGGGGTGCCGTGGAACGGCTGGTGGTCGATGGTGTTCGCCGGCATCGGCGGGATCGTCTTCGGACTGCTCATCGGCGGCCTCGGTGCGCGACTGTCCGGGCCGTACCTGGCCGGCCTGACCCTGGGCATCGCCGTAGGGATCCCCGCCATCGCCAACCGCTTCCCGCAGCTGTTCGGTGGCGAGACTGGACTGACCTTGACCGTGCCCTACCCCGACGGCGGGTACGCTGCCGGTCGACGCGGGCACGGACTTCATCGAGCCATCGGTCATCCCGTCGCCGGACGCCATCGCCTCGGCATCCGCGTCGGTGGCTCCGAGCGATCTGCTGACGGCGAGCAACTTCCCGTCGGCGGGTGCGTCGTCGGGTGCGGGGGATCTGCTGACGGCGAGCAACTTCCCGTCGGCGGGTGCGTCGTCGGGTGCGGGGGATCTGCTGACGGCGAGCAACTTCCCGTCGGCGGGTGCGTCGTCGGGTGCGGGGGATCTGCTGACGGCGAGCAACTTCCCGTCGGCTGGTGCGTCGGCTTCGCCGGTGCCCGATCTCGGTGGAGTCGACGTGAGCGGCGGCGGCGGCTATCGATCATGGCTTCGTCCTCGAGCGTTGGCAGGCATCGTTGGCGGTGCTCGTCGCGTGCATCGTCGCCTTCATGGCGCTCAACCTCGTGCGCGGACGCCAAGGGCAGGTCTGGCGTGCCGTCCGCGACGATCCGGTCGCGGCAGCGGTCTCCGGGATCTCGCCGTCCGGGGCGAAGGTCACGGCCTTCGTGATCAGCAGCCTGTTCGCTGCGCTCGCCGGCGGCGTGTTCGCGCAGATCCTCGCCTACGTGGGCCCAGGTGCGTTCGGACTCGGGCTCTCGCTGTCGCTCCTCGTCGGCGTCGTCCTCGGTGGCCGATCGTCGTTGCTCGGTGCGGTCATCGGCGCGGTACTCCTGGTGTGGCTGCCCGAGTTCGTGCTGAATGTCTCGAATGATCGGGGCTGGTCCGAGCAGATAACGAACAATGCGCCCAATCTGATCTACGGACTCCTTGTCGTGCTCGTCGTCCTGATCGCGCCGGGCGGCATCGTTGGATCGGTTCAGAGCCTGATCGCCAAGGTGACGAAGCGATAACGACGGTCGCGGGTATCGCAAAGCCGTTGCAGCCCCATAGGCCGATGGCTAGCCTCCCAAGAAAGTTGCGTCACCCGTCTGTCGCAGATCCATCACTTCGATGAGTCCTGCGGGTCGTGGTGCGCCCACCATGGGGAGGAAGTCTGTGAGCAAACTGTTCGCGACCCGAACGGTCGCCTTCGGAGCCTTGACGGCCGTGGCGCTCGCCGCCGCAGCGCCGGCCGGTGCCTCCGTACGATCCGCGGATCCAGGAGTCACCTCGAACCAGATCGTCATCGGCACCACGACACCGCTTACCGGCCCGGCCTCACCCGGCTACAAGGACGTCGCCCCGGCAGCGCAGGCGTACTTCAACTACGTCAACGCGAACGGCGGCATCAACGGACGCAAGATCAAGTACGTCGTGTACGACGACCAGTACAACCCCGCCAAGACGAAGAGCGCGACAAGTCAGCTCATCCTTCGCGACAAGGTCGTTCGCGATCTTCGGCGCGCTCGGCACGCCGACCCACTCGGCGGTGGTGGCCGACATCAACCGTCGTGGCATCCCCGACGTGTTCGTCAACACGGGCGCGTCGGCCTTCGACAGCCCCCGCAAGTACCCGACGACCTTCCCCTACTTCCCGTCATACGTCGTCGAGGCCAAGACCATGGCCTACTACATCCAGGGTGATCCGACCCTCAACGCCAAGAAGAAGTGCCTCTTCTACCAGGACGGCGAGTTCGGCGACAACGCCGCCGTCGGCTTCAACGCCGCTGGCCTGAAGTTCGACACCACGGTCTCGTACTTCTCCGGACAGCAGGTGGCTCCGTTCACCGCGCAGGTCACGAAGATGAAGTCGGCCGGCTGCGAGCTCGTCGTCTTCTTCGGCGTCACCTCGGCCACCGCACAGCTGCTCGGCACGGCGGCGCAAGGCCGCGTTCAAGCCCACCTGGATGATCACGTCGGTCGGCTCGGATCCATCGGTTCTCGGTGCTTCCCTCGGTGCGGCAACCGGCGCCCTGATGAACGGCATCTACGCGCCGAGCTTCCTCGTGCCGATTCAGGACTCGAGCAACCCGTTCGTGTCGCAGATGAAGGTCATCGCCGACAAGAACAACCTGCCGTGGAACTTCTACACCTACTACGGGATCAACACCGCCTACGTGCTGGCGCAGGCCATCAAGGCGGCCGGCCCGAACCTGACGCGCACGGGACTGATCAACGCCCTCCAGACGAAGGCTTCGACGTTCCGCTCCGCGGCCATCGTGCCGCTGGTGTTCAGCGCTCGGACTCATCAAGGACTGCAGGGGTACTACATGGGCCAGTACAACGGAACGGGCCAGTTGGTCCGCCTGACTCCGTACGTCATCACCGCGACAAGCGCCCCGTCTGGTGCGGCCAAGAAGACGACGTATCGGCCGCTCGCCCCCACTCCCAAGCTGCTTCCGTAGAAGAGGACGGACATGACCATCTCTCGCACCCGCCGCGTCATCGCGGCAATCGCCTCGGCGGGGCTCCTGCTCCTTGCCGTACCGACGGCATCGTCGGTCAGTGCGGCAACGACGGCCTGCGCCCCCGGGGCCACCTGTGACGGGGCCCTAGACGGCAAGCTCGGGCCGGCTCCGTTCGAGATCAAGATGCCGCAGAACTTCAACGGCACCGTCCTGCTGTACTCGCACGGGTACCGGTTCTCCGGTCCCATCCCGGCGGCGTTCGCGCCGACGCTCGGCGTTGCCAAGGATCCGGCTTACAACCCGGTGAGCGTGCCGGCGTTCGTGCCGGGATTCGGGTCGGCTGTCGCCTACCAGGCGAACAACAATCCGGATGTCGCGACCGACCCGTTCTCCGCGCAGGCGCTCCTGGCTCAGGGCTTCGCCCTTGCCGGCTCCGGCTACGCGCGGCAGGGCTGGGCTGTTGCTGAGGGTGTCGAGGCAGACGAGAACCTCATCACCTACATCAACGGCGGCGCCGTTCCCGGCGTCAAGTCGATCATGCTCTGGGGACCGTCCCTCGGTGGCATCATCAGCCAGACGGTGGCCGAGCGGAATCCGTACAAGGTCACCGGCGTGATGCCGCTCTGCGGTGCTGTGACGGGTCCCGAGCAGTCCCTCAGCGGCGCGATGACCCTGCTGTTCGCGTGGAAGACCCTGATCGCACCGACGCTCAAGACGGCGAACTACACGCCGGGACCGGTCGGCTACGGCGAGGCGTTGACCGATCTCGGAACCGTCTTCGGCGTGCTGCAGAAGGTGGCCGCGGGCACCTTGTCGGTGTCGCCCGTCGGCTACCCGATCGCCCAGGCGAACCTGCTTGCGGGCCTGATGGCGGGCCTGCCCACCAAGTCGTCGGTGTACGACGGGCAGACGGTCAACCCGGCGCTTCGCCACGCTCGGCACGGCGGCGGCACTTGCCGGTGGCTACCAGCCGGCCTCGGCCGGTGCGAGCACCGCCGCAGCGATGCTGCAGAACGTCGGAGCAGGCGCCGCGCTGGGCATCCTCGCCCGGTACGACCTCGAGATGCGGGCGCGCCAGATCGCCAGCATCCCGCCGACCGAGTCGGGCAACTTCACCGACAACGTTGGGGTCTCCTACAACCGACTGCTGTCACCCGAGCAGCGCGGCGAGTTCGGCGACACCCTCAACGCGACATCGGTGATGCCGAACGCTCTGAATGCGATGCTGGCGGCGCTGGATGCGACCCGCTTCAACGCAGCGGCCCGCTTCCCGGCCAATCCGAAGGCGATCGCGGCCGTACGGGCCATCCCCGCACCGCGAGGCGCGTACGGCGTCCCGACGGTGCTCATGTCGACCACCTACGACCCGGTGGTGTCGGCGAGCCAGACCGGCTGGCTGCACGACCGGCTCCAGGCGTCGTACAACAAGGGCCCCGTCTCCGGCCCGTTCAAGGTGGTGACGTACTACACCGTGCCGCCAGCCGATGGCTGGACCCAGTTCGACGCGGGCGCCAAGTCGCCGAACGCAGTGGCCTCGGTCGTGGCGATGGGTGGCAGCGGGGTGGGGCACTGCGCCTTCACGCCGCGACAGCTCGAGGGCGCGGTGCTCTCGTGGCTGAGCATCGTTCGCGCCAAGTCGGCGTCCGACATCAAGAAGATCAACCGGCAGATGTGGCAGGTGGTCGGAGTCAACGGTGACGGGAGCTTCCAGCCCGACCCGCTGAAGCGCCCGGGCATCCTGTCGAAGGCGCAGGCCGTGGCGGACGTGCTGTTCCCGGCGTCTCCGACCAAGGGTGCCGATTCGCACTCGGTGGCGCCGCCGCGTTAGTTCCTTCGAAGGTCAGTGGGGTCGGCGATCACTCGCCGACCCCACTGCTCGTCTCAGACGGCGTAGGTGACCTCGCTGGGGGGCGATTTGGCCCGTCCGCGGCCCGCCCCGTACTCTTTCCCTACCGAAGACCGCTGGTCGCCGGCAGCAGGCAACTGCTTCCGGTCGAAGGTCCCGCGAATGCGGGCGGCCCGCGCAGGTGAACTGGACCTGATACGCCCTTGGCGTGTCGTCGCCCCGTGCGCCTGCGCCGGGGCGTTCTCGTTTTCGTGGGGCACCATGAAAGGAGCCCCATGGCACGGCCGAACAAGGCGAACAACGTCGCCGAGCTCGCCGACCACTTCCGCACCTCAAATGCGGCAGTGCTCACCGAGTACCGGGGTCTGACCGTCGCGCAGCTCAAGACGCTGCGTCGCTCGCTCGGATCCACGGTTACCTACGCGGTCGTCAAGAACACCTTGACCAAGATCGCAGCGAAGGAAGCCGGCGTTGCCGGCGTCGACGACCTGCTGGCCGGCCCGAGCGCGATCGCGTTCGTCAAGGGCGATGCCGTTGACGCGGCCAAGGTCATCAAGAACTTCGCCAAGGAGAACCCGAACCTGGTCATCAAGGGCGGGTACATGGATGGCAAGCCGCTCACCGCGGCGGACATCCAGAAGATCGCCGACCTGGAGTCGCGCGAGGTCCTGCTCTCGAAGCTGGCCGGCGCGATGAAGGCCAAGCAGTCGCAGGCAGCAGCACTGTTCGCGGCCCCGCTGGCCAAGACTGCACGCGCCCTGGGTGCGCTGCAGGCCAAGCTCGAGTCCGATCCGTCGGCGGTCGCCGCCGCTGCACCCGCCGCGGAGGAGGTGGTCGAGGCAGCAGCCGAGACCGTCGAGCCCGCAGCAACCGAAGAGGTCGCTGCTCCCGCAGAGGCCGTCACCGAAGCCGAGACGCCCGCCGTGGCAGTCGAGGAAACCACCGAGGGCTGAGGCCCACCCGGCCCTCGGCCGGATTTACCTGAAAGGACGCCACCATGGCGAAGTTGAGCACCGATGAGCTTCTCGACGCGTTCAAGGAAATGACGCTGCTCGAGCTCTCTGATTTCGTGAAGCTGTTCGAGGAGACGTTCGACGTCACCGCTGCCGCGCCGGTCGCGGTTGCGGCTGCTGCCCCCGCGGGCGGCGGCGGCGCCGAAGCCGCTGCCGAGCAGGATGAGTTCGACGTCATCCTCGAGGCTGCTGGCGAGAACAAGATCCCGGTCATCAAGGAGGTGCGCGCACTCACCAACCTCGGTCTCAAGGAGGCCAAGGACCTGGTCGAGGCCGCTCCCAAGGCTGTCCTGGAGAAGGTCAACAAGGAGGCCGCAGAGAAGGCCAAGGAGACCCTCGAGGGCGCCGGCGCCAAGGTCACCCTGAAGTAGCACGAACAGCACAGAAGGGGCGGTCCATTGGGACCGCCCCTTCTGCATGCCCGCTCGCGGTCGGGTCTTCGCCGGGCGCTGGCTGCAATGATGCAGGGCAGCGCCGAGGGGGTCTCACATGGAGCTCGACTTCAATGCAGCCTCGTACAACACGCTGAGCGCACGACTCCAGAGCCTGCACGACATGCTGCTGATCGTTCATCCGGATATCGAGCGGGTGGCGTGTGCCCTGTACGACGCGACGGATGCCCTGCTCAAGACGTTCATCAACTCCACCCTCAACGGCGAGGCCATCCGGTCCTACCAGTACAAGCTCAGCGACAGTGAGTCCCTGAGCTACCTGGCACGTACGCGCGAGCTGCGGCACCTGACCGACATCCAGAACACGCTGCTCCCGTCGAGCGCGCACTCGGCCTACGTCCTGAGGGAGGGGTTCGAGTCGTCGTTCACGGTGCCCATGCAGCACCAGGGCGACTTCCTCGGCTTCATCTTCTTCGACTCGCGGCAGCTCGACACCTTCACGCCGGAGGTGCGGCGCGAACTGCTGCTGTACGCGAACCTGCTCACGATGGCGATCGCGAACGAGCTGATCGCCGTCCGCTCGATCATCGGGACGATGCGGATCGCCCGTGAGTTCACCGAGATGCGCGATATCGAGACCGGCGCCCATCTGGCCCGGATGTCGCGCTTCGCCCGACTCGTGGCCCGGATGGTGGCGCCCGGTGCCGACCGGCCTGACGAGTTCGTCGAGCACGTCTTCCTGTACGCCCCGTTGCACGACATCGGGAAGATCGGGATCCCGGACGCCATCCTGCTCAAGCCCGGTCCGCTGACGAACGCGGAATGGGTGATCATGAAGTTGCACACGACGATGGGCCGAGAGATGGTCGACCGCATCTCCGCCGACCTGCACCTGGACTACCTGCCCGATCAGAGCATCCTGCAGAACATCGTGGAGCTGCACCACGAGGCGCTCGACGGCAGCGGCTACCCGCACGGACTCGTCGGAGAGGCGATTCCCCTGGAGGCCCGGATCGTCGCGGTCGCCGACGTGTTCGACGCCCTGACCGCGAGCGCCCCTACAAGGAGCCGTGGCCGATCCCGGCAGCGATCGACGAACTGCGCCGCATGGTGGATGACGGCCGGATTGATGGCACCTGCGTCGAGGCCGCGGTGGACAACCGTGACGAGGCCGAGGAGATCAAGCAGCGGCTGCCTGAGGCCTCCCCGGCCTGATCGCGGGCCTACTCGACCATCATCGGCGGGTGATCGGTGTCCTTGTCACTGCGCAGGTGCAGGTCCTTGAGCATGAGGGAGAACACGAACCCGAGTGCGAGGATCGGCACGGCCGTGAGGAACACCGAGCTCAGTGCACCGGTGAAGGCTTCGAGCACCAACGGCTTTATCGTCGGCGGGAGCGTCGAGATCTTCGACATGGCGCTGGTCATGTCGGAGATGTTCGCGCTGCTGGCGGCGCCCGACGGCAGGTGCGAGATCAGCTCCTGGGTCAGGCGGGACGTCATGATCGCGCCGAACAGCGCCGTGCCGATGGTGCCGCCGACCGAGCGGAAGAAGGTCGACCCACTGGTGGCCACGCCGACATCGCGCGGGTTCACGGAGTTCTGCACGGCGATGATGAGCACCTGCATGACATTGCCGATGCCCAGGCCGAGGATGAACAGGTACGCGGCGAGCTGCCAGTAGGGCGTATCGACCTGGATGGTCGACAGCAGGTACATGCCGATGGTGGCCAGGGCGGTGCCGACGATCGGGAAGATCTTGTAGCGGCCCATGAGCGAGATGAGTCGACCGGAGACGACCGACGCGATCAGCAGGCCGGCCATCATCGGCAGGAGCTGGAGTCCGGCCTGTGTGGGAGAGGACCCCTGGACGACCTGCAGGAACAGCGGCATGAACACGATGGCGCCGAACATGGCCAGGCCCACGATGAACCCGATGATGCTTGTCGTCCGGAACACCGAGTTCTTGAACAGGGCCATCGGCACGATGGGCTCGGGAACCCGCAGCTGTCGGAGCACGAATGCCACGAGCAGTGCGAGGGTCACGAGCGACATCCCGATGATCGCCGGTGAGTTCCAGTCGTAGCGGTTCCCGCCCCATTCGAAGATCAGCAGCAGGAGGCTGACGCCGGCGACCAGCAGGACCGCGCCGAAGTAGTCGATGATGTGGTTGACGCGCCGCTTCGGCACCTGCAGGACCGTCGTGATGACGATGAACGCGGCGATGCCGATCGGCAGGTTGATGTAGAAGATCCAGCGCCAGCTGAGGCTGTCGACGAAGAATCCGCCGAGCAGGGGCCCCGCGATGCTGGCGACGGCGAAGACCGCGCCGAAGAGTCCGGTGTACTTGCCGCGCTCGCGCGGAGGGATGATGTCGGCGATCACGGCCATCACCAGGACCATGAGTCCGCCGCCGCCGAGGCCTTGAATGCCTCGGGTGACGATGAGCATCCCCATCGACTGAGACGCGCCAGCCAGGAGCGAGCCCACCAGGAAGATGACGATGGCGGCCTGCAGCATGATCTTGCGCCCGTAGAGGTCGGAGATCTTGCCCCAGATCGGCGTCGACGCCGTTGAGGCGAGCAGGTAGGCCGTCACGACCCACGACAGCTGAGACAGGCCGTTGAGGTCGCTGGTGATGCGGGGGAGCGCCGTCGACACGATCGTCTGATCGAGGGCCGCCAGAAACATGGTCAGCATCAGGGCGGCCATGGTGAGGCCGAGGCGGCCGCCGTGGATCAGGTCGTGATCGGGGGCGCCCTCGGCGATGAGCGTGGACTCGGGATCGGTCGTGTCGATCGGGTCCGGCTCCTGGTCGAGCGCCGTGGGTGGTGCGTCGGTCATGCGTGCTTCCTCTCGTTGGCCGCGAGGCCCTGAACGAATCTGTCGAGCAGGCTTGCGAAGGTGGTCATGTCGTCTGCGGTCCAGCCGTCGGTGGCCGCCTCGAACTGCCGGACTCGGGTGGTGATCTGCTCCCGAGCGGCGGCGTCGCCGTCCGGGGTGAGTTCGAGGAGATGGGCGCGACGGTCGGCGGAGTCCGGAATCCGGCGCACCAGCCCGTCCGACTCGAGTGTCGCGACGTGTCGGCTCACCGTCGACTGGTCGAGGTGGAGCGCCTGGGCGAGGTCGCAGGCCCGCGTCGAGCCCCCGCTGGCCAGGCGCATCAGGAGCGGAGCGGAGGCGGCCGGGTCGGCGGGCCCCCTGCGGACCGCGCCCATCAGGTCGACCAGCGATCCGACCACGGCGGCCGATGCGGGGCTGGCGGCCACGGAGGTCACCAGGCGGCGAGCGGCAGCGGCCTGCTCGGGATTGTGTGCTTGCACCATGCAAGTAATGTACCCCAGGGTCACGTGTTGGTCACGACAGGGGTGGAAAACCCGGTTGGTGCTTGACGTTCGGCGATTTCCCCGTCACCATCCTTCTGCGTGGCCTAGTGCTGCGTGTGGTCCCGGGGCCTCGGCCCGCTCGACGAGGACCCGCCTGAGGTGTCCGGCGCAGCTTCGCTGTCGCCGCCGCGTCACCGAGGTCGGGTCGATGATGAGCGACGACCGTCCCTCCGGGTTAGACAGCGGTGTGCCCGTCGGGTATGCTGTCGCTTTGCCCTGCCCTCCAACCCCTGCCGCCTTGATTCGTCGTGTCCCGCTGCTCGTCGGTGGGAACTTGACAGCTCAAGGCTTCCGAGGCGTGGACGGGTGGCGCGCGCAGTACCCGCCGCACCGTGGAAGGAACTGATCTTGGCCGCCTCGCGTTCTGACGTAACGCCGCTGTCCCCGGGATTGACCCGGGTCTCCTTCGCCAAGATCCGGGAGCCGCTCGCGGTCCCGGATCTCCTGGCCCTCCAGACCGCCAGTTTCGACTGGCTCCTCGGGGGTGACGAGTGGCGTGCCCGGGTGGACGCCCAGATCGCCGCCGGCAACACCGAGATCCCGCAGGCCTCCGGCCTCACCGAGATCTTCGAGGAGATCAGCCCGATCGAGGACTTCGCCGGGTCGATGTCGCTGTCGTTCCGCGACCATCGCTTCGAGCCGCCGAAGTACACCGTCGACCAGTGCCGTGAGAAGGACTTCACGTACGCTGCGCCGCTGTTCGTCACCGCGGAGTTCATGAACAACGAGACCGGCGAGATCAAGTCGCAGACGGTCTTCATGGGCGACTTCCCGCTGATGACCAACAAGGGCACCTTCATCATCAACGGCACCGAGCGTGTCGTGGTGTCGCAGCTGGTCCGTTCGCCGGGCGTGTACTTCGAGCGCTCCGTCGACAAGGCCACCGACAAGGACGTCTTCGTCTCGAAGATCATCCCCAGCCGTGGTGCCTGGCTCGAGTTCGAGATCGACAAGAAGGACCTCGTCGCCGTCCGCGTCGACCGCAAGCGCAAGCAGCCGGTCACCGTGCTGCTGAAGGCCCTCGGCATGACCCGCGAGGAGATCGTCGAGCGCTTCGGCCAGTACGAGACCTTCATGGCCACGCTCGAGAAGGACAACATCGGCAGCCAGGAAGACGCGCTGCTCGACATCTACCGCAAGCTGCGTCCGGGCGAACCGCCGACGGTCGACAACGCACGCAACCTGCTCGACAACTTCTACTTCAACCCCAAGCGCTACGACCTCGCGAAGGTCGGCCGCTACAAGGTGAACAAGAAGCTCAGCCTCGACCTGCCGCTCGACCAGAGCGTCCTCACCCGTGAGGACATCGTCGCGACGATCGAGTATCTGGTGCGCCTGCACGCCGGCCTCACGACCATCGAGGGCCCGCGTGGCGAGGTCGTCTGCGAGACCGACGACATCGACCACTTCGGCAACCGTCGTCTTCGCACCGTCGGCGAGCTGATCCAGAACCAGATCCGCACCGGTCTGTCCCGCATGGAGCGCGTCGTCCGCGAGCGCATGACCACGCAGGACGTCGAGGCGATCACGCCGCAGACCCTGATCAACATCCGCCCCGTGGTGGCCTCGATCAAGGAGTTCTTCGGCACGTCGCAGCTGTCGCAGTTCATGGACCAGACGAACCCGCTGTCGGGCCTGACCCACAAGCGCCGCCTGTCGGCGCTAGGCCCGGGCGGCCTGTCCCGCGAGCGCGCCGGCTTCGAGGTTCGCGACGTGCACCCCTCGCACTACGGCCGCATGTGCCCCATCGAGACCCCTGAAGGCCCGAACATCGGCCTGATCGGCTCGCTGGCCACGTACGCCCGCATCAACGCGTTCGGTTTCGTCGAGACCCCGTACCGCAAGGTCACCAAGGGCAAGGTCACCGACCAGGTCGACTACCTGACTGCGGACGAGGAGGACCTGCACATCGTCGCGCAGGCCAACACCGTCCTCGGTCCGGACGGCACCATGGTCGAGGAGCGCGTCCTGTGCCGTCGCAAGGGCGGCGAGGTCGACTACATCGTCCCGTCCGAGGTCGACTACATGGACGTGTCGCCGCGCCAGCTCTGGTCGGTCGCCACGGCGATGATCCCGTTCCTCGAGCACGACGACGCGAACCGCGCGCTGATGGGCTCGAACATGCAGCGCCAGGCCGTGCCGCTGCTGCGCTCTGAGGCTCCCCTCGTCGGCACCGGCATGGAGTTCCGCGCCGCGTACGACGCAGGCGATGTCATCAAGGCCGAGCAGGCCGGTGTCGTGTCCGAGGTGTCGGCCGACTCGGTCACCCTCGCCAACGACGACGGCTCCTACCGCACCTACCGGCTCGAGAAGTTCCACCGCTCGAACCAGGGCACGTGCTTCAACCACCGGCCGATCGTGGCCGAGGGCGAGCGTGTCGAGAAGGGCCAGGTCGTTGCTGACGGCCCGTCCACCGACCTCGGTGAGATGGCGCTCGGCCGCAACCTGCTGGTCGCCTTCATGTCGTGGGAGGGCCACAACTACGAGGACGCGATCATCCTCAACCAGCGTCTGGTGCAGGACGACGTCCTCTCCTCCATCCACATCGAGGAGCACGAGGTCGACGCCCGCGACACGAAGCTGGGCCCGGAGGAGATCACCCGCGACATCCCGAACGTGTCGGAGGAGGTGCTCGCCGACCTCGACGAGCGCGGCATCATCCGCATCGGCGCTGACGTGGTCACCGGTGACATCCTGGTCGGCAAGGTCACGCCCAAGGGCGAGACCGAGCTCACCCCCGAGGAGCGCCTGCTGCGCGCGATCTTCGGCGAGAAGGCGCGCGAGGTGCGCGACACGTCGCTGAAGGTGCCGCACGGCGAGTCCGGCAAGGTCATCGGCGTCCGTGTCTTCGACATCGACGAGGGTGACGAGCTGCCCCCGGGCGTCAACCGCCTCGTGCGCGTCTACATCGCGCAGAAGCGCAAGATCACCGAGGGCGACAAGCTCGCCGGCCGACACGGCAACAAGGGCGTCATCGCCAAGATCCTGCCCCCCGAGGACATGCCGTTCCTCGAGGACGGGACCCCGGTCGACGTCGTGCTCAACCCGCTCGGTGTCCCAGGCCGCATGAACATCGGCCAGATCCTCGAGACGCACCTGGGCTGGGCCGCCTCTGCCGGCTGGGAGGTCGACCCCGCTGATCCGCGCGGTGCCCGCCTGCCGGAGGAGGCCAAGTCGGTCCCGCGCAAGACGAAGGTCGCCACGCCGGTCTTCGACGGCGCTCGCGAGGAGGAGCTCGCGCTCGTCCTCGACTCGACCCGCGTCACGGACGATGGCCTCAAGCTGGTCGGCAACGACGGCAAGGCGCACCTGTTCGACGGCCGAAGCGGCGAGCCCATCCCGGGCCGCATCGCGGTGGGCTACATCTACATCCTCAAGCTGCTGCACCTGGTCGACGACAAGATCCACGCCCGTTCGACCGGCCCGTACTCGATGATCACCCAGCAGCCGCTGGGTGGCAAGGCGCAGTTCGGTGGCCAGCGCTTCGGCGAGATGGAGGTGTGGGCCCTCGAGGCGTACGGCGCTGCCTACGCCCTGCAGGAGCTCCTCACCATCAAGTCCGACGACGTGCTCGGTCGCGTCAAGGTCTACGAGGCAATCGTCAAGGGCGAGAACATCCCCGAGCCGGGCATCCCGGAGTCGTTCAAGGTTCTCGTCAAGGAGATGCAGTCGTTGTGCCTCAACGTGGAGGTGCTGTCTTCCGACGGCATGTCCATCGAGATGCGCGACACCGACGACGACGTCTTCCGCGCGGCCGAGGAACTCGGCATCGACCTGTCACGGCGTGAGCCCAGCAGCGTTGAAGAGCTCTAGGACCTAGAGACACCTCAAGCCAACAGACGACCGAAACGAACGAAGGACACCACAACGTGCTTGACGTCAACTTCTTCGACGAACTGCGCATCGGACTGGCGACCGCGGAGGACATCCGCACCTGGTCGTACGGCGAGGTCAAGAAGCCCGAAACGATCAACTACCGCACGCTCAAGCCAGAGAAGGACGGCCTGTTCTGCGAGAAGATCTTCGGGCCGACCCGCGACTGGGAGTGCTACTGCGGCAAGTACAAGCGCGTGCGCTTCAAGGGCATCATCTGCGAGCGCTGCGGCGTCGAGGTCACTCGCGCCAAGGTGCGTCGCGAGCGGATGGGTCACATCGAGCTGGCCGCTCCGGTCACGCACATCTGGTACTTCAAGGGTGTGCCGAGCCGCCTCGGCTACCTGCTCGACCTCGCTCCGAAGGACCTCGAGAAGGTCATCTACTTCGCTGCCTACATGATCACGTGGGTGGACGATGAGGGCCGCCACGAGGCGCTCCCGACACTCGAGAGCCAGCTGGGCGTGGAGAAGAAGCAGATCGCGAACCGTCGCGACTCCGACATCGAGTCCCGTCAGCAGAAGCTCGAGGCCGACCTGGCCGAGCTCGAGGCCGAGGGCGCGAAGTCGGACGTGCGCCGCAAGGTGCGCGAGTCCGGCGAGCGCGAGATGGCCTCGATCCGTCGCAAGGCCGACGGCGACATCGAGCGCCTCGACCGCATCTTCGACCGCTTCCGCACCCTCAAGGTCCAGGACCTCGAGGGCGACGAGATGCTGTTCCGCGAGATGCGCGACCGCTACGGCCGTTGGTTCGACGGCGGCATGGGCGCTGCGGCGATCCAGAAGCGCCTTGAGTCGTTCGACCTCGAGGCCGAGTCGACGATCCTTCGCGATGTCGTCCTCAACGGCAAGGGCCAGAAGAAGACCCGTGCGCTGAAGCGCCTCAAGGTCGTCCAGGCGTTCCTGAACACCTCGAACTCCCCGCGTGGCATGGTGCTCGACGCCGTGCCGGTCATCCCGCCGGACCTGCGCCCGATGGTGCAGCTCGACGGCGGCCGCTTCGCCACGTCGGACCTCAACGACCTCTACCGCCGCGTGATCAACCGCAACAACCGGTTGAAGCGGCTCCTGGACCTCGGCGCACCCGAGATCATCGTCAACAACGAGAAGCGCATGCTCCAGGAGGCCGTCGACGCGCTGTTCGACAACGGTCGTCGTGGCCGCCCGGTCACCGGCCCGGGCAACCGCGCCCTGAAGTCGCTGTCCGACATGCTCAAGGGCAAGCAGGGCCGCTTCCGCCAGAACCTGCTCGGCAAGCGCGTCGACTACTCGGGCCGTTCGGTCATCGTCGTCGGGCCGCAGCTCAAGCTCCACCAGTGCGGCCTGCCCAAGCAGATGGCGCTCGAGCTGTTCAAGCCCTTCGTCATGAAGCGGCTGGTGGACCTCAACCACGCCCAGAACATCAAGAGTGCCAAGCGCATGGTCGAGCGTTCGCGCCCGGTCGTGTGGGACGTCCTCGAAGAGGTCATCCGCGAGCACCCGGTGCTGCTCAACCGCGCACCCACGCTGCACCGCCTCGGCATCCAGGCCTTCGAGCCACAGCTGATCGAGGGCAAGGCCATCCAGATCCACCCGCTCGTCTGCACCGCCTTCAACGCGGACTTCGACGGCGACCAGATGGCCGTCCACCTGCCGCTGTCGGCTGAGGCGCAGGCCGAGGCCCGCATCCTGATGCTGTCGAGCAACAACATCCTGTCGCCCGCGAACGGCCGTCCGATCACGACGCCGACCCAGGACATGGTCCTCGGCATCTACTTCATGACGTCCGACCGCGCCGACACGATGGGCGACGGCCGCGTGTTCACCTCGGTCGCCGAGGGGCTCATGGCCTTCGATGCCGGTCAGCTGTCGCTGCAGGCGCCGGTGACCATCCGCATGGAGACCGGACTGCCGCCCGAGGGCTACGAGACGCCCGAGGGCTGGGAGCCCGGCCAGCCGTTCCCGCTGAAGACCACGCTCGGCCGCACGCTCTTCAACGAGGCGCTGCCGGACGACTTCCCGTTCGTGAACCAGCAGGTCGACAAGAAGGTGCTCGGCCAGACGGTCAACCGCCTCGCCGAGATCTACCCGAAGGTCAAGGTCGCCGACACCCTCGACCGGCTGAAGGCGCTCGGCTTCTACTGGGCCACCCGCTCAGGCGTCACGATCTCGATCTCCGACGTCATCGCCCCGCCGGCCAAGGCGGGTCTGCTCGCCAACGCCGAGGAGAAGGCCGACAAGGTCCAGAAGCAGTACGAGCGCGGCCTGATCACCGACTCCGAGCGTCGTCAGGAGCTCATCGAGATCTGGACCAAGGCGACGAACGAGGTCGCCGAGGCCATGCAGGAGAACTTCCCGCCGACCAACCCGGTTCACATGATGGTCGACTCGGGCGCCCGCGGTAACTTCATGCAGGTCCGGCAGATCGCCGGCATGCGTGGCCTGGTGGCCAACCCGAAGGGCGAGATCATCCCGCGCCCGATCAAGTCGAACTTCCGTGAGGGCCTGTCGGTCCTGGAGTACTTCATCTCCACCCACGGTGCTCGCAAGGGCCTGGCCGACACCGCGCTGCGCACGGCGGACTCCGGCTACCTGACCCGTCGCCTCGTCGACGTGTCGCAGGACGTGATCATCCGCGAGGTCGACTGCGGCACCGATCGTGGTGCGCAGATCGTCATCGGCGAGAAGGTCGACGGCGTGCTGCGTCCGGTCGAGAACCTCGACACCTCGGTCGCATCGCGCACTCTGGCGCGCGATGTCGAGGTCGATGGCAAGGTCATCGCCCTGGCCGGCGAGGAGCTCACCACGCCGCGGCTCGAGGAGCTCGTGGCGCTGGGAGCGGACTCGATCCGCGCTCGCTCGGTTCTGACCTGCGAGAGCTCGGTCGGCACCTGCGCCATGTGCTACGGCCGATCGATGGCCACCGGCAAGCTGGTCGACGTGGGCGAGGCCATCGGCATCGTCGCAGCGCAGTCGATCGGCGAGCCCGGCACGCAGCTGACCATGCGTACGTTCCACACCGGCGGCGTCGCCGGCGAGGACATCACGCACGGCCTTCCCCGCGTCGTGGAGCTGTTCGAGGCCCGCACCCCCAAGGGTGTCGCGCCGATCAGCGAGGTCTCGGGTCGGGTGCGCATCGACGACACCGACAAGACCCGCAAGATCGTCGTGGTCCCGGACGACGGCACCGAGGAGATCGCCCAGCCGGTCTCCAAGCGCTCGCGGCTGCTCGTCGAGGACGGCCAGCACGTGTCGGTGGGCCAGCAGCTCATCGTCGGTGCGGTCGACCCGAAGCAGGTCCTGCGCATCCTCGGTCAGCGTTCGGTGCAGCTGCACCTGGTCGACCAGGTCCAGGAGGTCTATCGCTCCCAGGGCGTGTCGATCCACGACAAGCACATCGAGGTCATCGTCCGGCAGATGCTCAAGCGCATCATCATCGTGGAGGCGGGCGACTCGTCCTTCCTCACCGGTGAGCTGGTCGAGAAGACCATCTTCGAGGCGGAGAACCGCCGGGTCGTCGCCGAGGGCGGCACCCCGGCGTCCGGCCGCCCGGAGCTGATGGGCATCACCAAGGCCTCACTGGCTACGGAGTCGTGGCTGTCGGCGGCGTCCTTCCAGGAGACCACGCGCGTGCTCACCGACGCAGCGATCAACGCGAAGAGCGACCCGCTGCTCGGCCTCAAGGAGAACGTCATCCTGGGCAAGCTCATCCCGGCGGGAACCGGCATGCCGGTGTACCGCAACGTGCGGGTCGAGCCGACCGAGGAGGCCAAGGCGGCCATGTACGCCAGCTTCGGCTCGTACGACGACCTCGACTACAGCGCCTTCGGCGCCACGTCGGGTGCGGCGGTCCCACTCGAGGAGTTCGACTTCCGCGGGTACAACGCGTAGGGGCACAGCACCCCACCGATCGAGGGAGGGGAGTCACCACACGGCGGCTCCCCTCCCTCGTCGTCTGGGGTCGTTGCCAGCGGAGCCATCAAGTCGATCCGACACCCGCCCGGTGCGTGAGGGCAGCGGTTACAGTTGCGCCATGACTGACGAGAACGCCTACGAAGCCCCGCCCGCTGCCGAGAACGTCGTCGAGCAGGCGGCCGCAGAGATCCCGGCACCCGAGCAGGCGACCGCCCCCGTCGACGCGGTGACCTCCGACGCCCCTGCGCCGGTCGTCACGCCTCCGCCGGCACCCACCCCTGCTCCGGGCGCCCCGGTCGCCGGTGCCCCCGCACAGTGGCCCTCAGCGGGCTACGCGCCCCCCGCAGCGGCCCCGGGGACCTATCCGCCGGCTGGCTACGCCTATCAGCAGGCGCCGACGGCACAGACCTCCAGCAACGCCGTCATCGCGATCATCCTCGCGGCGCTCTCCTGGGCCTTCTGCCCGATCATCGCCGCCATCGTGGCGCT
Source organism: uncultured Actinomycetes bacterium (assembly GCA_963755335.1). Lineage (GTDB taxonomy): Bacteria > Actinomycetota > Actinomycetes > S36-B12 > S36-B12 > UBA10649. Next base: position 456,639 of record CAVWJW010000008.1, read on the forward strand.
GATCTTCGCCCATCAGGCGAGCAAGGAGATCGAGGCCTCGGGTGGCCGGATCCAGGGACAGGGGCTGGTGACGGCGTCCCGCTGGGTCGCCTGGATCAACATCGGCCTGACGGCGGCCATCATCGTCATCGGCGGATTCGTGCTTCTCCTCGTGGCGATCGCCGGGGGGATGAGCTCGAACTAGCCCGCCGGAAGGGGATGAGTCCGACCTCACAGCCCGGCGAGGGGGACCCGTTTTGACTCTGTCCAAGGGCGAAGGCTAATCTTGATCCTCGCGCCTGAACCCTCGGGCGCACCCCGTTGTGCGCAGCTTCCCCGAACACGACGACCCATGGTCGTCCGCCTCAGGCGAGTCGCGCACGCGTGCGGTTAGATCCGCTGGGGGCTCCACCCACGATGTGACGGTCGTGCGCGCACGAAAGTGACGCGACACACCCGACCGCGTGGGTCGGAAGAGGACGCAGGACAGCAAGGCAACGAACGCACTCGAGAAGAAGGCAGGAAGGCGACAGTGCCAACCATCCAGCAGCTGGTCCGCAAGGGCCGGCAGGACAAGGTGTCCAAGAACAAGGCTCCGGCCCTCAAGGGCAGCCCGCAGCGCCGCGGCGTGTGCACGCGCGTCTACACGACCACCCCGAAGAAGCCGAACTCGGCTCTGCGCAAGGTCGCTCGCGTTCGCCTGACCTCCGGCATCGAGATCACCGCCTACATCCCGGGCGTCGGCCACAACCTGCAGGAGCACTCGATCGTGCTCGTGCGTGGCGGCCGTGTTCGCGACCTGCCGGGCGTGCGCTACAAGGTCATCCGTGGCGCCCTCGACACCCAGGGCGTCAAGAACCGCAAGCAGGCGCGCAGCCGCTACGGAGCGAAGAAGGAGAAGGGCTAATGCCTCGCAAGGGTCCTGCTGCCAAGCGCCCGGTCGTCATCGACCCGGTGTACAGCACCCCCATGGTCACGCAGCTGATCAACAAGGTCCTGCTCGACGGCAAGCGCTCCACCGCTGAGCGCATCGTCTACGGCGCCCTCGAGGGCTGCCGCGAGAAGACCGGCACTGATCCCGTGCAGACCCTCAAGCGCGCGCTCGACAACGTGAAGCCGACCCTCGAGGTCCGCTCCCGTCGCGTCGGTGGCGCCACCTACCAGGTGCCGGTCGAGGTCAAGGCTGCTCGCAGCAACACCCTCGCCCTCCGCTGGCTCATCGGCTACTCGCGGCAGCGTCGTGAGAAGACCATGACCGAGCGCCTCATGAACGAGATCCTCGACGCGTCCAACGGCCTCGGCGCCGCTGTGAAGAAGCGTGAGGACACCCACAAGATGGCCGAGTCCAACAAGGCGTTCGCGCACTACCGCTGGTAGTCCTCGAGTCCACGACAGCAAACGGAGAAAGACGTGTCTACCCAGACCAGCCTCGATCTGGCCAAGGTCCGCAACATCGGGATCATGGCCCATATCGACGCGGGCAAGACCACGACCACCGAGCGGATCTTGTTCTACACAGGCATCAACTACAAGATCGGTGAGGTCCACGAGGGCGCTGCCACGATGGACTGGATGGAGCAGGAGCAGGAGCGCGGCATCACGATCACGTCCGCCGCTACCACCTGCGAGTGGCATGACCACACCATCAACATCATCGACACGCCCGGCCACGTCGACTTCACGGTCGAGGTCGAGCGGTCGCTGCGCGTCCTCGACGGCGCTGTCACGGTGTTCGACGGCGTCGCTGGTGTCGAGCCCCAGTCGGAGACGGTCTGGCGGCAGGCAGACAAGTACAGCGTTCCCCGCATCTGCTTCGTCAACAAGCTCGACCGCACCGGCGCGGACTTCTTCCGCTGCGTCGACATGATCGTCAGCCGCCTCGGGGCGACCCCGCTCGTGCTGCAGATCCCGATCGGCAACGAGGGCGACTTCCTCGGCGTGGTCGACCTCGTCGGCATGCGCGCCCTCACCTGGCGCGGCGAGACGCAGAAGGGCGAGGACTACGCGGTCGAGGAGATTCCGGCCGACCTCGTCGACCAGGCCGCCGAGTACCGCGAGAAGCTGCTCGAGACCCTGTCCGAGGCCGACGACGCCATCTTGGAGAAGTTCCTCGAGGGCGACGACTTCACCGTCGACGAGCTGAACGCCGCGATCCGTCGCGCGACGCTCGCCTACAAGCTCACCCCCGTCCTGACCGGCTCGGCGTTCAAGAACAAGGGCGTCCAGCCCATGCTCGACGCCGTCGTGGCGTACCTTCCCAGCCCGCTCGACGTCACCGCGGTCGAGGGTCACAAGATGGGCCACGAGGACGTCATCATCGAGCGCAAGCCCAGCGACGCCGAGCCCTTCGCGGCGCTGGCCTTCAAGATCATGACCGACCCGCACCTCGGCAAGCTGACCTACATCCGCGTGTACTCCGGTCGCCTGCAGACCGGCACGCAGGTGCTGAACAGCGTCAAGGACCGCAAGGAGCGCATCGGCAAGATCTACCGGATGCACGCGAACAAGCGCGAGGAGATCGACTTCGTGGGCGCCGGCGACATCGTCGCCGTCATGGGCCTGAAGGACACCACCACGGGCGAGACCCTGAGCGACCCCGCCAACCCGGTCGTGCTCGAGTCGATGAGCTTCCCGGCTCCGGTCATCCACATCGCGATCGAGCCGAAGTCCAAGGGTGACCAGGACAAGCTCGGCGTCGCCATCCAGCGGCTCGCCGAGGAGGACCCGACCTTCCACGTCCGCACGGACGAGGAGACCGGCCAGACGATCATCGGCGGCATGGGCGAGCTGCACCTCGAGGTGCTGGTCGACCGCATGAAGCGCGAGTTCAAGGTCGAGGCGAACGTCGGCAAGCCGCAGGTCGCCTACCGCGAGACGATCACCAAGGTCGTCGACCGCATCGACTACACGCACAAGAAGCAGACCGGCGGCTCGGGCCAGTTCGCGAAGGTCCAGATCGCGTTGGCGCCCACGGGCGGCGACGAGGGTGGCTACCTGTTCGAGAACAAGGTCACCGGCGGTCGCATCCCGCGCGAGTACATCCCGTCGGTCGATGCGGGTGCCCAGGAGGCCATGGAGAGCGGCGTTCTCGCCGGCTACCCGATGGTCGACGTGAAGGTGACCCTCCTCGACGGCGCCTACCACGACGTCGACTCGTCCGAGCTCGCCTTCAAGATCGCCGGTTCGATGGCGTTCAAGGATGGCGCGCGCAAGGCCGGTCCGGTCCTGCTCGAGCCGATGATGGCCGTCGAGGTCACCACGCCCGAGGACTTCATGGGCGATGTCATCGGCGACCTCAACTCCCGCCGCGGTCAGATCCAGGCCATGGAGGAGCGCTCGGGTGCCCGGGTCGTCAAGGCTCTGGTACCGCTCTCGGAGATGTTCGGCTACGTGGGCGACCTGCGCAGCCGCACTCAGGGACGTGCCAGTTACAGCATGCAGTTCGACTCCTACGCGCAGGTTCCGCAGAACGTCGCGCTGGAGATCATCGCTAAGGCTCGCGGCGAATAGTCGCGGATCACGAATCACCAATAACCAAGAGAACAGCAACCCGATCCGCGACATCGCCGGACGGCAAGAGGACAAGGGAGAACTCAGGTGGCTAAGGCCAAGTTTGAGCGCACCAAGCCGCACGTCAACATCGGCACCATCGGTCACATCGACCATGGCAAGACGACGCTGACCGCTGCGATCACGAAGGTGCTGCACGACAAGTACCCGGACGTGAACCCGTTCACGCCGTTCGACATGATCGACAAGGCTCCCGAGGAGCGTCAGCGCGGCATCACGATCTCGATCGCGCACGTCGAGTACCAGACGGAGGCGCGTCACTACGCACACGTCGACTGTCCCGGTCACGCTGACTACATCAAGAACATGATCACCGGCGCGGCCCAGATGGACGGCGCGATCCTGGTGGTCGCCGCCACCGACGGCCCCATGCCGCAGACCAAGGAGCACGTGCTCCTGGCCCGCCAGGTCGGCGTCCCGTCGATCGTCGTCGCGCTGAACAAGTGCGACATGGTCGACGACGAGGAGCTCATCGAGCTCGTCGAGATGGAGGTCCGCGAGCTGCTGTCCATCTACGAGTTCCCCGGTGACGACCTTCCGGTCGTCCGCGTGGCGGCCTTCCCGGCGCTGCAGGGTGACGAGAAGTGGGGCGAGTCGATCCTCGAGCTCATGAACGCGGTCGACGCCTACATCCCGACCCCCGAGCGTGAGGTCGACAAGCCGTTCCTCATGCCCGTCGAGGACGTCTTCACGATCACCGGCCGTGGCACCGTCGTCACCGGCCGCATCGAGCGTGGCATCGTCAAGGTCAACGAGGAGATCGAGGTCGTCGGCATCCACACCGGGCCGCCCACCAAGACCGTCGTCACCGGCGTCGAGATGTTCCGCAAGCTGCTCGACGAGGGTCAGGCCGGCGAGAACGTGGGCCTGCTGCTTCGCGGCATCAAGCGCGAGGACGTCGAGCGCGGCCAGGTCTGCTGCAAGCCCGGCTCGATCACGCCGCACACCAACTTCGAGGGTCAGGTCTACATCCTCTCGAAGGACGAGGGCGGCCGTCACACGCCGTTCTTCAACAACTACCGGCCGCAGTTCTACTTCCGGACGACCGACGTCACCGGCGTCGTGACCCTTCCGGACGGCAAGGACATGGTCATGCCCGGCGACAACACCGACATGAACGTTGAGCTGATCCAGCCCATCGCCATGGAGGAGGGCCTGCGCTTCGCCATCCGCGAGGGTGGCCGCACGGTCGGCGCCGGCCGCGTCACCAAGATCCTGAAGTAGTCAGGATCACCCGAGACTTCGTGGCGGGCGGCGCGACCCGTCGCCCGCCACGAAACTCACCGCTCGACTGCAGGACCGGCACCACCCCAATACCAGCGGCACTACACGAGTAAGGACACCAAGCCATCATGGCGGGACAGAAGATCCGCATCCGGCTCAAGGCCTACGACCACGAAGTCATCGACTCCTCGGCGCGCAAGATCGTCGAGACGGTGACGCGGACCGGTGCGTCGGTCGCAGGGCCGGTGCCGCTGCCGACGGAGAAGAACGTGTACTGCGTCATCCGCTCGCCGCACAAGTACAAGGACAGCCGCGAGCACTTCGAGATGCGCACCCACAAGCGACTCATTGACATCCTCGATCCGACCCCGAAGACGGTCGACTCGCTCATGCGACTCGACCTTCCGGCCGGCGTCGACATCGAGATCAAGCTCTAGACCGCGGCACACGAGACAACCTAGGCAAGGACAGAGAAACGATGGGCACCAACGTGAAGGGCGTACTGGGCGAGAAGCTCGGCATGACCCAGGTCTGGGACGAGAACAATCGCGTCGTCCCCGTGACCGTGGTCAAGGCCGGGCCGTGCGTCGTAACCCAGGTCCGCTCCCCGGAGACCGACGGCTACTCGGCCGTCCAGATCGCCTTCGGCGCGATCGACCCGCGCAAGGTCACCAAGCCTGAGGCGGGTCACTTCGCCAAGGCCGGTGTCACGCCGCGTCGCCACATGGTCGAGATCCGCACCGATGACGCGTCCGAGTACACGCTCGGCCAGGAGCTCGGCACCGACACGTTCGCGGCCGGTCAGATGGTCGACGTCGTCGGCACCACCAAGGGCAAGGGTTTCGCCGGTGTCATGAAGCGTCACCGCTTCCACGGCCTGAAGGCCTCCCACGGTGTCCAGCGCAAGCACCGCTCGCCGGGCTCCATCGGCGGCTGCGCCACGCCCGGGCGCGTGTTCAAGGGCATGAAGATGGCCGGCCGCATGGGCGGTGTCCGTCAGACCACCCAGAACCTGGTCGTGGCCGGCGTCGACGCCGAGCGCGGCCTGCTGCTCATCAAGGGTGCCGTTCCCGGCCCCAAGGGCGGACTCGTGTTCGTCCGCACGGCCGTGAAGGAGGACCAGAAATGAGCGCCGTAGACGTTCGCACCCCCGCGGGCAAGGCGTCCGGCAGCGTGGAGCTGCCCGCCGAGATCTTCGACGTGCAGGTCAACGTCCCGTTGATCCACCAGGTCGTCGTCGCGCAGCTCGCTGCCGCGCGCCAGGGCACCGCGTCGACCAAGACGCGCGCCGAGGTCAGCGGCGGTGGCCGCAAGCCCTACAAGCAGAAGGGCACCGGCCGCGCCCGTCAGGGCTCGATCCGCGCCCCCCAGTTCACCGGCGGCGGCGTCGTCCACGGCCCCAAGCCCCGCGACTACTCCCAGCGCACCCCCAAGAAGATGAAGGTCGCCGCCCTGCGCGGCGCCCTCTCCGATCGGGCGCGCGATGGTCGCATCCACGTCGTCACCGAGCTCGTCACCGGCGACAGCCCGTCCACGAAGGGTGCCATCGCGGCACTCGACTGCGCTGGGCCTCGAGGGTCACATCCTCATCGCGATCGACCGCGATGACGACGTGTCGGCCCTCAGCCTGCGCAACGTGCCGGACGTGCACCTGCTCTATGTCGACCAGCTGAACACCTACGACGTCCTCGTCAGCGACCAGGTGCTGTTCACCTCCGCTGCGCTGGATGTCTTCCTTGCCGGCCCGGTCACGGGCAAGTCGGTCAAGGCTGTTGCCACGGAAAGTGAGGCCGCGGAATGAGGATCAACGATCCGCGCGACATCCTGATCTCGCCGGTCATCTCCGAGAAGAGCTACTCGCTCCTCGACGAGAACAAGTACACCTTCGTCGTGTCGCCTGACGCCAACAAGACCCAGATCAAGATCGCGGTCGAGCAGGTGTTCGGCGTGAAGGTCACTTCGGTGAACACGCTCAACCGCGCGGGCAAGCGCCTTCGCACCCGGACGGGCTTTGGCAAGCGCGCCGACACCAAGCGAGCCATCGTGACCGTCGCAGCCGGCGATCGCATCGACATCTTCGGGGGCCCGGTCTCCTGACCGGGTAGTCCGTAACGACACGAGACGGAAAGACAGCTATGGGAATCCGCAAGTACAAGCCGACCACACCGGGCCGTCGTGGCTCGAGCGTGGCCGACTTCGTCGAGATCACCCGGTCAGAGCCGGAGAAGTCGCTGGTGGAGCCGCTGCCCAAGAAGGGCGGCCGCAACAACTCCGGCAAGATCACTACGCGTCACCAGGGTGGCGGCCACAAGCGTGCCTACCGCATCATCGACTTCCGTCGTGCGGACAAGGACGGCGTGCCGGCTCGCGTTGCGCACATCGAGTACGACCCCAACCGCACCGCGCGCATCGCGCTGCTGCACTACGCGGATGGCGAGAAGCGCTACATCATCGCCCCCAACAAGCTGAAGCAGGGCGACCGGATCGAGACTGGCCCGGGCGCCGACATCAAGCCCGGCAACAGCATGCCGCTGCGCAACATCCCGGTCGGCACGGTCATCCACGCCATCGAGATCAAGCCCGGTGGCGGCGCGAAGATCGCCCGCTCGGCCGGCGCATCCGTGCAGCTCGTCGCCAAGGACGGCCCCTACGCGCAGCTGCGCATGCCGTCCGGTGAGATCCGCAACGTCGACCTGCGCTCCCGCGCGACGATCGGCGAGGTCGGCAACGCCGAGCAGTCGAACATCAACTGGGGCAAGGCCGGTCGCATGCGCTGGAAGGGCAAGCGCCCGACCGTCCGCGGTGTGGCCATGAACCCGGTCGACCACCCGCATGGTGGTGGCGAGGGCAAGACGTCCGGCGGCCGTCACCCGGTCAACCCGAACGGCAAGCCCGAGGGCCGCACCCGCAAGGCCAACAAGGCCAGCGACAAGTTCATCGTCCGTCGCCGCAAGTCCGGCAAGAAGCGATAAGGGAAAGACATGCCACGCAGCCTCAAGAAGGGCCCGTTCATCGACTCCCACCTGCTCAAGAAGGTGGAAGTGCAGAACGAGGCCGGCACGAAGACCGTCATCAAGACGTGGTCGCGCCGGTCGATGATCATCCCCGCGATGCTCGGCCACACCATCGCCGTCCACGACGGTCGCAAGCATGTGCCGGTCTTCGTGTCGGAGAACATGGTCGGCCACAAGCTCGGCGAGTTCGCTCCGACGCGCACGTTCCGCGGCCACATCAAGGACGACCGCAAGGCCAAGCGCCGCTAGACCGCGCTCGACAGACCACTACCGATTCCACGCACGACGAAGCAGCAAGGGGAAAGACATGGAAGCCAGGGCCCAGGCGCGGTACGTCCGCGTCACGCCCATGAAGGCGCGTCGCGTCATCGACCTCATTCGAGGCATGAACGCGACTGACGCCCAGGCGGTGTTGAAGTTCGCTCCGCAGGCGGCCAGCGAGCCGATCGGCAAGGTGCTCGACAGCGCCATCGCCAATGCGACGAACAACCACGCCATGGATGCTCGCGCGCTGTTCGTGAGTGCGGCGTACGTCGACGAAGGTCCGACGATGAAGCGCATCCGTCCTCGCGCCCAGGGTCGTGCGTACCGGGTCCGCAAGCGCAGCAGCCACATCACCGTGATCGTGTCCGACGGCACTGAGCCGATCGTGCCGGTCAAGGCGAAGGTGGAGGCCAAGCCGGCCAAGGCCGCGGCGAAGGCCGATACCGACGCGGCGGCTGCCAAGGCCCCTGCCAAGAAGGCGTCCAAGCCGGCAGCCGACAAGGCTGAGCCGGCCGCCAAGAAGACCACGGCAAAGAAGGCAGCGGCTCCGGCCGAGGCCGAGAAGGAAGGGTGACCCGACAGTGGGCCAGAAAGTAAACCCGCACGGCTTCCGGCTGGGCATCACCACCGACTTCAACACTCGCTGGTTCGCCGACAGCTCCAAGCCGGGCCAGCGCTACCGCGACTACGTCGCGGAGGACGTTGCCATCCGCAAGCTGCTCTCTTCGGGCATGGAGCGGGCCGGCATCGCACGCGTGGAGATCGAGCGCACGCGTGACCGCGTCCGCGTCGACATCCACACGGCGCGTCCTGGCATCGTCATCGGCCGCCGCGGCGCCGAGGCCGACCGCATCCGCGGCGACCTCGAGAAGCTGACGGGCAAGCAGGTGCAGCTGAACATCCTCGAGGTGAAGAACCCCGAGATCGAGGCTCAGCTGGTCGCCCAGGGCATCGCCGAGCAGCTCTCGAGCCGTGTCTCGTTCCGTCGCGCCATGCGCAAGGGGATGCAGAGCACGATGAAGAGCGGCGCCAAGGGCATCCGCGTGCAGGTCTCCGGCCGCCTCGGTGGCGCAGAGATGTCGCGCACGGAGTTCTACCGCGAAGGTCGCGTCCCGCTGCACACGCTGCGTGCCGACATCGACTACGGCTTCTACGAGGCGCGAACGACGTTCGGCCGCATCGGCGTGAAGGTCTGGATCTACAAGGGCGATGCCCTCGCTTCGCGCGCCGAGCGCGAGGCGGCAGCAGCTCAGGCTCGCCTGAGCGGCCCGCGTACGCGCCCGGACCGCCCGCGTCGTCCGCGTGACGAGGCTGCGCCCCTCGAGGCGCCGGTTGAGGCGACCGCCGAGGTCGTGGCTGAGGCCGCGCCCGTCGCTGCGGCAGAAGGCCAGGAGGGCTAGTCATGTTGATTCCCCGTCGAGTCAAGCACCGCAAGCAGCACCACCCCACGCGGCGTGGCGTTGCCAAGGGCGGCACCGAGGTGACGTTCGGTTCGTACGGCCTCCAGGCCCTCGAGCCGGCCTACGTGACCAACCGGCAGATCGAGTCCGCTCGTATCGCCATCACGCGTCACATCAAGCGTGGCGGCAAGGTGTGGATCAACATCTACCCGGACCGTCCCCTCACCAAGAAGCCCGCTGAGACCCGCATGGGCTCGGGCAAGGGCTCACCGGAATGGTGGATCGCCAACGTCAAGCCCGGACGCGTGATGTTCGAGCTCTCGTTCCCCGATGAGAAGGTCGCAAACGAGGCCTTGACCCGCGCGATGCACAAACTCCCGATGAAGTGCCGGATCATTCGGCGCGAAGAAGCAGGTGACAACTGATGGCCGCAGGCACACAGGTCGGCGAACTGCGCAATCTCGACGACGCAGAGCTCACGTCGAAGCTCCGTGAGGCGAAGGAGGAGCTCTTCAACCTCCGCTTCCAGGGCGCGACGGGTCAGCTGGAGAACCACGGTCGCCTTCGCGCGGTCCGCAAGGACATCGCCCGGATCTACACGATCCTGCGCGAGCGCGAGCTGGGCATCACCCCGATCGACGGCACCGAGGGTGTCGCATGAGCACGAATGAGGCAGGCGTGACGGATCTCAAGCGCGGCTACCGCAAGACCCGTGAGGGCCTGGTGGTCAGCGACAAGATGGACAAGACGGTGGTCGTGGCGGTCGAGGATCGCTTCAAGCACCCGATGTACGGCAAGGTCGTCCGTCGGACGAGCAAGCTGAAGGCACATGACGAGGCCAATGCCGCAGGCATCGGCGACCGCGTCCTCCTCATGGAGACCCGGCCGACCTCTGCGACCAAGCGCTGGCGCGTGGTCGAGATCCTCGAGAAGGCAAAGTAGCCAACACCAGTTCCGCCAGGCTCTTCCACGAGAACCGGCAGACGATCAGGAGAATGCAGTGATTCAGCAGGAGTCGCGACTTCGAGTCGCCGACAACACCGGTGCGAAGGAGATCCTTTGCATCCGCGTGCTCGGCGGGTCGAGCCGTCGGTATGCCGGCATTGGGGACGTCATCGTCGCCACCGTCAAGGACGCCATCCCGGGTGGCAACGTCAAGAAGGGCGAGGTCGTGAAGGCCGTCGTCGTGCGCACTCGCAAGGAGCGCCGCCGCCCTGATGGCTCGTACATCCGGTTCGATGAGAACGCGGCCGTCATCCTCAAGGCCGACGGCGAGCCCCGCGGCACGCGCATCTTCGGGCCCGTGGGTCGCGAGCTTCGCGAGAAGAAGTTCATGAAGATCATCTCGCTTGCACCGGAGGTGCTTTAACCATGTCGCTGAGCATTCGCAAGGGCGATCTCGTCCAGGTCATCTCGGGCAAGGATCGCGGCGTCAAGGGCAAGGTCATCGAGGTCTACCCCGAGTCCGACAAGGTGATCGTCGAGGGTGTCAACCGGATCAAGAAGCACACCAAGGTGGGCCAGAACGCCCGCGGTGCCAAGACCGGCGGCATCATCACGACCGAGGCCGCGATCCACGTGTCGAACGTGCAGATCATCGATCCTGAGGACGGCCGTCCCACGCGGGTCGGCTTCCGCAAGGAGAAGGTGGAGAAGCGTCGCACCGACGGCTCGACCTACGAGTCCGAGCGCAGCGTGCGCATCTCCCGCCGTACGGGCAAAGACCTCTAAGGAAACGAACTGATGTCTACCGAGACCACCACCGCTACGTCGGTGCCGCGCCTGAAGGTGCGCTACCGCGAGGAGATCATTCCCGCCCTCCGTGAGGAGATCGGCGTCTCCAACATCATGCAGGTCCCGACCCTGACCAAGATCGTGGTCAACATGGGCGTCGGCGACGCTGCTCGCGACTCCAAGCTCATCGAGGGCGCCATCCGCGACCTCGCCGAGATCACCGGTCAGAAGCCCCAGGTCACCAAGGCCCGCAAGTCGATCGCCCAGTTCAAGCTGCGCGAGGGTCAGCCGATCGGCGCCCACGTCACGCTCCGCGGTGACCGCATGTGGGAGTTCCTCGACCGGCTGCTGTCGGTCGCGCTGCCCCGCATCCGCGACTTCCGCGGCCTGTCGCCCAAGCAGTTCGACGGACGCGGCAACTACACGTTCGGCCTGACCGAGCAGTCGATGTTCCACGAGATCGATCAGGACAAGATCGATCGCGTGCGCGGCATGGACATCACGGTCGTCACCACAGCCAAGAACGATGACGAAGGCCGCGCCCTGCTTCGCCTTCTCGGATTCCCCTTCAAGGAGGCCTGAGCCACATGGCGAAGAAAGCGCTGATCCAGAAGCAGCAGAAGACCCCCAAGTTCAAGGTTCGGGCCTACACCCGATGCAACCGGTGCGGCCGTCCGCACTCGGTGTACCGCAAGTTCGGCCTGTGCCGGATCTGCGTGCGGGAGATGGCCCACGCCGGCGAACTGCCCGGCATCACCAAGAGCAGCTGGTAAACCACGACGCTGTAGGTCCGCTCACCGCGGAAACCACAACGAGGAAGGCCTAAGGCCACAGAATGACAATGACCGACCCGATTGCGGACATGCTTGCGCGCCTGCGCAATGCGAACTCCGCCTATCACGACACCGTGTCGATGCCCCACTCGAAGATCAAGGCGAACATCGCCGAGATCCTCCAGGCCCAGGGGTACATCGCCGGCTGGCACGTCGAGGACGCCGTCGTCGGCAAGACGCTGACGCTCGACCTCAAGTACGGCCCGTCCCGCGAGCGTTCGATCGCCGGCCTGCGCCGCGTCTCGAAGCCCGGCCTTCGCGTCTACGCGAAGAGCACGGCGCTTCCGCGCGTGCTCGGCGGCCTCGGCATCGCCATCCTCTCCACGTCGGGCGGTCTTCTGACCGACCGGCAGGCCGCACAGAAGGGCGTAGGCGGGGAAGTCCTCGCTTACGTCTGGTAAGGGGACGACGACATGTCACGCATTGGACGTCAGCCCATTCCCGTTCCGGCGGGTGTGACCTACAAGATCGACGGACGCGACATCACGATCACGGGCCCCAAGGGCACCTTGACCATGACCGTCGCCGAGCCGATCACCGTGGCCGAGGACGACGGAGTTCTCGTCGTCACGCGGCCCGACGACGAGCGCGACTCGCGCGCCCGCCACGGCCTGACTCGTACGCTCGTCTCGAACATGGTCCAGGGAGTCACCCAGGGCTACGAGAAGGGCCTGGAGATCGTCGGCACCGGCTACCGCGTCGCCGCCAAGGGAACCGACCTGGAGTTCCAGCTCGGCTTCAGCCACCCGGTCCTCGTGAAGGCGCCGGACGGCATCTCCTTCCAGGTCGACAGCCCGGTGAAGTTCAAGGTCATCGGAATCGACAAGCAGCAGGTCGGCGAGGTCGCCGCCAACATCCGCAAGATCCGCAAGCCTGAGCCGTACAAGGGCAAGGGCGTGCGCTACGAGGGTGAAGTGGTGCGCCGCAAGGCCGGAAAGGCTGGTAAGTAATGACTTCCTTCGCTCCCAAGCTCGGGACGGGGACCCGCTCGTCGGTGGGTCGCTCCCGTCGTCACCTCCGGGTCCGCAAGAAGGTCTCCGGCACCGCGATGCGTCCGCGCCTCGTGGTCACGCGCTCGGCCCGGCACATGCTGGCTCAGGTCGTCGACGACTCGCAGGGCGTGACCCTCGCGTCGGCATCGACCATGGAGGCAGACCTGCGCGGCGAGTCGGCCGACAAGACGGCCAAGGCCCGCAAGGTCGGCGAGCTGGTCGCCGAGCGCGCGAAGAAGGCTGGCATCGAGTCCGTGGTCTTCGACCGCGGCGGCAACAAGTACCACGGTCGCGTGGCCGCTCTCGCTGAGGGCGCCCGCGAGGGTGGCCTGGCCTTCTAACGACGTACGAACTTCGAAACGGAAGAGGTAACCCCATGTCAGAAACGTCGCGCCGCAGTGGTGGCGCCGGCGATCGCCGGGAGCGCAAGGAGCGCGCTCCTCGCGAGGAGAAGTCCGCATACGTCGAGCGGGTCGTAGCCATCAATCGCGTTGCCAAGGTCGTCAAGGGCGGCCGTCGCTTCAGCTTCACCGCCCTCGTCATCGTCGGTGACGGCGACGGCATGGTCGGCGTCGGCTATGGCAAGGCCAAGGAGGTGCCGGCCGCGATCGCCAAGGGCGTTGAGGAGGCCAAGAAGCACTTCTTCAAGGTCCCGCGCATCCAGGGCACCATCCCGCACCCCGTCACGGGTGAGGCGGCGGCCGGTGTCGTCATGCTTCGTCCGGCTGCTCCGGGTACCGGCGTCATCGCCGGCGGTCCGGTGCGCGCCGTGCTCGAGTGCGCCGGCGTCCACGACATCCTCAGCAAGTCGATGGGATCGGACAACGCGATCAACATCGTCCATGCCACGGTGGCGGCGCTGAAGATGCTGGAGATGCCCGAGCAGGTCGCGGCTCGTCGCGGACTCCCGCTCGAGGACGTTGCGCCCGCAGCCCTGCTGCGTGCCCGTGCTGCAGGGGTAGGTGCCTGATGGCTCAGTTGAAGGTGACCCAGATCAAGTCCAAGATCGGTGGAACGAGCGTGCAGCGCAACACTCTGCGCTCGCTCGGCCTGCATCGCATCGGTGACACCGTGGTGAAGGAGGACCGTCCCGAGATCCGCGGGATGGTCAACGCCGTCATCCACCTCGTCAAGTTCGAGGAGGTCAACTAACCATGACGCTCAAGGTTCATCACCTGCGCCCGGCGCCGGGCGCCAAGACCGCGAAGACCCGCAAGGGTCGCGGCGAGGCGTCCAAGGGCAAGACCGCTGGTCGCGGCACCAAGGGCACCAGGGCCCGCAACCAGGTGGCCGCCAGCTTCGAGGGCGGGCAGATGCCTCTGCACATGCGCCTGCCCAAGCTGAAGGGCTTCAAGAACCCGGCCAAGGTCGAGTTCCAGGTCGTCAATCTGGCCATGCTGACCAAGCTGTACCCCGACGGCGGCGAGGTCACGGTCTCCGACCTCGTGGCCAAGGGCGCCGTCCGCAAGGGCCAGCCGGTCAAGGTCCTCGGTCAGGGCGACATCTCTGTCGCGGTCTCGGTGAGTGCGGATGCGTTCTCCCAGACGGCTCGTGACAAGATCGTCGCTGCGGGCGGTTCGGTCGCGGGGCTCTAAGCCCCAGCACGTCACTCGACCGAACTTCCCAGACCATCCGAGAAGCCAGCAGGAGGCACAGTGCACATCAGTGCGTTCGGGGCTGCCCTGCGTACACCGGACCTTCGCAAGAAGATCTTCTTCACCCTCGGGCTGCTGGCGCTGTATCGCCTCGGCTCGGTGGTGCCGACGCCTGGCGTCGACTACTCCGCCATCCAGCGGTGTATCGACGTGGTGCAGGACAACTCGGTGTACGCGCTCATCAACCTGTTCAGCGGCGGCGCGCTGCTGCAGTTGTCCGTGTTCGCGCTGGGCATCATGCCCTACATCACCGCGAGCATCATCCTGCAGCTGCTGACCGTGGTCATCCCACGGCTGGAGACGCTGAAGGCTGATGGGCAAGCGGGCCAGGCGAAGATCACGCAGTACACCCGGTACGTGACCATCGGCCTCGCGATCCTGCAGTCCACGGCGATCCTGTCGCTGGCGCGCTCACCGGGCGCCCTGTTCAGCGGGTGTAACGAGCAGCTGATCCCGAACCAGTCGATCTGGGTCATCCTCGTCATGGTCATCACCATGACGGCCGGCACCTGCATGATCATGTGGTTCGGCGAGCTCATCACCGAGCGCGGCGTGGGCAACGGCATGTCCGTCCTGATCTTCACGTCCATCATCGCGACGATCCCGGCGCAGTTCGCCTCCATCTGGGGCAGCCACGGACCGTTCACGTTCACGATGACGCTCCTGGTGGGCCTGTCCATCGTGGCCTTCGTGGTGTTCGTCGAGCAGGCTCAGCGCCGCATCCCGGTCCAGTACGCCAAGCGCATGGTCGGGCGACGCATGTACGGCGGGACGTCGACGTACATCCCGCTGAAGGTGAACATGGCCGGCGTCATCCCGGTCATCTTCGCGTCGTCCTTGCTGTTCCTGCCGTCGCTGATGGTGCAGCTCACCGGCAGCCAGGCCGGCTGGGCGCAGTGGGTGTCGACCGAACCTTGGCCGCGGCACCGGCCCGTGGTACATGCTCATCTACTTCGCCCTGATCGTCTTCTTCTGCTACTTCTACGTGTCGATCACCTTCAACCCGGTTGAGGTGGCCGACAACATGAAGAAGTACGGCGGCTTCATCCCGGGCATCCGCGCCGGCAAGCCGACGGCCGAGTACCTCGACTACGTGCTCACCCGCCTGACGGCGCCCGGCTCGCTCTACCTGGGCATGATCGCCATCCTGCCGCTCTTCGCCTTCAGCTTCCTGGGCGTGGCCAACCGCTTCGTGTTCGGCGGCACCAGCCTGCTGATCATGGTCGGCGTCGGCCTTGACACCGTCAAGCAGATCGAGGCGCAGTTGCAGCAGCGCAACTACGAAGGGTTCCTTCGCTGATGCGCCTTGTCCTCATGGGCCCTCCGGGCGCGGGCAAGGGCACCCAGGCCGTCGTCATCTCGTCCGCGCTCGGGATACCGCACATCTCGACCGGGGATATCTTCCGTCTCAACGTCGCCGGCGGCACGTCGCTGGGGATCGAGGCGAAGCGCTACATGGATGCGGGCGAGTACGTGCCCGACGGCGTGACCAACGCGATGGTGCGCGACCGACTCTCGCGGGACGACTGCCGGCCGGGATTCCTGCTCGACGGCTACCCGCGCACGGTGGAGCAGGTCGGCGAGCTGTCGGCGATGCTGCGCAGCTCGGGCGAGGAGCTCACTCAGGTGGTCGAGCTGACCGTCGACGTGGATGAGGTGGTCAGTCGCCTCGTCAAGCGTGCGGCCGAGCAGGGCCGCAGCGATGACACCGAGGATGTCCTTCGCCGTCGCCTCGAGGTCTACAACGAGCAGACGGCTCCGCTCACTGCCATGTACGAGGCGCAGGACCTGCTGGTGCGCGTCAATGGCATGGGTTCGATCGACGAGGTGTCCGCCAGGATCCTCGACGCACTCGGCATCGCCGCCTGACCGATGTTCCGTCGCAAGAGCTCCATCGAGATCAAGAACGCCGACCAGCTGGCCGTCATGCGACAGGCGGGCCTGATCGTTGCGCGGGCGCTGGCGGCCATCGAGCAGGCCGCGGCCCCTGGCGTCACCACCGGAGCCCTCGACGAGATCGCCCGCGACGTGCTGGCCACGCACGGGGCCACGTCGTCGTTCCTGGGCTACAAGGCACACGGGACGATCCCGTATCCCGGTGTCATCTGCGCCTCGATCAACGACGAGGTGGTGCATGGGATCCCCGGCCCACGGGCGCTGCAGGACGGCGATCTGCTGTCCGTCGACTTCGGCGCGATCCTCGACGGCTGGAACGGTGATGCGGCCGTGACGATCCTGGTCGGAGACGTCGATCCGCCGATCGTGGCCCTGTCGAACGCCACGCGGGACTCGCTGTGGGCAGGGCTGCGTGCGGCCCGCCCGGGCGGCCGGCTCACCGATATCAGCCACGCAGTCGAGACCACACTCGTTGACGCCGGGCCGTACGGCATCGTGGCGGAGTACGGCGGACACGGCATCGGCTCGCGCATGCACATGGATCCGCACATCCTGAACTACGGGTCCCCGGGCCGCGGGCCCCATCTGGTGCCCGGGATGGCGCTGGCCATCGAGCCGATGGCTACTCTGGGCGATCCTGACGTCGGCGTGCACGACGACGGCTGGACGGTCAGCACCATCGATGGCGGGTGGGCAGCCCACTGGGAGCACACCGTGGCGGTCACCGAGTCGGGCCCGTGGGTACTGACCGCTCTGGACGACGTCCGCCTTTAGCCGCTCGACCTTGTACTCGTCCGGATACCGGGACATACGCCGCAGTTGGCGCTCCCCTGCCCCCGGATTTTGAGTGGGAAGGCCATACCCGTAGACTCTGATGGCTGGTTTCAGGCTTCCCCTCTCCTTGCCTGCCTCCACCCGGTTTCCGGGCGGTTGGCCATGGGCGCGGGCGCTTGGCCGCCACGACACACGAGAGCAGAGGTTATGGGCAAGAAGGACGGCGCGATCGAGCTCGAGGGCACGATCACCGAGTCATTGCCCAATGCCATGTTCCGGGTGGAGTTGGACAACGGGCACAAGGTGCTCGCACATATCAGCGGGAAGATGCGGATGCACTACATCCGCATCCTGCCGGACGACCGGGTCGTCGTGGAGCTGTCGCCCTATGACCTCACGCGCGGCCGCATCGTCTACCGCTACAAGTAACCTCCCGCCGAATCGTTCACGAAAGAGTCACGCATGAAGGTCCAACCGAGCGTCAAGAAGATCTGCGACAAGTGCAAGGTCATCCGTCGCCACGGCCGTGTCATGGTGATCTGCGAGAACGTTCGCCACAAGCAGCGCCAGGGCTGACCAGCCTCTGACGCGGCCGCCGGGGAGACAACCCGACGTCCGAAACACGCGGCACCCGACCCCCGCCGCAGCGCCTGCGCTGCAGCGGGACGACACCCCCGGACACGAGGCCGGGGACCTGCCCCGAACAAGCCATGTCGGGCGGGCAGGACTGGTGCCGCACCGCACACCTCGTGCATGAGAAGAAGAGAGAACGCCTTATGGCACGACTAGTTGGTGTCGACCTGCCGCGCGACAAGCGCATGGCAGTGGCACTCACGTACATCTACGGTGTGGGCCGTTCACAGGCCGCCAAGGCCCTCGAGGCAACGGGCATCAGCCCGGACCTGCGCTCGAAGGACCTCACCGACGACCAGGTTCTCGCCCTGCGCGACTGGATCGACGAGAACCTCAAGGTCGAAGGTGACCTTCGCCGCGAGGTGACCGCCGACATCCGTCGCAAGGTCGAGATCGGCTGCTACCAGGGTCTGCGTCACCGCAAGGGGCTCCCAGTCCGTGGCCAGCGCACTCACACCAATGCCCGTACCCGCAAGGGTCCGCGCAAGACCGTCGCTGGCAAGAAGAAGGCCACTAAGTGAGCCCCCTCGAGACTTTGGAGAACTGATTCATGGCCCCCAAGACTGGCAAGGCTGCGACCGCCAAGAAGGTGCGTCGCAAGGAGAAGAAGAACGTGGCCCATGGCCACGCGCATATCAAGAGCACGTTCAACAACACCATCGTGTCGATCACCGATCCCACAGGTGCGGTGATCGCCTGGGCGAGCGCCGGGCAGGTCGGCTTCAAGGGAAGCCGCAAGTCCACGCCGTTCGCCGCGCAGCTCGCCGCTGAGGCAGCCGCTCGTCGCGCAATGGAGCACGGCATGCGCAAGGTCGACGTGTTCGTGAAGGGTCCCGGCTCCGGCCGCGAGACCGCCATCCGTTCGCTGCAGGCGACTGGGCTCGAGGTCGGATCGATCTCCGACGTCACGCCCGTGCCGCACAACGGAACCCGTCCGCCCAAGCGTCGACGCGTCTGATCGCGCGCAGAAACAAGGAGATACCAGACAATGGCGCGTTATACAGCTGCCGACTGCAAGCGGTGTCGCCGCGAGAAGATGAAGCTGTTCCTCAAGGGTGCGAAGTGCGAGTCGCCGAAGTGCCCGTTCGAGAAGCGGCCCTACCCGCCCGGGCCAGCACGGCCGCGGACGCTCGAAGGACAGCGAGTACCTGCTGCAGCTTCGTGAGAAGCAGAAGGCCACCCGGATGTACGGCGTCCTCGAGAAGCAGTTCTCGAACTACTACGAGGAGGCGCAGCGTCAGTCCGGCAAGACCGGCGAGAACCTGCTCCGCATCCTCGAGACCCGCCTCGACAACGTCGTGTTCCGGGCCGGCTTCGCCAAGTCCCGCGACATGGCTCGTCAGCTGGTCACGCACGGTCACTTCACGGTCAACGGCCGCAAGGTGAACATCCCCTCGTACCGGGTGTCGGCCAACGACATCGTCGAGGTGCGCGCGGGATCGCGTGAGATGACGCCGTTCGTGGTCGCGCACGCCGAGATCGGCGAGCGCACCGTGCCGGCGTGGCTCGAGGTGATCCCGTCGCAGATGCGGATCCTCGTCCACACGCTCCCGGTCCGCGGCAACATCGACACGCAGGTCAACGAGCAGCTGATCGTCGAGCTGTACTCCAAGTAGTTCGTCTTTGGCAGGCCCGAGAGGGCCGGAATCGCGACGTCAAATAGCGGTCGTCGCGGGAGGGAAGAAACAAAGTGCTCATTAGCCAGCGTCCCGTGCTCACCGAGGAGCCCATCAGCGAGAATCCGCTCGCGATTCGTGCTGGAGCCCCTGGAGCCCGGTTTCGGCTACACCCTGGGCAACTCGCTCGGCGCACCCTGCTGTCCTCGATCCCGGGCGCAGCCGTGACGAGCATCCGCATCGACGGCGTGCTCCACGAGTTCACGACGGTTCCCGGTGTCAAGGAGGACGTCACCGAGCTGATCCTCAACATCAAGCAGCTCGTCATCTCCTCCGAGCACGACGAGCCTGTCGTCATGTACCTGCGCAAGCAGGGTCCCGGCACGGTCACCGCGGCTGACATCCAGCCGCCGGCGGGCGTCGAGGTGCACAACCCCGACCTGCACATCGCCACCCTCAACGCGAAGGGCAAGCTCGAGATCGAGCTGGTCGTCGAGCGTGGCCGTGGCTACGTGTCGGCAGTGCTGAACAAGCAGCCCGGCCAGGAGATCGGCCGCATCCCGGTCGACTCCATCTACAGCCCCGTGCTGAAGGTGACCTACAAGGTCGAGGCCACCCGCGTCGAGCAGCGCACCGACTTCGACAAGCTGGTGCTCGATGTCGAGACCAAGTCGTCGATGCGTCCGCGCGATGCCGTTGCCTCCGCAGGCAAGACTCTGGTCGAGCTCTTCGGGCTGGCGCGCGAGCTGAACGTCGACGCCGAGGGCATCGACATCGGCCCGTCGCCGACCGACGCCTTCGTCGCCGAGCAGCTGTCGACTCCGATCGAGCAGCTCGACATGACGGTTCGCTCGTACAACTGCCTCAAGCGCGAGGGCATCCACACGGTCGGCGAGCTCATCACTCGCAGCGAGGCCGACCTGCTCGACATTCGCAACTTCGGTGCGAAGTCGATCGACGAGGTCAAGGTGAAGCTCGCCAGCCTCGGACTGGCCCTGAAGGACAGCCCGCCCGGGTTCGATCCCGGCGCGGCCGTCTACTTCAACGACGATGACGACGACCTGGCCTACGCCGAGGACGAGCAGCTCTAGTCGGCACCCGAACGACAAGCGTTCACGAAAGCCTGAGGAGAAAGAATGCCTACGCCAACAAAGGGTCCCCGTCTCGGCGGTGGTCCGGCACACGAGCGGCTCATGCTGGCCAACCTGGCCACCGCGCTGTTCGAGCACGGTCGCATCACGACCACCGAGGCCAAGGCCAAGCGCCTGCGCCCGTTGGCCGAGCGGCTCATCACCTTCGCCAAGCGCGGTGACCTGCACGCGCGTCGTCGCGTGCTGACGGTGGTGCGCGACAAGTCCGTCGTGCACACGCTGTTCACCGAGATCGGCCCGCAGCTACGCCGGTCGTCCGGGTGGCTACACGCGCATCACGAAGATCGGCCCGCGCAAGGGCGACAACGCCCCGATGGCCGTGATCGAGCTCGTCGAGCCGATGGCCGAGCAGGTCGTCGCCGAGGCGACTGGTGCGACCAAGCGCGCAGCGAAGGAGAAGGCGACCAAGGACGCCGCTCCGGCAGCTGTCGTCGAGACGGTGACCGACGAGGTCATCGAGGACGCCGACGGCAACGTCGTGGCCGAGGAGATCGTCGACGACGTAGCCGTTGTCGACGAGGCAGGTGACGTCGTTGCCGAAGAGGTCGACGTCGTCGACATCGTGGCTGAGGATGCCGTCGAGGCAGCCGAGGGCGCGGTCGAGAAGGAGTAGTCCTGACCGACACACCGAACGCCGATCAGCCCGTCCCCGGTAGCCCGGGCGACGGGCTGATTCGTCTGCGCCTCGACATCGCCTATGACGGCGCGGGACTTCCACGGCTGGGCCCGCCAGACGGATCTGCGGATCCGTGCAAGGCGAGCTCGAGCGCATGCTGGGCCACCTCTACGGCGTGCATGTCGAACGTGACGTGCGCGGGCCGTACGGACGCGGGCGTCCATGCGCGCGGCCAGGTGGCCCACTTGGACGTGCCCCGGGACCTCGGCGAGCTCCTCGATCTGCGTCGTATCAATCGCGCGCTGCCCGACGACATCCGCGTCAATGCGATCACCTCGGTGCCGGACGCCTTCGACGCCCGCTTCTCCGCGATCTGGCGTCGCTACACGTACTCGGTGTGCGACTCGGCCGTCGGCGCTCAGCCGCTTGACCGGCACATGGTGCTGTCGTGGTCGCGTCCACTCGATCTTGATGCGCTTGAACGAGGCGGCTCGCGGCCTGCTGGGGGAGCACGACTTCACCGCCTTCTGCA
The DNA here is from genome assembly GCA_963755335.1 of uncultured Actinomycetes bacterium. Taxonomy (GTDB): domain Bacteria; phylum Actinomycetota; class Actinomycetes; order S36-B12; family S36-B12; genus UBA10649. Next base: position 478,522 of record CAVWJW010000008.1, read on the forward strand.
AGCCAGCGGGACTACGCGTCGACGATCCGCGAGATCCAGGAGCTGACACTGGGCACGCCGGCGCGGACGGGCTCTGCGTCATGAGCATACGCGCCGACGCGTTCTGCCATTCGATGGTGCGGTCGCTCGTCGGCGTGATGCTGCCGGTGGGGGACGGCCGTCGGTCCAGTTACGTGGCCGGCTCAGGTGCTCGCGTCCCAGCACCAGGCATTCGGCCGTCACCGTCATGCCGCCCATCCCCTCGTGCTCGAGGAGGTCGGCTACCCCAGCGAGGATCAGCTGCTCGCTCGACAGGCGCAGACCCGAACCTTCCGGGTGCTCGCCGACACTCCGCCGGGCGAGTGCTGACATGGGTCACATCGACGTTCGCACGTCAGCTACTCACTGTCCGGACGGGCGCCCGCTGCTCGACGACGTGACCTTCCGGGTGCCCAGCGGAGCCACGGCGGCGCTCGTCGGCCCGAACGGCGCCGGCAAGACCACCTTGATGCGGATGATCGCCGGTGACCTCGAGCCGCACGAGGGCTCGATCGTGTGCGGGGGCTCGATCGCTGTCATGCGCCAGTTCATCGGCCAGATGTCCGAGGGCACCGTGCGCGACCTCCTGCTCGGCGTCAGCCCGGCACGCGCTTGCGGGACGCGGCGCTGCGCGCCTCGACGACGCCGAGCTCGCGCTGATGGACGTCGACGACGAGGCCACGCAGATGCAGCTACGCGCACGCGATCGCCGACTACACGGAGGCCGGCGGCTACGACGCCGAGGTGCTCTTCGACGTGGTGACGACGTCGCGGCCATGGGCCAGCCGTTCGACTCGATCCGCTGGCGACCGGTCTCGACGTTGTCCGGCGGCGAGCAGAAGCAGCTCGTGCTGGAACTGCTCCTGCGAGGTCCGGCCGCCATCCTGCTGCTCGACGAGCCCGACAACTACCTCGACGTGGCGGGCAAGACGTGGCTGGAGACCGCGCTTCGCGAGACCCCCAAGACAGTGCTGCTGATCAGCCACGACCGCGAACTGCTGAACCAGTGCGCGAGTCACGTGGTCTCCGTCGAGCTCGGCGCTGCCGGCAACACCATCTGGCTGCATGGCGGCGGCTTCGCCTCCTTCCACGCCGCGCGCGCCGATCGGTTCTCCCGTCTGGAGGAACTGCGGCGGCGGTGGGACGAGGAGCACGTCAAGCTCAAGGCACTCGTCCAGTCGCTGAAGGTCAAGGCCGCCTACAACGACGGCCTGGCCTCGCGGTACCAGGCGGCGCAGACGAGGCTGCGCAAGTTCGAGGAGGCCGGTCCGCCGATCGCCGTGCCGAACGAGCAGAGCGTTCGCATGCGCCTGTCCGGCGGTCGCACGGCGAAGCGCGCCATCGTGTGCGAGCGCCTCGAACTGACCGGGCTGACGCGGCGGTTCGATGGCGAGATCTGGTTCGGCGAGCGGCTCGCCGTGCTGGGCGCGAACGGCTCCGGCAAGAGTCACCTGCTCCGCCTCCTGGCTCTCGGCGGCACCGACCCGGACGTCGAGCATCAGCCCGTAGGAGACGTCGAGATCGCTGCCCGTCGCGCACATGGGGTCGGCCCGTCTGGGCGCTCGCGTGCGGCCCGGCTGGTTCGCCCAGACGCACGTGCGTCCTGACCTGTCGGGCCGCACCCTGCTCGACATCCTGCATCGAGGCGACGAGCACCGAGCCGGACATGCCGCGCGAGCAGGCGGCCCGGGTGCTGGACCGATACGAGCTGGCGGCGGCCTCTGAGCAGTACTACGACACCCTGTCCGGCGGCCAGCAGGCCCGTTTCCAGATCCTGCTGCTCGAGCTCGGCGGCGCCACGCTGCTGCTGCTCGACGAGCCGACGGACAATCTGGACATCGTCAGCGCCGAGGCGCTCGAGGACGGCCTCAATGCGTTCGAGGGGACGGTGGTGGCCGTCACCCACGACCGATGGTTCGCCCGAGGCTTCGACCGGTTCTGGGACTTCCAGTTCGACGGCTCCGTCGTGGAGACGTCCGAGCCGGTCTGGGATCGTAGACCCCTCCCACTCCGCCGACCTTGAGGTTGTGCGGGGCGTCTCGGCGTCGATGACCCCGACAACCTCAAGGTCGGCGGGGTGGGGGCGATTTGGAGCCAGTCCCGCGCCGCCGGTAGTCTTGGCCGTTGCTGCGTGCACCGGTGCTTCCCCGAGAAACCCGGCCGAGCAGCCTGGCGCCAGGGATGACGTCCAGTACGGCGCCACCCGACGGATCTCGTCGAGCGAGCGTGCAGAGACCGGTCCCGACGAGCAACGAAGGGGGCGACCCGTGCGCACGTACAGCGCCCAAGCCCGGCGAGATCGACCCGTACCTGGCATGTCATCGACGCCGCGGACGTCGTGCTCGGCCGACTGGCCAGCCAGGCCGCAACGCTGCTGCGTGGCAAGCACAAGACCACATTCGCCCCGCACGTGGACACCGGTGACTTCGTCATCATCATCAACGCCGAGAAGGTCGCCTGACCGGGGCCAAGAAGCAGCAGAAGATGGACTACCGACACTCGGGCTACCCGGGCGGCCTGTCGGCCACGTCGTACTCCGAGCTGCTGGAGTCCAACCCGCGTCGCGCCGTCGAGAAGGCGGTCAAGGGCATGCTCCCGCACAACAAGCTCGGTCGTCAGCAGATCAAGAAGCTGAAGGTCTACGCCGGTCCCGAGCATCCCCATGCGGCCCAGTCGCCGCAGCCGTTCCAGATCACCCAGGTCGCGCAGTAACGCTGCGGCAACGGCTTCAACGAGAGGATCCGTGGCAGTGTCTGAGGCCACCATCGAAGAGACCGAGTTCGACGACGTCACTCGAGGACGAGTCACCTTCGGAGTACACCACCGAGACCCCCAACGCTCGGCCCGGTCGTCACGCGCGAGATCGTGACGGCGCCCGGCGCCGCTACCGGTCGTCGCAAGCAGGCTGTCGCCCGCGTGCGCCTGGTGCCCGGCACCGGCCAGTGGACCATCAACGGTCGCGACCTCGAGGGCTACTTCCCCAACAAGGTGCACCAGCAGGAGGTCAACGAGCCGTTCGTCGCCCTGGGCGCCGAGGGCCTGTTCGACGTCATCGCCCGCATCCACGGCGGCGGCATCTCCGGCCAGGCCGGCGCGCTGCGACTGGGTGTGTCGCGTGCCCTCAACGGGATCGACGAGGAGGGCAACCGGCCGATCCTGAAGAAGGCCGGCTTCCTCACCCGTGACCCGCGGGCCAAGGAGCGCAAGAAGTACGGCCTGAAGAAGGCCCGTAAGGCTCCTCAGTACAGCAAGCGGTAGACGATGGGCCGGCTCTTCGGAACCGACGGCGTCCGAGGCTCGGCCAATCGCGATCTCACGGCGGAACTCGCCGTCGACCTCGCGGTTGCTGCTGCGCATGTCCTCGGCGACATCGGTGCGTTCGAGGGCCATCGGCCCACGGCTGTCGTCGGACGTGACGGCCGCGCGAGTGGTGAGTTCCTCGAGGCCGCAGTGGTCGCGGGGCTCGCCAGCGCGGGCGTCGACGTCATGCTCGTCGGCGTCCTGCCGACGCCTGCAGTCGCCTTCCTGACCGATGCGCTCGACGCCGACGTCGGCGTCATGCTGTCCGCCTCGCACAACCCGATGCCCGACAACGGCATCAAGTTCTTCGCGCGCGGCGGACTGAAGCTCGACGACGCCATCGAGGACGCGATCGAAGTAGCGCATGGGCGAGGACTGGGATCGGCCGACCGGCGCTGACGTCGGTCGGGTCATCTCGAACCTCGACGCAGGTCGAGCTGTACGAGCAGCACCTGCTTCGCACGCTGCCGCACCAGCTCGACGGGCTGACGATCGTCGTTGACTGCGCCAACGGGGCTGCCTCCGCGATCGCGCCGGACATCTATGCGCGAGCCGGCGCACGTGTCATCGCCATCCATCATGCGCCCAACGGGCTCAACATCAACGACGGCTGCGGCAGCACGCACATGGAGGACCTCGCGGCGGCGGTGCTCGAGCACGGTGCCGACGCCGGCATCGCGCACGACGGCGACGCCGACCGATGCCTGGCAGTCGACGCACAGGGCCGCCTCGTCGATGGCGACCACATCCTGGCGATCATCGCGGCCGCACAGCGGCGCGACGGCCGTCTGCCGCACGACACCGTCGTCGCGACCGTGATGGCCAACCTCGGCTTCAAGCTGGCCATGCAGAAGGCCGGGATCACCGTGGTCGAGACCGGGGTCGGCGACCGCTACGTGCTCGAGGCCATGCGCGAGGGCGGCTTCACGCTCGGCGGCGAGCAGAGCGGCCACGTGGTCATGACGGACTACGCCACCACGGGTGACGGCCTGCTCACGGCCCTGCACCTCCTCGCGGAGGTCGCCGAGTCGGGCCGGTCGCTGGCCGAACTGGCGGGGGACATGACGAAGTTCCCGCAGGTGCTCATCAACGTGCGAGGCGTGGATCGCTCCGCCGTCGATGCCTGCGTCGAGGTCCAGGCTGCTGTGGCCGACGCCGAGCGGGAACTGGGCGAAGCCGGCCGCGTCCTCCTGCGTCCGTCGGGGACCGAGCCGGTCATCCGGGTCATGGTCGAGGCGGCCACTCCGGAGAAGGCGAACGAGGTGGCGGAGTCGCTGGCCGCCGTCGTCAGCACGAACCTCGCCCTGAACTAGTCGTCAGGCTGCAGACGGGCCGTTCGATCCCGCGCGCGGCGCGAGGACCCCTGCTGGATCGCCAGCGTGGCCCAACCAGCCAACGCCATCCCGATGATGTTGACGAGCAGGGTGATGGTGCTGCCTCGAACCTCCGTCCACTCACCGAACACGGATGCGACGGCGATGTTCCCGGCGGCGGGGATCGTCGTCACCGAGATGAAGACGCCGACCAGGCCGCCAGACTTGGCTGACGTCAGGGCCAGGACTCCGGCCGCGCCCGCGCACACGGCGATCACGAGGGACCACACGTTGGGGCTGTAGATGAACGCAGTGCCGGGACGATGGTCGGCCGTGACGTCTGCTGCTGAGATCAACCCTGCGGCGCGAGCGAACGCGGCCAGGGCGGCCACCGTGGCAATGGCAATGCCAAAGCCGACGGCCAGGGTCGTCGCGGCCTCGCGGATGAGCCCGTAGCGTCGACGGACGAGTCCAAGGCCGAGTGCGGCAATGGGAACGAACTCGGGGCCGAGAACCATGGCACCGATCACGAGGATGACCGAGTCCGTGACGACGGCGATGCCCGCGAGGAGCGTCGCGAGGATCATGAAGCTGATGAACGTGTAGGTGATCGACGACTCCTCGTAAGCCCGCTCGATGACGTCGGTCCAGACCACCGCGTCGGGACTGGCACCGGGGATGTCCTGCTCGGCGGCCAGTCCGCGGGCTGAGACCCACGAATGCACCGGTAGCAGCTGGATCGTGCCGTCGACCGCGACGCCGAGTGCCACAAGGGCATCCACCACCGAGTTGATGGACTCCCGAGGAAGGTCGGCCTCGATGACGTCGCCCACGGGGGACAGGCTGGCGCCACGGTGCACGGCCAGGGAGCTGGTCGCCTCGCTTCGGGCGAGCAGTGCGACGCACGTCGGCGCTCAAGGCCGACGTGCAACTGACCCGCACGGTGATCACGCGGTCATTGTGTCGTCGCGATGGGGCGTTGCGGGGCCACACCCGCATGTCGATCTCTTCGAGATCGCATGCCGCGATCGCCTCCCCCATGAGCGCAAGCGCTCACGGGTAGGCTCACTCGCATGTGCGGAATCGTGGGCTACGTCGGCCAGAAGCAGGCACTGGAGATCGTCGTCGCGGGCCTTCGTCGCCTGGAGTACCGGGGTTACGACTCTGCCGGGGTCGCGGTGATCTGCGACGGTCGCCTCGACGTGCGGAAGAAGGCGGGCAAGCTCGCCAACCTCGAGACCCTGCTCGGCAGTGATCCGCTGCCGGAGTCAACGACCGGCATCGGCCACACCAGGTGGGCCACCCACGGCGGGCCAACTGACAGCAACGCCCACCCGCACCTCAGCGAGGACGGTCGCGTCGCGGTCATCCACAACGGCATCATCGAGAACTTCGCCGTCCTCCGCGAGGAGCTCACCGCAGCGGGCGTGCACCTCGCGTCGGAGACCGACACCGAGGTCGTCGCGCACCTTCTCGCCGCGACGCTGCCGAGCGACGGACGATCTCGCCGAGGCCATGCGACAGGTGTGCCGACGGCTGGAAGGCGCCTTCACCCTGGTCGCGATCGACCGGCTGAATCCCGACGTCGTCGTCGGTGCACGCCGCAACTCGCCGCTCGTGGTCGGCGTCGGCGAGGGCGAGAACTTCCTGGCCTCCGACGTGGCGGCCTTCGTGGACCACACTCGGCGACGCCCTCGAACTCGGCCAGGACCAGGTGGTGACGCTCACGCCCGACGAGGTCATCGTGACCGACCTTCGATGGCCTGCCCGCCGAGGTGAAGCCGTACGAGGTCGAGCTGGGACGCGTCGGCGGCCGAGAAGGGCGGCTACGAGCTCTTCATGCTCAAGGAGATCGCCGAGCAGCCCAAGGCCGTCGCCGACTCGCTGCGCGGACGCATCGGCGCCGATCACCGCATCCAGATGAACGAGACGCAGATCGACGAGGCGGTTCTCCGCGAGGTGAACAAGGTCATCGTCGATCGCATGCGGCACCGCCGCGCACGCCGGCATGGTGGCGAAGTACGCGATCGAGCACTGGACCCGCCTGCCTGTCGAGGTCGAGCTGGCCAGTGAGTTCCGCTACCGCGACCCGATCGTCGGGTCCCGACAGTCTCGTCATCGCCATCTCTCAGTCCGGCGAGACGATGGACACGCTGATGGCGCTGCGGCATGCCAAGGCGCAGGGTGCGCGCACGCTCGCCATCTGCAACACCGTCGGCTCGACGATCCCGCGCGAGTCCGACGCCGTGCTGTACACGCACGCCGGCCCCGAGGTCGCCGTCGCGTCCACCAAGGCCTTCCTCACCCAGATCGTGGCGGCCTACCTGGTCGGTCTCTATCTCGGCCAGGTGCGCGGCACCATGTTCGAGGACGAGATCAGCGCGATCCTCAACGACCTGCACGAGCATGCCCGACAAGGTCGACAAGGTGCTCGACACCACCGAGCCCGTGCGCGCGCTCGCCCGCGAGCTCGCCGACGCCCCGTCGGTGCTCTTCCTCGGTCGACATGTCGGCTTCCCGGTGGCGCTCGAGGGCGCCCTGAAGCTCAAGGAGCTCGCCTACATGCACGCCGAGGGGTTCGCCGCCGGCGAGCTCAAGCACGGGCCGATCGCGTTGATCGAGGACGGCGTCCCGGTCGATCGTCGTGGTGCCGTCGCCGCGAGGGCGGGCCGTGCTGCACGACAAGATCGTGTCCAACATCCAGGAGGTGCGCGCCCGCGGGGCGTTCGTCGTCGCGATCGCCGAGGAGGGCGACGAGGTGATCAGCGCCTATGCCGATCGCGTGATCCGCATCCCCGCGGTCCCGACGCTGATGCAGCCACTCGTCGCGACGGTCCCGCTTCAGGTGTTCGCGTGCGAGATGGCGACGGCGAAGGGCCTCGACGTGGACCAGCCACGCAACCTCGCCAAGTCCGTGACGGTGGAGTAGAGCCCTGTTCGCGAAGCTGCCTGCGTCGGTGGTCGGCGTCGGCGTGGACATCGTCGACGTGCGGCGCTTCCGCGCCGCCATCGCCAGGACCCCGGGACTCGTCGCGCGGGTGTTCACCGATCGGGAGATCGAACTCTCCGGCGGGGCGACCCTGCGGCCGTCGTCGCTCGCCGCGCGCTGGGCCGCCAAGGAGGCCGTGGCCAAGGTCCTCGTCGACAACCGCGGCCTCGAGTGGCACCACTGCGAGGTGGTCAACGGCGACCGTGGCGAACCGCTGCTGGTGGTCTCCGCGACAGTGCAGCGCGCCGCCGAGGCGCTCGGCATCGAGGCATGGCACCTGTCGCTCAGCCATGATGGTGACATGGCCATCGCCTTTGCCCTCGCCGTCCGAGGCGAGGAATGATCAGCGTCCGCACCGTGGCCGAGGTGCGCACCGCAGAGGAGGCAGCGTTCGCGCTGAGTGCCCGAGGGCACCTTGATGCAGCGCGCGGCGTTCGGCCTCAGCACCACGGTGCTCGCCCTCGTTCGCGAGGCGCGCGGAGGTGCGGTCGGCGCACGGATCGCGCTCCTGGTGGGCTCCGGCAACAACGGGGGCGACGCGTTGTGGGCCGGGGCGCATGCTGGCGCGCCGCGGCTGCCGTGTCGATGCGATCACGGTGTCCGAACGATGGCACCGGCAGGGCGCCGAGGCGCTCGAGCGCGAGGGCGGTCGACTGCATGCGTGGCCGGACGATGCCGAATCGGTCCTCGCTGTGGTCGCCGAGGCGGATGTCGTGGTCGACGGGATCCTGGGCATCGGGGGAGCGGGCGGCCTGCGTTCGCCGGTGCAGTCGCTCGTGGAGGCGGTGGCCGCGGGCGACGCGTTCGTGGTCGCAGTTGACGCTCCGAGCGGGGTCGATGCCGACACCGGCGCGGTGCCCGGAGCGGCCGTCGACGCCGACGTGACAGTGACGTTCGGGGCCGTGAAGCCCGGGCTCGTCGTTGCACCCGGCTCCGTGCACTGCGGATCGACCGTGCTGATCGACATCGGCCTCGAGTTCAGCGATCGCGCCGCGCATCCGCGTGCTCGAGGCGATCGACGTCGCCGAATGGGTCGGCGAGCCCGGTGCCGACTCCTACAAGTACCGCCGCGGCGTGGTGGGGGTGTCGGCCGGCTCGGGACCGTATCCCGGCGCGGCCCTGCTCGCCACAGGTGCCGCCCGCCGCGCAAACGTCGGCATGACGCGATTCCTTGACCGTTCGGACGGGAACGCCGCGACCGTGGTGACGCACTTCCCGGAGATCGTGATCGACGGGTCCGCGCCGAAGGACCAGGCGCGCGTTGATGCGTGGGCGTGCGGACCCGGATTCCCAGGCGACGACACCGACCGGCCCACGGTCGACGCGGTGCTGGCTGCAGCGGTGCCGGTCGTCCTCGACGCGGGCGCATTGAGCATCGTCGCCGACTCCGCGGAAGTCCGCGCGGCGATCGTCGATCGCACGGCAATGTCGCTGGTCACCGTGATCACTCCGCATGAAGGCGAGTTCAACCGGATCCTCCCCGGCCTGCTCGATTCGTCGCCGGGGCGGCTCGCCGCGGCCGTGGCCGCCGCCGAGCGCCTCTCGGCGATCGTGGTCCTCAAGGGGCCAGGGACCGTCATCGCCGCCCCGGACGGCACGAGCTTCGTCGACACCGAGGGCACCTCGGACCTCGGAACAGCCGGCTCGGGCGACGTGCTCACCGGACTGATCGGTGCGCTGCTCGCGGGAGCGTGGGCCGACGGCCGCCGTTCCGCAGCTGACCTGCATGCGGCCGTGGCCGCCGCAGTGTGGCTGCACGGCAGGGCGGGTCGTCTCGCGGCGAGGTCGGGGCCCGTCGTCTCGGCGTGCCTCGCGGACGAGATCCCGGCAGCCATCCGGGTGGCGCGCTTCGGCGATCTCGAGGAGCAGCCCCGGTGAGCCGGGCCTGTGCCGAGGTGAATCTGGCGGCAGTGGGTCACAACCTTGACCGCGTACGCGAACTCGCCGGGTCGGCCGAGGTGATGGCCGTGGTGAAGGCGGACGGCTACGGACACGGCATGGTGCCGATGGCCCGAGAGGCACGTGCGCAGGGAGTGCCGTGGCTGGGCGTCGCCCTGCCGACCGAGGCGCTCGCGCTGCGCGCGTCCGGCGACCGCGGACGCATCCTCGCGTGGTTGTGGACGCCTGGCGAGCCGGCCGTCGAGGCCTGCGTCGCGGCGGGGGTCGACCTGTCCGTCTCGAGCCGGTGGGCTCTCGACGAGGTCGTCGCCGCTGCCAGGAGCACGGGGCGTCCGAGCGAGCATCCAGGTGAAGCTCGACACCGGGCTGTCCCGCAACGGCCTCTCGCTCGCGGACTGGCCCGCGCTCATCCCGGATCTTCATGCTGCCGTCGCCGACGGGGTCGTCGAGCTGGAGGCGATCTGGTCGCACCTCGCCGACGCGGACCAGCCTGGGGCCGACACCGTGTCCAGCGCCCGCGGCCGGTTCATGGACGCCGTGGAGGCTGCCCGAGGGGCTGGCCTCACGCCCCGCCGCCTGCACCTCAGCAACAGCGGTGGCCTGTGGGCTTTCCCCGACTGCCGCTTCGACCTCGTTCGCGTGGGCATCGCGATGTATGGACTGACGCCGGCCGACAATCTCGGCTCGGCGGCCGAACTCGGGCTGGTTCCCGCGATGACCTTGCGTGCCCGGCTGGCACACGTGAAGTCGGTCGAGCCCGGCACGAGCGTGTCGTACGGCAGCACGTGGACGACGCCGACTGCGACGAGCCTCGGTCTCGTGCCGCTTGGCTACGCGGACGGCGTGCCCCGAGCAGCCGGAGGCCGCGTCGAGGTGGCCGTCGATGGACGTCGGTGCCCGGCCGTGGGCCGCTTGGCGATGGACCAGTTCGTCGTCGATCTGGGGTCAGCGACGTCACGCGCAGGCAGGCGACGAGGTCTACCTGTTCGGACCGGGCTCGCACGGGGAGCTGACCGCCGACGAATGGGCCGCTCGCACTCGGCACGATCGGCTACGAGATCGTCACGCGCGTGGGATCACGCGTGCCGCGCGAGTACGTCGGCGGTTCCGAGCCCGGCGCGGGGGATGATGGGACCGATGAGTCCTGACGTCACGCCCGCACTGCGCCTGGCCGGCCGAGGCCTGCTGGCGGCGGGGGCGCTCGCTGCCGGTGCCGCGCTCGGCGCGGTTGCCGAACGATCGCTGCTGCGCGCAAGTGCCCGGCCCGCCGACGAGACCGAGACGTCGGAGTTCGGCCAGCTCCACGGCGAAGTGCGGCACGTGGTGGTCGAGGATGGCGTCTCCCTCTACGTCGAGGTCGACGAGGTTCCGGAGTCCGTCGCCCGGGCCACGCAGCACCTGACCGTCGTCTTCGCGCATGGCTACGCGCTCAACCTCGACTCGTGGCACTACCAGCGACAGGCCCTGCGCGGGCGAGCACGCCTGGTCTTCTACGACCAGCGCAGTCATGGCCGCTCGCAGCACGCCGACTTCGACTCCCATCACGTCGACCAGCTCGGACGTGACCTCGCCGACGTGATCGCCGCCGTCGCCCCGACCGGCCCCCTGATGCTCGTCGGCCACTCGATGGGTGGCATGACGATCATGGCGCTGGCCGACCAGCATCCCGAGCTCTTCGCCGATCGGGTGTACGGCGTGGGGCTCATCGCCACGACCGCGGGCGGCCTTTCCGAGGGAAGCCTCGGCCTCCCCGCGGCGGTCGGCCGCGCGTTCCATCGCATCGCCCCGGCGGTCGCGGCGGCGCTGGTGAAGCGCAAGGAGCTCGTCGAGTGGTCGCACTGGGACAACAGCGATCTCGGGCTGCTGCTGACGCGTCTGTACTCGTTCGGCTCCACCGCCTCCGACGAGGCCGGTCGCTTCGTCGCCAGCATGGTGGCCGCCACGCCGATCGACGTGGTCGCCGAGTTCCTGCCGGCGCTTCAGGAGCACGACAAGCGGGCCGCATGCCACGTGTTCCAGTCCGTCGAAGTGCTCGTGCTGGTCGGGGACTCGGACCGGCTGACGCCGCGAGAGCAAAGTGATGCCCTGGTCCAGCTGGTGCCAGGTGCCGACTTTGTCGTCGTGCCCGACAGCGGCCACATGGTCACCCTGGAGAAGCACGAAGAGGTGGATGCCGCGCTCATCACGCTTCTCGAGCGAGTGCTCCGCGACGTGACGGCCGACCTCGCCAGTTCGGCATGACGGGCGAGTGCACCGTCGTCGTAGACACCGCCGAGGCCATGCGTGACCTGGGCGCGGTGCTGGGCCGCGCGGCGCGCGGCGGTGATGTCATCGTCCTGACGGGCGACCTCGGGGCGGGCAAGACGACCCTCACGCAGGGGATCGCCGTGGGGATGGGCGTCGACTGATCGCGTGACGAGCCCGACGTTCGTCATCTCCCGAGTCCACGAGAATCCCACGGGCGGCCCCGCCCTGGTCCACGTCGACGCGTACCGACTCGGCTCCGTCCGTGAGGTGGACGATCTCGACCTGGATCTCGATCTCGACCGGGGTGTCGTCGTGGTCGAGTGGGGCGAGGGACTGGTCGAGGACCTGTCGGAGTCGTTGCTGCGCCTGGCCATCACGCGTTCGGACGATGCGGATGACGAGCGGCGGGTGGTCGCCGTGGTCTCCGAGGACCCGAGATGGCAGGACGCGATCGCCGGGCTTCCACCTGCTGGGGCGCCGTCGTGATCCTGGCCATGGACACCTCAAGTGCGCTCACGTCCGTCGCGCTGGTCAGTGCCGGGCACGTCGTCGCCGCGCGGACGGAGCTCGATCCACGGCGGCATGCCGAGGTGCTCGCACCGATGATCCACGCGGTGCTCGACGAGCGGTGGAGTCGGCGGGGGAGACGTGGACACGCTCGCGTGCGGTGTCGGCCCGGGACCGTACACGGGGCTGCGCGTGGCGATCGCGTCAGCACGCGCGCTGGGCCTTGCCTGGAGACGTCCGGTCGTGGGCGTGTGCTCCCTTGACGCCATGGCGCGCGCCGTGCGGGCCGCCGGGCGCGAAGGCGACTTCGGCGTCGCGTCGGATGCTCGTCGGCGGGAGGTCTACTGGGCCTGGTACGGCGCGGATGGCGAGCGCCAGGTCGGGCCGCAGGTCGCCCGGCCCGACGAGATCGATGAGCGCCTTCGAGCCGGCGCCTGGTGCGGGCACGGTGCACTGCTGCATCGCGAGTCGTTCGGGTCGATGCTCGACGACGACGACCTGCTCTACCCGCTCGCCGGTTGGGTGGGCATCCGGGCCGGGGAGCTGCTGGCCGCTCGTGTCGAGGTCACGCGCTCGGGCGCCGTGCTGTCGGCTCACGGCGAGGACGGTGCCGGCACGTCGAACGCGCTCGCCGGGCTCCGGCTCCTGCTGCCCGAGCCGCTGTACCTGCGCCGTCCGGACGCCGTCGAGGCCACGCCGACGCCGCCGTTGAACGTCGGGGGCACGCCGTGATCGCCGTGCTGCCGATGCGCTGGTGGCACCTCGAGGAGGTGCATGCGCTCGAGGCTGACCTGTTCCCGGACGATCCGTGGACCGCCGAGCAGCTCTGGCAGGAGCTGGCGCAGGAGACGCGCGCGTACGTCGTGGCCGTGATGGACGACCGGGTGGTGGGCTACGCCGGAGCCTTCGTCCTGCCCCCCGACAGCGACGTGCAGACGATCGCGGTCGCCGCGGCGGCCCAGGGAAACGGACTGGGCGCGCGGCTGCTGACGACCCTGATGACCACCGCTGCGCGCGGCGGGCTGCACGCACATGATGCTGGAGGTGCGCGCTGACAACCATGCGGCGATCGCGCTCTATCGAAGCCACGACTTCGTCACGATCAGCACGCGTCCCCGCTACTACCCCGACGCGACCGATGCCCTCATCATGCGGTGCGACCTGCGGGCGAGCGACGTTCGCAGCCCGGACGTGCCGACGTGAGCGCGCACCCGGGCGACCCGATCGTCCTGGGCATCGAGACGTCCTGCGACGAGACCGGCATCGGGATCGTGCGCGGGACCGACCTGCTTGCCAACGAGATCGCCTCGAGCGTCGACGAGCATGCCCGCTTCGGTGGCGTCGTTCCCGAGGTGGCCAGCCGGGCGCACCTCGAGGCCATGGAGCCGGCGATCGAGCGGGCCTGCACGTCGGCCGGCATCACGCTGCGCGACGTCGACGCGATCGCCGTGACCGCCGGCCCCGGGCTGGTCGGTGCACTGATCGTGGGCGTCGCCACGGCCAAGGCCCTGGCGGTCGGCCTCGGGGTACCGATCTACGGCGTCAATCACCTGGCCAGCCACGTCGTCGTCGACGAACTGCAGCACGGTGACCTCCCGGATCCCACGCTCGGGCTCCTGGTCTCCGGTGGCCACTCCTCGCTGCTGCTGGTCAGCGACGACGCGGCGACCATCAGGCCGCTCGGGCAGACGCTTGACGACGCCGCCGGCGAGGCCTTCGACAAGGTCGCCCGATTGCTCGGGCTGCCGTTCCCCGGAGGACCCTGGATCGACCGGGTGGCTGCGGAGGGCGACGCCGACGCCATCGCCTTCCCGCGCGGGCTCATGGGACCGGGGGATCGCGACAAGTACCCCTACGACTTCTCGTTCTCCGGCCTCAAGACGGCGGTGGCCCGCTGGGTCAAGGCGCGGCAGGCGGCCGGAGAGGACGTACCGGTGGCCGACGTGGCGGCATCCTTCCAGGAAGCGGTGGCCGACGTCCTGACCGCGAAGACCGTTGCGGCCTGCCGTGATCTGGGCGTCGATCACGTGGTGCTCGGTGGTGGCGTCGCGGCCAACTCACGGTTGCGGGCGATGGCGCAGACCCGCTGCGATGCGGCGGGCATCGTCCTGCGGACGCCGCGACCGGGCCTGTGCACCGACAACGGGGCCATGGTGGCGGCCCTCGGATCGCGGCTGGCCCGCGCGGGCGTGCCGCCGTCACCGTTGGACTTCGTCACGACGTCGAGCCTGCCCGTCACCCAGCGCGTCTGGTGACCCACGGCCCGCTGTCGCGTACCCTGATCACGACAGTCACATGAGCCACAGGCACCCCATCACCACCAGCCCGTCCCCACGATTCCAGCCTCGTCCTGACCGGTCCCGCGCGAGCCGGCCCAGGCTTCCCCGGGAGGCACCATGTCGCCGAGGGCCCTGGGTCGCGTCCGCGGGCTGGCCGTGGGCGCCGGCGTGCCGCTGGCCTTCGCGCTCCTCGCCGTTCTGCTCGCCTTCGGCGGGGCAGGGGCGCCGGCAGGTGCGGCCGAGCCCAGGGCCGCCCGACCAGGCGTGGCGGCGCCCACGGCGGTGTGGTCGGTCCGACGCACCCTGATTCGCGACTTCGCGGCGCCGATGCGGGTCTCGTCCCGTGAGCACACCAGCGACCCGGTCGTCTTCATCACCATCGATGACGGGGTGCACAAGGACCGCCGTGCGCTGCGCTACGTCGAGGCCCATCAGATCCCCGTCACCGCCTTCCTCTCGACGTGGACGATCAAGGACTCCGCGCCGTACTTCACCCGGCTGACCAGGTGGGGGAGCATCCAGAACCACTCGGCAACGCACGCCTCGCTGGCCGACTCGGCGACGGACCTCGATCATGAGATCTGCCAGTCCCAGCGCACCTTCGCCAAGGACTTCGGAGCCTCGCCGTGGCTGCTGCGTCCGCCCTACGGGGTCGGCGCAGGTCGCCTCGAGGTGCAGGTCGCGGCGGCGCGCTGCGGGATCACCGGAATGGTCCTGTGGGACGCGGTCGTGGACAAGGGGCGCCTGTCCGTTCCCGGTGGCGTCCTGCGGGCTGGCGACATCGTCCTGCTGCACTTCACGCCGACGCTGGCCAGGGACCTCAAGGTCGCAATGGCCGCCGCGCGCCGCGCAGGGCTGCGTGCCGGCCAGCCTCGCCGCCTACCTGCCGGACCCCCGACCGATGGTGCCCTCTGCTACACCTTGACGATGAAGTCGTGGACGCAGCTGTTCGGTGACGGGGTTGTCGTGGTGGACGGCGGCCTGTCCACGCAGCTGACGCGAGACGGCCAGGACATCTCCGGCTCGCTGTGGACCGGTCGGGCCCTGCTGAGCGACCCGGGCGCCGTCACACGGGCGCACGCGGAGTACGCGGACGCCGGCGCGGACGTGCTGATCACGGCCAGCTATCAGGTCTCCCGACGCGGCTTCGAGGCCGCCGGACTCAGCGCGTCGGCCGCCGACGAGGCCCTGCTGGCCAGCATCGCGGCCGCCCGCATGGCCGCGGACCCCGCCGATCGCCCGGTGCGGGTGGCGGCCAGCGTCGGACCGTACGGGGCGATCCTGCACGACGGATCGGAGTACCGCGGCAACTACGGGCTGTCCCGCGCGCAGCTGGTCGACTTCCATCGGGAGCGCATCGACGTGCTGCTGGCCGGCGACCCTGACCTGCTGGCGATCGAGACCATCCCCGACGTGCTGGAGGCGGAGGCTCTCGTCGAGGCGCTTGACGACGTCGACCTGCCCGCGTGGCTGACGTTCTCCGCGACCGAGGGTGGGCGCACCTGCGCCGGCCAGCCCATCGAGGAGGCAGCGATCGTTGCGGCATCCTCCCCGGCGATCGTGGCGACGGGCGTCAACTGCACGGACCCCCGGCTGGTGACCGACCTGGTGGCGCGCATCCGTGCTGCCGTGGACCTGCCGATCGTCGTGTACCCGAACGCCGGTGGCACGTGGGACGCGCAGGACGGCGAGTGGCACGGCGGCAAGCCCGTGGATGCGTCAGACGCCTTCCCGGCGCACGTCCTGGCGGCCTGGCGGGCGGCCGGTGCCGTGGCGATCGGCGGCTGCTGCGGCACCGACGCGCAGACCATCAGCCATGTCGCTCGGGAACTGCATCGACCAGCAGGCTGACCGTGCGGCCGGCACGCCGCGTCAGGATCAGGACGGGCCCGTTGCCCTCCCGGCAGCCGAGATCGCGCAGGGCCCGCTGCGGATCGATGCGCACGTCGCGACTCTTGACGACCAGCCGGTCGATCGACCGCGCCCGCAGTGCCCGTCGCTGATCGGCGGTGCTGCCCGTCAGCTCGGACACCACGCGGTAGGCGCGTGCCCATGGGCGACTGGTCGCCGCCGGCTCGACGTCGCTGGTGAGCCAGCTGCTCTCGTCGTCGATCCGCCGCACCCCGGGCGACAAGAGCCCGGCGAGCGTTGCCAATGCACCGGCCCGCTCGAGTGCCGGGTCGGGCTCCAGCAGCCACCCACCGAGGTCGGGCGCCAGCGGCAGCTGCTCGTCGGTGGCGTCCATCACGACCAGGCCCGAGGCGGCGTGGACGACCGCCCGCCGCCGCGCCTCGAACACCGGCCAGGAATAGCTCCCGTTCTCGACGACGACCCGGTCGACGCTCGACCAGGTGGCGTGCCAGCCCGGAGGTGGGACGAAGGCGGGTGCGGCCTTCATGGCGACTCGCGGGTGCGGGATCGACTCGATGAACGACCATGGCGGTGACCACCGCTCCGGATCCCGCTCGGGCCGCGCCCGACCGGTGGCGAGGTCACGAGCCGCGCCGGGATCACGCCGCGCGGGGTCCACGAACACGACGTCCGTCGGCGTCAGCTCGCCGAGCAGGTCGGCAAGGACGCCCGGGGCGGTGGCGTCCGCCTCGATCACGGTGGCACCGGGGAGGTTGTGGCGGCACAGGACAGCCGTCCGCGGGTCCTGTTCCACCGCCGTCACGGCCAGGCCCGCCGCCAGGAAGGCGCCGGCGTCGAAGCCGAGCCCGGCGGTGAGGTCGAGCACCCGCCGGGCGCCGCCGTCGCGCAGCAGGACGGCCCGGTAGGCGGCGACCTGCGGGCGGCTGGCCTGCTGGAGCCCGTCGCGGGTGAGCAGCAGGTCGTCGGCAGGCAACGCGTACCGGTCGCGGGCCAGCCGACGCAGCTCGGCCTGCTCGAGGACCGCCGACGACTCGGCCGGCGAGAGCCCGGGCAGGGCCGAGCGCAGGGCGGTGGCCGCACCGAGCGGGTTCGTCACGTGGGCGCTCGCGGCCGACTGAGCGGTCCTGATGGCCGCGCTCCCGGAGTCGGTCGCCAGCCACCGGGCGAGCTCGGCGGACCCGGTCGGCGACATGGGCCCATTGTGCGCTGGTCGGGCCGTCGGGGTGCTGGCACTCAACTTGACGGAGTGCTAATGCCTGCGTACTGTCTGATCTGGCACTCCCCACCGGGGACTGCCAACCGAACCACTGATCCGAGCTCGCCGCGCACCCGTCGGCGGCCCATCGACATCCCGGAGGATGTAACCGTGTCGGTCTCCATCAAGCCGCTCGAGGACCGCATTCTGGTCCAGACCCTCGACGCCGAGCAGACCACTGCTTCTGGCCTCGTTATCCCTGACACGGCCAAGGAGAAGCCCCAGGAGGGCAAGGTCCTGGCCGTTGGCCCCGGCCGCTTCGACGAGGATGGCGAGAAGCGCATCCCGCTCGACATCAAGGTCGGCGACATCGTCATCTACAGCAAGTACGGCGGCACCGAGGTGAAGTACGACGGCGAGGAGTACCTGCTCCTGTCCGCCCGCGACGTGCTCGCCATCGTCGAGAAGTAGTCCTTCCTTTCTGTCGCTGATCGGCCCGTCGTGAGGCGCATTGCGTCTCCACGGCGGGCCGATCTCGTCAACGCCGTGCCTGTTCACTGACCTTCGTTTGGGAGAGTTGCCTGATGTCCAAGATTCTGCAGTTCGACGAGCACGCCCGCCGCAGCCTCGAGCGCGGCGTCAACGCTCTCGCCGACGCGGTCAAGGTGACGATCGGCCCCAAGGGCCGCAACGTCGTCATCGACAAGAAGTGGGGCGCGCCGACGATCACGAACGACGGCGTGACCATCGCCCGCGAGATCGAGCTCGACGATCCCTACGAGAACCTCGGCGCCCAGCTCGCCAAGGAGGTCGCCACCAAGACCAACGACGTCGCCGGCGACGGCACCACCACCGCGACCGTGCTCGCGCAGGCGATGGTCCGCGAGGGCCTCAAGCAGGTCGCGGCCGGCGCCTCGCCCATGGAGCTGAAGCGCGGCATCGACAAGGCCGTCGCGGCTGCCACCGACGAGCTGATCAAGAACGCTCGCGAGGTCGCTGACAAGTCCGAGATCGCGAACGTCGCGACCATCTCGTCGCAGGACCGGGAGATCGGCGAGCTCATCGCCGACGGTTTCGACAAGGTCGGCAAGGACGGCGTCATCTCCGTCGAGGAGTCCAACACGACCGGCCTCGAGCTCGAGTTCACCGAGGGCATGCAGTTCGACAAGGGCTTCATCTCCGCGTACTTCGTCACCGACCCCGATCGCATGGAGACGGTGTTCGAGGACGCCCGCCTGCTGCTCGTGCAGGGCAAGGTGTCGTCGGTCCAGGAGCTGCTGCCGCTGCTCGAGAAGGTCGTGCAGGCCGGCAAGCCGCTGCTGATCGTCGCCGAGGACGTCGACGGGGAGGCGCTGTCGACCCTGGTCGTCAACCGCATCCGCGGAACGTTCTCCTCGTGCGCCGTGAAGGCCCCCGCATTCGGCGATCGTCGCAAGGCGATCCTGCAGGACCTCGCGATCCTCACCGGCGCCCAGGTCGTCGCTCCTGAGGTCGGGCTCAAGCTCGACCAGGTCGGCCTCGAGGTGCTCGGCAGTGCGCGTCGCATCGTCGTCACGAAGGACAACACCACGATCGTCGACGGCGGCGGCGACTCTGCCGACGTCGCGGCCCGCGTCGCCCAGATCCGCGCTGAGATCGAGCGGACCGACTCGGACTGGGACAAGGAGAAGCTCCAGGAGCGCCTTGCCAAGATCACCGGTGGCGTCGTCGTCATCAAGGTCGGCGGCCACACCGAGGTCGAGCTCAAGGAGAAGAAGCATCGCGTCGAGGACGCCGTCTCCGCGACGCGCGCCGCGATCGAGGAGGGCATCGTCTCCGGCGGCGGCACCGCCCTCGTTCAGGCGTCGCTCGTCCTTCAGGGTGACCTCGGCCTGACCGGCGACCAGGCAACCGGCGTCGGCATCGTCCGCCGCTCGATGGCCGAGCCGCTGCGCTGGATCGCCGAGAACGCGGGCGAGCAGGGCTACGTCGTCGTCTCCAAGGTTGCCGAGCTGCCCGCCGGCCACGGCCTCAACGCGGCCACCGGCGAGTACGGCGACCTGATGGCGCAGGGCATCATCGATCCCGTCAAGGTGACCCGCTCGGCGCTGCAGAACGCCGCCTCCATCGCGGCCATGCTGCTGACGACCGAGGCGCTGGTCGTGGAGAAGAAGGAAGAGGAGCCCGAAGCGGCGGGTGGCCACGGCCACGCGCACCACGGGCACTCGCACTAGTCAGCGCATCCGCGACCGAAGGGGTCGTGAACGGGTCGATGACCTGTTCACGACCCCTTCGTCATGTCCGCCGGCCAGGCGGGTGAACGTCACACGCCGCGTCACACGCGCGGGGCGTTCTCTTGGGCATCGGCCGTCGACCGACGACCGGGAGCCAAGGAGAGCACATGCCGATGTTTATGGATGTCCACACGGTCGAGGGCGGCGTCGCCGAGGCTGACGTCGCGGCCGCCCACGCGGCCGACCTGGCGACGCAGGGCCGGTTCGGGGTGAACTACGTCCGGTACTGGGTCGACGAGGAGGCAGGCAAGATCTTCTGCCTCGTCGAGGCGCCGGACGCGGAGGCGGCCAACAGCTGCCACCGGGAGGCCCACGGACTGGTCGCCGACGAGATCTACCCCGTCAGCGAGCACGCGTAGGCGGCAGGAGGGCGCGCCCACATGGCAGCATTCCCGCCATGAGTTCCACCATCCGGCTGCTCGGCCGGCCCCGGATCGACGGCGACCCGGGGTCGGCCTATCAGTTCCGCAGCCAGAAGAGCTGGGGGCTGCTCGCCTTCCTGATCCTGGCTGATCGGGCACCTACGCGGTCGCAGGTCGCCGCTTTGCTGTTCGACGAGGCCGACGATCCGCTGCGCGCTCTGCGCTGGAGCCTGTCGGAGGTGCGGCGGGGGCTGGGCGCAGGGGCGGTCCTCGAGGGAGATCCGATCACCCTGGTTCTGCCTGCGGACACCCTCGTCGACGTGACCGTCGTGACCCACGGCACGTGGCCGGAGGCGGTCGCGCTTCCCGAGCTGGACCGCGGTCTGCTTGAGGGGCTGACCATCCGCGGTGCCGCCGGTTTCGATGCATGGCGGGAGACGGAGCGACAGCGGGTGTCGGCGGCGTGCGAGTCGATCCTGCACGAGGCAGCGCTGGGGTCGCTGTCGGCCGGTGATGTGGACGCCGCACTGGCTTACGCGCTTCGGGCGGCGGCGATGGCACCGCTCGACGAGAACCACGAGGCGCTGGTGATCCGGTTGCTGCGTCGGGCGGGGGACGAGGCAGCGGCGCAGCGGCGATACGACGAGATAGCGACGCGGCTCGACGCGGAACTGGGCGTGGTGCCTGGGCGCGTGCTGGAGTCCGCGCTGCGGCGCACCACGCGAGTCGGGCCGACACCCGCCAGCGCGGCGTCGATAGCCGCGGTGGTCGAGGCGGGAGCGGCGGCGGTGGCCGCGGGAGCCACCGAGACGGGAGTCGAGTCCCTGCGCACCGCGGTGGAGCTCGCCGATGCGGCGGCCGATCCGCAGGCGCAGGTGTCCGCGCGTCAGGCGCTGGCCGAGGCCCTCATCCACTCCCTGCGCGGCATGGACGAGGAGGGGCTGGCGGCGCTGCACTCGGCCGATCGGATCGCCTCGGCCGAGGGTGACGGCGCGGCGATGGCCGAGGTGCGGGCCGAGCTCGGGTACGTGGACTTCCTCCGGGCGCGGTACGACCGTGCCCAGGTGTGGCTCACCGACGCAGCGAAACTCGCCGACGCCTCGCCCGCCACGAAGGCCAAGGCGACCACCTATCTGGGGTCGGTCTTCAGTGACCGAGGCGAGTACGACCGTGCCCTGGCCCTCCTCCTGGCCGGAGAGGCGGCGTCCCGGGAGATCGGGGATGCGCGGATGACCGCGTATGCGCTGTCGATGCGCGGCCGTGCGCACCTGCTCCGCGGAGAACTGGATGTCGCGGCCGAGTGCCTCGACGGTTCCATGGCACTGACCAGCCAGGACCGCTGGCTGGCCTTCGTGCCGTGGCCGCAGGCGCTCCTGGGCGAGGTCGAGCTGGCCCGCGGTGATGTCGCCGCCGCCGCCAACCACCTGGACCATTCCTTCGCGCGCGCCTGTCAGCTGGGCGACCCCTGCTGGGAGGGGATGGCCGCCCGTGGACTGGCGCTGATCGCCGAGAAGGCGGGCGACGTGGAGCGCGCCTTCGAGCAGCTGGCCGACGCCCGGACCCGGGCGAACCGCCTTGCCGACCCTTATGTCTGGCTCGATGCCTACATCCTCGACGCGCTCTGCGAGGCGGGCCGCCGGCACGCGCACCCCGACACGCACGGCTGGGTGCTCGCGATGCAGCGCCTCGCGTCCCGGACGTCCATGCGCGAACTGATCGTGCGGTCCCTCGTCCATGGGGCGGCCCTGGGCATGGCCGGTGACGCGGAGGCGGCGGCCGTGCTGGTGGAGGGCATCGACAATCCGCGGCTGGTTGAGCTCGTGGCTGCGGCCACCCCGGTCAGGAGTTCCTGAGCGTCAGGAGGCGAGTGACGCCACAGCGAGCCTGCGGCGCCGGTAGATGGCCTCGCGCTCGTCCTCGGACAGGCCGCCCCAGACCCCATAGGGCTCGCGCACCGCCAGGGAGTGGGCCCGGCACTCGGCCAGCACGGGGCAGGTGACACAGATGGCCTTGGCAGCAGCCTGCCGCGTCTCGCGTGCCTCGCCGCGCTCGCCCTCGGGATGGAAGAACAGCCGCGGGTCCTCGCCACGGCAGGCGGCCTGCATCTGCCAATCCCAGAAGTCAGCGTTCGGACCGGGAAGCCGGGACACATCAGCCATGGTTAGCCTTTCCTTACTCGGGACCCTCACACTCTACAAATCGTTTCACGAGTTGGTCAATACCCAGCGAGCCCCGATTTCCACCGAGTCGCGCAGGTGACCGTCTGCCACCACAATTACCGCGTGATGCGCGACGTGGAGGCGGCCGACGATCCCGGCCTCACTGTGGCGGCCGTCGCTCGGCGCATGGGAGTCGCCCCGGCGACGCTTCGCACGTGGGATCGGCGCTACGGCCTGGGGCCGAGCGTCCACGAGCCCGGATCGCACCGCCGCTACACCGCTGCCGACATGGCGCGGCTGGACCACATGCGCCGCCTGGTGATCGCGGGGATCCCGCCTGCCCA
Source organism: uncultured Actinomycetes bacterium (assembly GCA_963755335.1). GTDB lineage: Bacteria > Actinomycetota > Actinomycetes > S36-B12 > S36-B12 > UBA10649. The sequence goes on from CAVWJW010000008.1 coordinate 501,279, forward strand.
GGCAGCCTCGGCCGCCCGCGACCTCGACTCGACGACGAGCAGCTGGCTCCGGTCCATCGCCTGCCACCACGCGCGACCCCCCATCCGACGCACCCCGACGAGCCCGGTCGCCACGGCGGCGGCACCGTGCTGGCGATGCCGGGCGGAGCCCCCGCGGTGCGCGGACTGGCCCGGGCGGCCCAGACTCTCGACACGGCCGCATGTGCCGCGATCGTCTCCGACGCCCTCGACCAGCGCGGCGTCGCTGTGGACGTGGGACAACCTGCTCGTGCCGGTGCTCATCGCAGTGGGCGACAGGTGGCAGGACTCCGGCAAGGGCGTCGAGGTCGAGCACGCCCTGAGCACCGTCATCCAGGAGTGCCTGACCGCGTCGCTGCGCCTATCCACCGAGCCCGTCAACTGCCGAGCGGTCCTGCTGGCCTGCGCCCCGGACGAGATGCACTCCCTGCCGCTGTGGGCCGTGGCCGCCGGGCTGGCCGAGCGAGGGGTCTACGCGCGGATCTTCGGCTCCGGACTTCCGTCAGCGTCCTTGGCGCATGCCGTGCACCGGCTCGGGCCGGCGGCGGTCTTCGTGTGGGCCCAGCTGCCGGCGTCCGCCGACCTGGCCCAGCTCGCCCAGCTCAGGTCCTTCCGGCCCGCCCCGACGGTCCTCGCCGGCGGGCCCGGCTGGTTCGGCGAGGTACCGTCGGGCGTCGGCGGAGGCGTGCGACCTCTCGGACACGGTGGCCCGGATCGCGCGGGCGGTCGGCGAGTAGCCTTAGCAGCCAACGCCCCGCTGCCCTCGGAGACCACATGGAGCCCCGCTCAGACTCACTTCTCTTCGACGGTGTGCCCGAGAAGTTCGGCTACCTCGGCCTGACGTTCGACGACGTGCTCCTTGTCCCGGCCGAATCCGATGTCGTTCCCAGCGAGGTCAGCACGACCTCGCGCGTGACGCGCAACATCAGCGTCCAGATGCCCCTGGTGTCGTCGGCGATGGACACCGTCACCGAGGCGCGCATGGCCATCGCCATGGCGCGGCAGGGCGGCGTCGGTGTCCTTCATCGCAACCTGCCGATCGACGAGCAGGCGGTCCAGGTCGACCTCGTCAAGCGGTCCGAGGCCGGCATGGTCAACAACCCCGTCACCTGCTCGCCCGAGGACTCGCTGGCCGAGGTCGACCGGCTGTGCGCGCGCTACCGCATCAGCGGCGTGCCCGTCGTCGACGCCTCGGGCGTGCTGCTCGGTATCGTCACCAACCGCGACATGCGGTTCGAGGAGAACATGGGCCGGCCGGCCCGCGAGGTCATGACCCCGATGCCGCTGGTCACGGCGAGCGTCGACATCGACTCCAACGATGCGCTGGCCCTCCTGGCCCAGCACAAGGTCGAGAAGCTGCCGCTGATCGACGCCGACGGCCGGCTGCAGGGGCTGTTCACCGTCAAGGACTTCGTCAAGAGCGACAAGTACCCGCATGCGACCAAGGATCCAGATGGGCGCCTCGTCGTGGGTGCCGCCGTCGGGGTCGGCGACGACGCGGAGAAGCGCGCTCGGGCACTCATCGAGGCCGGCGTCGACTTCCTGATCGTCGACACGGCGCACGGGCACTCGCGCGCCGTCCTCGACATGGTCCGACTGCTCAAGGGGACGAGCACGGTCGACATCGTCGGCGGGAACGTCGCCACGCGCGCCGGCGCGCAGGCTCTGATCGATGCAGGCGCCGATGGCATCAAGGTGGGCGTGGGCCCCGGCTCGATCTGCACCACCCGCGTCGTCGCCGGCGTCGGCGTCCCGCAGATCTCCGCTATCTACGCGGCGTCCCTGGCCGCTGGGCCGGCAGGCGTCCCGGTGATCGGAGACGGGGGCGTGCAGTACTCGGGCGACATCGCCAAGGCGCTCGTCGCGGGCGCCGACACGGTCATGCTGGGCGGTGTGCTGGCCGGCTGCGAGGAGACTCCGGGCGATGCCGTCTTCGTGAACGGCAAGCAGTTCAAGGGATATCGCGGCATGGGATCCCTCGGCGCCATGCAGTCCCGCGGCGAGGCCCGCTCCTACAGCAAGGACCGCTACTTCCAGGACGACGTCCTCAGCGACGACAAGCTGGTCCCGGAGGGCATCGAGGGCATGGTCGCGTACCGCGGCCCGCTGGCCGCGGTCGCCCACCAGCTCGTCGGCGGCCTTCGCGCAGCCATGGGCTACTCGGGGGCGTCGACGATCGAGGAGCTGCACGCCAAGGGCTCCTTCGTGCGCATCACGTCCGCCGGACTGCGCGAGAGCCACCCGCATGACATCCAGATGACCATCGAAGCGCCCAACTACACAGGACGGTAGGCCCGTGACCGACATCCAGATCGGCGGGGCGAAGCGCGCCCGTCGGGGCTACTCCCTTGACGAGGTCGCCATTGCGCCGAGCCGGCGCACCCGCGATCCCGAGGCTGTCTCGACGGCGTGGACGATCGACGCCTACCGGTTCGACACCCCGCTGCTGGCGGCCCCCATGGACTCCGTGGTGTCGCCGGAGAGCGCGGGCATCCTCGCCAGTCATGGCCTGCTGGCCGTCCTCAACCTCGAGGGCCTGTGGGGTCGCTACGAGGACCCCACGTCGTTGCTGAGCGAGATCGCCGGCTACTCGAGCGACGAGGCGACGCCGCGCCTGCAGGAGCTCTACGCGTCCCGACCGGTCGATCCGGCCCTCGTCACGACGCGGATCCAGCAGATGAAGGCCGACGGCCAGATCGTCGCGGTGGCGACGTCTCCGCAGGCCGCGCGCCACCTCGCACCCCTCGGTGCGGCGGCCGGTGCCGACATCGTCGTGATCCGCGGGACGACGGTGTCGGCCGAGCATGTCTCGACCGCGGGGGAGCCGCTCAATCTCAAGCAGTTCATCCACGAGCTCGACGTGCCGGTCATCGTCGGCGGGTGCGCGACCCACCAGGCGGCACTGCACCTCATGCGCACCGGTGCGGCAGGCGTCCTTGTCGGCTTCGGCGGCGGCGCCTCGCACACGACCGCCGACGTGATGGGCGTGCGCGTGCCGATGGCCAGTGCCGTCGCCGACGTGGCCGCCGCTCGTCGCGACTACCTCGACGAGTCGGGCGGTCGCTACGTCCACGTCATCGCCGACGGCTCGATGGGGCGCAGCGGCGACATCGTCAAGGCATTCGCGTGCGGGGCCGACGCCGCCATGGTGGGCTCGATCCTGGCGCGGGCCAGCGATGCCCCGGGCCAAGGGGCGCACTGGGGTGCCGAGGCGTGGCACGCCCACCTGCCGCGCGGGGAACGCCATGTGATGAAGCCCGTCGGCACGTTCGCCGAGGTCCTGCACGGTCCGTCACGGCGGGCCGACGGCACCATGAACATCCTCGGTGCCTTGCGCAAGGCGATGGCCACGACCGGCTACAGCGACGTCAAGGAGTTCCAGCGGGTCGAGATGGTCGTCACGTCATGACTCTCGACGCCGCGCTGGTCGACCGGCTGCTCGGTCGGCTTGCCGTGTCGTCAGGCGCTGCCACCTTCCCGGTCGTCGCTCCCTTCACCGGCTCGCTGCTGTTCGACCTTCCACTCGCGGGCGAGGCCGACGTCGATGCTGCGATAGCCGACCTCCGGCGCGGACAGCGGGCGTGGGCGGCGCGACCCCTGGCCGAGCGCTCGGCGATCATGCTGCGATTCCACGATCTGGTGCTCGCCGAGCGCGAGACCGGCCTCGACATCGCCCAGTGGGAGACCGGCAAGGCGCGTCGCGACGCGATGGAGGAGCTCGTCGACATCGCGCTCACCGCGCGTCACTACTCGCGGGATGCGAAGCGGCTGCTCAAGCCGCGACGGCATCGCGGGGTGTTCCCCCTCGCCGTGGGAGTGGTGCAGCTGCAGCATCCGAAGGGCGTCGTGGGCGTGCTGTCGCCGTGGAACTACCCGCTCACGCTGGCCGGCAGCGACGCGCTGCCGGCGCTCATCGCGGGCAACGCCGTGCTGCTCAAACCCGACGTCCAGACGACGCTGACGGCGGCGTGGGTCATCGACCTCATGATCAGGGCCGGGCTCCCGGAGGACGTCATCCGGGTCGTGCCGGGCGAGGGTCCGGTCGTCGGGCCGATGGTGATCGACCGCGTCGACTACGTGATGTTCACCGGCTCGACGCGCGTCGGACGCGAGGTCGCCGCTCGCTGCGGTGAGCGCCTCATCGGCTGCTCGCTCGAGCTCGGCGGCAAGAACGCGATGATCGTGCGGGCCGACGCCGACCCGGACCGTGCCGCCCAGATCGCCGTGCGCGCGTGCTTCGCCAACTCGGGCCAGCTGTGCATCTCGATGGAGCGGCTCTACGTCCACGAAGCCGTCTTCGACTCGTTCCTGGCCGCCTTCACCGAGCGCGTTCGCGCGATGACGATGTCGGCGGCCGTCGGCTGGGGTGCCGACATGGGCTCGCTCATCGCACAGCGGCAGGTGGATCGCGTGCAGTCGCACGTCGAGGATGCCGTCAGTCGCGGCGCTCACGTCGTCACCGGCGGGAAGCCGCGGCCCGACGTCGGACCGTTCTTCTTCGAGCCCACCGTCCTCACCGGCGTCACCGAGGACATGATCGTGTGCGACGAGGAGACCTTCGGTCCGGTGGTGGCCGTCTACCCCGTCTCGTCGGACGAGCAGGCCATCGAGGCGGCCAACGACTCGCCCTACGGGCTCAATGCCGTCATCGTGACCCGGGACTCCCGGGCCGGGCGGACCATCGGCCGGCAGGTGCACGCCGGAACGGTCAACGTGAACGAGGCCTTCGGGCCGTCCTGGGGGAGCACTCGGGCACCCATGGGCGGGATGGGCGACTCGGGCCTGGGCCGGCGCCACGGCGACGAGGGATTGCTGAAGTACACCGAGTCTCAGACCATCGCGACGCAGCGCTTCCTGGGGTTCGATCCTCAGTTCGGGTGGTCAGACGAGAGGTGGCTGAATACCCTTGCAGGAGCACTCTCTGTCATGAAGAAGGCCGGGTTGAAGTAGCCATGCGCGGGGGATTCGACTTCGACGTACTGATCATCGGGTCGGGATTCGGCGGATCGGTGTCCGCTCTCCGCCTCGCGGAGAAGGGCTACCGGGTCGGCGTGCTTGAGGCGGGACGCCGCTTCGAAGACGATGCCTTCCCCCGCAGACTCGTGGCGCCTCAAGGACTTCCTCTGGGCCCCCAAGCTGGGCCTGACCGGCATCCAGCGGATCCACGTCCTGCGCGATGTCGTCGTGCTCGCCGGGGCCGGCGTCGGCGGCGGGTCGCTGGTCTACGCGAACACGCTGTACGTGCCCGGGCGACACCTTCTTCGACGATCCGCAGTGGCGCGACATCACGGACTGGAAGTCCGAGCTGGCCCCGTACTACGACCAGGCGACCCGGATGCTCGGCGTCACCCGCAACCCCACGATGACCCCGAGCGACGAGGTGATCAAGGCGGTCGCCGAGGACATGGGCGTCGGCCACACGTTCACGCTGACCCCCGTCGGCGTCTACTTCGGAGAAGGCCCGGGCATCACCACGCCGGACCCGTTCTTCGGCGGTGCGGGGCCGGCCCGAACCGGCTGCATCGAGTGCGGCGAGTGCATGACCGGGTGCCGCTACAACGCGAAGAACACCATGCCCAAGAACTACCTGGGGCTGGCCGAGCGAGCCGGTGCCCGGGTGTATCCGCTGACCACGGTCACCGGCATCAGCGAGCGACCCGGCGGTGGTTACGTCGTCGACACCGTCCGCACCGGATCGTGGTCGAATCGCCGCGTGCGCACGCTGTCAGCGGAGCAGGTCATCGTTGCTGCGGGCACCTACAACACTCAGCGGCTCCTGCACCGGATGAAGGACGAGGGCCGCCTGCCTCGGCTGTCGAAGGCACTGGGCCGGCTGTCACGCACCAACTCCGAGTCCATCCTGGGAGCCGTCGCGAAGTCGCCCGACGCCGACTACACGCGGGGCGTGGCGATCACGTCGAGCTTCTACCCCGAGCCGCAGACCCATGTCGAGCCGGTCCGCTACGGCAAGGGCTCGAACTCGATGGGCCTGCTCCAATCGGTGCTGACCGTTCCGACGACCGGCCGCGCCCGCTGGCGGACGTGGACTCGTGAACTGGTGAACCAGCGTGCCGATGCGCTGTCGCTGGTCAACGTCCGGCGCTGGAGCGAGCGCGCTGTCATCGCCCTCGTGATGCAGCCCGTCGACAACTCGCTCACGCTCACCGGCGCCCGCAACCGGTTCGGCCGGTGGAAGCTGACGACCAAGAAGCACGAGTCCAGTCCCGCACCGACGTACATCCCGATCGCCCACGAGGTCGTTCGACGGATCGCTGCCAAGGTCGAGGGCGTGGCGGGCGGCAACGTCTTCGAGAACTTCGACGCCGCCATGACCGCGCACTTCGTCGGCGGCTGCTCCATCGGAGCCGACTCCGAGGCGGGTGTCATCGACGCCTACCACCGGGTCTTCGGCTACCCCGGGCTGCACGTGGTCGACGGCGCGGCGATCACCGCGAACCTGGGCGTCAACCCCTCGCTGACGATCACGGCGCAGGCCGAGCGCGCGATGTCGATGTGGCCGAACAAGGGCGATGCCGATCCGCGACCCGAGGCGGGGTCGCCCTACGTACCCGTGCCCGCCGTGCCTCCGCGTTCACCGGCCGTGCCGGCGTCGGCGCCGGGCGCCCTGCGCCTGCCCACCCCCGCCGAGTAACGGCGAACCGCCCCGCCGACCTTGAGGTTGTGGGGGTCGGCGCGGCGCGCGCAGCCCCCGCAACCTCAAGGTCGGCAAAGGGCAGGCCTAGAGGCCGGCCGCCTTCGCGACCGCGCGGGCGGTCAGGACCCGGGCCAGGTGCTCCCGGTAGTCCGCCTGCGCATGGATGTCGTCGGTCGGGTTCGTCCCGTCGGCCGCTGACTGCGCAGCCGCGGTGATGGCCTCGAGCGTGGCCGGTGAGCCGACGAGGGCGGCCTCCACGCTCGCCGCCCGGACGGGGCCGGGCCCCATGTTGGTCAGGCCGATTCGGGCGCCGGTGATGGCGCCCCCGTCCACCTTCACCGCGGCGGCGACACCGACGATCGCCCAGGCCTGTGCCGTCCGGTTGAACTTCTCGTAGTGCGCCCCCCAACCCGCGTACTTCGGGAACGAGACGCTCACCAGTACCTCGTCAAGGCCCACCGCGGTCGTGAAGTAGTCCACGAAGAAGTCCGACGCCGGGACGAAGCGACGCCCGCCCGGCCCGGCGATGGTGAACGTCGCATCGAGGGCCAGCGCCGTACCGGGCTGGTCACCTGCCGGGTCGGCATGGGCCAGAGCACCACCGAGCGTGCCCCGGTGCCGGATCTGCCGGTCCGCCACGGTGGCCGTGGCCGCGGCGAGCAGCGCCACGTTGTCCTTGACCAAGGCGCTGTTCATCACCTCGTCGTGGGTCACGCCGGCCCCGATGACGATCGCGTCACCGGAGTCGGTGATGCCCTTGAGCTCGTCGATGCGCGTCGTGTCGACGACGACCGAGGGCGCGCCCATGCGCAATCGCAGCACGGGCATGAGCGACTGGCCACCGCCGAGGACCTTGGCGTCCTCGCCGCCGGCCACCAGTGCCGCGACCGCCTCGTCGACCGTGGACGGCCGAACGTAGTCGAATGCTGCGGGGATCATGCCTGAGCTCCCTTCGCCGCCTGGATGGCTCTCCAGACCGTCTGCGGACTTGCGGGCATCTCGATGTCGATGACGCCCATCGGGCGAAGCGCATCGACGATGCCGTTGATGATGGCCGGGGTCGATGCGATCGCGCCTGCCTCGCCGACGCCCTTGGTGCCGAGCGAATGCGTCGTCGACGGCGTGATGGTCGTGGCGGTGATGAACGACGGCAGGTCGGCCGCGCTCGGGATGAGGTAGTCGGCGAGGCTGGCGGTGAGCAGGTTGCCGTCCTCGTCGTACTGCGCGAACTCGTAGAGCGCCTGCGCGACGCCCTGCGCCACGCCGCCGTGCACCTGGCCCTCGACGATCATCGGATTGATCTGGTTGCCGACGTCGTCGCAGCACACGTACTTGCGCAGCCGCACCTTGCCGGTCTCGGTGTCGACCTCCATGGCCGCGAGGTGGGTGCCATGCGGGTAGGAGAAGTCCTCCGGATCGACGGTGGCCTCACCGGACAGCATCGGCTCGACGCCGGCCGGCAGGTTGTGCGCCGAGAAGGCCTGCCACGCGACCGCGGCCAGGGTGTGCGCCTTCTCCGGGTCGCCCTTGACGGAGAAGGTGCCGTCATGGAACTCGAGGTCCTCGGGGGCGCATTCGAGCTGGTGCGCGGCGATCACCTTCGCGTTCTCGACGAGGCGATCGGCGGCCTTCTTGATGGCCTGGCCGCCGACGGCCAGCGAGCGGGAGCCGTAGGTGTCCATTCCGTAGGGTGCCCGACCGGTGTCGCCGTGGATGACCTCGATGTCGTCGACGGGGATGCCGAGGATGCCGCTGGCGATCTGGCTCCAGGCGGTCTCATGGCCCTGCCCGTGCGGCGAGGTGCCGGTGACCAGCTCGACCTTGCCCGTGGGCAGCAGCCGGATGGTGCAGTGCTCCCAGCCGCCAGCGGCGTACTTCAGGGCGCCGAGGGTTCGCGAGGGTGCTAGGCCGCACATCTCGGTGAAGGTCGAGATGCCGATGCCCAGCTGGACGGGATCGCCGGACTCGCGGCGCGCCTTCTGCTCCGCCCGAAGCTCGGCCATGCCGAACAGGTCGAGGGCCTTGGCCGTCGCCGCCTCGTAGTTGCCGGTGTCGTAGGTGAGGCCGGCCACGGTCGTGTACGGGAACTCGTGGTGCTGGATCCAGTTCCTGGCCCGGAACTCCATCGGGTCGATGCCGAGCTCGGCCGCAGCCTCGTCGACGATCCGCTCGATCGTGTAGGTGGCCTCGGGCCGTCCGGCGCCGCGGTAGGCGTCGGTCGGCGTGGTGTTGGTGAACACGCCCGTGCAGTGGAACTCGTAGGCGTCCATCTTGTAGATGGCCGGGTACATGAACATGCCCAGGATCGGGATGCCCGGCGTGATGATCTGCAGATAGCCGCCCATGTTGGCGAGGATGGTCACACGCAGGCCGAGGATCTTGCCTGCATCGGTGACGGCGAGCTCGACGTCCTGGATGTGGTCGCGACCGTGGTGCGTGGCGACCATGTTCTCGCTGCGGGTCTCGGTCCACTTGACCGGACGCCCGAGCTTGCGGGCCAGCTGCGTCACGAGGATCTCTTCGCGGTAGCACTGCAGCTTGCCGCCGAAGCCGCCGCCGACGTCGGGAGCGACGATGCGGAGGTTCTGCTCGGGAATGCCGGTGACCAGCGCCAGCAGGACGCGCAGCACGTGCGGGATCTGCGTGGATGACCAGACCGTGATCTCGTCGCTCATGCCCATGGGTGCGGCGACGACGGCACGCGGCTCCATGAACGCCGGGATGAGTCGCTGGTTGACGAAACGCCGCTTGACCACGCGGTCGGCCTTGGCGGCGGCATCGTCGAAGCCACCACCGAACGGGTACGTGTAGCAGCTGTTGTTCGGCACCGAGTCATGCACGAGCTCGGAGTCGCCGGTGAGCGCATCGACCATGTTGATGACCGCCGGCAGCGGTTCGTACTCGACGTCAACCGCCGCGAGTGCGTCCTCCGCAGACGCCGCATCCGTGGCGAGGACGACGGCGACGCAGTCGCCGACGTGGCGGACCTTGTCGCCGGTCAGTGCGGGGAAGGGCGGCATGAGCGTGTTGTCGGTGACGGGCCAGACGCAGGGCACCGCGGCGTTCATGTCACCGAGCGAAGCGGCGTCGAACGCGGCCACGACGTTGGGCATCGCCAGTGCGCCGGACAGGTCGATGCTGGTGATCCGCGCGTGCGCCATCGGGCTGCGCACGATGGCCATGTGCAGCGTGCCGGGCAGCTGGATGTTGTCGGTCCAGTTGGTGCGCCCGTGCAGGAGCTTGGCGTCCTCCTTGCGCCGCAGCGGGCGACCGATCGCGTTCGTCGACTCGATGATGTCGGTCACTTCTGGCCCCCCATCAGCTCGGCGGCGTACGCCACGGACTTCACGATGTTGTGGTACCCGGTGCACCGGCACAGGTTGCCGTGGAGACCGTCGCGGATCTCCTCCTCGGTCGGGTTCGGGTTCTCGTTCAACAGGTCGACGGCCGACATCACCATGCCCGGGGTGCAGTAGCCGCACTGCAGGCCGTGGCACTCCTTGAACGCCGTCTGCACCGGATGCCAGTCGTCGCCGGTGGCCAGACCCTGGATCGTGGTGATCTCGCCGCCGTCAGCCTGCACGGCGAGCACACTGCAGGACTTGACGCTGCTGCCGTTCAACAGGACGGTGCAGGCACCGCAGTTCGAGGTATCGCAGCCGACCACCGTGCCGACCTTGCCCAGGTCGTTGCGCAGCCAGTGGACCAGCAGCGTTCGTGCTTCGACGTCGCTCTCGTAGCGCGTCCCGTCGACTGTGACGCTGATGTGGTGCATGACGTCCCTTCCACGTGAACGAGGGCACGGCCCAGCAACCGGACCGCGTGTGATGGAGGTCACGTTAGGGCGCACTCGCTGGTCTTGGGGGCGGTTTCGGTGGTTCTTACCCACGCTAGGGTTCCCACGATGCCTGACATCGCGGACGACGCTGCCGCGAAACCCGAACCGGCCGTCACGACCCACCTGGGCTGGGCGGTTGCCTCCGCCATGCTGTGCTTCCTGCCGCTGGGCCTGGTGGCGGTCGCCTACGCGGTCAGTGCGCACAACGCGGTAGCGAGGGGCGAGTCCGAACGGGCGGTCCGCCAGGCCCGTCGGGCCAAGCGCTGGCTCATCGCCACGGTCGTCGTCGGGATCCTGCTCGACCTCTTCCTCGTCGCCGTCTTCCTCCTGCTGGGCGCCTTCTCGACGTGACGGCCGGCGTCCGGGCGTCGAGCCACGCCCGAGTGTCGGCTGGATAGGCTCGCCGCGTGACCTCGCACCCCGACACCGTCCTCGTCGTCGACTTCGGTGCCCAGTACGCCCAGCTCATCGCCCGCCGCGTTCGCGAGGCGCACGTGTACTCCGAGATCGTCCCGCACACCATGCCCGTCGCCGAGATGGTCGCCAAGAAGCCGGCCGCGATCATCCTGTCCGGCGGACCGTCCAGCGTCTATGAGGACGGCGCTCCCGCGGTGGACTCGGGCGTCTTCGCCGCGGGCATCCCGGTCTTCGGGATCTGCTATGGCTTCCAGGCGATGGCGCAGGCCCTGGGCGGGTCGGTGGCCCGTACCGGCCTGAGCGAGTTCGGCGGCACGGAACTGACCGTGGTCGAGCCGGGGGCGCTCTTCGCCGGGCTCCCGTCCGACCTGAGCGTGTGGATGTCGCATGGGGACTCCGTCGCGGCCCCACCGCCGGGCTTCACCGTTACGGCCCAGTCGCCCGGCGCTCCGGTCGCCGCCTTCGAGGACCGCGCCCGCCGGCTGGCCGGCGTCCAGTTCCATCCCGAGGTCCTGCATAGCCAGCATGGCCAGCAGGTGCTCCAGCAGTTCCTCGTCGACGTCGCCGGCTGCCGTCCTGACTGGACGATGAGGAACGTGATCGACGAGCAGGTGGAGCGGATCCGGGCCCAGGTGGGCACCGGGCGGGTGATCTGCGGGCTGTCGGGAGGCGTCGACTCGGCCGTGGCGGCGGCGCTGGTGCACAAGGCCGTGGGCGACCAGCTCACCTGCGTCTTCGTCGACCATGGCCTGCTGCGCAAGGGCGAGCGCGAGCAGGTGGAGCGCGACTACGTCGCGGCGACGGGCATCCGCCTCGTGGTCGTCGATGCTCGCGAGCGCTTCCTGTCCGCCCTGTTCGAGGTCAGCGATCCGGAGACGAAGCGCAAGATCATCGGGCGCGAGTTCATCCGCGTGTTCGAGGATGCGGCTCGGTCCGTCGTGGAGCACGCCGGCGCGCACGGCGAGTCCGTCGAGTTCCTCGTGCAGGGCACCCTCTACCCGGACGTCGTCGAATCAGGGGGCGGCACCGGCACCGCGAACATCAAGAGCCACCACAACGTCGGCGGCCTGCCCGACGACCTGCAGTTCACGCTGGTCGAGCCGCTGCGCACCCTGTTCAAGGACGAGGTCCGTCTCGTCGGTGCAGACCTCGGGCTTCCGCCGGAGATCGTGTGGAGGCACCCGTTCCCCGGTCCCGGCCTGGCCATCCGCATCATCGGCGAGATCACCGAGGACCGGCTGGCCATCCTCCGGGAGGCCGATGCGATCGCGCGCGAGGAGCTCACGGCGGCCGGCCTCGATCGCGACGTGTGGCAGTTCCCGGTGGTCCTGCTGGCCGACGTCCGGTCGGTCGGCGTGCAGGGCGACGGCCGCACCTACGGGCATCCGGTGGTGCTGAGGCCGGTGTCCAGCGAGGACGCGATGACGGCCGACTGGTCGCGCCTTCCCTACGACGTCATCGCCCGCATCTCGACACGGATCACCAATGAGGTCCGTGAGGTCAATCGAGTGGTGCTCGACGTGACCAGCAAGCCGCCCGGCACCATCGAATGGGAGTGACCATGGAGTTCCTGTACAACCTGTTCCTCGTCCTGCACTTCATCGGCCTCGCCATGCTGTTCGGCGGGTTCATGGTGCAGGTGTCGTCGCCCGACAAGGGCGTCAACCGCACCATGCTCGAGGGTGCGCTGACTCAGCTGGTCACCGGCCTCGTGCTGGTGGGCATGCTGTCGGCCGGGGCGATCGAGGGCGAGGAGCCCAACAATCCCGTCGTCGGGATCAAGCTCCTGGTGCTCATCGTGATCACCGTGCTGGCCTTCATCGGCCGTCGGCGTTCGGCCCCGCAGGTCGCGATCTGGGCGAGCATCGGCGTGCTGACGCTCGTCAACATCGCTGTGGCCGTCTTCGCCGGAGTCGTCGTCGGCTGACGTCAGACCGTGACGACCATGAACCCCTCGGCCAGCCGGCCCTCGGGCAGGCCGCCGAGCTCGGCGGTCATGGTCATCCACCCGCGGATGCGGTCCTCGAGGTCGTCCATGTGCGCGGTCTGGCTCTCGTGCGCGCGCAGGGCCTGGATCTTGAAGGCGAAGTTCTCGGTGACGTCGAGGAAGTGGTTCGGCGTCGGGGCCGCGAGCACCCACACCTCGGGCACGGTCCATGCCTCCAGGCCCTCGTCCTGCAGGAGGCTGGGGTGCGCGAACGGGTTGCGCGCATCGGGGTAGACCGACTGGATGGCGGCGTCGCCCGCAGCCATGTGATCGGGGTGCGACGCCGGAAGGCGCAGCCAGTTGCGCTCAGGTGACTGGATGATGATGCGGTCCGGACGGACCTGGCGGATGACCCGGCTGATGTCGCGGCGCAGCTCGTGGCTGACGGTGAGCTCCCCGTCGCGGTAGCCGAGGAAGGTGATGTCGCTGACACCCAGGATCGCGCCGGCGGCGCGCTGCTCGCCCCGGCGGATGCGGGGGATCTCCGAGCGCGGCACGTCGGGGTCGAATCCGCCGGCGTCGCCATCGGTGACCAGGCAGTAGCTGACGGCGACCCCGGCATCCGTCAGTGCCTTGATGGTGGCGCCCGCGCCGAAGTCGATGTCGTCCGGATGGGCCATGACGGCGAGCACGCGCTCCACGCGGCCGCCGTCGCGGTTGGTCGTCAGGGGATCGCTCACGCGTGCAGCGTAGTGGGCCGTCGCGAGGCCGCAGGACCGCGGGCATCCGCGACAAATCGGCACGAGAGGGGCGAGATCCGTCGTTCGACGGCCGGTCGGGGTACCGTGGGGCCCGTCGTTCGGGGCCGACGGGAGGCAGGATGCGAGCCTATTTTGATCCTCGCAGGAGCCTCGTCACAGTGGTAACTTCCGTCACTTCCGTGACAGAGTAGGGTCCGTGCTTCCCCGCCGAACGGGGCGCCTCGCCGCGTCCCATCGTGGCCGCCCCCTGGGGCGGGTTCTCACGGTAGGAGTCTCGGCGCTGGCCGTCGTCGCGGTCGGGCTCATCCACCCGGTCGGGGCGGGAGCCGCCGACGGACCGGATGTGTGGACGCCCTCGACCTGGACCGGCGAAGCCGCCGGTCCACCCGTACCGGGCACCGGGCTGCCCCCGGCCGCCGTCCCCGCCATCGCCGCGACCCTGCCCCAGGGCGCCTACGACGTCTCGCCGACCTACGAGGGCCAGGCGCAGTGCGACCCCACCCCCAAGCCCGGCACCCAGGCGCTGGCCGACCTGATCAAGGCGACCTACGGGCAGGACCAGACCGTGTGGATCCCGCGGGCGTGCAGCATCGGCGGGCAGAGCGAGCACAAGGAGGGGCGGGCGCTCGACTGGATGACCAGCGCGCGCAACGCGCAGCAGCGGGCCAACGCCGAGACCTTCCTCACCTGGCTGCTCGGCCCCGACCAGTTCGGGGTCCCGTACGGCAACGCGATGCGGCTCGGCGTCATGTACATCGGCTGGAACGACCGGATCTGGCGCGGCTACGACATCAAGCGCGGCTGGACGGAGCTCAAGGGCTGCTTCGCGACGCCGGCGCCCGGCAGCGACACCACCTGCCACCGCAACCACATCCACATCTCGCTGACGTGGGACGGAGCCAGCGGCCGGTCGTCCTTCTGGGACGGCACGCCGATGGACGGCCCGTACTGCGCTCCCCAGCACTCCTCCGCCACGCCTGCCGGCGGGCGGCCGGTCCGCCGACGTCGTGCCGGTCGGGCCGGTGCAGGTGCTGGGCACCCGCAAGCCGCTAGGCGTCCCGACCCGGTGCCGCCTGCAGCAGGATCGTTGGAACGGCGACAGTCACCGCATCTACGTGAAGGTCACCGGCCAGGGCGGCGTGCCGGACTCCGGCGTCGCCGCAGTCGCGGTGCAGGTCGTGGCCATGGGCTCCAACGCCAACTCCAGCGTGCGAATCTGGGCGCCGGGCCAGAGCAAGAGCCAGGTCGTGGCCAACGTGCCGATGAACAAGGACGCCTCCGGCACGGCCATCGTCCCGGTGGCCTCGGACGGGTCGATCGTGCTCGCCACGTCCGCCGGTGCCACCGACGTGGCCGTCGACGTCATCGGCTACTACCCGCCGGGTGATGTCGCCAACGACACGACCGCCACCCCGGGTCCCGCGACCGACATGGGAGCGGAGCCGCCACCGGCGATCCCGCCTGCGCCGGCACCGGCCGCCCCGTCGACGCCCGCGGCGCCGGCTCCCGCGCCGTCCGCCAAGCCGGATCCGCCCGCCGACGAGTTCACCGCCATCGGCGCCGAGGTCGGCTACGAGTCGACGAGCCAGGGCCCGCTGAAGTCCGGCGAGGCTCGAGTCGTAGGGCTCAACGGCCTGCCGGCCGAGGCGACGTCCGCCCTCGTCCTGGTGACCACTCGCGACTCGAACAAGCGGGCCTGGCTGCGCATGGGGCCGGCGGGCGCCACCGGCAAGGGAGTCGGCGCAACGTTCCAGTTCCCGAAGAAGCGGGTGCGGTCCGCCGTGATGGTCGTGCCCGTGTCGGGCGGCCAGGTCCAGCTCGCGGCGACGAACAAGGCCTCCGTTCAGGTGCGCGTCGAGCTGCTCGGCTTCGCCGTGAACAAGTACCCGATCAAGATCCGGGCCGTGAACCCCGTATCCATTGCCTCCGTCAAGATGGCGGCCGGGCAGCTGGTGCCGATCAAGGTCGCCGGGGTGAGCACGCTGCCCAAGAAGGCCAAGTGGATCGCCGGGGTGGTCCTGCAGGTCCGGACCCGCACCAAGCGACCCGACAGCGGCAGTCTCAAGGCGTATCCCTCCGGCGGGACCCCGCCGGGCACCAGATCCGCCCCCATCGTCTCGAAGAAGTGGCATACGTCACTGCTCGTCACCAAGGTCGGGGCCGACGGGGCAGTGGTCCTCAGTCCCTCGATCAAGTCCCGCGCGAAGGTCTCGATCGTCGGTTTCATCCACCGCTAGCGGGGCGCGGCGGAGTCTGACGGCCCTCCTAGGATGCGATGGTGAGCGACGCCCAGATGACCTTCGACGTGGGCGCCTCCTCCCCAGCGATCGACCGACTGGTCAACGACCTCAACCCCTCCCAGCGGGCCGCCGTCGAGCATCGGGGCGGCCCCCTTCTCATCGTCGCCGGTGCCGGGTCGGGCAAGACCCGCGTCCTGACCCGTCGCATCGCCCACCTGCTGGCCACGAAGGATGCCGAGCCCGGCCAGATCCTGGCGATCACCTTCACCAACAAGGCCGCCGGCGAGATGAAGGAGCGCGTCGCCGAGCTGGTCGGCGGGCGGGCCAGGGCGATGTGGGTCTCGACGTTCCACAGCGCCTGCGTGCGCATCCTGCGCGCCGAGGCGAGCCGGCTGAACATGAGCAGCACCTTCACGATCTACGACCAGGCCGACTCGCTCCGGCTGATGTCGATGGTGCTGCGTGACCTCGACCTCGATCCCAAGAAGTACACGCCCCGCTCGTTCCTCGGCCAGGTGTCCAACCTCAAGAACGAGCTGATCGACCACGAGACGTACTCCAGCCGCACGGCCAACCACATGGAGGAGATGCTCGCCCAGGCGTACGGGGAGTACCAGCGTCGACTGCGCCGGGCCAACGCGTTCGACTTCGACGACCTGATCTCGTCGACGGTGGCGGTGCTGCAGCTGTTCCCGGATGTGGCCGAGCACTACCGGCGACGCTTTCGGCACGTGCTGGTGGACGAGTACCAGGACACCAACCACGCGCAGTACGTCCTGATCAAGGAACTTGTCGGCCCCGACACACCGGATCTGCCGCCCGGCCAGCTGTGCGTCGTCGGAGACGCCGACCAGTCCATCTATGCCTTCCGGGGCGCCACGATCCGCAACATCGAGGAGTTCGAGCGGGACTACCCGAACGCCTCGACCGTCGTGCTCGAGCAGAACTACCGCTCGACGCAGACCATCCTCACTGCCGCGAACGCCGTCATCTCGCGCAACCACAGCCGGCGGGAGAAGCGGCTGTGGACCGATGCCGGCGCCGGCGATCCGATCGTCGCCTATGTCGCTGATGACGAGCACGACGAGGCGTCCTTCATCGCCAACGAGATCGACCGGCTCTCAGACGCCGAGAGCATCACGCCCTCCGAGGTCGCGGTGTTCTACCGCACCAATGCCCAGTCCCGGTCGATCGAGGAGATCTTCATCCGCGTCGGCCTTCCGTACAAGGTCGTCGGAGGGACGCGCTTCTACGAGCGTCGCGAGGTGCGCGACGCACTCGCCTACCTGCGCTCGCTGGCCAACCCCGACGACGAGGTGTCGCTACGGCGCATCCTCAACGTCCCGAAGCGCGGCATCGGCGATCGAGCCGAGGCCATGGTCGAGGCGTTCGGGCAGCGCGAGCGGATCGGCTTCGCCGCTGCGCTCGAGCGGGCGGCCGAGGCTCCGGGCATCGCGACGCGATCGCTCGCCAGCATCGAGTCCTTCACCACGATGATGAACGATCTGCGCACCATCGTCGAGGCCGGTGCGGATGCGGCGACGGTGCTGCAGGCGGTGCTCGAGCAGAGCGGCTACCTGCATGAGCTCCAGGCGTCCACCGACCCACAGGACGAGACACGCGTGGAGAACCTCGCCGAGCTCGAGTCGGTGGCGCAGGAGTTCGCCAACGAGAACCCGGAGGGCAGCCCTCGGTGACTTCCTCGAGCGGGTCTCACTGGTGGCCGACTCCGACGAGATCCCCGACTCCGACGAGTCCGGCGGCATGGTCACCCTCATGACCCTGCACACCGCGAAGGGCCTGGAGTTCCCGGTGGTGTTCCTCACCGGCATGGAGGACGGCGTCTTCCCGCACATGCGGTCGCTGGGCGATCCGCGCGAGCTCGAGGAGGAGCGCCGGCTCGCCTACGTCGGCATCACGCGGGCGCGCCGCAAGCTGTACGTCAGCCGTTCGGTCATGCGGTCGGCGTGGGGAGCCCCCGCCTTCAACCCGCCATCGCGGTTCCTCGAGGAGCTGCCGGCCGAGGTGCTCGACTGGCGTCGCGAGGAGCCGGTCGGCCGACCGATCTCGTCGGGCGGGTACGGCTCGTCACCGAGCAGCAGCAGCGCCGCGCTGCGCCTGGGCGATCGGATCGTCGGCACGGGCCCGGTGCTTGCCCTCGACCCCGGCGACCGCGTCACGCATCAGAAGTTCGGCCTGGGCACTGTCGTGTCCACGTCCGGCGTCGGCGACAAGACCGAGGCGACGATCGACTTCGGGTCCGCGGGCGTCAAGCGCCTGTTGCTGCGCTACGCCCCGGTCGAGAAGCTGTAGACGAATCGCGGGTGCTGCGTCCGGTCGTGCTGTCGATCGACGTGACGCCGGGTGACAGCTGGGTACCGTCATGGTCGAGCTGAGCCAGGGCCGTCGAGATCTCATGCACCACGCGCCGGTCGACGGGCAGGGACATGTGGCCCACGCCGCGGATGAACACGTTGCGGGAGCGAAGGTCCTCGTGCTCGATGCGCGCATTCCGCTGCGGGATCACGAGCTGGTCGAGGTCGGACCAGAACGCGATGAAGCGGGTGCGGCAGCCGGGGGCCGGCTCCTTCAGCGACTCGATGATGGGGCTGGCCGGCCGCATCTGCCGGATCACCGGCCACAGCACGAACTGGGCGGGCACCGTGCCGTTGTGCGGAGTGCCGAGCGTGCACAGGGTGTGCACGTGACGGTCGCCGCCCAGCTTCTGCACGTAGTAGCGGGCGACCAGTCCGCCCATCGAATGGCCGATGATGTGGACCCGCTCATAGCCGGTCTGCTCGCAGACGTCGTCGATCAGCGTGCCGAGTCGCTCGGCCACCTCGACGATGTCGTCGGTGAACGGGGAGTAGTTCAGTGCGTAGGTGCGGCCGAAGCCACGGCCGCGAAGAGACCGGCGCAGCAGCGTGAAGATGCTTCGGTTGTCGATGACGCCGTGGATCAGGATGATCGGCGTGCCGGCCGCCTCGACGTCGCCGACGATGAGGCCGCGCTGCACGGGTGACAGGTGCGAGACGCCGAGGTGCGAGGCCTCGTCGAGGCGGTCCTCGATCAGCCCCCATGGGTATAGGGCCAGGTGCATGGCAACCCAGACCCCCTCGACGGCAACGCCCATGACGCCCGCCGGTGACACCAGTGCACGCCGTGCGTCGTCACATGCCCGCAGCGTCCGTCCGATGACCGTCGTCATGACTCAGTAGCCCAGGGAGAACCCGGCCCCGAGGTCTTCGGGGCGATAGGTCCGGAAGGCGATGTGCGTCTCGGTGCTGATGATCCCGTCGAGTGCACCGATCTGGTCGGTGACGACGCCCGCGACGTCGTCGATGTCGCTCACCTCGATGATCGCGACGATGTCGAGCTGGCCGGTCACCGAGTACACGGTGCGCGCCTGAGGGAGTCGGGCGATCTGGGACCCGACGTCGTTGACCCGGTCAGGCTCGACAGTGATGAAGCACAGGGCTGTGACCATGTCCTCAGGGTATCCCGGCGGTCGGCGTCAGGCCCTGCGCATCGCGTGCTGCGCCATGCCGAACTCGTACACCTGCGCGCCGATCGTCTCCAGCTGGCGGACGACGTCAAGGTCGGTCGTGGCGGCATCGACGCCCAGCTTTCCGCTGGCATCGTTGATCGCGCTGCCGAGCGGAGTCGGCCAGCCGCGAAGCGAGTGGACGATCTGGCGCATCTGGTGCAGGGTGCCCACCGCGGTCTGCCAGCCATGTGCGACCGCGATGCAGCCGACTGCGCGACCATCGAGGTACGGGCGGTCGTCGAGCCGGAGGTCCTCGCAGTAGTCGAGGGCGTTCTTGATCATCCCGCTGATCGATCCGTGGTAGCCCGGCGTCGAGATGAGGAAGCCATCGGCCCGTCGCATCGCATCGACGAGGCGCTGTGCCTCGGGGCTGCGTTCGGTCGTCTCGGTGTCGTAGATCGGGATGATCAGGTCGCGTCCGGTGAAGAACTCGACGTCGGCACCGCGCTGTTCGGCGGCGGCGGCGGCGATGCGCAGGGCGCGTTCGGACGCGGCCATCGGAGTGGTGCTGCCTCCGAGTGCCAGCACGCGGACAGGGGCAGACGACGGTGTCACGCTCCGAAGTCTGTCATCCATGGCCGAGCGGTAGTC
Organism: uncultured Actinomycetes bacterium; assembly: GCA_963755335.1. Taxonomy (GTDB): domain Bacteria; phylum Actinomycetota; class Actinomycetes; order S36-B12; family S36-B12; genus UBA10649. Next base: position 521,273 of record CAVWJW010000008.1, read on the forward strand.
TGCGGGCATCACGTCGGTGGAGGGATGGTCATGTCGGCACCAATTCGCGTAGTTGTGGCCAAGCCTGGTCTCGACGGCCACGACCGCGGCGCCAAGGTGGTGGCGCGCGCACTGCGTGACGCCGGCATCGAGGTCGTCTACACCGGGCTGCACCAGACGCCCGCGCAGATCGTCGACGCCGCCATCCAGGAGGACGCCGACATCATCGGCCTGTCCGTCCTGTCCGGCGCGCACCTGACCCTGTTCGCCGAGGTGATGGACCTGCTGAAGGCCAAGGACGCGACCGACATCATCGTCTTCGGCGGCGGGATCATCCCCGAGGACGACATCCCGGTGCTCGAGGCCATGGGCGTGGCCAAGATCTTCACCCCCGGCACGACGACCCACGAGATCGTCCAGTGGGTCGAAGATCACATCGACCGGCCGTGACGCGGAGCAGCGGGGCACGGTAGTGTCGCGCGACGCGCGATGCTTGGACGTCCAAGCACCTAGCGGCGGACCATAGGGAGTCAACGTGGACCTGTACGAGTACCAGGCCAAGCACCTGTTCGGCAAGCACGGTGTCCCCGTGACTGCCGGTGAGGTCTGCACCACCCCGGACGCCGCCCACGAGGCAACCCGCAAGATCGGGTCCGCCGTCGTCGTCAAGGCGCAGGTCAAGGTCGGCGGTCGTGGCAAGGCCGGTGGCGTCAAGCTGGCTGCCGATCCCGCCGAGGCCAAGGCCCGCGCGACCGACATCCTCGGGATGGACATCAAGGGCCACACGGTCTACCGGGTGCTGGTCACCGAGGCGAGCGACATCGCCGAGGAGTACTACGTGTCGTTCCTGCTCGATCGCGCCAACCGTGCCTACCTGGCGATGGCCAGCGTGGCCGGCGGCGTCGACATCGAGGAGGTCGCGGCCACCCGACCCGACGAGCTCGCGATGATCCGCGTCGACGCCCTCGAGGGGTGCACCCCGGAGAAGGCGCAGGAGATCGTCGATGCGGCCGGGTTCCCTGAGGCCACGAAGGCGCAGATCGTCGAGATCCTGCAGAAGCTCTGGCGCGTCCTCATCGAGGAGGACGCCACTCTGGTCGAGGTCAACCCGCTGGTGCTCACGCCGACCGGCGTGGTGCTGGCCCTCGACGGCAAGGTCACCATCGACGACAACGCCCACTACCGGCACGCCTCGCACGCCGATTTCGTCGATCGCGACAACACCGACCCGATCGAGCTGCGGGCCAAGGAGTTCGACCTCAACTACGTGAAGCTGCAGGGCGAGGTGGGCATCGTCGGCAACGGCGCGGGCCTGGTCATGAGCACGCTCGACGTGGTCGCGTACGCCGGTGAGGAGTTCGGCGGCGTCAAGCCCGCGAACTTCCTCGACATCGGCGGCGGCGCCAGCGCCGACGTCATGGCGAACGGACTCGACATCGTGCTCAACGACCCGGAGGTCGAGGCGGTCTTCGTCAACGTCTTCGGCGGAATCACCTCGTGCGACGCGGTTGCCAACGGCATCGTGCAGGCGATGGCGATGCTCGAGGCGAAGGGCGAGCCGGTCACGAAGCCGATCGTCTGCCGGATCGACGGCAACAACGCCGAGGAGGGTCGTCGGATCCTCGTCGAGCGCGAGCACGACCTCATCGAACTTGTCGACACCATGGATGGCGCTGCGCGACGAGTGGCCGAACTGGCCGCCGCTCGCAAGGCCGGAAAGTAAGGGCACGCGCGATGGCGATCTGGCTGGACGAGAACTCACGCATCCTGGTGCAGGGCATGACCGGGTCCGAGGGCAGCAAGCACACCCGGCGCATGGTCGCCTCCGGCGCCCAGATCGTCGCGGGCGTCACCCCGGGCAAGGGCGGGGCCGAGGTTGACGGCATCCCGGTGTTCGACAACGTGCCGAACGCGATCGACGCCACCGGCGCGAACGTCTCGGTCGTCTTCGTGCCGCCGCGCTTCGCGAAGGCCGCCGTCGAGGAGTCCGTCGACGCCGGCCTGCCGCTGGTCGTCGTCATCACCGAGGGCATCCCGGTCCACGACACCGCCCAGTTCTTCCAGTACGCCGTGAACTCCGGCACTTCGCGGATCATCGGCCCGAACTGCCCCGGCATCATCACTCCCGGCGTCTCGAACGCCGGCATCATCCCCGCCGACATCACCAAGCCGGGCCGCATCGGCCTGGTCTCGAAGTCCGGCACCCTGACCTACCAGATGATGTACGAGCTGCGCGACATCGGCTTCTCGACGTGCGTGGGCATCGGCGGCGACCCGATCATCGGCACGACCCACATCGACTGCCTCGCCGCCTTCCAGGACGATCCCGACACCGATGCGATCGTCATGATCGGCGAGATCGGCGGCGACGCCGAGGAGCGTGCGGCGGCGTTCATCAAGGACAACGTCACCAAGCCGGTGGTCGGCTACGTCGCCGGCTTCACCGCCCCCGAGGGCAAGACCATGGGTCACGCCGGCGCGATCGTCTCCGGCTCCGCAGGTACCGCGGCCGCCAAGCAGGATGCCCTCGAGGCCGTGGGCGTGCGCGTCGGCAAGACGCCCTCCGAGGCCGCTCGCATCATGCGGGAGCTGATGTCCTAGCAGCACCCCCCGAACCCCTCGCCTCAAGGTCGAGGTGTGTGCGGGGGTCGGGCCGGACCAGTGCGGTCGCGACGGCGCATAGGCTCGGTGGGTGGTCGACACGTGGACACCCCTGCTGATCATCGTGGTCGGCACCGCGGTGCTGCTGTACGGCTTCTCCAAGACGGCGATGCCCGTGGCCGGCGTGCTGGCCGGACCCATGCTTGCCGCAGCGCTGGGCGCCACGACCGCGTCCGGCTTCATCATGCCTCTGCTTCTGCTCGGTGACATGTTCGCGCTCGCCCGCTACCGCCAGCACGCCAACTGGCCGCTGATCATCAAGCTCATTCCCGGCGTGCTCGTCGGCATCCTCCTGACGGCAGCACTGTTCAAGTTCGTCGACGCGCACACGCTCGGGCGCATCATCGGCCTGCTCATCCTCACCTCGCTGGTCCTCGAGGTGTGGCGCCGCCGGCATCCGCGCACGGACGAGGACGCCCATCCGCACCGCCTCGCCGTGGGCTTCTTCGGCACGCTCGCCGGCATGACGACCATGGCGGCGAACGCCGGTGGCACGGCGATGACGCTGTACCTGGTGAACATGCGGGTGGCCATGCTCGCGTTCATGGGGACCTTCGCCTGGTTCTTCTTCATCCTCAATGCGCTGAAGGTGCCGTTCCTGGTCGGGCTCGGCTTCCTGAACACCGACACCCTGCGCACCGACCTGTGGTTCGTCCCGGTGCTCGTCGGTGGGGCGCTGCTGGGCTACGGGATCTTCACCAGGATGAACGAGAAGGTGTTCACGAACATCGCGCTGTCACTCAGTGCCGTCGCCTCGATCTGGCTGATCATCCACGGCTGATTACCCTCGGATCCGGTGACGATGCGTGGCGGTCCCGGATCCCCGTTGGCGAACCTGCGATGGTGGGACCGTGACCGCGCCGACCATGACGCCTCGTTCGGACGAGCAGGCGCCCTCCCGGCCGCGGCGTCGTGCGACGCCGCCAGTGGTCGCCGACTTCTCCAAGGCTGCGCGCGGCCTCCCCGGCCGCATCCGGGCGTTGGGCCGACCTCGGCTGACCCGCTCGCCGTGGTTCATGGGGCTGGTGGGCGCCGCCTGGGCAGCCGGCATCGGCGTGGCTATCGCGGCACTGAGCATGGTCCTGGTGTGGGTGGCCACCCCCGCCTCGGGGCTCGGCGTGGCCGAGTCCCTTCACCTCGCCGGCCTGCTGTGGATCGTCGCCCATGGAACGCCCGTGACGATCGGTGCGGTCACCTACTCGCTGATGCCGTGGGGGCTGGCGCTCGTCCCTCTGCTGCTGCTGGGCTATGCCGGAGGATGGTCGGCGCGTCGATCCACGGTGGGCTCCGTCCGCGACCTGGTGGTGCTCGTGGCCAGCGGAGTGCTTGCCTACTCGATCGTGGCAGCAGCCGTGGCGCACTTCAGCGCCCCCTCGGGCTCGTCCACCTCGCTGCCGTGGGCCGTCCTGCACGCAGCGATCCTCGCAGCCGTCGCCTTCGGCTGGGGCGCGGCGCGTGCCGCCCGCGCCGTGCTGAGCGGTGCCATCCCCGCCTGGCTGCGCATCACGGTCACGTCCGGCACGGTCGGTGCTGTGGCGATCCTCGGGTTCGGTGCCGTTGGCGCGGCCGTCGCCCTGATCGCCCGCGTCGATGACGCGATCACCATGACCCAGTCGCTGCACGCGGGGGTGTGGGGCGGCCTGGGACTGCTGCTGCTGAGCCTTGCCTACGTGCCCGTCGCGATCGCCTGGTCGGCCTCGTACGTCCTCGGCGCCGGATTCGTCATCGGACCTGCCGTGGCCGTCTCGCCGTTCATCCCGGTCACGGCCCCGACCCAGCTGCCGCCCTTCCCGATGCTGGCGGCCGTGCCGTCGTCTGCCACGCCGGCGGCCTGGGCGCTCCCGCTTCTCGGCGTCGTCGCGGGCATTCTGGCTGGCGTGGCCGTGGCGCGAGCCGGCCGCGAGGAGTCCCGGCTGACTCGGCTTGTCCTTGCCGTCGGGGCGGCCGCGGTTGCAGGACTGATCCTGGCCACCGCTGCTTTCCTTGCCGACGGAGCCCTCGGCGACCTGCGCCTGGCGCACCTCGGACCGTCCGCGTCGACCGTCGGCCTCCTCACCTTCGTGCTCGTGGTGCTCGGCGCCGTGCCCAGCGCGGTCGCCCCGAGTCCGCCGGCCCGTACGCTGCTGACGGTGGCCGCGCCCGTCGACACCGCAAGCGTGCCCGAATCCACCGAGCACTGAACAACGATCGGAGAGGACACCGCCATGTCTGACCTTCCCGCGATGCCCCCACCCCCGCCCGAGGGCCCCGGCCCCAAGGCGGATGTTGGAACGGCCATCTCCTGGGCGTTCGACCGGTTCAAGGCGAACGCGGCGGCCTTCGTCGGCCTGGCGGCAGTCGTCACCGTCATCCAGATGGTGCAGGCGCTCAGCAGCCGGTCGATCCAGAACATCCTCACGGACTGCTCCAACCCCGTGACGGGTGGCCAGCTCAACGCCTGCACGGCGGCCCTCGGCATCAGCGCACTGGTGGCGATCCTCATCTCGCTGGTGTTCTCGCTGCTGGCCTTCATCGCCCAGCTAGGCGTGATTCGCGCCGCCCTCGGGTCCACGCGAGGCGTTCCGCCCACCTTCTCGGAGATGTTCACGACCCAGTACCTCGGTCGCTTCATCCTCTTCGTGATCGTCTTCGCGATCCTGTTCGTGATCGGCCTTGCGCTCTGCATCCTCCCCGGACTCCTGGTGCTGTTCTTCCTGCAGCTGGGCCCGTACTACATCCTCGACAAGGGCTACAGCGTCGGCGACGCGATAAAGGCGAGCTACTCCGCGGTGATGAAGAACCTCGGTCCGGCCGTCATCATGACCATCATCAATGCGCTGGTCTCCATCCTCGGCGGCCTGTTCTTCGGAATCGTCACGCTCGTGACGCTGCCCTTCGCCTGCCTGTTCACCGCCCACATGTACCGCCAGTTCAACCGTGAGCCGATCGTCTGACGCCATCGAATCGGGTGGGTGGTCCCCTCGGTAGGGTTCATAGGTGACCGCTCGTCTTGTGGTGCTGGCGTCCGGCTCCGGCACTCTCCTGCAGTCGCTCATGGATGCCTGCTCCGACGGTCGCCTCGACGCTGAGGTGGTGGCGGTCGGCAGCGATGTGCCGGGCTGCACGGCGCTCGAGCGGGCCAAGGTCGCCGGCATTCCAGGCTTCGCCTGCTCGCCGGGGGACTTCGCGTCGCGTGACCTCTGGAACGACGCCCTGACGCAGGCGGTTCGCGATCTCACCCCCGATTGGGTCGTCAGCGCCGGCTTCATGCGCGTGCTCGGCCCGACCTTCGTCGACGCGTTCCCCGGGCGGATCATCAACACCCACCCCGCCCTGCTGCCAGCCTTCCCCGGTGCCCACGCCGTGCGCGATGCGCTCGCCTACGGGGTCAAGGTCACCGGCTGCACCGTGCACGTCGTCGACCACGGCGTCGACACGGGTCCGATCCTCGCCCAGCGCGCCGTCGTCGTTCGCGATGACGATGTCGAGGAGTCACTGCACGAGCGCATCAAGACCGAGGAGCGAGCGCTCCTGATCGACACCGTCGAGAATCTGATCGGAGAGAGCGCGTGAGCGACGACACCAGGCGACCTGTGAAGCGGGCATTGGTCTCGGTCTACGACAAGGCCGGGCTCGAGGACCTCGCCCGCGGGCTCGCGCTCGCCGGCATCGAGATCGTGTCCACCGGCTCGACGGCGAAGACCATCGCCGACGCGGGCGTGCCGGTCACCGCGGTCGGGGATGTGACGGGGTTCCCCGAGACGCTGGACGGGCGGGTCAAGACCCTGCACCCGCACATCCACGGCGGACTGCTGGCGGACCTGCGCAAGGAGACGCACCGCGAGGCGCTCGAGGACCTCGGGATCCTGGCCTTCGAGCTCGTCATCGTGAACCTGTACCCGTTCCAGGACACCGTCGCGTCCGGCGCCGGCATCGACGACTGCGTGGAGCAGATCGACATCGGCGGGCCGGCGATGGTCCGAGCCTCCGCGAAGAACTACGCGAACGTCGCCATCGTCACGACGCCGACGCGCTACGCCGACGTGCTCGACGCCGTGGCCCGCGGCGGCTTCACCCTGGAGGAGCGGGCGCGCCTGGCGGTCGAGGCCTTCTCGCACACGGCGACCTACGACATCGCGGTGGCGTCGTGGCTGGGCAGCGTCGTCGCACCTGATCCTGAGGGCGGCGGCTTCCCGACCTGGGTCGGCGCCGCATGGATGCGCTCAGATGTGCTGCGGTACGGAGAGAACCCGCACCAGCGCGCAGCGGTGTACGTGTCGGCGCATCACGAGCCCTCGTTGGCTGGCGCGAAGCAGTTGCAGGGCAAGCCGATGTCCTACAACAACTTCGTCGACGCAGACGCAGCCAGGCGGGCCGCCTTCGATCACCTCGAGCCGGCGGTGGCGATCATCAAGCATGCGAACCCCTGCGGCATCGCCGTCGGTCTCGACATCGCCGAGGCGTATCGCAAGGCGCACGCCACCGATCCGGTGTCGGCCTACGGCGGCGTCATCGCGACGAACCGCCCGGTCAGCGCCGAGATGGCCGAGGCGATAGGTGACGTATTCACCGAGGTGATCATTGCGCCGGACTACGAGCCCGGATCCCTCGACGTGCTCAGCAAGAAGAAGAACCTGCGCGTGCTCCGGGTTGCCGGCTCCCACATGGGAACGCGCATCGAGACGCGGTCGATCTCCGGTGGCCTGCTGATGCAGACCGGCGACACCATCCAGGCCGACGGTGACGATCCCAGTGCCTGGCGCCTCGTCAGCGGAGAACCCGCGAACGCCGCGACGCTGCGCGACCTCGAGTTCGCGTGGCGCGCCTGCCGGTCGGTGAAGTCGAACGCCATCCTGCTGGCCAAGAACGGTGCGGCGGTGGGCGTCGGCATGGGGCAGGTCAACAGGGTCGACTCGGCGCGTCTCGCGGTCGAGCGCGGCGGCGATCGCGTCGTCGGCTCCGTCGCGGCTTCGGACGCGTTCTTCCCGTTCGCGGACGGACTCGAGGTCCTGCTCGACGCAGGCATCGCCGCCGTCGTCCAGCCGGGCGGATCCGTGCGCGACGAGGAGGTCATCGCCGCGGCACAGGCCGCGGGAGTGACGATGTACCTGACGGGAACGCGGCACTTCTTCCACTGAGCTTCCCGCCGAGGTCTACGCCCCGCGTCGCACTCGGCGAGGGGAGCGACGTCAGGCTTAGGTGTCGGTGTCGTCGGGTTAGGCTCGCCCGCGTGGAGGCTACGGCGAGACGACGTCGCGCGGCAGCCCGGTGACCGCTCGGCCACTGCGCCCGGGGCCGTTCGTCGCGATCGTCGTCCTGAGCGGCTTCATGAACGCGCTCCAGGCCCGTGCCAACGGTGAGCTGACTCGCCATATCGGCAACGGCGTCCAGGCGGCCCTCATCTCGTTCGCCACCGGACTGGTTCTGCTCAGCATCGCCCTTGTCGTGTCGCCGTCCGTGCGCTCCGGCGTGACGCGGCTGCCGCACGCCGTTCGGTCCGGTGAGCTGGCCTGGTGGGCGCTGCCGGCGGGGCTCCTCGGCGGCGCCTTCATCGCCTGCCAGAGCTTCGCCACGGCGCTGATGGGGGTGGCGCTGTTCTCGGTGGGCATGGTCGCCGGTCAGACGGTCAACTCGATCATCGTCGACCGCGTCGGGCTCAGCCCGATCAGCCGCACCAGTGCCACAGGCCGGCGGGCGCTGGCGGCCGGCATCGCGATCCTTGCTGTCGTTGTCGCTGCCTCGGGCCGACTGTCCGGGGCGCAGCTGTCGGCGCCGGCACTGGCGGCCGCGTTCGTCGGGGGCTGCCTCGTCGCGGTCCAGCAGGCGCTCAACGGACGGGTCACAGTCGCGTCGCGCCAGCCGATTGCCACCACCTGGCTCAACTTCGTCTTCGGCACGGTCGGGCTGGCCCTCGGCGTCGCCGTCGGGGTCGTGTGGTTCGGGGCGCAGCTGACCGCACCCACGACGGGGCCGTGGTGGATGTACCTGGGCGGACTGTTCGGTCTGATCTTCATCGTGACCGCCTCCTGGGCGGTGCCCCGGTACGGCGTGCTCGTCTTCGCCTTGGTGACGATCGCCGGGCAGCTGTCCGCAGCGCTCCTGCTCGATCTCGTCGCCCCGGTGGGCGGGAACACCGTGCAGTGGACGCTGCTCGCCGGCGTGGCGTTGACCTTCGCGGCCGTCGGGGTCGGCGCGCGTCGCGCCTGAGCACGCCGTCTCGGAGGCCGGGGAGGTTGGCCGAATCCGGACAAGTGTTAAGTCAGGGGTGACACACTCGGGTGATGAGCGTCGAGCCACCCTCGGAGCGGCTCCTGGCCACCTGCTGGACGACGGCCGGTGACGCCGCGCCCTACCCGGGTCGGCACACCAGCCCGCTGACCCTCCCGGACCGGATAGCCGCCGCCTCGCGGGCCGGATTTCGTGCCTTCGGCCTCCTCGACTTCGACCTGAGGGCTTACCTCCAGCACTCCGACCTCGCCACGCTCGCCGTGATCCTCGACGACAGCGGAATGGACTACGTCGAACTCGAGTTCCTGACCCGTTGGTGGACCACGGGGCCCGAGCGCGAGCTGTCCGACGCGAACAAGGCCCTCCTGTTCTACGCGGCGGAGGTCCTCGGTGCCCATCACGTGAAGGTCGCGCCCGACCTCGACGACGTCTCCACGCCCGACATCGCGTTCTGGGCCGATGCGTTCCACGGCCTCGCGGCGGAGGCCGCCGAGCACGGCACGCGGGTGGCGCTGGAGTTCATGCCGTTCGCCAACATCAGCACACTGGACTCCGCGGTGCAGGTGGCGACGCAGGCCGGTCATCCGGCCGGCGGACTGCTCATCGACCTGTGGCACGTCCAGCGCTCGGGAGCCACGATGGCCGACGTCGCGGCCGTCCCGATCGACCTGATCCTCGCGATCGAGCTCGACGACGGAACCGCCGAGCCGGTCGGCGATCCTTACGACGACACGTGCCTGCGCCGTCTCCTGCCCGGTCAGGGTGAGTTCCCGGTCGCCGAGTTCGCGGCCACCTGCATGCGGTCGGGCTGGTCGCTGCCATGGGGCGTCGAGATCATCAACGAGCACTTCCGCATGCGCGAGCTGGACGACGGCCTCCCCGACGTCGTCGCCCGCACCCGCGAGCAGCTGGCCGCCGCCCGCGCCAGAACCCACGACTCGGTCCCCGCCACCAACCTCCCAAGGAGTACCCACTGATGGATACCGAACTGACGGGCAAGGTCGTCCTCATCACGGGAGCCGGCACGGGCATCGGCCGCGCCACGGCGCTGGCGTTCGCGCGCGAGGGAGCCGTCCTCGCCCTGGCCGACTACGACGAGGCGGAGCTGCGCATCACGGCCGAGCAGGTGGGTGCGTTCTCGCGGGCGCACACCGCCGTGGCCGATCTGGCAACGGCTGCGGGAATCGACTCGGCGTTCGACACGCTCCTCACCGCGACCGGCGGGCAGCTCGACATCCTGTTCAACAACGTGGGCAAGGGCGCCGTGCGATCGTTTGACGACCTTAGCGACGCCGACTGGGACGCCACCTTCCAGGTCAACTTCATGTCCCAGGTGCGGGCGATCCGCCGTGCCCTGACGGTGATGCGCGAGCAGGGACACGGCGTCATCACCAACAACGCCTCCGATCTCGCCCGTCAGCCCGAGGGAGTCCCGATCGACTACTCGGTGTCGAAGGCTGCCGTGCTGTCACTGACCAAGGCCCTCGCGCGGGCTGAGGGACCCCGGATCCGGATCAACGCGGTCGCGCCCGGTCCCATCTGGACTGAGTTCTGGACGAAGCCCGGTGGGTTCGCGGAGACGATGGGGACCTTCTACGGCCTGCCGCCGAAGGAGGCCGTCGAGCACGAGATGCGCAAGCGAGAGCTGCCGGCGGGCCGGCTCGGCACTCCCGACGAGGTCGCGGACGTCGTGGTGTTCATCAGCTCGGCACGCGCGTCCTTCGTCACGGGCAGCGTCTGGGGAATCGACGGCGGCAGCATCCGCAACATCATCTAGCCGCCGTCCGTCCACGCGCTGAGCGATCGCGGGGGTGCACGGGAGGCGGGCGCTGGTCGTCGGCAGAATGGCGCCATGACAGCAGTCCTCCTCGACGGCAAGGCAACAGCGGCCCAGGTCAAGGCGGACCTGCGGACTCGGGTGGACGCCCTTCGCCTGGCCGGCGTGATGCCCGGACTCGGGACGGTTCTGGTCGGCGACGATCCGGGCAGCCACGCCTACGTCGGCGGCAAGCACAAGGACTGCGCCGAGGTGGGGATCGCCTCCATCCGCATCGACCTGCCGGCCGACACCACGCAGGAGCAGCTCGACGGCGAGATCGAACGCCTGAATGCGGACGCGTCCGTGACCGGTTACATCGTCCAGCTGCCCCTGCCTCGGCACCTGGATGCCAACCGGGTGCTGACCCTCATGGATCCGGGCAAGGACGCCGACGGCCTGCATCCGACCAATCTCGGACGCCTTGTTCTTGGCGAGCCCGCACCGCTGCCGTGCACTCCCCGCGGCATCGTCGACCTGCTGCGCCGGTACGACGTCGCGATCAACGGGGCTGAGGTCGTGGTGGTCGGGCGCGGTGTGACGGTGGGCCGACCGCTGGGCCTGCTCCTGACGCGCAAGTCCGAGAACGCGACCGTCACCCTGTGCCACACCGGGACGCGGGATCTGGCCGCCCACCTGCGCCGGGCCGACATCATCGTGGCCGCGGCCGGGGTGCCGCACCTGGTCACGGCCGAAGTGGTCCGGCCGGGGGCGGCCGTGCTCGACGTGGGCATCACCCGCACGGAGACCGGCCTCGTCGGGGACGTGCACCCGGACGTCATGTCGGTGGCCGGCTTCGTGGCGCCGATGCCCGGCGGTGTCGGGCCGATGACCCGCGCGATGCTCATCGCCAACGTGGTCGAGGCGGCCGAGCGAGCCGCCGGCCTGGTCGGCTAGGAAGCCACACTCTCCACTAATCGTCCAGTATTGCTTTACATATGGGGGACCGGCTTCTACGATCCGTGCAGTCACGGCAAACAGAAGCAAGGAGTCTCCCCATGTCCCAACCCGTCACAGGTGACCGTCACGCGCTGGTCGTGGGCGCTACCGGCATCGCCGGCCAGGCGCTGTGCCATGAGCTGGTCGACCAGGGGTGGGCGGTCACCGGGGTCTCCCGTCGGTCGGCAGTCGACATCCCAGGGGTGTCATCGATCCTCGTGGACCTCACGGATCCCGACGCCGTGGTGGCCCAGCTCGGCTCGGTGGCCCCGACGGCGGTCTTCTTCGCCGTCTGGATGCGGATGCCGACGGAGGCCGAGAACATCGCCGTCAACAGCGGCATCGTCCGCGACGTGCTCGCTGCGGTGGCACCGGGTGGGACGGTCCGGCACGTGTCGCTGATGACGGGACTCAAGCACTACCTCGGCCCGTTCGAGGCCTACGCCCAGGGCGCCAGCCGCGAGACGCCGTTCCACGAGTACGAACCACGACTCGAACTGCCCAACTTCTACTACGCCCAGGAGGACGAACTGTGGGCGTCCGCCGCCCAGCACGGCTTCTCCTGGAGCACGCATCGCTCCCACACGGTCATCGGGTTCGCCGTCGGCAACGCCATGAACATGGGCATGACCCTGTCGGTGCAGGCGGCCCTGTGCAAGGAACTGGGCCGGCCGTTCATCTTCCCGGGCAACGAGGTGCAGTGGAACGGCCTGACGGACATGACCGACGCGGACCTGCTCGCCCGCCAGATGGTGTGGACCGCTTCGACCGAGGGCCTGCCGAGCCAGGCGTACAACACCGCCAATGGCGACGTCTTCCGCTGGAAGTGGATGTGGCCACGGATCGCTGAACTGCTGGGCGTCGAGCCGGAGGGCTACGACACGGCACCGCGGCCCCTCGTCGAGCAGATGGTCGGTATGGAGGCGGCCTGGGCCGCCATCGCCGCGCGCGAGGGACTCGTGGAGGGCGAGCTGAGCCGGGTCGCGTCGTGGTGGCACACCGACGCCGACATGAATCGTCCCCTGGAGTGCTTCACCGACATGGCCAACAGCCGCCGGCATGGCTTCATGGACGCCAGCGTCTCCCTGGATTCCTTCGGCGCCCTGTTCGAGCGCCTGCGCCGCGAGCGCGTCATCCCGGCGTAGGGGCAGAATGCATGCTGAGGATCCTCACCACCGACATGGAGCCCATCTCCGAGCATCACGGCACTGTCACGAGCTGGTTCATGTACCCGAAGGAGTCGTTGCGGAGCGCGACCGAGGGCTCCTACCTCGAGTTCGTCAACGAGTTCCAGCTCGACCCGGGCGTGTCCATCGAGCCGCATCGTCACAACTCGCACGAGTTCTACTACGTGCTGAAGGGTGGCGGCACGATGCGCGTGGGCGATGAGGAGCGGGAGATGGTGCCGGGCGAGATGGTGCACATCGGCCCCGACGAGGCGCACTCACTTCGGGCCGGCGACGAAGGCGTGCGCTGCTTCGCCTTCGCGGTCAGCTTCATGCAGCCCGGCGAGTCGTACTCGGTCGCCGACTTCGACAACTGGCACTAGCCATGATGGCGCCCCGTGCGCCAAGGAGGTTCTGATGAGCGGCAGAGTGGCTGGCAAGTGCATCGTCATCACCGGCGCCGGCAGCGGCATGGGCCGGGCATTCGCGCTCGGTCTCGCCCGCGAGGGTGCGACGGTGGGCGTCGTCGACCTCGATGCCGGGTCCGCGGAACGGGTGGTCGCCGAACTCGAGGCCGAGGGACTCACGGGGATCGCCCTGTCCGCCGACGTGAGCAAGCGCGACCAGGTGGTGGCCGCACTCGACGCCTTCGTGTCGGAGGCCGGCCGGCTCGACGTGCTCTTCAACAACGCCGGGTTCAACATCCCGATGCACCTTCTCGACGTCACCGACGAGAACTGGCATTCGATCATGGACGTGAACGCGTTCGGCGTCCTGCTGGGCATCCAGGAGGGCGCTCGCCGGATGATCCCCACCGGCGGCGGCAAGATCGTGAACACGTCGTCGATCGCCGGACGTCAGGGCTATCCGAGCTTCGCCCCCTACTCGGCGAGCAAGTTCGCCGTCAACGCGCTTACGCAGGCAGCGGCCCGCGGACTCGCGGAGTACAACATCACGTGCAATGCGTTCGCTCCAGGCGTGGTGGCCACGCCGCTGTGGAACAAGCTGGACGAGGACCTGATGAGCATCGGCGACTCGACCAAGCCCGGGCAGGCGATCGAGGACTTCTCGGCGGGCATCCTGCGCGGCCGGGCGGCGGCTCCGGAGGAGATCGTCGGCACCGCCCTCTACCTGGCGTCCTCGGACTCGGACTACCTCACCGGGCAGGTCATCATGATTGATGGTGGAATGGTTCTGGTCTAGATGAGTAGGCAGCGAGCCGTTTACGGCCAGGCAATGGCAGGCAGGTACGCTCACAAACACCGGCGGAAGAGGGGGGCACGGCGTGACGGATACGGTCGTTGACGCCGCCGATCAGCCCCGCGCCGATGCCGTCGTGAACCTCGGCTCACGACTCAAGGACGTCCGGCTCCGGTCGGGCATGTCCCTGCGCGAGGTGGCCCGCCAGCTGAGTGTGTCGCCGTCCTTCATCTCGCAGATGGAGAACGGCAAGTCGCAGCCGTCGGTCGCCACGCTGTACTCGATGGCCCAGTTGCTCGGCGTCTCGATCGACGAGCTGTTCCGCCCCGACGGCCGTCCCGAGCAGGTGCCGCCGCCGTCGATGACGGTGACCGACCCCGTGCACGGGACGGTGAGCCGCTCCGACTTCAGCTCGCCCGCCGACGCGTGGACCCACGAGGGCGACGTCGAGCGGATCTCCATCGTGCACCCGACCGACCGGCCCAGGCTGGTCATGGACTCCGGTGTCATCTGGGAGCAGCTCGCATCGAACCGCGACCGCAACCTGGACTTCATGGAGATCATCTACCCGGCCGGCAGCAGCTCGACGAACGACGGACGGATGCTGCGCCATCAGGGCATGGAGTACGGCTACCTGCTCAGTGGCGTGCTCGAGATCACGTACGGCTTCGACACCTACCGGCTCGAGCCAGGTGAGTCGATGTCGCTGGATCCGTCCGTCCCGCATCTGCTCACCAATCCGGGCACCACACCCGCCCGCGGCATCTGGGTGGTCCACCACTTCGTGCCGCCGGAGGGCTCCGACGGCTGAATCCTCCCGGGCATGTGAATCCTCCCGGCCATTTGTTCAGTAATGGTGGACAGGTGACCCCTCAATTCCTAGAGTGTGGCAAGCATTGCTGAACACTTACAGGAGAGGGACGGGCAGCCATGAAGGCTCTTCAGTTCACAGCCCCGGGCGCCTTCGGCGTCAATGACATCGACGTGCCGGCCATCGCCGATGACGAGGTGCTGCTGGCGAGTCGGGCGGTGGGCATCTGTCATTCGGACATCGAACTGCTCGAGGGCCGCTACATCATCCCGTTCGGTTACCCGATCATCCCGGGACACGAATGGTCGGCCGAGGTCGTCGACACCGGCGCGAAGGTGTCCGGGCTGAAGTCGGGCGACCGGGTCGTGGGCGAGTGCGTCATCGGCATGGAGCACTTCGGCTTCAGCATCAGCGGCGCCGGCGCGGAGTACTTCGTCGCCAAGGAGTCGTGGCTGCACAAGCTGCCGGACAACCTCAGCTGGACGCAGGGGGCGCTTGTCGAGCCGTTCAGCTGCGGGTACTACGCGACCGTCCGTGCCGACAACCTCGACGGCAGCGACACGGCGGTGGTCCTGGGAGCCGGTCCCATCGGACTGGGCGTGGTCGCCGCCGCCTCCGCGAAGGGTGCTCGGGTGATCGTCGCTGAGCCATCGGCAGCGCGCGTCGAGATCGCCAAGCGACTCGGAGCGGACGTCGCGGTGGATCCGACGAGCGCGTCCTTCCTCGACGACGTCCTGGAGCTGACCGGAGGCAAGGGCGCCAGCGTGGTGTTCGAGGCCAGTGGGAAGCCCGCGGCCATGGCATCAGCGCTCGAGGTGGCCGGCTTCCGCGCTCGGCTGGTCTACATCGGCATCGACGTCGGCGGCAGTGCGCCGGCGAAGCTCGGACTGTTCCAGTCCAAGGAGCTGCAGGCGCGCGGGATCATCGGATCCCCGGGAGTGTGGCCACAGACGATCTCCTTCCTCGCCCGCACGGGCATCGACCTCACGCCACTGGTGACCCGCACCTTCTCGCTCGACGAGGCGGACAAGGCGATCCAGACGGTGCTCGACGACAAGGACCAGGTCAAGGTCCACTACACCTCGTCCGCAGGCTGATCATGAAGGCCGGAGTCCTCTACGCGCCCGGTGATCTTCGGGTCGAGGAACGCCCTGATCCGCAGTACGGCGACGACGACCTCGTGGTGCAGGTGACCTACAACGGGCTGTGCGGCACGGATGCGACGGAGTACGCGAAGGGCCCGATGATGGTCCCGCTCACGACGCCGCATCCGGGCAGCGGGCATGTCGGGCCCACCACGCTGGGCCACGAGTTCATCGGCACCGTGGTGGCCGCTGGTGCGAACGCGCTGCATCGAGTGGGCGAGCGCATCGCCTGCGGTGCCGGCGTCTCGTGCGGGCAGTGCGCGTGGTGCCGGGCGGGCCGGACGAACCTGTGCGCGAAGTACTACACGCTCGGCCTGAGCATCGACGGCGGGCTGGCGGAGTTCGTCGCGGCACCCTCGGGGATCTGCGTGCGTATCCCCGACAGCTGCCCGGACCTGGATGCGGCGCTCGCGCAGCCGCTTGCCGTGGGCATGCACAGCGTCCGGCGCGCTCATGTGGAGCCCGGCGATGTCGTGGTGCTGCTCGGCGTGGGTGCCATCGGATCGTTCATCTGCTCGGCGTTGAGCGGCCACGACGGTCCCGTCATCGCCATGGACATCGACGCGGACCGGCTCGCCGTCGCGACCAGCCTCGGCGCTTCGCAGACCGTCCTCATCACGCCCGACATCACGCCGGCCGAGATCCGCGGCCTGCTTCCTGACGGCGCTCAGGCGGTGTTCGAGACATCTGGAGTACTCGGATCGGCGGAGCGGGCCTTCGCGCTCGCCGCGCGGGGCGGCAATGTCGTGCTGGTGGGCCTCAACAAGACCCCTCAGCCCCTGAACCTGGCCGACATCGTCCTGCGCGAGGTCAACGTCCAGACGACCGTGGCCCATGTGTGCGGCACCGATATCCCGGAGGCATTGGCCCTTCTCGACCGCGTGCACCTGTCGGAGGTGCTGCCGGCGTATGCCGTGCCGCTGGATGACGTGGTGGCGCGCGGACTCGAGCCGCTCGTCGCGGGTACCGCCAACGGCAAGATCCTCGTGGACCCCCGACATGGCTGACGTCGCGATCCTCGGCACCGGGCGCATGGGCGGGGCAATGGCCCGCAAGCTCGGCGAGGCCGGCCACCACGTCATCGCATGGAACCGCACCGTTGCGGCGGCCGAGGCCGTGGTCGCCGATTCCGGTGGCGTGGTCGCCGCCACGCCGGCAGCCGCAGTGGCCTCCGCCGACCTGGTGATCAGCATGCTGGCCGACGGCCCGACCACCAGGGCCGTCCTCCTGGATCCGGACCTCCTGGACGTCCTGCGTCCGCGCACCGTCGTCTGCGACATGGCCACGAGCGGGGTGGCGGCCGCTCGTGAGCTGGACGCGGCCCTCACAGCCGCCGGCGCCCGGTTCGTCGATGCTCCGGTGTCCGGCAGCGTCCCGACCATCGCGGCTGGGCAGCTGCTCGTCATGGCCAGTGGCGACCGCAGCGGCGTGGACGAGGCCGAGCCGGTACTGAGGACGTTCGCCAAGAAGGTGGCCTACCTGGGCGAAGCAGGAGCCGGCCAGGCCATGAAGCTGGCGGTGAACCTCGTCGTGTTCACGCTCAACTCGGCCCTGAGCGAGGCGTTGACCATCGCGACGAGTGCTGGCGTACCGGCCGACGCCGTCTACGACATCTTCCAGGACAGCGTCATCGCCGCGCCCTTCGTCAACTACAAGCGGGCGGCCTATCTCGACTCGTCGACCCCGGTGGCGATGAGTCTCGCGCTGACGCTGAAGGACATGAACCTCATCACCGGCTTCGCGAATGAGCGGGGCGTCGATGCGGTCGTCGCGGAGGCCGTCCGCGACGAGGTGGCGCGCGCCTGCGCGAACGGGTTCGGTGATGCCGACATGGCCGGCCTTGCCCGCTTCCTTGAATCGGAGTCGAAGGGAACGCCATGACCGAACGCCTCGATGTCGAGTTCACCAGCGAGGGCGCGACGGTGCGCGCCTGGCTCTACGTTCCCGACGGTGCCGGCCCGCATCCAGCCGTCGTGCTCGCAGGCGGCTGGTGCTACGTCCGTGAACTGGTGATGCCGTACTACGCGCAGGCGTTCGCCGAGCGTGGCATCGCCGCGCTGGTCTTCGACTACCGGAACCTCGGCGTGTCCGACGGCGAGCCGCGCCAGCATCTGGATCCCTGGATGCAGATTCGCGACTACCAGAACGCGATCAGCTTCCTGACCACCCGCAGCGAGGTTGATGCCGAGCGCATCGGGGCCTGGGGCATCTCGTACTCCGGAGGTCACGTCATCGTACTCGCGGCAACCGACCCGCGGGTCAAGGTGATCGTCAGCCAGATCCCCGTGGTCGACGGCTACGAGAACATGCGCCGCGTGCACGGCACCATGGGGTATCGCAAGCTCTGGGCGGCGATCCTTGACGATCGCGAGCGCCGCTTCGCCGATCCGGACACCCGTCTGCACATCCCGCACGCCACTGCTGAGCCCGAGCGCGACCTGTCGACGTGGCCCTTCCCCGAGACCTTCCACACCTTCGCGGCGCTCAAGGCAGCGGAGGCGCCGCTGTACCAGAACAGCAGCACCGTCGAATCGGTCGACCTGCTGCTGAACTACGACATCATCCCGTTCGCGCGACGCGTCTACGACACTCCGACGCTGATGATCGTCGCTGAAGGCGACGACCTGACACTGTGGGACCTTGAGATCGGTGCCTACAACGCACTGCCGACGGCCAAGAAGAGGCTGCACGTGCTTCCGCACACCACGCACATGACGTTGTACAGCGACCAGAGCAAGCTCCAGGTGGCGGCGCGCGAGGCGACGAACTGGTTCGTCGATCACCTGCTGACCTGACCCATGGCGGCGACCAGCGTCCCACTGACTCCGCTCGCCTTCCTGCGGCGCGCGGCCGCGAGCCGTCGGGATGTGCGGGCGGTGATCGCGCCGGGCCGGCCGGACGTGAGCTACCCAGAACTGCTGAAGCGGGCCGACCTGCTCGCCGATGCGCTCCGAGCCGAGGGCGTCGGGACCGGCGACCGGGTCGCGGTCCTTGCGCCGAACGGCCTGCCGATGCTCGAGGCGCACTTCGGAGTGCCGGGGTGCGGCGCCGCCCTGGTGGCGCTCAACACACGGCTGGGACCCGACGAGTACGCCTACATCCTCGACCACTCAGCGGCCAGCGTGCTGATCGTCGATGCCGAGATCGCCGAGGGCCTGACGGCGGTGCTGGCGGCGCGGCCACATCTGCGGAGGGTGGTCACAATCCCGGCCTCGGGTTCGTCCGACACCGAGTACGAGCAGTGGCTGGCGCTGACGCCGCCGGGCGTCGGCATGGTCGATCCCGCGGATGAACTCGAGCCGATCGCGGTCAACTACACGAGCGGTACGACCGGACGGCCCAAGGGCGTTGTCTACACCCACCGCGGGGCGTACCTCAACGCGCTGGGATCCTCGGCGAGCTTCGACGTGGGTCCCGACTCGGTGTACCTGTGGACCCTGCCGATGTTCCACTGCAACGGGTGGTGCTTGGTCTGGGGCGTCACGGCCGTCGGCGCAACCCACGTGTGCCTGACGCGGCCGGATCCGCCTGCCGCGATCGCCGCCATGCATCGGCACGAGGTGACGCACCTGTGCGCGGCGCCGGTGGTGCTGACGTCCCTTGTCGCCCAGGCTGACCTGGAGGCCGCCGTCTTCGAGACGCCCGTTCGCGTCGCTGTCGGCGGGGCGCCGCCGTCGCCGGCCACCATCATGCGTGCCGAGCGCGCCGGCATGTCGGTGGTGCACCTGTACGGGATGACGGAGACCTACGGACCGTCGCTCGTCTGCACGCCGCTGCCCGAATGGTCGGGGCTGCCGTTCGAGGACAGGGCTCGGCTGATGTCGCGTCAGGGCGTGCCCACGATCGTGGTGGACGAGGCGCGCGTGCTGGATGCGAACGGCGAGGACGTGCCGGCCAACGGCGCGACGATGGGCGAGATCGTGATCCGGTCGGCGACCGTGATGGTCGGCTATCTCGACGATCCGGCCGCGTCGGCCGCAGTGCTGCGGCCTGAGGGCCTGCACACCGGCGACCTGGCCGTGATGCACCCGGACGGCTACATCGAGATCCGGGATCGGGCGAAGGACATCATCATCAGCGGCGGAGAGAACATCTCGTCGGTCGAGGTGGAGCACGTCATCGCCTCCCACCCCCTCGTGGTCGAGGTGGCCGTGGTGGCTCGCCCCGACGACCGATGGGGAGAGGTGCCGGTGGCCTTCGTCACGACGGCTCCGGGCACCGAGGTCACCGCCGAGGAGATCATCGCCCTGGTGCGCTCGCGCCTGGCCCACTTCAAGGCCCCCGCGGCTGTCGTCTTCGACGACCTTCCGAAGACGGCCACGGGGAAGATCCGCAAGGGCGAACTGCGCGCCCGCGCGGCCGATCAGCGCTGAAAACGGGCGCTCTGGGGTCGGGCTGTGCAGCCAGAGCGCACGAAACGGACGTTATCAAGCCGTTATGTAAATCTATTGTGAACAGCGCGGCTACTTCGTACAGTCTGGCTAAACGTTGTGGTGATAACCACAATCTAACGATTCCGGACCGGTTCGGGAGGCGGAATGTCGCAGGCGTCGGCGACGAAGGTCGCGGAGCGGGCTCCGTTCTGGGATCGCGTTCCGCGCGGCATGATCACCGTCACGGTCGCCGTCGTCGGCCTGTTCATCCTCAGCGCCGTCATCGCGCCGTCCAGTGTCACCAAGGGCCCCCTGCTCGGCATGCTGCCGTTCGCCTCGGTCCTGGCGATCGTCGCCTTGGGCCAGACACTTGTGGTGCAGCAGGGCGGCATCGACCTGTCGGTCCCCGGTGCGGTGTCACTGACGGTCGTCATCGCCACCCATCAGGCCGCGGGCGACGACTCCAAGCTCCTCAAGGCCGTGCTCATCGCCCTGGTCGTCCTGCTGATCGCCGGCACCCTCAATGGCCTGGTCATCGGCCGGCTGGGGCTCAACCCGATCATCGCCACGCTTGGCATGAACGCCCTGCTGTATGCCGTCGTGCTGTGGCTGTCCGGCGGCATCCCGCGCCAGACCACTGACCTGCTCGCGAAGATCTCGGCAGGCATCAGCTTCGGCATCCCGAATGCCGTCTACTTCGCCGTTGCCGCCACGGCCATCGTCACCGTCGCGGTCAAGAAGACCGTCGCCGGCAGGCGCTTCGAGGCGGTCGGGGCCAACCCCGTCGCGGCGTGGGCAGCAGGCCTGCGCGTCCGGCGTCATCGCACAGGTGCCTACGTGTGGGCAATGGTCCTGTACTGGCTCGCCGGCTGCCTGCTCGCGGGCATCCTGAACAAGCCGACGGCCTACCAGGGCGACTCGTACCTCCTCCCGTCCGTTGCTGCGGTCGTCCTCGGCGGAACCTCGCTGCTCGGCGGTCGCGGCTTCCCCATCGCCACCGCTCTGGCGGCGTTGTTCTTGTCCCAGCTCGATTCGTTCGTGCTGGCTCTCGGCGTCTCCTTCGCCGCTCGCACCCTGGTCGAGGCGTTCGCCCTGGCCATCGGTGTCGCGCTCTACACCGTCGACTGGAAGGGAATTCGCAACCGCGTCTTCGGTGAGAAACGAACAATCGAGGCGACTACCTAGTCGCCTCGCCCCGGCGCCTCGGCGCCACGCACGTCCATCCTCGGATTTCCGGTGAGTACATCGGGAAAGTGCGGCGTAGGTGCCGCCCCAACAAGAAGGGAAGAACAGATGACACGCTCGCGTTACGGCGTCATCTTGGTCGCAAGTGTTGGAGCAGCAGCTCTCGCGCTGACCAGTTGCAGCAGTTCAACCACATCTTCGGAATCGACCTCGGCCGCAGCGGCCGCGACCTCGGCTGCAGCAGCAGCCTCCTCGGCCGCGCCTGCCGCATCGTCGGCAGCGGCGTCTGCAGCAGGTTCAGCGGCGGCCTCCGCCGCGGGGTCGGCAGCGGCCTCCGGTGGCGTTCCCTCGTGGTGCGGTCCCGACCCGATCACCCTCGGCTTCGCCGACGGCTTCGGCGGCAACTCCTGGCGCCTGGTCACCACGGCCTCGGGCAAGGACGAGGCGGCCAAGTGCCCCAGCGTCAAGGACCTGATCTACACCGACGGCCAGGGCGATCTCCAGAAGTCGATCTCTGACATCCAGGGCATGGTGGCCAAGGGCGTCAACGCCCTCGTCGTGTTCCCGGACGCCAGCGAGGCGATCCTGCCGACGCTGAAGGAGGCCTTCGACGCGGGTGTCGTCACGGTTCCCTACCGCGTGTTCCCCGGTGGCAAGGACGGCGTGGACTACACCAAGTTCATCGCCCTTGACGCGGCCAACGACGGGCACAACTACGCCGACTTCTTCAAGAAGGCACTGCCGGACGGCGGCAACATCCTCGTGCTGAGCGGCCCGAAGGGCAACAGCCAGGGCACGCTCATGGCTGAGGAGCTGCGCAAGGAGCTCGGCGCCGACGGCAAGTACAAGTTCATCGGCGAGTCGCCCTTCGAGGTCACCAACTGGGATCCGGCCCTGAGCCAGAAGGTGCTCACGGCCGCCATCGCCAAGTACCCGCAGATCGACGGCATCGCCTCGGACTTCGGTCCCTCGCTCGTCGGCGCGCTGCCCGAGTTCACCAAGGCCGGCAAGAAGATCCCGGTACTGGCCACCTCGGACGGCAACGTCCTCGGCTGCTTCTGGGAGGACCAGAAGGCTGCGGGCAACGAGTTCCCGATGTTCACGGTGCAGACGGGCAACGACCACGCCCGCACCGCGATCGACTACGCGGTGGCCGTGGCCACCAAGGGAACGGTTCCGACAACCACCGCGCACCAGCACCAGATCTTCGAGGACTCGCTCGACCCGAGCAAGCCCGTGCAGTGCCGCAAGGACCTGCCTGGTGACATCTACCTGTCCGCCCAGCTCTCGGCTGAGGATCAGGCAGCACTGATGAAGTAACACCGGAACGAGTGGGTGGCCGCGGAGTCCTTCCGCGGCCACCCACGATCCGGTGCAAGGCAATTCCGATTCCTGCCCGAGGGAACAGGTGGACTGGTGAGCGAGAACACCGCGACGATGGTGGCGACCGAGGCGACGATGGTCCTCTCCGGGATCTCGAAGTACTACGCCGGCGTTGCTGCACTCAACGACGTGTCCTTCGACGTGCGTCCGGGAGAGGTGCACGCGCTCCTCGGCGAGAACGGCGCGGGCAAGTCCACCCTCATGAACGTCGCATCGGGCACGACCCAGCCCGACGCAGGCACCATCTCGTTCGGCGGCGAGGACATCGCCACGCTCACGCCGCATCTGGCCACCGCGCTCGGGATCGCGATCGTCCACCAGCATCCGGCGGTGCTCGAAGACCTCACGGTCGCCGAGAACATCCGTCTCGCGGTCCCCGGCGAGTTCCTCAGCGGCGCAGGCTCGCGCAAGCAGGCCATGCGCGAGATGCTCGACGACGTCGGCTCGACGGCCCACCTCGAGGACCGGGTGGGCAATCTGAGCATCGCGCAGAAGCATCTGCTCGAGCTCGCCAAGGCGCTTGTCATGAAGCCCAAGGTCCTCATCCTGGACGAGCCGACGGCCCCACTGGGCCAGGCCTCGGTCGACCTCCTCTTCGAGCGCGTCCGGACGGCCGCGGCGGCCGGCACCGCCATCGTCTACATCACGCATCGCCTGGCCGAGATCAGGCTCATCGCCCAACGGGTGACCGTCCTCCGCGACGGCAAGTACCGCGGTACATCGAACGTCGAGGACGTCACGGACGAGCAGCTGCTGTCGTGGATCGTCGGACGGCAGCTCGATTCCACCTTCCCGCCGAAGCACCTCGCGAGGGAGGGCGCCGGCCAGTTCCTGTCCATCACCGGCCTGACCGGGCGACGGGTTCACCGACATCAGCGTGAGCGCGCAGACGGGCGAGATCGTCGGCGTGGCCGGCGTCGTCGGCAACGGTCAGAGCGAGTTCATGGCGGCCCTGGCCGGACTCGCCCGCTTCGATGGCGAGGTGCGGATCCACTCGGAGCCCCGGTCGGCCAAGGACCAGCGCGCACGGGCGGCCTACATGCCGGCGGATCGGCACCGTGAGGGCCTGATGATGACCCTGTCGGTCCGTGAGAACGCCGCTCTGGTCGCGCTTCGTCGCTTCACCACGTCCATCTTCGTCAGCACCAGGTCCGAGGTCGACGAGGTCGGCCGCGAGCTGACCGAACTCGCTGTCAAGGCGCCGAACATGGACACCAACGTCGCCTCCCTCTCCGGCGGGAACCAGCAGAAGGTCGTGATGGCGAGGGCACTCCTGTCGGAGCCGTCGATCGTCATCGCCGACGAGCCCACGCAGGGTGTCGACGTCGGAGCCCGTGCCGAGATCTACCGCATCCTCCGGGAGGTGGCCGAGGACGGAACTCCGGTGATCGTGAACTCGTCCGACGCCAAGGAGCTGGAGGGCCTGTGCGACCGGGTGATCGTGATGTCGCGCGGTCGCATGGTCAAGGAGCTCGCCGGTGACGAGGTCACCGAGGAGCGCATCGTCTCGGCTGCCGTCAGCGCCACCGGCCACTCGGCGAAGGGGGAGGGCGCGAAGGTCGCCCGCTCGAGCAGGGTCAAGCGGTTCCTGCAGGGCGACTACTCACCCGTGCTGATCCTCGCCATCGTCATCGTCGCGCTAGGCGCATACGTTTTCAGCCAGAACGATCGCTACTTCACCGCGTTCAACATCACCGCGATCCAAGGGCTTGTCGCGGCACTGGGCTTCATCGCGATGGGCCAGACCATCGCCCTCATGGGCGGCGGCATCGACCTGTCGGTCGGGCCGCTGGCTGGCTTCCTCGTCGTGATCGCCTCGTTCTTCGTCGTCAGCGACGCACCGTTCAGCCAGATCCTCCTGGGCATCGTGCTCATGCTGATCGCCGCGCTGATCACCGGTGCGATCAACGGCTTCCTCATCCGCTTCGGCAGGTTCACGCCAGTGGCGGCGACCCTTGCCGTCTACATCGGCCTCCAGGGCCTCAGCTTCGTACTGCGTGACGGGCCTGACGGGATCATCAACGCGTCGATCACCGGAGCCATCAAGACGAAGATCGGCCCCTTCCCGGTGGCCTTCATCGTCCTCGTGTTGTTCGCCTTCGCCCTCGAGTTCGCCCTCCGCTACAGCCGCTGGGGCCTGGCCCTTCGCGCCGTCGGGTCGAACGAGGAGGCGGCTCGACGGGTGGGCGTGCGGGTGAACCGCACCGTCATGCTGCAGTACCTGGCGGTGTCGTCATGCGTCTTCATCGGCGGCCTCATGCTGATGGCGCAGATCGGCATCGGCGATCCGTCGCAGGGCGCCAACTTCACGCTGACGTCCATCACGGCCGTGGTGCTCGGCGGCACGAGCCTGCTCGGAGGTCGCGGCACGTTCATCGGCACCCTGCTCGGCGCCGGCCTGATCATCCAGGTCCTCAATGCGACGACCTTCCTCGGCCTGGATCAGTGGTCCACCTACTTCTTCCAGGGAATCCTCATCGTCGTCGCGGCGATCGTCTACAGCCAGGTGCGCGGCAAGCGCGCCGTCGTCTAGGTCACATCCGGAGAGGAAGCAGCACATGCTGGCAGCACGTTTCTACGGTGCCAAGGACATTCGCATCGAGGAGGTCGACGTTCCGACCATCAAGGCGTCCGACGACGTTCTCGTCGAGATCGCCTACTGCGGCATTTGCGGCACCGATCTGCACGAGTACCTGGTCGGGCCGATCGTCACGCCGATGTCCCCGCACCCCCTGACGGGTGCAACCCTCCCGCAGACGCTGGGCCACGAGTTTTCCGCGAGGGTGGTGGAGATCGGCTCCGACGTGCATGACGTGAAGGTGGGCGACCGGGTGTCGATCTGCCCGATCATCACGTGCGGCCGCTGCTACCACTGCCGTCGCGGCAATGGTCACCTGTGCGTGTCGATGGCCTGCACCGGCCTCAGCGCCGATACCGGTGCGCTCGCGAACTTCGCCGTCGTCAAGGAGTCGCAGCTGGCCGTCCTGCCGGACACTGTGTCCGACATCGAGGGTGCGCTGATCGAGCCCGCCGCCGTGGCGGCCTACGGCGTCGACTGGGCGGGAGTCACCGGTGGCGACATCGTGCTCGTCACGGGCGCGGGGCCGATCGGAGTCCTGTCGGCCATGTACGCGAGCGCGATCGGGGCGGCCACCGTGGTCATCGCCGAGCCGAACCCGAACCGGGCCAGACTGGCGCAGGCCATGGACATCGGGCCCGTCGTCGATCCGACTCAGCCCGGCTTCGCCGAGCTCATCGCCGAGCTCACCGACGGCGTGGGCGTCGACCTTGCCGTGGAGTGCTCGGGCACGACGCCCGGCCTGACCACCGCCATCTCCAGCACGCGTGCTCGCGGCGAGGTCGTCCAGACCGGCCTGCATACCAAGCCGGCGACCGTGGACATGATGGAGGTGGCGAACCGAGAGATCAGCATCCGCGGCAGCTGGTGCTACAACCTCACCGACTGGCCGCGCATCATCCGGCTCGTGGCCGCGGGCAAGTACCCGGTGGCCAAGGCCGTTACCACGACCATCCCCCTGACCGACGTCGTCACCAAGGGCTTCGACGTCCTGGTCGACCCGACGGGGGATCAGCTCAAGGTCCTCGTCCAGTCCGTATAGCCGCGCCGAGCCGGAGGAGACGCTCATGGGAGCTGAACTGCAGCAGATCCATCACGCGGGCCTGATCGTCCGCGATCTCGATCGGTCGATCTACTTCTACCACGACATCCTCGGCCTGCCGTTCGCGAACGAGCCGACCCCGTGGTTCGAGGGCCCGGCGCTGGCGAAGGGCGTGGGCGTCCCGAGCGCGAAGCTGCGTCAGGTGTGCTTCTGGGTCGGGGACAAGTCGCAGATGGAGCTGATCGAGTACTCCGAGCAGTTCACGCACAACGGCGGCCCGGTCCCCAACAACCACCGGGGAGCAGCGCACGTGTGCTTCAAGGTCGAGGACATCGTCGCCAAGAAGGCCGAGCTCGAGGGCAAGGGCGTGCACTTCTACTCGGACATCAACGTGGTGGACGAGGGGCCGTTGTCGGGCTGGCGGTGGTGCTACTTCAGCGACCCGGACGGCCTGGCCCTCGAACTCGTGGAGATCGCCTACTACAACCAGGCCGACCGCGAGCATGCCACTGCCGAGTACCTGGCCACCCGACCATCGTTGGCCGAGTGCGAAGCACGCAACCCCTGATCGTTCAGTAGCAACCAACGATTTGCCAGCACGGCCGTCCGATCGTTAATCTACACTGAACAGAATGCCGGTCCGCATTCTGGAGGAGGGTACTGATGGGGTCGCCCACGTACGGAAGCATGAATGTCGACTGGGAGAACCGCCTCGACATGGCGCGGCTGCGCGAGCAGCGCCTGGCGCGCCTCAACGACGCGTTGGCGGTGTCCGACCTCGGCTCCCTGCTGACCTTCGACTTCACCAACATCCGGTACATGACCGCGACCCACATCGGCACCTGGGCGATGGACAAGCTGATCCGCTTCGCGGTGCTGCCCACGCGGCGGGAGCCCGGTGCTGTGGGACTTCGGCTCGGCGGCCCGGCATCACCAGCTCACAACCCGTGGCTGGACGAGGACTACGCCGCCTCGCACCCGACGCGGGACTGTCCGGCCACGAGCCGCATCACGGCGCGGTGAAGATCGGGGCGGGGCGCGGGCGGGCATCTCCACCCTGCGCGGCGACGTTCGGTCCGAAGGCGCGGTCGCGCCGAGGACGTGGCCGCGAAGGTCTACGACGTGCTCGCCGAGCACGGCCTGCAGAACGAGCCGGTCGGGGTCGACATCATCGAGATGCCGGTGCTGTTCGCGCATGCAGGCGCTCGGCCTCAACGTCGTCGACGGCCAGCAGGTGTTCCTCGAGGCGCGCCGGATCAAGACCGCCGACGAGATCGGCGCTGCTCACCCAGGCCTGCGTCGATGGTCGACGCGGCCTACGAGGAGCTCTACGAGTTCCTGCGCCCGGGCGTCCGCGAGAACGAGTGCGTCGGCCTGGTCGCCAAGACGCTGTACGACCTGGGCACCGAGTACGTCGAGGGCGTCAACGCCATCTCCGGCGAGCGCTGCTCGCCGCACCCGCACGTCTACAGCGACCGGATCATCCGACCCGGCGATCCGGCGTTCTTCGACATCCTGCACAGCTACAACGGCTACCGCACCTGCTACTACCGGACGTTCGCCGTCGGCAGCGCGTCCGCAGCGCAGCGCGACGCCTACACGATCTGCCGCGAGTACATGGACCGGGCGATCGAGACTGGTCAAGCCGGGCGTGACGACGGCCGACATCTGCGGCTGTGGCCGACCGCCGAGGAGTTCGGCTTCCCGACGAGGAGGCGGCGTTCGCACTGCAGTACGGCCACGGCGTCGGCCTGTCCATCTGGGAGCGCCCGATCTTCAGCCGCTCGTCTCGTTCGACGCCCCGGAGGTGCTCGAGGAGGGAATGGTGTTCGCCCTCGAGACGTACTGGCCGGCCAAGGACGGCTGGTCGGCCGCGCGCATCGAGGAGGAGGTCGTCGTGCGCAAGGACGGGTGCGAGGTCATCACGAAGTTCCCGGCCGAGGAGCTGCTCGTCGCGGGCAAGCGCTACTACACGACGGGCGGGCCGCTGAACACGCTGCGCGACTCGCAGTCGCACCGGAACACCTGCCACCCACGCCGAGTTCGCGAAGGACACCGAATGACACGAGACCGCAACGGTCGGCGACCGATGACCTGAAGGCCTGGTACGAGCAGATGGCGGTGATCCGCGGCACGGAGAAGGCCGCGTACGACCTCTTCATGACCGGCCTCGTCAAGGGCACCACCCACCTCGCGGCCGGCCACGAGGCGGTCGCCGTCGGCACGAGCGCGGCCCTGAACCCGGACGACTACGTGTTCGCCACGTACCGCGGACACCATCACGCGATGGCCCGCGGGCTCTCGTCCGAGGCGTGCCTCGCCGAGCTGATGAGCAAGCGCACCGGGCTCCTCGCAGGGCAAGGGCGGCTCGATGCACCTGACCTACGCGCAGGGCAACATGCTGGGCTCCTACGCCATCGTCGGCTCGCACCTGCCGATGGCCGTCGGTGCCGCGTGGTCGGCGGTGCTTCGCGCAGTCCGGTCAGGTGTCCGTGGCGTTCTTCGGCGACGGTGCCACCAACATCGGCGCGTTCCACGAGGCGCTCAACCTGGCCGCCGTGTGGAAGCTCCCGGTGATCTTCGTCTGCGAGAACAACCTCTACATGGAGTACACCCCGATCAGCGCGGTCACCGCGGTGGAGCATCCGGCGGCCGATCGCGCCGCGGCGTACGCGCTGCCGCCGCATCGTCATCGACGGCAACGACGTGGTCACGGTGCGGGACGAGGTGGCCAGGGCTGTCGCCAAGGCGCGTGCCGGCGACGGTCCCACCATCATCGAGTGCATGACCTACCGCCACTACGGCCACTCGCGGACCGACCCCGCGAAGTACCGGCCGGAGGGCGAGGTCGAGCAGTGGCTCATGCGCGATCCGCTGAAGGTCCTGCGCGGACACCTCGTCGAGCTGGGGCATCCCCGAAGACGAGATCGAGCAGATCGAGGCGAATGCGCAGCGCATCGTCACCGACGCGATCGAGGCGGCGAAGACCGCCCCGCTGAGCGATCCGTCGGAGGCGTTCACCGATGTCTGGGCCGATGGAGGGTCGCAATGGCGGAACTGATCACCTACCGGGACGCGGTCTCCGAGGGCATCGCGCGCGAGATGCGTCGTGACCCTTCGGTCGTCTGCCTCGGCGAGGACATCGGGGCAGCCGGCGGTGTCTTCAAGACCGCGCAGGGCCTGTTCGACGAGTTCGGCCCGACACGGGTCTGGGACACCCCGATCACCGAGCAGGCGATCGTCGGCGCGGCGATGGGCGCGGCGATGACCGGGGTGCGTCCGGTCGCGGAGATCATGTTCTCCGACTTCCTGGCCTGCTGCTGGGACTACATCGCCAACGAGATGCCCAAGGTCCGGTACATGACCGGCGGGCAGGTGACGGTGCCGCTCGTCGTGCGCACGGCGAACGGCGGCGGACTCGGCTTCGGTGCGCAGCACTCGCAGGCGGTCGAGAACTGGGCGCTCACCGTTCCCGGTCTCGAAGATCGCCGCACCATCGACGCCTGCCGACGTCGTCGGGCCTGATGGCCAGCGCCGATCCGCAGCGATGACCCGGTCGTCTTCTTCGAGCACAAGGGGCTGTTCGCCACCAAGGGCGAGCCGGCTCCGGAGGGGCACGTCGTCCCGTTCGGCCAGGCCAACGTCGTGCGGGCCGGCAGCGACATCACCCTCGTCGGGCTGGCGTGGTCGATGCCCGTCATCGTCGAGGCCGCCGAGCAGCTGGCCAGCCTGGGCATCTCGGCGGAGGTCATCGACCTGCGCATGCCTCGTGCCGCTCGACGTCGCGACGGTCCTGGCCAGCGTCGCCAAGACCAGCCGGATGCTCATCGTCGAGGAGAACCCGTACCAGGGCGGCTGGGGCGGCACGCTCGCCTCGATCGTCGCGGACGAGGGCTTCTACGATCTCGACGCGCCGGTGAAGCGGCTGGCGGCGGCATCGGTGCCCCTTCCGTTCGCAACACACCTCGAGGACGAAGTGCTGCCGTCCGTCGCCAAGGCGGTGGCCACCGCGGTGGCCATGGTCAACGACTAGCCGCACCAAGACCGAGGAGAGCGACCGTGGTCCATGTCGTCATGCCGCAGTTCGGCGAGACCGTTGCCGAGGGCGAACTCACTCGGTGGCTCGTCGGCGTGGGGGACACCGTGGTGGTCGACCAGCCGATCGCGGAGATCTCCACCGACAAGGTCGACACCGAGGTGGTCGCATCGGCGGCCGGGCAGGTGACCGCGCTCCTGGTCGAGGTGGGCACGGTCGTCGAGGTGGGCGGGGCCCGCTGCTCGAGGCTCGACGAGGAGCGGCAACTACCGACCTTGGCGGAGCGGCCGCGACCGACCTTGAGGGCGCGGCGCGACAGACGGCGCCGAGGCGTGGGAGGTCCACGCCGAAGGCGCGCCGGCTGGCGGCGGAGCTGGGCATCGACATCGCCTCGCTCTCGTCCGGCACCCGGGTGGTGCGCGCGGGTGACGTGGTCGCTGCGGTGACGACCACGCCACCCGCGGCGCGGCAGGCGGCACCCCTCGGGCGACACCCCGTCCCGCGGCATCGCCGGCTCCGGTGGCCCCGGCGGCTCCGGCGGCCCCGGCGGCCGGCCAGTACCTCCTCCAGCACTCGCGAGTGCGGCGTTTGACGGCCCAGCGAACCCGGGACTCGCTGAGCGCATCGGCGACGGCGTGGAGCGTGACCGAGGTCGACTACGCGAATGTCGACCGATCGAGGAAGGCGCTGACCGGTGCGTGGAAGGTGCGTTACGGCTCATCCTTGACGTACCTGCCCTACGTGCTGCGCTCGGTCAGCCTTGCCCTGGTGCAGTACCCACGGCTCAACGCGGAGTTCCGCGACGACGGGCTCCTCGTCAGTGAGTCCGTCCATCTCGGCGTGGCCGTGGACCTGGGCGATGGGGGTCTCAGCGTCCCGATCCTGCGCGATGCGCAGTCGCTCAGCGTGGCGGAGACGGCGATCGAGCTCAGTCGGGTCTCTGGCGCTGCGCGCAGCGGCACGCTCGGAGCGGACGACTACGCCGGCTCCACGTTCGCCGTCACCAACAACGGCAGCTTCGGCAGCGTCCTGACGATGCCGATCATCAACCAGCCCAACGTCGGCATCCTTTCGTTCGATGCGGTGACGATGCAGCCAGCCGTCGTCACCCTCGAGGACGGCTCCTACGGAATCGCGGTGCGCCCCAAGGGCGCACTTGCCCTCTCATGGGACCACCGGGCGATCGACGGCGCCTACGCCGCCTCCTTCCTCACTGTGGTGAAGAACCTGCTCGAGACGACCGCGTGGGACGTCTCACTGCCGAACTAGCGCACCCTGGAGGGCACTCCGCATGGATCTCGGAAACGGCCTTGGCCATCTGACGTACTCGACCCTCGTGCACCCGGGCGACACCTGGGACGAGATGCGCGACAGCCTGGAGACCTACCTGCCCGAAGTGAAGCGACGCTTCTGCCCCGACCAGCCGATGGGCGTGTCGCTGCGCATCTCCAACGCCTCGGCCGAGCGGTTGATGGGTGATGAGCAGGAGCGTGCCTGGGTCAAGACGTTCCTCGACGACAACGACCTGTACGTCTACACCGTCAACGCCTTCCCCTACGGCCCGTTCAAGGGAGAGCTCGTCAAGGAGCGCGTGTACGAACCGGACTGGACCACCGAGGAGCGCACGCAGTACACGATGAACGTGGCCACGATCCTCACGCAGATCACCGGCCCGGAGATCGAGCCCACCATCCAGTCAGCGCCCCTGGCGTTCCGCCCCAAGGTCGTCGACGACGCCTACGTCGCGAAGTTCACGGACAACCTGCTGCGCGTGGTCGCCTTCCTGATGGATCTCGAGAAGCGCACCGGGCGACGGGTGAAGCTCGCCTTGGAGCCGGAGCCGTACTGCTTCCTGGAGACGATCGAGGAGACCGTCGAGTACTTCAACGCCTACGTGTACACGGTGGATGCCGCGATCCGCATCGGCGAGCTGTGCGGTCAGCCCTTGGCCGAGGTGTTCGGTGGTGTGCGTCGTCACCTCGGCGTCGTGTTCGACATCTGCCACCAGTCGGTCGAGTTCGAGGACATCACCGACGACCTCCACCTGCTGATGAACGCCGGCATCCCGATCTACAAGCTCCAGGAGGCGGCGGCCCTGCTCGTGCCCGAGGTGACTCCGGAGATCATCGAGGAGCTCAAGCGCTACACCGGCACCATCTACCTGAGCCAGACGACCGAACGCCGCGACGGCGTGCTGACCCGCTTCCTGAACCTCGAGGAGGCCATCGCCGCCTGGGAGGCCGACCCCGGCCCTCGCGAGTCGCGCACGCACTTCCACGTGCCGGTCTTCTTGCAGGAGCTCGGACCGTTCCAGACGACGAGGTCGGGGATCGACGCGGCACTGGCCGTGCACGCCAGGACCCCGCTGTCCACGCATCTGGAGATCGAGACGTACACGTGGGACGTCCTGCCGGAGCATCTCAAGACCGGCGACATCACCGAGTACGTTGTACGCGAGCTCGAGTACGTCCGCGATGAACTGGGCCGCCAGGTCTCCGCCGCCAGGGAGGAGGCAGGATCCACCGGTCCGTGAACGGCCAACGAAGGAGCAGCGAAGGTGAAGGACGACCTGTTCTACATCGCGGTGTCCGAGTACCTCGTGTCCGAGGACCAGGTGCTCGACAGCCTCGCTGAGCATCGTGCCTGGTCGAAGGACGCCTACGACCGCGGGATCATGCTGTTCTCGGGTCGGCAGGATCCGCCGACGGGCGGAGTGCTCGCCTTCCGCGCCAAGACCCGGAAGGCTGCCGAGGAGTTCCTCGCCTCTGACCCCTTCGTCGGGGCCGGAGTGTCCAGCTACCAGCTGATCGCCTTCACGCCGACGCACCTTCCGTGGCGCAACAAGGAGTTCGACGCGTTCACGACGGCTCCGACTGCAGACTCCTGAGGGCCATGCGGCTCACGTCGGCGCACCAGCCTTGCGTGGGAGGATGGCCGGGTGACGCAGCCCCCAGACGACCGCGACGACCTGGAGGGCCCCACCGCCGCGGTCGTGCCGATCCGCCCGGCGACCCCGCGCAACTGGCTGGCGCAGTGGCCGATCGCACTGGTGCTCGCCGGTGTCGGGGTCGCCATGGTCCTTATCGGGCTCGACTACTTCCGACGCGGCTGCGTCGTGCTCTCCGCCAGCGTCCTGCTGGCGGCCTTCCTGCGCATGCTCCTGCCGGAGGGGGATGCGGGGATGCTGGCCGTGCGATCGCGCAAGGTCGACGTCGTGATCCTCGGCATTCTGGGCATCGGGCTGACGATCTTCACCTTCTGGGTGCCGCCGCCGAGCTAGCGAACGGGGTGACGTGAGCACCACCTGCGAACTCGCCGTCATCGGCGGGGGGATCGTCGGGCTCGCGATCGCCGACGCCTACCTGGCCGCGAACCCCTCTGCGTCCGTCATCGTCTTCGAGAAGGAGCCCTCACTCGCGCAGCATGCTTCGGGGCGCAACAGCGGAGTCCTTCACGCCGGCTTCTACTACGCCCCGGACTCGATGAAGGCACGACTCACTCGGCACGGGAACGAGCTGCTCCGGCAGTTCTGCGCATCGCGGAACGTGCCGGTCCGTCCCGTCGGCAAGGTCGTCGTCACCACGTCCGCCGAGCAGCTGCCCGCCCTGCGGGCGCTGTACGAGCGCGGCGAGGCGAACGGTGTGCGCCTCGAGATGGTCGACGAGGCGGGCCTGCGATCCCTGGAGCCGTTGGCGAGAACCGTGGGCGAGGCCATCTGGTCGCCGACCACGGCCGTCGCCGATCCCGTGTCGGTGGTCGAGGCGCTCGCGGGCCGCGTCGTCGAACGAGGCGGACGCATCGCCTTGGATGCGCACGTCGACCTGGCCGGACCCGGTTGGCTGCAGACCACGAGCGACGGGTACGTCAGCGCCGGTCACATCGTCAATGCCGCGGGTCTGCATGCGGACTCCGTCGCGCACTGGTTCGACGTGGGACGGCAGTACCGGATGCTGCCCTTCAAGGGCCTGTACTGGTACGGGAACTGGCCGGCCGGGAGACTGACCCGGCACGTGTACCCCGTGCCCGATCCGCGGAACCCGTTCCTCGGCGTCCACCTGACCGTCACCGTCGACGGCCGTGCCAAGGTCGGCCCGACTGCCATCCCGGCGCTGTGGCGCGAGGAGTACCAGGGACTCGCGGGGTTCTCGGCGCAGGAGGCCTTCGACACCGCCCGCACCCTGCCGCGGTTCCTTGCCAGCCCGCACCACGACGTCGTGGGACTGCTCCGCAGCGAGCTGCCGAAGTACTGGCGCCAGCACCTGATCGCCCAGGCGTCGGCTCTTGTTCCGGCCGTTGCCGCGTCGGACTTCACGGTGAAGGGCCGCCCCGGCGTGCGGGCGCAGCTGTTCGACATCGAGAGACGTCGTCTCGAGATGGACTTCGTCGTCGCCAAGGGAGATCGGTCCACGCACGTGCTCAACGCCGTCTCTCCAGGCTGGACGTCGGCCCTGGCGATGGCCGAGGAGATCGTCGCTGACCTGTGAGGTCGGTCACGTCTGCTGGAATCGCACGTCGTGGTGCGCGGGGGAGCGCAGGATGCCATGGCGATCCGTTGCGGCCCTAAGGTATCTTGACGTCAAGATTTCTCCCCGCCCCCCTGTTCGGAAGGTAGTGGCATGGCGCGCAGCGGCAAGGTCTCCGTGATCGGTGCAGGTTTCTACGGCTCGACGACCGCCCTGCGGCTCGCCGAGTACGACATCTTCGAGACGGTCGTCCTCACCGACGTCGTCGAGGGCAAGCCCGAGGGCCTGGCCCTCGACCTCAACCAGTCCCGCTGGATCGAGGGCTTCGAGACGAAGGTCGTCGGCCAGACGACCGGCCCGAACGGCGAGGGATACGAGGCCATCGCCGGATCGGAGATCGTCGTCATCACCGCAGGCCTGCCGCGCAAGCCCGGCATGAGCCGCATGGACCTCATCGAGACCAACGCGAAGATCATGCGCTCGGTCGCCGAGAACATCGCCAAGCACGCTCCCGGCGCCGTGATCATCAACGTGTCGAACCCGCTCGACGAGATGACCGCGCTCGCGCAGATCGTGACGGGCTTCCCGCACAAGCGCGTCATCGGCCAGGCGGGCATGCTCGACACCGCCCGGTTCACCAACTTCGTCGCGGAGAAGCTCGGCGTCCCGGTCGGCTCGGTCACGACGCTGACCCTCGGCTCGCACGGCGACACCATGGTTCCTGTCGCGTCGGCCTGCACGGTCGACGGCAAGCCGCTGTCCGACCTGCTGTCCGCCGATGAGATCGAGGAGCTGGTCGTGCGCACGCGCAACGGCGGCGCCGAGGTCGTCGCGCTGCTCAAGACCGGCTCGGCGTACTACGCGCCGTCCGCCGCCGCGGCGCGCATGGCCAAGGCCGTGCACGAGGATTCCGGCTCGGTCATGCCGGTGTGCGCGTGGGTCGACGGCGAGTACGGCCTGTCCGGCGCGTACCTCGGCGTCGAGGCCGAGATCGGCCTCGAGGGCATCCGCAAGGTCGTCGAGACCCCGCTGACCGACGGCGAGAAGGCACTCCTCGTCGAGGCCTACGAGGCGGTCAAGACCAAGCAGGCCGACGTCAAGGATCTCTGAGCACTTTCCCCCGCACGTCCACGAACGAAGGAGAGCAGTGGCCAAGATCAAGGTTGTGAACCCGGTCGTCGAGCTCGACGGCGACGAGATGACTCGCATCATCTGGCAGTTCATCAAGGACGAGCTGATCCTGAAGTACCTCGATGTCGACCTGAAGTACTACGACCTCGGCATCGAGAGCCGTGACGCGACGGACGACCAGGTGACCATCGACTCGGCCCATGCGATCCAGCAGTACGGCGTCGGCGTCAAGTGCGCCACGATCACGCCCGACGAGGCGCGTGTTGACGAGTTCGGCCTGAAGAAGATGTGGAAGTCGCCGAACGGCACGATCCGCAACATCCTCGGCGGCGTCATCTTCCGCGAGCCCATCATCATCAGCAACATCCCGCGGCTGGTGCCGGGATGGACGCGGCCGATCGTGGTCGGCCGTCACGCGTTCGGCGACCAGTACAAGGCCACCGACTTCAAGGTGCCGAGCGCCGGGTCGCTGACGATGACGTTCACGCCGACCGACGGCTCGGAGCCGATGGAGTTCAACGTCTTCGACTTCCCGGGCGCCGGCGTGGCCATGGGCATGTACAACCTCGACGAGTCCATCCGCGACTTCGCCCGCGCCTCGATGCGCTACGGCCTCAGCCGCAAGTACCCCGTGTACCTGTCGACGAAGAACACGATCCTCAAGGCCTATGACGGCCAGTTCAAGGACATCTTCGCGGAGGTGTTCGAGAACGAGTTCCAGGCGGAGTTCGACGCCGCCGGCATCACGTACGAGCACCGGCTCATCGACGACATGGTCGCTGCCGCCATGAAGTGGGACGGCGGCTACGTCTGGGCCTGCAAGAACTACGACGGCGACGTCCAGTCCGACACCGTGGCCCAGGGCTTCGGGTCGCTCGGCCTCATGACGAGCGTCCTGATGACCCCGGACGGCAAGACCGTCGAGGCCGAGGCGGCGCACGGCACCGTCACCCGTCACTACCGCGAGCATCAGAAGGGCAACCCGACGTCGACGAACCCCGTCGCGTCGATCTTCGCCTGGACGCAGGGCCTGGCCCATCGCGGCATGCTCGACGGAACCCCCGAGGTCACCGAGTTCGCCAAGACTCTCGAGCGCGTCTGCGTCGAGACCGTCGAGGAGGGCAAGATGACCAAGGACCTCGCGCTGCTCATCAGTCGGGATGCGCCGTGGCAGACCACGCAGGAGTTCCTCTCGTCGATCGACGAGAATCTGCAGAAGGCCATGGCCTAGCCAGCACGGCATCACGCGAAGGGGCGGGACCGGCGACGGCCCGCCCCTTCCGCGTCTGGTCTGACCGCAGCACTGACCATCCAACGCGCACTGAGCGGTCGCATCCTCCGAGAGGTGTCCGCTAGCCTCCCGAGCGGAGGGGATACCACATGCGACATTTGATGCTCAGGACGCATATTGCCGTGAGCCTGCTGCGCGAGGACGTTCGACAAGCACGCGACCGGGGCGCGACTGCCGTGGAGTACGGCCTGCTCGTGGCGCTCATCGCCGTCGTCATCATCGTCGCCGTGACGCTGCTCGGCACCCGGCTCAGTGCCATCTTCCGCGGGGTCGGCAACTCCCTTTAGTCCATCGTCGGCAGGCTGGGTCGCCGGTCCGGCATCGCGCTGATGCCCGTCGTCCGGCGGGGCAAGTAGTGTCCGGTGGCATGAGCTCGGTGTGGATGCCCATCATCGTGATCGCGGTGCTGATCCTGGTCGCGGCTGCTTCGTGGCTGCGGAGCTCGCGCTGGTGTCGCTTCGCGACAGCCAGGTGGCGCGCGTGGGCCAGGACAACGGTCGTCGCGGTCGCCGTCTGGTTGCCCTGACGTCGAACCCCAATCGGTTCCTGGCCGCCGCCCAGATCGCAGTGACCCTCGCCGGCTTCCTGTCGGCGGCATTCGGCGAGTCCAAGATCTCGCCGTTCGTCGTGCCGATCGTCGTCGGCTGGGGGGTGAGCGAGTCGGCAGCGGAGATCATCGTGCTGATCGTCATCACGTCGATCATCGCCTACTTCTCGCTGGTCATCGGCGAGCTCGTGCCCAAGCGGATCGCCCTGCAGAAGACCGAGCAGATCGCGTTGGTCGCGGCCGCTCCTATCGACGTGATCGCGACGATCCTTCGGCCCGTGATCGCGCTGCTGTCGGTGTCGACTGACTTCGTCGTCCGCCTGCTCGGCCTCGATCCGAAGGCGGGTCGCGATGCCATCAGCGGCGAGGAGCTGCGCGACATGGTCGCCTCGCACGGAGACCTCACGGTCGAGGAGCGCGAGCTGATCGACGACGTCTTCGACGCCGGCGACCGCGAGCTTCGCGAGGTCATGATCCCGCGGACCGAGGTCGACTTCCTCGACGCGTCGATGCCGGTTCGCAAGGCGGCCCGCTGGGTCGTGGACCAGCCGCACAGCCGGTATCCGGTCATGCGCGACTCGGCCGACGATGTCATCGGCTTCGTGCACGTGCGTGACCTCCTCAACCCGGATCTCGCCAATCGCTCCATCCGCGTCGGCGACCTGGCCCGCGAGATCACCTCCTTCCCCGGCAGCAAGGAGGTCCTCCGCACCCTGACCGAGATGCGCCGGCTTCAGCAGCACGTCGCCATCGTTCAGGACGAGTACGGCGGCACCGCAGGGATCGTGACGATGGAGGACCTCGTCGAGGAGCTCATCGGCGACATCCGCGACGAGTACGACGTCGAGCGTTCACCCGACCGGATCGCCGTGTTCGGCGTGACGACGGTCGACGGCCTGCTCAACCTCGAGGACTTCGAGGACGACACCGGCGTGGAGCTGCCCGAGGGTCCCTACGAGACGGTCGCCGGCTTCGTCATCTCGCGCCTGGGCCGCGTGCCGCTGCTCGGCGACGTCGTCGTCGAGGACGGCCATCAGTTCGCGGTGACCGAACTCGACGGCCGCCGGGTCTCGCGCGTGGCCGTGTCCCGGGTCGCTCGGCCCACGGCGCCTGAGGGCGACGATGGCGCGGAGCCGTCGGAGGGCTCCGAACCGGATGCGACACAATGACGGCATGACCCCCGCACACCCTCGGCCGCCGCGCGTCCTGTCGGGCATCCAGCCCACGGCAGACGCGTTCCACCTCGGCAACTACATCGGTGCCCTGCGTGAGTGGGTCCGCCTGCAGAGCACGCATGACGCCTACTACTGCGTGGTCGACCAGCACGCCATCACCGTCGACCACGACCCCGAAGTCCTCCGGCGTCGCACCTACGCCTCGTTCGCCCAGCTCCTGGCCATCGGCCTCGACCCGGAGAAGTCGACCGTCTTCGTGCAGAGCCAGGTGCCCGAGCACAGCCAGCTCGCGTGGGTGCTGGAGTGCCAGACGGGATTCGGCGAGGCCGGTCGCATGACGCAGTTCAAGGACAAGTCCCAGAAGGAGGGTGCTGGGCGGGTCACCGTCGGCCTCTACACCTACCCGATCCTTCAAGCGGCCGACATCCTCATCTACCACGCCGATGCCGTCCCGGTCGGCGAGGACCAACGGCAGCACCTCGAGCTCACCCGCGACCTCGCTCAGCGGTTCAACACGAAGTTCGGCGAGACCTTGACGGTGCCCGAGCCCTACATCGTCAAGGAGACGGCCAAGATCGTCGACCTCCAGGACCCCACGGCCAAGATGAGCAAGTCCTCGCCAGCGGGATGCGCGTGGCTGCTCGACGACGACAAGGCGCTGACCAAGAAGATCAAGAGCGCCGTCACCGACTCCGAGCGCGACATCGTGTTCGACCCGCAGCGCAAGCCCGGCGTCTCCAATCTCCTGACGATCCAGCATGCCCTGACCGGGCGGTCGCTGGACGCACTCGTCGAGTCGTACGCGGGCCGCGGATACGGCGACCTCAAGGGCGACACCGCCGAGATCGTCGTCGACGAAGTGCGTCCGATCCGCGAGAGGGTCAACGAGCTCCTGGCCGATCCGGCCGAGCTGCGGCGACTGATGACCATCGGCGCGCACAAGGCGCGTGCTGTCGCCTCGCACACCCTCGCCGACGTCTACCAGCGAGTGGGTTTCGTCCCGCTGGACCCCGCCTGAGCGAGGCGTCGGGCCGCCAAGCGGGCTAGGCGAGATCGGGCGGTTCCCCGTCGTGTCGCCCGTCGCGTCGACGCAGGCGAACGGTGACGAACGACGCTCCGGCGATCGACATGGCGACCAGGCCGGCACCGCCGAGCATCGCCATCGACACGGTGGCGGGTGCGCGGGCCGTCAGGTCGGAGCGAGTGCCGGGGCGGCCGCTCGGGTCCTCGGCGCCGGATGCACTGGCGGACGGATCGGCCTGCGCGCTGGGCGGAGTCGACTCACCCGAATCAGCGGCCAGGGGAGTGACGAGCTGGCCGATGGGCGTCACCTTGTGCCTGTTCGCGAAGCCCCAGTCGAGGAGCTTGCGCGCCGCGTACTCGCTGGACTCGTGGATGCCCATCAGCGTCACGATGAGGGTCGTCCCGTGCCGGGCGGCCATGCCCACGTACGTGCGCCCGGCATGCGAGGTGAACCCGGTCTTGACGCCGGTCATTCCGGAGTAGCCGTGTCGGAGCAGTCGATTGGTCGTGTAGATGGGGTGCGACGCCTTGCCCTTGCGGTCCGGGAACATCGCCTTGACGGTGCCGGCGTACTTGGCGAAGTCCGGACGCGTCATGCCCGCCCGGCCGATGAGGGCCAGGTCGTACGCGCTGGAGACCTGGCCCGTGGTGTCCAGGCCGTTGGGCGTCTTGGCGACCGTGTCGTCGGCCTGCAGCCGATGGGCGACCTGGTTCATCTGCTCGACGGTCGCGCGCACCCCGCCATTGGCCTCCGCCACCGCGATCGCGGCGTCGTTGGCACTGGGCAGGAAGACGGCGTACCAGAGCTCGTCGAGGGTGTAGGCGCGGCCCGGCTTGAGGCCGACCCTGGACCCGTAGGTGCCGGCCGCCGACTTGCTCGGGCGCACGACCTGATCCGGTGTCGTCTTCGGCATCACGGTCAGGGCGGTCAGCATCTTCAGGGTGCTCGCCGGTGCTCGGCGCACATGCGAGCCCTTCTGCGCGAGGACATCCCCGGTGGTGGCGTCGGCGAGGATCCACGTGTCGGCCTTCACCTTGGGAAGGGGACTGGCCCCGGGGAGCAGGCTGACGGTCCGGTGCGGACTGGCCAGCTGCTCGCCACCGATCGTCTGCGCCAGGGCCGGGCTGGCGACGCCGACGACGAGGAGCACCGCACCGGCGAATGCCGCTACGTGCGAGTGTCCACGATGGAGGCTCAGCATGATCCCCCATGCTAAGCGCGCCGATAGGCTCAACTCGCTAACCGAGCCCCTTGGAGGACACATGTCGCAGCTTGCCGCGCCGACCGGACTTCTCATCGGCGGTGAGTGGCTCCAGACGGAGGAGAAGCTTCCCGTGATGGACCCGGCCACCTTCACGGTGCTCGCCGAGATCGGCAATGCGTCGGTGAGCGACGGGCTCGACGCCGTCGCTGCAGCGCACGATGCGTTCCTGACCTGGTCGGTCACCCCCGCTCGCGTGCGTGCGGAGGTGCTGCGCAAGGCGTTCGAGATCATGACCGCCGAGGTCGAGGTCTGCGCTCGCCTGATCTCCCTCGAGAACGGCAAGGCGTGGCGCGACGCGATGGGCGAGGCGACGTACGCCGCCGAGTTCTTCCGCTGGTTCTCGGAGGAGGCCTCCCGCATCGAGGGCGACTTCCGCTACTCGCCGTCCCGCGACAAGACGATCATCGTCGACCACAAGCCCATGGGCGTGGCGTTCATGATCACCCCCTGGAACTTCCCGGCCGCGATGGCCACGCGCAAGCTGGCGCCGGCCCTGGCCGCGGGCTGCACCGCGGTGCTCAAGCCGGCGAGCGAGACCCCGCTGACCGCACTGTGGATCGGCGAGGTCCTGCAGCGGGCCGGCGCCCCGGCCGGTGTCGTCAACATCATCACGACCAGGCACACCGGGGACGTGTCCACCGCGATCCTGTCGGATCCGCGCATCGCCACGCTCTCCTTCACTGGCTCCACCTTCGTCGGCAAGATGCTGCTCAAGCAGACGGCCGAGCGGGTCCTGCCCTCGTCGATGGAGCTCGGCGGCAACGCGCCATTCGTCGTGTTCGAGGGCGCCGACGTCGACGCCGCGATCTCCGGTGCCATGATTGCCAAGATGCGCAACGGTGGCGCCGCCTGCACGGCGGCCAACCGCTTCTACGTGCACGAGTCGCTGGCAGGCGAGTTCAGCACGAAGCTGGAGACCGCGTTCGCCGCCCTCAAGGTCGGGCCGGGCATCGATCAGGGCAACGATCTCGGTGCCATGGTCTCCGACAAGGAGCGCGACAAGATCCTCGAGCTCCTCGACTCTGCGGCCGCGGAAGGACTCGACGTCAAGCCGACGTCAGAGGCGCCGAAGCTGGGTGCCTTCATCGCCCCGTACGTGGTCAGGGACGTACTGCACGGCTCGACGCTCACCACGAACGAGATCTTCGGGCCCGTTGCGCCGATCGTCAGCTTCGCCACCGAGGACGAGGGCGTGCGGATGGCCAACGACACCGAGTACGGGCTGATCTCCTACGTCTTCGCGAAGGACCCGGGCACCGGCGTCAAGCTGGCTCGTCGCATGGAGTCCGGCATGGTCGCGGTCAACCGCGGGCTGGCCTCCGACCCGGCCGCGCCGTTCGGCGGAATGAAGGAGTCCGGTCTCGGTCGCGAGGGCGGCTTCGCCGGCATCCACGAGTTCCTCGAGACGCAGTACCTCGCCGTCGACCTGTAGAGCCCCCGCCCCCGTCGGGCCGTCGCGCCGTCGCGTTGCCCCGGCCCCCCTGCGCCGAGTGGCCAGTTGTCGCGCGTTCCAGCGCGCGGGAACGCCCGACAACTGACCACTCGACGGAAGCTCGGTATGTTCGGCGGATGCCCTGGGTAGGCCGGCTCACACGCGGCAACTTCGCCGTCCTCGGGCTGCTGGCAATGCTCCAGCCGCTGGCCACCTCGTTCTACCTGCCTGCGCTGCCCTCCCTGGCGACCGATCTCGGTGCCACCGTCCCGCAGGCGCAGCTCACGGTGTCGGCCGCGCTGATCGGGCTGGCCGTCGGCCAGTTCGTCATCGGCGGGCTCAGCGACCGCTGGGGACGGCGCCGGCTCATGATCGCCGGGATGGCGCTGTTCACGGTCGCGACGGCCCTGTGTGCGGTGGCCCCCACGATGGGGATCCTCATCGCGCTACGGCTGGTGCAGGGCTTCGCTGGCGCAGCCGGTCCAGTGATCGCGCGGGCCTCCATCCGCGACGTCACCTTCGGCACCCAGACAGCACAGGCCCTGTCCCGCCTGCTCGCGGTGATCGGCATCGCGCCCATCGTCGGACCGATCCTCGGCAGCGTGATCCTCATGTTCACCAGCTGGCGGGGACTCTTCGTCGCCCTGGCGCTGATCGGCGTGGTCAGCCTGGCAGCAGCGCTGATCTGGTTCCCCGAGACGCTGCCGAAGGAGAAGCGGCTGGGCGCCAAGCCGATCGGCTCGAAGGGTGCCGTTCGCGAGCTCCTGTCGGATCGCCGCGTCGTCATCGTCCTCACCATCACGACCCTGCTGGGCATCGTCAGCTTCAGCTGGTCGTCGACCAGTCCGTTCTACTTCATCGACTGGTACGGGCTGACGCCCCTGCAGTACGCCGCCATCGTGGGCACCAACTCCCTGGCGTTCGTCATCGGCGCGACCATCAATTCGCGGTCGGTCACTCTCATCGGCCCGCGATCAGCCCTCATTCGTGGCCTCATCATCATGACCTGCGGCGCGGCTATGGTCGCCGTCACGACGATCGTCAAGGCTCCGGTCGCCTGGCCGATCGTCCTGATCGTGCTGGTGATGGGCGCCTACGGCGGGATGATCGCCAACGCGCAGGTGCTGGGGCTGGGACCGCACGGCCGCGTGGCGGGCACGATGTCGGCGCTGCTGGGCACCGCCCAGTTCCTCGGCGGAGCGATCGTGCCGCCCATCGTCACGGGCATCCTCGGACCGGTCGCGACGTTGCCGGTGCTTCTGCTGGCGGCCAGTGGCTCCGCCCTGCTGCTCGTCGTCCGGGGCATTCGCGGCCGGCAGACCCAAGTGCTCTAGACCGACCTCGGTCCTGCGTCCGTCAGACCTTGCGGAAGATCAGCGCGCGCTTGACCTCCTGGATCGCCTTGGTGACCTCGATGCCACGCGGGCAGGCGTCCGTGCAGTTGAAGGTCGTGCGGCACCGCCACACGCCCTCCTTCTCGT
The DNA here is from genome assembly GCA_963755335.1 of uncultured Actinomycetes bacterium. Lineage (GTDB taxonomy): Bacteria > Actinomycetota > Actinomycetes > S36-B12 > S36-B12 > UBA10649. Next base: position 565,602 of record CAVWJW010000008.1, read on the forward strand.
TGAGGATCTCCAGGCGCTGCTCGGCGCCGGCGTCGCGGCTGTCGAAGATGAACCGGTTCGCCGCGACGATCGCCGCGGGGCCGAAGTACTGCCCGTCCGTCCAGTAGACCGGGCAGGACGTCGTGCAGCAGGCGCACAGGATGCACTTGGTCGTGTCGTCGAACCGGGCGCGCTCCTCGGCGGACTGCAGCCGCTCCTTGCTCGGGTCGTGTCCGGCCGGGATGAGGAAGGGCAGCACGGCGCGGTAGGCGGAGAAGAAGGGCTCCATGTCGACGACGAGGTCCTTCTCCAGCGGCAGGCCCTTGATCGCCTCGACGGTGATCGGCTTGCTGATGTCGAGGTCCTTGACGAGGGTCTTGCAGGCCAGCCGGTTGCGGCCGTTGATGCGCATGGCATCGGAGCCGCAGATGCCATGACCGCAGGAGCGGCGGAAGGTCAGGGTGCCGTCGAGCTCGCCCTTGATCCGGTCGAGCGCGGTCAGCACGCGGTCGGTCGGGAACAGGGCGAGGGTGTAGTCCTCCCAGTGCGGCTCGGAGTCGACCTCGGGCAGGAAGCGGCGGATGCGGAAGGTGACGTCCGTGGCGACCGGTGCGGGCGCGGCGGGTACCTCGACGGTGGCTGTCATCAGTACTTACGCTCCATCGGCTGGTAACGGGTGACGGTCACGGGCTTGTAGTCGAGCTGCACCGTCGCGTCCTCGCCGGAGCCCCGACGGTACGCCATCGTGTGCCGCATGAAGTTCACGTCGTCGCGCGTCGGGTAGTCCTCGCGGGCGTGGCCGCCGCGGGACTCCTTGCGCTCCAGGGCACCGATGACGACCAGCTCGGCGAGGTCGAGCAGGAAGCCGAGCTCGATCGCCTCGAGCAGGTCGGTGTTGTAGCGGGTGCCCTTGTCCTGGATGGCGACGTTGCCGTAGCGCCGCTTCAGCTCCTGCACGTCGGCGAGCGCCTGCTTCAGCGTGGCCTCGGTGCGGTAGACCTGCGCGTTGAGGTCCATCGTCTCCTGCATGGCCTTGCGCAGGACGGCCACGCGCTCGCCGCCGCCGCTCGAGCGCAGGTTCTCGACCAGGCCGATGGTGAATCCCTGCGGATCCTCCGGCAGGTCGACGAGGTCATGGCCGAGCGCGTACTCGGCAGCCGCGATGCCGGCGCGACGGCCGAACACGTTGATGTCGAGCAGCGAGTTGGTGCCCAGTCGGTTCGCCCCGTGCACGGAGACGCAGGCGCACTCGCCGGCCGCATACAGGCCGGGCACGACGTGCTCGTTGTCGCGCAGCACCTGAGCGCCCACGTTCGTGGGGATGCCGCCCATGGCGTAGTGGGCCGTCGGGAAGACCGGCACGAGCTCGGTGTACCGGGTCGACGCCCAGGTAGGTGCGCGCGAACTCGGTGATGTCCGGCAGCTTCTCCTCGATCTGCTCCTTGGGCAGGTGCGTGAGGTCGAGGTAGACGTAGTCCTTGTTCGGGCCGGCGCCGCGGCCCTCGCGGACCTCCAGCAGCATCGACCGGGACGACCATGTCGCGGGGCGCGAGGTCCTTGATCGATCGGGGCGTAGCGCTCCATGAACCGCTCGCCCGAGGCGTTGCGCAGGATGCCGCCCTCACCACGGGCTCCCTCGGTCAGCAGCACGCCGAGGCCGGCCAGGCCGGTCGGATGGAACTGGTAGAACTCCATGTCCTCGAGCGGGAGGCCCTTGCGGTAGACGATGCGCCACGCCGTCACCGGTGAGGGTGTGGGCGTTCGACGTCGTCTTCCAGACCTTGCCGAAGCCGCCGGTGGCGAAGACCACGGACTTGGCGCGGAACACATGGATCTCGCCGGTGGCCAGCTCGTAGGCGACGACGCCGGCGGTGACGGGTTCCCCGTCGACCTCGGTCATGATCAGGTCGAGGACGTAGAACTCGTTGTAGAACTCGATGCCCGCCTTGATGCAGTTCTGGTACAGGGTCTGCAGGATCATGTGGCCGGTGCGGTCGGCGGCGTAGCAGGCGCGGCGCACGGCGGCCTCGCCGTGGTTGCGGGTGTGCCCGCCGAAGCGCCGCTGGTCGATGCGGCCCTCAGGGGTGCGGTTGAACGGCAGGCCCATCTTCTCGAGGTCGAGGACCGCGTCGATGGCCTCCTTGCACATGATCTCGGCAGCGTCCTGGTCGACGAGGTAGTCGCCGCCCTTGACGGTGTCGAACGTGTGCCACTCCCAGTTGTCCTCCTCGACGTTGGCGAGGGCCGCGCACATGCCGCCCTGTGCCGCGCCCGTGTGGGAGCGCGTCGGGTACAGCTTGGTGAGGACCGCCGTGCGGGCACGGGGGCCCGCCTCGAGCGCGGCTCGCATCCCGGCGCCGCCAGCGCCGACGATGACGACGTCGAATACGTGGGTCTGCATGTGGCGCGTCTCCCGGTGTGTGTCGAGCCTGTGGCCGAAGGTCAGCCGATGTTCGGGTCGAAGGTGAAGATGACGAGCGTTCCGAGCAGCACGGTGAACGCCGTGGCGATGTAGAGCAGCATCTTCAGCCAGAAGCGCGTCTGGTCACGCTCGGCGTAGTCGTTGATGATCGTCCGCATGCCGTTGGTGCCGTGGAGCATCGCGAGCCAGAGCATGAGGAGGTCCCAGACCTGCCAGAACGGGCTGGACCAGCGGCCGGCGACGAACGCGAAGTTGATGCGCTGCACGCCACCGTCGAGGATGTTCATGATCAGCAGGTGCCCGAGCACCAGGAAGATCAGCACGATGCCGGACATGCGCATGAACAGCCAGGAGTAGAGCTCGAAGTTGCTGCGCTGGCCGTTGCGACTGCCGGAGCGCGGCGCGGGGATGCTCACGGGGCCGGGGGTGTTCATGGTGGTCATGACGCGCTCCCGAAGATGGCCTCGGCGGTGTGCTTGAGCATGAAGAAGGCGCCGGGGATCATCAGGACGATCCAGACGGCGGCGATGGCCCAGGTCATCTGGCGCTGGTAGCGCGGACCCTTCGCCCAGAAGTCGACGAGGATGACTCGCAGCCCGTTGAGCGCGTGGTAGAGAACCGCGCCGACGAGGCCGACCTCGAGGAGGTTGACGATCGGCGTCTTGTACGACGCGATGACGAGGTTGTAGGCGTCAGGCGACACCCGCACGAGGGCGGTGTCGAGAACGTGCACGAGCAGGAAGAAGAAGACCGCCACGCCGGTGATGCGATGCAGGACCCAGGTCCACATCCCTTGCCCACCGCGATAGATCGTTCCGGCGGAGAAACCGGCCACGCGGACCTCCTTCGTCAAGACCTTGAGACCACGACAGCGCGCACTCGCGCGTTGGGGCAACAGTACCGAGCAGCGTCTGACCCGTCGCGACGGGACCTGCGCCCTCGCCCTATGTTGTGAGTCACAGACTTCGCCCGGCGTCCTACGCGGGGCGACTCGGCCCGGAGGTAGAGATGGACCCGGTCACCCAGTCAGGCCTTCCGCTTGCGCCCGTCTACGGACCGGACGCCCTCGACGGTTGGGACCCCGCCACTTCGCTGGGGGAGCCCGGCGAGTACCCGTACACCCGCGGCGTCTACCCGACCATGTACACCGGCCGGCCGTGGACGATGCGTCAGTACGCGGGCTTCGGCACGGCGGTGGAGTCCAACGCCCGGTACAAGCAGCTGCTCGCCGCCGGTCAGACCGGCCTGTCGGTGGCCTTCGACCTGCCCACGCAGATGGGCTACGACTCCGACCACCCGCTCGCCCATGGCGAGGTCGGCAAGGTCGGCGTCGCCATCGACTCGATCGACGACATGCGGATCCTCTTCGGCGGCATCCCGCTCGACACGGTGTCGACGTCGATGACGATCAACGCACCGGCCGCCGTGCTGCTGCTGCTGTACCAGCTGGTCGCCGAGGAGCAGGGCGTTGCCGCGAGCCAGCTCAACGGGACGATCCAGAACGACGTGCTCAAGGAGTACATCGCCCGAGGCACCTACATCTACCCGCCGGCGCCGTCGCTGCGGCTGATCACCGACATCTTCACCTACTGCCGCAACGAGATCCCCAGCTGGAACACCATCTCGATCTCGGGCTACCACATGGCCGAGGCCGGCGCGACGCCCGTGCAGGAGGTCGCGTTCACGCTGGCCGACGGGATCGAGTACGTCAAGGCGGCCGTCGAGTCGGGCCAGGACGTCGACGAGTTCGCCCCTCGACTGGCCTTCTTCTTCGTGTCGCGCACGACGCTGCTCGAGGAGGTCGCCAAGTTCCGCGCGGCCCGCCGGATGTGGGCACGCATCATGAGGGACCGCTTCGGCGCCAAGAACCCGAAGTCGTGGATGCTCCGCTTCCACACCCAGACCGCCGGGCGTGCAGCTGACCGCGCAGCAGCCGGAGGTCAACCTGGTGCGCGTGGCCGTGCAGGGCCTGGCCGCCGTGCTCGGCGGCACGCAGTCGCTGCACACCAACTCCTTCGACGAGGCGATCGCCCTGCCGTCCGAGAAGGCGGCCCGGCTGGCGCTGCGCACCCAGCAGGTGCTCGCCTACGAGACCGACATCTGCGGCACGGTCGACCCGTTCGCCGGCTCGTACGTGGTGGAGTCGCTGACCGACGGCATCGACGACGCTGCCAGCGAGCTGATCGCCCGGATCGACGAGATGGGCGGCTCGGTCGCGGCCATCGAGCAGGGCTTCCAGAAGGGCGAGATCGAGCGCTCGGCGTACGCGATCGCCCTGGAGATCGACTCCGGCGAGCGGATCGTGGTCGGCGTCAACAGGTTCACCACCGACGAGCACGAGAAGTACACGCCGCTGCGGGTCAACCCGGCCATCGAGGCGGAGCAGGCGGCCCGGCTGGCGTCACTCCGCGCCGAGCGCGACAACGACGAGGTCACGCGTCTGCTGGAGCAGATCCGGGTGACCGCCCGTGGGTCCGACAACCTGCTCTACCCGATGAAGGACGCGCTGCGCGCCCGGGCGACGGTCGGCGAGGTCTCCGACGCCCTGCGGGACGTATGGGGCCAGTACGTGCCTCGGGACGGCTTCTAGACGGTCAGAGTCTTGGCGGGGACCCTCGGCTGAGGGCAAGATCCCCGTATGACCGTGGTCGAGGCGGTTCGGCGGGAGTCGACAGTCGAGCGGACGGTCATGCTCACCGACGCCGTCGTCGCGATCGCGATGACACTCCTGGTGCTGCCTCTGGTCGAGGCGGTGCCCGACGTGGACCTCGAGGACGTCGGCGCCTTTGTCGGCGACCACATCAGCCTGTTCGTGAGCTTCGTTGTGTCGTTCCTCGTCATCCTGCTGTTCTGGGCGGCGCACCAGCGGCTCTTCGCCCTGGTCTCCGAGATGACGGTGAGCCTGCGCATGCTCAACGCGGCCTGGCTGCTGGTGATCGCGTTCCTGCCGTTCCCGACGGCGCTGGTGGGGCGGAATCCGACCACGTCAACGACGCCGATCTACATCGGCACGGTGCTCGTCCTCGATCTGATCTCCGTAGGCATGACCGTCGCCATTGCGCGAACGAGTGCGGACGAGGCTCACCGCGCCTACCTCCGGCGACGCGCGGTGGTCGCGCTCGCCGCCGCGACGGTGCTGCTGGCGTGCACCTTCATCGCCTCGGTCAGCCCCGACGTCGCACTGCTCGCGCTGCTGAGCATCGCCGTGGTCCGCCTCGTGGGCGACAGATGGGCCGGTAGGGCCATACGGACGAACCAGGCAGGCAAGGTGAGATGACGTGGCCGGACCAGAGCATCCCCCGACACTGATCCAGTCGGTGCAGCGTGCACTGAGGCTGGTGGAGGCCGTGGCGGCCGCCGAGGGACGGGCGCAGGCCAAGGAGCTGGCGCGGAGCGTCGGCCTGACTCTGTCGACGACCTATCACCTGCTGCGGACCCTGACCCACGAGGGCTACCTGCGACGCCTCGACGACGGCAGCTACGTCCTGGGCCCGGCCTTCAACGCCATGGCCTCGCCCAACCCGATGGCGGCCGCCCTGTCGCGAGCCCGCCCGGCGATGCAGGACCTGCGCGACGAGCTGCGTGGACCCGTCTACCTCGCGGTCTACGCCGAGGGGGAGATCGCGGTCGTCGAGATCGTCGACTCGCCCAAGGTGCCGTCGATCGACCTGTGGGTGGGAATCCACGACTCGGCTCATGCGACCGCTCTCGGCAAGTGCATCCTCGGGGTGCTCGACGAGGGTCTGCGGCGCGACTACCTCGCCCGCCACCCGCTGCACGAGCTCACCCGGCGCACGGTCACCGATCGCCGCCTCCTCGAGCAGCAGCTGGGCCAGCCCGTCGCCCTGGCGCGGGACGATGAGGAGTACGCCCTCGGGGTGCACTGCCTGGCGCTGCCTGTGGTCACCGGCGACTTCGTCGGCGCCGTGGCGGTGGCCCGGCGGGAGGGTCGGGCCAGCAGTCCGTCCGAGGCCGAGACAGCGCCGGTGCTCGCCCGCAGCGCGCGGCGGATCGCGCGGTCGATGGCACTGCCCGTATCCGCATGAGGCGTGCCACCATCTGAGAAATGCACCCTTTACCCCACGCTGCGGCCTTCGCAGACTGAGGCCGACGGCCGCGCCTGCGGCCGGTGACTCTGGCGACGGAGGAGTTCCATGGTGGACGACCAGATGCGCATCGAGTTCTACAAGCAGATGGTGCGGATCCGCACCTACGAGGCCGCCCTGCAGCGGGACTACCACGCCGACAAGGCGCCGGCCTGGGACATCGGGGCGGGACTCATCCCCGGCGAGATGCACCTGTCGGCCGGCCAGGAGCCGGTCGCGGTCGGCCTGTGCGCCAACCTCGAGCAGGGTGATGCCATCACCGGACCGCACCGCCCCCATCACCTGGCGCTCGCCAAGGGCGTGGACATGAACGCGATGACGGCGGAGATCTTCGGCCGCGACACCGGCCTGTCGCACGGCAAGGGCGGGCACATGCACCTGTTCGACCCGTCGCAGCACTTCTCGTGCTCGGGGATCATCGCCGAGGGCATGCCGGTCGCGGTCGGCCAGGCGTTCGCCTTCAGCCGGCGCGGCACCAGCAACATCGCGGTGGCGGTCGCTGGCGAGGGGGCCGCCAACCAGGGCGCGTTCCACGAGGCGCTGAACCTCGCGTCGATGTGGAAGCTCCCGGTCGTCTTCGTCATCGAGGACAACGACTGGGCCATCTCCGTCGCGCGTGAACTCGCGACACCGGTCAAGGACGGGTCACTGCGGGCGATGGCGTACGGCATGCCAGCCCAGCGGGTCGAGGGCAACGACGTCGAGACCATCTACGACGCCTGCAAGGTGGCGGTCGAGCGGGCCCGGGCCGGCGGAGGACCGACCCTGCTCGAGATCCACACCACGCGGCTGTGGGGCCACTTCGAGGGCGACGCGCAGGCCTACCGCGGCGACGAGCTCGCCGAGGCGCAGGAGCACGACCCGATCCCCGCGTACGAGTCGCGGCTGCTGAAGCAGGGGGTTCTCGACGAGGCGCCAGGTGGCGGCCATCAAGGAGGCGGCCAGCGCCGAGGTCGAGGCGGCGATCGCCTTCGCCAAGGCCAGTCCTGAGCCCAAGCCCAGTGACGTCTACCTGCACGTCTTCGCGTGAGGAAGGGAGACCGACATGACTGCGACAGTTGAGTCCGAGGCCGGAACGCGGCGCCTGACGACGGCGAAGGCGATCTCGGAGGCCATCGCCCAGGAGATGCGAGCCAACCCCGAGGTCTTCGTCATGGGCGAGGACGTCGGCGCCTACGGCGGCATCTTCGGCTCCACGGGAGGGCTGTTCGAGGAGTTCGGCTCGCACCGGATCATCGACACTCCCATCTCGGAGACGGGCTTCATCGGCGCCGGCATCGGAGCCGCCGTGGAGGGCATGCGCCCGGTGGTCGAGCTGATGTTCGTCGACTTCTTCGGCGTCTGCTTCGACCAGATCTACAACCACATGGCGAAGATCCACTACGAGTCCGGCGGCAACGTGACCGTGCCGATGGTGCTGATGATGGCGGTCGGCGGCGGCTACTCCGACGCCGCCCAGCATTCGCAGTGCCTCTGGGCGAGCTTCGCGCACATGCCCGGCATGAAGGTCGTGGCGCCGTCGAACCCCTACGACGCCAAGGGCCTCATGATCTCGGCGATCCGCGACGACAACCCTGTCGTCTTCATGTTCCACAAGGGCGTCATGGGCCTGCCGTGGATGGCCAAGAACCCGCGTTCGATCGGTCCGGTGCCCGAGGAGGAGTACACCGTCCCGATCGGGAAGGCCGCCGTCGTTCACGAGGGCACCGACGTCACGGTCGTCAGCGTGTCGATGTCGGTGCAGTGGTGCCTCGACGTGGCCGAATCGCTCGAGGGAACCACCAGCGTCGAGGTGCTGGACCTTCGGTCGATCGTCCCGCTGGACCGCGAGGCCATCCTCACGTCGGTCGCGAAGACCGGACACCTCGTGATCGTCGACGAGGACTACCGGTCCTTCGGGCTCAGTGGCGAGATCGTCGCGACGATCGCCGACAAGGACCCGCGGCTGCTCCGGGCCCCCGTGCAGCGGGTCGCGTACCCCGATGTACCGGTCCCGTATGCGCGCGTCCTCGAGTACGAGGCCCTGCCGACGCGCGACAAGATCCAGGCGGCCATCGAGGCCGTGCTGACGACCTGAGGAGCGGCGGCATGGGAGAGGTCATCACCTTCCCGGTGATGTCCAAGGACGAGTCCGCGCAGGGGGTCCTGGCCACCTGGTTCGTCCGGACGGGTGAGCAGGTGCGGGCCGGCCAGGTGATCGCGGAGGTGATGGTCGACAAGGTCTCCCTCGACGTCGAGGCGCCGATCGACGGCGTCGTCACGGTGCTCGTGGACGAGGAGGCGGCCGTGCCGCAGGGTGCGGACATCGCGCGCATCGACCCCTGACGGAGTCTGGTAGGAAGGCGGGATGAGCGCCCCTCGTCCCGTCCTCCTCGACTGCGACCCTGGCCACGACGACGCGATCGCGATCCTGCTGGCGGTCTCGGATCCGGGCATCGACCTGCGAGCGGTGACGACCGTCGCCGGCAACTCCACGCTGGAGAACACCACGCGCAACGCCCTGCGCGTGCTCGACATGGTCGGCCGACCGGATATCCCCGTCGCCTCCGGTCGCGCCGCGCCCCTCGTGCGCGAGCTGTCGACCGCCGCGATCATGCACGGCGAGGGCGGGCTAGAGGGTCCACTGCCCGCCGAGCCGAGCCGACCGGCCCTCGAGGCGCCGGCGCTGGAGCTGATCGAGCAGGTGCTGACCGACGCGGACGAGCCCGTGACGCTCGTCGCCACCGGTCCGCTGAGCAACATGGCCGACGTCGTGACCCAGTTGCCGCACCTGCGGGACCGGATCCGTGAGCTGGTGATCATGGGTGGGGCCGTCGACCTCGGCAACTGGACCCCGGCGGCGGAGTTCAACATCTGGGTCGACCCGCACGCGGCCGAGATCGTGTTCGGCGCGGCCTGCCCACCGGGAGCCGATCGGGGTGAGCAGCATCACATCCCGCTCACGATGATCGGCCTCGAGGTGACGCACAAGGCCTGGCTGACCGACGAGCACGCTGACGCGCTTCGTCACACGGGCACCACTGGTCGCTTCGTCGCCGAGCTCCTCGACCACTTCGTCGGCTTCCACCAGCGTCGATTCGGCTGGGAAGGGGGGCCGATCCACGACGCCGTCACGATCGCCCACCTCATCGATCCGACGCTCGTGACGGTTCTGCCCATGAATGTTCAGATCGAAACGGAGTCGCCCCTGTGCATCGGCCGGACGGTGGCCGACCGCTGGGCCGTGACGGACCGGGTGCCTAATGCTGGTGTCGGATTGGACATCGACCGTAATCGTTTCGTAACAATGCTTTTGGAGCATCTGAGTCGGTTGCCGTGATGGAGTGCTCCGAATGGTGAACGTGCGATAACGATCTGGCCGATCCGGCCGGTGGCGCTCTCCATCTTGGCGACCCACTCGTTAGGGTGGGCGAATGTGCGAGCGCCATGACGGCGACCTGCCACTAAACAAGGAGAGACATTGAAGAGCAATATCAAGATCGTCGCGGCTGTCTTCGCCGTGTCGGCGATGGCTCTGGCGGGCTGCAGTTCCAGCAGCACCAGTAGCGAGTCGACCAGCGCCGCAGCCACTGCTGCAGCGAGCTCCGCCGCCGCCAGTGCGGCACCGGCCAGCAGCGCTGCTGCCAGCGCCGCCCCCGCCAGCTCGGCTGCCGGTTCGGCCGCGGCCAGCTCCGGCGCAGGCGCCGGCATGAAGGCCTGTGAGGTCACCGACGTGGGTGGCGTCGACGACAAGGGCTTCAACGCCAAGGCCTGGAAGGGCGTTCAGGACGCAGCCGCTCAGCTCGGCGTCGAGGCGAACCTCCTCGAGTCGAAGACCGAGACCGACTACGCGCCGAACATCCAGTCGTTCGTCGACCAGAAGTGCAACATCATCGTGACGGTCGGCTTCCTGCTCGGCGACGCCACCAAGGCTGCTGCCAACGCGAACCCCGACATCCCGTTCTCGATCGTTGACTACGCGTACGCCGATGGCGACATCAAGAACAACAACGTGCTCGGCCAGGTGTTCAACACCGACGAGGCCGCGTTCCTCGCCGGCTACCTCGCCGCGGGCATGACCAAGACCGGCAAGGTCGGCACCTTCGGTGGCATCAACATCCCGCCGGTCACCATCTTCATGGACGGCTTCTACAACGGCGTCCAGAAGTACAACGCCGACAACGGCAAGCAGGTCGAGGTCCTCGGCTGGAACCCGGCCAAGCCCAAGCAGGGCCTGTTCACCGGCAACTTCGACAAGACGGACGACGGCAAGACCTTCGCCCAGAACCTCGTCGACGAGGGCGCTGACATCGTCATGCCCGTCGCCGGCCCGGTGGGTCTCGGCTCGGCCGCCCTGGCCAAGCAGCTCGGCCCGGACAAGCTCATGATCGTCGGCGTCGACAGCGACCAGTTCGACTCCGATGTCGCCAACCAGAGCGTCTACCTGACGTCCGTCCTGAAGAACATGGACGTCACGACGTTCAACGCGATCAAGTCGGTCGTTGACGGCACCTTCAAGGGCGGTGTCACCACCGGCACGCTCGCCAACGGTGGCGTCGGCCTTGCGCCGTACCACGATTTCGATGCGGCCGTCCCGGCTGACCTCAAGGCTCAGATCGAGACGCTCAAGGCAGGCATCATCGACGGCTCCGTCAGCGTCAAGCCCGCATCCTGATATCACGCTAGGCACGACGGAGGAGGGGCCCGGTTTCGGGCCCCTCCTTCTGCGTGGGGCACTAGGTTTAGCGCGTTGGGGAACGGCCGAGGCAAGGGACCTGGATGGAACTCGAACTGCGGGGAATCACCAAGCGGTTCCCCGGCGTGCTCGCCAACGATGACGTCTCGCTGACCGCCCGCTCCGGCAAGGTGCTGGCCCTCATCGGCGAGAACGGAGCCGGCAAGAGCACGCTGATGAATGTCCTCAGTGGCCTGTACCAGCCCGACGGCGGCGAGATCTTCATCGACGGCGTCCAGCAGGTCTTCAACGACCCCGGCGACGCCATCAAGGCCGGTATCGGGATGGTCCACCAGCACTTCATGCTCGTGCCGGTGTTCAACGTGGCCGAGAACGTCGTACTCGGCGTCGAGCCCGTGAAGGGCCCCGGGGTGATGGACCGGAAGAAGGCGCGCACGGAGGTCCGGGAGATCTCCGAGCGCTACGGCCTGGCCGTCGACCCCGACGCCCTCGTCGAGGACCTTCCGGTCGGGCTGCAGCAGCGGGTCGAGATCATCAAGGTGCTGCTGCGCGGCGCGAAGATCCTCGTGTTCGACGAGCCCACCGCGGTGCTCACCCCGCAGGAGGTCGACGAGTTCTTCGGCATCGTCGCGGAGCTCAAGGGCCGCGGCGCGACGATCATCTTCATCACCCACAAGCTCAAGGAAGCCCTGGCCATCGCCGACGACATCACCGTCCTCCGCGGCGGCCGGGTGGCCGGCTACGCGGATCCCGCCACGGCCACCCCTGAACTCCTGGCGTCGATGATGGTCGGCCGCGACATCGACCTGGTCGTCAACAAGTCCACGTCCAGCCCCGGCGCCGACGTGCTGACCCTGCGCGACGTCACGATGCTCGACGACTACGGCCGACCGTTGCTGCGCACCATCAACCTCAACGTGCGGGCCGGCGAGATCGTGGGCATCGCCGGCATCCAGGGCAACGGCCAGACCGAGCTCGTCGAGGCGATCACCGGCCTCCTGCCGGTGGCCAGCGGATCCGTTGAGGTGCTCGGCCAGGACATCACGAAGGCCTCGCCCCGCAAGCGGCACAAGGCCGGTATCGCGCACGTTCCTGAAGACCGCAATGAGATGGGCATGATCGGCTCGTTCACGGTCAAGGAGAACCTCGTCCTCGACAACTACTACGCCGCACCGTTCTCGCGGCGCGGCGTGCTGCACGACGACTCGATCACGGCCGCGGCCGAGCAGATGGTCGAGACCTACGACGTGCGACCCCCCCTGATCGAGAACACCGGCAGCGCGCTGTCGGGCGGCAACGCGCAGAAGATGATCGTGGCGAGGGAGTTCAGCCGCGACGTGCCGCTGGTCATCTGCGCACAGCCGACGCGCGGCATCGACGTCGGGTCGATCGAGTACATCCACGAGCAGATCGTGCGCAAGCGCGACGAGGGCAAGGCGATCCTGATCGTCTCCACCGAGCTCGACGAGATCTTCGCCCTCTCCGATCGCATCCTCGTCATGTACGACGGGCAGATCGTCGCGGAGCGGGCAGCGGGCGAGACCACGCCGACCGAGATCGGCCTGTTCATGGCGGGAAGGACGGCATGAGCACCAGCAGCAACCTGACCAGCGACGGGCCGCCGGAGCCGACGACGGGGCAGACGTTCGTGCAGCGCCTCGCCGTAGCGCAGGACTGGCGGTCAGCGGTCCTCATCCCGGTGCTGGCCGTGTTCACCGCGTTCGTCATCGGCGGCATCATCGTGATGCTCACCGGCGTGCCCTTCACGCAGATGCTCGAGGCCTACGCCGCCCTGTTCAGGGGCTCGCTCGGGTCCATCAAGGCGATCTCCGAGACGCTCACCAACGCCACCCCGCTCATCCTCACCGGCTTGTCGGTCGCGCTCGCGTTCCGCGCCGGACTGTTCAACATCGGCGGAGAGGGCCAGCTGCTCATCGGTGGCATGGTTGCGGTCGTTGCCGGATTCTCGTTCAGCGGACTGCCGTGGGTGATCCACCTGCCGCTCGCGCTTCTCGCCGGCATGCTGGGCGGCGCAGCCTGGGGCTTCATCCCCGGCTTCCTGCGGGCCCGCACCGGGGCTCACGAGGTCATCACGACGATCATGCTCAACTACATCGCGGTACTGCTGGTGCAGTTCGCACTGACGACGAGCTTCTACCAGCGCGAGGGCCGCCAGGACCCGGTCTCGAAGAACGTCGAGCCCAGCGCCGTGCTGCCGCAGCTGCTCGGCTGGATCAACCCGGCGCTGCGCGTCAACCTCGGACTCATCGTGGCCCTGATCGCTGCGTTCGTCATCAACTGGCTCCTCTTCCGCACGACGCTCGGCTACGAGTTCCGCGCCGTCGGGGCCAACCCCGCGGCCGCGCGCTACGCGGGCATCTCCGTGTCGCGCGTCTACGTCCTCGTCATGGTGATCGCCGGCGCGCTGGCAGGCCTCGCAGGCGCGAACCAGATCCTCGGCGTGCTCGGCAGGGCTACGCCTGGCTTCTCGGGACCAGGTCTGGGCTTCGACGGCATTGCCGTCGCCCTGCTCGGCAGGTCGAACCCCTGGGGAGTCGTGGCTGCAGCGCTGCTGTTCGGCGGCCTGAAGGCCGGCGGTCAGGAGATGCAGGTAGCGGCGCACGTCAGCCTCGACCTCATCGGGGTCATGCAGGCGCTCATCATCATGTTCGTCGCCGCGCCGGCCCTCATCACCACGATGTACCGCCTCAAGGCGCCCAGTACGTCCGCCCAGATCACCAAGGGGTGGGCCTCATGAGCACGCACTTCGCCAAGGAGCCCACCGAGAGCTACGAGCTCACCGCTCCGAAGACCAAGGAGCTCACCAAGGGCCAGATCCGCCGGGCCCAGATCTCCGGCGTCGTCCTCATCGGCCTCGCCGCCGTGGTCGCGTTCTACTTCGTGCCCAGCGCCGAGGGCGACTCCACGTTCGGACTGAGCCTCACCGGCGAGACCGTCCAGCTCAACCCGCTGTCGGTGCCGGCCCAGGGTTCGCTGTGGCTGCTGGCCGGCGTGCTCGCCTTCCTCGGCGTGCTGCAGTTCATCAAGGGCTTCCAGTCGAGGTCGACGATCATCGTGGGCATCGCCTTCACGGTCTTCACGGTGGCGATGATGGTGTGGGCGACCGCCGGCGCGCAGTTCAACCTCGAGTCGATGCTGGTCGCTACCGTCGCCCGGTCGACGCCGATCGCCCTGGGTGCCCTCAGCGGCGTCCTGTGTGAGCGCTCAGGCGTCGTGAACATCGGCATCGAGGGCATGCTGCTCGGCGGCGCGTTCACCGGTGTCGTCATCGGCTCGATCTGGGGGGACTGGCAGGGCCTGGTAGCCGCGACGCTGACGGGCGGCCTGCTGGCGCTGCTGCTGGCGGTGCTGGCCATCAGATTCAAGGTCGACCAGATCATCATCGGGTTCGTCATCAACATCTTCGTGCTGGGCCTGACGTCGTTCCTGTCCACGCAGGTCCTCGTGCCGCATCCGGAGCTCAACGACGCCCCGGTCTTCCCGGCGATCGCGATCCCGGGCCTCAGCGCCATCCCGATCATCGGGCCGATGTTCTTCAACCAGACGATCATCGTCTACACGATGTACGTGCTGATCCTGTCCGTCACGTACCTGCTGTTCCGCACCCGCTGGGGACTGCGCACCCGCGCGGTCGGCGAGAACCCGACCGCGGCCGACAGCCTCGGCATCAGCGTGTCGAAGGTGCGCTACCTGGCGGTCCTGTACGGCGGTCTGGTCGGCGGCTTCGCCGGTGCGTGGTTCACGATCGGCACGGTCGGCCGCTTCGACCAGAACATGACGGCCGGCCGCGGGTTCATCGGCCTGGCCGCCATGATCTTCGGCGGCTGGAACCCGATCGGTGCGTTCTTCGCGGCGCTCATCTTCGGCTTCTTCGACTCGCTGCAGCAGAAGTTCGCCGTGATCGGCACGATCATCCCGTCGGAGTTCCTGGCGATGCTGCCGTACCTCGTGACGATCATCGTCGTCGCCGGGCTCATCGGTCGCCGGCGCCCGCCGGCCGCCGACGGCGTTCCGTACGAGAAGGAGTAGTCCCTCAATGGCGGACATCGACTGGGCCGCTCTTGATCAGGCGGCCATCGAGATCATGGGCAGGGCGTACGCGCCGTACTCGCGCTTCAAGGTCGGCGTCGCCGGCCTGATGGACGACGGCCGCGTCGTTGTCGGCTGCAACGTCGAGAACGCCTGCTACGGCGTGGGACTGTGCGCCGAGTGCGGCATGGTGTCGAGCATCCACGCCACCGGAGGCGGCAGGCTCGTCGCGGTGTCGTGCGTCGACCAGCACGGCAGCGCGCTGATGCCCTGCGGGCGCTGCCGGCAGCTGCTGTGGGAGAACGGGCGGCCGTCGACGTTGATCCGCACCCCCGAGGGCATCCTCACCCTCGCCGACATCCTGCCGCAGGCCTTCGGACCCGACGACCTCGTCGAGCGCGCGGAGGACAGGACCATCCATGGTTGAGCCATTCGCTGCCGTCGACGTCATCAAGGCCAAGCGCGACAAGGGCGTGCTCTCGCATGCCCAGATCGCGTGGGTCGTCGACGCCTACACGCGCGGCGTCGTGGCCGACGAGCAGATGTCGGCGCTGGCCATGGCGATCCTGCTCAACGGGATGACGGACGAGGAGATCGTCCAGTGGACGAACGCCATGATCAACACCGGCGAGCGGATGGACTTCAGCAGCCTGCCGCGGCCCACCGTCGATAAGCACTCCACCGGCGGCGTCGGCGACAAGATCACGCTGCCACTCGTGCCCGTTGTCGCCGCCTGCGGTGCGGCGGTGCCGCAGCTGAGCGGACGCGGCCTCGGTCACACCGGCGGCACGCTCGACAAGATGGAGTCGATCCCCGGCTGGCGCGCCCAGCTGAGCAACGAGGAGATGCTGGCCGTCCTCACCGATGTCGGCGGCGTCATCTGTGCGGCGGGGGAGGGACTGGCGCCCGCTGACCGCAAGCTGTACGCCCTGCGCGACGTGACGGGCACGGTCGAGGCGATCCCGTTGATCGCGAGCAGCATCATGAGCAAGAAGATCGCCGAGGGTGCGGGCGGTCTGGTCCTCGACGTGAAGACGGGCTCTGGCGCCTTCATGTCGGATCCCGCCATGGCGCGGCGACTCGCGGAGACCATGGTGCGGCTCGGCAAGGACGCCGGGGTCAACACGCGTGCGCTCATCACCGCGATGGACGTGCCATTGGGAATGGCCATCGGCAATGCCCTCGAGGTGGCGGAGTCGGTCGAGGTGCTCGCGGGCGGCGGACCTGCTGACGTCGTCGAGCTCACGGTGATCCTGGCGCGCGAGATGCTCGATCTCGCCGGCATCACCGACGTCGACCCCGCCGAGACCCTGCGCGACGGCCGGGCGATGGACGCCTGGCGACGGATGGTCTCGGCTCAGGGGGGCGACCCCGATGCGCCGCTGCCCGGGGCGCGTGAGTTCACGGTCGTCCACGCCGAGTCCGACGGCGTCGTGACCCACATGGACGCGATGGCCGTCGGCGTCGCCGCCTGGCGGCTGGGCGCTGGGCGTGCCCGCAAGGAGGATCCGGTGGCGTTCGGCGCCGGCATCACCCTGCTCGCCAAGCCCGGGGACGCCGTCCATCAGGGCGACGCCCTCATGACCCTCTACACCGACGAGGCACCGCGCTTCGCCCTGGCGCTGGAGGCCCTCGAGGGCGCTGTCGTCGTGGGACCGTCGGGCTCTACGATTGAGCGTCTTCCGTTGATCATCGACCGGCTCACCTGAGCCGGACGGCCGAAAGGAATCCCATGAGCGACCATCCGGCCAAGGGCCACCCGATCGCCGGCCTGATCATGGTGCTGATCATCGCGGCGCTGCTCACCTGGGGCTTCAGCGTCATGAACAACGGCGACCTGGCGAGCGCCACCGCCGCGGGCCTGCTGCTCCTCGGCATCGGCGTCTACGGCGTGCTCGGCCTCGGCCCCGACCGCGCGTGACGGACACTGACCCGCTGCGCATCGGCGTCCTCGGCGCCGCGCGCATCAGCGGCATCGCCATCATCGAGCCGGCGCACAACATCGGTGCGCGCCTGGTTGCCGTCGCCGCGCGCGACAAGGCCCGCGGCCCGTGAGTTCGCGGAGGAGCACCGCATCGAGCGGGTGCTCGACGACTACCAGGCCGTGATCGACGACCCCGAGGTCGAGGTCGTCTACAACCCGCTGGCCAATGCCCTGCACGGGCCCTGGAACCTCAAGGCGATCGCCGCCGGCAAGCACGTGCTCAGCGAGAAGCCCTTCGCGTCGCAACGCCGACGAGGCCCGGCTGGTGCGCGACGCCGCTGCGGCTGCCGGCGTTCATGCCGTCGAGGCCTTCCACTACGCGTACCACCCGCTCATGGCCCGGATGCTCGAGCTGGCGGGCAACGGCGACATCGGCGACCTGCAGTACGTCGAGGCACGCATGCTCATGCCACCGCCTGCCCCCGGCGACCTGCGCTGGGACGCGTCCGTCGCCGGCGGCGGGCTGATGGACGTCGGCTGCTACGCCGTGCACGCCGTTCGCGACTTCGCGACGACTCGGCGGGGGAGAGCCCGACCATCGTCTCGGCCCGCGGCGGCGAGATCCCCGAGCGCCCCGGTGTCGACGCCTGGATCTCGGCCGATCTGCGCCTACCCCAACGGAATGCCCGCGCGCATCGAGTCGAGCATGACCCACGGCGTTCTCGACTTCTCGCTGCGACTCGTCGGCAGCAACGGCGAGGCCTATCGCGCCCGCGTTCCTGCAGGCACACCTCGACGACCGCATCATCGTGACCGTCGGCACCGACCAGCGAGTCGAGCAGATGGGTTCGCGCACGACGTACACCTACATGCTCGAGGCGATGACCCGCCTGGTGCGTGAGGGCGTCCCGATGCGCACCGATGCCGACGACTCGGTCGTGCAGATGCAGATGATGGACGACATCTACGTGGCCGCCGGTATGCAGATTCGCTCAAGTCGGACAACCTAACTCGCGCTAAATCTGTCAGTAGCCCTTTCCGTCATGCGTGTATCCGTGGCATACAAGTGTGCAAGTGCCCGAACCAGGTGTGTTTGAGTTGAACGTGGGCTTCGCGCCGGTCCCGCTGCCCACGACATTGGGCGAGAAGCTCACCAAGCCTCGCCCGCTCAGTGTCTGCGCTGAACTCTGCGTACCCACGCTGAGTTCAGTCGTCGTCGAATGACTGCGGTAGTGGCACTCGGCGCAGATAGCATTGCCGCGCCCGGCGTTGGGTGTATTGATATCGGTCGTATTGATTCCGTTACCCGAACCGGAGATGGCGGCCATGTGCTTATAGTGATACTGGAAGTTCGTGCCCGTCGATGTCTCGCTCTTGAAGGGCGCATCCGTGTGGCACGCGAAGCAGAGGGCGTAGTTACCTTCGACGAAGCTCCCAGTCGCATTCAACGCCCGGTCCTTGTACGGCAGGATCAGAATGCTCCGGTTGAGGGACACGTGCGGTGGAGATACCTGCCCCGCGCCCCCCGCGGCGGTGCGGCCGCCGGATGCGTGGCAGTTCGCGCACCGCACCGTCTGGCCGACCGTGAACGTCCATAGTTTGTAGTCGGACGCGCCGGCGAGTGAGTCTGTCATCTTCCCACTCGTGTTACGCCCCGCACCCTCGATTGGATGGAAGGAGCTGTTAGCCGGGGACGTCGTGTCGAACTCGACTGCCTTGTCGAGATACCACGTTTCCGGTGTGAAGCCGGTGTTGGACGGCAGGTTTGTATATCCGGAGTGGCACTTGAAGCACAGCTGGTACTCCAACGTAATCCGAGTCGTCGGACTGCCAAGTAGTGCATATCGTGCAGCCCCGGTCTTGCTGTTGTCGACTGAAACTCCGCTCGCACCGTTGATAAACGTCGATGCGCTCCAGCCAGACGTGGAGTGTGTCGACTGCGTCGTGGATGACGAGAAGTGCGGATTGTGGCAGTCGGTGCACTGGGCGTGCCGGTTGGGATCCGCCGGGGCTGGCGTTTCCGCAGCGAACTCGGTCGACGGGACGGTCTGGTCGCTATCACCTAGGGTCGCCGTGTAGTGAGGGTTCGCGGCCAGGGTAGCCGGATCAGTGGTAACCGCGTCATGGGTATAGAACGAACGCGTGGCCGGGTTATTCGCGGTGGCCCCGGTGTACTCAGCCTGGACGTTGTAGTTGGTCGCGGCGCCGGTCGAGTTGTGGCACGTAAGGCACTGTTGGGAAACGGACTGCGCCACCGGAACGAACGTCTTCGACTGATCTGTGTGAGTCCGGTGGCAGGCAGCGCAATTGTCAGTGCTTGTTGGATCGAGTTGCTTGTGGAAGGGCTGCGCACCCGCTGTCACGACCAACGACTGGGCTGCGGAGACGCCACCGAGCTTGAGCGGAGCAGGAATGCAGGTCCCCGGCGTCGCTGTCTGGTCCCAGCAGCTCACCGTGATGTTTGCGCGGGCGTCCGCGGTGACTTGGCCGTCACTGGCGGTGATGGTGAAGGACGCTTGAGGCAGCATCTGGGCCGGGGTGCCACTAATGACGCCCGTCAAAACATCTAGGTCAAGACCAGCCGGCAGGGGCGGAACGACCCCGAAGGCGACCGGAGTTTGCAGGCCCAGCGGCACGAGGGGTTCCGACGGCGTCATCGGCACGTCGGTCTGAATGTTCAAGGTCTGGACTAGGGGAGTCATGATCGGGTCGATCGTGATCGTCACATCGGTGGTGGCCGTATCCGTTCCGTCGTCCGCGGTGATTACGTAGCCGAACGCCTTTTGCGCCAAATCCGGCGTACCGCTCACTGTCCCGGTGAAACTAGATAGGGCGAGACCGCGCGGCAGTGGCGGGCTCACAGAGAAAGTGGGCCTCTTGCTGAAGCCGCTGGTCGCCAGGGCCTCCGTAGGGGTGATGGCACTTCCGGCGAAAGCATGGACTCGTTGAAGCACGGGAAGCACCACGGGTTTCGTCGAGTCTGCGATGCTGATGCTGATGGTCGCCTGTGCCGACGACAGGCCGTCGGTGGCAGTCACTGTGTAGGTCGTTGCCGGCTGAGCCGCACTCGGTGTGCCAGAGACTGAGCCGGTTGAACCGTTGACGCGAAGTCCTGCCGGTAGTGCTGGCGACACCTTGTAGGCAACCGCCCGCGCGAAGCCATTGGCAACGAAATTGTCGCTGCTGAGAATCGCTTCGCCCACGGTCCCTGACATGGATTGCGAGGAGGGCGCAATATCGGCGGCACCTGTGCTCGGACTAGCCGTAGCCGTAGCCGTAGCCGTAGCCGTAGCCGTAGCCGTTGAACTGTCCGATGGCGTGATGGGAGTGGCACTGTCCGATGGCGTGATGGGAGTGGCACTGTCCGTCGGAGCGAGGGGCGCCTGGTCAGTCGACGGGATAGACGGACCGCTGCTGACTGCAACGGCCGGGTCGGTCGGCGCGACGGACAAGGCGTCAGCGCCCATCGCCCCGCTCGCATGAGGCGAACTCGCATAGGCCATCGGTGTTCCCACAGCGAGGGCGATGAGCGCAACCGTTGCGACCGCGGAGAATGCAGACACCCAGACGGGTCGGTTTCCCGACCTATCTGTTGGCCTTCTGCGCCTGCGCACTAGTAACTCCACACCTGCACACGGTTGTTCTCGCGGTCGGTGACGTACAGCCGACCCTGCTTGTCGGCTGCGATTCCATTCGGATACTCAAAGGTACCGTCCGTCTGCCCTTCGTCGCCAAACGTGAACGAGTAGGCGGGTAGTCCAGCCGATTTGTCGTTGCCTGGCGCGTAGACGCGGATGTTCTGTCCCGAAGTGTCCACAACGTATAGGCGACCGGTGTCGTCGACAGCCATGCCGCGCGGCAGTCCCAGGGAGGAGTCCGCGTCACCGCGAGCCGCGGCACCGGCAAGTGCGCCATCCGCCCCGTAGACGAGGACGCGTCCGTTGTTCGAGTCGGCCACCGCCACTGACTTGTCGGGCAAGACGGCGATGCCGTTGGGGAAGGCCAGTTTGTCCTTCTCGCCGAATGTCCGTACGACTGTTCCGTCCGTGGATGCCTCCACGATCCGCTGCTTCCCGTCGGTGACGTCGGATACGTACAGGTTGCCATCGGGATCGAAGGTGAGGGCGAGGGGCGCCCATCCCGTGATCCCGCCCGGCTTGAAGTCCTTGACGTAGTTCCCGCTGGCGGCGTACACGTGGATGGCCGAGTTGAACCGATCGGACACGTAGACATCGCCGTTAGTCGGATTCACCGCGACGTAGACCGGAATCTGCATGGCCTTAGCGCTCTTCGCGGGAGGCAGCGCTCCCACCTTGTTGCCGTCCATGTCGAAGACGACAACGGTGCGATCGCCACCGGCCTGCGTCACGTACAGGCGGTTGTTGGCCTCGTCGAGCGCCACCCCGAGGGGCTGCTTGACGTCGTTGAACGCCGTGCTGAAACTCGGTGGCGTGGCCTGGCTGAAGACCGGGATCTGCGACAGGGGCTTGCGGGTGCTCAGGTACCAGGCGAAGGCTCCCAGGATCAAGGCGAGCAGCACCGCGAAGATCACGATGAGGATGAGGATGAGCTTGCGTCGACTCCGTGGAGCGACGGTGCCGCCTCCTGGGGTCGACGGTACCGTCGGTGGCACGGGCGGCTCGCCTCCTGCTGTTGCGACAACGATGGATGACTCGGCGACGGGGCCCTGCTTGCTCATGATGCGCTCGCTGTCGGACTAGTGGTGGCGTTCGTGCCGGTGACGATCTCCGAGTTGCCTACCCGGGCGATGGCGGTGAGGGCGGCAACGTTCGTCGGCTCCGCTGCGACCACCCTCTTGTACCACTCAAGTGCCGCCTTGGAATCGTGCGAAGCCTCTGCTGCCAGGCCGAGCCCGAGCATCGCCGGAACCTTGAACGGACCGTCGGTGAGAGTCTCGAGCTGCGCCACGCCGGACTGAGTGGTCCCCTTGCAGATCTCGCCCATCGCCTTGGCGTAGGTGACTCCATCGGCCTGCTTCATGCTGGTGTAGGCCTGCTCTAGACCCGCATACGGGTCGCACCAGCCCACCGGGACGAACTCAAGGGCGGACTGGAAGGCTGCCGCCGCCTTTTCCGGGTTGCCAGCCTGGATCTGAACGGTGCCGAGTGTGTTCCAGGCGTCAGCATCGGTCTTGTCGATCTTGAGTGCCGACTCGAGGTTTTTGATCGCCCCTGGAAGGTCGTTGAGCTTGAAATCTGTCGTGCCGAGGTAGAAGTAGGCTGCCTCCAACTGCGGGTCCGCATTGGAGAACTGCTGGCCTCCGGAGTACTTCACGACCTGGTCGAAATAGGTCTTGGCACCCGGGTAGTCACCCTGCTTGAAGAGAATGGTTCCCGCACCGTTCAGCGCGACGCGATTGTCCTTCTGCGCCTTGATGACCTCTTTGTACTGGGCCAGAGCGTCATCGGTTCGACCCGTCTGCGTGTAGGCCAGGGCGAGTCCGATCCGCAGGGCCACGTCGTTGGGCTTGCCGCGGACGGCTTCCTCGGCGCTGCTCACGGCGCGGTCGGCGAGCGACGGGCCGCGGTCCTTGTGTCGCCCGAGGTAGTAAATGACGCCGAAGACGGCGACGAGGACGATCGTGGCCACGATCAGGGCCGTCAGGATCCTCTTGAGCTTGGTGTCGCCGGACGGGTCGGGGGATGTGGGTGACGGTGCCGCCGAGTCCGTCAGACTCGGGGCTACCGGTGATTCACTTGTCACGACTGCTGCTTCCCATCAGTTCCTGGCCGGCGGGGCCATGGTGCCCTGTCGACCGGGGATCATCTGCTCGCTCCGGTTGTGGGCCCCGTCACAGCGGTGTTGATTCCACCGCGACACAGGCTTTCCTCCACCCCTAAATTGTCCCTTCCATGGCCGCCTCGGCCCTAGGGACCTTTGCCACCCTTTGTCTGGACCTTGGGCACCGGTGCGGGGCGCCGGTGGCGTTCTAGCCTGATGTCGTGGTTGAAAACAGCGAATCTCACGGCGCAGGGGTGGCGGCTCCCGAGGGAGCCCCCAACGACGAACTGAAGCTCGAAGCGGGGCGATCGAAGGCCGTCCTGTGGGTGCTCGTGGGTCTCGTGGTCATCGTGGGCGTCGGTCTTGCGGCCATCTCGATGGTCGGCGGGTCGGTCCTGTACTACAAGACACCGACGGAGATCGTCACCGAGCACTCGGCGGATCCAGTGCGCCTTGCTGGCCAGCTCGTGAAGGGCTCGGTCAACGAAGACGCCGCGGGCGCAACGCAATTCCAGATCACGGACGGCAAGAACACCGTGTCCGTCGTCTACCGAGGAGGCGCCACCACCGCGCTGACGACCGCCTCGAAGCCCGGAACGCAGATGGTCGCCGAAGGAACCCTTCAGGCCGACGGCACGTTCTCGGCGACGAACCTGCTGGCCAAGTGCCCGTCGAAGTTCCAGACGGCAAGTACCCCGGCCACCGCGGCCGCTGAATCGTGACCGAAGTCTTGTCCCAGCCCATCGCGGATTCCCGCACCATCCTGTCCACACTCGTCTTCTCGGGGGTGGCGAAGGAGTTCGGCTGGACGCACGTACTCAAGGACGTGAGCCTGACGATCGAGGAGGGCGAGTATGTCGCCCTCATGGGGTCCAACGGTGCTGGCAAGACGACTCTCCTGCGCATGGCTGCCGGGCTGTCGGCCCCCACGAATGGCGCGGTGTCCATCGCCGGAGTCGACATGCGTCGCGCCGGGCCCGGTCTGCGACGCAGGGTCGGATTCGTTTCGCACGAATCGCTGTTGTACCCGGACCTCACCGGTCGCGAGAACCTCATGTTCCACGCGAAGCTTTTCGGCGTCGCCGACCCGGAGCGGGTCATCCAGGTCATGTCGGAACTCCTCGAACTCGATGCCATCCTCGACCGACCTGCCGGAGTGCTCTCCCGAGGCAATCGCCAGCGCCTGACGCTCGCTCGCGCGCTCCTCTACGGCCCGCGCATCGTTCTCCTTGACGAGCCGTTCACCGGTCTCGACGAGGAATCAGCAGTGCGGTTGTTGGGGATTCTCGACCAGCTCGTCGCCTCGGGACACACCGTGATCATGACCACTCACGACCGTCTGGTCGCCGAATCGGGGCCTCGGCGGCTCATCGTCCTGGCCGACGGTCACGTGTCGGTCGATCGGGCGCTGCCGGCGGCGCAGCTGCACGACTCTGAGGCGGACCTGACCGAGGCATCGGCGGCTGAGTTCACCCGTCCGCGCCTTGTGCTGCCTCCGAACCGGTTCAAGGCGTCGCTGGCGATCGCCGCCAAGGACCTGAGAGTGGACTTCCGTACCAAGGACGTGATCGGATCCGCCGGCCTCTTCGCGCTCGCGGTGCTCGTGACGGCCAGTTTCACGATGCCGCCGGGCGACAAGCAGTCCGGGGCGGCGACCGGAGTGCTCTGGATCAGCATCCTGTTCGCGGTCCTGCTGGGCACCGGGCGGAGCATGGCTCGTGAGTCCGCCGACAGGGGGATCGAGGGGCTCCTCCTGTCGCCCATCCCACGGGACGCGGTCTTCATCGGCAAGGCGATGGGCAGTCTGGTCCTGATGGCGATCGTCGACATCGTCATCATCCCGTTGTTCCTCGTGATGATGACGGCCGATGGCGCAGGCGCCAACGGCCTTGCCCTCGTGGGCACGGTGGCCCTCGGGACAATCGGCCTGGTCATCGTGGCCAGCTTGTTCTCCGGCATCGCAGTGGGTTCGCGATTGGGCGAATCGATGCTCCCGCTCCTGGTCATGCCGATCGTGATCCCGCTCATGGTGGGCTCGGTGGAGCTGACGCGGCAGGCGCTCGGGACGGGCGACAGCACGTCCATGTGGCAGTGGATCGGCATCCTGGCGGGATTCGACGTGATGGTGGCAGTGGCGTCAGTGGCGCTGTTCGGCTTCGTGATTGAGGAGTGAATCGCATGACACAGCAACAGGTTCCGGACGCGGCATCGGTGTCGCCGACGGTCGACGAGCACGCGGTGGGTCACCATCGCGAGGCAAGCAGTCGAGGGATGCGCTGGCTCGGGTTCGCCACGCTGGTGTCGATCGCGGTCTTCATCTACACGTCGTTCTTCTTCGCCCCGGAGGACGAGGTTCAGGGCGTTGTCCAGCGGATCTTCTACATCCACGTGGCCTCTGCGTGGATCGCTGCGATCGCCTTCTTCGTAGTCTTCGTGGGCTCGATCATGTACCTGGCTCGCAAGGACATGAGGTGGGACGCCCTGGCGGGTGCGTCCGCTGAGGTAGGACTGCTCTTCACGACGGTCGTGCTCGTCACGGGCATGCTGTGGGGAAAGGCCATCTGGGGCGTCTACTGGACGTGGGAGCCCCGCCTGACCTCGGTCCTGGTGCTCTGGCTTCTCTATCTCGCCTATGTCGCCATTCGCGCCTACGTTCCCGAACGGACGCGCAAGGCGCGCTTCGCGGCCGTTCTCGGCATCGTGGCGTTCCTGGACGTGCCGATCGTGTACCTGTCGGTGATGTGGTGGCGCACGCTGCATCCGCAGCAGGTGATCATCACCGAGAACGGCCCCCAACTGCCTGGCGCGATGCTGGCCGCCATGTTCGTGGGCCTCATCACCTTCTCACTGGTGTACGCGTACTTCGTTCGCATGCGTCTGAACATCAATCGACTGGAAGAGCAGATCAAGAGGGAGGCGGCCAAGTGAACCCCACGACGTCATTGGTCATCGGATATGGACTTGCGGCCGTCCTTTATGGGGGCTATTGGCTCTATCTGCGCAACAAGACCGCGAAGTTGAATGAAGTACTGGAATCGATGAAGGCTAGGTAGTAGCACACATGGGCACTCTGGGAATCCTCGCGACTTATGCGGCGCTGGTCTGCGTTGTCGTCACGATCGTCACGGCCCTCCTGGGTGAGCGGAAGTCGGACGCCAAGCTGGTGCAGATGGCGGAGTACGCCACCTACGGCACCGCCATCACGCTGAGCGCCGCGGTGGGAGCCCTGCAGCTTGCCCTGATCAGCACAGACTTCTCCCTCCAGTACGTGCAGGACTACACATCGTCGACCTTGAGCACCCTCTACCGCGTGGGCGCTATGTGGGCGGGTCAGGGCGGATCCCTGCTTCTGTGGGCCTGGCTGGTGTCGCTGTGTGCGGCGTGGATCACCTATGCAAACCGTGCCAAGAGATGGGAGATCTCGGCTTACACGACGGCGATATTCGCGGTCGTGGCCGGACTTTTCGCAATGCTTGTCGCGTTCTTCGCGAGCCCGTTCGCGACGGCTACCCAGGCTGCTTCCGACGGTTTCGGGCTCAACCCGCTCCTGCAGGACCCGCTCCAGATCATCCATCCGCTGGCGCTCTACGCCGGGTACGTCCTTTACACCGTGCCATTCGCCATCGTCGCCGGCGCCCTGATCAAGGGGAACACCTCGGGGCTATGGCTGAAGATCGCCAACCGCTGGAACGTCATTTCGTGGCTCGCCCTCACGGCAGGCATCGTTCTGGGCGCGCGCTGGGCCTACGCGGAACTGGGCTGGGGCGGCTACTGGGCGTGGGACCCCGTCGAGAACGCCTCGCTGCTGCCGTGGCTCACCGGCACGATCCTTTTGCACACGGGGTTGAGCGTCCGAGGAGGCAGTCGCCTTCGGCTCGCCTCGGTCATCGTCACGATGGTCACGTTCAACCTGTGCCTGTTCGGAACCTTCCTGACCCGTTCGGGCGTGATCTCGTCCGTTCATGCGTTCGGCGAGTCGAACCTGGGAACCGTCCTCGGTGCGGCCATCGCCGTGTTCGTCATCGCCTGCGCAGCGCTTGTCGTGTGGCGGTTGCCAGACCTGCGCATCGTCAATCCCGAGCGTCGCAGCCATGGCTGGATGGGCCAACTGGTCCTGCTGATCCTCCTGGTTGCCATCACGGTGGCCGTGCTGTGGGGGACGTTGTTCCCGCTCTTCAACCGCGTCATCAGCGGCCAGGAGATCGCCGTCACGCCGGGGTTCTTCCGCGTCGTCGTGACGCCACTTGGCATCGCGGTGCTGGGGTTGTTCGCGATCTCGCCGTTGTTGCCCGGGCAAGCGGTCGTCGATACCAAGCGCGAGATCGGTATCCGCGTCGCTGTGTTCGTCGCCGTCTTCGGCGGGATCATGCTCGTCACGCATGGCGCGAACTTCGGAGTCGCCCTCGTCCTGGCGCTGGCCACACTGTCGCTCATGACCGTGGTGCGTAAGGCAACACCGCGGTTGAAGGACGCCTACGAGAACGACGCCTCGCCCATCCTTGGGGCGATCAGGGCCTCCGGACCATACGTCGGGCCACGTCGGACTCGTGGTGCTCCTGGCGGCGGTCACTCTCAACGTCGCGTTCCAGGCGCAGGGTCAGGGCAAGGTCCAGTTGGGCAAGACCGCGACCATCGGCAATCAGGTCGTGCAGCTCGACAAGGTCGACGTGCAGACCTTCCCGGACCGCACGAGTTTCGTGGCGACGGTCAGCCTGGTCGACTCTAGCGGTCAGGCGCACGGAACTGTCGAGTCGAAGCTTCAGCAGTTCAACAACGCTGAGCAGCTCCACGCCGAAGTCGGAATCCTGTCCAACGCGGCCCGTGACATCTACGTCGTGGTGGACGAGGCCGACGCGACCCCGGGAGCCGAGTACGCCGTTCTCACGGTGTACGACAACCCAGCCGTGATCTGGCTCTGGGTGGGTGGCTTCCTGCTCGTGCTGGGCGGAGTCCTGTTCGCGATCCCGCGCCGACGCCGTCAGCAAATCGAAACCCCAGGAGAGGCAAGCATGTCCGCCGATGATGAACTGTCCCAGCTTCTCGACGCCGCCATCGTGGCCGCGCGTTCGGGTCAGTCCGGTGCCGCAGGTGACCCCGTCTCCGACCTCGTGTCGCGCGCGCAGGAACTGTCCGCGGCCAAGGGTGGCGGCACGACCTCGCAGGATGACGTGGTGGCCTTCCTCGAGCAGGCCAAGGAGCGGGTTGCTGCCCCCACGGGTGGCAGTGCCGCCACTCCTCCTGCTCCTCCAGCGCCGCCGGCGCCACCGAAGGGTTCGGGAGGCGCGGGTTCGACGCCATCCGCCGGAGGCGCCAAGCCTCGTCGGACCGGGCTCTACGTGGTGATCGGCGTTGTCGCGGCCGCGCTCCTTGGCGGTGGCGCCTACCTGGCCGGCCACGCCTCAGGGTCGTCCGTGCCCGCGATCAATGGGCCGGCCGAGAACACGGCGGCTGCTGCGCCGAATCCGTCGGCCTCGCCGGTCGATCAGGCGGCGGTGGCCGCCTTGATGAAGAAGATCGCCAGCGACCCCAAGGATGCAAAGTCGTTGCTCGCCCTCGGAGACATCTACTTCAACTCGGCGGACTACAAGAACGCCAGCGACTTCTACCAGAAGGTCGTGGCCGTGGATCCGACGAACGATGCCGCCTGGGTGGCCGTGGGCGCCTCGGCTTTCAACAGCGGCGACGACAAGGGTGCTCAGCTCGCATGGGAGAAGGCGGTAGCCCTGAATCCCAAGAACGCCGAAGCGCACTACGACCTCGGGTTCTTGTACCTGTCGGCCAAGCCCCCGCAGCAGGACAAGGCGAAGGCCGAGTGGGAGCAGGTCATCAAGATCGATCCCAAGTCCGACCTCGCCAAGACCGTGCAGTCGCATCTCGGATTCCCTCAACGGATCTGCGTCGCCGTCGCCCTCACCGAGTTCGTCGTGACGTGGCTTTCGGCAGGCACGACGAAAACGGAAAGGTGACCTAAGACCCCATTCGAGCGCTTGCTTCCATAGAGCGAGCCTTAGGCAGAGTTGCAGCGGTGATAGATCGTGGATGAGATGCCAGGTGGCGGTGGGCCCGCGGGGGCGGACCTACCGAACGGCCCGACCCCTGGCATCTCGCAATCCACGACGAGGCGCTAAGAAGGTCCGCTTCCGTCGGACGAAGGCGTTCTTCGCCAAGGTTCCCCACCCGCCGCGCGGGTCCAAGCGCAGCATCGCCCTGATCATCGCCACGACGGCTTTGCTCGTCGGCGGGGTCGTGGCAGGCGTGATGTGGTTCGTGCCGTACTCAGAGTCGGTCTCGTTCTGCACGACGTGTCACACGATGATCCCGCAGCACAAGGCATTCGACGCCTCCTCGCACTCTGACGTCGCCTGCGGGGAATGCCATGTAGCAGCCGGGCATCCAGGGATGGGTGAAGGCGAAGCTCGCTGGTACTCAGGAGCTCAAGGCCCTGATCCTCAACAACTATCCGACGCCTATTCCGCCGATTCCGCACGAGGAACTGCCGTCGCCGACCGTCACGTGCATGAAGTGCCACTCGCTCGACCGCATCAACACGCCCGGCAACCCGATCAAGCTGATCCTCAGGCCGCGCTACGAGCAGGACCAGGCCAACACGATGCAGATGGTCGCCGTCGCCGTTCGCCCGACGGGGCTGGGGTCGAGCCTGAGCGCGGAGCCAGGTGGCGTGTCCAACACGCTCAGGTGGATACGTCAACGGGGGAGTCCACTCAGTTGAACCCGCGAGGCGTCCACTGGCATGTCGCCGAGCCTGTCAGCGTGTACGCGACCGATGAGCAGGGTCAGACGATCCCGCTCGTGGAGTACACGAACAAGGACGGTCAGCTGGAGAGTTTCGTCGCCTCCTCCGAGATCACCCTGCCCAGCGACGTCACGCCGGACATCGCTAGGTTCAAGGCCAATACGCAGCAGCACACGATGAACTGCCTTGACTGCCACAACATGGTCGGTCATAACATCCCCAACCCGAGTGCCGCCCTGGACTCGGCGTTGGCCGAGGGCACGATTTCCCCGGACCTGCCCTTCATCAAGCGCGACGCGCTGAAGCTCATCGAGGCGAACTACTCGACCGAGGAGGAGGGTGACGTCGCTATCGACGGTTTCTCGGCCACGTACTCGACGACCCACCCGCTGGCGGTTCAGAACAACCCCGGCGCGATGGAGTCTGCGACGGACGAGATCCGACGGATCTACCACGAGACGTCAACGCCGGCGATGAAGACGACGTGGCAGTCCTACCCGGACAACCTGGGCCACCAGCGGAGCAAGGGCTGCTTCCGCTGCCACGACGGTGCCCACGTCAAGGTCATCAACGGGAGCGCCACTGATCAGGTCATTCCATCGACCTGCTCGACCTGTCATACGTTCCCGCAAGTGGGCAGCACCGTCACGGGTCTCCAACTCGGTGTTCCTCCCGTCTCGCATTCGCAGAAGCTCTACGTCTTCAACCACAAGGAGGGCGTCCCCTCTGTCGATGCGGCATTTGCTTCTAACGCGCCAGCGAGTGCGAACTGCGCCACCTGCCACCAGAAGTCTTACTGCGAGAACTGCCATGACTCCGGCGCCATCAACGTCAATCACGACGAGATGCTGTACAACCATGCTGAGTCAGTGCGTAAGTCGTCGCTCACGGCCTGCGCCTACTGCCATCAGCCGGTGTACTGCGCCACGTGCCACTCCAATGACATCCTCGGTAGCGACGGCCTGAGCCAAGTGCGGCTCAACACGGCCGGCGACCAGACCAGTTGAGGCAGAATCTGACCATGGACGACTTCGACGACAACGCCACCACCACGGGAATCGACGTGGATCCCGCGGCGCCTGACGAGGCCGCTGAGGCGCCTGCCAAGTCGAGTCGGAAGGCTGGCGTGATCGCCCTCGTGGTGATCGTTGCCCTGATGGCCGTCGTTCTCATTGTGGCGCTGGCGCCCAAGGGCAAGCCGGCGGGCGGAGTGCTGCCGGCCGATCCCAAGGGCTACTCGGCTCCCGCGGTGAGCCTGCCGCGCCTGCACGGTCAGGGCCCGCTCAGCCTGGCCGACCTCAAGGGCAAGCCGGTGGTCGTGAACTTCTGGGCGTCCTGGTGCACGACGTGCAAGGCGGAGGCGGACACCCTCGTGGCAGCGAGAAGAAGTGGCGTGACAAGGGGGTCGTCTTCCTCGGCATCGACTCCGTCGACAAGGACGATGCTGCCCGGGCCTACGAGAAGCAGTACGGCGTGGAGTACACCTCCGTGGTGGATCCGTCCGGCAAGACGGCCGCTCAGTGGTACGTCACCGCGTACCCGGAGTCGTTCTTCATCGATCGCGACGGCCGGATCGTATCCGCCGTGCGCAATGGGGTTGATGCCCCGACGCTCGACGAGCGCATCGCGCAGATCGCCAATTAGCGCCCGCGCTGCCGGGGGCTGCTCATCCGATCCCGCGTTGTCAATAGGTCTGCGCATCAACGGTTTTCGGGCCGTCGGCGCGAGTTCGACGGGGTTCGGGTTGGCGACTGTTGGCTGAATCAGCGATTCCTGGATCGAGGCCCGGGTTCTCAATGGGGCATGCACCTGGGCACAAGGTCATTTCGGGCGGGACCTTGGTCCCGCTCTCCGGGTCTCTTTGGACCCGATTGTGCAAGAAAGCACAATCGGGCTCGTTTTCAACCCGGCTACCCCCATGCCGACGCGGAAAGAATGAGGACAAGGCGAATCGCCTTCCGTAGGAGGTAGGGGAAATGACACGAATCTCAATGCGGGATGCCGCTCGGCTGGGAGGAATCCTGGCGGGTACCGGCGTTCTGTTCGTTGGGGGATTGCTCGTCGCCAGCAGCCCAGTTCTGGCCGACAACGGCGTTCATATTTCGACGAGTGGGAATATGACCGTGGACCGCTGCGCGGGATGCCACCGCGCACACAGTGCGCAGGCGTCTTACTTGCTCGTGGGGTCACTCACGGAAACTGCCCTGTGCCAGACATGTCACAGTTCCAGCGGAACGGGAGCGGCCACTGACGTCATGGACGGCATTGGCTACGCCACGTCGGCGCGGGGGGGCACTGCCAGCGCCCTCAGGGGTGGTGGGTTCAGTTATGCGCTGATCGGCACCAAGGACAGCAGGCGTAACTAAGGCTTCGGTGGACGTAGGCGTCTCGGAGGCCGCTACATCCGGCCACAGCATTGATGCCAGCGCGCAGACAGCTTGGGGCGGCGGAGCGATCAACTCTGGCAATGGCACGACGGTCAATCTCCAGTGCACCTCGTGCCACGATCCGCACGGCAACGGTTCCTGGCGGATTCTGAGGGTCTTGCCAACGGGTGGCGCCGCGCTTTCTGAGCAGCCCGGTTGGCATCACGAGTTTGACCAAGAACGCAACGCTGTCGTCTGGCACGACCTACTACTACGACGTAGTCACATCCGCTGCAAACACGTTTGCCGTGACGGATCCGGTTACGGTCATCGGTTCCACTGGAGCGGATGGTCTCATCGGTGCCACCGTCAAGGTCGTTACCGACTCGACCCACTTCACGATCTCGATGAGGTCAGTAAATATCACGTCCACGGTGACCGACGGCAAGATTTCCTACGCCTTCCCGAACCAGATCGGCAAGGTATCGGGCGATGGACGACCTCGTGACGTTCACCACGTGGGGTGTCCATGGCCTCGTGGCTGGGCAGAAGCTGAACATCTCGGGAATCACGCCGACCGGATACAACGTTACTGGTGGGACGATCGTCGCTGCAGCGGCCAACTCTAATGTGTTCACGGTGCTAGGAACCACGACGGCCGCCTACACGTCCGGTGGCCTGATCACAGGTACCACGAGCACCGGGTTTATCCCGGATGCACTTGGTCACGACGCGACCACGGGGCAAATGAGTCCAGCCGTCTACACGACCACCAACTACTGGGCCGTTGACGACCACAGTTACTCCGGCACGTACTCTGGCACCTTCCCCGAAGCGGCTCCGACAGCCGTCATCGCGAACATCTCCCAGTGGTGCGCAACCTGCCACACGCGCTACATGGCCGGCTCGGGTGCCTGGGGCGTGTCGTCCGGGGACACTACCTTCACGTTCAGGCACCGTAGTCAGTCCGGTAAAGAGAACAGCCCCAACTGTCTGCAGTGCCACGTGGCCCACGGGTCGAACGCCGCAATGAGTGGAACGGAGTCTGCAAAGGTGACGACTCCGAACGGCGCCGGTGCCGCTGGTTCCTCGAAGTTGCTCCGCGTCGACAACCGTGGCACCTGCAACATGTGCCACAACCTCTAGAGGTAACTCCCGAGGTATTCCCCACCTCCTGACAGTGAGGCCCGAGCCGCAAGGCTCGGGCCTCACTGCTTCTCCTCGCCGCTAGGCTGCTTGACATGCCTGAACTCATCCCCGCGCCCGCGATCGTCCCCGTCCCCGGCGGCAAGATCATCGAGGAGTACGTCGGCCATGCGTCAAGCGGCGACGGCGACGTCTCGGTTGCCCACATGATTGCTCCGCGCGGCTGGGATGAGCCCTTCCAGACACCCGAGTTCGACGAGTTCACCGTGGTACTCGACGGATCTATTGACGTAGAGCACGACGACGGCGTGACACATGTTCGGGCCGGGCAGGCCATCATCACGAGGGCTCACGAGCGCATCCGCTACACCACCGCCGAGGGCGCCCGCTACATCGCCGTCTGCCTGCCGGCCTTCCACGGTGACATCGTTCATCGCGACGATGACGACGAGTACGACCGCGACCCCGAGGAGTAGGTCGTCGCGCGCTACGAGCGGGCCAATCCGGGGACCTGGTCCACGTGGACGTGAAGAAGTTCGGGCTGATCCCGCCCGGCGGCGGCTGGAAGGTCAACGAGTACACCGGCCGCGCGGGGCGGTTCCGGATCGAGGCCCAGCGTCGCCGGGACAAGGCACGGCGCGGAACCGGTCGCGCGGGATACACCTATGTCCACTCGGCAGTCGATGACCACACGAGGTTGGCGTACTCCGAAGTCCACGACGACGAGAGCCACCGCCACGACGATCGGGTTCTGGCTCCGAGCCGTCGCCTTCTTCGCCAAGCACGGCATCACCGTCCGCGAAGTCCTCAGCGACAACGGGCCGAACTACCGATCCGGCACCTGGACTCAAACGAACCACGATGCCGGCATCCAGGTGCTCCGCACCCAGGCCTACCGACCCCAGACCAACGGGAAGGTGGAGAGATTCCAGCGCACCCTGCGCGACGAATGGGGCTACGCCAAGGCCTGCGGGTCCGAATCAGCCCGCCGCAACGCCTTGACCAGTTGGCTGCACATCTACAACCATCACAGGCCACACACCGCACTCGGCGGCAAGCCACCCGTTACCCGCGTGACCAACCTGCCTGGGCGGAACAAGCAGGGCTTGCGGATCACGGGTCGGGGTGACGGTCGGCGTCTCTGGACGGCTGGTGGATGGTGGTCAGGCGGCAGTCTGCGGTAATGCGCGGCTGGAGGTGGCGCTTGACCTGCAACGGGGTGCGGCCGTGCATGTAGTGGCCGTGGTTAGGGCGGCGGTGGTTGTAGTCGACGATCCAGGTCTGCAGCGACCGCTCGAGCAGCGCGATGTCGTCGACGCGTCCGCGGTGGAAGTGCGGGCGGAAGAACTCGGGGAGCACGGTGCCGTGGAAGCGCTCGCACACCGAGTTGTGGTTCGGGGACCGGGGTGGGATCCGGTGATGGACCAGTACCATCGAGGTGACCTGCGCGGTCGAACGCCTTGCGGATGAACTCGGGGCCGTTGTCGGAGAGCACGCCGCTCAGCGTGATGCCGAGCTGGCGCAGCGCCTTCTTGAGGTGGTCCAGGAACGCCGGCAGCGACGGCGGCGGTCTTGTCGCCGACGATGAGCTGGACAACGGCGTGCGGGTGGCGACGTCGACGGCGGTGAGCTGCCAGACCGCACCGACGCCCTTGAAACGGCCCACGTAGAACGTGTCCAGGGACACGACCTGACCGGGGCGGGAGGCGAACATGCGGGAATTCCGAACGGGCCTTCCATGGCCGCGGCGGTGAGCAGGCCGGCGTCGGCAGCGGTGATCGACGCCAACGCGGCGACCCGCTGCCAGGGCGGTGCCCAGATGATGGCGACGCAGGACCTTCGCAACTCCGGAGGCGGACCGGTGGACGCCGCGGTCGGCGAGGTGCCGCAGCAGGGTCCGAGGTCCGAGCATGGGTCGGGCGATCGCCTCGGACAGGATCGCCGCGACCTCCTCGCGGCTCATCGCGTTCGGCTGATGCGAGGCCCGACGATCGTGGGGCGGCAGGGCCGACGGTCCGTACGCGGAGTCGGCCGTTGATCCACTCGTAATACGTGTTGCGGGAGACGCCGAACACCTCGCAGGCGTGAGTGACGTTGCCGCACTTGGCGGCGTGCTCGATGAATCGGACACGACGGTCGTACACAATGTCCTCGTGGGTCACGGGATGGCTTCCGGTTCTCTAGATCTCGCAATCCAGAGACTGCCTCCCGTGACCCACCCGAGGGCACGACCGGTGTCACCTCAACCCGTGATCCGCAGGACTAGGGCGTGTCTCTGAATTCATGTCAGCCAGAGGATGATCGCGGCGGACGACTCCGCCTCGGAAGACCACTGCGTGCTTGTCGTAGCGGGTCGCCAGGCCGCGCCAGTTCTTCATGTGGTTGAACGCCCGCTCGATGACGTTGCGGTTCTTGTAGTCGGCGGCGTCGAAGGTCACGGGGCGTCCACCGCGTGAGCCCTTGTTCTTGCGATGCCGGATCTGGTCGGATGGTTCGGGGATCACCGCGACGATTCCGCGAGACCGCAGGGCAGCGCGGTGCGTTCGAGCGGAATAGGCCTTGTCGGCGCGCAGCGCGACCGGTGTCGTTCGTGGCCGGCCCGGCCCGGACCGCGGGATCCGAAGCTCGGCGAGGAGCCTCGGCAGCGCTGGGGAATCATTGGCCTGACCGGGAGTGACCGCGATGACCAGCGGAAGCCCGTTGCCATCAACCAGGGCGTGGGTCTTGGTTGTCAGCCCACCACGGGATCGACCGATCGCATGATCATCAGGTTCAGCGGGCGGATCCTTGTAGTTCGACTGTGCCCCCTGTGTGGGAACTGGGCCCGCCCTGAGACCTCGCAGCGGTCGCACCGTGCTGATGAACCCTGCGATGAGGTCGAGTCGACCGAGACCCTCCAGTCGATCTCACCGCGCGCATCAGCCGCGACCTGCAACGCGGTCAGGACCTTGTCCCAGGTCCCGTCGGTCGAGAACCGGTGGTGCCGCTTCCAGACCGTCTGCCACGGACCGAAGTCCGCAGGAAGATCACGCCAGGCAACCCCGGTCCGATAGCGATAGATCGCGCCCTCGACCAGCAGCCGGTGATCCCGCATCGGCCGGCCCATCGCGCCCTTCACCGGCGGCAAGACCGACTCGATCTGGGCCCACATCTCATCACTCAGCACCGCCGTTCGGCTCATCTGCCCAGCATCAAGCCCGAACCCCGCTCAACATCGGAGACACGCCCTAGCTCACCAGGCTCAGTGCGGTCACTCCGACCAGGATCACTGCGACGCCGGTGATCTGGATGCGGCCCAGCTTCTCCTTGAACAGGAAGTACGCGAGCACCGCCGCCAACGGCGCGAACTGCGATGCCAACACTGACGTGACGGCAACGTCGTACTGGGCGCCGATCGAGAACGACGTGAATCCGATCACCTCGGCGAAGGCCATCCCGATGACGAGCGGAACGGTTGAGCGCGTGATCTGAAGGCGGCGGGTCAGGAGCAGTGGCACGAACAGCACCAGCACTCCGACGAGACGGGCCGGCAGCAGAACCCAGGAGATGGGGACGTCGCCGCTGGCATGCCCCGCCGCGTACAGCGAGGCACCGAACACGATGGCCGCCCCGGAGGCCAGCAGGACCGCGACAACGGGTCGCTCGTGAGCCAGCGGAGCGGGATCGGGTCCGGTCGCGGCGAGGACGATGCCGATAACGATGACGAGCAGCAGCGCCGCCACGACGGGGGCGATGCTCTGGCCGAGCAGGGCGGCGATCACGGCGGCGAGCGCGCCCTCGGTGGCCAGGATCGGGGTGATGACGCCGACTTTGCCGAAGCGGTAGGCCGATGACGCCAGGAGCAGGCCTCCGACGTTGCCGAGGCCGGTCAGTGCCAGCCATCCCGCGTTCGCCGGAACACTCTCAGGCATGCCCGAGAGGGCCAAGAAGGGCATGGTGATGAGCAGGCCGAGGGCCATTGTCCAGGCGACGGACGACATGGGGCTGATGATCTTCACCGTTCGCGAGGCCATCAGCGAACTCGCGGCGAAGCACAGGGCTGTGCCCAGGCCGAAGACGATGCTGATCACCGCGACAACCTACCGGCCGATAGCGCGGCTCCGAATTCGAGCGGTTGCGCCCGCGCAACGAGTTACGTAGCCTTCGGTCCGACGCGACCGACCCGAGGTCGTGCTGCTCGGTAGAGGTGCCGCCCGCAAGGGCCAACCGACCGGGGGGGATGCTGGAGGTGCGGGGGCTACCCCGTTGGGGGGCGAAGCAGTGAACGCCGAAGTCCATTTCGACTGGACTGCCGACCGCACGATGTCGGTAGAGACCAGTCCGTCCGGACTGGTCATCACCGCACACCCGGGACTCTCCACCGCAGAGGTTGAAATAGCCTGCGCGGAACTGGGGGATCACGGTCCTGCGGTACTCGCGGCATGGCGGTCCGCCGTTGGGCTCACTGACTCACCTCTGGCCAGGTGAACTGGATCGTCTGGCCGCTTCGGGTAACTACCGGCGGGGTGTCTGCCTGCGGATCGACGGCGCCGATGCGCACCAGCAGTTCGTAGACGCTGACCTGCAGGCCAGTGGCCAGCTTCTCCAGGGCATCCACCCGAGGGCGCTGCTGCTGCCGGAAGATCCTGCTCAGATTGCCCTTGTCCGAGGAGCAGCGTTCCGCGAGTTCTTCGAGTGACGTCACGCTGAGATCGCGCATCCTGGCCCGCAGCCAAGCCGCGCTCTGCTCTGGTGTTGCTCGCAACGTGCCGACCCCAACCCCTACATCCAATGCCTGACGTTGGGTGTAGTCGATATACGCATGTGAGTGACACGGCCCTTCGCCCACCCTTGACGATATAGGACGTGTACGGCCTGGCGGAACACTCGTCAAGCGTTTGACCCAAACGGGCGGCGAGGCGCCTGACCCTGAGTGTGCGCTGGTGCAGGATGGGTCCGTGGCCAAGAAGACGCTCATCATCGATGACATCACCGGCGAGACGGGTGCTCGCACGCACGCCTTTCGCCTCGACGGGGTCGAGTACGAGATCGATCTGACGGACTCCTCGTTGGGGGAGCTTCGGACGGCCCTGAAGCCGTACCTGAGGGCCGCACGGCAGGTCTCGGCCAGTGGCATTCCCGCGCCACGTGCCCGGCGCGGAGCTTCGCCTCCCCCGACGAAACCCACGTCCACGGAGGCTGCGGTCATCCGGGCCTGGGCGCGAGCGAACGGCGTCGCCGTCACTGAGCGGGGACGTGTCGCCCCACCGGTCCGGGACGCGTGGTTGGCGGCAGGCTCCCCCCGGTAGGTTCGGGGGATGGTCTCCGATGCAGGAACGTACGCGCCCGTCCCGTCCGACCTGATCAAGCGCGCACCCAAGGTGCTGCTGCACGATCACCTCGACGGTGGCATGCGCCCGGAGACGATCGTCGAGCTCGCCGACCAGAGCGGCTACGCCGATCTCCCGTCCCAGGATCCGGCCGTCCTGCGCCGCGTGGTTCCGCGAGGCCGCCGATTCCGGCTCGCTGGAGCGCTACCTCGAAACCTTCGCGCACACGGTCGGTGTCACGCAGACGGCCGAGGGCCTGCGCCGGGTCGCCCGTGAGGCCGCAGTGGACCTCGCCGCCGACGGCGTCGTCTATGCCGAGGTCCGCTTCGCTCCCGAACTCCACTTCGAGCAGGGGCTGAACGAGCACCAGATCGTCGAGGCGGTTCTCGCTGGGCTCGCCGAGGGTCAGCGGCTGG
Source organism: uncultured Actinomycetes bacterium (assembly GCA_963755335.1). Classification (GTDB taxonomy): domain Bacteria; phylum Actinomycetota; class Actinomycetes; order S36-B12; family S36-B12; genus UBA10649. Next base: position 604,491 of record CAVWJW010000008.1, read on the forward strand.
CGAAGACAGCGGGCAATCCGATCCGCGTCGGGCTCCTGCTGACCGCGATCCGCACGGCGACGCACTCCCGGCGCATCGCCGAGCTCGCCGTCGAGTACCGCGACCGCGGAGTCGTCGGCTTCGACATCGCCGGCGCCGAGGCCGGCTTCCCGCCCACGCGCCACCTGGACGCCTTCGAGTACCTGCGGCGTGAGAACGCCCACTTCACCATCCATGCCGGCGAGGCCTTCGGCCTGCCGAGCATCTGGGAGGCGCTCCAGTGGTGCGGCGCCGAGCGGCTCGGTCATGGCGTGCGGATCGTCGACGACATCACGACGGGGCCGGACGGCGAGGCGCACTTGGGCCGGCTGGCCGAGTTCGTCCGCGATCGCCGCATCCCGCTGGAGATGTGCCCGTCCTCCAACGTGCAGACCGGCGCGGCCGAGAGCATCGAGCGGCATCCGATCGGCCTGCTGCGCCGACTCGGCTTTCGCGTGACCGTGAACACCGACAACCGGCTGATGTCGGGCACGTCCATGTCGAAGGAGATGGAGCTGCTCAGCAACGCCTTCGGATACGGGCTCAACGACCTGCAGTGGTTCACGGTGAACGCCATGAAGAGCGCCTTCATCCCGTTCGACGAGCGACTGGTCATCATCAACGAGCGCATCAAGCCCGAGTACTCGTCGCTGCGAGCGGTGCTGGCCGAGAGGCTCACCGACCGGACGTCGCAGCTGTGATCCGGTTACGCTGAAGGTCACTTCGAGGGGAGATCGGCGATGGCACTGCTGGAAGTCGTGGAGAGCAGCCAAGGACGTGTCAATGACCTCCGCCACGAGCTGGAGAAGGCACGGGTCGCGCTGGATCGCACGGACGCCGTCCTCGGCGCAGCGGACGAGGGGCTCGTCAAGGCGGAGTCCGCGATCGTCACCACGAAGAAGTGGACGCCCGTTGGTCTCGTGGTGCTCGGCGCCATCGTCGTGGTCGGCGTGGGTGCTGTAATCGTCCTGCGCAAACGTCGCAAGCACGACGCGTTCGACGAGTAGGCGAAGGGCGCGGCACGGGGGGTGCGCAAGATAGTGCTGGGCATTGCGGCGGCCGTGGTCATTCTGGCGGCCGTTCTCACTGTGAATCGAATCGGTGGCGAGGTCGCCGTCGCGCCGTCGCCGTCATCCTCGTCTGCCACCGCGTTCGCTCCGGCACCCACGACTCGGGATGCTGACTTCCTCAAGGCTCTCGGGGGCCAGGTCACAAGTGTCTCGGCGCCCGTTGCCGAGGGGATGGGCCATCGCGTGTGCAGCGCTCTTGCCGAGGGAACGTCGGTGGCTGAAATCAGGGGTGTCCTCGTCCAGAAGGGACTGAAGCCCGCCGAGGCGACTCGAGTGGTCTTGGCTGCGGTGACGATGTACTGCGTCGAGAGCCAGGACAAGGTGATGCGGTCCCCGAAGGCCTCGCCGTCGCCCCGATGAGGGTCAGCGTGCGATGCGCCCAACCTCAGCTGGCCTCGGCCAAGAGAAACGTCCAAGCTTCCAGTTGCTTGACGAAGCCCAGCCGTTCGTAGACGCGCCGTGCAGGATTGCCCTCCGAGACCGCGAGTCCGAGCGTCGTGAATCCGTCCTCGTCCAGCATGCGCATCGCCTGAGCCAGCAGCGCAGCACCCGTCCCCGGATCTGAGATCCCGGGCACCCGCCACACGTCGTGGACCCACGGTCCGCCGTAGGGAACGGGCTGGGGTCGAAGGCTGATGATGATGCCCGCCACGACCTGGCCGTCCCGCAGGACGAGGCCGCTGGACCGGTGCTCGCGCGCCAGCCACTCCGGCTCGTCGTACCAGTCCCAAGACTGCTCGATGATCTCTGCTTCGGGGCCCTCCTCGTGGTCGGGATGCCCGACCGGGGAACTGGCGAGCCAGCCGGGCAGGATCTCGCGGACGTCGATGCTTCGCCTCGGGACCATCTCGACAGCAGGCGCATCGCGGTGCAGCGACGGATCCGCGCTCATGATCGTGGCATGTCGGGTCTGGCGAGCGCCGGCGCCGCGCATGGCATCGGCGAGGTCGGGGTCCTCGGTGGCGAGCATCCAGCCGGGCAGGCGTGACATCGCGGCAGCGGCCGCCTCCGTCGCGGTGCGACCCGGCCGCACGCGGGCCAGGTCGGCGATCGGCAGCTTGTCGCGCACGCCCTCGACGTACTCGAGCACCGGGCCGTCGTCGTCGCGAAGGTCAGTCCACTCCACGCGGGTCAGACGCCCAGCGGATGCCAGACGGTCTTCGTCTCCACGAAGGCACGCAGGCGGGACAGACCGGGGTCGGCCAGCCACTCGGCGTTGGGGTCGGCGCGACGCACCCGCTTGACGGTGCCAGCGGCGTCACGCTCGAGCGTGGTCGCCAGTTCCGGGTCGGCGATGCCGGTGAGGTCGAGCGCGTTCACGTCGGCGTGCGACGCGAGCCAGGGCATCATCTCGGCCGCGTCTCCGGTGAGGATGTTGATGGTTCCTCCCGGCACGTCGGACGTGGCCAGGACCTCTGACAGCGTGATGGCGGGGATCGGGCGCTCGGTGCTCGCGATGACGATGACGGCGTTGCCCGTCGCGACGATCGGTCCGATCACGCTGACCAGCCCGAGCAGGCTGGAATCCGACGGCGCTACGCCGGCCACGACGCCGGTGGGCTCCGGGATGGAGAAGTCGAAGTAGGGGCCGGCGACGGGGTTGGCCGAGCCCAGCACCTGCGCGATCTTGTCCGTCCAGCCGGCGTACCAGACCCAACGATCGATGGCCGCGTCCACCTGCACCGCTGCGGTGCGCTCGTCCACGCCCTCGGCGTCGCGGACGTCGGCGACGAACTGCGCTCGACGGCCCTCCATCACCTCGGCGATGCGGTACAGGACCTGGCCGCGGTTGTAGGCCGTCGCACCGCTCCACGAACCGAAGCCCTTGCGGGCGGCCAGCACGGCGTCGCGAGCGTCCTTGCGCGACGCCTTCGCGGCGTTGGCCAGGAAGGCGCCGTCCGCGCTGGTGACCTCGTAGGTGCGGCCCGACTCGCTGCGCGGGAAGGCGCCGCCGACGAACAGCTTGAAGGTCTTGCGGACGTCGACCCGATCACTCATCGTGCGACCTCCGTCAGGGTGGAGCCGATGCGCACGTCCTGCCCGTCGGACTCGTGCAGGTACGACCCCAACCCCTGGCGGCCGCCCTCGCGGCCGAAGCCGGACTCCTTGTAGCCGCCGAACGGGCTGGTCGGATCGAAGCGGTTGAAGGTGTTGGCCCACACCACCCCGGCCCGCAGCCGGTTCGCCATCCACAGGATGCGGCTGCCCTTCTCGGTCCAGACACCGGCCGACAGCCCGTACGGGGTGTTGTTGGCCTTGTCGACGGCCTCCTCGGGCGTGCGGAAGGTCAGCACCGACAGCACCGGGCCGAAGATCTCCTCGCGCGCGATGCGGTGCGCCTGCGTCACGCCGGTGAAGACCGTCGGGGGGAACCAGAAGCCCTGCTCGGGCAGCTCGCACGCGGGACTCCACCGCTCGGCGCCCTCGTCGTCGCCGGCATCGGCCAGTGCATGGATGCGGGCCAGCTGCTCGGCGGAGTTGATCGCGCCGATGTCGGTGTTCTTGTCGAGCGGGTCGCCGAGCCGCAGGGTGCCGAGCCGCCGCTTCAGGCTGTCGAGCGCCTCCTCGGCGATCGACTCCTGCAGCAGCAGGCGGGAGCCGGCACAGCACACGTGCCCCTGGTTGAAGAAGATGCCGTTGACGATGCCCTCGATCGCCTGGTCGAGCGGCGCGTCGTCGAACACGATGTTGGCGGCCTTGCCGCCGAGCTCGAGAGTCAGCGACTTGGGGGTGCCGGCCACGGCGCGCTGGATCGCCTTGCCGACCTCGGTCGAGCCGGTGAAGGCCACCTTGTCGACTCCCGGGTGCTCCACGAGCATGCGCCCGGTCTCGCCGGCGCCGGTGAGGATGTTGACCACGCCCGGCGGCAGGTCGGCCTGCTGGCAGATGTCGGCGAACGCGAGAGCGGTCAGCGGAGTCGTCTCCGCCGGCTTGAGCACGACGGTGTTGCCGCAGGCCAGCGCCGGCGCGATCTTCCAGGCGAGCATCAGCAGCGGGAAGTTCCACGGGATCACCTGCGCGGCGACGCCGAGCGGCCGCGGGTGGGTACCGAAACCGGCGTACTCCAGCTTGTCGGCCCAGCCCGCGTGGTAGAAGAAGTGCCCGGCCACCAACGGGATATCGACATCGCGGGACTCGCGGATCGGCTTGCCGTTGTCGAGGGTCTCGAGCACGGCGAGCTCGCGGCTGCGCTCCTGGATCAGGCGTGCGATGCGGAACAGGTACTTGGACCTGTCTCGCCCGGACATCGACCCCCACACGCCCTCGTACGCGGCGCGCGCAGCCGCCACGGCGCGGTCGACATCCTCGGCGCCGGCGTCGGAGATGTCGGCCAGCACCTCCTCGGTCGCCGGATTGATCGTCTTGAAGGTGCTCCCGCTCTTCGCGTCGACGAACTCGCCGTTGATGAACAGGCCGTAGGACGACGCGATGCTCACCACGCTGCGCGACTCGGGCGCGGGGGCGTACTCGAATGCCACGTCTGCTCCTGTCAGTCGATCGTGACGTAGTCGGGACCGGAGTAGTGGCCGGTCGCCATCCGCTGACGCTGCAGCAGGAGGTCGTTGAGCAGCGAGCTCGCACCGAAGCGGAAGAGGTCGGGCGTCAGCCACTCCTCGCCGACCGTCTCGTTGACGAGGACGAGGTACTTGATGGCGTCCTTGCTCGTCTTGATGCCGCCGGCCGCCTTCACTCCGATGATCCGCCCCGTCTGGGCGCGGAAATCGCGTACCGCCTCGAGCATGACGAGGGTGACCGGCGGGGTGGCGGCGGGTGCGACCTTGCCGGTGGACGTCTTGATGAAGTCGGCGCCGGCCAGCATCGCCAGCCAGGAGGCGCGGCGGACGTTGTCGAGCGTGCGCAACTCCCCGGTCTCGAGGATGACCTTGAGGTGCGCGTCGCCGCAGGCCTGCTTGACGGCCACGATCTCGTCGAACACCTGCATGTACGCACCCGACAGGAACGCCCCGCGGTCGATCACCATGTCGATCTCGTCGGCGCCCGCCGCGACGGCTTCCTTGGTGTCCATGAGCTTGACGTCGAGCGTCGCCCGTCCGGACGGGAAGGCGGTCGCCACCGCGGCCACGTGCACGCGGTCGCCCACCACCTCGCGGGCCACACCCACGAGGTCCCCGTACACGCAGACGGCGGCGACGCTGGGCGCGGTGGGATCGGTCGGATCGGGCCGAAGGGCCTTGCTGCTGAGGGCCCGGACCTTGCCGGGGGTGTCCGCCCCCTCAAGGGTCGTCAGGTCGACCATGCGGATCGCCAGGTCGATCGCGTACGCCTTCGCCTCGTTCTTGATCGACCGGGTGCCGAGGCTCGCCGCGCGCGCCTGCGCCCCCACCTCGTCGACGCCGGGGAGGCCGTGCAGGAAGCGGCGCAGTGACCCTGCGCTGAGGTCCGGCAGAACGTCCGACGTGAGGGGGGAAGTCACCTGCCTACTGTAGCCATCGGCCGACTTCGACCGACATGGCTTGCAGCCGGCGATCGGCCTCCGCGCGGGCGGTCTGGAGGTCGTCGGCCACCGGCACGACCGCCTGCAGGTAGCACTTCACCTTCGGCTCGGTCCCGCTCGGGCGCACGATGATCCGCGACTGGTCGGCCAGGGTGAAGCGCAGGCCGTCGGTGGGCGGCAGGCCGCCGGCCGGTTCGTTGAGGTCGTCGAATGCGGTCACGAGGACGCCCGCGACTTCGGTCGGCGGCTCAGCGCGCAGCGACGCCATGACGATGCCGATCCGATCGAGGTCGCTCACCCGCACCGAGACCTGCCCGGTGGCGTAGACGCCGTGCTGGCGGGCCAGCCGGTCGAGCACGTCGAACACAGTGCGGCCCTGCGCCTTCAAGGTGGCGGCGAGCTCGACCATCAGCAGGCCGGCAGAGATGCCGTCCTTGTCGCGCACGGTCTCAGGCGCGACGCAGTACCCCAGCGCCTCCTCATAGCCGAACAGCAGGTCGGGGACGCGGGCGATCCACTTGAAGCCGGTCAGCGTCTGCTCGTAGCGCAGGTCCGACGACGCGGCGATGCGCTCGAGCAGTGATCCGGAGACCAGGGACTCGGCGAGCACTCCCGTCGGCTCGATTCCCTTGCGCTGCAGTCGTTCCACGACCCACCAGGCGAGCAGGGCGCCGGTCTCGTCGCCGGTGAGCATGCGCCACCCGTCAGGTGCGGGAGCCGCCACCGCGCACCGATCCGCATCGGGATCGTGGGCGATGACGAGGTCCACGTCATGAATGCGGGCGGTCGCGATCGCGAGATCGATGGCGCCGGGCTCCTCGGGGTTCGGGAACGCAACCGTCGGGAACGCCGGGTCGGGACGGAACTGGTCCTCGACGACGACGGGTTCGGGGAATCCGGCCTGCTCGAGAACGCGGAGGAAGACGTCTCCGCCAACGCCGTGCATGGCGGTGTAGGCGACCGAGACGTGCCTCGGGGAGTCATCGCCGACCAGCGCCGCGACCGTGCGCACGTAGTCGTCGCGCACGTCGTCACCCAGGGTGATCCAGTCGTCACCGTGCGGCAGTCCAGCGACTCGACCTAGCGCCGTGGCGTCCTCGATGCAGGCGCTGATCTCGGCATCGGCCGGAGGCACGATCTGGCTGCCGTCGCCGAGGTAGACCTTGTAGCCGTTGTCCTGCGGCGGATTGTGACTCGCCGTCACCATCACGCCGGCGGCGCAGCCGAGATGGCGGATGGCGTACGCCAGCACCGGCGTCGGCAGCCGCTCGGGCAGCACCATCGCGCTCAGGCCAGCGCCGCTGAGGATCTGCGCCGTGGCGTTCGCGAAGAGGTCCGAGTCGGTCCGCGCGTCGTAGCCGACGACGACGGCGCCGCCGCCGCGGGCGTTCAGGTAGGCCGCGAGTCCGGCAGCCGCACGTGCGACGACCACGAGATTCATCCGGTTCGGGCCGGGGCCGATCTTGCCGCGCAACCCTGCCGTTCCGAACTGCAGCGTCGTCGAGAAGGCATCGTCGAGCTCGGCGATCGCCGTGGCGTCGCCCTTCTCCGCCGCATCGATCAGCGCCGACAGCTCGGTCCGCATGCGTGCGTCCGGATCGTCGGCGAGCCACCCGCGCGCGAGGTCGAGGCTCGTCATAGCTGGCGGATCACCTTCCCGAGCAGCGATCCCATGCGGGTCGCAGCTGCCTTGCCCGCTTCGAGGACCTCCTCGTGGTTCAGCGGCTCGCCCGTCATCCCGGCGGCGAGGTTCGTCACCAACGACAGGCCGAGCACCTCCATGCCCATCGCCCGACTGACGATGGCCTCGAGGGCCGTGCTCATCCCCACCAGGCTGCCACCGATGGTCCGCACCATCGTGATCTCCGCGGGCGTCTCGTACATGGGCCCGGGGAACTGTGCGTAGACGCCCTCCTCGAGGCTCGGCTCGACGGCCTTGCAGAGCGTGCGCAGGCGAGTGGAGTACAGGTCGGTGAGGTCGACGAAGTGCGCCCCGTGCAAGGGGGAATGGCCCGTGAGGTTGATGTGATCGCGGATCAGCACCGGTGTCCCGGGAGTCCAGGATGGGTCAAGACCACCGCAGCCGTTGGTCAGGACGATCGTCCGGCAGCCCGCCAGCGCGGCGGTCCGCGCCGCATGCGTCACCGCGTCAACGCCAAGTCCTTCGTACAGGTGAGTACGGCCGAGGAAGACGAGCACGCGCGTGCCGTCGGCGTCGACGCTTCGGACCCGTCCGGCGTGCCCCTCCACCGCGGGCGGGGAGAAGTACGGCAGATCGGTGACGGAGAAGTCCGCCATCGTCGTGCCGAGGAGGTCAGCGGCGGGCACCCAGCCGCTGCCCAGGACGACGGCGACGTCGTGCGTTCGGCCCCGGTCAGCTCGGCCAGCACGGTTGCTGCGGTGCGTGCGCGTTCGGCTGGCTTCGATGGTCAACGGGTGATTCGTCACCGGTTGACCTAACCGTGGCCGGCAGCGGATGCGCGCACTTGCCGCGGGTGGGGCGCTACTGCTCCGCCGCCACGTGCAGGCGCCGCGCGGCCTCGGCGATCGAGCCCGACAGGCTCGGGTAGACCGTGAACGTGGACGCCAGCTGGTCCACCGTGAGGCGCTGTTCGACAGCGAGGGTGAGCGGCAGGATCAGCTCGCTGGCGTAAGGCCCGACAATCACCGCGCCCGCGATCAGCCGTGAACCGCGACGGCAGAACAGCTTGACGAAGCCGTCCGTGTGGTTCTCCATCTTCGCCCGGGCGTTCGGCGCGAGCGGGACCATGACGACGTCGCCTCGGAACCGTCCTTCGTCGAGGTCCGCCTGGGTGAGGCCGACGGTCGCGATCTCCGGATTCGTGAAGACCGTGCTGCTCACCTGGGTGAGCTCGAGTGGGCGTCACGGCGTCGCCGAGGGCGTGCCACATGGCGATCCGTCCCTGCATCGCGGCGACCGACGCGAGCATGAGCACTCCGGTGCAGTCGCCGGCCGCGTACACCCCCCGGCGGGAGGTGCGCGAGACCCGGTCGACCTTGATGAAGCCGCGCTCGTCGGTCTCGATGCCGACCCGGTCCAGGTTCAGGGCGTCGGTATTCGGGAGGGAGCCGACGGCCATCAGCACATGCGATCCGCTGACCGTCTCACCGGTGCTGAGCGTCACTTCGACGCCATCGTCCGTGCGTCGCGCGGCGACCGCCCGCGACCGACTGAGGACCTCGAGGCCGCGCCGGTTGTAGACCTCCTCGAGGACCTGAGCGGCGTCGGGATCCTCGCTGGGCAGCACGTGCTCGCGCGAGGAGATGAGGACGACGCGACTGCCGAGGGCGTGGTACGCACCTGCGAACTCGGCGCCGGTGACGCCCGAGCCGACGACGATGAGCCGCTCGGGCACGTCGGGGAGGTCGTACACCTGCTCCCACGTGAGGATCCGCTCCCCGTCGGGCAGGGCCTCGGGCAGGATGCGCGGGCGGGCGCCCGTGGAGACGAGCGTCACGTCGGGCTCGATCACGTGGTTCGACCCGTCGGCGAGGGTGACGACGATGTGTCCTGAGCCGTCGAAGCGGCCCGTTCCGTCGACGATGTCGATGCCCTCGGACTCCAGGCGCCAGCGGATGTCGAGGCTCTGCTGAGCGGCGAGCGCCTTGATGCGTGTGTTGACGGCCGTGAGGTCGGCGCCCACCAGGGAGGGGTGCGGCTTCAGGCCGTGGATGAGCACGCCGAGATCCGCACTGCTGCCGGCTTCGGTGAGGACGTTCGCCGTGGCGATGAGGGCCTTGCTGGGCACGCAGTCGGTCAGGACGGCTGAGCCACCGATGCCGTCGCGATCGACGATCGTGACGTCTGCGCCGAGCTGACGGGCGACCAGCGCCGCCTCGTAGCCGCCAGGACCCCCACCGACGATCACGACGCGTGTCACATCCGCGATTCTTCCTTACCCCCCTTGGTGTCAATACTCTGGTGTCCGTGACGCTCTATGCCGCGTATGGGTCCAACCTCGATCCCCATCGCATGTCGGAGCGGGCACCGGCATCGCCTGTCTTCGGAACGGGCTGGCTGCGTGGGCTGGCGCCTCACCTTTGCCGGTGAGGATCTCGGGTGGGGCGAAGCCATGTGCACCGTGGTCGAGGACGAGCGCGAGTCCGTCTTCGTCATGCTCTACGACGTACCGCCGGTCGACGAGCAGTCGCTGGACGTGTGGGAGGACCTCGACCTCGGCTTCTGGCGCAAGATTCGCGTGCGGGTGCACACCCTCGACGGCGAGCCGCTGGCCTGGCTCTATGTGCTCGACGCGTACGAGGGCGGCCTGCCCACCACCACGCACGTCAAGATGATCGCCGACGGCGCGCAGAAGGCCGGTGCACCGGCCGACTACGTCGCGGGGCTCAGGGCCATGCCCTGCCAGGCGATCCCGAACGACTGACCCGCCGAGTAGTACCCGATCGTCGCGCTGCAGGCCCCTGGACACCGCCGGCACGACAATCCGGTGCTACTCGCGGAGGGCGCGCTTCAGTCGGCCGATCATGATGTCGGGCTCCGTGACTCCCTCGCGCCACCCCCAGCGAACCACGCGCCAACCAGCGCCGATCAAGGCCTCCTGACGTCGCTTCTCCGCGACGAGACTGGTGACGTCGGTGTACTTGGTCAGCCCGTCGGCTTCGCCGATCAGGCGCTCCCGATCCCACACCATGTCTACCCAGTACGTGCGCCCGTCATCGCCCTGGACAGGGACGCCGCACCTCGGAACGGCCAATCCATTCTCGACGATGGCAATGCGCGGACAGCGATTCCAGCGGAGACTCGGACGCCGGCTCGGCCAGCTCGACCGCCCGTCGCGCCCGCGTCACCCACCTGCGCCCGGCGTAGGGGGTGAGGGCCTCCGTCCAGGCCTCTCGGGCGAGGGCGCGGCGGACCGGATCGATGGCCGCATGGCGCGCCGCCGCTTCCGGCCCGCCGTTGATGATGAACCGACGCATCGCCGCGTCGATGAACACGGCCGTTCGTCGCAGTGAGCGACTGGCGCCGAGTTCGATGCTCGTTCGGATGAGGTCCGTCGCCGGAAAGCCGTGTGTGTCGCCCACGTGCTCGGGTGGAGTGTCACAACCGTGCACAGACAGCCACGCCTCGTGGCGGCTGAGCCCTGCCCGCGTGATGTGGACGCGCACATCGTCGGCTTCCTTCGCTTGACGATCCCCGATATCTGGCAGCCCGTGAAGCCGAGCTGCGGATTCATGGCTGAGGAATGTATCCGGGTAGGCGATCAGAGCAGCGTGCGCGAGTATGTGGTGCCGCTCCTCTGGAAGGGCAGCCTGCCATCCGACGCTGCCGATGAAGATCCCGCGCCGCAGTGACGTGAGCGCGCCGGACCGGACCGCCGACCGGACTTGGGCGGGCGTAAGGCCGTTCTCGAGAAGCGTTGCGTACGACACGGGGTGGCCGCGGCAGATCTGCTCGACGATTGCCATGGTGCTGCGGATTCGCGCGGGGTTCGCCATGCCGACACCGTCGGGTTGCTTGGCTGATGCGGGCAACTAGCCGTCCACAGCCCCACGAGAAGTATGGGGTTGTCGCTCCACGAGCGTTCGGTGGTCCATTTCGCGACAACCCGGTGCTACTCGGTGGTTAGAAGTCGCCGCCTCCGCCGCCACCACCGAAGTCGCCTCCACCGAATCCGCCGCCTCCACCGAAGTCGCCGCCGCCCCCGCCGCCGAACGACCAGCCGCCGCCCCGCCGTTGTCCGACCATCCGGACTGGTCCTGTACGGGCGCCGCGTAGGCCGGGCGAGCTCCACATGTTGCCCAGCATCGTGCCGACCATGACCCCGGTCATCACGTCACCGAAGGGGGAGTAGTAGCCGCGGGCATACGGCGCGTAGGCGGGACCGGCCTGCCAGTACGGCTGCTGCGTCCCGCCGGAGTTCACCAGCAGGCCCTGCGGCTGCTGGCCGGACTCGACGGTCACCTTGCAGGCGGCGCACATCGGGACGTCGCGCGGGGCCAGGCCGGGGGGCGCCCACAGGACGTCGGCGACGCTGGGGCCGTGCCGTGGGTCGACGAAGCACGGCGGACGGCGCTCGGGGAGCGGCTGCCTGGCGAGGCGGGCCTCGACGCACGCCAGCGCGAACCGTCCATCCTCCAGGGCGGTGGTGACGTTGACCGCGTCAGCGGCGGATCCCATGGCGGCCGTGGCGGTCTTGGCACGGTCGTAGCTGTCGAGGGCACGCTGCATGTCCGCACGCGTCTCGTTGTCCCAGTCCGGATCGTCCAGGCTGAAGGCGCCGAGGCGCTCGCCGTACTCGGTGATGTCGGCGTCCACCGCGGTGCGCACCTCGGCGAGCTCCAGCGCCTTCTTCTTGCTGGAGCGCCGCAGCACCACGACGATCACGGCGATCACCGCGGCGATGACGCCGAAGAAGAACAGCAGGAAGACGCCCAGGATGATCAGCCCCACCCACGCGCTGCCTGAGTCACTCGATGATGACGAGCTGCTCGATCCTGACGAGCCGAAGCGATCCCCGGCGAGCGTGACGAACGACGTGAGGACGGCGAAGACGCCGTTGCCCTTCTCCTGCTGGAAGGCCTCCGTGGCCAGGTCGCTGGCGCTGCCCTTCGTGGCGCCGGCCCGGAACTGGTTGCCGGCGACGACGGCGTAGACGCCGCCCAGGCCGACGGCGTCCTTGAACGCGATGAGCGTCTCGTCGACGGTGCCGCCGCCCTTGGCGGAGTCCGGGAGGACGGCGATGAAGATCGGCACCTTCGTCCCACGGATCTGCGCCGTGAGGTCATTGACCTCGCTGCTGGTGAGCGCGTTCTCGGCTGCCGGGTCGTTGTAGACGGAGTCGCCGGCGAGGATCGACTTCGCCGCTACCTCGACATCCGGTGCAGCGAAGGCCGCGGGGGCGATGCCGACGATCACGCCGAAGGCGCAGATCAGGGCGACGAGCGGGGACACGAGCCGACGAACGGTCATGCCTCCACGTTACGTGATGGGCGGGTGTCGTCAGTCCTTGATCTCGCACAGCACCGTGCCGGTCGGGACGGTGGCGCCCTTCTCCGCGGTGAGCTTGGTGATCGTGCCGGCCTTGTGGGCCGTCAGCGGCTGCTCCATCTTCATGGCCTCGAGGACGACGACGAGGTCGCCTACGGCGACCTGCTGGCCCTCCTCGACCTCCACCTTGACGATGGTGCCCTGCATCGGTGCCACCAACGAGTCGCCCGTGGCCCCGGCGCCGGCCTTCTTGCCGGCCTTGCGCTTCTTCGGCGATGCACCGCCGCCAGCCGGAGCGGACGAGGCGCCCAGGCCCGCGGGCAGCGTGACGGCGACGCGCTTGCCGCCGACCTCGACCACGACGGTCTCGCGCTCCTCGGGCTCGGCCACGCCATCGGTGGTGCCGGAGTAGGCCGGGATGGTGTTGTCGAACTCCGTCTCGATCCAGCGGGTGTGGATCGTGAACGCCTCGTCGGGGCTCGCAGGCGCGAAGGCCGGGTCGCGCACCACGGCGCGGTGGAACGTCAGCGCCGTGGCGATGCCGTCGACCTCGAACTCGTCGAGGGCGCGACGGGACCGGTCGAGGGCCTCCTCGCGGGTGGCGCCGGTGACGATGAGCTTGGCGAGCAGCGAGTCGAAGTTGCCGCCGATGACGTCGCCGGCGCGGAAGCCGGTGTCGACGCGGATGCCGGGCCCGCTGGGCAGGTTCCAGACGGTGAGCGCACCGGGGGCAGGCAGGAAGCCGCGGCCGGGGTCCTCGCCGTTGATCCGGAACTCGAACGAGTGGCCGCGCAGGACCGGGTCGTCGTAGTCGATGACGCCGCCCTGGGCGATGCGGAACTGCTCGCGAACCAGGTCGATACCGGCGACCTCCTCCGTCACCGGGTGCTCGACCTGGAGGCGGGTGTTGACCTCGAGGAACGAGATCGTTCCGTCGGTGCCGACGAGGAACTCGCAGGTGCCGGCGTTGTAGTAGCCGGCCTCCTTGAGGATGGCCTTCGACGAGGCGTAGAGCTCGTGCAGCTGGTCGTCGGACAGGTACGGCGCTGGCGCCTCCTCGACGAGCTTCTGGTGACGGCGCTGCAGCGAGCAGTCGCGCGTGGACACCACGACGACGTTGCCGTGCTGGTCGGCCAGGCACTGGGTCTCGACGTGCCGGGGGCTGTCGAGGTAGCGCTCGACGAAGCACTCGCCGCGACCGAAGGCAGCGACGGCCTCGCGCACGGCCGAGTCGTAGAGGTCGGGGATCTCCTCGAGGTTGCGGGCGACCTTGAGGCCGCGACCGCCGCCGCCGAAGGCGGCCTTGATCGCGACCGGCAGGCCATGCTCCTTGGCGAAGGTGACGACCTCGTCGGCCCCGGTCACCGGGTCGGCGGTTCCGGGCACCTGCGGGGCCCCGGCGCGCTGCGCGATGTGCCGTGCGGAGACCTTGTCGCCGAGGGAGCGGATCGCCTCGGGGGGCGGACCGATCCATGTCAGCCCGGCGTCGATGACGGCCTGGGCGAAGTCGGCGTTCTCGGACAGGAAGCCGTAGCCGGGGTGCACGGCGTCGGCGCCGGACTTGGCGGCGGCGTCGAGGATCTTCGCGAAGTCGAGGTAGCTCTCGGCAGCGGTCGAGCCGCCCAGCGCGAAGGCCTGGTCGGCGAGCTGCACGTGGAGCGCGTCGCGGTCCGGATCGGCATAGACGGCGACGGACTGCAGTCCTTCGTCACGGCATGCGCGGATGACACGGACGGCGATCTCGCCGCGATTGGCGATCAGGACGGTGTGCACCTGCCTGCACCTCTTTCTTGATAGTCGCTGCAGCGTATCGACAACCACAGGGCCATGGAGACTTACCCGGCTATGGCACTTCCCACAGGTCGGTCCAGACGATCCCGAGGTCGCGCAGCAGCAGGCGGACCAGTGGGAGGGAGAGCCCGACGACGTTCGACGGGTCTCCGTCGATGCGCTCGACGAACGGTCCACCGAGCCCGTCGATCGTGAAGCCGCCGGCCACGCGGAGCGGCTCACCGGTGGCGATGTACGCGTCGATCTCCTGCTCCGACGGGGAGGCGTGGAACACCTCCGTCGAGGCGACCTCGCCGACCTGGTGGCCCGTCGTCGGTCTGATCAGCCAGTGACCTGTGCGCAGGGTCCCGCTGCGGCCGGACATCGCCCGCCAGCGGTCCTTCGCCTCCTCGGCGGAGGCCGGCTTGCCGTGGGCCCGACCGTCGACGTCCAGTACCGAATCGCAGCCGATGATCACGACGTCGTCAGTCAGCGGCGAACGATGCCGCGACGTCGCGCGCCTTGGCGCGGGCCAGCTCCATGCACAGCTGCTCCGGCGGCAGGGCGTCGAGAGTGGCCGTCATGGCCTCCTCGTCGATCGAGCTGACGACGACTCGCGGCGTCACGCCGGCGCTGAGGAGCAGTGAGCGACGGGCCGGCGAGGCCGAGGCCAGGACGATCTGGGTCACGCGCCGCGCTATCGGGGCATGGTCGACGCGCGCCACGCGCCGTATCCGGGGCGAAGGCTGGGGCGCACCTGACGGCTCTTGCGGTTCCAGAGGCTGAAGTGCGGCACCTCCTCGGCCTGCCCGGCGCGGCTGGCGATCACGGCGACGACGATGGCCACCTCGTCGGGCGTGGGGCTGCCGTGGACGATCCGGAGCATCGGCTCGCTGTGCGTGTGGACGGGCTCGTCCGTGGGTAGCGCGACGACGTCGTCGGGACTCACTGTGCCCATGGTTCCGTCCCTCCGGGGCTCGCTCCGCTCACTCCTCGGTACGTCACAGCGCCCATGGTTCCGTCCCTCCGGGGCTCGCTCCGCTCACTCCTCGGTACGTCACAGCGGGATGTTCCCGTGCTTCCGCGGAGGCCGGCTGGCCCGCTTGTTGCGCAGGGCCCGGAGCGCCCGCGTCACCATCGAGCGCGTCTCGTGCGGGAAGATCACGCGATCGATGTAGCCACGCTCGGCGGCGATGTAGGGGTTCGCCAGGGTGTCCTGGTACTCGTCGAACAGGCGCTTGCGCTCCACCTCGGGATCCGAGGCGTCGGCGAGTTCCTTGCGGTACAGGATGTTGACCGCACCCTGCCCGCCCATGACCGCGATCTCGGCGGTGGGCCAGGCGAGGTTGAGGTCGGCGCCGAGGTGCTTGGAGCCCATGACGTCGTACGCGCCGCCGTACGCCTTGCGGGTGATGACGGTGACCAGCGGGACCGTCGCCTCGGCGTAGGCGTAGATGAGCTTGGCGCCGCGGCGGATGATGCCGCCCCACTCCTGGTCGGTGCCGGGCAGGAAGCCGGGCACGTCGACCAAGGTGAGCACGGGCAGGTTGAACGCGTCGCACGTGCGGACGAACCGCGCGGCCTTCTCGGATGCGTCGATGTCGAGGGTTCCGGCGAACTGCATCGGCTGGTTCGCGACGATGCCGACCGCGTGGCCCTCGACCCGGCCGAAGCCGCAGATCATGTTGGGCGCGAACAGCGGCTGGGTCTCGAGGAACTCGTTGTCGTCGAGCAGGTGCTCGATGATCAGGTGCATGTCGTACGGCTGGTTCGGGGAGTCCGGAATGAGGGTGTCGAGTTCGTAGTCCTCGTCGGTGAACGACAGGTCCGCCTCGTAGGGATACGTCGGCGGGTCCTCGAGGTTGTTGCTCGGCAGGTACGACAGCAGCGCCTTGACGTACTCCATGGCGTCGTCCTCGTCGGTGGCCATGTAGTGGGCGACGCCGGACTTGGAGTTGTGGGTGCGTGCGCCGCCGAGCTCCTCGAACTCGACGTCCTCGCCGGTGACTGTCTTGATGACGTCAGGACCGGTGATGAACATGTGCGAGGTCTGGTCGACCATGATCGTGAAGTCGGTGATGGCGGGGGAGTAGACGGCGCCGCCGGCGCATGGGCCCATGACCAGCGAGATCTGCGGGATGACCCCGGATGACATGACGTTGCGACGGAAGATCTCGCCGTACAGGCCAAGTGAGACGACGCCCTCCTGGATGCGCGCGCCGCCGGAGTCGTTGAGGCCGATGACCGGGCAGCCGATCTTCATGGCCATGTCCATGACCTTGACGATCTTCTCGCCGAAGACCTCGCCGAGGGAGCCGCCGAAGACGGTGAAGTCCTGCGCGAACACGCACACCGGCCGGCCGTCGATCGTCCCGTAGCCGGTGACCACGCCGTCGCCGTAGGGCCGGTTCTTCTCGAGTCCGAAGGCGTACGACCGGTGCTTGGCGAGTCCGTCGAGCTGCTGGAAGGAGTCCTCGTCGAGCAGATTGAGGATGCGCTCCATCGCCGTCTGCTTGCCGCGGGCGTGCTGCTTGTCGACGGCCTTCTTCCGCCGACCGAGCGCCTCTGCCCGACGTGCCTCCAGATCGGCCGCCTTGCCCGCCGTGGTGCGCTTGTCGGGGGTGTTTGCTTCGACGGGTGCCGCGCTCATCGCTCCTCCTAGGCCTCGTCTGCGTACCTTAGTCGTGTGACTACACACGACGCGGCTCGACTGGATGGCGATCGCATCACGTCCCTGCTCGAGGCGACGGGCTCCACGTGGCCGGCGCCTCGGCTGCTCGAGTCGACGGGTTCGACGAACGAGGACATCGCGGTGCTGGCCGAGGCCGGTGCCCCCGAAGGAACCTGCGTGGTCGCCGAGCAGCAGACCGCCGGCCGCGGCCGGCTCGGCCGCCAGTGGGTCAGTCCGATGGGAGCCGGCCTCTGGGTCTCGATCCTGATCCGCGCCGACGACGTGCCCAGGGAGCGCTGGGGCTGGCTGTCGCTGGTCGCCGGGGTTGCCGCGCGGGACGCGATCGCCTCGGCGACCGGCGTGCGCGCCCAGCTGAAGTGGCCCAACGACATCGTCGTGGAGCAGGCGGCCTGCGGCGGTAGCGCCGGGCCCAAGAAGCTCGGCGGGATCCTCAGCCAGGTCGACGGCGGTGACGCCATCGCGGTGGGCATCGGGATCAACGTGGCCATGCGCTCCGCCGACCTGCCGATTCCCGAGGCCACGTCCGTCCTCCTCGAGGCGGGCACCTGCGACCGCGAGGCCCTGCTGGCCGCCCTGATCAGTGCCCTGCAGGTCCGACTGGTCCAGTGGCGCGCCGACGACCCGGCTCTTCCCGCCGACTACCGCGAGGCCTGCCTGACGATCGGCCGGCTGGTCGACGTCACGCTCCCGAACGGCCATCGCATCGAAGGGGTCGTGACCGGCATCGACGACGACGGGCACCTGAAGGTCAGTGACGGCGAGAACGTCGCGACGGTCACCGCCGGCGACGTCATCCATGCAACGATCTGACCCATGGCATACCCAGAGAAGCTGCTCGCCCCCGACGAGGTCGTCAAGCTCGAGACCAAGCCGCATTGGCGGGCCGTCATCGTCCCGTCCATCGTGCTGCTCGCCACGGTGTTCTTCACCGCGCTGATCACCACATGGATCCTGTCCTTCGGCGGCTTCTGGGAGAACTTCCAGTGGCTGCGCTGGGTCGTCATCGCGGGCGCGATCTTCATCCTCGTGGTGTGGGCGATCGGGCCGTTCCTGCGGTGGCTGACCACCGACTACGTCTTCACGGACCGCCGGATCATCGTCCGCAAGGGGATCATCACGCGCACCGGCAAGGACATGCCGTTGGCCAAGGTCAACAACGTGTCGTTCGAGGTCCCGGCCATGGGCCGGATCTTCAACTACGGCGCGCTGAACATCCAGTCGGCGGGGGAGAACGACGGCCTGTACATCAGCGGAGTCCCGGACGTCGAGGACATCCAGCGCATGGTCTACGAGCTGATCGAGGCCGACGAGCAGCGTCGACGCGGCGGAGCACCGGAGTCGCTGCCGCCGAACAGCGCCTGACGGTCGCTCAGATCGGCGTGACGGCGTCGCGCTCGGCGAGATCCTGGTCGGCTCCGGCCGGCAGCGCCGGGAACACCCACTTGCGGTAGGACCAGAAGCGGAACAGCGTGCCCAGCCCGAGGCCGATCACGTTGGCGCTGATGTTGTCGGCCAGGGCGCTGTCGAGCTTGAGCACGTAGTGGCTGAAGGCGAGGCAGCCGACGGCGATGAGCATCGCGACGCCGTTGAGCAGGAAGAAGAGAAGGTACTCACGGCCCATGTTCGTGCGTCCGCGGTGTCGGAAGGTCCAGAACCGGTTGCCGAAGTAGGCGAAGGTCGTCGCGACGGCGACGCTCACGATCTTGGCGGTGATCGGCTTCGACGTGAACGGTCCTCCGCCGAAGAGCAGCAGGTTGAACACGCCGACGTCGATGACGAACGAGATCATCCCGATGACGCCGAACTTGGCCACCTCGTGGATCAGGACCTTGAACGGCTCCTTGACCCGCGTGAGTCCGTGGGCGTGGTGATCCACGCTCGCTTCGGCATCCGGCACGCGTCAAGTGTAGACGGGCCACCGAGTAGGTTTTCGTCGTGGATCTGGACCGGACGCCCCGGGTGGGCATCGTCGGGGGCGGCCAGCTGGCCCGGATGAGCGCGGCTCCGGCCGCGGCTCTGGGCATCGGGCTGCGGGTGCTTGCCGCCTCAGCTGACGAGTCAGCGGCGCAGGTGATCCACGACGTGGCCCTCGGCCGGCACGACGACCTCGAGGCCCTGCGCCGGTTCGCCCAGGGCTGCGACGTCGTCACGTTCGACCACGAGCACGTGCCGCCGGCGCACCTCGAGCAGCTCGAGGCCATGGGCGTGGCCGTGCGTCCCGGCCCGGCTGCCCTGTTCCACGCCCAGGACAAGATCCACATGCGCCAGGCGCTGACCGACATCGGCATCCCGTGTCCGCGCTGGGCCGTGGTCACGACCACGGCCGAGGTCGAGGCGTTCGCCGACGAGGTGGGCTGGCCGGTTGTCCTCAAGACGTCTCGCGGAGGCTACGACGGCCGTGGGGTCTGGGTCCTCGAGTCCGCGGACGAGGTGCCCGCCGTCCTCGACAGCCCGCTCGCGGCAGGGGCGCAGTGGCTTGCCGAGCAGCGCATCGACTTCGTCCAGGAGCTGTCCGCGCAGGTGGCACGGTCGCCGCACGGCCAGGCGGTGGCGTACCCGGTCGTGCGCACCCTCCAGGCGAACGGCATCTGCGCCGAGGTGGTCGCCCCTGCCCCCGGCCTCGCCGCGGCGCGTGCCGTACAGGCGCAGGACATCGCCCTCCGCATCGCGCGCGACCTGAACGTCACCGGCATGCTCGCCGTGGAGATGTTCGACGACGGCTACGACCTGTACGTCAACGAGCTGGCCATGCGCCCGCACAACTCCGGGCACTGGACCATCGAGGGCGCGACGACGAGCCAGTTCGAGAACCACCTCCGTGCGGTGCTCGACCTGCCGCTCGGCAGCCCAGCGCCACTGGCGCCGTACGCCGTCATGGTCAACATCCTCGGCGGCGATGTGGGCGATCTCTACTCCGCCTACCGGCACGTCCTGGCCCGCGATCCGTCGGTCAAGGTGCACCTGTACGGCAAGGAGGTCAAGCCCGGCCGCAAGGTCGGCCACGTGACGCTCCTCGGGCACGACCATGAGGAACTATTGGCACGAGGACGGCACGCCGCCGACTACTTCGCAGGAGTCATCGATGAGTGAGGCACCGCAGGTCGCCATTGTCATGGGCAGCGACTCCGACTGGCCGGTGATGCAGGCGGCGGCGGTGGCGCTCGAGGAGTTCGAGATCGGCTATGAGGTCGGAGTCGTGTCGGCGCACCGCATGCCCCTGGAGATGGTGGAGTTCGGGACCACGGCAGTCGAGCGCGGGCTCAAGGTGATCATCGCGGGCGCCGGTGGCGCCGCGCACCTGCCCGGGATGCTCGCGTCGCTGACGCCGCTGCCGGTGATCGGCGTGCCCGTCCCCGTCGGGTCCCTCGACGGCATGGACTCGCTGCTGTCCATCGTCCAGATGCCTGCCGGAGTCCCCGTCGCCACCGTGGCGATCGGCAACGCCCGCAACGCCGGACTGCTGGCCGCCCGGATCCTGGGCGTCGGGGATCCCGAGCTCGTCGAGGCCATGCGGACCTTCCAGGCCGACTTGAATGCGCAGGCGAAGGCCAAGGGTCAGAACCTCACGCGATGACAGCGCCCGCTGCTCAACCCGCACGGGAGGCCGGCGGCCACCCGCCGCACCAGCGCGTCGGCTGGTTCGAGCTCTTCTACGACCTGGTGATCGTCGCCGCCGTCGGGTACGCCGCGCACACGTTCGCCCACGAGCCCACGTGGCCGCTCGGGCTGTGGATCGCCGCATGGACCTTCATCATGTTCGTGCTGTGGCTGCTGACGGCCCTCAACAACAACCTCTACCCCGGCGACCACCCGTGGCGTCGGGTGCTCGGCCTCGTCCAGATGCTCGCCCTCGTCGTGGCCGCCCTGGGCACCGTCGCCGACGAGGGCCTGCCCAACTGGGCCGGCTTCGCAGGCCTCGCGGTCGCCTTCGGCAGTGTGGCCGCGACCTACGCCATCGCCCTGCGCGGCGGCGCGGTCGACCTCAGGGAGATCCGGATCCTCGGCTGGGCGTCCGGCGGCGCAGCCGCGGTGCTGGCTCTCGGCATCCTGCTACCTGATGACGCGGAGTGGACCCTCACCGGTGCGCCCACCTGGCTGATCACGGTGGGTGTCGGGATTGCCGCGGTGCCGCTCTTCGGCGTAGGGACCGGACGTGTAGCGGGTCGGATCGACGAGGAGCATCTGGGCGAGCGACTCGGCCAGCTCGTCATCATCGTCCTGGGCGAGTCGTTCATGAGCCTCGTCTCCGCGCTCGGCGGCCTGTCGACGATTCCGAATCCGGTGTTCTTCGTGCTCACCTTCGTCGTGGTCTTCGCGATCTGGACGCTGTACTTCTCCAGCGTCGCCCCGGAGGACATGCCCCATACCGGCGGCCGGCTGCGGGCATGGTTCCTGACGCATTGGCTGCTGATGTTCGGCGCGGTGGGTGCGGCCGCGGGCTTCTCCGCGGTGACGCTCGTTCCCTTCGGGACCCACGGCGCCCATTCTGTCTCGGAATGGACGACCCTGCCGCTTGCCTTCGTGATGGTGGCCCTGGCCGTCCTGGCCTGGCTGGCCGCGGGCAGCGTCAACGTCCTCGTCAAGATGCACGCCGCGACGGCGGGGGTGCTCCTGGTGCTTGCCTTCGTCGGCATCATCCTGACGGCCGGGGGCGAGAACTGGGAGATCGCCCTGGGCAGCCTCGTCGTGATCGCCGACGCCGTGCTGTCCTCCCGGATCGTGCGTCCGTACAGCGGCCGTCGTGTCGAGGCGGCCTAGCCCCGACGGGCGTACTCGATCGCCGGGCAGCGGTTCATGACCATCGAGAGTCCGGCCTCCTCGACGCGAGCGGCCGCCGCATCGTCGATCACGCGCAATTGGAACCACACGGTCTTCGCGCCCGCCTGAATGGCCGCGTCGGCGAATTCTCCGGCGCGATCTGAGCGCACGAAGACGTCGACGACGTCCGGAGCGCCGACCGCCTCGGCGGCCTCGGCAATGGTGCGGTACCCCTGCTCGCCGTGGACCACTTCGGCGCGTGGGTGGATGGGTACGATCCGCTTGCCGCGCTCCTGCAGGAGCCGCGCGATGTGGAAGGCGTCGCGATCCGGGTTGTTCCCCAATCCGACGACGAACCAAGTCGTGGTCCCGTCGAGCGCCTGCGCGATCGCCTCTGGCTCGTTCATGCCGGTTTCCCCATACGCGCATTCTGCCGCTCGGCCGGGTGTTCAATCCGCGAAGGGAGGAGTTCTCATGGAAGCACACGAACTTCGCGAACTGCAGCGGCCGCTCAAGCAGCAGTACAAGGAGGATCCGGCCTCGGCTCGAGTGCCGGCGCGGGCCGGAGCTCGACTCGAGGTGACGGACGTCGCCTGCACCGTCACCACCTGGACCGGCGTGACCCGGTCGGGGCTGCATCCCGCCGCCGGCGGCACCGGCGAGGAGGCCTGCTCGGCGGACATGCTGCTCGAGGCTCTGGTGGCGTGCGCCGGCGTCACGCTGTCGGCCGTGGCCACCTCGATGTCGATTCCGCTCCGTGGGGCGACGGTCGTGGCGGAGGGGCACTGGGATGCACGCGGGACGCTGGCCGTCGATCGCGATGCGCCGGTAGGGGTCACCGACATCGAGCTGATCTTCGAGTTCGACACCGATGCCGACGATCAGACACTCGAGAGACTCGTCTCGCTGACCGAACGCTACTGCGTGATCGCCCAGACGCTGCTGCACCCGCCGTCGCTGTCGTTCGGCCATGTGCGGATCGCCGGCTGAGCGGCCCTAGACCGTCGGGCGGCCCAGCGCACGGTACGACCAGCCGGCGTTCTTCCACGCCTGGCTGTCGAGCGCGTTGCGTGCGTCGATCACGGCGCGGTTCGCGACGAGCACGCCCACGGCCTCCGGGTCGAGCTCGCGGTATTCGCGCCACTCGGTGCCGAGGACGACCAGCTCGGCACCGGCGAGCGCGGAGGGCAGGTCCTGCTGGTAGGTCATGTGGGGGTAGACCCGCTCGGCGTTGACCAGTCCCTTGGGATCGTGCACCACGACGTCGGCGCCGAGATTGCTCATCGCCACCGCGACGTCGAGCGAGGGCGAGTCGCGCACGTCGTCACTATCGGGCTTGAAGGACGCTCCGAGCACGGTGATGCGGTGGCCGCGGAACGAGCCCCCGAGCACCTCGCGGGCGAGGTCCACGGTGTGGGAGCGACGCCGCAGGTTGATCTGGTCGACCTCGCGCAGGAACGCTACGGCATCCTCGGCCCCCAGTTCCCCGGCACGTGCCATGAACGCGCGGATGTCCTTGGGCAGGCAGCCGCCGCCGAAGCCCAGGCCTGCAGCCAGGAAGCGACTCCCGATGCGCGGGTCGTATCCGATGGCCTCGGCGAGCTTGGTCACGTCGGCGCCGGCCACCTCGCACACCTCGGCCATGGCATTGATGAAGGAGATCTTCGTGGCGAGGAAGGAGTTGGCGGCCACTTTGACGAGCTCCGCGGTCGGGAAGTCGGTGACCAGGAACGGCACGCCCTCGCCGATGATCGTGGCGTAGACCTCGCGCATGCGGGCCTCGGCACCCGGCGAGCGTACGCCGACAACCAGGCGGTCGGGGTGCAGCGTGTCCTCCACGGCGAAGCCCTCGCGCAGGAACTCCGGGTTCCAGGCCAGCTCGACGTCGGCGGGGGCTGTCTTGGCGAGGATCGCCTCGATCTCGGCGGCCGTCCCGACGGGGACGGTCGACTTGCCGACGACCAGGGCGCCCGGGCGCAGGTGCGGGATGAGCGACTCGATCGAGCCGAACACCTGCGACATGTCGGCCTTCTGCGCGCCCGCCGCCTGGGGGGTGCCCACGCAGATGAAGTGCACGTCGGCGAACTCGCCGACCTCCTGGTGTGAGGTCGTGAAGCGCAGTCGCCCCGACTCGATGTTGCGCAGCAGGACCTCGTCGAGTCCGGGCTCGTAGAAGGGCACGCGACCCGTGCGGAGGAGTTCGATCTTGGCGGGGTCGACGTCCAGACCGATGACCTCGAAACCCAGCTCGGCCATGCAGGCGGCGTGGGTGGCTCCGAGGTAACCGGTTCCGATGACGGACAGGCGTGGCGGCATCCCCACAGGCTAGTAGTGTGTCGCCCGTGGCCGGAAACAAGGACTTCCAACAATTCACCCTGACCGACGAGCACCGTTTCCTGCAGGATGCGGTGCGCGAACTCGTGGCCGACAAGGTCACCCCGCGCGCTGCGGAGGTGGACGAGACCGGCGAGTTCCCGTGGGACGTGTACGAGGCGCTCAAGTCGTCCGGCTTCCACGCCATCCACATCCCCGAGGAGTACGGCGGCGAGGGCGGCGACGCCCTGGCGGCCTGCCTGGTCATCGAGGAAGTGGCCCGCGGCTGCGCTTCGAGTTCGCTCATCCCGGCGGTCAACAAGCTCGGCACGATGCCGCTGCTCATCGCGGCCGACGAGGACCTGAAGCAGCGCTATCTCCCGCTCGTGGCCAGCGGCGAGGCGATGTTCTCCTACGCGCTCAGCGAGCGCGAGGCGGGCAGCGACGCTGCCGCGATGAAGTGCCGCGCCGTGGCGGGCGACGGCGGCTGGGTGCTCAACGGCCAGAAGAGCTGGATCACCAACGCGGGCGTCTCGTCCTACTACACCGTCATGGCCGTCACCGAGCCGGAGAAGGGCCCCAAGGGCATCTCCGCGTTCGTCGTGCATGCCGACGACCCCGGCTTCTCGCTGGCCCCCAAGGAGCGCAAGCTCGGCATCCACGGGTCGCCCACGCGCGAGATCCTCTTCGACAACTGCTGGATCCCGGCCGACCGCATCATCGGGGCCCCGGGCACGGGCTTCCAGACCGCGCTCGCCACCCTCGACCACACCCGCGTGACCATCGGGGCGCAGGCCGTCGGTATCGCGCAGGGGGCGCTCGACGTCGCCGTCGCGTACGTGAAGGACCGCCAGCAGTTCGGGAAGTCGATCTCGTCCTTCCAGGGCATCCAGTTCATGATCGCCGACATGGCGATGAAGCTGGAGGCCGCTCGTCAGATGGTGTACGTCGCAGCAGCCAAGAGCGAGCGCCAGGATCCGGACCTCACGTTCTTCGGCGCAGCAGCGAAGTGCTTCGCCTCGGACGTGGCCATGGAGGTCACCACCGACGCGGTCCAGGCACTCGGCGGCGCCGGGTACACGAAGGACTGGCCCGTCGAGCGGTACATGCGCGACGCCAAGATCACCCAGATCTACGAGGGCACCAACCAGGTGCAGCGCATCGTCATGGCGAAGAAGGTTCTCGGCCGCTGACCGCTGTGTTCGACGAGGTGGCCGACCGCCACCGAATACAGTGCTGCGTGTGACGGTGCCGCAGATCCCGGGCGCGAAGGTGCGTCCCCGTCGAGGCGGCGGTTCGTGGCTGGTCACGGCCAAGGGCGTCCACGCCGTGCAGCGCCTCTGCATCGCGAGCGTCGACGTCGAACTGCTGACCGAGCTCGAGGTCAAGGTCGAATCCTGGCGTCCGCCGATCGACGGCTGGCTGGGCAGCCCGCGACTGGCAGGAGTCGGCGGAGTCGAGTTCATCCGCGATGGCGCGGGCGCGACGTTGAGGATGACCACCGTCAAGCCCACCGACGCCGCCCTCCTCCTTGCCGCAGCGGTGCGCTGCCTTCGGCCCGTGGCCTCGGGTGATCCGGGGCCCGAACTCACGCTCACCGCCGGCCTGCCCGAGAGCGCCGCGATCCTGGCGCCCCAGCTCCACGACGTGCTGCGCGGCGACGATTCCAGCGATCGTCACCTGCGCCGCTGCGACGTGCTGGTGACGTCGTCGCCCGGGCAGGCGACCGAGGTGGAGCGGGCCACGACTCTGGTCGTCGGCCCGGACGCCTGGACGCGCGACGGCCTCGACTTCGACGTGTGCGTGGACCCCACCATCCATCGTCCGCTCGGTCGGCGATCGACGGGCGCCAACGGCATCGCCAGCGCGACCGCGGTCGGCTCGACGTTGACGGTGCGGCTGGGCGAGACGGTCGTGACCCTCGACGGCGCCGTCAGCGCGGCCAATGCACGGGCACTGCGCCCCATCGGCGGCATCGTCATCGACGCGGTCGTCCCAGAGCGGCTCCGGCGCCAGCTGGCCGCCTGCGGAGTCCTCGTCTCCCCGTCGAAGGACCTGCTGCCCGCACCCGATGACGACCTGTCGTGGCAGTCCCGCTCCGTGCTCGAGCGACGCCACGCACTGCGGCAGTACGGACCCAGTGCGGCCCTCGATGCGTGGCCGTCGGTGAGCGTGGTCCTGGCGACGCACCGGCCCGACCACCTGGAGCAGGCGATGCGGTACATCGCCGGCCTGCGCTACCCCCGCCTCGAGGTCGTCATCGGGGCGCACGGGCCCGGCGTCGATCCGGCGAGGATCTGGGAGATGGCGCAGGATCTCCCGCACGCGGCGACCGTCGTGCCTGTCGATGCCGGGCACAACCTCGGCGAGGTCCTGCAGCAGTGCACCGACCGGGCCGACGGGACCCTCATCACGAAGATGGACGACGACGACGTCTACGGCCCCGAGCACGTGTGGGACCTGGTCCTGGCCCGCCAGTACTCGGGAGCCCAGCTGGTGGGCAAGGCGCTCGACTGGATCTACGTCGAGTCGGAGAACGCCACGGTGTTCCGCCCCGTCTTCGGCGCTGAGAAGTACTCCGACTTCGTGGCCGGCGGCACGATCCTCATCTCCCGCGCCGACCTGCTCGCGGTGGGCGGCTGGCGGCCGGTGCCCAAGTCGGTCGACCGGGCCCTGCTCGACCGGGTGCTCCGCGCCGGCGGGCTCGTCTATCGCACGCACGGACTCGGCTACGTCTATGTCAGGCATCTGGCCGGCCATACGGCCACGGTCGCCGACGAGCACTTCCTGACGAAGGTGCGCGACCGGCACGCGGGGCTGGTGGCGCACGATGCCTTCGGGACGGCGCCATGATCGAGCGGTGGCCCAGCGTCAACGTCGTCCTCACCGTCGTGAACGAGGAGCGGCATCTCGCGCACGCGATCGATCGCCTCCTCGACCAGGACTACCCCGGCGAGCTGGACATCGTCATCGCCGTCGGCCCGTCGAAAGACCGCACCCGCGCCGTCGCCGACGATCTGGCACAGCAGCACGCCCACGTGCGCGTGGTCGACAATCCCAGTGGCCGGACCCCGGCGGGCCTGAACGCCGCCATCGGCGCCGGTGACAGCGAGATCGTCGTCCGGATCGACGGGCACGCGATGGTCCCGACCGACTACGTCCGGACCGGCGTGGAGGTGCTGCTGGAGACCGGGGCCGACAACGTCGGCGGGATCATGGCCGCCGAGGGCACGACCGACTTCGAGCGCTCCGTCGCGCGAGCGATGACATCCAAGTTCGGCGTGGGCGGTGCCTCCTTCCACGTCGGTGGCGAGCCGGGTCCGGCACTGACGGTCTACCTGGGCTGCTTCCGCAGGTCTGCCCTCGACCGCGTGGGCGGCTACGACGAGACGATGCAACGGGCCCAGGACTGGGAGATGAACCTCCGCATCCGCGAGTCCGGTGGCGTGGTCTGGTTCACCCCGGAGATGCAGGTCACCTACCGGCCGCGGCCGAACCTCAAGGCACTGGCGCGTCAGTACCACGACTACGGCCGATGGCGCCGCGAAGTCGCCCGGCGACACCCCGACACCGTCTCGCTGCGCTACCTGGCAGCGCCGGTGACGGTCGCCGGAGTGGCGGCCGGCGTCGTTGCTGCCGGAGTCGGAGCGCTCACGCGCACCCCGTGGCTGGTCGCCGTGGGGCTGGCGGCGCCCGCGGTCTATGCCGCGGCGAACGTCGCGGCCACGGTGCAGAGCGCGGCGATCGAGCCCCGGCTGACGCCGGGCGAAGCGGCGCAGCTGCCGGCGGTGTACGCGACCATGCACGGCGCCTGGGGCCTCGGCTTCCTGCGCGGCCTCCCGCGGGCCGAGCGACAGTCCGTGCCGCAGCCGGCGGACGGCTGAGCCGGTGGCTGCCCTGTTCGCTCGGCGGCGCGGGCGCGATACCCCGCTGACCTGGTCGGTCGTCGTGGCCTCTCCGAAGGGGGAGGCCGGAGCCCAGTGGGGCGACACATGGTTCGCCACCGACCTCGTCGACGCGCTCAACCGCGCCGGCCAGCGGGCCAGCGTGGTCTACCGCAACGCGGCCACGAGCGAGGCGCGCGAGGACGACGACGTCGTCCTGGTGCTGCGCGGACTCCGGCGTGTGGTGCCGCGTCGCGGCAACGCCCTGTGGCTGCTGTGGGTGATCAGCCATCCGGAGCTCGTCGAGGCCGACGAGCCGGCGTCCTACGACTCGGTGTTCGCCGCCAGCGCGCACTGGGGCCGAGGCGAGTCGGACGAGTTCGGGGTGCCCGTCACCCCGCTCCTGCAGGCGACCAATCCCCGCCGATTCAACCCGGAGGCCGCCGAGCCCGACTCCGGCGAGGCGGTCCTCTTCGTCGGCTCCACGCGCGGGGAGTTCCGGCCTGCGGTCCGTGACGCCCTCGCCGCCGGCATCGATGTCTCGGTGTACGGAGTCGGCTGGGAGGCCTTCCTCGCGCCCGAGCAGATCCGTGGCGAGTTCATCCCGAACGACCGGCTCCCGGGCGCGTACGCGTCGGCTGGCGTCGTCCTCAACGACCACTGGCAGGACATGGCCAACGACGGCTTCCTGTCGAACCGCCTGTTCGACGCCGCCGCCTGCGGGAGCCGCGTCCTCAGCGATCCGGCGGTGGGCCTCGTGGACGCCTTCGGTGACGGAATCCGCACGTTCTCCTCGGCCGAGGAGCTCGCGGCGGTGCTGACGGCTGATCGCGACGCTGCGTTCCCGTCCCGTCCCGAGCGCCTTGACCTGGCGGCTGGCGTGGCGCGCGAGCACAGCTTCGACGCGCGGGCCGCGGTCCTGATCGAGCGCGTGCGCGAGCTCCGGGGCGCGAGATGACGCAGCCGAGCCCCGACGTCACTGTGGTGGTGATCGGCTACAACGACGCGACGCGTCTGCCGCGCGCCATCGCGTCGGTGCAACGGCAGACCCTGCGCAACCTCGAGATCGTCGTCGTCGACGACGCCTCGACCGACGACACCGCCGAAGTGGTCCGCGCGCTGGCGGTCGAGGATCCACGCATTCGCTACACCTGCCTGCCCGCGAACTCAGGCGGCTGCAGTGCACCGCGCAACGCGGGGGTCGAGCTGGCCCGAGCCCCCTGGGTGATGTTCTGCGACTCGGACGACGAGTACGAGCGTCATGCGTGCAAGAACCTCCTTCTCGCCGCGGAGCGACTCGACGCTGACGTCGTCTGCGGGGTCGCCGAGCGCGTCGACATCCGCACCGGCACCACGAGGCGGTGGAAGCCCGAGCTGCACGACCATGAGGCCGTAGCGGACGGACTCGTCGAGATGCCGGAACTCCTGGCGGACACGATCTCGCGTGAACAAGATCTACCGGCGCTCGCTGCTCGTCGACAACGGCATCCGATTCCCCGACGGCCTGCTGTTCGAGGACCAGCTGTTCACCCTCGAGGCGATGGCCCACGCGCGGCGGGTGGCGTCCATCCCGCAGACGGTGTACCGCTGGTACGTCGACGAGCTCAGCGATGAGCCGTCGATCACCCAGCGGCGCCACGAGGCCGAGAACGTCGACAGCCGCATCGAGATCAACCGACGGATCGACTCTTTCCTCGCAGCGCCGGGTCGCGAGGCGCTGCGCGAGATCAAGGACCGCAAGTTCCTGCGGCATGACCTCTACCTGTACCTGGCCGTGATGCTCGACGTCGACGACGCGACGGCCCTCACGCTCATGGAGCGGCTTCGTCCGTACGTCGCGTCGGTGAACCTGGCCCCGGCGTGGCAGCTGCGAACAGGACTGCGCGTCGCGATCTACCACCTGCTGGTCGGCGACCTCGACGGCATTCGCGCGGCGATGCGCATGGTGAAGTGGGCGGCCGTCGTCGACGCCCCGATCACCTCCGTCGGTGGCCGGCAGCACTGGGCGTGCGAGCATCTGGCCTCCGATGACGCGCCGGGCGGGTTCCCGTCCCACGAGTGGCTGGACGTGACCGAGCTGCACTTCCCGTTGGTGCCATTCTCCCAGCGTCGCTTCCTGCACCGTCTCGACGACCTGAACGTGACCTCGGGTCGGGTGGTGGCGACGGGGTCGAGCGTCGACTATGACGGGTCACTCGCGGACGCGGAGACCGTCGAGCTCCAGTTCGTGATCGGGCGGTCCCGCCTGGTCGCCTCCGTCCCTGCTGCGTGGACGGGCCGGGCGGGCGACCGACGTACCTGGCGTGCGGACGGGGCCCTCGTCAATCGCCTCGATCGGCCCCTTGCCGATACGGATCACGGTGCCGTCTGTCTCGCGGTGAGCACTCGCGCCAGGGTCAACGTGACGAGTGTGCGCTCGGACCATAAGAGCCAGCACGATGCTCGACTTGAGCTGCCCGGCGTCCGGGATCCACGCGTGGCGGATGTGCTCGATGTCCATGCCGTCGCGAACGGCGGCGTCGGCTGGACCGCGGAGCAGTCGCCGACGCACGAAGACGCCGCGCGGAGGCGCGAACGCCGTATGGTGCTGCCCGGTCTGGCTGCGCTGGCACGGGCGTGGGATCGGGCCAGCCGGCACTTCCTGAGGCCGGCGATGGTCCGCCTCGGCGCGGCATTGCCCGCGCGCCGCATGGTCGTGTTCGACACGAGTTCGGCGCGTACCCCTAACGACAGCGTCCGTGCCCTGAGCGAGCGACTCAGGGTCAAGCGACCCGACATCCTGCAGGCATGGGTGCATCGGGGCCGGCCGGCGAGCATCCCCGCCTACGCAGCACCGCTCGACCGACTGACATGGGCGCACCGCTGGGCCGCGGCCCGGGCGCGCTGGCTCGTCGACGACGGGACCGCGTCCATGGGGGTCCGCGTGCGGTCCGCCGGTCGTGTGGTCTACGTCAGCGACGGCGTGCCGCTCCAGCGCGTCGGACTCGACGATCCCAGCGTCCTGAGCGGATCGGCAGCTCGTGCCGACGTGACAAGGCGAGCTCGTCGCTGGTCTGCTGCAGTCGTGCCGTCCGCCTTCGCTGCGGACGTCGTCCGTCGCGGTCACGGTTTCAGCGGCGACGTCATCGAGACGGGCATGCTGCGCGCGGACGCGCTCCTGGCCAAGGCCCGAACAGGGACGAGCGAGGAGCGCCTCGCCGCGCTCGACCTTGATGTCGGTCGCCCGATCGTCGTGTACGCACCGGTCCTGCGGACGCCTCGGACGGAACCGACTGAGGCTCTGATCAACCTCGACGAGTGGGCAGCCGCCCTCGGAACGCAGGCCTACCTCGTCATCGCCGGAGACCCGCGTGAGCCGATCGAGGACGCCCGGACCCTGCGGCATGGCGTGCGTGTCCTGACGGCGGCCGAGCAGGCGGGAGACTTCCTGGCGGTCTGCGACCTGCTGGTCACCGACTACTCGTCGCTCGTGGGTGACGCAGCGGTCGCGGGCATCCCGACCGTGCTCTTCCAGCCCGATCGGCAGACCTTCATCGACCGCATCCACGGGATCTACGTCGAACCCTCCTCGATCGCCCCGACGGCCGAGACGACCGTCGAGCTCATCTCACGCGTCCGTGAGTTCCTGGCGGACACCGCCGAGCTGGTCGGCTCGGCATGCTGCCGCACTGGGCGCCTACGCAGCCGAGTACTGCGGGGCGGCGGACGGGGCGAGTGCGGATCGCGCCGTCGAGGCCCTCTGGCCGGCGGCCAACGGCCGAGGGGGTGCGGACCGATGACCCGACCGCGCCTGGTGATCATGGCGAACAACATCGACGAGGTCGGTGGCGCGCAGCGCGTCGTGCACGTCGTCGCTCAGGGCCTCGCCGAACGCGGCTACCCGGTGGACCTCGTAGGTGTCACCCCCTTCACGCCCCGGCACGAATTCGTGGCCGTTCCGGCCTTTCGCCGGTTCGTGCTGCTGTCGGAGGAGTGGCCCGCCGCGCAGAAGGCCCCTGGCCGGGCCGCTGAGCGCCGACGACTGTCCGAGGAGGCGGCCACCGCGCTTGTGTCCGTGCTGGCCGACGGTCCTCCCGGGGTGATCGTCACCAGCCAGCTCTGGGCCATGGAGTACGTCGCTCGCGTACCGCACGAGGACTGGGCCGTCATCGGCCAGTACCACTCCTCCTACGAGGCGGCCCTCGCCGGCCGGGACCTCAAGCGAGCCGTCGACCTATACCGCGACGTGGACCTCTTCACCCTCCTCACGCCGCAGGACGCCGACGCCTTCCGACGCGCCGGCCTGAACAACACGACGTCGCTGCCCAATCCGCTGGCGTTCTGGCCGACCACTCCGTCCGCCCATCAGGGTCACGAGACCGTGGCCTACCTGGGCCGGCTGTCGGAGGAGAAGGGCGTCGGCTTCCTGGTCGATGCGTGGGGGCGGATGGCCGACCGGCATCCGAGCTGGCGGCTTCGGCTGGTCGGCTCGGGTCCGGACGAGGCGCGCATCCGCTCGCGGATCGCCGGACTGCCGACCGGAGCCGACCGCGTCGACGTCATGCCGCCAGTGGTCGATGCGGAGAGCGCCCTCCGGGAGGCGGGCATCCTCGTGCTCCCGTCGCTCACTGAGGGACTGCCGCTCGTGCTGGCCGAGGCGATGGCCCTCGGGCTGCCTTGCATCGCGACGGATTGCTCGTCCGGGGTCCGGATGCTGGCCGGCGGTGGCACCGACGCATTGCTCGTCCCGCGTGGGGACGCCCACGCGTTGGCGGAGGCGATGTCGAGCCTGATCGACGACGCCGCGCGGCGAACCATTCTGGGCGAACGGGCGCGGGTCGCCATGGACCCCTATCGGGCCGACCGCATCCTCGATCGCTGGGAGCAGATGATCAGCGACGTGCTCCGCTGAGCCGAGAAGTATGGGGTTGTCGCGAACCGGCCCTCCGGGCCGATCCTTGACGACAACCCCATACTTCTCGCGGGTCAGAGGTGCTGGTTCGCGCGCGAGAGATCCTCTTCGAAGTCGACCTCGACGGCGAACAGGTCGCGGATGTCGAAGGGCACGACCCGAGCCCCGTCGCGCTCGATCATCAGCTCGAGACCGCGCTCGAAGTAGTCCGAGTCCTCGCACTCGCCGAGCCGCACGATCAGCTTCGCCTTGTCGTCGGCGCTGACGTAGTTGATCCCGACGGACTCGCCGAGGGCATCGAGCACCGTCTTGGAGAGCTTGTCGACGAAGCCATCGGCGTCGACGGTGTACTTGACCTCTTCCTCGCCTACCACCGCGGTGTTGACGCAGATGAACGACTGCTCCGCCGCCATGAGGTCCTTCACCCGGTCGAGGACCTGCGGGTCGAAGACCACGTCGCCGTTCATCCAGAGCACCCCGCCGTCGGCCGACTGGCGAAGCGCCTTCAGGAGGCTGCGATTGGTGTTCGTCTGGTCGTAGTTCTCGTTGTAGACATAGGAGACGTCGGGGAAGGCCTCGAGGATGAGCTCGAGCTTGAACCCCACCACCGTGGTCACGCGGACGTCGTCGAAGGCAGCCGTCAGGTTCTGCATCTGCTGCTGCATGATCGTGCGGCCATCGGACAGCGGGGTCAGCGGCTTGGGCCAGGGCTTGCCGAGGCGGGTCCCCATGCCAGCGGCCAGGATCACGGCTTGCACGGTCATGCGGTCTCCTCGACGATTCGGATGCGGCTCAACTCGCGGAGTGCAGAGTCGTGCTCGTGGATGGCGCCGGCTCAGCTCGGACCAGAAGCGCTCGGTGCTCTGGCCCGGTGCAAGTGAGTCGAAGTACAGGTCCCTCAGCTCGTTCCGGGTGGACCGCATGGGGTCGTCGGCGATCATCGCCGCGAGGTCGCGCGACAGCAGGCCGATGCTCGTGTCGTCGACCACGTGAGAGCCGGCCGCGATGGGGGCGTCCTCGAGCAGCTGTGCGCGATTGGATCGTCGGTCGCTCAGGACGATGGGGGCCTCGGGTCGCAGGTACAGGTGGTCGAGGGTGACGCTGGAGACATCGGCGATCATGACGTCGGTCGCCCGGATGACACCGAGCATGTCGGCGTCGAGCAGCACCTGATGGCCTCGATCCGGATGAGCGGCAGCCGCCTGCTCCACCAGGTGCACGATCTGCTCGTGCGCCTTCTGCATGGCCGGATCCTTGGACGACACCACCCGCGGGTGAGGCTTGTAGACGACGCGGCCCGAAGGCTGGGCGAGGGCGGCCGCGATGATGCGCGGGCCGTAGCGATCGACTGACGTGTAGTTGTTCGCGTCGTCCTCGCCCTCCCACGTCGGCGCGTAGGTGATGGTCGGACCGCCGACGGGCGGCAGGGACAAGGGCACGGGAAGGTCGAGCTGCGGACGGCCGACGCGCACGAGGTGTGCTGGGTCGAACCAGGCGAGGGCCGCCGCATGACGCCGCACCGCGGCCTCACCTGCGACGAAGACCTTGTCGTACGCCTTGGCCTGGTTGCTGACCATGCAGATCTTGTCGCTCTCACCGTGGTTCACGTGAATGTGCACGGCCTGCTGGAAGGACAGCGACTGGAAGTTCGTCCACCCGTTGTTGACATAGACGACGGCGTGGAAGTCCGCACGGTCGTAGAGCGCCATCAACTGCTCGTACTTGGGCACCAGAAGAACGCGAAGCGACGTCCGCTTCAGGAGCTCGTAGTAGGCCTCGACAGAGCGGACCACGACGATGGTCCGCATGTGGGTGTTCGCCTCGAATACCGGCAGCCACTGGGTGATCTGGTACAGCTTGTGCGGGGTGTCCGGGAAGTAGAGCGCAATATCGGCACTCGGGATGTCGGACAGGTCGAAACCGTCCGGTTCGCCCGCCCCGAAGGCCCGGAGCTGGTTGGCTGCCTTGCGAGCCGCTTTCTTCACGAACCGCGTATAGCGCCCGTCGCCTGACCCGCGTGGTGTTGTCACGTTCTCCGCCCGGTGAGTGGTGTCTGCCGCGTGGCACCTGATCGACCGGTCGCGGGTGTGACCTATGGTAACCAGCGTGCGTTCTCTCTGGGAGCACCGTCAGGTGCTCCGCATGCTGGTGCAGCGTGATCTGCAGAAGCAGTACACGAAGTTCCGGCTGGGCTACCTCTGGACCATCATCGAGCCGCTGGGCATGTCGATGGTGCTGTGGTTCGTCTTCACGATGCTTCTCGGCCCGCGGAAGCTGGGCCTGCAGCCCTACCTGCTCTTCCTTTCCATCGCGATCCTGCCGTGGTGGTGGTTCACGAAGGGGATCGCCCAGTCGGCGCAGGTCTTCCAGAAGAACAAGAATCAGCTGAGGATCAGCACGCTGCCCACCGAGCTGTGGATCCTGAGGGTCCTGCTGGTGACCATGATGGAGTTCATCCTGTCGTTGCCGGTGATCGGCGTGGCCATGCTAATCACGCGCACCTACCCGGGCCCGCTCATCATCCTGTACCCGGTCGGCGTCGTGGTTCAGTTCCTGCTCATGTACGGGCTGGCCCTGACGATCTCGTCGTGCGCCGTCGTGGTCCCGGACCTCGCACGCATCGTGCGCATCGGCATGCGCGCGATGTTCTACCTGACGCCAGTGCTGTACGCCATGTCGAACATCCCGGAGCGGATCCGTCCGTTCGCCGCGCTGAATCCGGTGGTCGCGCCGATCGGCCTGTACCGCATCGGCTTCTGGCCGCAGGAGCACGAGTCGGCAACGCACTACGTCATCTCGTTCACGCTGTGCGCCGTCGTGCTCGTCGTCGGGATCTTGGTCTTCCGCCGGCTCGAGCCGCGCATCCTGAAGGAGGCCTGACGTGGCTCGCGTCCATCTGACGCCGACCCTCGAATCAGTCGTCCAGTTCGAGAAGGTCGGCGTGCGACTGCCCGTACGGCAGCGGCGGCGCGGCGGCGGGCGGCGCGACCGGCTGCGGCGCATGGCCGGCGAGGTCACCCGCGAGGAGATCTGGAACCTGCGCGACGCCTCGTTCGACGTCGCAGAAGGGGAGACCGTGGCGATCGTCGGCCACCCCGAGTCCGGCCGAGAGGCCTTGCTGCGGCTGGCCGCCGGGACGCTCATCCCGGACGAGGGCGTCGTGCGACGACGCGTGCCGGTGGTCCCGGTGATCGGCGTCGGGCGCGCCCTCGGTCGCAACTACACGGTGCGGCAGAACATCTATCTCGTCGGCGGCCTGCTCGGCATGACGCCCGAGATGGTCGTGGAGCGGCTGCCGAAGATCGTCAAGGACTCCGGGCTCGAGGGCATGGTCGACAAGTACCTCGGTGACGTACCCGGTCGCGCGCGCGGTCCGCTTGCCTGGACCATCGCGATGGCGACCGAGGGGCGCGCCTATGCGATCTCCGAGGCGATGGTCGTCGGGGATATGACGTACCAGGAGCGGTGCTGGAAGATCATCGAGGCGAAGCGGGCCGACGGGGTCTCGTTCCTCGTGACCTCGGAACGACCCGCCCATCTGCTGAGGTTCTGCGAACGGGCGCTGCTGCTGGACAATGACACGATCCTCGCCGACACGACCGTCGAAGACGCGCTGGAGCGCCTGCCCCTGCTCAAGCGGCACAAGCACGACGTCGGTCTCGCGCAGGAGGAACTGGCCGACGAGGACGACGATGAGCTCCTCTAGCCCCGGCTTCCTGCCGCCCGTGGCCGCCCTTCCGCCAGACTCGGTGCTCCTGCACGTCGGCGTGCACAAGACCGGCACCACGGCCGTCCAGGCAGCGCTGGCCCATGCACGTCCCGTGCTGCGCGAGAACGGCGTCTACTACCCGGGTAAGCGACCGGCACAGCACCGGGCCGCGCTGTCCGTCCTCGAGCGGGCGTGGGGCTGGGGCGAGAACGGTGGCGAGAAGTTCGCGCGAACCCACTTCGACGACATGGCGCAGCGCGTGCGCGACTTCGACGGGCGGGTCGTCATCAGTAGCGAGTTCTTCTGCGAGGCACCGGAGGACACCGCACGTCAGGTCGTCGAGGCGCTCGGGGGCACCGATGTGCATGTGGCGGTCACGCTGCGCAATCTCGGCAGTCTTCTGCCCTCCTCCTGGCAGCAGTACCTGAAGTACGGCATGGCGACCGGTTACGTGAAGTGGCTTCAGGACGTCTTCGCCAACCCGGGCGGATCGTCCATGACGCCTACCTTCTGGATGCGGCAGGATCACGCGGCCGTCGTCCGCCGATGGGTGGACGTGGTCGGCCCGGCCCGGATGACGGTCATCGTCCTCGAGGATCTCGACCGGGCCGCCGTCTTCCGCACCTTCGAGGAGCTGCTCGACCTGCCGCCCGGCACTCTCGAGTCGCGTATGAACCTGACCTCGAATCGATCCCTCACCGCGCCGGAGGCGCAGCTGCTCCTCGACCTCAACAGGCAGATCGCCCTCGACATGCCATGGGGCGACTACCAGCGAATGGTGCGCCGCGGCCTGGCACTGCGGCTGGTCGAGGAGCGCGAGCCGCCGCCAGACGAGCCGAAGCTCTTCACGCCGACGTGGGCCCTCGAGGCCGCTGCGGCCATGGGCGCAGAAGCGGCCCAGACCATTCGGGAGTCGGGCGTGCGGGCGCTCGGCGACGTCGACGCCCTCGCGCGGATCGCCCCGACGGGCGAGCCGGTCGACGACGACGAGCGCGCGACGGTGCCGACCAGCGTGGCGGTCGCGGCCCTCAAGGCGATGATCGAGACCGCCCAGGCGCCCGTGAAGAAGAAGGACCCCTCATCCAGGCAGCTGGCCGGCGACCTCTGGCGTCAGGTGCAGATCGACGGCCGACGGCGGCTGCGGCGCAGGGGCACGAGCGCCTCGTGACCGATCCCGTCGTCGTCCCTGGCACCAGCGTGGACGGCTCGCTGGCCGAGGTCGCCGCGCTGCTGAGGTCGTCGGCCGGACCCGTCGTCATCGTGGCGCGCGACCTCGTGGTGGCGCCGCGCGCCCTGGCGCCGCTGACCGATGACCCGTTCGTGCCGACCGCCCTCCTCGTCCGCCCGGGCGTCGACGGCGCCGACGTGCGGGTGCGCCACCACGTGGTCGTGAGCGTCGGCACCTCCTTCCACTCCGTCACTGCTCCCGACAGCAGGTCCGTCGGAGCGTGCGTGATTTCGTCCGCCGATGCGATGGCCGCTGCGGCCGCCGTCGAGGAGCTTGCCGCCGCCGTCGCTGCCGGTCAGGTCACCACGGGAGGCGACGACCTGGTCGAGCTGATCGCGGTGACCCTTGCCCGCAGCGGAACCACGGTTAAGGCCGTCGACATGGTCGACGTCCCGTGGGCCCGTTCGCCATCGGACATCGACGCGGCCCGTGCCCGGGCCGCCACGGTGAGCGACGAGCGGATCGCCCAGCTCCAGGCCAACCGGGCCGACGACGGGTTCTACTCGACGTTCGTGGTCCGTAGGCTGTCGAAGCCCCTGACCCGGGTGGCCCTGCGGCTGGGACTCAGCCCCAACAGCATCACGCTTATGTCGTTCGCGATCGGAATCGCCGCCGCCGCGTTCTTCGCCGTCGGCAGCCGATGGGCGCTGGTCGTCGGTGCACTACTGCTGCAGCTGAGCCTGATCGTGGACTGCGTCGATGGCGAGGTCGCCCGTGCGACACGGCGGTTCTCGGCACTGGGTGCGTGGCTGGACGCGTCCACCGACCGAGTCAAGGAGTTCCTTGCCTACGCCGGGCTCGCGTACGGGGCGTCCCGCTCGGGGGCCGACATCTGGTGGCTGGCGGTGGTCCTCGTGGTCCTCCAGACCACGCGGCACATGTCGGACTACGACTTCTCCCGGGTCCAGCGGCTCCGCGAGGCATCCGTGCCCCTGCGCGACGTGCGCCTCGCCGACGACGGCGCACAGGGGTCTGCCGGCGGCTGGTCCGTCAGCGGCGCCATGGAGATGTCGACCCGGATGAACCGTCGGGACGCCGTCCGCTGGGCGAAGCGGGCGATCCACTTGCCCATCGGTGAGCGCTGGCTCATCATCAGCGTGTTCGCGGCCCTGCTCGGCCCCACCTGGGCGCTCGGCGTGCTGCTGGGCGCTGGGCTGATCGCCTTCGGGTATGTGCTCGCCGGGCGCACCCTGCGGACCTTCACGTGGAGCGGCCCGACCCCGGAGACGGGCGTGCTCCTCCTGAGCCGGCAGGGCGACTCGGGGCCGATCCTGTCTGCCGTGGCGATGGCTGTGCCGTCAGCGGTCCGCGCCCGTCTGTGGGCCGGCCGGGCCGGATGGGCGATCCCCCCGACGCTTCGATTCGTCGAACTCTCGGTCGTCGCCGTCGTCGTGCTGGCGTGGTTCCCGTCCGTCACCGTCATCGCCTTCTGGTGGATGGCCATCGTCGCGTTCCACCACTACGACACGCTCTACCGAGCGATGCAGGGCTCCGGGTCGCCGCGCTGGGTCACCTGGCTGGGCCTGGGCTGGGACGGTCGCACCATCGTCGTGCTGCTTCTCGCGGTCGTCGGCCTGACGGCCATCGGCACCGGACTCACCTGGGGAGTCTGGATCATGCTGGCGCTCTTCGTCGTCGCGTCGTCCGTACAGTGGCTGTCTGTGCAGCCGGGAGCCAGGTCGTGAGCGACGCCCGACCCAGCCGGCCCACCGTCGCGCAGATCCGCGAGGTGTGCCAGCCGCCCGCCGTGCGTGGTCGACGCAACTCCGAGCACTGGGTCGCGGACGTGTACCTGCGCGACATCTCGCCCTACCTGACGCGGGTGCTGCTCCGCACGCCGATCACGGCGAACGGCGTCACCTGGCTCATGGTCGCCACCGGGATGTCCGCTGCGCTGGCACTGCTCATTCCCGGCCTGCCCGGTGCGATCCTCGCCGTCCTGCTGGGGCAGATGCAGATGCTGTGGGACTGCTGCGACGGCGAGGTGGCCCGGTGGCGCCAGACCACCTCGCCCAAGGGCGTGTTCATCGATCGCGTCGGTCACTACACGACCGAAGGGCTGATCCCGATCGCCTTGGGGCTTCGCGCCGCGGGCTTTCCCGACACCGGCTGGCAGGACACCCCGTGGCCCCTGATCGGTGCACTCGTGTCCGTCCTCGTGCTCTACAACAAGTCGCTCAACGACATGGTCCACGTCTCGCGCGCCTACAACAATCTGCCCCGACTCGAGGAGAAGGCCGAGGTCGCTGCACCGCGATCGACGGGTCTGCGTCGGGTCCGCAGCCTGGTTCGCTTCTTCCCGTTCCATCGGGCGTACCACTCCGTCGAGCTCACCCTGCTCGCGCTCGTGGCCGCCGTGATCGACGTCCCGCTGGGGGACCTGGCCGCGACGCGGTTCCTCGTCGGCTTCCTCGCCGTCTTCGGCGTGATCACGATCGTCGGCCACCTGGCCTCGATCCTCTCGTCGAGCCGGTTGAGGTGACGCGTGGCTGACTCGCCGACGTTCGGTGTCGTCATCCTGACGATGGGCAGGCGTCCTGACGATCTCCAGCGGGGGATCGCCTCCGTCCTCGCCCAGCGCGACGTGACGACAGACGTCGTCGTCGTCGGCAACTGGTGGGACCCGGTGGATCTCCCCGACGGGAGTCCGCGGCGTCCACCTGCCCGAGAACGTCGGCATCCCGGCCGGACGCAATGCTGGCGTGCCGCATGTCGGTGGCGACCTGATCTTCTTCCTCGACGACGATGCGTCTCTTCCCGACGACCACTTCCTGGCGACCGTCGCCGATCGCTTCGCGGCCGATCCGGGCCTCGGCCTGATCCAGCCGCGCGTCGTGGATCCGACGGGGCTGCCGGCGCCCCGGCGCTGGGTGCCGCGCCTGCGCGTCGGTGACCCCTACGCGTCGAGTGCCGCGACGGCGCTGTGGGAGGGGGCGGTCGCGATGCGCCGCGCGCTCTTCGACGCCATTGGCGGCTGGCCCGACGACTTCTTCTACGCCCACGAGGGCATCGACGTCGTGTGGCGGGTATGGGACGAGGGGTACACGCCGTGGTACGCGGCCGACCTGGTGGTCAACCATCCGGTCATCGACCCGGCGCGGCACGACGTGTACTACCGCCTCAACGCCCGCAACCGGGTGTGGCTCGCGCGCCGCAACCTGCCGGTGGTCCTCGAGCCGCTCTACGTCGGCACGTGGGTGGGCATGACGCTGCTGCGCGTCCACGACAAGGCGGCGCTGGGGGCCTGGTTCGGCGGCCTGCGCGAGGGGATCGCGCAGCGTCCTGCTGGACGACGGCCGATGAAGTGGTCGACGGTGTGGGCGATGACGAAGGCCGGCCGCCCCCCGGTCATCTGACCCCCGTCGCGAGTGGTGAGCAGGCGGGGCATCTGAACCCTCAGAACGCCCGCCGTCTCACCGCTCGCGGAGGGGTTCAGGGGATCAGGAGGCGCAGAAGTTCTCGTCGCCGCTGTTGACGTTGGCGGTGTAGTCCTTGGTGATCTCGCTGATGACGACCGGCTTGATGGACGTGAAGTCGGTGCCGACGAGCAGGTTCATCGTCTTGCCCTGCTTCTTGACCTTCTCGGTGTTGTTGGCAGTCGCGGCGTAGATGAGCGTCTTGGCGGACTGATCCCAACTGGGGTCGTACTGCACGGTCGTCGTCTCGACGGTGGTATCGGCATTGCCGACGGTCTCGACCAGGTAGCCCTGCTTGCGCAGCTCCTTGGCGACCTCCTTGCCCTTGCCCTTCACGCCCGTGCCGTTCAGCACGTTCACGTGGATCTGGTTCGGGGGAGTCTTGAGCAGCGGCTGATCGGTCGAGCCGGTGGCGCCCTTCGGCGGCCACGAGGTGTCGTTGAGGATCGCGTTCCAGATCGGCTTGGCCTGCGCGGCGTTGACGCTCACCGTGGCGTTGTCGCCGTTGGGCGTCCACGGCAGCGTCGTGAACGTGACGTTCGAGGGCTTGAGGTCCTTCAGGCTGAGGGCGAGGTCCTTGAGGTTGTTGATGTCGGCCAGCTGCGGATCGGCAGTCAGCGACGATGTCGCTGCATTGAGGACGCCGAGTAGCTGCGCCGGGTTCAGCAGGGTGCCGCTGCTGAGCACCTTGCGCATCAGCGAGGAGATGAACGCCTGCTGACGCCGGATCCGCGAGGTGTCCGAGCCGTCGCCGAGACCGTGCCGGGTGCGCACGAAGGCCAGCGCCTCCTCGCCCTCGACGGTGTGCTTGCCCTTCGACATCTTCAGGCCGCTCAGCGGGTCGTTGACGTCGGACGTGAGGCAGATCTCGACGCCGCCGATCGCGTCGACGATCTTCTTGAACCCGTTGAAGTCGACGAGCATGAAGTTGTGGAGATC
Source organism: uncultured Actinomycetes bacterium (assembly GCA_963755335.1). Taxonomy (GTDB): domain Bacteria; phylum Actinomycetota; class Actinomycetes; order S36-B12; family S36-B12; genus UBA10649. Next base: position 646,605 of record CAVWJW010000008.1, read on the forward strand.
GAGGCCGGACATCTCGTTGATCGCCTTGATCGTGCAGCCTGGGCCGCCGATCTCGATGGCCTGGTTGAAGCGTGCCCGGTAGCCCCCGAGCTTCTTGCCGTTCTTCTTGCAGACCGGGAGCGTGATGATGGTGTCGCGGGGGATGCTCACCGCGATGGCGGACTTCCGGTCGGCCGCGATGTGCAGCACGATCACCGTGTCGGAGCGCTGGCCGCCGATCTGCGTGGCCGTGCCGAAGCCGCCGTTGCCCTTGCCCTCGCGCGTGTCGCTGCCCATCAGCACGATGTTGATCGGCTCGGGGGTTCCAGTGTCCTCGTTGACGGCAGTCAGCGGCACTGACGGCGGGTGGGAGCCGAGCACCTCGCTGACGTCGATCGTCTTGATGTTGCCCTGGAGCTGGTTCATGACCACGCCCACGCCGGCGCCGACGACGGTCGCGACGAGGATCAGGGCAGAGACGACGGACAGGACGATCCGAGAGACGCGTCGTCGACCGCTGGCGGAGCTCACGTGCTGGGGCTCCCATCGGTCCGGAGGTGAGGTCGTCGCAAGATGTCGCCATGGTAAACGGCTGACGTACCCAAGGGACGCACCGCCGGTTCGGGCGGTTCCTCGGTGGCGTCCCCGGCATGAGGACCGTGTGATGAATGTGACACACGAGACGGGTGGGAAGTGGAATGGGCCGCCGTTCTGTGGCACCGTGGGGGGCGGTGGCCGGCCCGGCCGTTCCGACTTCCCCTGAAGGAGCCCCCGCCGTGACCAGCTCGGTCGTGCCCACGCACCGCCGCCGCCAGCGCGCCCTCGTGTTCGCCGCCGTCGCCCTCGCGCTGGGTTCGAGCACGCTCGTGGCAGCCGGCCCGGCCAGCGCCCGCACCTATGGTCCCGCGGCCACCACCCACCCGGCCGACGATCCCGCACCGAGCCCGGCACCCGCCCCGGTCGCACCGCCCGCCGACTTCCCGGTCGTGGGAGCGGGATACGGGCACGGCGTCGGCATGTCCCAGTGGGGGGCCTACGGCATGGCTCTCCAGGGCTTCGACGCGGCCGCGATCGTCACGCACTACTACTCCGGCACCACCGTGCAGCCGGTCCAGGACGACGCCGACATCCGCGTCAACCTGCTGTACCAGGTGTCCGCCGCGAAGATGCGCAGCGAGCCGCTGGACCCCTCCGGTGGCGGCATCGAGGTCACCCTGCCGAGCGGGGCCATCGTCGCCGGCCCGTCGGACGAGTTCCGGTTCAGCGTGTCTGGCCCCGACGTCGCCGTGTCTCGGATCACCGGCGGCCAGACAACCGACCTCGGCACGGCGCCGCTGGTCACCGTCCGCTGGGCCGGCACGCGAGCCCCGGGGACGACCCTGGGCGGGCCGACACTCCTGAACGTCGTCGGCAGCACCTCGCTGGACACGTCCGGTCATCGCTACCGCTATGGCTACGTCGAGGTCGTGCCCGTGTCGACGTCGGCGGGAACGCGGCTCAACGTGGTGAACTCCGTGCGCATCCACGACGAGTACCTCTACGGGATCTCGGAGGTCTCGAGCTCGTGGCCGACGGCGGCACTGCAGGCCCAGATCCTCGCGGCCCGCTCCTACGCCCTGAGCAAGGTGAGCCGTGGCGTGCGCAGCGGCTGCTCGTGCCACGTCGACGACGGCGGCGGCCCCTACTCGGACCAGACCTTCACGGGCTGGACGAAGGCCATGGCCGCCAAGGGTGCGAGCTGGCTCGACGCGGTGAACGGCACCCTCGCGTCCGACACCACCGGCCAGGCGATCCTCTTCAACGGACAGCCGATCAGCGCCTACTACAGCGCCTCGAGCGGCGGGACCACGCGATCCTCACAGGAGGTGTGGGGCGGCAGCCTCCCGTACGCGGTGAGCGTCCCCGACCCCTACATCCAGACCGACGCCAACCCATACAAGTCGTGGACGGTGGATCCGTCGCAGGCGCAGATGGCTCGCGTCTTCGGACTCGGCGCGGTGGCCAAGGTCGAGATCACCGAACGGCACCCGTCGGGGGCCGTCAAGACCGTGACGGCGACCGCCCCCGACGGCAGCACCGCGACGAGGTCGGGCGGGCAGTTCCAGAGTGCCCTCGGGCTCCGCTCGAGCTACGTCCTGACGATCTCCGGCGCGGGCGGACCTGCCCTGCCGCAGGCGGCCCCGGCCCCGGCGCCGGCACCTGCTCCCGCGCCCGTCGCCGCTCCGGCGCCGGTGGCTCCGCCGGCCGCCGCGCCGGCGTCGAACGTCCGACAGCGGGTCGTATCGCTGCTCACGGCGACCGCGCTGACCAGGAAGGCCGGCCATCGATACTCGGTCGTCGGCGTCGTGCGCCCGGCCAAGGCCGGCCTGAGCGCCTGGCGGCAGGTCTTCTACAAGGACTCCTGGCGAACGGTCCAGAAGACCGTCACGTCGGCGAAGGGTCGCTACGTCTTCGTCATCAAGAAGGCCCGGTTCGCGAAGGCAGCGCGCACCTTCCGCGTGCTCGTCGTCAAGAAGGGCACCGTGGTGGGCGTGAGCCAGCCGTTCACGGTCGCGGTGCGGCGATAGCGGTCACGCGCTCGGCGTCGACGAGGCGGTCGATGTCCTGTTCGCCCACGGCAAGGACGACCGAGCCCCGCGAGACGAGCGGAACGGCGAGGCAGGCGATCCAGGCATCAAGATCGTCGACGTCCTCGGTGACCAGAAGCCGCCCCCCATCGTCGAGGTGCCACTGCTCGGCCAGTGCTCCGGCACGGTTCCACACGTCGTCCTGGGTCAGCAACGTCCCGGCCAGATGCAGTGCCTCCAGCGCCGCCTGTGGCGGCTCGAACAGGTAGGCGTCGGGCTGGGCGCGAACGGCGAGGGTGGCGTCCTGCACTCCAACCGGCAGGTCGCCGGGAATGGGCAGGCCGAACGGGTGCAGGGAGACGGCGAGGACCGTGGGGGCGACCGGCGGTGACGCGAGGGCCGTCCGCTCGTCGACGACGAGGAGATCCGCGGAGGCCGCCGGGTCGAGGACGATGACGGCGCCCGCCGTCCAGAGCCCTGCGCACCACGCGGTGCGCTGCCAGTGGAGGGGGAGGCGTGCGGTCACCGCGGCGCCGGCCTCCACGTCGAACTCGTCGCGCAGCGCGTTGGCGATCTTCGCGGCCGCGTTCTCCACGCTGGTGCCGGACAGCTCGACCCGATCCCCCCGCTGCGCATCGACGAAGGTCACCAGGGGGGCGCCGGGGTTCGACCGCCGTCGGGCCTGCAGTGCCGTCCAGACATCGACCATGGCCCAAATGTAGGTGTGGGTCGGTGCCGCCGTGCCCCTGTGGCACCCTTGGCCGGTGACTGAAGCCGTGCTTCTCGTGGGCGGGCAGGGCACCCGCCTGCGCCCCCTGACCATCAACACCCCCAAGCCGATGCTCCCGGTGGCGGGCGTGCCCTTCACCGTCCACCAGATCACCCGCGCGCGCGACGCCGGCGTGACCCGCATCGTGCTGGCCACCTCGTACCGCGCCGACGTGTTCCGCGACTTCATGGATGCGTCCGATCTGGGCATCGAGGTGGTGATCGCCACAGAGGACGAGCCGTTGGGGACCGGTGGCGCCATCCGGCACGCGCTGCCCTTCCTCGAGAGCGGCGCCGACGAGTCGGTACTGATCTTCAACGGCGACGTCCTCACGGGTGTCGACATCCGTGGTCTGGTCAACCATCACCGCGACACCGACAGCGACGTGACGCTGTATCTCACGCCGGTCGAGGACCCGCGCGCGTATGGCCTCGTCCCGACCGACCACGCCGGGCGCGTGACGGGCTTCCTCGAGAAGCCGAAGACCGAAGAGGAGATCGTCACCAACAACATCAACGCCGGCTGCTACGTCTTCAAGCGCGGGGTCATCGACCAGATCCCCGCCGGCCGACCCGTGTCGGTCGAGCGCGAGACCTTCCCCGGCCTGCTCGCGGCGGACGCGCTGGTCACGGCCGTCGTCGACAGCGGCTACTGGCTCGACCTCGGCACGCCGCTGAGCTTCGTGCAGGGCTCGTGCGACCTGGTGCGCGGCGCGGCTCCGTCGCCGGCGGTGCCGGTCATCGGTGACTTCCTCGCACTCGACACGTCGTCCATCTCCGACAGCGCCAACCTTCACGGCGGCACCTGCGTGGGTCGTGGTGCGGTCATCGCCGATTTCGCGGTGATCAACGGCGCCGTGGTGTTCGACGGTGCCGAGATCGGCGAGGGCGCCCATGTCGTCAACAGCATCGTCGGGGCAGGCGCGGTCGTCGGGGCCGGCACGGTGCTGCATGGCGCTGTGATCGGCGACGGTGCCCAGATCGGCCGCGGCAACGAACTGCTCACCGGCGTGCGCGTGTGGCCGGGTGCGGTCATCGCCGATGGCAGCGTCCGGTTCTCGTCCGACGGCTGACGCCCAGGGCGAGTGGTCGGCGCCCTATCGCGTCGACCTGTCGGCGGTGCTCGGACCCTTCCTGCGTGGCGCCCGGGATCCTGCCTGGCGCAAGGATGCCGACGCACGCTGGTGGTGGGCGACCCGCACACCCGATGGTCCCGGCTCGCTGCGGCTGATCTTCGACGGTCGGCTGGTGACCGCTCACGCGTGGGGCGAGGGAGCAGTCCGCCTCATCGATGCAGTCCCCTCGCTGCTGGGCTTCGAGGACGATCCGACTGGCTTCCCCGTCGATGCCCTTCCCGACCGCCTCCAGCCCGTGTGGGCGGACTTCGGGGCGCGCTGGCGGGTGCCGCGCAGCGGTCGCGTGCTCGAGGCACTGGTCGCGGGGATCCTCGAGCAGAAGGTCACCGGTGTGGAGTCTCGGCGCGGCTGGGGCAGCCTGCTGACCGAACTCGGCGAGCCGGCGCCGGGGCCGACGCCGCCTCACATGCGCGTCATGCCCGACGCCCTCGCCATCCGGCGCGTGCCCAGCTGGCAGTGGCACCGCTGGGGGGTCCAGCCCCAGCAGGCGTCGACGATCCTGCGCGCGGCCCAGGTGGCCGGACGTCTCGAGCAGTGCGCCGACCTCCCTCTGCCGGAGGCGCGGCGCCGACTTGCAGCGGTCGACGGGATCGGGCCCTGGACGGTGGCCGAGGTGGCCTCCCGCGCCCTGGGCGATCCCGACGCCGTCTCCTTCGGCGACTTCCATCTGGCGGGCAGCGTCGTCTACGCCTTCACCGGGGACATGAACGGCACCGATGACGACATGGCTGTGCTGCTGGAGCCGTTCTCGGGTCATCGGCATCGCGTGCAGAGGTTGGTCGAGTCCTCCCCGTTCACCCGCCCGCGACGCGGTCCGCGCGCGACGATCACCGACCACCGCCGACGTTAGACGTCAGCGGAACTCGACGAACGCTCCAGCGTTGCGCGCTTCGCGCTCGCGTGGCTCGGCCGCCGCCCTGCCGACTGCCACTGCTCCAAGGGGCTGCCATGACGCGGGGAGGTCGAGGGCTGCGCGGACCGTGTCGGCACAGAACATCGTCGAGGAGATCCACGCCGAGGCCCAGTCGTCGGCCGCCAGGGCAACCATGAGGTTCTGCACAGCCGCGCCTCCGGCGACCATGAACAGGTCACGCTCGAATCCGTTGCGCGGATCGTCGGGGTAGTCGTGCGCGGCGTCGGCGAGGTCGACGAAGGGCAGGATCACGCACGGTGCGTTACGCAGCACGTCGCCTCGTCGCAGCCGCCGCGTCACGGAGTCGTCGCTGTACGCGTCAAGGGTGACGAGGTCGCGGCGCCACTGCTCGGCCATGGCGTCGAGCAGGGCGAGTCGCTGGAGCGGGTCGCTCAGGACGAGGAACCGCCACGGCTCGCTGTGGTGCGGAGCCGGCGCGGTGACGGCCGCACCCACGGCCGCGGTGACGGCGTCGTCGGGCACCGCCTCGTCGGTGAACGCACGGATCGTCCGCCGGGCGAAGGGCGCCTGTCGGCGACCCTCGGCGAGTGCCTCGGCGGTGCCGAGCGTGAACAGGTCCTCGTCGAGCGGGCGGATCATCGCCGCGGCGCCCGGGCCGTCCTCGTCGGTGACGTGGGCGGCAAGTCCGCGCACGACCGCCACCGGGCTGCCGTCGATCTTCCCCTTGACCAGATCGGCGGCGGCGGCCACCTCATCGGCGACGGCGACAACGGTCATCTCGAGCGTGCGGCCGAATCCGTCGACGCGGCCGGTGTGGTCGTCGAGTGGGGCCAGGCCCGCGCAGCCGATCGCGACATCGCCGACGCCCATGCGCCAGGGGCGTCCCATCGTGTCGGTGACGATGACGGCGACGCGCTTGCCGGTTGCCGCGACGACGGCCGCCCGGATGCTGCGTGCGGACGCGTCGGAGTCGACGGGCAGGAGCACGACGTGCCCTGCTTCGACATTGCTGGCGTCGACTCCGGCGGCCGCCAGCACCAGCCCATGCCGGGTCTCCACGATGCGGGTCACCCCGCGGGGCGTGGCCTTCGACGCGACCACCCGCACGGTCTCCGCGTCGATGGCGGCATCGCGACTGTCGGCGGCGATCACCTGGCCCTCGGCCTTGGCCACGATCTTGCTCGTCACCACGACGACGTCCCCGTCGGCCAGTCCGACCTCGCCCGTCGGCCAGGTCACGGCCGCAGACGCCTGCGCCACGAGACCGGCCACGTCGTCACCGGGCTGGACGCGCCCGATCCCGGCGGCGGTGGTGACGAGCAGGGCGGGCTCGCTCATCGGACGCTGCGCACCTGCTCGGCCATGGCCAGGCACTCCGCGGCGATCGCGGCCGTGGCATCGACGTCGGACATCATCGCGGGGATGGCGCGGCAGGCGATCCCACTCGCCTCGACGAGCTCGACGGCCTCAGCATCAGCGAGGTCGACCAGCCAGCCGTCGATGAGCCCGCCACGTGACCGTGCGCCGTAGTGGAGGCCAACCGCGCTGGCCGTGGTGTCGACGCCGATCGCGTCGAGGCACGCGTCCGCCATGCCACGCACGGGCGCGCCGCCGACGATGGGGGAGACGGCGACGACGGGGGCCGGAGTCGCACGGAGGGCGTCTGCCACTCCGGGAATCTGCAGGATGGTGCCGATGGACACGACGGGGTTGCTCGGCGGGAGAAGCACGACGTCGGCTTCCATGATCGCCGCGATGACGTCGGGTCCGGGTCGGGCCGACTCGAGCCCGACGATGACGAAGCCATGTGCCGGGACCTGGGCGCGATGACGGATCCACCACTCCTGGAAGTGGATGGCCGTGCGCAGTGGCGTGCCGTCGGCGCGCGAGCTCGCCGGACGGGTCGTCGATGACGACGTGCGTCTCGGCGCGCTCGTCCGACATAGGCAGCAGGCGCACGCCGGGATTCCAGTGATCGCAGAGCGCTGCGGTGACCTCGGTGAGGCTGAAGCCGGCAGCCAGCGCCTGCGTGCGCACGAGATGCGTGGCGATGTCCTTGTCACCGAGGCCGAACCATGTCGGCTCGACGCCATACGAGGCCAGTTCGTCCTTGGCCGTGAAGGTCTCGCCGTCGCGACCCCAGCCGCGCTCTTCGCTGATGCCGCCGCCGAGCGTGTACATGACGGTGTCGAGGTCGGGGCACACGCGCAGCCCGTGCACCCAGATGTCGTCGCCGGTGTTGCCGATGACGGTGATCGTCGAGCCGGGGTAGTCGGATTCGACGAGTGCGCGCAGGCCGCGCAGGAAGCGGGCTCCGCCGATGCCGCCCGCCAGGGCCGTGATCTGCATCCGGCCATCCTGTCAGACCGGCTGGGCGCGATTGAGCGCCCCAACAGGGCCCTCGTCGAGTGGCGCAGCGACGCATTGCGCCACGCCGGCACCACAATGTGGGCATGACCGACGGACCCGTGGACGGGGCTGCCACAGAGCCGACGCCAGCGCCAGCCGATAAGCCGGCTCCTGCTGAGGCGCCGGCTCCCAGTGAGGCGCCGGCTCCGGCCGAGGTGCCCGTCGAGGCAACCGCCCCGTTGGCCCTGACCCGTGCACCCGAGCATGCGGCGGTGACCGCGGCGCCGACCGTCGTGGCCGATGAGCCGGCCGGGCCGCCTCTGGAGGTCCCGCCGGACGTGCCAGTCGACGCCACTCCGGCGGTCGCCGTGGTCGTGCCATCGGCGCCCGTCTCGCATGCGGCCCCGCGGCGGCGGCGGTGGCCGTGGGTGACTCTGCTGTGCGTCGTCCTGGTGCTGGTCACCATCGCGTCGGCGGGGCTGTGGTACGTCAGCGGGCTCATCGGCGCGAGCATGGTGGTGCCGCAGCCGAGTGACCCGTTCCCACTGACCGTCCTGTCGGCGAGTGACTCCTCGATCAGCTACAGCGGCACGCCCGGTGGCTGGGACGACCAGGGCCTGATGAGCGTCAGCACGGTCGAGGGCGGCTACGTGCAGACCAGCAGCCCTCAGGAGACCGGCGAAGGCGCGACGACGACCACGAGGCGCGAGGTGACCGCCGAGGTGCTCCCACCGACGCCGGCGGCCGGTCAGGCGGCGGCGCTGGATGGCTGGTACTTCCCCCGCAACCCGCTGGTCGGCCTGGGTGTCGAGTACCAGGACGTCATGTACCCGAGCCCCTCCGGCCCGACGCCAGCCTGGTACGTCCCCGGCACGGCGAGCACGTGGGTGATCTTCACGCACGGTCGTGGCGCCACGCCCCGCGAGGGGCTGCGCATCGCCAGCACGGTGACCAAGCTCGGCTACCCGATGATGCTGATCTCCTACCGCGACGATCCGTTCTCGCCGACGGAGGATGGCTACGGCAACTTCGGCGCCACCGAGTGGCCGGACCTGGAGGCGGCCGTCCGCTACGCGCTGGATCACGGTGCCAAGAACGTGGTGCTCGCCGGCGCGAGCATGGGCGGCGCGATCTCCCTGGCCTTCCTCCAGCACTCGCCCCTCGCCTCGGAGGTCGTCGGGGCCTTCCTCGACTCGCCGGCGGTGAACCTCGGCGCGATGGTCGAGGCGGGAGCCGCGGACATGGGGCTGCCGGGCTTCGTCTCGGCGGCGGCGATGCAGGTGGCCGCCTGGCGCTACGGCATCGACTGGCAGGCCACCGACTACACCGGAATGGCCGCGACGCTGACGACGCCGACCCTCATCGTCCAGGGGACGGAGGACACGAAGGTTCCCGTAGCGGTCACGACGGCCTTCGCGAAGGCGGCGAACCCGACGACCGTCCAGCTCGAGGTGTTCGAGGGAGCCGGGCACGTGATGTCATGGAATGTGGACCGGTCCCGGTACGACGGGCTGCTCACCGGCTTCCTCCAGAAGGTGGCTCCCACGAGCTGACGAACGCGGCACTTTGCGTCAATTGCGGGGTATAGACCCCCTGACCGGTCAATTCCTGCAGAAAAAGTGGGAATCCTGTCCGAAATGTCCCGTTCCGGCTTGACTCCGGTAAATGACACCGGTGTAATGCGTGGTCAACGGCGTATGTCGTGGTAATGGGTGTGTGGTGCTGGGTCGAGGAGGTTCTTCGTGGCTGACATGGTGCTGGTGCCCCTGTCCGACGTCGAGGAGTTGGCATGGCAGGAACAGGCTCTGTGCGCGCAGACCGACCCGGAGGCGTTCTTCCCTGAGAAGGGCGGAAGCACCCGGGAGGCCAAGAAGGTGTGCCTGTCCTGCGACGTCCGTGTCGACTGCCTGGAGTACGCACTGGGCTCGGACGAGCGGTTCGGAATCTGGGGTGGGCTGTCCGAGCGCGAGCGTCGACGTCTGAAGAAGCGCGCCGTCTAGCGATCTGTCCTCACCCGCTCCACGGACGGCGCGGGTCAGCGATCGCCGGTGATCCACCACGTACAGTGAACCAGTGATGGACGACGACGCGGTGGAGCCTGCCGACGGCTCCCGTCCCGTCGATCCCGTCCCGGATTCAGCGCCCGATTTCCTCGATGGCCAGCTCGACGACTGGAACCTCGACGCTCCCGACGTGACACCCGCCGATCGCCCGTACGACTTCGGCGACGACCAGCCCAGCGACGTCCGCACGACCGAGTGGTTCAGCCTCGAGGACGACATGCCCGAGGAGGAGCCGGCGCCCGCACTCCCGCGCCGGAACCACCACGTCACGGCCGTGATGGTCAGCCACGACGGCCGCGTGTGGCTGCCGGCCGTCCTCACCACCATGGCGGCGCAGACGCGTCCGCTCGATGCCGCCATCGCCGTCGACACCGGCTCGACCGACGGCAGCCAGGAACTCCTGGCGGAGTCCTTCGGTCTCGAACGGGTCCTCGTCGTGGACCGCACGACCGGCTTCGGCGAGGCGGTGCGCGCGGGCCTGGCGGCGCTCCAGCCTCCCGTGCACGAGCCCTTCCAGCCCGAGTTCGTCGAATGGGTGTGGCTGCTCCACGACGACAGTGCACCCGACCTGCGCTGCCTCGAGCGGCTCCTGGGCACCGCCGACGACAATCCGAGCGCGGCGGTGCTCGGTCCGAAGATCCTCGGCTGGCATGACCGCCGGCTCCTGCTCGAGGCCGGCGTCACGGTCACGGGCTCGGGACGTCGGGTCACCAACCTCGACAAGCGCGAGCACGACCAGGGACAGAAGGACGGCGTCCGAGACGTCCTCGCGGTCAGTTCCGCCGGAATGCTCGTGCGCCGCGACGTGTGGGACCGGCTCGACGGGTTCGACCCCGCCCTGCCCCTGTTCCGCGACGACATGGACTTCTGCTGGCGGGCGCATCGCGCCGGCGAGCGCGTCCTCGTCGCCACCGATGCGGTCATCCACCACCGTGAGGCGTCCGCGCACGGGCGCCGCGCCGACGACCTGGCTCCCCGCCCGCACCGCGCCGACCGCGAGGCGGCCGTCCACGTCCTCCTGGCGCAGGCGTCCCCCGTGGTGGGGCCGTTCGTCGCCCTGCGACTGCTCATCGATGCCCTGGTGCGCGCCGCCGTGTACCTGCTGGGCAAGGACGTCGCCGCCGCCCGCGACGAGGTGGGCGCCGTCCTGTCGGTCGCCCTCCACCCGTCACGACTGCGGGCCAGTCGTGCTCGCATCATTCGCACGGCCACCGAGCCGGCCAGCGTGGTACGCCCGCTGCGGGCCAGCACCGCCCAGCAGGTCGGGCACGTCCTCGAGGCTGTCGGTGGCGTGCTCACGACCAGCGGCGGCGCCGAGACCACGGGTTCGGTCAGCGCTCTGGAGAGCGGGCCGGTGGGCGACGACGCCGACTTCATGGACGACGGATCGGCAGGATTCCTACGGCGGGTGATCCTGCGGCCCAGCGTCCTCATGGTCCTGGCGCTGGTGGCCATTGCCGTCATCGGCACGCGGGGACTGTGGCTCGGCGACGGCGTGCTGCAAGGCGGTGCACTGCTGCCCGCTCCGCCTGGCGCCGGCGACCTCTCGGAGACCTACCGTCAGGCGTGGCACGACGTCGGTCCCGGCTCCACCGTGCCGGCACCGCCCTACCTCATGGTCATCGCCGGAGTCGCGTTCTTCCTCCTCGGGAAGGCCCCCTTCGCCGTCACGGCGCTGCTCCTGCTCGGCATCCCGATCGCGGGCTGGAGCGCCTTCTACGCACTGCGCGGACTGGTCGCGAGCACGTGGTTCCGCGTGTGGGCCGGAGCGGCCTACGCCCTGCTCCCGGCCATGACCGGCGCAACCGCCTCGGGACGCATCGGCACGACGATGGTGGCGATCATCCTGCCGTTCGTCATCCGATCGCTGGTGCGGATCTGGCAGTCGCAGGGCACGGTGCGACGATCCGCCGGCACGGCCCTTCTTGTCGCGGTCGTGCTGGCCGTCGCCCCGTCGCTGTGGCTGGTGCTGATCGTGGCGGCCCTCATCGCGATCACCCTCCGGTGGCGCATCGGTGGTGGCCTCGACCGCAATGTCGTCTCCCGCCTCGCCATCGCGCTGCTCGTCCCCGTGGTCGTCCTGCTGCCGTGGACGCTGTACCTCTTCACGCATCCGGTCCTGCTGCTCCTCGAGCCGGGCATCAACAGCCCGACGATCACCGATCCGGGCATCAAGCCGTGGGACGTCCTCCTGCTTCATCCGGGCGGCCCGGGCATGCTGCCGCTGTGGGTCACGTTCGGCGTCGTCCTCGCCGGCTTCATGGCCTTCCTTCGACGTGACCGCCTGGTCGTCATCCTCCCGCTCGGGCATCCTGGGCGGCCTCGCACTGCTCATGGGCATGGCGCAGACGATGATCCTGGTCACGCCGCCGAGTTCGACCATCTCCCTGCGGCCGTGGCCGGGTCAGGCGACGCTGCTCCTCGGCCTCGCCATGATCACGGCGGCCGTCGTGGCCGTCGACGGACTCCAGGCCCGACTGGCGGGTTCGAGCTTCACCCTCGGCCAGCCTCTGGCCGCGGTCGTCGGGGTTCTTGCGCTGCTCGCTCCTGTCCTCACGGCCGGCTTCTACGCGGTCGGGCTCGACCAGGACGTCCGGAAGGCGCCGGTGTCGCAGGTTCCCGCGTTCGTCGCTGCCGACTCCGAGAGCGCCCAGGCGCCGCGAACGCTGGTGATCGACGACGATGCCGCGGGCCGCGTGCGGTACTCCCTGCTGACCGGCCCCGGCCCGCAGCTGGGTGACGCCGAGACCAGTCCCGCCCAGGACGTATGGGCCCAGTTCGACCCCTACGTGGCAGCGATGGCCTCGGGCCGCGGCGGCGACGAGATGGCCGCCCTCGCCGGATACGGCGTCCGCTACGTCGTGTTGTCGCCGGGCAGCTCGCGCGAGCTCATCCCGACACTCGACGGCGAGCCGGGCCTGCGCCGGCTGTCCAGCTCGCAGGGCGAGGTGCTCTGGCGGGTCGCCGGCACGACCTCACGGGCGCGCGTCGTCGACGGCGACAAGCAGACTCCTATCGGCCTTGCACCGGACGGCACCGTCACCACTGACCCGTACATCGCCCAGGCGATGCCGGACGGCAAGGGCCAACGCGTCCTCGTCGCGGGTGCGACAGTGGACGGCGGCTGGAGCGCGTTCTCGACCGATGCGCAGGGCAACCGGCAGGATCTCGCCGCAGTTGCCGGCCCCGGCGTGATGACGTGGTCGCAGGGCTTCACACTGCCGGGCGGCACGCCGAAGGTCACCGTCAGCTTCGACGGCCGGACCCGATCGCTGTGGATGTGGTTCGAACTCATCGTGGTGCTCGTCCTGGTCGTCCTCGCCCTGCCGGAGCGTCGTCGACTCGACCCCGACCCCGACATCGACAGTGACCTCGAACCCGATCTCGACGTCGACATCGCCGTCGAAGATCCCCTGCTGACGGTCGAGCGCACTGAACCGATTGACACTCCCGAACCACGCGTCCCGTCGAGCTCGGGGGAGGCGTGATGGCCCGCAAGATCCGCCTGGAGAAGCGCGCAGTCCTGAACGACGCGGCTGGACCCAGCGAGACGGTGGAGAGCACGCCGGAAGCTGAGTCGGCTGAGGGATCGCCCCGGCGTCGCCGCGTGCCTCGAGCACCAGCGGTGTCCGGCGCCGCGCTGGCCGGTGGCCGGGTGTTCGGCATCGTGCTGGTCGTCGCCGTGGTGGTCACCCTTCTGGCTACGTTGCTGCAGCGCCCGACGCCCGCCGTCACGGAGGGCGCCACCGCCGTCGAGCCGATCGGCTCGTCCGTGCTGCTGTGCCCTGAGCCGGGAGCGGGCACCGACCTGGGTGTCCGGGTCACCGCAGCGGTCATCCCCGGGCAGCCGGGTCAGGACGCCGACCGCGGGTCGGCCGGCCTCGAGACCCTGCCGGGCAAGAACTCCGCGTCGTCGAAGATCACCACGCCGGGCGGCCAGGCCCAGATCGAGGCGTTCAACCAGACGCTGCCGCCCATCCGCGCCTTCGGCGAGGGTTCGCTGGCGCCCGGCCTCGTCGCCGACCAGTGGGGTCGTGACCCGGGCGGCAAGGGTCGCGGCCTCGCGAGTACCGCGTGCGCACCGGCAGCGTCGGAGTTCTGGTTCGTCGGTGGCGGTGCCATCGCGGGTCGCACGACCCGCATCGTCCTGGTCAACCCTGACGACACCGTCGGCGGTCGTCGACGTCATCGTGCACGGCCCGGACGGCATCATCGACGCCCCCGCCGGACGCGGCCTGGTGGTGAAGGGCCAGGACCGACTGGTCGTCCGCCTCGACGTCCTGGCTCCCGGTGTCGCGGCGACGGCGACGCAGGTCATCGTCCGCACGGGGCGCGTCGGAGCAGCAGTCGACGACGAGCAGCAGGCTGGCCTGGCCACCGTGGGCACGGACTGGATCCCGCCGGCCGCCGAGCCACTGCAAGAAGGTGTACGTGCCGGGCATCGTGGGCGGTGACGGCGCGCGGGTGCTGTCGGTCATGGCTCCGGGCGCGAACGACGCCATCGTCAAGGTGCGCGTCCTCTCGCCCGACGGCACGTTCGCCCCGGCCGACCGCTCCACCTTGGAAGTGCCCGCCGATGCGGTCGTCACGCTCGACATGTCGCCCGTTCTCGACAAGCAGCCCTCGACCCTCGAACTGACCTCGGACGTTCCGATCGTCGCCGGAATGCGCATGTTCTTCGGCGGCAAGAACGTCCAGGACGAGACGGCGTACACGGCGGGATCGGAGCCGTTCAACGGACCTGCGGCCGTCAGCGGCCTGCCCGTGCGCACGAATACCGACGTCCGAGTGTCGATCACCGCGCCCGACACGGCAGCCGCGGTGGACATCACCCTGCTGCCGTACCGAGGTGGCAAGGACGCGGCCCAGCCGACCTCTCCGCGCCGCGTCAAGATCGGCGCCGGCAAGGTGAAGTACGTCAAGCTGAATCCGCCGGCCGGCATCGCCTGGTACACCGCGGTCGTCACTCCGGTCGAGGGATCCGGTCCCGTGCTGGTCGCCCACCGCGTGCGCGAGTCAGTCGCGGTTCGGCGATCTCGTGACGGGCTATCCGTGGCGCCCGCTGCGCACGCAGGTCGTCGTGCCGACGGCCAGTCCAGGATCCGGCAGTCGCTAACAACTGATCCATCGGCGCGCCGTCGATCCCGCTCGGGCGCGCCGGACTACCGTGCGAGTCGTGAGTCGCCGCCGTTGTTCCAAGCCTTCGTGCAACGGGGCAGCCGTTTCCACGCTGACGTACGTCTACGCGGACTCGACGGCGGTCCTCGGCCCGCTGGCCACCTATGCCGAGCCGCACTGCTATGACCTGTGCCACATGCACAGTGAGCGGCTGACGGCGCCCAAGGGCTGGGAGATCGTGCGGATCACGCCGGACCCCGACGCCCTGAAGCCGACAGGCGACGATCTCGAGGCACTCGCCAATGCGGTGCGCGAGGCCGCCCGGCCTCGGTACGAGCCCGGCGTCCCGCTCGCCTCCGAGCTCCCGTCCGGCTCGGTCGAGGTCGCCCGCAAGGGCCACCTGCGCATGCTGGCCTCCGTTGACGACGTCCAGCCCGACCTGTTCACCGGCTTCGACGAATAGCGGCTCCCGATCTTGAGGTTGTGGGGGCTGCGCGCTGCGCGCCAGCCCCCACAACCTCAAGATCGCGGCAGAAACTCACGGCTGGCGCACGATCGCCGGAGTCCTCGGCTCCCACTGGTCCACCCGCTCCGCGTTCGCGGATAGCCTTCGTTGCGTGAGAGACCTCGACGCGATCATCAAGGCCTACGACGTCCGTGGCATCTACCCCGACCAGCTCGACGAGGGGCTCGCGCATGACGTGGGTGCCGCCTTCGTCCGCGTGCTGGGCATCGCCACGCGCGACGGCGGCCCGGGAACCGTCGTCATCGCCCACGACATGCGACCGTCCGGCCCCGACCTCGTGGCATCCTTCGCCGACGGCGTGCGCGAGCAGGGCTGCGACGTCATCCTCATCGGCCTCGCGAGCACCGACGGCCTGTACTTCGCCTCCGGTCACCTCGGCCTGCCGGGCGCCATGTTCACGGCCAGCCACAATCCCGCCCAGTACAACGGCATCAAGCTGTGCCGCGCCGGGGCTGCGCCGGTCGGCCAGGACAGTGGCCTGCGCGACATCCGCACGATGATCGATGCCGGCATCCCGTCCTTCGACGGTCCGATGGGCACGGTCAGCGAGCAGGACATGCTCGTCGAGTACGCGACCTTCCTGCGCGAGCTCGTCGACGTCTCCGGTTCGCGGCGGCTGCGCGTGGTCGTCGACGCCGGCAACGGCATGGGCGGCTTCACCGTGCCCGCCGTACTGGGCGACGAGGCGGGACTGCCGGCGCTCCCGCTCGACATCGACGCCATGTACTTCGAGCTCGACGGCAGCTTCCCCAACCACGAGGCGAACCCCATCGACGCCGAGAACATGCGCGACCTTCAGGCGCGGGTGCGCGAGCTCGGGGCCGATCTCGGACTCGCCTTCGACGGCGATGCCGACCGCTGCTTCGTCGTCGACGAGCGTGGCGAGATCGTCAGCCCCTCGACGCTCACCGCGCTCATCGCCGCGCGCGAGCTCGCCAAGCACCCCGGCTCGACCGTGATCCACAACCTCATCACCTCGCGCGCCGTGCCGGAGGTCATCGCCGAGAACGGCGGCGTCGCCGTCAGGACCCGGGTGGGCCACTCGTTCATCAAGGCGACCATGGCGGAGACCGGTGCGGTCTTCGGCGGCGAGCACTCGGGCCACTTCTACTTCCGCGACTTCTGGCGCGCCGACTCCGGCATGCTCGCCGCCCTGCACACGCTGGCCGCCCTCGGCGAGACCGCGGACGGGCACCACGCTGTCGAGCCTCCTGGCGCCGTACGACCGGTACGCGGCGAGCGGCGAGATCAACACCGAGGTGGCCGACCAGGCCGCGGCGACGGCGCGCATCAAGGAGGCCTTCGCCGTCACGAGTCGACGAGATCGACACCATGGACGGCCTGACGATGAGCGCCGACACGTGGTGGTTCAACGTCCGGCCGAGCAACACCGAGCCGTTGCTGCGCCTGAACGTGGAGGCGGCCGACGAGGCTCAGATGGCGGCCCTGCGCGACGAGGTGCTGGGCATCATGCGAGCGGGGGTCTGAGGGTCATGTCCACTCCAGCCGGTTCGGCGCCCCTGGGCGTGTCCCGTGAGCTCTGGGACGTCCTGGCGTGCCCGTGCCCGCAGCACGCTCCCGTCCGTCCTGACGAGGCAGCCGGCACCGCCGTGTGCACCCGCTGCCAGACGACCTTCGATGTGCGCGACGGCATCCCGGTGATGCTCCTCGACGAGGCGCACCCCGGACCCCAAGGGATCGGCGCCGACCTCACCGCGGAAGCCTGACCCGATGCTCATCGTCCGCGGCGCGGTCAAGGACTACGACTGGGGAATCGTCGACGGGCTCGAGGCGTGGACCGGCGCGGCGACCGGCGAGCCGCAGGCCGAGCTGTGGTTCGGCGTGCATCCCGGCGGTCCGTCGCCCGTGGTCGACACCAGCGGCCGCCCCACGGGCGGGCACCTCGCTGATCACTTCGACATCGAGGCCATCCCGCTCCTGGTGAAGATCCTCGCCGCAGCTCGACCGCTGTCGGTCCAGGTCCACCCCGAGAAGTCCGCGGCGGCCGCAGGCTGGCTGGAGCAGCAGGCCGACCCGTCGGTGGCCGTGCTGAGCGATCCGTTCGAGAAGACGGAGATGCTGGTCGCCCTCGGGCCGTTCGAGGCCTTCGCGGGGTGGAGGGACCGGCGTCAGGCGGCGGCCATCCTGAGCAGCATCCCCGGGACGGACGGGGCGGTCGCCGCGCTGCGCGCCGGTGACGTGGCAACGGCGATCCGCCTGCTGCGCGGATGCTCCGACGCCGGCAGCATCGCCCTGCTGGCCGACGCGGCTCGCGCCGCCGGGCTGTCCGAGGCAGAGATCGCTGCCTACGACACCGTGGCGCAGATGTACCCCGACGACGCGGGCGCTCTCATCGCTCCGATGCTCGCGTACCTCAACCTCAGCGCCGGGCAGGCCGTCTACCTGCCCGCGGGCGTCCCGCACAGCTACATCCGCGGGACCGGCGTCGAAGTGATGACCTCGTCCGACAACGTCCTTCGGCTCGGCCTGACCACGAAGGCCGTCTTCGTCGACCAGGCCATCGCCGCATTGAGCATGGATCTTGCGCCGCAGTTCATGAACACCGAGCACGGCGACCTCATCTGGCCGGTCAACTCGCCCTTCGTCCTGCGCATGCTCGACACGGGTCGCGAGCGGCTGCCCTCCGGCGCCTACCGCATCGTGCTGGTGATCGAGGGCTCGGCGCGCGTCGTCTCCGACCTGGCGGACACCGTCGTGCGCCCGGGGATCGCGGCCGTCCTGTCGTCCGATGACCCTGATGCCTACGTCGAGGCGCAGGGCCTCGTCGCGATCGTCCAGTCCACCGAACGCTGATAGGGGTCACGTGAGCACCGAGGGCGGGATGAAGGCCGTCGTGGCCGCACTGCTGGCCAATGTCGGCATCGCCATCAGCAAGTTCATCGCCTTCGCCTTCACCGGGTCATCGTCGATGCTGTCCGAGGCGATCCACTCGCTCGCGGACTCCGGCAACCAGGTCCTGCTGCTGATCGGCAACAAGCGCTCGACGAAGCCTGCCGACGAGTCGCACCCGTTCGGCTACGGCCGCCGCCGCTTCGTGTACGGATTCGTCGTCGCCATCGTGCTGTTCCTCGTGGGTGGCCTGTTCTCGCTGTACGAGGGCGTGCACAAGTGGCAGCATCCTGAGCCGCTCAACGACTGGTGGATCGCGGTCCTCGTGCTCCTGGTGGCGATCGGGCTCGAGGGCTTCTCGTTCCGCACGGCGCTGCGCGAGGCGAACCATGCGCGCGGCCGACGATCCATCCCGGCCTTCGTCAAGGCCGCCCGGCAGCCCGAGCTCCCCGTCATCCTGCTCGAGGACGCGGGCGCGCTCGTCGGCCTGGTCTTCGCCCTGGTCGGCGTCGGGCTCGCGGTGCTCACCGGCAACGGCCGCTTCGATGCACTCGGCGCCATGGCAGTCGGCACCCTGCTCGTCGTCATCGCGATCTTCCTCGCCATCGAGATGACGGCGATGCTCGTCGGCGAGGGCGCACTGCCGGAGGAGGTCGAGGCGATTCGTTCAGCCCTCGAGTCCAGCGACGGGGTGCGGCGCGTCATCCATCTGCGCACCCTCCATGTCGGCCCCGACGAGCTCCTCGTGGCGGCCAAGATCGCGATCGCGCACAACGACACCGGAGCCGAGATCGCCGCGGACATCGACGCGGCCGAGCGGGCGCTGCGCGCGGCAGTCCCGACGGCGCGCTACGTCTTCCTCGAGCCGGACCTGGATCGCAGCTCGCCGGAATAGGCGGTGCTGGTCAGCCGGCTCAGGCCGTCGTCGCGCCCGCTCCGGCGAACACCTCGCACCGGCTGCCGCCGGCCTTCTTAGCCAGGTAGAGGGCGGAATCGGCGTGCCGCAGCACCGTCTGCGGGTCGTCGCCCGCGTCAGCCAGCGCGATGCCGATGCTCACGCCCACTGATGTCGGGTAGCCATCGACGAGCAGTGGCTCGGCAATCGCCTCTTGGATCTTCCGGGCGACCGCCTGAGCACCGTCGGGGCCGCTGACGGTGGGCAGCACGATGACGAACTCGTCGCCACCGATCCGTGCGGCAAGGTCGTCTCCGCGCACGAGTCCGGACAGTCGCCGCGCCACCTCGACGATGATCTCGTCGCCCGCAGCATGGCCGAACGTGTCGTTGACTGCCTTCAGTCCGTCGAGGTCGGCGAACAGCACCGCGAGGTGGCTGCCGCCTCGCGGCGCATGCGCGAGGACCTTGCTCATCCGGGCAAGGAGCTCCCGGCGGTTGAGCATCTGGGTCAACGGATCGTGGGTGGCCATGAAGTGCAGGGCCTCCCGGGCCTCACGGGCCTCCGTCACATTGACGAACTGCGAGACGTAGGACTGGGGCACGCCGTTCTCGTCGCGCAGCAGGCCGATCGCATGCTGCACCCACACCATGGCCCCGTCACTGCGGATCAGCCGGACCTCGTGCGTGGCCGAGGTCGTCGTCCCGGACAGCAGCTCGTCGCGCATCCGCAGGTCGACGTCATCGTCGGTGGCATTGAGGATGTCGACCATCCGGCGCCCGATGAGGTGCGCGGCGTCGAAGGTGAGCATGCGGCACAGCGCTGGGTTGACTTCGACGAAGCGACGGTCCAGGTCCATCAGGGCCATGCCGGTGGGTGCGGACTCCATCGCGAGGCGGAACCGGCTCTCGCTGCGTTCCATCGCCTGCCAGGCCTCGACCTCCGAGTGCACGTCGCGGCAGCTGCCGACGCGTCCCACGACGACGCCGTCCTCGTCCATGACCGGCCTTGCGGTGACCTCCAGCCAGCGGTGCCCGCCGTCCTTCCCCTGGTAGCGCGCCTCGAAGCTCACCCGCTCGCCGGCGTTGACCTCCGAGCCGGCGCTGGCGACGCGGTGGAGGTCGTCCGCGTGGACGAGGTCGGTGATGCGCCGGCCCACCATCTCGTACTGCCGCCAGCCGAGCACGGCCTCCACGGACGGCGAGACCCACTCCAGGATCGCGTCGTTGTCGGTGCGCCACACGATGTCGGACGCGTTCTCGGCCAGCAGCCGGTAGCGCTCCTCGGAGGCGGCCAGCCCGGCCTCGGCCTTCACCTGGGCGGTCACGTCGCGCGCGGCGGCGTAGATCACCACGCTGCCGTCGTCCTGAACCACCTTCCGGCTGCGGTGGTGCGTCCAGATGATGTGGCGGTCGCGACGGATCCAGCGTACGACGAACTCCTGCACGCTGCCGGGAGGTGCAGCGAACGCCTCCTGGACCCTCGGCCGGTCGCGGGGGTCCGTCGACTCGATGGCGATGGTCGGGATCGGCGTAGTGCTCCTCGTCGGTGTAGCCGCTCAGGTGCAGCACCGAGGGGGAGATGTAGATGAACCGGGGCACGGGCTCCATCTGCAGGGCGTAGACGACGTCGCCCAGTCGCTCGGAGAACTCCGCGCCCACCTCGACGGCGAGCTCCGCCGCCCGGGCGGACTGGAAGTCCTTCATTCCCTGATCCCTGCGCTCTGGCCGCTGATCGGCACCCCGGTCTCCCCGTTCCCCCTCAAGCCCCACCCGGCTCGGTGGCGTAATGGTACGGCCGGGCAGGCGCGGTTCGGCGGGACCGGCGTCTTCTGGCAGAATAGGCCCGCCGACGATGGTCCGGAGCCCTGGTCCCCGTCGCGGCCATGCCCCCTGGCGAACCATCGAAGCCTCGTGCCGTTCGCGCCACCTTTCGCTGCTAGGAGTCCTGCATGTCCGTTTCCAAGCCCGACGGCACCCCCGACTACAAGGTCGCCGACCTCTCGCTGGCTGAGTTCGGCCGCGACGAGATCCGACTCGCCGAGCATGAGATGCCCGGCCTGATGGCGATGCGCGTCCGAGTTCGGTGCCACCAAGCCGCTCACCGGCGCCCGCATCACCGGCTCGCTCCACATGACTATCCAGACCGCCGTGCTGATCGAGACCCTCGTGGACCTCGGCGCCGACGTGCGCTGGGTCTCGTGCAACATCTTCTCCACGCAGGATCACGCGGCCGCTGCCGTCGTCGTCGGCCCCACCGGCACCGTTGCCGATCCGCAGGGTGTCCCGGTCTACGCCTGGAAGGGCGAGACCCTTCCCGAGTACTGGTGGTGCACCGAGCAGGTCCTCATGTGGCCGGACGGCAAGGGTCCGAACATGATCCTCGACGACGGTGGCGACGCGACCCTGCTCGTGCACAAGGGCAAGGAGTTCGAGGCCGCGGGTGTCGTCCCGTCCGCCGACGAGTCCACCTCCGAGGAGTACGCGGTCATCCTCGAGACTCTTCGTCGCTCGCTCACCGAGGACCCTCAGCGCTGGACGAACATCGCCGCCGGCATCAAGGGCGTCACCGAGGAGACGACGACGGGCGTCCACCGTCTCTACGAGATGATGCGCGACGGCGCGCTGCTCTTCCCGGCGATCAACGTCAACGACTCCGTCACCAAGAGCAAGTTCGACAACAAGTACGGCTGCCGCCACTCGCTCATCGACGGCATCAACCGCGCCACCGACACCATGATCGGCGGCAAGGTCGCCGTCGTCTGCGGCTTCGGTGACGTCGGCAAGGGTTCGGCAGACTCGCTGCGCGGCCAGGGCGCTCGCGTGATCATCACCGAGATCGATCCGATCTGCGCGCTTCAGGCCGCCATGGACGGCTACCAGGTCGCCAAGCTCGACGACGTCATCGGCATCGCCGACATCTTCGTGACGGCGACCGGCTGCTTCAACGTCATCACGGCAGAGCAGATGTCGAACATGAAGCACCAGGCCATCGTCGGCAACATCGGCCACTTCGACAACGAGATCGACATCGCCGGGCTCGCCGCGACCCCCGGCATCGTCCGCAAGACGATCAAGCCGCAGGTCGATGAGTGGACCTTCCCCGACGGCCACTCGATCATCATGCTGTCGGAGGGTCGTCTGCTGAACCTTGGCAACGCGACCGGCCACCCGTCGTTCGTCATGTCGAACTCGTTCACCAACCAGGTGCTCGCGCAGATCGAGCTGTTCACCAAGCTCGACCAGTACCCCCTCGGCGTGTACGTGCTTCCCAAGCACCTCGACGAGAAGGTCGCCCGCCTGCACCTCGATGCCCTCGGCGTCCGCCTCACCGAGCTGACCAAGCCGCAGGCCGAGTACCTCGGTGTCGACGTGGCCGGCCCGTACAAGGCGGACCACTACCGCTACTAGGAACGCTCGGCGCCCCAAGGCGCCTAGGACAGGGTGGATACATGTCGGATGTATCCACCCTGTCTGTTTTGTTGCGTTGCTTCACCTTTCGCGCCTGCGTACCGTCCTGACCAACCACTATGGAAGGTCGGCGACGGGACGGTCGCGCTCACATGGACAGCGCCCGTCGACAACGGAGCTTCGATTGCCAACTACGCGGTCGCTTGCTCGGGGGGCCCGGCACAGGTGTGGATCCGGGAGGCAACCCCTTCCCTCCGACCTGCGACAGCCCTGGAATCCATGGCACATCTTCGTTGGCCACGTCGTACGGCTGGACCGGACTGACGAATGGGGTCGTGTACTCGTTCTCCGTCTACGCGATTGCGGGCCAAACCAACTCGACCGGTTCAACGGTGGTTGCGACGCCGGGCGTTGCACCGACCACGCCCGAGCCCGGGCACCTGCCGGTGGCGTCTCCGCAGGGGCTGCCGATGCCGACGTCGGGCAACTGCGCCGACATCACCAACGACGCCGTCTACGGCTACGGCACGGGGCTGACCGGTGGCTGGACCAAGCAGTGGGGCGACTGGGCGCACGCGTGGGTGTGCGCGCGAACGCTGGCCTACAACGGCGGTCATGGGTGTACCGACTGATCCGCACCGACTTCGACCGTTGCCGTCACAAGCGGGGGAGAGTGTGACGGCAGCGGTCGAACTAGTGGTCAGGGTGGGGGAGGCCAGCGGTTGTAGCCGATCTGCGGATCGTTCGCGTGCAGTCGCTGGATCCACTCGACGTACACCCGATCCACTTCGTCATGGTCAGCGAGCGGTGCCGACCAGAGGATCTCCTTGCGGACGGTGAAGTCGGTGCGCTCCGGCGGGGGGAAGTCGGCCGCGAACGCATCGTTGGCGATCGAGCCGATCCAGGTGTACTGGTCCGTCAGGTCCTCGTCGACGAAGATCTTCCCGTTCGGGTAGGTGATCTTGTAGACGTTCGGCACGCCTTCAGGATCGCAGAGCGATCGGGGGAATGCCTGCCACAGCAGGCGCGACTAAGGCAGCGGTGCGTCGTCCGACTGGTCCGCCGGAGCGTCGTCGGTCTCGACCGCCTTCGGCCGACGAGTGAGGATGTAGAGCCCCGTGGCCAGGACGAGGAAGCCCAGAACGGCTGCCCACGTCTGCCCGCTGATGACGCTGCCGCCGAAGAATCCCAGGCCGAGCATCAGCCACACGAAGCCGACCATGAACAGGACCAGGCCGATGGCGCGTTGCAGCGGGCTCAGCGCATTGAGGTTCACGGCGTGTCCGAGTGGTCGTCGGAGGGGCGTGGGCGACCGGGCCGGAAGATCACGAGCAGGCCGATGACGACAAGCGCACCGCCGGCCCACGCCCAGAAGCTGACCCCGGTCATCGGGCTTCCGGCGAGGCGACCGATGCCCTGGAAGAACCAGACCAGGCCGATGGCGATCGCCACGATGCCGATGGCGAGCCGGATCCAGGTCTTCATCAGTTCCTCCCTCGTGCGCCGGCTCGAGATCGAGATCGAGTTGTCGGTCTCGACGATGTGTAGCGTGACACGGTGACCACCGTCGTGCCAGCGCCCGCCGACTATCCGGGCTGCCCGGTGACGGTGACCGAGGCTATCGCTGCCGGCCGCGAGCTGCGCCCGCCGCGCTGGGGTCTGTGGGATGTCTTCTGGGCGCTGATGGCGGCGATCTTCATCGGCGTCGGGGTCGGCGCGGTGCTCTACCTCACCGGTGCGCCGATCGCGGTCGAGGTCCTCTTCGGCACCACGGCGCCATGGCTGGCCTTCGCCGGCTGGCCGATCATCACCACCCGCTGGCGAGGAAACGGTCCGGTCATCGACCTCGGGCCTCAGCCTGACGTGGCGCGAGGCCGGGTGGGGCGCTCCTCGGCGGTGTGGCCGCGATCCTGACGGCGGCCGTCGCGGCAGCGATCACCACGCGCTTCGCCCCGACCTGACGCTCGGCCGCCGGCGACGCCGGCGGATCAGCTGGCGAAGGAGAGCGGTCGGTTCGCGGTGATCGCTCTTCGGCATGCTCGTGCTGGTCGGCGCTCCGATCGTCGAGGAGCTGTTCTTCCGAGGGCTGTTCTTCGCCGCCGTCCGCAAGCGGGGCGTCGGCGACGGTGCTGACCGTCGTCATCACGGCCGTCGTCTTCGCCGGATTCCACTTCGAGCCGGTGCGGTTCTTCGTCCTGCTGCCCACCGGACTCATCCTCGGCTGGGTGCGCTGCGAAGACCGGATCGACGGGCGCATCGATGGTGGCCCATGGCGTCGTCAACGCCCCGGGAGCCCTTCTCTTCCTCCTCGGAGTCCAGGAGATGTCACCATAGGCACATGTCGGTGACGCCGAGCGGCCCCACCGTGCCCCCCAGGGGCCGGGTTCTCGTCGTCGATGACGATGCTGCGCTGTCCGAGATGCTCGGCATCGTGCTGCGCGGTGAGGGCTTCGAACCGGTGTTCTGCGCCGACGGCGCGCGAGGCGCTGAACGCCTTCCGCGACACCAAGCCCGATCTCGTCCTCCTCGACCTCATGCTTCCCGGGCCGCGACGGCATCGACGTGTGCCGGGCGATCCGAGCGGAGTCCGGCACGCCCATCGTCATGCTGACGGCGAAGAGCGACACGATCGACGTCGTCGTCGGGCTGGAGTCCGGGGCCGACGACTACGTCGTCAAGCCGTTCAAGCCGAAGGAACTGGTGGCGCGCATCCGCGCGCGCATCCGCCGCAACGACGAGGCCCCCGCGCAGGTGCTCGTGGTCGGCGACCTCGAGATCGACGTCACGGGCCACACGGTCAAGCGCGACGGCGAGCTGCTGTCGCTGACGCCTCTGGAGTTCGACCTGCTCGTCTGCCTGGCCCGCAAGCCCGGCCAGGTGTTCACCCGCGAGGTCCTGCTGCAGGAGGTCTGGGGCTATCGGCACGCCGCCGACACGCGGCTCGTCAACGTGCACGTCCAGCGCCTGCGCGCCAAGGTCGAGCGCGATCCGGAGCGCCCCGACATCGTCCTGACCGTCCGCGGCGTCGGCTACAAGGCAGGCCCGGCGTAGACGCTGGATCGCGATGACCGGCTTCCTCCACGCGCTGACCAACGTGCTGCTCGCCCTTCCCCGGGCGGTCGGCCGGATCTGGCGTCGATCCCTGTGGCTGCGCGTCACGCTGACGACGCTGGCCCTGTCGGTGGTGGTCGTCGGCGTCCTGGGCTTCTCGCTGCTGTCGCGCGTCACGACCGGCCTGCTCAACGCCAAGGAGCGCATCTCCGTCGGCGAGGCGTCGGCCGGGCTCGGCGAGGCGCAGCGGATCCTCGATGCCGCTGACACGGGACCGTCGACCCCGTCGCCCGTCGCGGCTGGTCGACAGCGTCGTCAGTGCCCTCGCCGCGCAGGCAGGCTCGCCGTCGACGTTCGACGTGCTGCTGCTGTCGTCGCAGCGAAGCAGCGACGCCCCCGAGCGCGGCACGAACCTCGTCGCCGAGACGAGCGTCCCGGAGGACCTGCGCAAGGCGGTCGTCGACTCGCAGCGCCAGTCGTGGACGTACACCGAGATCCAGTTCCTGGACGGCCGAACGGCACCCGGGCTCATCGTCGGCGCGCCGCTGCTGGTGCCGACGGTCGGGCCGTACGAGCTGTACTACCTGTTCCCGCTGGGGCAGGAGCAGTCGACGCTCGACCTCGTCCGCAGCTCGGTCGTCGGCGTCGGACTGCTGCTGGTCCTCCTGCTGGGCTTCGTCGCGTGGATCGTCACGCGGCAGGTCGTCGTGCCGGTGCGCGCGGCCTCGCAGACCGCGGCCCGACTCGCGGAGGGGAACCTGTCGGAGCGGATGAAGGTCAAAGGCACCGATGACCTCGCTCGATTGGCCACGTCCTTCAACGAGATGGCTGCCAGCCTCGCCCGGCAGATCCGCCAGCTCGAGGAGCTGTCGCGCGTCCAGCAGCGCTTCGTGTCGGACGTCTCCCACGAGCTGCGCACGCCGCTCACCACGATCCGGATGGCCGCCGACGTCGTCTACGACGACCGGGACCAGCTCGACGCCCCGACGTCCCGCGCGGTCGAGCTGCTGCAGAACCAGCTGGACCGCTTCGAGGAACTGCTCGTCGACCTGCTCGAGATCTCGCGCTTCGACGCCGGCGCTGCCGTCCTCGACGCCGAGCGGATCGACCTCGTCACGCTGGTGCAGCGGGCGATCGAGGCGGCGACGCCCCTCGCGGTCCGCAACGGCATGGAGGTGCGCCTGCGCAGCGCCGACGTCACCTGCCTCGTCGAGTGCGATCCGCGCCGCGTGCACCGGATCGTCCGCAACCTCATCGAGAACGCGGTCGAGCACGGCGACGCGCGCGGCGTCGACGTCATCGATCGCGATGAGCGACGACGCCGTCGCCGTGACCGTTCGCGACTACGGCGTCGGCCTTCGACCCGGTGAGTCGGCCCTGGTGTTCAACCGGTTCTGGCGTGCCGACCCGGCCCGTGCCCGCACGACGGGCGGGACCGGCCTGGGCCTGGCGATCGCGCTCGAGGACGCCCGCCTGCACGGCGGCTGGCTGGAGGCGTGGGGCGAGCCCGGCAACGGCGCCTGCTTCCGGCTCACGCTGCCCCTGGACCGCAAGGCGGGCTTCGACGAGTCGCCGCTGCCGCTGCCGCCCGTGGACGAGGTGGACGAGCCGGTCGAGCTTCCGGACGACGTGCGTCGTCGACGCGGCCGACCCCACCACCTCGCCCGCCGGCACGTTCGTCATCAACGCTGCGGAGAAGTCATGAGGCTCCGGGCGCTGCGCATCGCGGTCGTGCTCGCCGCTGCCGGGATGCTGGTGGCGTGCGGCTCGGTGCCGACCTCGCTCACGGCCCAGGTACCCACCGCAGGGGCCGATCCAGCAGGGCGAGCAGGTCGGTGTCGACCGCGAGGACCAGTTCATCCGCGTCATCGCCCGCGGACCGCGCGAGGGGATGTCGTCCGAGCCAGGTGGTGCAGGGCTTCCTCGACGCGTCGGCGTCGTTCGACGACAACCACGCGGTCGCCCGACAGTTCCTCACGACCGACGGCGAGCACGAACTGGGACACCGACGCCGGCGTCGCGCGTGTACGACGGCGTCGCCGTCGCTGCAGGAGCTCGGCCAGAGCGTCGTCATGACGGCCGTCGAGTCCGGGCACCATCGCCACGAACGGGCGCTTCGCGCTGGCTCCGCCGAACAGCGACCTGAAGAACGTGTTCGGACTGGTCAAGGTCGACGGCGAGTGGCGGATCGACTCGGTGCCGCAGGGCCTGCTGCTGTCGCAGTCGGACGTCGATCGCGCGTTCCGCAGTTTCGCCGTGTACTTCTTCAATCCGCAGTTCGACACGCTGGTGCCGGACGCGCGCATGGTGCCGGTCATCGGTCCCGGGCTCGCGACGACCCTGGTCCGACGACTGCTGGAGGGTCCGAGCGACTGGCTGCTGCCGGCCGTTCGCACCGGCTTCCCCGACGGCGTGCAAGCTCAACATCGATGCGGTGCCGATCGAAGCGGGCGTGGCCAAGGTCGATCTGACGGCCAACGCCCGGCAGGCGGACGACCGGACTCGTCAGGCCATGTCGCAGCAGATCGTGTGGACGCTGAAGCAGCTGCCCGACGTGCAGGCGGTCGACATCACGGCGGGCGGCCAGCCGCTGCTCGTGCCGGGCGCGGCCTCGCCGCAGCCGCGCGACTCCTGGCCGGCCGTCGACCCGAACGGGATGCCACCCGGATCGGCGGGGTACGCGACGCGGCCCGAGGGTGTCGTCCGGCTGATCCCGGACGGCGTGCGCCCGGTGCCCGGCAGCGCCGGCTCCGGATCGAAGACCCTCGTCGACATCGCCGTCTCCCTCGACTCGCAGACGGTGGCGGGCATCGATCCCGACGGGGCCGTCTGGAAGGGGCGGCTGGCCGAGGGCGCCCCGCTGATCCGCATCCGCGAGGCCGGCTCGCCGACCGGGCTGGCCTTCGACCGATCCGACGTCGGTCTGGATGGTCGACTCGTCCGTCGGGCTCGATCTCCGTGGCCGGCGACGGCAGCTTCGAGCCGATCTCCGTCAACGGGCTGACCAGCCGGCACCAACCTCGATCGCGGCGATCCCGTCGCGCGACGGCACGCGGGCCGCGCTGATCGTCCGCGATGGCCCGCGCACGAGCCTGCTGCTCGCGCGGGTCATCCGGACCCTGGGCGGCGGCGCGAGCATCACGATCGACGCACCGATCCGGATCGAGTCGCGGCTGGTCGAGGTCGTCGACGTCGCGTGGTCCGGTGCGAACTCCCTGTCGGTGCTGGGCAGCGAGAGTGCCGGCTCACTGCAGGTCTTCGAGGTCGACCTGGCTCGCGGGACGTCCGTGACGCGGGGAACTCCCGAGGCGCCGGTCAGCCTGGCTGCCGCGCCGGGTCTGCCGAGCCTGGTCGGCGCGGCCGACGGCCTGATCTACGAGTCGACGGGCGGCTCGTGGCTCGAGCGTGTGCGCGGGTCATCCCCGGCGTACCCCGGCTGACGGGCCACGACGCGCGGCCTGGGCAGTGATGACCGCAGCGCAGCGCTGGCGACACTCCGGCCGCTCGCAGCGCCCGCATCGCCTCGGCGATCGTGGCCCCCGACGTCATCACGTCGTCCACGACGATGACGGGCAAGGCGGCCGGGAGGCCCACGTCGCGAGTCTTCACCTCGGCGACGAAGGCCCCCTCGAGCTCCCGGAACCTCTCGACACGGCCGAGTCGCTTGGCCGGAAGGTGGTCGCGGGCCTGCACGAGGATGGGCAGGGCGGGAACGATCAGGCCCCGTCGCCGAAGGTCGATGGTGGCGTGCCCCACGAGCAGGCCGAGGGCATCGAAGCCGCGCTGCGGTCGCCGGTGCCCGGGTATCCGCACGATGAACCCCGCGCGCTGACCCTCACCGCACACGGCCCCCTCGATGACGTCGGCAAGTCGCTCGCCGAGCGGCACGGGCGAGGCTGCGGTGGCCGTCCTTGTAGGCCAGCACCAGGCGCCGGATCGTGCCGTCGTACGGCGCACCGACCCACGCACTGGACGTTGGCCGCCGGCACGGGGACCCGAACGGGGGACCGTCGTAGTGCCTGCTGGCAGGACTCGCAGAAGTCTCGCCCCACCACGCCGCAGCCCAGGCAGGTCCGCCCGAGGACGAGGTCGGCCAGGTCGCGGAGGCCATCGTCCAGGAGCACGGCACCACGATCGGCGCTGATGGGCTCATCGGGTCAGCCCCGCCTCGTCCTGTGGACGCGGGACCAGCAGGTGCGACTCAGGTGGGCAGGGAGGTCAGCCCCTGCGCGAGACCGACGACGACCGCCTCGGCGCGCGACTTCGCCTGCAGCTTCTCCAGGATGCTCCGCACGTGGTTCTTGACGGTGTTCTCGCTGATCCCCAGCTCCACCGCGATGACCTTGTTCGAGTCGCCGACGCGCCAACTGCGCGCAGCACGTCGATCTCGCGCGGCGTGAGCGCGGGCCCGAGGTAGTGCGGGCCTCCGCACGCCGTGCGGCGGTCGGCGAGGTCGCCGGGCGATCAGGTCGCCGATCCACGCATCGCGACGCTCGCCGCGCTGCGGCAGGTGCTGCGCGAAGACGACATCGGGGATGCGGAAGCCGACGCACGGGCGGCCCGCCGGGAGGCCTCGTTGCCGACGTAGGCGTACCACGTGATCACCTCGCAGGCCCAGCGTCGATGAAGGCCCAGCGTGCAGGCCAGCCGCAGGGCACGGGTCGAGTGACCGTGCCCGCGCGCCCAGGGCGCCATCATGAAGCCGACCTCGGCACCGCCGCTGCCGTCGAGCCGCAGGTCGATGTTGCCGCACCAGCGGTCCGTCCGGGGGCAGCGTCACGGCCCAGAGCGGCGAGTCCCACCACGAGTGCGAGGGCGGCTGCGCGTGGCCAGCCAACTCCTCGGCGTCGTTGCGTGAGTAGGGGACCGGGATCGTCGTCCACAGCTGCGACTGCGGGGTCCTGGCACGCCGAGGCGTGATGTCCTCGACGTCGTCGGGCCGCGGCGGACGCAGCGCACGACGCCGTCGCTGAGGACGGGCGGCGTCGGCGGGGCTGCGGACGGCATGGGCAGCAGTGTGGCACCTGAGCGGTCTGTGGGTCGTGGATCTGGGGCGGGGCCGTACGATGGGGGCTCGGCCTCCGGCCGATCGCGTTCGCATGCCGGTTGGGCGTGCCCCGCGACCAAGGGAAAGGTCGCACCGCTGTGGGAGTGCTCGACAAGATCCTTCGCGCCGGCGAGGGCAAGATCCTCCGCAAGCTCGAGCGGCATCGCCAAGGCCGTCAACGCGATCGAGGAGGACTTCGTCGATCTGACCGATGCCGAACTGCGCGCCCTCACCGACGAGTACAGAAGCGCTTCGCCGATGGCGAGACGCTCGACGACCTGCTGCCGGAGGCCTTCGCCACCGTCCGTGAGGCCGCGAAGCGGACCCTCGGCCAGCGCCACTACGACGTCCAGATCATGGGTGGCGCGGCCCTGCACCTCGGCAACATCGCCGAGATGCGCACCGGTGAGGGCAAGACCCTCGTCGCCACCCTCCCGGCGTACCTGAACGCACTGTCCGGCGACGGCGTCCACGTCGTCACCGTCAACGACTACCTCGCCGAGCGCGACTCGGAGTGGATGGGCCGCATCCACCGGTTCCTCGGCCTCGAGGTCGGCGTCATCCTCGTCGGACATGACCCCGGCCGAGCGGCGCATCGCGTACGCGCGCCGACATCACCTACGGCACGAACAACGAGTTCGGCTTCGACTACCTGCGCGACAACATGGCCTGGTCCAGCGAGGAGCTCGTCCAGCGCGGGCACGCGTTCGCGGTCGTCGACGAGGTCGACTCGATCCTCATCGACGAGGCACGCACGCCACTCATCATCAGCGGCCCGGCCGATCAGGCCACCACGTGGTACCAGGAGTTCGCGCGCATCGCGAACATCCTCAAGCGCGACGAGGACTACGAGGTCGACGAGAAGAAGAAGACGATCGGCGTGCTCGAGGAGGCGATCGACAAGGTCGAGGACCAGATCGGCATCGACAACCTCTACGACACCGTCAACACGCCGCTCGTCGGCTACCTCAACAACGCGATCCGCGCGAAGGAGCTGTTCAAGCGCGACCGCGACTACGTCGTCATGGACGGCGAGGTGCTGATCGTCGACGAGCACACCGGCCGCATCCTGCACGGCCGTCGCTACAACGAGGGACTGCACCAGTCGATCGAGGCCAAGGAGGGCGTCGAGGTCAAGGCCGAGAACCAGACCCTCGCCACCATCACGCTGCAGAACTTCTTCCGCCTGTACACGAAGCTCTCGCGGCATGACCGGCACGGCCATGACCGAGGCCGCGGAGTTCAACCAGATCTACAACCTCGGCGTCGTGCCGATCCCGACGAACCGCGACATGGTCCGCATCGACAACGCCGACCTCGTCTACCGCACCGAGGAGGCCAAGTACGACGCCGTCGTCGACGACATCGTCGAGCGGCACGCGAAGGGCCAGCCGATCCTCGTCGGCACGACCAGCGTCGAGAAGTCCGAGCACCTGTCGCGAGCTGCTCAAGCAGAACGGCGTCCCGCACGAGGTCCTCAACGCCAAGCACCACGAGCGCGAGGCGGCGATCGTCGCGCAGGCCGGTCGCAAGGGCGCCGTCACCGTCGCGACGAACATGGCCGGCCGAGGCACCGACATCATCCTGGGCGGCAACCCTGAGTTCATGGCTGACGCCGCGCTGTCGCAGCGGGGCCTGTCGCCGATCGACGACGCCCGAGGACTACGAGGCCGCGTGGCCCGCGGAGCTCGAGAAGCAGAAGGCGGCCGTCGCCGCCGAGCACGATCGAGGTCGTCGGCCTCGGCGGACTGTACGTGCTCGCGACCGAGCGCCACGAGTCCCGTCGCATCGACAACCAGCTGCGCGGTCGATCCGGTCGTCAGGGCGACCCCGGCGAGTCGCAGTTCTACCTGTCGCTCGAGGACGACCTCATGCGGCTGTTCAAGTCCGACATGGTCGACGCGTTCCTGCGCCGCTTCAACGTGCCCGACGACGTGCCGATCGAGGCGAAGATGGTCACCAACGCCATCCGGTCCGCGCAGGTCGCAGGTCGAGGCGCAGAACTTCGAGATCCGCAAGGACGTCCTGAAGTACGACGACGTGCTCAACCGCCAGCGCCTGGTCATCTACGACGAGCGTCGTCGCGTCCTGCAGGGCGAGGACATCGAGGAGCAGGTGCGCACGTTCATCGAGCGACACGGTCGACGGCTACGTTCGGACTCGCGACGTCCGACGGCTACCCCGAGTCATGGGATCTCGAGCAGCTGTGGACGGCGCTCAAGCCAGCTGTACCCGGTGGGCGTCACGATCGAGGAGCTCGAGGACGCGTCGGGCGGCGACCGCACCGGTCTCAGTCCTCGGACTTCCTGCGCCACGGAGCTGGTCGACGATGCGCAGGCCGCATACGACCGAGCGCGAGGACGACCTCGGCGACGAGGTCACGCGCGAGCTCGAGCGTCGCGTCATCTTGTCCGTCCTCGATCGCAAGTGGCGCGAGCACCTGTACGAGATGGACTACCTGCGCGACGGCATCGGCCTGCGCGCGATGGCGCAGCGCGATCCGCTGATCGAGTACCAGCGCGAGGGTTTCGACCTGTTCACCGCGATGATGGACGGCATCAAGGAGGAGACGGTCGGATACCTGTTCAACCTCGAGGTGCAGGTCGCTCCGGAGGTCTCCGAGGAAGCGGCCGCTGCGGCCGATGAACTCACGGATGCCACGTCCACGGGGGCGGGTGCGGCACTGGCCGCCGCCGTCTCGGCGAGCACCCGCGAGGTCGCTGCGGCGAAGCCCGAGGGCGGCGCCGCGATCGTGGCGAAGGGCCTCGGCCCGGCCCGGCCGCAGCATCTGGAGTACAGCGCTCCGAGCGAGACCGGCGGCGTGACGCGTGGTGAGATGGAGTACGAGGGCGACGGCATCGTCGAGATCGACCCGAATGCCTCGCGGGCCGAGCGTCGTCGTGCAGAACGGGCGAACCGCAAGAAGCGCTAGCCGCTCGTCACGGTGAGGGCAGGACGACCACGAGGTCGCCGACCTTGAGGAAGTCGTACAGCCGCTTTGCGGCCTTCTCGGACAGTCGCACGCAGCCTCCGCGTGCGATCGCGAGGCCGAGCTGCTTCGTCGAGTGCATGGGCTTGCCGTTGTAGTAGCGCGGGATGGCGTGGAAGCCGATGGCCGACTTGGTGTCGGGTCCGTAGGTGAACCGGTTCATCCAGTTGAAGGTCACCTTGGAATTCGGGTTGAACGCCTTCGGCGACTTCGAGAACACGTGGTACGTGCCCTTGGCCGGTCGGTCGAAGCGCCCCACTACCGGGTACCGCGCCACCACCTTGTCGTGCTTGTCGATGAGCCACACCGTCATCAGAGCCTTGTCGTAGACGATGCGCTTGCCGTAGTGGGCGCGATCTCGCGGATAGTCCGGCACGTTCTTTGCCTTCGTGGTTCGCGAGGCGGCGACCGGCCTCCTGGCCGTCTTGCTCACCGCGGTCGTCGCGGAAGCGGCCACGTCACTGGTCGCGTCGGCGGACGGCGCGGCGATCGGCGCACTGGGCAGGTACGCCCTCGCCGATGCGGTCGAGGGAATCATCCACGCTGCCAGCAGGCCGAGTGCGGCGGCAACGACGAGCACCAGGACGGCAAGGCGCCTCGGCGTAAGGTTCGCGGGCAGGTCGTGGCGTGTCGAGGGCGGGGAAGCCATGTCACCAAGAGTCCCGTACGTCACTCTCGCCACACCTGATCGACGCGCCGCGACGGACCTGTTGACCGGTCAACGCATCTCGATCGCGGTGGCCAGCCATCGACCGCCGACGGCCTCGAGTCGAATGGCGATCGCCTGGGCGCGGTCGGTCCCGACCAGCACGGCGGACGTCTCGACGATGCCCGGGGCGACGGGGCAGACCCGCACCGATCGCACCGTGCGCATCCGCGTAACACCACGCTGGGCCCGAGCGGATGGATGACGCGCCACGTACGTCGCGCGTAAGGAGAGCTTCGACAGCTCGGTTCGCGACACCCAGCGGGTGAGCTGGGTAGGGGGCCGCTCACCGACGGACACCTCGGCAATCGCCCGCGCGAGCTGGGACACCCAGCGGCCGGGATCGGGAAGGTCGCAGGGCGGTTCCGGGTCGCCGACGACGCGGAGGTCGACAGGAACAGGGGGCACGGCCGGCACGCCGGGGCGCACCTCCCAGTGGAGGGCGAGCGGCAGCTGCTCTGCTTCGGGTCGGCCGGTCCCCGGGACCAGGCGCAGTCCGGGGCGACGCAGGTCGCTCGAGGGGGAGGCAGAGGGGGTTGGGGATGAGTTGTGGGTGATCACGGCACAGTCCTTGTCCGGCTGGCAGAGCCAGCAGTCGATGCGCGCCGGGGGGATCGCGGTCACCGAGGCTCATACCCGTCGGTGCAATGGCATTTGCTTACGTTTACTTTTGTATGGCATCAGTTGATGGGTCGGCAAGTCCAGAATCAGGTGCTGTGGACAGTGCCGGCGTCTGCGTTGTGCCCACCCAGGGCGGGGGCCAAACCTGCCCCTCACCTGCGGTGGGCCGGACCGACCATTGACCGGTCAAGGAAGAGGGCGATTGTTCGCGGTGACATAGCCTGTCGCGCAAGAGTCGTCGGTCACCAGTTTCGACGCACGGGGAATGACCAGGGGGTTCGGATGTCTATGGGGTCAGTCATGGTGGACGAAGACGAAATTGAGGTTGAGGAGCTCACTCGCGTGCTCGTGGTCGATGACCACCGCACGTTTGCGGAGTTGCTCTCCCGGGCGCTCGACGCCGAGGACGACCTGAGCTGCGTCGGCTACGCGCCGAACGCCGCGGAGGCCCACGAGCTGGTCAAGGTGCTGAACCCTGACATTGTGCTCATGGACCTCGAGATGCCCGATCAGGACGGCATCTCCGCGACGGCCGAGATGACCAAGGCCCATCCGCAGTTGAAGGTGCTCATCCTCACCGCTCATGCCGGTGAGCGGGAGATGGCCCGTGCCGGTGCTGCCGGTGCGTCCGGCTTCCTGGCGAAGGACGGCTCCCTCACCGACGTGCTCGAGGCGCTGCGCCATGCGCGTCGCGGCAGCCTGATCCTCCCGCCGTCCGTCGTGGCTGGCTTCGCCAGCCGACCGGCGACGTGGGAGCCCGCTGCAGATCCGGGCCTCACGCCGCGCGAACTCGAGGTCCTCGGACTGCTCGGTCAGGGTCTTGACCCGCGCACGATCTCCAAGCAGATCGGCGTCAGCCTTCATACCTGCCGCGGCTACGTGAAGAGCATCCTCGCGAAGCTCGACGCGCATTCGCAGCTGGAGGCCGTCGTCGTGGCAACCCGCAACGGTCTGATCTCCGTCGGCGACCGCCCGTGAGCTTCGGGTCCGGCACCAGCGGGCCCGAAGCAACCGGATCCAACCGAGCGCTTCGGCGCGCACTCGCCTGGTACATCGTCTTCAGCCTCCTCGTTCTCGCTGTTGTCATCTTCGGCGTCGTAGTGATCAGTGGCGCGATCGCTCGGTCCGAGGCGACGCGTGACGCCGAGCGCACCGCTCGGGCGATCGCCTCCTACATCGTCACCCCACTGGCGACCAAGGAGTTCCGCGAAGCCCGGCCCGAGGCGCTGCAGGCGATGCAGAACGCCCTGTCAGCCCGTGCCCAGGACGGTTCCCTCGCGCACGTCAAGGTGTGGGCTGACGCCGGCGGTGGCAACGGCCAGGTGCTGTATGCCGACGAGAAGCAGATCATCGGCAACGTCTACGAGATGGAGCCTGACGAGTACGCCCTGTTCGGCACGGGCGACATCATCACAAACGTCTCTGACCTGCAGAAGGCCGAGAACGCCACTGAGCGTTCCGCCGGCGAACTCGTCGAGGTTTATGCCGGCGTGATCGACCAGGTGAAGAAGCCGCTTCTGTTCGAGGGCTACATCTCGACTGCTTCGCTCGAGGAGGACACCCGTCAGCTGAGGCGTGACCTCCTTCCGCTCACTCTCGGCGCGCTGCTGGTGCTGTTCCTTGCCACCTTGCCGCTCGCGGTCACCTTGGCGCGGCGGGTGGACAGCGCGCAGGCCGAGCGCCGACGGCTCCTCAACAACGCGATCGAGTCGTCCGATCTTGAAC
Source organism: uncultured Actinomycetes bacterium (assembly GCA_963755335.1). GTDB lineage: Bacteria > Actinomycetota > Actinomycetes > S36-B12 > S36-B12 > UBA10649. The sequence goes on from CAVWJW010000008.1 coordinate 683,279, forward strand.
GCCGACGGATCGCCCAGGACCTTCACGACGGGGTCATCCAGGACTTGGCGGGCGTCGGGATTTCCCTGTCGTCGATGTCGAGGCGGTCGGGTGCCGAGGATCCGTTGAAGGACCAGCTCGACGAGGCCACTGGCATTGTCCGGCGTGACGTCGCGTCACTGCGCACCCTGATGACCGACATCTACCCGCCGGATCTCGACGATCGCGGTCTTGGCGAAGCGGTACGCGAACTCCTTGAGCAGCAAGGGCTTTCGGGTGTCGCCATCACCTTCGATGCGGACGAGCCGTTGACGCCGTCGCCGATCTCCGCACGCCTCGCCTTCCGTGTGATCCGTGAGTCGCTGCGCAACGTCGTCAAGCACGCGTACGCCGAGAACGTTCATGTCGAGGTGGGTCAGGCGGACGGGTTCTTGCACCTGGTCGTGCGTGATGACGGTGTCGGCTTCGATCCGGAAAGCACCGTAGAAGCCGGGCACTATGGCCTGCGCCTTGTCCAGGAGACGGTGGCGGACGCCGGCGGGCGGCTGACTGTGGACTCTGCCCCCGGACACGGCACATCCGTGCAGGGCTACCTGCCGCTGTAGCGCGCGCACAGGGTCTTTGGTCCCTTGTGTCCCCGAAACTTGGGGGGCACGGATCTCAATATTGGGGTTAGCGGCAGGTAAAGAGACCCTGACTCAATGTCTCCTGTAGCTACGGGGACGCTCAGTACGACGGCACCGGACCAACCACCGCCGAATGATTCCTCGCAGCGAACCGGCCACCACGGGGGCGGCCGGTATCGGGACTAAGGGGATCAGCACATGTTCAATCGGCCCGTCACTTCGCCTGCATCCGGACGACCACATACCTACGGACTGCGCGGCCGGGGCCGCATCCTCAACTTCCTGCTCGTCCTCCTCCTTCTGCCGCTGACGGCGGCCGGAGTGGTGACGCTCGCGGCACCCGCCAGCGCCGCGTCAGCGGTGTCGGGCACCGTAGACCCCGCGAATGGCTTCCCCACGTGGTACCAGGACGCCTCGGGTACTCGGGTCGAGCAGTGTCTGGATCCGGCTGACCCCAACTGCGTCCTGGTCGCCAACCCCGGAGTCTTCGATCCGGCTCAGACCGTTGTCTTCCCGACCAACTTCCCCGATGAGTTCTTCTACGCGCTGGCCGACTCCGAGGTGCTCAACACCCCAGGCTGTGGCGCCAGCCCGCCCGGCAAGGCAAGCGTGCGCCTCGCGCTCGAGGGCGCGTTCCTCGGCGGCAACCCGAGCCCGACGGATCGCATGGTCTTCGGACGCATCCGAGTCAAGGTCACGAGTGGCCTGTGCCCCAACACGACCTACCAGTTCCAGCACCCGTTCGGTACCGAGACGATTACCACGAACGATGCCGGCCAGGTCACTCCGGTGATGGGCACCGAGGACATCGGCTGCGTCCCCGGCCCGAACACGCCGTGCAACTTCGGTCTCGCGACCGGGAGCCGCATCTTCGGCGCTCCCGCCACGGGCTTCCTCCGCTGGGACGCGGGCGCGCCAGCCGGCTACCTGGGTGACGGTGCGACGCTGCACGCGATCACCGGTGGTACCAACGGAAACGCCTTCCGCATCCTCGACGCTGGTGGCAACGACACCGGCACCGGCACCTCGCTGTTCGCCGTCGCCGGCAAGCTTGCCGGTTCGCTGACCGCCGCTCCCAGCACGTCCGACTTCGGCGGCGTTGTCGAGCCCGCCTCCAAGACCAAGACCGTTACGGTCACCAACGTCGACCAGCCGGACGTCATCGTCGGCGCGGCGACCATCGGCGGGGCTGCTGCCGCGCAGTACACCATCGATCCCTCGTCCACCTGCTTCACCGGGCTTCCGCTGGTGCGCGACGCGTCGTGCACCTACGTGGTCAACTTCACGCCGACCGGCGCTGCGGGCACTCGGGCCGCGACGCTGACTGTTCCTTCGACCCTCGGCGTGCGCTCCCCGCTCGTGGTCAAGCTGACCGGCGCGGCGCAGGTCGTGGACCAAACCGCGGCTGTCACCCTCAGCAGCACCTCCCTCGCGTTCGGCAACGTCCGCATCCGCGAGACCAGCCCGCTCAAGACCGTCACGGTCACCAACAGCGGCACCGGCGCGCTCACGATCGACACCGTCCTCTTCGACGAGGCGACCACCCCGGCGTACGACAACTACCGCATCGTGCAGGACACCTGCAGCACGGGCGCGTCGATCGCCCCGGGCGGCACGTGCAACGTGGTCGCCCAGATGGCGCCGCTGGTGGGTGGACCGCATCCCACGCGCATCCTCATCACGTCGAACGCTCCACAGGCGTCGGTGGACATCACCGGCACCGGCACCGGCGGCCTGGCTGCCGTCTCGCCGTCGATCCGCGCGTCGAACGGCTTCCCGGACTGGTACATGGACGAGGGGGGCTACAAGGTCGAGCAGTGCTCGGATCCCATCGACCCGTTCTGCGTCGTGCTGCCCGATGCGGGCTACGACCCGGCCCAGCCGATGGTCTTCCCGACCAACTTCCCGTCCGAGTTCTTCTACCACGTCGCCACGTCGGACAACCTCGTGGTCAATGACCCGACCTGCCCCACCAGCATCGAGGGCAAGGCGTTCATGCGCAGTGCGATCGAGGGTGCCTTCGGTGGCGGTGTTCCGGCGGTCAACGACCAGATGTCCTTCGGGCGCATCCGGTTCTCCGTGACTGGCGGCTTCTGCCCCGATTCCACCTACGTCTTCACGTCGCCCTACGGCGCCGACTTGTTCTCGACCGATGCCAGCGGCGGCCTCAAGCGCGCCGCCGGTACCGACGACGTCGGCTGCTTCCCGACGCCGGGCAACCCGTGCGACTTCTCGCTCGCACTGTCGAGCCGGGTCCTCGGCGGCCTGGTCCGCTGGAATCCGGCAGTGGCTCCGGCCGCTCCGGCCGGCTACCTCGGTGACGCAGCGACTCTGCACACCATCGTCGGCGCGCCCTACAGCCCCGACGGCATCCACCCGGCCAACTACTTCGAGATCAGCCGCGCCGACGACGGCACGGTGCTCGGGTCGCACCGACGACTTCACCGTCATGGCGAAGTTGCAGGGCCCGCTCGAGGCCGACACCAAGCTCGTCGACTTCGGCGCCATCGCGCAGGGATCGGTGTCCGGTACGGACGGCGTGCAGCTGACCAACACCGGCATCTCCCCGCTCACGATCAGCTCGATCGCGATCGGCGGGGTCGACGCGGCAGAGTTCACCGTCAACGCAGGCAGCGTGCGCGGCGGCCACGCTCGCCGTGGGCGCGACCTGCGATATCTCGGTGCAGTTCGGCCCGAACGCCCCCGGCGCGCAGGACGCCTTCGTCGAGGTCCGTCACTCCGGCTTCAACGATCCGTTCCACCTTGCCCTCACGGGCACGGGTGCTGCGGTGGGCGACGGCGGCCAACATCAGCTTCGCCCCGCGCTCGGTGGCCTTCGGCACCGTGCACACCGCGGGTGTCAGCGAGGTCGAGACGATCACGGTCAGCAACGCCGGCGGCACTCTGCCGCTGACGATCACTGACGCATCGATCGCCTCGGCCGACTTCAGCATCGCCGACAACCGCTGCGTCGCCGACGTGCCGATCAACGGCTCCTGCCAGATCGACGTGGTCTTCTCGCCCACTTCGGGAGGAGCCAAGGCCGGCTCGCTGGCCCTGGTCGACAACGCCCCTCCTGGCGCCCACTCGGTCGCTCTCTCGGGCACCGGCATCAACGCGGTCAAGTCGGTCTCGGCCGGCGTGGACCCGCGCAACGGGTTCCCGTCGTGGTACCAGGACGACAACGGCAACAAGCTGGAGCCGTGCCTCGACCTCACAGGTGGCTGCGTGGTGCTGGGCGACGCGGGCTTCAACCCCGCCAACCCGGTCGTCTTCCCGACGAACTTCCCGAGCGAGTTCTTCTACGCTCTGGCCGACTCCCAGCTGGTGTCGACCCCGGGCTGCCCCGCGGCCGGGATCGGTGCGGGCACGGCGTTCCTTCGGGTTGCTGCTGAGGGCTCCTTCGCCAACGGCACTCCGGTCGCCGGAGACCAGATCACCTTCGGTCGCATGCGGTTCGTCGTCTCGGGCCTGTGCCCGAACGCTCCGTACACGTTCGACACCCCCTACGGCCAGTTCGTCGTGAACACCGATGCCAACGGCGCGATCCGTCCGCAGAAGGTCGGCGGCGGCACGGTCGACATCGGCAGCACTCCGGCCAATGCGGCTCTGGGCGCACCGATCTTCGGTGGCTTCCCGCGCTGGAACCCGAACGTGGGCCCGGCGGCCCCGGCCGGCTACCTGGGCGACGGCGCCTCCTTCCACAAGATCACCGGCGGCACGTACGTCAAGCCCGGCACGTCGGGAGCGTTCAATGCCTTCGCGATCAAGGACTCCGCGGGCAACGAGTTGGGCCGCACGGACCTGTTCCTGGTCTCGGGTCGGTTCGCCGGACCGCTGCAGTCCAGCACCTACAAGGTGGACTTCGCCCACGTGAACTCCGGGGCGATCTCCGGAACCCGCACCGTCACGCTGACGAACGTCCAGGGCGACACGACGATCACGAGCGTCGCCAAGGCCGGCGTCAACGCCGACCAGTTCGTGATCACCGGCGGGACCTGCTCGGCCGGGGCCGCGGTTACCGCGGGTGCGACCTGCACGGTCACGGTGACCTTCAACCCGACCTCGGTCGGCACGAAGAACGCCTCTGTCCGGGTCACGCCGGCCAGCGGCCAGGCCACGGTGATCGCCCTCACCGGGATCGCCGACGCGGTCGGCGCTCCGGCGGCGACGGTCACTCCGGGTGTGCTTGCCTTCGGCACCCGCAACGTCGGGACCGTCGCGACGTTGACGACGAACGTCCGCAACAGCGGATCGGCGCCGCTGACGGTCACCGGTGCAACCTGACCGGTGCCGCCGCGGCGACTTCACGGTAGTCGCTGCCGCCGCGACGCCTTGCCCGACCGCCTACCCGTTCGACCTCGCGGTCGGTGCCAACTGCAACATCGCGGTGACCTTCAGCCCGAAGGCCAACGGGGCTCGGACGGCGACGCTGTCGATCGCGCACAACGCGGTGAGCAGCCCGACCGCGGTGTCCGTTGTCGGGAACCGGCGTGGCATCGTCATTCACGGTGTCGCCGGCCCCGGTGGGCTTCTCGAACGTCACCATCAACACGACGAAGACCCAGAACCTGAGCATCAAGAACTCGGGCTCGATCGCGCTCACCCTGACGAGTGCGAACATCGTTACGGCCGCCCCGGCGGGAACGTTCACGCTTCGCTGCAGGCAACTGCATCGGGCAGACGCTCGCCTCGGGCAAGTCCTGCAACATGTCGGTGAGCTTCCGACCGACGACGCGGGTCTCCTTCACCGGCACCCTCCAGGTGTTCGGCGACTCGACTACCGTCCCCAGCCCGGTGGCAGTTTCCCTGACCGGCACCGGTAAGTAGTAACCCAGCAAGTCCGGAAGGCCCCGCTGCCCGTCCCCCTCGGACAGCGGGGCCTTCCGTGTGCGGCAGGTGAGGCCGCGTTTGCGGACACCGCGATGCGGGTAAGACCGACTCATGGTTGATCGCGACGATGTCTGGCTTGATGCCGCAGCGCGGGTGCAGGCCTCGCTCGACGCGGACCTCCGTGCCGAGGCCTTCGAGGTGTACCAGGCCGAGTCGGCTCGCTGCAGGCTCGTTGATCGAGACGGCCACATCCGGGTGCGGCTGCGTTGCGGCCTGGAGATCGCGGGCGACCTCATCGGCGTGCGCGACTACCCGCGTCCTGAGGGCGTACTGGCGGTCGATGCCGGCGGTCACGTCCTTCTGATCCCGCCTGCGGCAGTGGCCGGGCTGCGCGGAGGGGCCGCGACCCTCCGCGAAGAAGTCAGCACCGCACGCTCGTGGGGCAGCCTGCTGCGGGAGTGCTGGATGGCGCAGCAGAGGGTGCGCGTGCTGGGCTGCGATGGCCGTTGGCTTGGGGGATCGCTGACGTTCGTCGGGGCGGACTACGTCGACCTTCAGCTGTCGAACGAGGTGACATCCATCCCGCTCGTCAGCGTCGAGGCGTGGGATCTCGGCGCGGAGGCAGCGCGGTAGCCGTCAGTCGTCGTCGGAGCCGAACGGATGGGCCTGGACGAACTCGCGGGTCTGCTCGTACTTGCGGGCGATGAACTCCTCGAGCGCGGAGGCCTCGACCCGCCACTGACCACGCCCTCCGATCTTGATGGCGGGCAGGTCGCCGCTGCGCACGAGGGCATAGGTCTGCGACGCGGAGATGTTGAGGGTCTCGGCGACGTCGGCGAGCGTGAGGAATCGTCCTGCCACGACGCGATCGTCCCAAATCTCCGCCGGATCCGCACGATGCCGGGCCGCCTGTGGACAGTAGTTCGACGATCGGCGCCGCATCCGCGATCCTGAGGCGGAGCGCCGGTGGGCGCCGTGGAGCGTCGGGGGAGTCGTGGCACGAGGGCGAGCAGCGAAGGCGTCGCAACGCGAGACAGGAACGGGACGTCGCGTGGCGTCGGCGCGCATGGGAGACGTTCGGCTGTGGCTCGGCATCGCGCTGGTAGCCGGCTCGGTCACCATGGGTGCCGTGGTCATGACGGCAGACCGCGACACCGTCACGGTGCTGCGCGCCTCGCGCGACCTCTCGGTGGGTGCCAGCCCCTGAGGGTCTTGAACCTGTGGCCCTCAGCCGGTTGGCGGCGGGCGATGCCTACCTGACGCGGGAGCCTCCAGTCGACCTCGTACTGCGCTGGCCCGTGCGGGCAGGCGAACTCGTCCCGGCGGCGGCATTGGTCTCCCCCGAGCCACAGCAGCACCGCCAGGTCACCGTTGCGGTGGATCCCCTGCATGCGCCCATCGACGTGCGGCCGGGCGACCGGGTCGACGTGTGGTCGTCGCCAAGGTCGTCGACCCGCGGTGCTTCGCCCCCTCGCCGGGTGGTGGCCGAGGCCCGGATCGCCTCGGTCTCGGCAGATCCGGTCGGCGTAGGCGGGGAGATCGCCGTCGTGCTCGACCTGCCCCCGGACGATGTGCTGGCAGTGGTCGAGGCCGTGCGCACGGGCGACGTGGATCTCGTCGCCGTGCCCGTCGACAGCCAGGCCTTGGCCACGGTCAACTCGTGATCGCCATCCTGCTCGCCGTTCCGGATCTTGAGGGGGAAGCCGAGCTCGTCGCGCAGGCGCCGGCTGCCGGGCTGCGCGTCGTGCGGCGGTGCGTCGACGCGGTGGACCTGTTCGCTGCGGCAGCGGCGGACGTCACGCCCGCGATCGTGGTGTCGGCGGGGCTGCCGCGGCTCGAACGAGATGCCATCGAACGGATGGCGCAGGCCCGCACCGTGATCGGCCTGGCAACCTCAGCGGCCGACGAGGAGCGGCTGCGGCGACTGGGACTCACCATCGTGCTGCAGGTCTCGGGCACCTCCGCCGCGACGCTCGGGGCAGTCCGCGCCGTCGTGGCCGACGAACAGGTGACCGGGGTGTGGAGCACCGGGGTGTGGCCGGGAGGGCCGTCGTCGGCGCCGACGACGGCCAGTGTCGAGCCGGTGCCACCGCCACTGCCGGGCACGGTCGTGGGGTCGCGTCAGGGGCGGGTCATCGCCGTGTGGGGGCCCACCGGTGCCCCCGGACGTACGACGATGGCACTTGGCCTGGCTGAGGCCCTGGCGGAGGCGGGCAACTCCGTAGGACTGGTGGATGCCGACACCTATGGTCCATCGGTCGCGATGGCCCTGGGCCTGATCGACGATGCCAGCGGCCTGTCGGTGGCCTGCCGTCACGCCGACAACGGCACGCTCACCACGACGACCCTGCAGGCCGCCGGTCACCGGCTGACTTCGCGGTGGTCGGTCATCGGCGGCATCAGCCGCCCCGATCGCTGGTCCGACCTCCGGCCCTCGGCCCTCGACCAGGTGTGGGCGCGGTGCCGGGAGAGCTTCGATGTCACCGTCGTCGATACCGGGTTCTGCCTCGAGGGTGACGACGGTGGCGCGTGGGCGTCACGCCGGAACAGTGCTGCCGTCACGGCGATGGCCGGGGCGGATCACGTCTTCGCGGTCGCCGATTCCACGGCGCTGGGTGCGGCCCGTCTCGTGGCGAGCTGGCCGGCGGTCGAGGCTGCCGCGCCGATGGCCGAGGTCCGGGTCCTTCAGAATCGCAGTCACAGCCGGTTCAAGGAACGCTCAACCCGTTGGCTGGACGGTGTCCGTGAACTCGGCATCGCCGCGCCGGTGCACCCGGTTCCCCTCGACCCGCGCGCTGTCGAGCGATGCTGGACGGCGGGGCGCTCGTTCGGCGAGCGGGCACGCCATTCGCCGTTGCGCCATGCGCTGCGCGCCGTCGCCGACATGGCCGTGTCAAGATAGCCGGAGGGGGCACCCGCCGTCCGATCGTCCGGATGGTCGCGTTCGCCCCGAACGGAGGTGTCCATGCCCAGCCGCTTGACGGCGCTCGACGCCTCGTTCTTGTTCATGGAGGACGCCACCACGCCAATGCACGCCGGTGGCGTGGCCATCTTCACGCCCCCGCCCGGTGGCTTCGACCACGAGCGGCTCGTCCGACTGATCAAGCAGCGACTCCCGTTCGTGCCCCGCTACCGAATGCGCGTCCGGGAGGTGCCGTTCGGCCTGGCCCGGCCGGTGTGGGTCGACGACGAGCGGTTCGACGTGACCTACCACGTGCGCCGCTCTGCACTCCCCAAGCCTGGATCGCGGGAGCAGCTCAACGAACTGGTGGCCCGACTGCTGAGCAGGCCCCTGGACCGCAACCGACCACTGTGGGAGATGTACCTCGTCGAGGGGCTCGCGGACGGGAACTTCGCCATCGTCAGCAAGAGCCATCAGGCGCTGGTGGATGGCATCTCCGCCGTCGACATCGCCCAGGTGATGCTCGATCCGTTCGAGGAGCCCGCCCACGTCGCGGGAGATGCGTGGCGCCCGCGCCCCGAGCCCACCGACGTCGAACTGCTCTCGCAGGCCTTCACCGAGCTGGCAACCCGCCCGACCCGTGCGGTCGAGGCCGTCAAGGGCACCGTCAACGACGTGTCCAAGACCGCCACCAAGGTGGGCAGCCGGGCCGTCGACATGGTGAACGCCGCCCTGGCCATCGCCCGGCCGACCGCCTCGAGTCCGCTCAACGTGCCGATCGGCGAGCAGCGGCGATTCGCGACCGTCGACCTGCGGCTCGACGACCTCAAGAAGGTCCGCGCCTCGCTCGGCGGGACCGTGAACGACACGGTGCTGGCCGTGGTGGCGGGCGCCCTTCGCTCGTGGCTGCTCGCCCGCGGGGAGTCGGCCGCACAGGGCGACAGCATCAAGGCGCTGCTGCCCGTCAGCATCGCCGTGCCCTCGGCTGCGTCCGGTGAGGCCGGTGGCAACCGGGTGTCCGGCACGCTGGTCGAGCTGCCGGTGGGCGAGCCCGACCCGGCGGTGCGGCTCCAGCAGATCAGCTACCAGCTCGCCCAGCTCGAGGAGGGCGGCCACTTCGTCGGGGCGGAGGCGATCGTCAACATCGCCGGCTTCGGGCCGCCGACGCTCCACGCCCTGGGCGCCCGCGCGAGCTCGACACTGTCGAGCAAGGTGTACAACCTGGTGATCACGAACGTTCCCGGACCTCAACGTCCGCTGTACGCGGCGGGCTCCCGGATGGTTTCGGCCTACCCCGTCGTGCCGTTGACGAAGAACCAAGCGCTCAGCATCGGGCTGATCTCCTACGACGGCGGCGTCTACTTCGGCCTCTACGCCGATCGCGATGCCCTGACGGACATCGACGTGCTCGTCGCCTGCCTGCAGGAGTCGATGGACGAGCTGCTGGCCCGGAGCGAGGCCTCGCTGCGGACCCTGCGCGCGGTCCCGTCAGCCGGCACGACGGCGCCAAAGAAGAAGGCCCAGGGCCGGTCATGACCTCGTCCGTCCGGCCGCCCCGTCGCGCCCTCGTCCTGGGTGGCGGCGGCGTGCTGGGCGGGACATGGGCCGTCGGGGCGCTCGCCGCCATGGAGGAGGAGTTCGGCTTCGCGGCTGCCGATGCCGACGTCATCGTCGGCACGTCCGCCGGCTCCGTCATCGCGGCGCTGCTCGGGGCCGGCGTCACGGTCCCTCAGCTGGAACAGCAGTACGGAGACCGGCCGGTCACGTCCGGGCCCCTCGCGGGGTACTCCTTCGACCCCGTGCAGGCCACCGGTGGCAAGCGGCCGGGCCTGCCCAAGCTGCTAGGCCCGGGCTCGCCCCGCCTCATCGGCACCAGCCTTCGCCACCTCCGCCAGATGCCGGCCACCGCCGTGCTGTCCGCGTTCATGCCCGAGGGGACGAAGTCCCTGGAGCGCATCGGCCACCTCATCGACGCCGTGACGCCCATGGGGGAGTGGTCCCCGCATCGCGGGGTCTGGATCGCCGCCATGGACTACGAGGACGGTCGGCGCATCGTGTTCGGTCGGCCGGGCGCCCGCGTCGCCCCACTGTCGAGCGCGGTCATGGCCTCCTGCGCGATTCCCGGCTGGTTCTCGCCGGTGACGATCGACGGGCGGCAGTACGTGGACGGCGGCGCCGTGTCGGCGACGTCGATCGACGTCCTTGCCCACGCCGGCATGGACGAGGTCTACGTGATCGCACCCATGGTGTCGTTCGCGATGGACCATCCGACATCGGTGTCGGCCCGCCTCGAGCGCCGCTGGCGGGTCGAGGTCACCAAGAACGCCCGCCGTGAGGCCGCCTTGGTCCGGGCCGCCGGCGCACACGTCCGGATCCTCGGCCCCGGGCCGGAGGACCTAAGCGCGATCGGCGCCAACCTGATGGACGACGCCCGTCGCGTTCACGTCCTCGAGACCGCTCTACGCACGAGTGGTCCTGCGTGGCGGGCCTCCGACGAGGAGTCCGCCACCGGCTGAGCCCGCTCAGTCGCGCTGGGTCAGCCACTCGTGGCCGACCTTCTCCTCCACGTCGAGGTACCGCGCTGTCTCGCCGACGGCGACATTCTCGATCTTGCCGCCCACGAAGGGCACGTTCGCCTTGAACTCGCCACGCGTGGTCACGACCGATGCCTCGCCGTCCCTGGCCAGAGACATGTCCGCCTTGAACGTGATCGGCGCGCTGAAGCCGACGGTGACGTCAGCGGTGCGGGTGCCATCCTGACCCGGCGCCGACCACACCTGCACCTCGGTGACCGTGAGGGTCTCGCCGACGAAGGGCTTCGCGACCGCCGGCAGGTTGGCGGGCAGGACGCGCACGGTGCTGATCGTCACGGTGCCGTCGGCCCCGTCGATGATCTCCACGGTCGTCTCCCGCGAGCCGGTCCGCTGGCACTTGAGCTCGACGAAGGCCGGGTCGCGCAGCATCGCCATGACGGTCAGCGGATCGGCGGAGTACGCCTGAGCCTGCTCGAACTTCGTACCCACGCGATGGTCCCCTCGGTGCTGGCCCTAGCCCGGGCCATGTCGTGCCTCAACGTCCAAGCAGGACCCTTGGCCCGCACGACGCCTCCGCTCTGGAGCGCTCATCATGGCACGGAGGCCCGGCTGGAGGGCTAACGTTGACGCGAGCTGCACAACGGCGTGCGGCCATGGGACCGTGACCCGGTCCCAGCGTCGTATGAAGAGGCGATCGCGTGACGTCATTCGCGTCCCATCCAGACACCCATGGCCTGCCGGGAGCGGCTGAGCTCGCGGCGCTCGAGGACCCGCTGGTCCGCGTGCTGTGCTCCCGCTTCTACCGCGACCTCGCCGCGGAGGATCTCGCCACGCATCCGCTCGCGTTCGTCGAGCGGGCGGCCCGATCGCTGCTCGAGGCCGGCACACTGCGTCCCGCGGGCACGGCCATGGTCGTGGGGAACACGCCTGACGACCTCGCCATCGACTCGGTCCTCATCGTCATCACGGACGACATGCCCTTCCTCGTCGACTCGGTCACCAACGCCCTCGCCCTTGAGAACCGGGCGGTCCATCTGGTGGTGCACCCGCAGCTGGTCGTCCGCCGCGACGCCGAAGGACGCCTCGAGGAGATCCTCGACCTCGACGTCGACGATCTGCGCCCGCCGGGTGCCATCTGCGAGTCGTGGATGTGGATCGAGGTGGCGCACAACTTCCGTTCCGACGACATCAGTGGCGTCGACGATCACGTGCAGAGGGTCCTGAGGGACGTGCGCGTCGCCGTCGAGGACTGGCGGGCGATGCGTTCGCGGGCCGTCATCCTCGCGGAGGAGATCACCGCTGCGCCGCCCGCGGGACTGTCAGGCGAGATGGTGTCGTCGGCTGTCGACCTGCTCCGCTGGCTGGCCGACGACAACCTGACCTTCCTCGGGTACCGCGAGTACGCGCTCGCCCAGTGGCAGGGCGAGGACGTCCTGCTGCCGGTCACCGGCACCGGCCTGGGCATCCTGCGTTCGCAGCCGCATGACGAGGACACGGCGTCGCACAGCTTCGCGACGATGCCGCCGGCAGTGCGCGCGCTCGCTCGCGAGCCGAAGCTGCTGGTGCTCACGAAGGCCAATGCGCGGTCGACCGTGCATCGCTCGGTCTACCTCGACTACATCGGCGTCAAGAAGTTCGACGCACAGGGCAACGTGGTGGGCGAGCGTCGCTTCCTGGGCCTCTACTCCTCGAGCGCCTACACCCAGAGCATCCTCGACATCCCCATCCTGCGGAACAAGTACGAGCACCTCATCGAGGCACTCGACTTCGCCTCCGGCTCGCACAACGCGAAGGACCTCCTGCAGTTCTTCGAGACGTATCCGCGCGACGAGCTCTTCCAGACCAGTGACGCGATGCTCGCCGACATCGCCGAGTCGGTCCTGCACCTGCAGGAGCGCCGGCACACCAAGCTCTACCTGCGACCGGACGACTACGGCCGGTTCATGTCGTGCCTCGTGTACCTGCCGCGTGATCGCTACAACACGGCCGTGCGCCTGCGGGTGGAGCGCCTTCTCCTTGAGGCCTTCGGCGGTGTGGCGTGCGACTACACCGCCCGCGTGACCGAGTCGGTCCTCGCCCGCGTGCACTACGTCATCCGGGTGCCGGAGGGTCAGGGTCTTCCGCACGTCGACATCGCGACGCTCGAGGCTCAGGTGGCGGCCGCAACACGCAGCTGGGAGGACCAGTTCACCGGCGCGCTCGTCGCGCGCGCCGGCGAGGTGGCCGCGCGACCGATGCTGCGCTCGTACGCGTCGTCGTTCCCCGAGGCCTACAAGGAGGACTTCGCCCCGGCGCGAGCCGTCAACGACGTACTCGTCATCGAGGGCCTTGAGCCGGGCGAGCTGTCGCTGGAGATCTACGAGCCGCCGAACAGCGGGCGCCGTGACCTTCGGCTGAAGGTCACCCGGGTTGGCCCGGCCATGTCGCTCTCGCGCGTCCTGCCCATCCTTCAGTCGATGGGTGTTGACGTCGTCGACGAGTACCCCTACGAGATCACCCGCGTCATGCAGGAACCCGCATGGATCCTTGACTTCGGAATGCTGCTGCCGGACGGCGACATCCCCGATCACGCGACACTGGCCGAGCGCTTCGAGGAGGCCTTCGGTGTCGCCTGGCGCGGCCGCTGCGAGGTCGACGGCTTCAACGCCCTCGTCGTCAAGTCGGGCCTGCGCTGGCGGCAGGCGCTGGTGCTGCGCGCCTACGCGCGGTACATGCGCCAGGTCGGCTCGACGTTCAGCCAGAAGTACCTCGAGGACGTCATCATCGGCAACGCTGACATCACGCGGCTGCTCGTGCGACTGTTCGAGACGCGCTTCGCACCGGGCGACCTCGACGGCCGGGGGATGGCGGCCGCACACGTCGTCGAGCAGATCGAGGAGGCGCTCAACGACGTGGCGAGCCTTGACCAGGATCGCATCCTGCGCACCTTCCTCGCGCTGATCCAGGCGACGCTGCGCACGAACTTCTTCCAGGTCGACGAGGACGGCATCGATCGCTCGTCGGTCGCCTTCAAGTTCGACCCGCGGTCGATCCCCGACCTGCCGCTGCCCAAGCCCCAGTTCGAGATCTGGGTCTACGCGCCGCGCGTCGAGGGTGTTCACCTGCGGTTCGGATCCGTCGCGCGCGGTGGCCTGCGGTGGAGCGACCGGCAGGAGGACTTCCGCACGGAGGTGCTGGGCCTGGTCAAGGCGCAGGAGGTGAAGAACGCCGTCATCGTTCCGGTCGGGGCGAAGGGCGGCTTCTACGCCAAGCAGCTGCCCGACCCAAGCCTTGACCGCGAGGCCTGGCTCACGGAGGGCAAGGAGGCCTACAGCGAGTTCATCCGCTCGATGCTCGACATCACCGACAACCTCGTCGACGGCAAGGTCGTGCCGGCCCGCGACGTCGTCCGATATGACGCCGACGACACCTACCTCGTCGTGGCCGCCGACAAGGGCACCGCGACCTTCTCCGACCTCGCCAACTCGGTCGCTGCCGAGTACGGCTTCTGGCTGGGCGATGCGTTCGCGTCGGGCGGCTCCGTGGGCTACGACCACAAGGCGATGGGCATCACGGCGCGTGGTGCCTGGGAGTCGGTCAAGCGTCACTTCCGCGAGCTCGACCTCGACACGCAGGAGCAGGACTTCACCGTGGTCGGCGTCGGCGACATGAGCGGAGACGTGTTCGGAAACGGCATGCTGCTCAGCAGCCACATCCGACTCGTCGTGGCATTCGATCACCGGCACGTGTTCGTCGACCCGAATCCTGATGCGCATTCGTCGTTCAACGAGCGCCGCCGGCTCTTCGACCTCCCGAGGTCGTCATGGGCCGACTACGACACCAGCCTGATCTCCGAGGGCGGTGGCGTGTTCTCCCGCGCGGCCAAGTCCATCGAGCTGACGCCGCAGGTGCGCGACGCTCTCGGGATCGCCGCTCGACGTCCGGACGATGACCCCCGAGGAGCTCATCCGTGCAGCTCTCAAGGCGCCGGTCGACCTCCTCTGGAACGGTGGCATCGGCACGTACGTGAAGTCGCAGAGCGAGATCAACGCGGACGTCGGCGACAAGGCCAACGACCGGATCCGCATCAACGGGAACGACCTGCGCTGCCGTGTCATCGGCGAGGGCGGGAACCTCGGCATGACGCAGCTCGGCCGCGTCGAGGCGTCCCAGCACGGCGTCCGGCTCAACACCGACGCGATCGACAACTCGGCGGGCGTCGACACGTCCGACCACGAGGTCAACATCAAGATCCTGCTCGACGACCTCATCCATCGTGGTGAGCTTCCCGACGGCGAGCGCAACGCACTCCTGGCGTCGATGACCGATGTCATCGCCGAGCAGGTGCTCGAGGACAACTACGGGCAGAACGTCGTGCTCGGCAACGCGCGGGTGGGTGCTGCCGACATGATCACGGTGCACCAGCGCATGATCCGCGAACTCGAGAAGTTGGGCCTGCTCGACCGTGCGATCGAGTTCCTGCCCGACGACGAGGAACTGCGACTGCGTCGGCAGGCGGGTGTCGGTCTCACCTCGCCGGAGTTGGCCGTGCTGCTCGCCTACTCGAAGATCTGGCTGACCAAAGAGCTGAACGACTCTGCGATCGCGTCGGAGCCGTTCTTCGGCGGGGCGCTTGAGAGCTACTTCCCTCCGACCCTTCACGAGCGCTTCGGCGCTGCGCTGCACGACCATCCCCTGCGCACGCAGATCATCAGCACGGTCACCTGCAACAGCCTGCTCAACATCGCGGGGATCACGTTCATCTTCCGAGCGATCGAGGAGACCGGCGCCAGCGCGGTCGAGGTCGTCAGGGCCGCCTCCGCGGCGATGGAGATCTTCGACATCGCCGGGATCTGGGAGCGCATCAACGAACAGGACAACCTGATCCCGACGTCTGCGCAGACCGCCCTGCATCTGGAGAACCGCCGCCTGCTCGACCGGGCAACGCGCTGGTTCCTGCAGACGCGCGGTGGTCTGCTGGACGTCCAGGGCGAGATCGGTCACTTCGAGGCTGTCGTCAGCGACACGGCGCATGCCGTCCCCACGGCGCTACTGGGCCGAGAGCGCGAGCGGTTCGAGCGGCTGACACAGCGGTTCGTGGCCGCGGGGGCGCCTGAGCCCCTCGCCCGGAGCACTGCGTCGGCGCTCGACGTCTACGCACTGCTTGACATCGTCGATGTGTGCTCGCGCGCCGGCGAGCCGCCGAAGACGGTGGTACCGCTGTACTTCGCGATCTCGGAGCGGTACGACATCGACCGCACCCTGGTGCGGATCACCGGTTTGCCGCGTGATGACCGGTGGAGCGCTCTGGCACGGCATGCCTTGCGCAGCGACCTCTACGCCGTCGTTGCCGGTCTGACGGCGCGCGTCCTGGCGTCCACCCCACCCGATCAGCCGCCGACCGAGCGACTGACGGCGTGGGAGGAGACGCACGCGGAGGGTGTCGCCCGTGCGAAGTCCACGCTCGCCGAGATCGACGCGGTGGAGGAGCCCGACCTGGCCACCTTGTCGGTCGCGCTGCGCTCCATGCGCAACCTCGTCGCCCAGGGGCTCAACTCGGCAACATCGGAGACCTAGCAGCCAGGAGTGATTCCGTGTTCGACGCCGTCGTCGCCTTCGTGCCCTCGCACGACCTTGCCCGATCCCGGGACTTCTACGAGGGGGCGCTGGGAATGCGGGTGGTTGACATCAACGACTTCGCGCTCGTCCTGCTCTCGGGTGAGACAACGGTGCGGGTAACCCTCGCCGAGAACTGGTCGCCGCAGCCGTTCACCGTGCTCGGCTGGACCGTTGCCGACGCCGCGGAAGTGTCCGACCGACTCGCCTCGGCGGGCGTCGCGCTGCTGCGCTACGACGGGATGGGCCAGGACGAGCGGGGTCTGTGGACGACGCCGACGGGTGCGCGGGTCGCCTGGTTCGCGGATCCTGACGGCAATGTCCTGTCGGTAACGGAACTGCCCGAGGGCTGACCGCGCCAGGGTCTTCCTGCGAACCCCTCGCAGGAGCGCTGAGCCGCGGGAATGACGCCCGCGGGTCGGGCGTTAGGGTCAGCATCCGGCCAACGGCCGACCTGCCCCGCTGCTGATGCTTGGAGTTCCCGTGAGCCTTCTGCCCCTGGTCGAGCCGGCCGACGCCCTGTCCGTGGACGAGGTGCGTCGCTACAGCCGCCACCTGATCATCCCGGATGTCGGCATGGCGGGGCAGAAGCGGCTCAAGAACGCCAAGGTGCTTGCCGTCGGAGCTGGCGGACTGGGCAGCCCGACCCTCATGTACCTGGCTGCCGCCGGCGTGGGGACGCTCGGCATCGTCGAGTTCGACACCGTTGACGAGAGCAACCTGCAGCGGCAGATCATCCACGGCCAGAGCGACATCGGCCGCTCGAAGGCGGAGAGCGCCCGCGACAAGGTCAAGGAGATCAACCCCTACGTGCAGGTCAACCTGCACGAGGAGCGCCTCGACTCCAGCAACGTCATGGACCTGTTCGCGCAGTACGACCTGATCGTCGATGGCACCGACAACTTCGCCACCCGGTACCTCGTCAACGACGCGTGCGTCCTGCTCGGCAAGCCGTACGTGTGGGGGTCTATCTACCGGTTCGACGGCCAGGCCAGCGTGTTCTGGGCCGAGTACGGCCCGTGCTACCGCTGCCTGTACCCCGAGCCACCGCCGCCGGGAATGGTTCCGTCCTGCGCCGAGGGCGGTGTGCTGGGCGTGCTCTGCGCGTCCATCGGCTCGATCCAGGTGACCGAGGCGATCAAGCTGATCACCGGGGTCGGCGAGACGCTGCTCGGCCGCCTGATGGTCTACGACGCGCTGGAGATGATCTACCGGCAGGTGAAGATCCGCAAGGACCCGAACTGCGCCGTCTGCGGCGAGAACCCGACGGTGACCGAGCTCATCGACTACGAGGCGTTCTGCGGCACGATCTCCGACGAGGCGGCCGATGCCGCCCGCGACTCGACGATCTCGGTGGTGCAGCTGAAGGACATGCTCGATGCGCGCGAGGCCGGTGACATCGACTTCCTGCTGGTGGACGTTCGCGAGCCCAACGAGTTCGAGATCGTCAGCATCGATGGTGCCGTCCTCATCCCCAAGGGGGAGTTCCTCGACGGATCGGCGCTCGAGAAGCTGCCCAGCGACAAGCAGATCGTCCTGCACTGCAAGGTGGGCGGGCGGTCGGCCGAGGTGCTCGCCGTGGTCAAGGGAGCGGGCTTCTCGGACGCCATCCACGTGGGCGGCGGGATCAACGCCTGGGTCCATCAGATCGAGCCCGACAAGCCGTCGTATTAGCCGAAATGTCATGAAACGGGCTGCTCCGACGACGCCTGAACCTACGCCGATTCTTCGGTGGATGCACTCTGAGTAGGGCGATTATCCGGTCCTTGCTCGAATACTGCTGACGTTGTTCGTCTTGTGATCGCCCGCACAAGCTCGACGGGCACCCGCACCCAGCATCCTGAAGGTGGGAAACCCCATCGAGAGGGAAAAGGGGCGGGAACCATGTCAGCAAACGTGAACGTGTCGGCCGCACGGCGGACTCGGCACGGGATGATGAAGGCTCTGGCGGCGGTGGCCGGCACGGTGGCTCTGGTGGCCACCTGTCTGGCGTTCGCAGCGCCGTCCGCCTCCGCAACCGGCAGCAGTCACGAGGAGAAGGTGACGGTCTGCCATTACGTCGGTGGGCGCGGAGAGACCGGATTCGGTTACAACGTCGAGACGATCGCGAAGTCTGCCTGGGTCAACCACGCGGGCGACCCCAACTGGGTTCTCGCCACGCACGGCACGTGCCCAGGACGCCGCCCCCGTGCCCGCAGACCTGGCAGGAGCGCGACGGGCATGGCGTGTGCCAGCCGAAGCCGTGCGACAAGGCATGGATGGAGCGGGACGGGCATGGCGTGTGCCAGCCGAAGGCAACGTGCGACAAGGCATGGATGGAGCGCGACGGGCATGGCGTGTGCCAGCCGAAGCCGTGCGACAAGGCATGGATGGAGCGCGACGGGCATGGCAAGTGCGAGCCGAAGCCGTGCGAGGACGGGTTCCAGGCCACGCATGATGGCAAGTGCGAGCCGAAGCCGTGCGAGGACGGGTTCCAGGCCACGCATGATGGCAAGTGCGAGCCGAAGCCGTGCGAGGACGGGTTCCAGGCCAGCCACGACGGGCAATGCGTCCCGAAGTGCGCCGATGACGAAGTCCTGAGCAACGGTGAGTGCGTTCCCGACTGTGATGAAGGCCAGTCCCTGGTCGACGGTCAGTGCGTACCGAAGTGCGACCTTGATCCGTCGGACGCGAGCTGCCCACCTCCGCCGGTCGAGTGCACCACGACTCAAACCCTCGTTGACGGAGTCTGCAAGGACAATCCCCCGGCCAATCCGAAGTTCACGCAGTCGGCCAACGTTCATGGCCAGCTTGACCTCTGCCTTGCTGACGGAACGACCGACACGGTCGTGAACTACAGCGGCGCAGGAACGGCCACCAGCGGGATCAGCGATGCCGACGCGATCTTCATGGCGAACGAAGCCGCCAATGCTGCTGCGGCTGCAGACATCGCTGCCAAGACGCCGGGCGGCGCCTCGAAGGGCGCCTGCGGTCCGGTCGTGTCGGCCGCGGAAGCGCCGGTTGTCATCGCTGCACCGAAGCCGGCGACCATCCCGACGAAGAAGCCCGCCAAGGTGCACGTGGCCCAGCCGGCCAACGTGGACGCTGGTGTCGCCACGGTTCCGACCGCGACGATCCCGAGCGCAGTCAACGCGGGTGGCGGCTCGAGCGGCGACCATGGCCCGAACGCAGGGCTGCTGCTCCTGGCCCTGACGGCGACGGGCGTGTGCCTGATCGCTACCGGTCGACTCCTGGCCACTCGGTCCAGGTAACGGGAGATCACGGACATCAGCTGCGCTGGAGGTGCGAAGGACAAGGTAGCCACCAGGCCGCTGTAGCGCCGTGAACGAGAAGACCCCCGCCACCCCCTCAGGCGGGGGTCACTCGTGTGCCTAGTTCGTCGGCGGTGCGTGGACGTTCGGGCCGAGCGTCAGCCCTCGAGGACGTCACCCTCGACGCGCGACACGTCGACCCCGATCGACTCCATGTAGTCGATGGCGGACTTCACCGAATCGGCGTCGCCGCTGAGGTCGAGGACCATCCAACCGGTGTGGTCCTGGATGGATGCGCGACGGATGTTCGGCACGACGGCGAAACGCGTGACGATCTCGTAGATGACCGGTTCCGTCGCCGGACCGGGCGGGAAGGTCAGCCGCACATGCTGGTGCGTGGCGGATGCGTCGCTCATAGCAAGCCCTTCTTCGTCAGCCAGTTGAATGACCAGTATCCCGGAACAGTGGGCAGCCAGAACGTCACCAGGCGGAAGAGCAGCACAGCGGACACCGCCGTGCCCGCGTCAAGGCCGCCAGCCGTGAGGCCCGCGGACAGGGCCGCCTCCACCGCACCCAGGCCACCGGGCGTCGGGGCGGCCTGGCCCAACGTGGCACCGGCCAGGTAGACGACCGCCACCACGGCAACGTTCATCTCGCCGCCGAAGGCGAGAACGCAGGCGTAGAGGACGCCGATGAATGCCGCGTTGAGGAGCAGGATCCCGCCGATGCCCTCGACCAGCTTCATCGGACGCTGCACGACGGTGATGAGGCGGGGGATGACCTCCTTGAGCGTCGGCTGAACACGCTTGACGATCGTGCGGCGGACGGCGGGAACCGCGAGGAGCGCCAGGACGACGATCACGAACACGACAACGAGGATCACCGCCCACTGCGGCGGGTTGAACGTGTGGTCGGCCTGCGTTCCGGCCGCGATGCCGAACCCGAACAGCAGGAGGATGTGGGCGACGAACGCCATGACCTGGGCCACGCCCACGCTCGCGGCGGCCAGCGCCGGATGCAGCCCCGCCTTCTGCAGGAAGCGCACGTTGATCGCGATCGACCCGATGGTCGGCGGGGAGACGAGCGTGGCGAAGGAGCCGGCGAGCTGCGCGAGGATCGTTCGATGAAGTGCCAGATGCTCGGGGACGAAGCCGGACAGTGACCAGGCCGCGGCGACGAAGGTCATCGCGCTGAGCACCAGGGCGACGAGCGCCCATCGCCAGTCGGCGGTGGTGATGAGCGTGGCCAGGTCGACCTGCGCGAGTTGAGACAGAAGCAGGTAGCCGGCAATCGTCCCGACGACGATCATGACCAGGGTGCGCGGGCGAATGCGCTCGAACTGGATCGTCTCGGCGTCAGCGCCTGGCCGGATCTCCGCCAGCCGATCGCGCAGTCGCACCATCAGGCCCTTGTACTTGCGGACCGCGCGTCGCGTCTCGTGCGTCATGGCCACGGGCTGCAGTGCGGGCAGCGCGCGGGCCAGGCCCTCGACCCCGAGCACGAGCCGCCCGGCGTCCACGGCGCGATCGACGTCGGTCAGCATCGCCAGGGTGCACAGCAGCTCGGCGATGTCGATGCGCTGCGCAACGTCGCCCGCGGCGATGCTCCCGCGGTCTCCGCCGATCAGCCACACCGAGCCGTCGTCCGCGCGCATCAAGTGGCTGGCCGTCAGCGAGCGATGGCTGATCTGGCTCTCGTGGAGGGTACGGACGGCGCGGAACGCCTGCTCGAGGTCGGTCTCGGTGATCACGTCGAGATCGGCGAACCTGTGTCCGACAACGGCCTCGTAGGCAAGAAGGCACGAGTCGGGGCCAACCTCGCTGGCGAGCAGCAGGCGTGGCTCGGGTGCGCCGGCCGACTCGGCAGCGAAGGCGACGAGGGCAGCATGGTCGAGGGTCTCGCGCATGTTGAACGCCCGACCGGCGCTGTCGTCGCGCAGTCTCAGGTTCGTGTAGATGGCGTTGACGAGGCCCGCACCCTCGAGGTCACGGTCGAGAACCGCCACAACGATCTGGCCCCCGGCTCGCGTGGTGGCGATGTAGCGCCGCCCCTTCGACGTGGACTCCTGGGCGCGCAGCATGGTGATCGGATAACCGCCCTTGGTGAGGGCGTCGGCGACTTCCATCCCGCTCGGACGCGTCGTGGGCGTACCCGCGATGTAGCGGGTCAGCAGCCCGACGCCCCACCCGATCGTCACCGAGATCCCCACGCCGGCGAGGGCGATGCCCGCACTGAGGATCGCGACGACGACCAGCGAGCCCACGACGACGATGGACAGCAGGTTCCACGGGCGCCGACTCACCAGTCGGGTGACGGTGATGAACGCCACGAGCCCGCCGAGGATGGGTGCGGTGGCGGTGCTGTTCGGACTCGTCGAGCCGGCCAGCGCGGCTAGGAGTCGGGGGACGTCCGCGTGCGACACGATCAGCGAGACGCCGACGAGCAGCACGATGGCGATGAGCAGCGCGACGAACGCGTCGAGCAACTGGCGCATGCGACGGCGCAGCAGCAAGGCGACGGCCGCCGCGATCGGCAGACCCAGGGTCCCGATGCCGCCGATGACGTTCAGCACGAGCACGACGAGGGACGGCAGCAGGGCGGCGCCGGTCGTGAGGTCGGTGTCGATCCCGGCAGCCGTCTGCGTGGCGAAGTAGCCGACCAGCACGATCACGATGGTGATGACGATCGCCAGGACGAACCGGGCGAGGTCGAGGGGCCTGCGGAGCCGGCGGGGCACCACGCCGTCCTCGATCACCAGGGTGTGCTCGGGGAGCGGGACAGGCTCGGTGACCGGGGTCTCGACGAGATCGCCCGCTCGAGGCTCATCGGGTCCCTCTGCTGCGGGGCTCGCTGCGCTCGCTCCTCGCGACGGCCCGATGCCGTCGGGGGCCGCTGCTGCGGGGCTCGCTGCGCTCGCTCCTCGCGACGGCCCGGACTCACTCACGGGCTCGATGGTGTCAGACACGACCCGTCATGTGTCGGACCCGGGTGGTATCCATGCCTCATGCGATGGGTCCTGGACGCCTCCCCAGCGTCCGGCACATGCGCCCCCGTGCTCGACGCCGACCAGCAGCGGGTGGTCGATCACCGCGCCGGCCCCCTTCTGGTCCTCGCCGGCCCGGGCACCGGCAAGACCACGACCATCGTCGAGGCGATCTGCGCCCGGCTGGCCGATCCGCACGACCCGCTGGCCCCCGACCAGGTGCTGGCCCTCACCTTCGGGCGCAAGGCGGCCGGCGAACTGCGTGACCGGGTCGTCAGCCGGCTCGGTGGCGGGGTCGTCCCCACGGTCGCCACCTTCCACTCCTTCGCCTACGGCCTCGTCCGCCAGACCGACACCGTTGACGGCTACCTGACCGCGCCGCGGCTCATGTCCGGGGCCGAGGAGGACGTCCGCATCCGCGAGCTGCTCCGGGGCGCCGTGGCCGACGGCTCGATCGAGTGGCCCGACGACCTCATGGGCGCCGTATCCACCCTCGGCCTTGCCAACGAGGTCCGCGCGGTCCTGTCACGCGCCCGCGAGCTCGGCCTGCAGGGCAGCGACCTGCGCCGCATCGGCGCGGCTAGCGGCCGGCCGGCGTGGGTGGCAATCGGCCAGCTCGCCAGCCAGGAGCAGGACGTCATGGGCTTCGAGAACGTCCTCGACTACACCGAGCTCCTGTACCAGGCGCTTCTCCGCGTCTCCGATCCACAGCTGGCCGCCCATCTGCGGGGACGCTATCGGGCCATCTACGTGGACGAGTACCAGGACACCGACCGCCTCCAGGTGGCACTGCTCAAGGCGCTTGCTGGACCCGGCTGCTCCCTCGTCGCGGTGGGCGACCCGGATCAGGCGATCTACGGTTTCCGGGGTGCCGACGTGCGCGGCATCCTTCGGTTTCCGGACGTGTTCGCCGATGGGGCCGGTCGGCCAGCGCCCGTCGCCGTACTCGGCACGACGCGGCGGTTCGGCCCTCGCATCCGCGAGGCCGCCACCGTGGCGCTCGGTGATCGCCTGCCGCCGGGACTGCCGGTGGCCGAGGCTCGCGCGCATCGCACCCCGGCCTGCGCCGAACGCGCCGCCGGTCTCGACCTCGTCTCGATCCGCACCTACGACGACGCCGGGGCGCAGGCGGCCCACATCGCCCGCGAGCTGCGCCTCGCCCATGTCGATAGTGGTGTCGAATGGCGGGCGATGGCGGTGCTCGTGCGCAGCGGCCAGCAGCTGCCCGTCATCCAACGGGCCCTGCCATCGCCGGCGTTCCCGTCGTCGTCGCGGCAGACGAGATCCCACTGCGATCGGAGCCGGCGGTGGCGACCCTCCTGGGAGCGCTGGCCCTGGCCTCACGATCCGACACCGCGACGCCTGCCCTCGTCCTCGACGTGCTCACCGGGCCGATCGGCGGATTGACATCGTCCGACGTGCGGCGGCTGGGCCGTGCGCTGCGACGACAGAACCACGCAGGCGGGCACCGCGACGGCCCCGTCGGAGGTCCTCATTCGCGACGCCGTGCTCGCCGGCCTGCTCCAGGACACCGACCGGCTCGACGTCGACGCCCTGCCGCCGCGTGATCCTGCAGCCGACGCCGTGCGTCGTCTCAACGCACTGCTCCACGACGTCAACGGGCTCATCGCCGACGGAGCGACCCCTCAGGAGGTCCTCTGGCGCCTCTGGACGGGGGGAGCCTCGCCGCACGGCTGGTCGCAGCGACTGCGCACCGCGGCCCTCGAGGGCTCGCGCCCAGCCAACCACGACCTTGATGCCGTGATCGCGCTGTTCGACGCCGCCGAGCGACTCACCGGGCGCTATCCGGGATTCCTGGGCGTCCGCATGTTCCTCGACTCCCTGAACGACCAGCAGATTCCCGCCGAGCCCGTGGCCGACCGTGGCACGCATGTCGATGCCGTGCGCGTCCTGACGGCGCATCGAGCCAAGGGCCTCGAGTGGGACCAGGTGTGGGTCGTCGGGCTCCAGGAGGGCAGCTGGCCCGACCTGAGGGCCCGCGGCTCGACCCTGCGCGCCGAGGAGCTGACGGCCACAGGGGTCGGCCCTGGCCCGCGACGCCGGCGACCTGCTGGAGGAGGAGCGTCGCCTGTTCTACGTGGCGTGCACGCGGGCGCGCACCCACCTGCATGTGTGCGCGGTCCGGCCGGCCGACGACAACGGTGATCGGCCGAGTCGATTCGTCGACGACCTGCCCGCGGTGGCTTCGAGGCGGTGCACGTGACCGGCCGGCCGGCCCACTCGGTCTCCCTGGCCGGACTCGTTTCCGAACTGCGCGCCACCACCCTCGATCCGCTCGCAGCGCCCGTCGTTCGCGAGGCGGCGCTCACGCAACTCGCGCTGCTCGCGGCGCAGCGCGACGATGACGGCCGACCCGTCGTGCCGCTTGCGGATCCGACGCGTTGGTGGGGCCTGAACGACCTCTCCGACGGTCCGCGTCCCGTGCGCGACCCGGACCGGCCGATCGCGCTGAGCGGCAGCGGACTCGACGGGATCCTGTCCTGCCCGATGAAGTGGTTCCTCGAGCATGAGGCCCACGCAGAGACGTCGCGTGGCACCGCCACCAGCTTCGGCAGCGTCGTCCACGCGGTCGCGGACTTCGTGGCGAAGGGCGAGATCCCGGCGAGCCTCGACGACATGGATGCCCAGGTCGACCGGATCTGGGGCGAGCTGCGGTTCGAGGCCCGATGGCAGTCCGTGGCGGAGCGGCGGGAGGCGCGGGCGGCGCTCGGCCGGTTCCTCGAGTACCACGTCCGTAAGGATCGTGAACTCGTCGACACCGAGGCGGCGGTCGGCACGGAGCTCACGGTCCCGGTCCCCGGTGGCGGTGAGGACACCGTCCGGCTGCGCGGCTACGTCGATCGCGTGGAACGCGACGCCGATGGTCGCCTCGTCCCGATCGACCTGAAGAACATGAAGCGCGGCGTGCCCGACAAGGACATCCCCGAGCATGGCCAGCTGGGCGTCTACCAGTTGATGCTTCGCGAAGGGGGCCTGCGCACGGCGGACGAGCCGGGCGACGCCGACGCGCCCGCCGAACCTGCTGACGCGCCCCGCGTGGGCGGGGCCGCGCTGGTCCAGCTGCGGGTGCCCGCGGGCAAGAACAGCCCCGACCCCAAGGTCCAGTTCCAGGAGCCCCTCGGCGCCGAGACGCCGACCTGGGTCGAGCGCAAGCTCGGCGCGGCCGCGGCGGTCCTGCGCAGCGAGTCGTTCCCGGCCACCCTCGGGTCGGCCTGCCGGTTCTGCGCCTACAGCACCTCGTGCCCGGCCAAGCCCGCCGGTGAGCAGGTGGTCCCATGACCGGGTCCGACCTGACCAAGATCGCCCTCGACACCGTGCTGGGCTTCACGCCTCACCGAGCAGCAGTGGGCTGCGGTGTCGGCCGAGCTCGAGCCGGCCGTCATCGTCGCGGGGGCCGGCTCCGGCAAGACCACGTCGATGGCAGCGCGCGTTGCCTGGCTGGTCGGCAGCGGTCACGTGGCGCCTGAGGGCGTCCTTGGGCTGACGTTCACCACCAAGGCCGCGGGCCAGCTGCTGCGGGCCATGCGCGACCAGGTATCGGCGCTGGTGTCCGCGGGCGTCATCCGCGACAGCGATGACGACGACAATCCAATCGGCGACCCGCAGGCGTTCACGTACCACGCCTTCTGCGCGCGGATCGTCGCCGAGCACGGCATCCGACTCGGTCGCGAGCCGATGACGACGATGCTCACCGATGGCGCGCGGCAGCAGCTGGCGCATCGCGTCGTATGCCGCTCGACCCTCCCGTTGTTCGACTTCGGTCGCAACCCGATCGACGTCGCCAACGACCTGCTCAGCCTCGACGACGAGCTGACCGAACTGGCCATCGCGCCGGCGGAACTGCGCGACTTCGACGACGACATGCTCGCGATGCTGCACAGCGCTGACTCGCTGCAGCTGATCGGGCGGCAGATGGAGCGCGTGTCGAGCCTTCGCGCGGTGCTCGCGGACCTCGTCGAGCAGTGGCGAGCGGAGAAGGCCGAACGCGAGGTCATGGACTTCGCCGACCAGATCCGACTGGCGGGCGAGATCGTCGACAGGTACCCCGACGTCGTAGCGGACCTTCGCGCCAGGTTCCCGGTCGTCCTGCTCGACGAGTACCAGGACACCTCGATCGCGCAGCGGATGCTCCTGCAGAGGGCCTTCGGCAACGGGCACGCCGTGATGGCGGTCGGGGATCCCTGCCAGGCGATCTACGGCTGGCGCGGCGCGAGCGTTGACAACATCGAGCACTTCCCGTCGCACTTCCCCCGCCGCGTGGCCAGCACGTCGTCTGCCGTCCGCTTCGCGCTGTCCGAGAATCGCCGTTCGGGCCCGAACATCCTCGAGATCGCCAATCGGGCGTCCGAACATCTGCGCACGATCCACGCGGGCGTCGAGCCGCTGACACCGGCCGACACCGGCAAGGGCCCGGGCGCCGTCGGCTGCGCCCTCTTCACGACCTACGCCGAGGAGGTGGCCTGGCTGGTGCAGGAGATCCAGGCGACCCATGCGGGGCACGCGGACTGGTCGCAGATCGCCGTGCTGGCCGCCACCGGGCGAGACCTGGTCGCGGTCGACCAGGCCCTGCGGCGCGCGGGGGTTCCCACGCAACTGCTCGGTGCGGCTGCGCTACTCGCCCAGCCGGCGATCGTCGACCTGCGCGCCATGCTCGAGGTCATCCTCGACCCCACCGCGAATGCCGCATTCGTGCGACTGGCGACCGGGCCGCGCTGGCGCATCGGCGTGCGCGACCTGGCGGCGCTCGGGGCGCGTGCCGCAGGGCTGTCGGGAGGTCGGCAGAGGTCCGCTCAGGAGGACATCGACTCCGCCCTCGACGACGCGGTGGCCGGCAGCGACATGGTGGAGGCGGTGTCCTTGACCGAGGCGCTGGAGGACCTCGGCGATGCCGACAATTACTCGGCAGAGGCTCGCGAGCGTTACACGGCCATGGCCGCCGAGCTGCGGCGCCTGCGCCGCCACGTAGGCGAACCGCTGACCGACCTCATCCTTCGCGTCATCCGCACGACCGGCCTGGAGGTCGAGGCGGCTCTCGGGCCGCCCGCCATCGCGGCCCAGCAGCAGCATGCGATTGCCGCGTTCCTCGATCTCGCCGCGGAGTTCACCGACCTTGACGGGCGCATGACGCTCGGTGCCTTCCTCGGCCGGCTGCGCGACGCCGAGCGGTTCGACATCTCGATCGACCTCGACGTCACGGGCCCGGCCGACGCGGTGCAGCTGCTGACCATCCACAAGGCGAAGGGTCTCGAGTTCGGCTACGTCTTCGTGCCGTTCGTCGCCGAGGGCGCCTTCCCGGGCGGCCGGGGGCGATCCCAGTGGCCGACGAGTGCGCATACCGTCCCCTGGCCCTTACGCGACGACTGCACCGACGAGCTCGGAGAGTTCCCGCTGAATGGCGACGCCCCCAAGGCCAAGGACCATGCTGCCTACAAGCTCGTGCTGCGTGCAGTCTCCGAGCTCGAGAACGAGCGCCTGGCCTATGTCGCCTTCACGCGAGCCGAGCGGGGCCTGACGGTCTCGGCGCACTGGTGGGGTCCCTCGCAGGCGACCCTGCGCGGCCCGGACGCCTTCCTCGAGCTGGTCCACGAGGCGTGCCTGGATGGCGTCGGGCAGGTGGTGCACTGGGCCGATCGTCCGGGCGACGATGAAGCGAACCCCCAGGGCGAGGACTTCGCGGCCCCCGCGCCGTGGCCCGCGCCGGTGTCCGCCGACCGGCTTGCGGCCCTGGAGTCGGCGGCGGCCGCTGTGCGTGCCCCTCTGGCGCACCAGCCCGAGCTGCCCGGGCTGGGCAGCCAGGCCCGACCCTCGGGCACGGCTGCCGCCGACGCTGAGACGATCGCCCGCTGGGACGTCCTGGCGACGGCGCTCGTGGAGGAGGAGCGGCAGCGGCACGCTCGCGAACGGGTCGTTCCCCTCCCCAGCAGCGTCTCGGCCAGCACGCTTGATGCATGCCCTGGCCGATCCGGTCGCCGTCGCGCAGGAGCTCGCCCGGCCGATGCCGCGTCCGCCCGCCCCCGCGGCCCGTCGGGGCAGCGACTTCCACGCCTGGGTCGAGACGAGGTTCGGCCAGCAGTCCCTGCTGGATCCCGACGACCTGCCCGGGTCCGCCGACGCTGAGCTCGGTTCCGACGAGGCTCTCGAGGCGCTCAAGGAGGCGTTCTCGACTCAGCGGTTGGAGCGGCCGCGACCCGGTCGCGGTCGAGGTGCCGTTCGCCCTCGTGATCGGCGGCCGGGTGGTCAACGGCCGCATCGATGCGGTGTTCGAGGCCGATGGTCGGTTCGACGTCATCGACTGGAAGACCGGTGGTTCGCAGGGGGTCGACGCGATGCAGCTGGCGATCTACCGGCTGGCATGGGCCCAGCTGGCCGGCGTCCCCCTCGATTCTGTCGATGCCGCCTTCGTCATGGTCGCGACGGGAGAGGTGCTCCGACCGGAAACCGACGAGCTCGTGGGGCGACTGCGCGAGCTGTGAAAGTGCGAGGATCCCGTCATGTCCAGTGCCGAAACTGCCCTCCGGCCACGCCTGTCGGTCTACATCGCGACGAGTCTTGACGGCTACATCGCCACGACGGACGGCAACCTCGACTGGCTCGACGAGGCCGTGGACCCTGCCGAGGACTATGGGTGGGAGCCGTTCATCGAGGGGATCGACGCCCTGGCCATGGGCCGCGGCACGTACGACTACATCGCCTACCTCGACCCCCTGCCCTTCGGCACGCGTCCGGTCTTCGTGTTCACGCACCGTCCGCCGGCCGACCGGCCCGACGTGACCTTCTGGTCGCGCACTCCGCAGGAAGCCGTCGACGCGTGGGCGGAGGCGGGCCTGAGGCATGTGTACGTCGACGGCGGCCGTCTGATCAGTGATTTCCTCGCTGCGGACCTCGTCGACGACCTGACCATCACGATCGCTCCCGTGCTGCTCGGCGGAGGCCTGCCGCTGTTCCACCGGATTCCAGGCCCGCGGCCGCTGCGGCGCACGGCAGTCCAGTCCTGGCCCAGCGGCGTGCTCCAGGTCCGCTACGAGATCTAGCCGGCGGCCGGCGGCTGATCGGTTGCGAAGGGGTCGCTGGCCGGCGTGGGCACGTCCACCGGAACCGCGCTGTCGGAGTCGGCCTTCGACTCCGCGATGGCCTCGCCGGCCTCCTCGGTCGGCTTGCGTCGGGCACCGACACGGCTGCGCATCAGTTCGCGTGCCGGCTCCTCGACGAATCGCCACATCAGCCAGGCGATGATCAGCGCTCCGGCGACGAGGGCGACGACGCCCAGGGCGTACACCGGTCCGCTGCTGACGTGGATGGCCTTCATCGCGGCGCGCCACAGGCCGAACCACACCAGATGCGTCATGTACAGGGAATACGAGATGAAGCCGCCCAGCACGAGAGCGCGTGTCGACAGGAAGCGCGCCAGTCCGCGGCGTGACAGGGCGAGCGAGCCGATCCAGGCGATGAGCACTGGCACGAGCAGGAGGTGGAAGTACGGCGGGAAGGGCTCGGCATCACCGCCGAGGGTGATCTGCGGCGGCTGCGCAGCCGGCAGGTGGCCGAGGAAGATCGCGCCTGCGATGACGACGATGGGCAGCACGACGGCCAGCACGGAGGCGGATCGCTCGACCTTCGGGGACGCGGGGTCGGACAGCCGGTCGCCGGGCAGGAACCGGATGACGAAGAGGTACGTGATCGCCCCCGCGGTGAATTCGGTCAGGATCCGGTAGGTCGAGCCCCAGTTGTCGGTGTAGTACGGATCCGTTGTCGACAGGCCGTAGATGACCAGCGGGGTGAGCGCGACGATCCAGGCAATGCCGAGCAGCCAGGTGGCCAGCCGCTTGTGGAAGAACCACAGCAGTAGCACCAGCAGCGGGAAGAGCAGGTAGGCCAGCCACTCCATGGAAAGCGACCACGCGACGAAGTTCCAGCCGCGCTGCGGTTCGGGACCCCATTCCTGCACGAGCAGGAGGTTCTTCAGCAGGTCGACGGGGTTGAGCCAGTCGCGGTCGAGTGCCTCGCCGGTCACCTTGGCCTGGGCGACGACCGCGGCCCCGGCCACGAAGATCATCACCAGGTGGACGGGGTAGATGCGGGCCAGGCGCAGCCACCAGAAGTCGAGCGCACCGCGGGCCTTCAGGGCGGGGCCGAGACGGCGCAGGTAGGTGTGGGTCAGGATGAAGCCGGAGAGCGCGAAGAACAGGTCGACGCCCAGCCGGCCGACGCGCAGAACGTCGGCGACGCCCGGGATCGCGAGAACGTGGAGGGCGGCGAGGGGCACCTGCAGGTGGTACAGCAGCACCCAGGCAGCCGCGACGAAGCGGATGCCGGTCAGCTGTCGGATGAAGACGTTCAACGGTGTCCTTGACCTGGTCGACTGGCGTCATCGTGTCATGGACGTGTCCCCGCGCCCGGTTAGGCTCACGGCGTGGATGCCGACCGCACGCTGCTGACGAATCTCGTGCTGGCGCGGGGCATCGTCGATCGGGCGGCCGAGCGACGAGCGGATCCGGAGTGGCAGGCGGCCCGGCGCGCCGATCCACGCTCGCAGGTGCTGCGGGTCAGCGACGGCGCCGCCTGGGTCAGTGCGACCCGCCCTGACCATGCCGAGCTCACGCTGGAGTCGACCCACGACGTCTCGCCTGAGGCGGACCTGACGTTCCTCGGTCTCGACGAGGACGACGTTGCGTACTTCGCCGAGCATGTCGACCGGCCGCCGGACGCCGACGAGGACGCCGACGAGGCCGAGCGGTGGGGCGACCTACGACGGGTGGGTGCGCGCCTGAGCCCGCGGGATGCCGGCCTCATGGTCACCGCGGTCGCCCTCGACAACTGGCTGCGCACGCACACGCGATGCCCCAGGTGCGGTGCGCCCACGGAGTTCAACGCGGCCGGCTGGTCACGACGCTGCCCCGACGACGGCAGCGAGCACTTCCCCCGCACCGATCCGGCGGTGATCGTCCTGGTCCGAGACCGCGAGGACCGGGCGCTGCTCGGCCGGCAGCAGCGCTGGGCACCGGGCTGGTTCTCCACCCTTGCCGGGTTCGTCGAGGCGGGGGAGTCGGCGGAGGCGGCGCTGCGCCGTGAGGTCTTCGAGGAGTCCGGTGTCGTCATCGCGACCGGGCCGGACGACGTCGCCTATCTGGGCAGCCAGCCGTGGCCCTTCCCGTGCTCGCTGATGCTCGGCTACCACGCGTGGACGGACGTGCCCGAGATCCATGTCGATGGCGAGGAGATCGCCGAGGCGCACTGGTTCACGCGTGCAGAGCTCGCCGCTGCCTGTGCGAGTGGCGAGGTGCGGCTGCCCCCGTCGGTGTCGATCGCCCGGCGCCTCGTCGAGCGCTGGTACGGCAGTGAACTTCCCGGGGACTGGTCCCGGGAGATCTCCGTGCCCCCTCGCTAGAGCGAGGCCACCTTCTCCTTGACCTGTCCGATTGACGGGTTGGTCAGCGCGGTCCCGTCGGGGAAGAGCAGGGTCGGGACGGTCTGGTTGCCGCCGTTGACGGACTCGACGAATGCGGCCGCCTCGGGATCGTTCTCGATGTCGATCTCCTCGAAGGTCATGCCCTCGCGGCCCATCTGGGCCTTCAGCCGCTGGCAGTAGCCGCACCACACCGTCGTGTACATCCGCATGGGCTTAGACGCTACCGTGCCTGCCATGTCGTCGCTCACCGTGGAAGGCTCGCTCGAGGGCCTCGACGACGAGCAGCGTGCGGTCGCGGAGGCGCTGGAAGGGCCCGTGGTCGTGCTCGCCGGCGCCGGCACCGGCAAGACGCGGGCGATCACCCATCGCATCGCGCACGGCGCGGCCTCGGGGGCCCACGATCCCCGGCGAACCCTCGCCGTGACCTTCACGACGCGAGCCGCCGGCGAGATGCGCACCCGGCTTCGGTCGCTGGGCGTCGAGGGTGCGCAGGTCCGCACCTTCCACGCGGCGGCGCTGAGGCAGCTTCGCTACTTCTGGCCCCGCTTGAGCGTGGGCACCTTCCCGGAGCTCATCCCGAGCAAGGCACGCATCGTGGCCGAGGCGGCCAATCGCTGCGGCCTGCCCACCGACGCCGCGACCGTGCGCGATCTCAGCAGCGACGTCGAGTGGGCGAAGGTCAACTTCCTGACCGGCCCGGCCATCGCCGAGCAGGCGGCCCGGGTCAATCGGGTCCTCGCCGCGGACGGCGCGGCGGTCGCGTCCGTGCTGGCGGCCTTCGAGCAGATCAAGACCGATCGCGGCCTCCTCGACTTCGAGGACGTGCTGCTGGTCACCGCTGGGGCGCTGGCCGAGCGACCCGACATCGCCGACGAGGTGCGCTCGGCATACCGATGGTTCACCGTTGATGAGTACCAGGACGTCAACCCCCTGCAGCAGCGGCTGCTCGAGATGTGGCTCGGCGACCGAGATGACGTGTGCGTCGTCGGCGATCCCCACCAGACCATCTACACGTTCACGGGTGCCACGCCGCGATTCCTCGAGGGGTTTCGCGGGACGTACCCGCAGGCCAGCGAGGTGCGCCTGGTGCGGTGCTATCGATGCACGCCGGAGATCGTTGCCCTGGCCAACGGCGTCATCGCGAAGGCTCCGCGCGACGAGCGGGCGCCGACCGCGCCATTGGTCCTTCGCTCACAGCGACCGACCGGACCTGTTCCCGACGTCACGGCCTATGCCGACGACGCCGAGGAGGCCAGCAGCGTCGCCCGGCGCGCTCGCCAGTACGTCGCCGAAGGAGTGGCTGCCCGTGACATCGGCGTGCTGTTCCGCATCAATGCCCAGTCGGAGGCGCTCGAGGAGGCCTTCGCGGAGGCGGGCGTGCCGGTCGTCCTGCGCGGCACCGAGCGGTTCTTCGACCGGCCCGAGGTGCGCGAGGCCGTCACCCGACTACGCGGCGCAGCGCGCAGTGGCGTCCCGCAGGGGGCACTGGGCGAGGAGGTGCGCGCCGTCCTCGGCGCAGCAGGGTGGGCGGCCCAGGCGCCCCGCACCAGCGGCGCCGTGCGCGAACGATGGGAGTCGTTGTCCGCTCTCGTGACGCTGGCCGACGAGCTCGCCGCCGGACTCGAGGAGTCGCTGCCGGCGTTCGTCGCCGAACTGGACGGCCGAGCCGAGGTTCAGCACGCGCCGGTCGCCGATGGGGTGACGCTCGCGTCCATGCATGCGGCCAAGGGCTTGGAGTGGAGGGTCGTCTTCGTCGTCGGATGCAGTGAGGGCCTGCTCCCGCTGCAGCATGCGGAGACACCGGCTCAGGTCGAGGAGGAGCGTCGACTCGCCTACGTCGCGATCACGCGAGCCGCTGACGCGCTGCACCTGTCGTGGGCGAGGGCACGGCAGCCCGGCGGGCGCCAGCACAGGTCGGTGAGTCCGTTCCTCGTCGACGCCGGAGCGGTGCCGGTCGGCGACGCCGCAGGCTCGGTCCATCGCGGTCGCAGCCGGGCCAAGGGGGAGCGCTCGCGCAAGGGCCCGGCCCGCTGTCGCGTGTGCCGCAAGGGCCTGGTCACCGCCGAGGAGCGGACCTTGGGCCGATGCCGCACCTGCCCGGCCAACCTCAACGAGGACCTGCTCGAGGCGTTGCGCGACTGGCGGCTGGCCGAGTCGCGCGACAAGGGCGTCCCGGCCTACGTCGTCTTCACGGACGTGACTCTCGTGGCCATCGCCGAGCAGCAGCCAGGCGACGTCGACGCCCTTCTCGAGATCCCCGGAATCGGGCCCAAGAAGCTCGATTCCTACGGGCCGGCCGTGCTTGACCTGGTCGTCCGCCACGCCGGCTGAGCAGGGTGTGGGCGTGCCGCCCGAGCGGGGTGGCGGCAATCAGGCGAGAATGGGCGGATGCCGGACATCCCCAGGAACGCCATCACGCGCAGCGTGAAGATGGCCTCCCTTCCGGCGTCCTACGCCGGACGCACGGCGTGGGGGTTCGGCAAGCGCATCGGCGGCAAGCCCGCTGAGGTCGTCACGGCCGAACTCCAGGCCCGCACCGCCGAGCAGATGTTCAAGGTCCTCGGCGAGCTCAAGGGCGGGGCCATGAAGATGGGGCAGGCCATGAGCATCTTCGAGGCCGCCATGCCCGAGGAGGTGGCCGGCCCGTACCGGGCGGCGCTTACCAAGCTGCAGGAGGCCGCGCCGCCCCTGCCGGCCGAGTCGATCCACGCGATCCTCGCCGACGAGCTGGGCACGGACTGGCGGTCGCGCTTCACCGAGTTCGACGACACCCCGGCCGCCGCCGCGTCGATCGGCCAGGTGCACAAGGCCGTGTGGCACGACGGTCGAGTCGTGGCGGTCAAGGTCCAGTACCCCGGTGCCGACAAGGCCTTCATCTCGGACCTGAACCAGATGACGCGCATGGGCAAGCTGTTCTCGTCGATGGTGCCGGGCCTCGACGTCAAGGACCTCGTCGACGAGCTCAAGGCCCGGGCCATCGAGGAGCTCGACTACCTGCGGGAGTCGCGCAGCCAGCGGGCGTTCGCCGCGGCGTTCGAGGGCGATCCCGAGTACGTGATCCCGCACGTGCTCGCAGGGGCTCCGCATGTGCTCGTCTCGGAGTGGATCGACGGCCGGCCGATGTCCGACATCATCGCGAACGGCACGCCACAGGAACGCGACCGGACCGGTGAGCTCTACGAGCGCTTCCTGCTCGCCGGCCCGGCCCGGGCGGGGCTGCTGCACTCCGATCCGCACCCCGGCAACTTCCGGGTCACCCCGGAGGGGAAGTTCTGCGTCCTCGACTTCGGCGCGGTGGCCGAGCTGCCCGACGGCCTGCCCCTCGCGATGGGGACGCTCCTGAGAATCGCGCTGTCCGGCGACGCGGAGACCGTTGCCAAGGGGCTGCGCGAGGAGGGGTTCATCAAGCCCAACGCCGACGTCGATCCCGAGCAGGTCCTGAACTACCTGGATCCGTTCGTCGAGCCGGCAAGGCACGAGCAGTTCCACTTCAACCGCGCCTGGATGCGCGGGCAGTTCACGCGCATGCAGGACGTCCGCAACCCCGACTTCACGATCGGCCTGAGGCTGAACCTGCCGCCGTCGTATGCGCTCATCCATCGGGTCTGGCTCGGCAGCATCGGCGTGCTCTGCCAGCTCGATGCCACCGTGCCGATGAGAGCCGAGCTCGAGACATGGGTGCCCGGCTTCGTCGTCGCGGACGACTGACGGCTTCCTAGTCGGGCTGCGCTGTGCCGACGTCACGTCTCGGACATGCGGGCGGCGGGCACCGCCGGTCTAGCCTTCGCCTTCGGCCGATGCTGAGACGCCCTCATCGCGCTTCAGATGTGCGCGGGTGACCTCGTCGGCGATGGCGCGGCCGTCCGTGCTGCCGGTGACTGCCGCCAGGAAGTCGTCGCCCAGCAGCGACAGCAACCGGCCTTGGGTGCGCGAGGTCACCGTTGCGGTTCGGGGGATGGAGTAGAGCAGCGCGATCTCGCCGAAGCCCTGGCCGCGTCGGTCGAGATCCGGTCGGCGCGCCCCGTCGACGGTGACCTCGAACTCCCCGGAGTCGATGACGTAGAACCGGTCGCCGGCGTCGCCCTGGCGGATGACGTCGACGTTGGGGGCCACGTCGATCCACTCAGCCTTCTTCGCCAGGCGCTCGAGCTCGTACGCCGGGATGACGCTGAGGAAGGGAACCATGCGGAGCAGCGCGATCTCGTCCGGCAGGTAGACGGCCCGGGTGTCGAGCTGGCGGATCAGCAGGAAGCCGGCGAGGGCGAACAGTGCGATCGCGACGCCGAAGGCGCCGAAGGCCCCGGCCGGATGCAGCCACTCGACGGCCAGAGGGGCGAGCGCGGCCCCGACGGCCACGCCCAGAAGGGATACGCCCTCCTGCACGGCAAAGACCCGCGCCAGCGCGTGGTCGTCGGTGGTGCGCTGGAGGAGGGTCCTGCCGGACACCATCAGCACGGCGCCTGCCAGGCCGACCACCGCGAGCAGGGCCATCGCGGGCGGAAGCACCACGACGAACATGACGATCGCCAGGGCGATTCCGACGATGGTGCTCGACAGGCCGACGGCCGGAGCCAGCGTGCGACGGATCGCAAAGCTGGCCGACAGGGCACCACCCACGAGCGCGCCGATACCGAGTCCTGCGAGCATGATGCCGGCGCCGGACTCGCCGAGACCCAGTACTTCCTCGGAGAAGGTGACACCGAGGACGTCGGACGCGCCGGCGACGACGAAGCGCGTGGCCATGACCACGAGCAGCGCCAGCGCGGCCCAGTCGCGGGCGATCGTGGCGAGGCCGTTGAGGGCCGCTCGCCACTCGGGCACCTCCTCCTCGACCTCTTCCTCCGTGGCTCCGACGAGCCCGAGGTTGAGGCAGAGCAGGGACGCGATCAGTGCCGTGACCGTCGCGACGGCGAAGACCAGCCACGTGCCGGTCGTCTGGGTGAGCCATCCGGCGATGATCGGACCGGCGAAGAGCGCCCAGCCGTCGGCGATCGTCGACAACGCGTTGCCTGAGACGAGGTCCTCCGGGGAGCGCGACAGCTGGGGCAGTGCCACGAAGTGGATGGGTCGCACGACGGCGATGGCGATCATCAGTAGGGCTGCGATCACGACGACGACCGGCAGCGGGGCGCTCAGTGCCAGAGCGAGCGTCTCGACCGCCGCCACGACGGCGATGGCTCCGTAGCCCATCACCAGTGCCGTGCCGCGCGGCATGCGCTCGGCGACTCCCGCCAGCAGTGGGGCGATGAACGCGGCGGGCAGGACCTCGCAGACGGCAACGAAGCCCGCCGTCCTGGGGCCGCCGATGGCGAACGCGTAGAGGATGATCCCGAACCACGTGCCGAGCTCGACGAGACCGAACAGCATGTAGGCGAGCAGGACGCGGCGCAGGCCCGAACGGGAGCGCAGGGCGCGAAGCACCGCGGGCACGTGCACTGCAACCCCCTTGAGTGCTCATTCGGCGATACGACGCTCCATCCACCCTAGGGACGAAACGGCGCACCCGGTCACAAACCGGCAGTAGCATCGCATGCCGCCCTGTGGCGGATCGACAGGGAGGCCATGGGTGAGACTGACGTTTCTCGGGGTGCGCGGCTCGAGCGCCGCGTCCGGGGCCGACTTCGTGCGATACGGCGGCCACACGTCCTGTATCGCGGTGACGGCAGACGGACGCGACGTTCCGACGCTGATGCTCGATGCCGGCACGGGGCTCACCCAGGCGCCCAACCTGCTCGACGGGCGGGCCTTCGACGGTTCCATCCTGCTCAGCCACCTGCATTGGGATCACGTCAACGGCATCCCGTTCTTCCGTTCCGGAGACCGCGAGGACTCGCGAGTCGACATGTTCATGCCCGCACAGCTGGGGCGCACCGGCG
Source organism: uncultured Actinomycetes bacterium (assembly GCA_963755335.1). Classification (GTDB taxonomy): domain Bacteria; phylum Actinomycetota; class Actinomycetes; order S36-B12; family S36-B12; genus UBA10649. The sequence continues at coordinate 721,285 of CAVWJW010000008.1, forward strand.
AGGAGCTGCTGGCACAGATGATGTCGCCGCCGGCCTTCCCGATCCGTCCTGATGGGCTCATGGGGGCCTGGACTTTCACGGCGATGGAGGCGGGCATCTTCTCCACCGAGGGATTCACGATTCGCGCTGTGGACATCACGCACAAGGGTGGGCGGACCTTCGGCTACGTCCTTGCCGACATCCATTCCACCGTGGCGTACCTGCCCGACCATTCGCCGAACCTCGGAGTGTCCGACGAGCTGCTGGGCGTGCTCGAGGGCGTCGACGTCCTCATCCACGACGGCCAGTTCCTCGACACCGAGCGGACCCTTGCCGACCTCTACGGTCACGCGACCGTCTCCGATGCCATCGCCCTGGCCGAGAAGGTGCACGCCCGGCAGCTGGTCCTGTTCCACCACGGACCGGGGCGCCGCGATGAGCAGCTCGACGAGCTGAGCAGGGTGGTCGGTGGCGCGATTCCGGTAGCCATCGCCCACGAGGGGTGGACCCTCGAGCTGCCCTCGCGAACCGGCTGACGGGCCGCACCAGGCAAAACGCAGGCAAACCTTAGGCAAAGTCGATCGCGATTCCGGCGGCGTACGTGCCAGCCCAAGGCATTCCCAAGGTCGGGGAGGCACAGTGCTGCCGCAGGAGGGGGTGCCAACCATGGCCACAACGTCGGTCGACGCGACGAGCACGGCAGCGACGCCCTCGCACGGGCGCGGTCGGCGTGCTCCCCTCATCGGCCTGGGCGTCGTCGGGCTCGGCCTGGTGGCCGTCTTCGGCTGGTCGGTCATCGCCTTGACCCCTACGGGCGCGGTGCAGCCGCAGGGCGTGGCTGTCGGCATCCCCGGCGGTGAGGTCATCGTGCAGGCTGTCGAGCACGAGTTCCCTGACGCGCTCGGCAAGCCCCTTCCCGCTGGCACGCATGCGGTTGCGGTCACCCTGGCCGTTTCGGCTGATGACGCCGGCCCCCTCGACCTCCTCGGTGCCGACTTCGTGATCGAGGGCAACGAACATCCAGGGCGTCGTCGGGCCGTCGCGGAGCACGCCGGCACTGCTGTCGGTGCCACGAGGCGGAACCCGCAACATGACGCTGGTGTATGCCCTCCTTGATTCATCGACGAATCTGGCCCTCGACCTGCCGGGTGGCGCGAGGGTGTCCGCCGAGCACGCCGACCATCCTGGAGACCGTGCTACCGACTAGTCCCGTCGTCCGACGGCCAACGCTCACCCTGCTGCCGAGTAACCCCGCCCCCTCAAATTGGGGAGCGGCTTACCCGTATTTGCGGGCTGTTGGGATCGCAGCCGAATCCACGATTCTTCGTCTTGCGAGGGTGCCACGGGGCCCCGAGCGGGGTGTTCGGGTGAGATTGACGTACGGGGGTACGGGGTATGTTGTTTTTCTGTTTGGTGAAACACGGGTAGAAGTTGACGGCCGGACTATTCAGGCGCGTGAACTCGCAGGGGTTAAGCCTCGGCTGCTGCTTGAGTACCTGGCGGTCCATGTCGGCCAACCGGTGGCCAAGACGCGACTGGTCGACGTGCTGTGGCCAGATGAGGCGCCGAGCGGTGCCATCGCGACGATGGAGACCTACATCTCCCTGCTGCGACGGGTGCTCCAGCCTGACACGTCGGCCAAGGAGTCAGTGATCCGCACCGTCACCGGGGGCTACGTCCTGGATTCGTCGCGAGTCACCGTGGACCTTCACCGGTTCATCGAAATCCTGCACGAGGCCCAGACCGAACCCACGGAGTGCGGTGCCGCCCTGCTGGCCGACGCGATGACGCTCGTGACCGGTGAGCTGCTCGCCAGCGACGGTGCGATGGCGTACGCGGAGGAGTGCCGCGAGCAGTTCTCGACCATGCTGGCCAAGGCCTGCACCGTCGGCGCCGGGTGCGCGCTCGATCACGACGACTTCGCGATGGCCATCGACATGGCTCGACGGGCCCTTGCGGTCGACCCCTACGCCGAGGAGGCCGCCCGCCACCTGATTGCCGCGCTCTGGCGCACCGGCCGTCGCGGCGAGGCACTGCGGGAGTACGAGCAGTTGCGCCGCACGCTCGTCGACGACCTGGGGGTCGAGCCTGCGACGGCGACCCGCGACCTGCACCTGGCGATCCTGCTCGACGATGAGGTTGAGACCTGGCCGTTGGACGAGAGCGCCGACGAGGACCAACTGGTCCTTGAGCTCGTTCGTATGGTGCGCATGATGGTGCGCGAGCACGGCGTTGCGCAGACTCGCAGCCTGGTTCACGGCCTGACTCGTCAGGCAGCCTGACGGGTCAGATCTCGAACTCGTCCGGCGTCAGGGGCGCTGGCGGCGCCGCCTTGATGCGATGCCGTGCCGCGAAGTACAGGACGATCGGCACGGCAAGGGTCAGCAGTGCGATCACGACGAGGGTGGCCATGGTCAGCGCGGTGACCGGGAAACCGTCCTTCGTCAGCGTGGCAACGGCGCCGAACAGCCCGAAGTAGAGCGCGAAGACCATCACGCTCCACACGAGCGCCATGACGTTCAGGACGCCCTGCGTGCGTAGCCGGTCAGAGAACACCGCGGCGCCCGCACCGACGAGGCTGATGATCACCAGCGGGATGCTCGTGATGAAGGCGAACAGCAGCACCAGGCCGATCTGACGATCGTTCCCGTTGACGGTCGGCTGCTGCGAGCCGGCGATGAGGCTCTGCAGGAACCAGCCGACGAAGCAGGCGGTTGGCCCGGCGATCCAGGCGATGGCGACGATGAGCCGCACATCGTTGGTCGCCTCACGCTCGGGTACGGCCAGTCCGGTCTCATTGCTCATGTCTGCCCCATCGGTTGGTCGGTAGTCTGGCACCGCACCAAGCCGGTTTCCAGCCGCGCGCCTACGCCGCCGCCCACCGGCATCCGCACAACGGGTGCGCGGGACGCGGAACACATCGCCCGGTGAGTTCGGACAGACGCAGTTCCACCGCCAGATCAGCCCATGGTCCGCGCCCGCCTGGCGCGTCGGCCCACGACCTGAGCAGGTGCACGGCGTGGGCGGCCGCCAGGCGCACCACCAGCGGGTCGGCGTGGTCGCCGTCATGGGCCGACTGCGACCACTGCACTGCCATCAGCGGCCAGGCCCGGTCGCGATCTCGCTGATGCAGGTGCGCGCAGCGCAGGCATGCGGTGACACCGGGCACGACCAGCGGTCCGATCGTCGCCCGGTCTCCACGCGCCCCGACATGCAGGTGGGGCAGGTCGAGCTCGCCGGCCTCCACGAGCGCGGGAACGTCCGGATGGTGCGCATCCGCGAGGACGACGCAGGTGGCCTTGTCCATCGCGGCGACCTCGACCAGGCCGCTCGCCTCGAGGGCGGCGGCAATCGCGTCGCGAAGCTCGCCGGTGCCGCTGATGGCGACCCGGAGGCGGTCACGAGCGTCCACGACCCGCAGCGCCTCATCCAGGTCGCGTTGGGTGTCGAGGACGGCGTCCCACCGACGCATCACGGCGGCACGGCCCGCGGGGCCGACGAACCTCAGTGCGGCGGGTAGCCGGGCCGCATCCACGAGGGCACCGGCGGCCAGCAGGCAGCGGACGAGGCGGCGTGCCTCGTCGAGCCCGATCGGCAGGTCGATCGCCAGGTCATCGGTCGTGCTCGACCCGTCGAGCCGGCGCAGCCATGCGATGTGGTCAGGGGACAGCCGATCGACGATCACGTCGTCGGCCAGCTGCATGGTCGTCGCATCGCGCCACACCGCGGGCACATGATGGCGCCAGAGCGGCCGGCGCAGGCCGGCGAGTTCAGGGATCAGCACCTGCGGATAGTGCCGCGCGCGCAGTGTGGACAGGCACTGGCCGTCCACAGGCGGAAGGTGCTACGGCTGGTGCAGGACAAGGCAGAACGGGTGGTCCTCCGGATCGAGGTACACGCGGAAGTCGGTGCCCGGCTGCAGGTCGTGCCGGCGTGCGCCGACCTCAAGGAGCCGTGCCTCGGCCGCGTCCAGATCAGGGACGGCGAAGTCGAGGTGCGCCTGCTGCGGATGGTCCTGACTGGGCCACCTGGGTGGCTGGTAGCCGTCCACCTGCTGGAACGCCAACGTGGGCCCCGAGTCGCTGCGCAGCTGCACCCAGTCGGCGTCGCAGTGGTCCTCGTCCAGGGGCCAGCCGGTGATCTGGGCGTAGAACGCGGCCAGCGCTCTTGGGTCCGCGCAGTCGATGGCGGTGCAGGCAAGTGTCGCGATCGCGGGCATCTATCGACCCTCTCACGCGCGGCCCTGACGGGAAAAGGGGTGCGGGGGGAGCTCCGCTGGTGCGGTGCTCCCCCCGCGCGGGGGTGGGATGGATACGTCTTAGCTGTGCGACTTCACCTTCAGCCAGCCGAGGCTGCCGTGACCCTTGTTGCCGTCACGGCCCGGGGGGTTGAGCAGACCGGCAGGAACCGCGGTGCCGGGCAGGAACTTCGCGAAGGCGGCGGTCACCGCATCGCTGTAGGCCTTGCCGGCGGCGGCGATGTCAGCCTTGGCCTTAGCCATGGCGGCGTCGATCTCGGCCTGGTGCTTGGCCTTGGCCGCGACCCACGCGTCGCGGTACGCCTGCAGCGAGGTGAGGAAGGCCGCCTTCGTCGCGTCCAGGGTCGCCTGGTCGGCGTTGGCTGCGACGGCGTCGCGGTAGGCCTTCTTCTTCGCCTGGACGTCAGCAAGCTGGGTGGCCGTCTCGGTGGCGATGGCCGTGCGGACCGTCTGGAGCGAGGTGCGGAAGTCCAGCTTCGCCTTCATGACGGCGAGCTTGTAGGTGGTGCGGGCGCTCTTGATCGCGAGGGCGAGCTCGGGGCTCACGTTGTGCAGACCGAACTGGTTGCCGTGGCGACCGCCGTCCTCGCCGTGGTGACCACGACCGGGGGTCGGGGTGGCGGTGGGAGTGGCCGTCGGGGTGGCGGTGGGAGTGGCCGTCGGGGTCGCCGTGGCTATCGCAGAGACGTCCGGAGTGGGCGTTGCGGTGCCGGTGGGCGTGGCCGTTGCCGTGGGGCTGGCGGTCGACGACGAGTGACCGCCGCCGCTGCCGTTGTCGCGGGCGGCAGCGATGCCGACGAGTCCGGGCGCCGTGATGAGGATTGCCACGGATGCCGTGGCCGCAATGATGGTGCGAACGGTGCGGGGGGTCATCGTCACTGTTCCTTCGGGTGGGGGACTTCCTTCGAACGCGCTCAGTCTGTTTTCCCCCGGGTGCGACCACCACCACGACGCGGCAAAATCGCAGTAAAACCGTGTAATTGCTTGGTTTTCACCCCATTTGAGGGGTGTAGATGTCCGCTCGGGACATCATCCGCAGACGTCCACGATGAGGCGGGCAAGTACTCGCGCGGACGTTCGAATCTGGTCCACGGGAACCCACTCGTCCGGTCCGTGCGCGGCGCTCGCGCTGCCGGGTCCGTGCTGGAGCGTCGGTATCCCGCCGAGCCCCGCCAGCAGCCGAAGGTCGGATCCGTACGGTCCCCCGTACATCTGCGGGTCCGTGCCGGTCTCCGCGGCGTGCGCTCCCTGCATGGCGGTGATCACGACGGCGTCGGGTGGCGTGCGGCCCGAGGCGAACTGGCCACCCCACCACGTGACCTCGACCGGGTGCTCGGCCAGCCACGGATCCTTCGAGCAGGCGGCTGCCACGGCGGACTCAAGGTCGGCCCGGGCCGATGCGACACCTTCGCCGAGGGCGACTCCGAGCCGTCCATCGGCCGTCAGGAGATCGGGAACCGACGAGGGCCAGTCACCGGCCTGCAGCGTCCCGATCGACAACGGGTAGGCGAGCGGCCACCGCTGCATGAGCGGATCGACGTCGGCGTTCCGTCGGCGCTCGAGGGCCTCGAGGGCCGTCAGAATCGGCACGAACTTCTCGATCGCGCTGATGCCCTCCGTGCGCCGGGAGGCGTGCGTCGCCAGCCCGCGGACAGTGAGCCGGAAGGTCAGGGCACCGCCGTTCGCGGGGATGATGTCGAGGTCGGTGGGCTCGGTGATGACGCACATGTCTGCCGTGACGCCGCGCCTCAGCAGCGAGAACGTGCCCAGGCCACCGTCCTCCTCGCCCGACACCGCTGCGAGCAGCACGTTGCCGCGCAAGGGGATTCCGGAGGCCTGGACGGCGCGGACGGCTGCCCACATCGCGGCCACGCCCGCCTTCATGTCACAGGCACCGCGGGCGACGACGCATTCCTCGCCGTTCACCGTCATCCGGCGCGGCTCGAAGGGATCCCCGCTCCACGCGTCGCGATCACCGGGCGGCACCACGTCGGTGTGACCGTTCAGCATCAGGGTCGGGCCGGTTCCGTCACCGGCAAGCGTCGCCGTCACTCCGACAGCCGCGCGCCGGGTGACCTCCATGCCGGGGAACTGCGGATCGCCCAGCAGTCCCTCGACGTCGATGTCCCACTCGTCCACGACCAGTCCCTCGGCACGCCAGCGCGAGGCGAGGTGTCGTTGGATCTCGACCTCAGCGGCACTGCCGCTGATGGACGGGATGGCGCACAGCTCGTCCAGGTCGGCCAGCATGGCGTGGTCGTCGATGCTCAACGGAGGGCTAGTGGTCACGGGGGCATCCTGCCGAATCGCCGGGCGACATGGTGGGACCCGCGGTTCTTGCTGTCGGTCGCTCGCGGTGGGAGGGTCGGGTCGAGGCCTTGGGGGGCAGCAATGAGCGTTCGACTTCGCACGTTCGGTGCGGCCGGAGTCATGATGATGGCGTTCGTCTCCACCGGGACCCCGGCCCATGCTCAGACGGGGGTGCCGGCCGTCGGGGAGTGCTACCAGGTCACGGACCAGCAGACGTACGACGACTACTGGACTCCGAGCGCGGCCGTGCCCTGCGCGGGACCTCATTCGATCCAGATCACGAAGTCCAGCGTCCTGCCGGCCGACGTCAACGCGGTCACCTTCGCCCAGGACCACTGCGAGTATGCCGACGTCTGGACGGACGCCGGCGTCAACCGGGCCGTGGATGGGATCGTCGCCCGACCCCTGCGGCTGGACGCCTTCTACTTCGTGGTGCGCGAGCCGGGGGTGACGGCTAGTTACGTGTGCGGGATCGGCGCGGTCGAGCAGCGCGGGTCGCACGATGAGGTGCTGGTGTCGATGCGGGGCGCCGTGGCCGATCTCAGCGCGGCGGCGAAGGCGCGCCTGCAGTTCTGCTCGAAGGCCGTGAAGGGTGCGCCGCTCGCCGCCAAGGCGATCACGGTGCCCTGCACGACGACGCCGCGATGGCAGGTGACGCGCTGGATCATGTGGGACGACTTCTACGCCGCCTACCCCGGCGAGGCGTGTTCTGCGGGCCCGTGCCGCCCGGTTGTGCGGCTCGCGAGCGGTGGCCTCGGTGCCGTCGGCGGAGGCCTGGCCAGGGGGCACGCACCGCTCGTGGTGCTACGTCAAGCACGCATGATGGGCGATTTAGTACGTATTGTCCCTTAATTCACCGGCGCCATGGGGTGTGGGATGTGCAGTTGCCCCGCTGCGCTGCCCTAGGGTGGTTGTGTCCAAGGGGCAACCCTAGGTGGCACCAGCCGCCGACCGCGGCCACGCGGAACTGACGGATAAACAGGAGGGCCCGATGGCCGAGAGCTACACCGGCGAGGCGTACTGCGTGAAGTGCAAGGAGAAGCGGGAGTTCACCGGACACGTCGAAGAGACGAACGGTCGCCGTTTCGCCAAGGGCATCTGCCCGGTCTGCGGCACCAAGGTGACCCGCATCCTGGGCAAGGCCTGATCAACGCTGGTCCCGCCCTCGTGGCGGGATGCTCGACCTCGCGCATGAGGCGCGCACGAGGGGGCGACAACCACCCGGTTGCCGCCCCTTCGGCGTCTCACGCTGAGGGCGAACGGCCGGCGGCTGGGGGCGGGGGCCTTCGCCGTATACCGTTGAATCATGAGCAACGACCTCCCGTTCGGCTTCGGCATGGGTGAGCAGAACCCCGACGATCCAGGCGGCCCCGGTGGCCCCGGTGGCCCCGGCGTGCCGGGCTTCGGGTTCGGGGGACCGGGGGGCGCCTTCGACATGGCCTCGCTCGGCGCGGCGCTCCAGCAGCTCGGCGCGATGATGCAGTCCGGGCAGGCGGGCGGGGAGTCGGGTCCGGTCAACTGGGCCATGGTCACCGACATGGCCCGCAAGAAGCTCGCGAGCGACGGCGACCCGTCGATCAACGAGGCGCAGCGCACTGCCGTCCTGGAGGCGATCCGGCTCGCCGACGTGTGGCTCGATCCGGCCGTGACCTTCCCGGCCACCACCTCCGCGCCGCTGGCCTGGAGCCGCTCCGAGTGGCTCGAGGCGACCATGCCCGTCTGGCGGAACGTCATCGCGCCCATCGCCGAGCAGATGCAGTCCGTCGTCGGCCAGACGATGAGCGGTGGTGGCGAGCTCGACGTAGCCGCCCTGAACGAGAACCTCCCCGAGCAGCTGCGCGGCATGTTCCCCGATGGGGTCCCACCGGAGATGGCGCAGATGATGGGCCCGATGCTCGGCATGGTTCAGCAGCTCGGCGTCGTCGCGTTCAGCGCCCAGCTGGGCGAGGCCCTCGCGGCGCTGGCGGCCGATGTCGTCAGTGCCTCCGACATCGGCATCCCGCTGACGGCCGCGCCCCAGTGTGCCCTGCTCCCGCGCAACGTCGAGCTGTTCGGTGAGGGACTCGGGCTTCCGGTCGAGGACGTCCGGCTGTACCTCGCCCTGCGCGAGTCGGCCCACCAGCGACTCTTCGCGCACGTGTCCTGGCTGCGACCTCGGGTCATCGGCGCAGTCGAGGAGTACGCCAAGGGCGTCCGCGTGGATCAGGATCGGCTGGCCCAGGCCATGGGTGAGATCGACATCCAGAATCCCGAGGCCCTCCAGCAGCTCATGGGCAGCGGACTCCTGCAGCCCGAGGACACCCCGGAGCAGGCGGCCGCTCTTGCTCGCCTGGAGACCCTCCTCGCCCTCGTCGAGGGCTGGGTCGACGACGTCGTCGACAACGCGATCGCCGAACGACTCCCGTCTGCGGTGCAGCTGCGCGAGACGATCCGCCGCCGTCGGGCGGCGGGCGGCCCCGCCGAGAAGACCTTCTCCACCCTCATCGGCATGGAGCTGCGACCGCGGCTGGCGCGCGAGGCGGCGACGTTGTTCGCCGTGGTCCGGGCCGGCCGCGGCGTCGAGGGACGCGACGCGCTGTGGGCGCATCCGGACCTGCTGCCCGGTCCCGACGACCTCGGCGATCCGCTGGGCTTCATCGAGGCCAGTGCCACCGAACTCGACTTCGGTCTCGATCAGGAGTGACCTCCCTCGACCCGGCGTTCGGCGCCCTGCGTGGCGATGCCCGTGCCCTGCTGGGCTCGTGGCAGCACGACGAGCCGGATCAGGTGGTCCTTCGCGACCAGTACCTCGACTTCCTCGCCAGGCACCCTGACGCGATGTCCCGATCGTGCGCGCTCGGGCACCTGACCGCGTCCGCCCTGGTGATGGATGAGGACCGCACTCGGGTCCTGCTGACGCTGCATCCGAAGGTGGGGCGCTGGCTGCAGCTGGGCGGCCATTGCGAGCCCGCGGACGTCACCTTCCGAGGGGCTGCCCTGCGCGAGGCGATCGAGGAGAGCGGGATCGCCGACGTCGAGATCTCCCGCACGCCGCTTCGTCTGGATCGGCACCCCGTGCCGTGTGGCGGCCGCATGAGCGAGCACCTGGATGTGGAGTTCCTCGCCCTGGTCCCGGGCGACGCCGAAGCGGTGATCAGCGACGAGTCCGACGACCTGCGCTGGTTCGGCGTCGATGAACTGCCCGAGGACCTCGACCTGGCCGTCCGGCGGATGGTCGAGTCAGCGGTCGACGGTCACCCGATGTGAACGCCGGTATCGGCGAGGTGAACCCCCGGTAAAGGGTTCCGACTAATTTTCGTCCACAGGTTGGGTACGACGTTTCCGCTGGTCAGAAGCGGTTTCCCCGGGCTTTCCTCAGGTTCGTCCCCAGCGTCATGCACCTGCCGTCCACAGCGACACGCGAGGTCATCCCCAGCCTGCGCACATGCTGTCCACAGGACGGAACGGGCAATACGTCGTTCGCGTTGACTGCCCTCCCGCGCACCTCCTAGGTTCGGTCGCGTTGGACCCCCGGGATAACACGCATCGTTCGCAAGGGGAAGGCGAACGTTGTGGAGAGACCCGGGGGTCCGTCGCTTTTCCGGGCCACCAGGCCAGCGACTACCCTTGGAGGGAACCGGAGCGGGCGCGTGCCCGTCGAACCGGGGATATCGGGGATAGGGAGTGTGTGGTGTCTGCGCTCGCATGGTGGCTGATCCCGCTCGTGGCGACGATCCTCGCCGTGGCGTTCGTTGCCCTGCGCAGCCGTCCGGAGAAGCCGGCGACCCCTGCCGACGGCATGGACCGGTTGCGCCGCATGCAGCAGGCGATGGAGCGGCCGATGCCCTCCGAGGATCCGGCGACCGGATCTGTTCGACCGTTCACCCCCGAAACCCCTGATCCCCACCGGCCGCAGGATGGCGAGTGAGCGAGACCACTGACCCGGTCGTCGAGCCAGATCCGTCGTCCGAGCCGTCTGACGCGCCGGTCGGCTACTGGCACGCACTGACCCACCCCACCCGTCGCGGCTGGATGCTCATCGCGAGCGCGCTGACGACCTTGCTCCTGGTGGCGATCGCGTTCCTGCTGCCCGTGCCGTTCGTGAAGCTCGCGCCCGGACCCACCTTCAACGTGATCGGCGAGGCCGACGGCAAGCCCGTCATCGACATCAGCGGCACGCAGACGTATCCCGCGTCGGGCAACCTCGACATGACGACGGTGCTGGAGAGCGGCGGCCCGCGCGGCGGCCTCACCTTCGTCGACGCGATCGCCTCGTGGGTGAATCCGGCCGATGCGGTCGTGCCGCGCGAGCTGCTCTTCCCTGACGACATGACCGGCGAGGAGGTGCAGAAGCACCAGGCGCTTCTGTTCAGCACGTCGGAGTCCGACGCCATCGCCGCGGCCATCAACTACCTCAAGATGCCGCTCACGAGCCAGATCATCGTGACCGCGGTCTATGGCGACTCGCCGGCCGACGGCGTCCTGCTGCCCAAGGACGAGATCCTCGCGATCGATGGCAAGGCGATCACCTCGCCCGAGCAGGTCGCGACCACCGTGCGCGGCGCTCCGATCGGCACGACCTTCGAGTTCAAGGTCAGTCGCGACGGCGTTGAGGTTGACGGCGCCATGAAGAACAACGTGGAGCAGACGGTCAAGGTCATCTCCGCGCCGAACCCTGACGACCCGAAGATCCCGTACGTCGGCATCGGAGTCGGCACGTTCTACTCCGCAGGGTTCCCCATCGACTTCACGCTCAGTGACGTCGGCGGGCCGAGCGCGGGCCTGATGTTCGCCACCGGCATCGTCGACAAGCTGACCCCCGACGACCTCACCGCGGGCAAGCACATCGCCGGCACCGGGACGATCGCGCCGGACGGCAAGGTCGGCGCCATCGGGGGCATCCGGCAGAAGATGGCGGGTGCGCGCAACGCGGGGGCCGAGCTGTTCCTGATGCCCAAGGTGCACTGCACCGAGGCCCGTGACCACATCCCCGATGGCCTGACGGTGGTGCCCGTCGAGACGCTCACCGACGCCATCGACGCCATCAATGCGTACACCGCAGGCAAGCCCGTGCCGTCCTGCCCCGCACCGGTGTCGTAGGTTCATCAGATGAGCTTCGAGATGCCGGGCACGAACGGTTCGGGGGGAGCCCCCACCGACGTAGAACCGCGTCGTCGAGGCGTGCTGCTTCCGACCCTCATCATCCTTGCGCTGCTGGTTGGCGCCTTCGTCATCTTCACGGGCTTCTACACCGACTGGCTGTGGTTCGCGTCGGTCGACAAGACCGAGGTCTTCACCACCTCGCTGGTGACGCGGGCGTTGATGTTCGTGGTGTTCGGGGCGATCATGACGGTCGCTGTCGCCGCGGCCATGTGGATCGCCTGGCGCACTCGGCCGACCTTCATGGGCATGACACCCGAGCAGGCCAGCCTGGAGCGCTACCGCGCGGCGATCGAGCCGTACCGTCGCCGGCTGACCATGGTCGTCTCCCTGGGGCTCGGCGTCATCACCGGGCTGACGGCGGCGGGCGAGTGGGGTACCTACCTGCTGTGGCGCAACGCCGTGCCGTTCGGGGTCACCGATCCCCAGTTCGGCATGGACCTGTCCTTCTACACCTTCACGCTCCCGTTCATCCGCTTCGTCATCGGCTTCGCGTTCGCGGTCGTCGTCCTGTGCATCGTTCTCGTCGTGGTCGTCCAGTACCTGTACGGCGGCCTGCGCCTGCAGCCCAAGGGCGATCGCGCATCGGTGGGCGCCCAGGCGCAGCTGTCGATCCTCATCGGCCTGTTCGTGCTGCTCAAGGCGGTCTCGTACTGGTACGACCGCTTCGGCCTGGCCACGCAGAGCCAGCAGCTGGTCGCAGGCTTCACCGGACTGAAGTACACCGACGTCAACGCGGTGCTGCCGGCCCTGAACATCCTGTGCGCCGTATCGATCCTCGTCGCGATCCTCTTCTTCATCAACGCCCTGCGACGGCACTGGGTCCTGCCGGTCATCGGTGCCGGGCTGCTGATCGTGACGAGCATCGTGGTCGGCGCGCTGTACCCGATGTTCGTCCAGCAGTTCCAGGTGCGGCCCAGCGAGCTCGTCAAGGAGCAGCCGTACCTCGACCGCAACATCTCGGCCACCCGCGCTGCCTACGACATCGCCGACTCCAAGGTCAGCGACTATCCGGGCACCGTGTCGCCGCCGACCCAGCAGACCCTCGATTCCAGTGCCGGCACGCTGAACAACATCCGACTTCTCGACCCGGCCGTCGTCTCGCCGACCTTCAACCAGCTGCAGCAGATCCGCGGCTACTACTCGTTCAACACCAAGCTCGACGTCGACCGCTACGACCTCGACAGCGCGAAGCGGGGGGCGATCGTCGCGACCCGCGAGATCAACCTCGCCGGCATCCCGGACGGCCAGCGCAACTGGACCAACGACCGCATCGTCTACACCCACGGCTACGGCTTCGTGGCGGCGTACGACAACACCGCGCAGTCCAGCGGCCAGCCGGACTTCTTCGAGAGCGACATCCCGCCGACCGGCAGCCTCGACGTCGCCCAGCCGCGGGTGTACTTCGGCGAGCTGTCCCCGGCGTACTCGATCGTGGGCGCGCCCGAAGGGCAGCCCGCCCGTCGAGCTCGACTACCCCGACGACGCCAGCCCCACCGGCCAGAAGACCAACACCTACCAGGGCAAGGGCGGCGTGCCGATGGGCTCGCTGTTCGGCCGGCTGGTCTTCGCCACCAAGTTCCAGGACGCCAACATCCTGCTGTCCGACCTGGTCAACCCCGACTCGCGGATCATGTGGGATCGCGATCCGCTGACCCGCGTCGAGAAGGTCGCCCCGTGGCTGACCCTCGACCAGGACCCGTACCCCATCGTCGCCGACGGGCGCATCAAGTGGATCGTCGACGGCTACACGCTCAGCAACGAGTACCCCTACAGCAGCCGGGTCAGTCTCAGCGATGCCACGAGCGACTCGGTCTCGTCGCGGACGATCCCGTCCGGACTGCTGCCGCGCGACCAGGCGAACTACGTGCGCAACTCCGTCAAGGCAGTCGTCGACTCCTACGACGGCACCGTGACGCTGTACGCCTGGGACCCCAACGACCCGGTCCTGCTGACGTGGATGAAGGCGTTCCCAGGGATCGTGGAGCCCGTGTCGGCGATGTCCGAGCAGGTGCTCGCGCACGTGCGCTACCCGGAGGACGTCTTCAAGATCCAGCGCGCGATCCTCAGCCGCTACCACGTCACCGACGCCTCGACGTTCTACAACGGCACCGACGTCTGGATCGTCCCGAGCGACCCGACGGTCTCGCCCGCGCAGGTGTTCCAGCCGCCGTACTACCTGACGCTCCAGATGCCTGACCAGTCCAAGCCCGTCTTCTCCCTGACCACGACGTTCGCTCCACAGCGACGCCAGACCTTGGCGGCGTTCATGGCGGTGGACTCGGCTCCGGGGGAGGGGTATGGGCAGATGCGGGTGCTCCAGTTGCCCAGCAACACCACGATCCCCGGACCTCAGCAGGTGCAGAACAACTTCGAGTCCGACCCGCTCGTCTCCTCGCAGCTGTCCCTGCTGCGCCAGGGCGGATCGCAGGTCGAACTGGGCAACCTGCTGAGCCTGCCCTTCAACGGGGGACTGCTGTACGTCGAGCCGGTGTACATCCGCGCGGCGCAGGAGGGCTACCCGCTGTTCCGCAAGGTGCTGGTCGGCTACGGCGCGAACGTGTCGATGGAGAACACCCTCGACGTCGCCCTCGCCAAGGTCTTCGGCAAGAGCCCCTCGTCGTCCACCGACCAGCTGCCGGACTCGAACGTGCCGAGTGGCAATGGCGAGTCCAGCGCTTCGCCGAGCCCGTCGCCGTCAGGACCGTCGAGCCCTGAGACGGCGCTGGCCCAGGCGCTGATCCGCGCCCAGTCGGCCTACGACGACGGCCAGCTCGCGCTGGCGAAGCAGGACTTCGCGGCGTATGGCGAGGCCATGGACCGGTTGAAGTCGGCCCTGGACGACGCCGCGGCAGCCGAGGCCCAGATGAATCCCGAACTGCTGCCCACGGCGCCGCCCAGCGCCGAGCCAAGTCCTGCCGCCAGTCCTGCCGCCAGTCCCAGGCCATCCTCCGCGGCCGCATGACCGCGGTGGATCCTGGATCGGCGGAGTACTGGGACGCGCGGTACGCGACGATCGGCGAGCAGGAGGTCAGCTGGTTCCAGGCCGAGCCGACGACCAGCCTGACGCTCATCAACTCCGTGGTGTCCGTCGGCGCGAGCGTCGTCGATGTGGGCGGGGGCACCAGCCGCCTCGTCGACCGTCTCCTCGCGGCCGGCTACCGCGACGTGACGGTGGTCGACCTCAGTGCGGAAGCCCTGCGCGCCTCGCGCGAGCGTGTCGGTGACGCGCCAGTGGCATGGGTGGCCACCGACGTTCGCGACTGGCAGCCCGCCCGCGCCTTCGATGTCTGGCACGACCGAGCCGCGTACCACTTCCTCACGGACGTCGACGACCAGAGCAGGTACTGGCACCTGGTCCGCGAGAGCGTCGCGCCCGGCGGCTTCGTCGTCGTGGGCACCTTCAGGGAGGACGGGCCCGAGTCGTGCTCCGGGCTGCCGGTGGCGCGCTACAGCGCGGCAACCCTTGCCGAGGCGATGGGTCCGGGCTTCGTCGTCCGTGCATCCACGCAGGAGGCGCACGTGACCCCGACCGGAGCCACTCAGTCGTTCGTCTGGGTCGTCGCCGAGCGCGTCTAGTTCCTGAGCGTGGGCCATGCTGGGCACATGGACGACGACCTCGTGGTGCGCCGATCCTTCGTGATCCCGCAATCCGAGCTTGTCTGGAAGTTCTCTCGGTCCTCCGGGCCTGGCGGGCAGGGAGTCAACACGACCGACTCCAAGGCGCAGCTGACCTTCGACGTCGCGCGGTCGCCGTCGCTGTCCGGGCCATTGCGGGCGCGAGCGCTGGAACGGCTCGGGACGCGACTGGTCGACGGAACGCTGACGATCACCGCATCGGAGCAGCGTTCCCAGCTGCAGAACCGGCGCGCCGCCGAGCGCCGGCTCGTCGAGGCCCTTCAGGCGGCGACGATGCCCCCACCGCGCAAGCGCCGGCCGACCAAGCCGAGCAAGGCGTCCGTCGATCGACGCATCAAGGAGAAGAAGAGCCGCGGAATGACCAAGCGCCTGCGTTCCCCACGCGACCCCGACTAGAGACCCCGGCGATCCGGGTACGGTGAGGCCGTGACGGGGTACCGCGGATCGGCAACGTCGTGCTGAGGGTGCTGGCCGGCGTCGTTGGCGTCCTGTTGGTGATCGCCACCTCGTGGTCGCTCCTGCGCACGCTTGTGGTTCCGCGCGGAAGCTCCTGGCTGAACTACCAGAAGAACGAGGCGCTGTTCGCCTGTTTTCGCTTCGTCGCGCACCGCACCGGGTCGTACCTGGGCCGCGACCGCGTGTTGACGTGGGCCAGCCCGCTGGCGATCTTCTCGTCATTGCTCATGTGGCTGCTGCTGTTCTTCTTCGCCTACTCGCTGCTGATCTTCGCGACAAGTGACCTGACCCTCGCCGTGTCGATGCGCGAGGCGGGCTCGAGCCTGTTCACGCTCGGGTATGCGACGAACGATCGCGCCAACCTCACCGCCCTCGACTTCCTTGCCGCATCCAGTGGCCCGATCACCATCGGCCTGCTGATCGGGTATCTGCCGACCTTCTACTCCGCCTACCAGCAGCGGGAGGCCGACGTGACGCTGATGCTGGCGCGGGCGGGGGAGCCCAACTGGGGTCCGGAGCTGCTTGCCCGCCATGCGCAGGTGGGCACCCTTGCTCGCCTGGATGAGCTGTGGCCGTTGTGGGAGCGCTGGGCCGCGGAGGTAAGTGAGAGCCATACCAACTTCCCCGTGCTCATCCAGATGCGGTCGGCACGGCCGTACCGCAACTGGCTGGTGTCGATGCTGTGCGTCATGGACGCCGCTGCCATGCAGGTGTCGTTGAACCCGAGCATGCCCCAGGACCGGGCCCGGCTGGTGATCCGGCAGGGAGTGCTGTGCCTGCGCGAGCTGGCGATTGTGATGGGCATCCCGTTCGACGAGGACCCCTCACCGGACACGCCCTCGGACATCACGAGCGACGACTTCGCCGACGCGTGCGCGATGCTCGAGGCGTTCGGGTATCCGATGGAACGGACCGTAGAAGCGGCCTACCTGCACTTTCGCGGGTGGCGGGCGAACTACGAGGCCATCGCCTACGAGCTGGCGGCCCGCATCGACGCCGTCCCCGCTCCGTGGAGCGGGCCGCGTCGGCCTGCGCTACCCCTGGTCGTGCCGGCTATGCCGGCCAACCGGAAGCCCAGCGGCGGCGGCGACTAGCTGACCGAGCCGCTCGCGCTGGGCGCTGCTGAGCCGACGGCGCTGGCAGCCGGGCTGACGCCCGTTGGCGGTGCTAGCTTCACCCGGACTGTGAACTGCATGACGACCTGGGTGTTCTTGTCCTTGGGCTTGCCGTCGTAGACGGTCACGATCGTCTTGCCGGTGGCGATCGCCTGCAGGCCGGCGTTTGTCGCCGTGCCGTTGTCGTTCGTCTGCTGAGTCACGCGGACGATGCCCTTGGGCTTGGCTCGGACGATGATCGTGTTGGTGGCGTCGTTCTGCGGCAGGTCGGTGAAGATCGCGTTCTGCCCGACGACGAGCTTGATCTTCGTGCCGTTGTCAGCCTGCGTGATGTTGACCGGGGTCCAGGTGCTCGGGTCGCCGCCGACGAGCGATGGGCTGGCGAGGACCGACGACGATGGCAGGCTCGTGGGCAGGGCACTGGAGGAGGCGGCTGGCGAGGACGTGGCATCGCTCGAGGACGAGCTGCAGGCGGCGAGCATGCCCGCTGCCGTCAAGCCCACGGCCGCCACAGCGATTCCGCTCTTCGTCATTCCCATGGCAACCTCACCTGTTGTCTCCAAGCCGGTGTACCCGACGTCAGATGGAGCCTAACCGCGCGCGGTGGATTTGAGGCTGAGGCGCCACGAACATCCTCAGGGATTACACAGTCCTTACGTCCGTCTGCCGGCTGCGCAGCACCCCGACGCCGATGATGAGGAGGGAGGCACCGGCGGCGATCGTCATGCCCAGTCCCATCTCGACCGCGGGGCGGAAGGCCATGGCGGCGAGGATGGCCGAGGCGATGGCCCCCATGCTCATCTGCAGGCCCCCGACGAGGGCGGCGGCCGAGGCCGCCGAGCGCGGGAAGGGATCCAGGGACATCGCCATCGCGTTGCTGTTCACACCGGCGACGGTCATGAGCACGATGACCAGCGGGATCATCAGCAAGGGCAACGCGACGGTTGCGAGAGCGGCCGCCAGCACGACGATCGACGCGGCGAACTGCGTGGTGACGGACGCCCGCAGTAGAACGACCACGCGATGGGTCTTGAGCAGGCGCATGTTCAGCTGGGCGCCCAGCGCGAAGCACAAGGACAGGCCCGCGAACGTCAGGGCGAAGCCCCCTTCACTGAGGCCGTACGAGTCGATCAGGACTGCTGGGGACGCCGAGATGTAGGTGAACAGCGCGGTCGAGCCCAGGGCGGCGATGGCGGCGGACTTGCGGAACGCACCGCTGCCGATGATGGTGCCGTACTGCCGCATGGCCCCGACGAAGCCGTGCGCCGTGCGCCGCTCGGGAGGCAGCGTCTCGGGCATCAGGACGACACCGACCAGGCACGCGATCGCGAACAGCGCGAGGAAGGCGAACATCCACTCCCAGGGGCCGATCAGCAGGATGCCCGAGCCGATCAGCGGCGCCACGACGGGTGCGAGGGCGAACACCGTCACGATAGCGGACATCGCGCGCGCCAGCTCGACACCGGAGTAGAGGTCGCGCACGCAAGCCCGCGCAATGACGATGCCGGCGGAGCCGCCGAGCGCCTGGACGAGCCGAAGCGCCACCATCGACGTGAGCGTCGGCGCCACCATGATCAGCAGTGAGGCGATCATGAAGATCGTCAGCCCGACGACCAGCGGCCTGCGGCGGCCGTAGCGGTCGGAAACTGGACCCCAGAGCACCTGGCCCAGCCCCAGCCCGAGGAGGCAGGCCGACATCGTCAACTGGACCGAGCCGGTGTCGGTTCCGTAGCTCTCGGCGATGGACGGGAAGGCCGGCAGGTACAGGTCGAGGGACATCGGGGCGAACGCCGTGAGTGCCGCGAGAAGGAGCAGCAGGCGGATCCGGGGCACGTCTCACCCTAGTTCGGGGACCGACTCCAGCATCTGCCCGACTGCCGTCATGCTCGGGATGCGGGACTGTCCGGTGGGTGTCGCGGCCACGACCGCCGCGGCCGCGTTCGCCAGGCGCACCCGGTCGAGGGTGGCCATGCCGCGGTCGAGTCCGACGGCGTACGCACCGTGGAACACGTCGCCGCAGCCCACGGTGTCGATGGCGTCGACCACGAATGCGGGCACCCGCTCGACGACCGGCACGTCCCAGCTCCTGACGAAGACGCCGTGAGGGCCGTCCGTCAGGATCACGGTGGCGCGTTCGTTGTTCCACAACGCGTCGACGATGTCGATCGGACTGCTGCGACCTGTCGACTCCCGCGCGAAGCCCAGAGGCAGGATCGGATGGTCGGCGAGGGCGATCATGCCTTCGACGATGTCGCTGCCGGGTACCTCGCGCTCGGCGTCGAGGACGACCGGGATGCCGGCGGACAACGCCGCGCGCATGACCTCCAGGCTGCCCGGTGGAGCCGTGCTGGCATCGACGATCAGGACGGTCGCCTGGGCGAGGGCGCCCTGCACGACGGCCGTGTCGGGCAGTGGCGTGTGCGCCAGGCTCGAGTCGTCATACGCGATGAAGCGGTCCCCGTCGCCGGTGACGATGATCGTCGAGAGTGCCGGATGGGCGCCCGCCGCCCGGGCAGTGAACTCGACGCTGACCACGTTGTCGTGAAGGTCTGCGAGCACGTTGTCCCACTCGGGGTCCGAGCTGACGGTCGCGAGGTAGGCGGTGCTCGCTCCCAGTCCTGCCGCTGCGGTCAGTGCATTGCGGATGTTGCCGCCGAAGCGTGTCTCGGTTCGGCGGATTCGCCCCTTGCCGTCCTGCAGCAGCGCATTCGTGAACAGCACGCGGTCGTACGCGATGCAGCCGAGGCCAACGATCATGGCGCCGTCGGTCGGACTAGGCCGGCCGCGATGCCGACGCCATTGCGACGTCGGCATCCGCGTTCTCATGGATGACGGCGCGGTAGGCGCGTGCGGCGACCTCGAGGTTCGGGTTGCCCCAGATGTTGCGCCCGACGACGGCGCCTCGGGCGCCCGCGGCCACGGCCTCGTGAGTCATGGCGAGTGCGTCATGCAGCGTGGCGGCCTTCGGCCCGCCGGCGATGACGATCGGCGTCGGGCAGGACGCGATGATCTCCTTCATCGCCTGCGCATCACCGGGGTAGCCGACCTTGATCACGTCGACGCCGGTCTCGATTCCGCAGCGCACCGCCCAGGCGATCTGCTCGGGGCTGAAGACGATCTCGCCGCCGTTGGCATAGTCGCGCGGGTAGATGTGCGCGACGACGGGCAGCTCATAGGGGGCTGCATCGCGGACGGCGTCGGCCAGCCACTGCAGCGAGCGGCCCTCAGTCGCGCCACGCACCGGCACGGCGACGGCCAGAGCATCGGCGCCCAGTCGCACAGCGTCGGCGGGAGTGGAGAGCACCTGTCCGACGCGATCGTCGGAGGTGAACGTGATGGCCTCGATGATGAGGGCGGCCTTGCCGGCATACGGGGCCCAGCAGTGCTTGGCGGTGCCGGCCGTCATCGTCATGGTGTCGGGCGTGCCGGCCATGCTGCGGGCGATCGCGGTCGGAAGATCGTGCAGGCCCATCCCCGGCGCGTCCCCGTACCCGACGAAGTGATCGACGGCCACGCCGAACAGGTTTCCGGACGGATTCGAGAACAGACGGGACAGGCGAACGGTCGTTCCTAAGCCCACGACGATGCTCCAGTTCGAGTTGGACGAACACGCGGCGCTTGGCGGTCGCGTGCGCGTCACCAATCTATCGGAGCAGCAGTCGGGACTTGCTAGCGTGACAGCCGGGGCCAGCGGCTGGGGAGCGGATGAGCGCGGCAGTTCTGATCGCGTACGCGATCGGTGTCGTGCTGGGCCTGCTCGCGGCGCGGGTGCCCGCCTTCGGACGAGTGTGGCCCGTCATCGTGCGCGTCCAGATCCTCGTGGCAGCCATCACGCTGTCCGTTGTCGCGGTCTGGCGGATCGACGACGTCGGCAGTGTGGTGTGGCCCACACTGATCGCCTGTTCGGCCGCCGCGGTGTTCGCGGTCGCGTGGGCCACCGCCCGTGAACCGAATCGCGATGCGCATGCCGTGCTGCAGGCCTGGTCGGCGAACGCGAACACGGGCTTCTTCGTCATCCCCGTCGCCGCCGCCCTGGCCGGTCCGGCCGGTGCGACTGCCGCCGTGCTGGCCGACCGTATCGCGACGCCGCTGTACGCGTTATGGATCCATCTGCTGCGCAAGGGGGCGCCGATCCAGCAGCGTCGTCGCACCGGCCTCATCGACCAGGCACCGGTGATCGCCCTTGGTGTCGGGCTGCTGCTGCACCTGACCGGACCGGCACCGGACTGGACGGCCACGCTGACGATGCTGGCGGCACCACTGATGGCCGCGAGCGGGGCGGCGATCTTCGTGGGCTCGGTCCTGCACCCCTCGCAGCGGATCGACCCGCGGCCGGGTTTCCGCCGCTGGCTGGCCCTGGTCGGCGTGAGGGTTGTCTGGTGTGCGCCGATCGTGATCCTCGCCCCGTCCACGACCTACAAGGTGGTCGCGGTGCTGTGCGCGCTGTCCATCCCTGCGTTCGCGGTGCCGCAGATGTCCACGGTGTACGGGTATGCCGATCCGGTAGTGGCGGCGGGGAGCCGGTACGGCTGGGTCGCCGGCGCCTTCGGGGTGGTCGCTGCCCTCGTCCTCGTCGGGGGGTAGGAATAACGGCATTTGCTTGATGGTTCAACCATTAGTAAAGTTGAATCATCAACTAAAGTAGGGGCCCTGCCCCGAAAGCCACCCAGGAGTCACCGTGACCAGCACCTTCGCCGGAACGGACCGCGCCATCGACGAGCGGTCTGCCGACATCATCTTCCGCGACGCCCACACCGCCTACTCGTTCACCGGCGAGCCCGTCCTCGGACGACCAGCTCGCGGCCATCTACGACCACGTCAGGCACGCGCCGACGGCCATGAACACGCAGCCGCTGCGCATCACCTACGTGCGGTCCGCCGAGGCGAAGGCCCGGCTGCTGCCGCACCTCGCCGAGGGCAACCGCGCGAAGGCCGATTCGGCGCCGGTCATCGCCATCCTGGCGGCGGACACCGAGTTCCACGAGCACCTGCCCCGAATGCTGCCGCACGCCCCCGCCGCCAAGGACATGTTCGCCGACCCGGCCGCCCGCACCAAGGCCGCGACCTTCAACGCCACCCTTCAGGCCGGCTACTTCATCCTCGCCGTGCGTGCCGCGGGCCTGGACGCCGGACCGATGGGCGGCATCGACGCGATCGGGATCGACAGGGAGTTCTTCGCCGGGACGGGCCTGCGGACCTTCCTCGCCGTGAACATCGGCTACGTCGCCGAGGACGGCACGTTCCCGCGCAATCCCCGGTTCGACGCCCACGAGGTCGTCACCGTCCTATGAGGTAGCGGATCCGACGGATCCCCTTGCCCATCCACCCACCCACCCCTACCGTTGAAACCTCAACTAGCGGACAACCGCCCAGGAGTGACTGCAATGCCTGCACAGACAGCCGACACACTGACCCTGCCCCGCCTCAGCGCGGCACCGGACGCCCTGCCGCGCGCCGTCAAGACCGTCACCAGCGCCCCCTCCGGCGCCGAGGGGGAGGGCTTCCCGGTGCGGCGCGCGTTCTACGGCATCGCGTCCGCCGACCTGGATCCCTTCGTCCACATGGATCAGATGGGAGAGGTCGAGTACGCGCCAGGTGAGCCCAAGGGCACGCCGTGGCATCCCCACCGCGGCTTCGAGACGTTCACCTACCTCATCGACGGCCAGTTCATCCACCAGGACTCCAACGGCGGCGGCGGCATCATCAACGACGGCGGCACGCAGTACATGACCGCCGGCGATGGCATCCTGCACATCGAGACGCCGCCCGAGCACCTCGTCGAGTCGGGTGGGCTGTTCCACGGTGTCCAGCTGTGGATCAACCTGCCGCGCGCCCTGAAGCGGATCGCCCCGCAGTACCAGGACCTGCAGGGCCGTGACTCGACCATGATCACCAGCGCCGACGGTGGCGCGCTGCTGCGCGTTCTCGCCGGCGAGGTCGACGGGCACGCCGGCCCGGGCATCTCGCACACGCCGCTGGCCATCACGCACCTCACCCTGGCTCCCGGCGCCCAGGTCGACATCCCGTGGCGTCGCGACTTCAACGCCCTCGCCTACGTGCTGGGCGGCTACGGGACGGTGGGCGCCGAGCGGCGCCCGATCCGCACCGGCCAGATGGCTCTGCTCGGCGAGGGGGACACGGTGCTGCTGCGGGCCGACGAGGCCCAGGAGTCGCGGTCGCCGAACCTGGAGATCTTCCTCATCGGCGGCGTTCCGCTTCGCGAGCCGGTCATCCAGTACGGCCCGTTCGTGATGAGCACCAAGGCCGAGATCATGGAGGCGTTCGACGACTTCCAGGCCGGCCGCCTGGGCACCGTGCCCGCCGGCGCCATCCAGCCGCATCGTCCGGGCGGATCCGCCTAGGTCCGTTCGCGCAAGGCCGCCGTCGTTGATGGAATAGCGGCGGCGGCCTTCGCGTTGGCGGGGGCAGCAACCCCTACCAGCGAACGGAGATCCGCGATGGCAACGACCCGGTACGCATCGGCACGGTGGAACGGCTCACTCATGGAGGGCAGCGGCGAGGTCAGCCTGGACTCGTCGGGCATCGGGGTCTTCCCCGTGTCATGGCCGGCCCGATCCGAGGCGTCGAACGGCCTGACCAGTCCCGAGGAGCTCATCGCCGCCGCGCATGCCACGTGCTTCTCGATGGCGCTGTCGAACGGACTGGCGAAGGGCGGCACGCCGCCCACCGAGCTGCGCACGTCCGCGGAGGTCGACTTCCAGCCGGGCACCGGCATCACCGCCATCCGCCTGCGTGTCAGTGGTGACGTTCCTGGGCTCGACGCCGAGGGCTTCATGGCGGCGGCGCTGCAGGCGAAGGACGGCTGCCCGGTCAGCCAGGCCCTTAAGGCCGTGCCGATCTCGCTCGTCGTCGAGTAGCCGACACGACCCGCTACTGCAGCGGGATGTTGTGACGCAACTGCATGTGAAGGGCCATACCGGCGGAAGCGCCGTGGTGGTCGACCCACGTCATCGTGCTGGGTCCGCAGGCACAGGTCCACGTGTACTCCCCGGCGTGCTCTGGCGCGTTCGCCGGCAGTTGGTCGACGTGAGTGGCCCAGTGCGCCGAGCGGCTCGGTGCGTCGAAGTGCACCGAGCAGATGGGGCAGGTGATGATGACGAGGTCTTCTCTGTCGCTGAACAATCCCATGACGCGCCCGCTCTCTGTGGCGTCGGTCGCGTCCGGTCAGACGATTGTCGACGACGTGCAGTGATGCACTACTGCCTGATTCTCCGCGGGTGCCCTGTGACAGGTCAAACGCGGCCCAGGACGGGCTATCCGGCGAGGGCGCGGGTGACGGCCGGCAGCACCTCGGTCGCGAGCAGCTCGATGGACCGCGCGGTGTCGTCGAACGGCAGACCGCCCAGGCCGATCTGCGCCAGGAACCGGCTGTGCCCGAGGACCTCGTGCTCCCACAGGATCTTCTCGGTGACCTCCTGCGGGCTGCCGGCGAAGAGGGCGCCCCGCGGACCGGCCCACGACTCGAACGCGTCGCGCGGCAGGAGTGCTCGGCGGGCGCTCGGCATGTTTGTGCCGATGTACCGCGAGTAGTACGGGTAGAAGGTGTCGCGGGCCTGTTGGCTGGTGCGGTCGGTGTAGAAGTGGCTGGTCACGCCGAGGCGAAGACTGCTTTCGGGGACGCCGGCAGCTGCGGCCGACTGCCGGTAGAGCTGCGCGAGTGGCTCGAACCGCTCGGGCGAGCCCAGGATGGCGAAGTAGGTCGGCAGGCCAAGCCGGCCGCCGCGCACCACGCTCGCCGGAGTGCCGCCGACGGCCAGCCACACCGGCAGCTGAGGCTGGACGGGTCGCGGGTACACGGGCGCGTCGAACAGCGGCGCACGGTGCCGTCCTGACCAGGTGACCCGCGGCGACGCGTTGAGTGCGAGAAGCAGGTCCAGATTCTCGGCGAACAGCTCGTCGTAATCTTCGAGGTCATGGCCGAACAGCGGGAAGGACTCCGTATAGGCGCCGCGTCCCGCCGTGATCTCCGCTCGGCCGTTCGACAGGAGGTCGACCGCGGCGAAGTCCTCGAAGACCTTGACGGGATCGGCGGTCGACAGCACGGTGACGGTGCTCGTCAGGCGGATATTGGTCGTTGCCTCAGCGATGGCGGCCAGCACGACGGCGGGGGAGGCGATCGCGAAGTCGGGGCGGTGGTGCTCGCCGACGCCGAACACGTGCAGTCCTGCCTGGTCCGCGAGCTTGGCCAGCTCGACGAACTCGCGCAGTCGCTTCTGGGGTGCGATCGGCTGCCCGGTCACGGGGTCGGCGGTGAGCTCGCCGAAGGTGAACAGGCCGATCTCGAAGGGCACCGCGGCCGTGGGTGTCGACATGCGTGGTCCCGATCAGCCGAGCGAGGTGATGAAGGTGCTGACGTCGCCCAGCTGCTCGATGGACAGCGAGTGGCCGATGCCGGGGTAGTCGTGCTCCTCGAGGGCTGCGCCGGACTCGGAGCGCAGCCACGACTCGCTGCGCTCGACGAGGTCGCGGGGTATGACGCCGTCGTGGACGTCCATGCTCCAGAAGAGCGGCAGTCCGGCCAGGCGATCAGGTCGCGTGTCGAAGCCGGCGTCCCACGGCAGCGTGCCGGAGATGAGGACGGCTCCGGCGAACCGCGCGGGCTGGGCCAGGATCAGGCCGCCTGCCATCGCCGTGCCGCCGGAGAAGCCGAGGATGACGACGCCCGAGTGCGGTGTGGCGACCTCGTCGAGCCATGCGAACACGGCGTCGGCCGTCGACTTGATCGATGCCTCGATCGGACGGCCGATGCCACGGTTCTCGAACCATGTGGAGCCGCCGCCGAGATCGACCGGGCCGCGGGGGGCGGCAACGGTGACGTTCGCGGGAAGGTATTGCGTCAGGCCGATCATCGATGACTCGTCCGAGCCACGGCCATGGAGCGCGACGACGAGGAGGGTGCCGGGCCGCTCGGCCTCGGGGCGCGACCACGAGACGTGGTCGATGGCGTTCGGCTGGTCGGTCGTCATGATGCTCCCTGTTGATTGAGTGTTCAACTACTATCCCACGCGCGGGCGGGACGGGTCGAATCGCGTTCCCGACGGTGGAACCTCAGGGCGTGACGATGGCGAAGTCCGGGTCGACAGGAGCGAGCAGGGACACCAGTCGACCGAGGTCCGCCGGATCGCCGTCGACCACCACCGTTCCGTCGCCAAGTGCAGTCGCCAGGTCGAGCAGACCGGTGACCAGGCCGATGAGGGCCCGCCGGGACAGCCGGAAGGTCGTGCTGCCGTCGAGCGGCTGGTCGATCGTGTGGTGGTTCAGCACGCCGTTGCGCAGCTCGGTGACGTAGGTGGCGTCCTCGTCGGTGATCACCCACGACATCGTCTGGTGCGTGTCCCAGGCACGCGGCCCGTCGACTCGGATGGCCATGCTGTCGAACGTCTGCGAGACCGTCAGTGCGCCGAGGATGTCGATGGCGGCCGACGAGGTCGGCGTGCCGAACTGTCCGTGCCGGAGCTCCGCCGCGCCAGCAAGGTAGGCGCTTCGCCAGGTCCCGCTCTCGGACTGGAAGCCGAGCTGCTCGAGCGTGTTGGCCTGGAGCGCACGGGCGCTCTCGTCCGCGTCGCCGCTGAACAGGACATGGTCGAGCACCTGTGCGGCCCACCGGTAGTCGCCGTCGTCGAAGGCCTGCTGCGCAATGGCGATCGCGGCGTCGGCGCCGCCCATGGCCGCGACGTACCGCTGGCCCGCCTCGACCGGCGGGTGCTCCCATAGGCGCGCCGGGTTGCCCTCGTACCAGCCGAGGTAGCGCTGGTAGATGGCCTTGACGTTGTGGCTGACGGTCCCGTAGTAGCCGTGTGCATGCCACGCGTCGCGCAGCGCCGGCGGCAGCTCGATGACCTCGGCGATCTCCGAGCCGACCAGCCCCTGGTTGATCATCATCAGGGTCTGGTCGTGCAGGTACAGGTAGACGTCGCGCTGCAGGGCGAGGTACTCGACGGAACGCTCGCGGCCCCAGGTGGGCCAGTGGTGCGAGGCGAAGACCACGTCGAGGTCGTTGCCCCAGAGGGTGATCGTCTCGGTCAGGTAGTGCGCCCACGCGTGCGCGTCGCGCACGACGGCGCCACGGATCGTCAGGATGTTGTGCAGGGTGTGGGAGGCGTTCTCGGCCGCGCACAGTGCCTTGAGGTCGGGGAAGTAGAAGTTCATCTCGGACGGCGCCTCGGTGCCCGGCGTCACCTGGAAGACGATGCGCACCCCGTCGAGCGTCAACTCCTGCCCGGTCGTGGTGATGTCGACGGTCGGGACGATGAGCGTGGGCTCGCCGGTGGACGTCGTCTGCCCGAGGCCGGCGCCGATCTGCGCGGCCGGGCCCTTGGCGAGGGCCGCCCCGTACATGTAGCCGGCCCGTCGCGCCATCGCCGTCCCGGCGTACACGTTCTCGACGATCGCGTGCTCCATGAAGCCCTCGGGAGCGATCACGGGAACGCGACCGGAGTCGACGTCGTCCTGCGTGATGATTCCCTTCACGCCGCCGAAGTGGTCGATGTGCGAGTGGGTGTAGATCATCGCCACGACCGGGCGGTCTCCCCGATGCTCGCGGTACAGGGCGAATGCGGCGGCGGCCGTCTCCTTCGAGATGAGCGGATCGATGACGATGACACCCGTGTCACCCTCGACGATCGTCATGTTCGACAGGTCGAACCCACGGAGCTGGTAGATGCCCGGCACGACCTCGAACAGGCCGTCCTTGATCAGCAGCCGACTCTGCCGCCACAGGCTCGGGTTCGCGGTATCGGGGGCGGTCTCCTCGATGAAGGCGTAGGCGTCGAGGTCCCACGCGACGTGGCCGTCCGCTGCGAGGATCTGCCGGTTCGCGCTCGCGGCCATGAAGCCGCGCTCGGCATCGTCGAAATCGACGGTGTCGTGGAAGGGAAGGCTCGACGCGAACTCGGCGAGCGCGCGGCGGGTCGCTTCGGTGGCGTGCTCGTCCATGGTGTCCTTCTCGGTGCGGGCGATGGGAGCGGATGTCCCTCGCAGGCTAGGGCCACGGCGCGTCGACTCGCCACCTGGGCAACAACGCAAACGTCTCCGGTTTTGGCCTTGCGGTAGGCCATGATCGCGCAATGACCGGATTGAGCAGGCGCGCCTTCATGGCCACCGTTGCGGGCTTGAGCGCCGCGTGGGCGATCCCGCGTCAGGCGCTGGGCGAGGCGCTTGCCGCGACCCCCGTCCCGGGGCCGGGCACGAGCACGATGCAGCAGGCGATCGCGATCGGCCCGAAGGTGAACGGCTCGTATCGCAAGCTCGTCGCGCGATCGGGTGAGCAGCACGTTCCGCGTGCGGACCTGCTGGGAGCGGCCCCCGGCACCAGCCGTGCGGCCTCGCGACGTTCCCTGCTGTACCTGGGTCACCTGTCGGACATGCACCTGATGGACGCGCAGAGCCCGGCACGGTTCGAGCCGATGATCGCCCAGAACCACGCGACCTGGGGCGGCGCCTTCCGCCCGCAGGACACGCTGACCACGCAGGTGGCATCGGCGATGGTGTCGTCGATCGCCGATGTGCGGGTGTCGCAGATCACTGGTGCCCCCTTGGGCGCCGCGTTCGTCACCGGCGACTCCGCCGACATGCTGAGTCAGCTCGAGACGCGCTGGTACGTCGACCTTCTCGACGGCGTGCCGATCACGGCGAACTCGGGAGCGGCGGGGGTCTACGAGGGGGTGCAGGTCTGGTCGGAGGCGTACTGGGCCTGGCACCCCGACGACCCCACCGGTGACTGGTTCGGGCAGTACGGCTTCCCGAAGGTGCCCGGAATGCTGGAGGCAGCGATCGGCCAGGAGGTGCGCAGCCCTGGCCTGCCCGCGCCCTGGTACAGCGTCTATGGCAACCACGACACCCTGCTCCTGGGCACCCTCGCCACGCCTGCCGCGTACAGGGCGTTCGCGGTGGGGGAGCGCAAGTACGTCGACTGGCGGGCGCTCGGCGCCGACTACGTGCAGACCTGGGCCGCCGACACGTCCGCCCTCGGCCGCATGGTGCACGCGGTCGGGGCCAACCTCGGGCTTCATTTCGGGTCGAAGGCCGTCACGGCCGATGCCGAGCGGAAGCTGCTGCAGCAGCAGGACTTCATGGACGCGCACTTCGACACGACACCCAACCCCGGTCCGGTCGGTCACGGCTTCACGCAGGCGAACCTGGACACGGGCCAGACGTACTGGACTGCCGACATCGGGCCGTTCGTGCGAGCGTTCGGTCTCGACACCTGCAACCAGGTCGCCGGCCCGGACGGCGCGGTGCCGCGCGCGCAGTTCGACTGGCTCAAGGCCGGTCTCGCGCAGGCGCAGAAGGACAACCGGCTCGCGCTGGTGTTCAGCCACCACAACTCGGCGACGCTGGAGAACGACGCCGCCCTCGCGACCGATCCGCAGGACCTCGTCCATGCCGAGGAGTTCATCGCTGGGCTGCTCGCGTATCCGAACGCCATCGCGTGGGTGAACGGCCACACCCACATCAACACCATCACCGCGCATCCGCGGCCGTCCGGCCCGGGCGGACTGTGGGAGATCACCACGGCGTCGTGCATCGACTACCCGCAGCAGCAGCAGGTCATCGAGGTCGTCGACAACCGCGACGGCACGCTGAGCCTGTTCACCACGGCCCTCGACCACGCGTCGCCCGTCGAGTGGAACGGCGACCTGACGCCGATCGGGCTCGCCAGCCTGTCGCGCGAGCTGAGCGCCAACGACTGGGTCGAGAACCCGAGCCTGCGCATCGGCTCGGTGCTGGATCGCAACTGCGAACTGCTCCTGCCGGCGCCCTTTGACCTGTCCACGATCACGGACGCAGCCGTCGAGTCCGCGCAGGCTGAGGGACGTGCTCGGCTGCTGGCGTACGAGAACGGCTGGTCGGCGTCATGAGGCGGCTCGCGGCGGTGTCGGCCGCACTTGTGCTTGGACTGACCGGCTGCGCGTCGCAGTTGTCCGGGCTCGCACCCGTCGGCGGCGACACCGTGACCGGTGTGACGACCGCCGCGATCGACGTGCTCCTCGACAAGGGCGTCGACGTGCTGCGCGCGCCGATCTGCACCGAGGTCGATGCGGGCTACACCTGCGCGGGCACGACGCTCGATGGGAAGGCGATCACGGTGACGGCGAGCAACGACGACGATCCGAAGATCGTGATCGTGGTCGGTGGCGGCACGCCACTGTTCACCGGGACGATGCAGTCGGTCCTCGACGCGGCTGCGCAGGCGACCTCATGACGTACTACCGGGTGTCGGCGCTGGCGTACGGGCTCGCCCGCATGTGGCGTGGCTGGTCGGTGCTCGTGCCGGTCGTCCTGGCCAACGCCCTGCTCCAGGCCGTGCTCGTGTGGCCTGACGCGACGCCGATGATCGACACCAGTGCCGTCGTGCTGGCCGCGCTCAGCGGCCTGGTGTTCCTCATCGCGTACGCGTTGGTGGCGACGGCCGCCCTGCATGTGGCCGAGGGCCACGTCGGCTGGTCGCTCGCCGTGGCCACCGTCCGCCGTCACGCGGCGCGCTTCACGGTGTGGGCGCTGGCCATCGGGCTGGTGACCTGGGCCGGGTTCGCACTGTTCACCGTCCCGGGCCTGATCGTCGTGGGGGTGACGCCGTTCCTCCTGTTGGCGGTCCTCGACGGGCAGACCAATCCACTGGCGGCCAACTTCCGGACGATCGGACGGCGGTTCGGGCGTTGGCTGGTGACCGCCATCGTCACGACGTTGGTGCTCGTCGTCGGCTCACTGGTGAGCGGGTTCTTCACGTTCTTCACGCGGGCCCCGCTGGCCGCCTTCGTCGTCTGGGTGGTGGGTGGCCTCGTCATCGCGTGGTTCACCACGGCGTGGGCCCTGGTGTATCGCAGCGCGGCTGTTAGCTCGGACGTGCTCGAGGGTCGAGGTTCGGTTACTTGAGCAACCGTGCGCCCGCCGCCTTGGCTGCTGAAGTGAGTTGTCGGTCGAGGGTCGCCAGCGCGAGGTCCGCGTCGAGTGCCAGAGCAAGGTAGGCGGCGTCGTAGACGCTCAGGTCGAATTCGATCGAAAGCGACGTCAATCTCAGCCCGTTGACGGGTCGCCGGTCACGCTCGATCGGCAACGCCTGCAGACCATGAATGGCGTTAGTGAGGGCGGCAGCAGTCAAGCGGCCGCGACGCTCTGCGGCACGCAGTCCGTTGAGCACTTCGAAGTCCCACAGCGTCGGAACCTCAGCGCCTTCGTCCGCGATTGAGTTCAGTGCGCGTTATCGACGCGGGCGTGAATTCGTCGGCCAGCACGAAGCTCAAGGCCATGGACGCGTCCAGCACGACCCTCACCGCACGCGTCCGTCGTCGATCAAGTCCCGAAGGGTGCCTTCGGCCGCCAACCGACGCTTGGCGCGCGGCCAAGATCAGCGCAAGCGCTTTCTCGACACCTGAGTCGGCTTCGGGGATGGGCAGGAGTCGAGCCACGGGCTTGCCGCGCCGTGTGATGACGAAGTCGTCGCCCCCCGTGGTGATCAACTCGACCAGTTCCGAAAGACGGGTCTTGGCCTCGAAGAGCCCCACTTCACTGGTCATGCGATCAAACTAGTTCGTTAACTAGTTGGTTCGCAAGGTCAGGTCACTTCAACGTGAGCGTGCCCGTGATCTGTGTGGTGACCTTGCCGTGGCTGCCGTCCTCGTACGTCTTGGTGCAGTTGAAGACGAACGATTTCTTCTTGCTGTTCCACGCACCGACCAGGCCACCTGCGGTAGCCGCACCGCCCTTCGAGCTCGTGCCGGCCGGGTAGCAGACCTGGCGCGAGTCGTTGACCGGGGTGAAGTTGCCGGTGATCGGGTCGGTGAAGGACCCCGGCTCGCAGGGGCTGATCCCACTGCCCGCATACGTGGTCGTGTCCGTTCCCTTGTAGTTCAGGATCGGGGTGAGGTTGATCTGCTTGGTCTTGCCGTTCAGGGCGGAGGTGCCGGGCGAAATCTCGGCGAACAGCGCCGGGGGCGTCGTGCTCGTCGGCCTCTTCGGCAGCTTGCCCCCTGCCGTGGCCGTCGCGGCATGGGTTGTCGTGCAGTTCACCGTCCCGTCGGCACTGCGCTCGAGGGCCGTTGACGCCATCGTGTACGTGCCGGTGAACGAGCTGCCGTTGTCCTCCACCTGCCAGTAGTGCGCGGCCGGTCGTCGCGACATCTTCAGGTGCATCGTCACCGTCTGGGTCTCGGTGCCGGTCTTGGCGTCGGTGCCCGAGTCCTCGTTCGTGACGATGGTGGTCGTGTAGGTCACGGTGCCCTGGAGCGAGGGGCTGGCGGACTGGGCGGCGGGAGCCAGCGCGGCGGCGGCGAGCCCCGCGATCGTGAGCGCGGATGCTGCGGCCAGGAGGCGGGGGCGTGTCGACATGGCGTGACAGTAGTGGCAGGGGAGAGGAATGCCCGGATTATGCTGACGCGTTGTTAGCTCTCTCAAGGGGTTCTCCGCCAGCGCGGTTCCCAGGGGGGATTTGGAGGTCGGGAGCCGGACCACGTATCCTTACGGGGCACAACGACGCGGGGTGGAGCAGCTCGGTAGCTCGCTGGGCTCATAACCCAGAGGTCACAGGTTCAAATCCTGTCCCCGCTACGAGAATTTGGGCCGGACACTGTTGCTTACCACCAGTGTCCGGCCCAAATGATTTCTTACGGTGTGTTTTCCAAGGGTTTGGCGCACCGCGACAGTTTCGGTCCACCCGCGTACACCTACCGACTCAACGGCCGATTCAGGAGGGCGTTGACTTGGTCCTGCGCGGCGAGCTCCTCGGATGTGTGGTCGATGAGCAGGGTGACGATGCGGGAGATGTGGTCGTCGGACGCGGTGTAGTACGCGTAGGTGCCCTCACGGCGTACCGAGACCATTCCGGCTGTCCTTAGCCTGCCCAGGTGCTGGCTCACTGCCGGGGCTTTCGCGCCGACGAGGTCGGCCAGGGCGTTGACGTGCTGCTCGCCCTGCATGAGGGTCCATAGGATCTTCAGCCGGGTGTCGTCCGCGAGCAGCGACAGTGACGTGGCAGCGGCCCTCGCGGTTGCGGTGGCGAGGGCGACTGGCTGCGCATCTGCGGACATACGCAGATAGTGGAGTATGCGCCGCCTCAGGTCAACGGTGACCGTGACATGGGACTCCCGGTTGATGTACGGTGAATGTAGATATCTGCGTATCAACGCAGATACGCAAGCAAGACTCGTGGTCTGGGTTGTACGGACCGCCGGTGGGACTGATGAGGAGGATTCCATGTGGAGCAAATTGCGTGAGACGGTCGCGGGACTCGCGGAGCAGGCGGGTATCGAGATTCCGGGACTGGATGCCGGCGCCGCTGTCGCCTCCGACCTCACCGGGTCGGCCCAGACCGTAGTCGGCGAAGCCCTGCCCGAGGGTGCCGTCACGGGTGTCGTCGACGCCGTGGAGAGCCTGACCGGATCGACCGAGCCTGCTGACGTCGCGGGAGGCACCAGCACGTGATGCGTGAGCGTCGAGAGATCCTCGAGTTCGTCACCGCGACAGTGCTGCTCGGTTGCGGCGTAGTCGCCTTCGCCTTCGGATGGGGCAGCGTGGCTCAGGGTTTGTGGGCTGCGGCAGCGGTGCTGGGCGTGGTGATCTCGACGGTCTCGATGTGGGCGGCCATCCGTCGACGCCAGCCGAGCGTCGACATCATCGCTCTGCTCGCCCTGGCCGGTGCGCTTGCTGTTGGGGAGCCGTTTGCCGGCGCCATGGTGGCCGTCATGCTCACGACCGGCATGCTCCTGGAGGCCCGCGCAGCGGCGCGCGCCCGCCGCGAATTGAGCCTTCTCGTGGCGCGGACTCCTCGAACCGCACGCCTGCAGGTCGGTGAGAAGCTTGTCGAGGTCGACGTTGGCGAGGTCAAGCGTGGCGACAGGCTGCTCGTCGGCACCGGTGAGGTCGTCCCCGTGGACGGCCGCCTGGTGCGTCCCGCCGTGCTGGATGAATCCGCCCTCACGGGAGAGCCGCTGCCGATCGAGCGGCCCGCCGGCGACGACGTCCGCTCCGGGGTCGTCAACGCGGGCGCCCCCGCCGAGCTCATCGCCACGGCCGCAGCCGCGGAGTCGACCTACGCGGGAGTGCTCCGCATGGTGGAGCAGGCGCAGGCCGCGTCGGCGCCCTTTGTCCGCGTGGCTGACCGCATCGCGATCTACTTCGTCCCCTTCACCTTGCTTCTTGCCGGACTCGCGTGGCTGTCCAGCGCTGACCCCGTCCGCGCCGTCGCCGTCCTCGTGGTCGCCACTCCTTGCCCACTCCTGCTCGCCGCACCCATCGCCATCATGAGCGGGCTCTCGCGCGCCTCGAAGATCGGCGTCATCATCAAAGGTGGCGGCGCTCTCGAACGCCTGGCCAACGGTCGGGTGCTGCTGTTCGACAAGACGGGCACCCTCACCCAGGGCAAGCCCATACTGGCGGCCGTGATCGCGCCCGCGGATATCGCCTCGGACGAGCTGCTGGCACTCGCCGCGTCCCTCGATCAGGTCTCTCCTCACGTCCTGGCTACCGCGATCGTCACGGCGGCCCGCGCGCGTGGGCTCGAGCTCGTCTTGCCTGACGAAGTCGTCGAGCATCACGGATACGGGCTCGAAGGCCGAGTCGCAGGCCGGCTGGTCCGGCTGGGCAAGGCTGACTGGATCGTGGCCGGCACGGCCCCGGCATGGGTCCGGCACGCGCGTCGTCGAGCCAGCCTGGACGGGTCCCTCACCGTGTTCATCTCCGTCGACGGAGTCCCCGCCGGCGTCTTCCTGCTAGAGGACCCAATCCGGGCCGATGCCCCCCGCATGCTTCGCGAGCTGCGCGCCGCCGGCATCACCCGCACCGTGCTCGTAACCGGTGACCGTGCAGACGTCGCCGAGACCGTCGGTCGCATCGTCGGCGTCGACGCCGTTCAGGCCGATCGGGACCCCGCCGAGAAGGTCGCCGTCGTCTGCGACGAGGCACGCCACGGCCCGACGATCATGGTCGGCGACGGCGTCAACGACGCACCCGCCCTGGCCACCGCCGGGGTGGGAGTCGCGCTCGCGGCCCGCGGGGCGACCGCATCCTCCGAGACAGCCGACGTTGTCCTCACCGTCGACCGCATCGGCGCACTGGCCGACGCCATCCTGGTGGCGCGCCGCTCCCGCCGCATAGCAATGCAGGCCGTGATCGTCGGCATGGGGCTCTCCCTGGTCGCCATGGTCGCCGCGGCGCTGGGCCTGCTGCCCCCGGCCGCTGGTGCACTGGTCCAGGAAGTGATCGACGTGCTCGCCATCGGCATCGCCCTGCGCGCCGTGCTTCCACCCCGATCCCGCGCCGCCGCCATGCCGCAAGCCGACATCGCCCTGGTGCAGCGCCTCCATCTGGAGCACCGCGCCGCGCGCCCGGTCATGGAGCAGGTGCGCGTGGTCGCCGACGCCTTGGGAACCGGCGACCTCGGGCTCGCACCGGCGATCGCCCTTCAGCAGCAGCTCCAAACCGTCACCCTGCCCCACGAGCGCGCGGAGCAAGAACTCCTCTACCCCGCCGTCGCGCGAGCCCTCGGCGGCGCTGACCCCACCGGCGCCCTAAGCCGCAGCCACGCCGAGATCGAGCACCAGATCGGACGACTGTCACGCCTACTCGCCGACCTCGACGGGGAGGCAGTCGACCCGGAGGACGTCGTCGAACTACGCGCCCTCCTCTACGGGCTCTACGCGATCCTCCGGCTCCACGACGCCCAGGAGGAAGAAGGCGCATTCAGCCTCGTGCCCGAGCCCGCGATGGAGCCCGCGCTGTGAAAGCGGATGAGGAATGCACCTGGCAATTAGCGCGTGGCGGGGGCGTGCTCGTCGAGGTGACGCCTGCTCTGCTCGTGTCTCTTCCCGGCTTGTGCGGGTGAGCGCCAGACATTGCTGGTGTGCACATCGGGAACAACTCCGAACGAGGATCGCTAATCGCGTTCGTGATGTGGGGGATCGTGGTCCCCTGGCACGCCACGGATGCTGGCCGACCGCACAGATGTGGGTCGTCCAGGTATGGCTGCGAAAGTGTGCGGAGGGGGTGCAGGCTTGCACTCCCTGGGGGGTGCAGAGGGGGGTGCAGAAGTCGCCGTTGGATGGTGTTGCGGCGCACCGGCACATGGCTCACCTGTCGGGCGTCGGTCCGGTACCCAACGCACGGGCGAGGAGGGTGATGCGGTCGCGGGCACCGGTCTTGGTAAAGATCGACTTGAGGTGGTCTTGCACCGTGTACTCGGACAATGCCATCTGGCGCGCCATCGCGCGGGTGTCCGCGCCAGTGGCCAGCAGTCCGACCAGCTCGTGCTCACGGCGGGTGAGAGCGAAGGCCCGGCCGAAGAGCTCGAGACGCTCGGTGGCTGAGGTCTCCTCGATCGTCACGACAATTCCTGGGGTGATTAGGCCAGGCGCGATTGGGTGCCGCTCTACGTCGGAGATTCTGGCCGCGCGAAGGGTGAGCCAGAAGCCGTCGCTGAGGTGAGCGCGGGTGGATGCCGGGTGGTCGTCGACCCCGGCTTCGAAGGCCAGGACCTGCGCCGCGACGTTGTAGACGCTCGCCGGGACAGCGTGTGAGCCGGGGTCGGGCGGGAGGAGGGCGTCCAGCCAGTCCTGGGACGCCGCGGTCCTGCTGGTGATCCGCAGGCCGTCGCCCAGTGTCAGCACCACCGGCCCGACGTTATCGCGGTGCGGTGTCGCCGCTTGGACGAACGAGCGCGCCTGGCACGCCCGCAGGGCGGTCGTCACCGTCGGGGCGACAGCGGCGAGGAACTCGGCTTCTGGCTCATCGAATGGTTCGCTGTGGTCGTCGCGCCACAGGTCCAGGAAGCCCCAGCAACCGAACGGGTCTGCAAACACCGCCGAGGCCACATCGCGGATCGCGTGCCTGCTCAGCACCTCGCGCCACGCTCTTCCGTGACGCCGGTCGTCGTCCCCCGCGTTGTGCAACAGCCCCACCGGTGTGGTCATCAGCATCAGAGCTGTCCAGCGGTTCACGTGCGTGGTGTACTTCGCGCGGATGAGCCCCGGCAACTCGGTGAGAGGGAGGCCGGGAACGTTGGCCAGCGGAGCGGCGCCGACGGTGGTCACGGGGTCGGTCAGCAGCCACACGTACGCGTCGAAGTCGACCACCTCGGCGAGGACTTCGAGGATGGCGCCGCGAAGGGCCACGGAGTCGAGTGGCTGCTGGGCGACGTCCTCGATCCGCGCGCGGGCTCGATCCCCAGCCCGGGTGCTGGCCATGCGGTAAGCGTACGGGGCCCTCGGGAGCGTCCGCCGAGGTTGCACCGTCCGGCGGTGCACCCCAGCAATCTGGGGTATCGCGAAGCACGGGCAGCGACCTACCGTGACGGTCCCCTAGCAGGCACCTTGCCGGACCGGACGGAGAACCCAATGACCACGCTACGCATCGAGCACGCGATCCATGACTACGACCAGTGGAAGGCGGCGTTCGACGGCTTCGCGCAGGTGCGCCTGAACGCCGGGGTCCGCGGCCACGCCATCCGGCGGCCAGTGGAGGACCCGTGCTATCTGATGCTCGACCTGGAGTTCGACGACGCCGACGCTGCAGGCAGGTTCGCACAGTTCCTGGAGGAGCAGGTCTGGTCATCACCAGATTCTGCCCCCTCACTCGCCGGGGTGCCTCGTACCCGATTCCTCGAACTCCGGGCAACCGACTGGGGGACCGCCGCCCCGGGCGAGACGGGCTGAACTCCCTTGTCGTGGTGGTGGAGGCCGCGTCAGCGGGGGCGTCGAGGTACACGACGCACAGATTGCCCCGGCTCGGTTGCCTCTTCGACCTGAGGATTCGTCCAAGCAGAATGCGGAGCCTGCCGTGCCGAGCGTTCGTCCGTTAGGCTTCGTTCGCGGGCGAGATCCGCGATGTCGTGATGGCGCATTCCCCGGAGATCAAGGGTCTGCTCGCGCGCCGTCACGCCCTGAGCATCAAGGTATTTGGCTCGGTCGCACGAGGTGAGGACCACCCCGGCTCGGATGTCGCCTTCCTGGTTGAGTTCGGCCCGGGTGCCTCGATCCTCGACCAGGTCCATCTCGAGGCCGATCTGCGCGCCCTTCTGGACTGTGATGTGGATGTTGTGCCGGTCGGCGGACTGAAGGCTCGAGAAGGGCTTCTGCTCGCGGAGGCCATCTCCCTGTGAGGCGAGGGGACGACTTGCGCACGCTGGACATCCTCGAGGCATGCCAAGCGGCGTAAACGTGCTCGGTACCGCGCATCTACTGCAGGGCAGCAGTTCAACGTGACACCTCGTCGGGCAGCGGCGCCTGCGGGGCACCGGGCCCACGCGTGATCTCCCGCAGGACGTTGCGCCGAGCCAGTGATGCGGCGAGGATTCCGTCGTTCCCACCCGAGGACCACAAGGAAGGTAACGGGGAGCTTGGACACGAACGGTAACCAGACCTCGCCGCCCGGGCATGTTGTCGAGATCGAGGGGGCCCGACTCTGGGTCCAGATCGCGGGCGAGGGCACCCCGGTAGTGCTGCTCCACCCTGGCCTGTGGGACTCCCGGACGTGGGACGACCAATGGGATGCGTTTGCGGCGCGGCATCGGGTGCTGAGATACGACCTTCGCGGCTACGGAAGGTCTGACCGCCCGTCGGGGCAGCCGTACTCCCATGTTCGCGACCTGTTCGCGGTGATGGACGCAGCGGGGATGCCCGGCGCCGCACTCGTGGGCTGCTCGATGGGCGGCGGTGTCGCCCTCGACGCCGCGCTGACCGATCCGTCCCGAGTGACAGCGCTGGTCCTGGTGGCGGCCTCTCTGGGCGGTAACGAGGGGACCGAAGAGGACCACCGGGAGTGGGAGGTTCGCTTCGGGGCAATGGAGGGTCTACTTCAAGCCGGCGAGTTCGAGCAGGCGCAGGAGCACCGGTTAAGGACGTGGGCACCGCAAGGCTTCAGTGACCTTGCTGGTCGCCGGATCCACGACATCGCCTTCGACAACCTCCACGACCTCACGATGGATGAGGGCGCTGCCGAGGAACTGGATCCGCCCGCGATACAGCGACTGGAAGAGGTCGGCTGTCCGACCCTCATACTGCCCGCCGATCACGACCCCGTGTTCTCCCAACGCGAGTCTCAGATCATGGCGGATCGGATCCCCGGTGCCCAAACGGTCGCCATCTCCGATGTCGACCACGTCATCAACATGCGGGCGCCCCGGTCGTTCAACCAGGCCGTACTGTCGTTCCTATCCCAGGTCTGAGGACAGAGCGCGGCTTTCCCCGACGGTCGCTGCGCCTTGGCGCTCCGAAGCGCCGACCTGACTCGACGGTTCGACCGCAGGGGGTGGAAGGTCCGTTTCGCGACCCTCAGGCGTCGGTGCAAAGTGGCGGGGCAGAAGTGGACCTCAGCCAGGGGTAGGTAGCGGGGATCGCAACGCAGCGGTCGCACGACGGCGATGCCAGCGTTCTCCCTTCGCGAGGACGCAGTTGACCCTCGTGCCGGCGCGTGCGCCGGGCGTACGCTCCGGACGTGGACGACGCCTCGGGAGCGCTCGACGCCCGGGTCGAAGAGGGCCTGTGGCCTTTGGTCGAGGCGCTCCTCGAGCCCTTCGGCCTCGCAGGCGTGGCAGTTGCGGTGGTGCGCGACGGCGAGGTCGTCCTGCGCGGCTTCGGTGTCCGCGATCTCCGGACGCTCGAGCCCGTCACCACCCGAACGATGTTCCATCTCGCGTCGGTGTCCAAGCCGTTCGTGGCGACGGCGGTGGTGTCTCTCGACCTCGACCTCGATGCGCCCGCGACCCACTGGATTCCCGAGCTTGTGCTGGCGGACGGGCGACAGGACGAGCTCACGCTGCGCCGGCTGCTCAGCCACACCAGCGGCCTCGGCGATGTCTCCGAGTTCGGCTGGG
This sequence comes from uncultured Actinomycetes bacterium, assembly GCA_963755335.1. Lineage (GTDB taxonomy): Bacteria > Actinomycetota > Actinomycetes > S36-B12 > S36-B12 > UBA10649. Next base: position 761,003 of record CAVWJW010000008.1, read on the forward strand.
TCGACCCGCAGCTCGGTGACGACGCCCTGCTCGAGTTCGCGCGCAGCCTCGCCGACTGGCGGTTGCAGAGGGAGCCGGGGGCGGCGTTCGCGTACTCCAACACCGGGTACGAGCTGCTCGGGCTGGTCGTCGCGCGCGCGACGGGGACGACCTTCGAAGCGGCGATGCGCCGTGTGCTGCTCGACCCGATGGGCATGCGGGTGAGCACGTTCCTGCGCGCCGAGGTGGCCCCGCAGCGCGGTGCTTCGCCCCACGTCGGCCGGCCGCTCACGGTGCCGGACGACGCCTACCCGTACACCCGCCGCCACGCCCCGAGCTCGACGCTCCACTCCGACGCCGACGAGATGAGCCGCTGGATGCTCGCCAACCTCGAGCGCGATCCCTCCGCCGGACCGCTGCTCGACCCGGACCTCCGCGAACTCGTCCGCCGTCCCGTCGCGATCGTGGGCGAGCCCCCGTGGGAGGAGGAGGTCGGATTGGGCTGGTTCCTCGGCACCTGCGCGGGGCGACGCACGGTCAGCCACAGCGGTGCCGACCCCGGCTTCGGCTGCCGGCTTGTCCTCGTGCCCGAGCACCGCACCGGCGTCGTCGTGCTCGCGAACTCCAACACCGTGCCGACTTCCGCTATTGCCACGGCCGCAGTGGATCTCGCGCTCGCCGACGTCCCGCTCGATCCGGCTAGGCCGTTCGCGATCGGGGATGGCGTCGCGGCGTTGCGGGCGCTGGTGCCGCCGCCGGTCGACCTCGACGACGAGGGGCTGGGCAACGCAGTGTGGGGTGCGATCGAACTGCACCGCACCGACCTGGTGTGGTCGGTGCTCAGAACATGGTGCAAGACGAGCCCGGAGTCGTCGGCGGCGTGGACGATGTCCGGGTGGGCGCACCAGGTCGACGGCCGGCACGGGCTTGCTCGCAGCCAGCTCCGTCGGGCCCTCGAGCTCGACGCGGACAACGCCGACGCTCGCCTGATCCTCGGTGGTGTCCCCTCGGCCTGAGTCCTATCGCCGCTCGCCCGACCGCCCGACTGACCGCCGGGTTGGATGCGGCCCTTGAACCAGCGCATCGCGATGAATCGGAGTGGAAGTTCCCGTCGCCGATGGCGGGCAACGACCAAGGGTGGTGTGCGCGTCCGTCGTTGTTGGATTCGTCACCATCATCGTGATGCTCGCGTTTGCCCGATGTAGTGTGGTCGATCGCTGTAAGTGAGGGAGCTCGTCGATCGGGAGGCCGGCATATGGACAGTTGCGACACCGAGCCTTCCGAGGCGAGCGCCGCTTGTGCGGGGCGCCGGTCGAACCGGGGAGGCCAGTACGACGCCATGAGTCACGGCTCCAACACCTTGGCTGGGTTGCCTCGATGACGCGCTCACTGCGCGCCTGGTGGCTGCTCGTGGTGGCGGTCGTATTGGTGGCGGCAGTCATGGTGCTGCCTTGGCACATCGCTTCGACGATCACTGGGGCGTCGTGGGCCGGGCCTGATCAACTCGCGGACTCGGTACGCAATGGGCTGCTGAGCGACTGGACCCGAGGCATCGCCGTCCCCGGCGAGGGCGCTTCCGCCCTCGCTGATGCGGCTCAATTCTGGCGCTGGTTCCACATCGCCAAAGCGGCGCTCGCCACGGGGGTGCTCCTTGCGTCAGCAGCCTTTGTCGCGATGGCGTGGCGGGCGCGACGGTCGAGCTCGCAGCGTTCGCATCGGTTCGGCCTTCTCCTCGCCAGTGGTGCAGGCGGCCTGCTGGTCATGTTGTCGCTCGTGGTCGTCATCGCAAATGTGCAGGGGGCGGTGGCGCCCCTGTCGTCGGTGCTCTCGTTCCTTCCGACAAACGAGAGCGACGTGGGATTCGCCAGCAGTATCAGGTCCTTGCGCGACAACCTGGCTGGCTCCCAACCGTCGGCGGCCGCGATGGCCATCATCCGGGACTTCTCGATGTATCACGTGGTCGTCGCCGTGTTGCTGGGTGCCACAGCCCTTGTGGCCACGGGCTTGGCCTTTCGACTCCTGCGGACTCGAGAGTGGCTGGCGAGCGGGGCATTGGTCTTCGTCGCGCTGGCTTTTGCGCTCCTTACTGTCGCCAATGTGGGAACGGCATTGCATCCGGTACCTGCGTTGATTCCTTTCTCAGCGGCGTGACGGGCTGAAGCTGGCGGCAGGGGTCAAGGAAGGAAGGCTCGGGCCGGCCACCTCACGCCGCATTGACCATCAGGGGTTCGCGGAGCCTGCCGGCCTTCTGGCTCGAGGCCATTGACACGCGGGACCGGGAGTAGGACCGTTTTAGCAACATTTGTCCCTGAGGAGGTCCTGATGTCGTGGCACCTGTCGGGTACCTATTTCGAGAACTGCTCGTGCGATGTCGTGTGCCCGTGCACGACGTCCGGGCTGACCATGCCGGCCGACCAGGAACGCTGCCGGGTCGTGCTCGCGTTCCACGTCGAGCGTGGTGACGTCGACGGGGTGGACGTGAGTGACCGAACCGTGGTCGTCGTGGCCGACACACCGCAGGTGATGGCCGAGGGCAACTGGCGCCTGGGTCTGGTGATGGACGCCGCCGCGACGAAGGAACAGGCCGCCGGACTCGGCGCCATCTTCGGCGGACAGGCCGGCGGTCCGATGGCCGGCCTCGCGCCATTGGTGTCCGAGGTCATGGGGATGGAGACCGCCCGGATCGACTTCGTCGACGACGGCCGGCGCCACTCGCTGAAGGTCGGTGACTTCATCGATATCGAGATCGAGGACTACGTGCCGCCCCAGCTACGTCCTGATGGCGACGTCGAGATGCTCACCGGCATGTTCCATCCGGCCAACTCCACCCTCACGATCGCCCAGGCCAGCCGTGCGCGCGTATCGGTGTTCGGTCTCGACATGGACCACGCGGGCAAGAACGGCCACAGCGCACCGTTCGCCTGGTCGTCCTGAGGCGGCGAGCGTGACCGCGCGCCGCGCGGACGCCGTCACCGCGCCCACGTGGCGGCGGTTGACGGTGCCCGTGTCGGTCCTCTTCATCGCCGCGGCCATCGCGTGGACGGCCGTCGTGGTCATCTCCCGCGGCATGGGCGACATGCCCGGCACGATGGGGCTGAACGTCGGGGCATTCCTCGCGGTGTGGTCCCTGATGATGACCGCGATGATGCTGCCGACGATCATGCCGTTCGCGGCTCTGTACACGCGCACCTTCACGGACCACCGATCAAGACGGGTGCTCGAACTGGCCCTGGGCTACCTGCTCGTCTGGAGCATCGCCGGGCTGCCTGCCTACGGACTGGCCTGGTTGGGCCAGGAACTGGTGATGAGCCGACGAGCGGCCGGCACGGCTCTGGCAGTCGCCGTCTTCGCCGTGGCCGGTGTCTACCAGCTCACCCCGATCAAGGACCGATGCCTGGCCCACTGCCGATCGCCGCTCGGCTCGCTGTTCGCGTACGGCAACTACCGCGGGAAGCTGCGCGACGTGCGCGTCGGAGTGAGCCACGGCGGATTCTGCCTTGCCTGCTGCTGGGCACTCATGGCCATCCTGGTCACCGTGGGCCTCATGAACGTCCTCGCCATGGTGGTGCTCGCCGCCGTCGTCCTGGCCGAGAAGACAGCGAGCTGGGGGCCTCGGCTCACGCGGGTCATCGGCATCGCGGCGCTGATACTGGCGGTTGCCGTCGTGTTCCGACCCTCACTCGCGGGTGGCGTTCAGCCCATGCCCACCAGTCCCGCCGGTGACATGACCGACACGTCGATGACGTCGTGACCGCCGTCTCGCGCGGCTAGCTCCCGAGGGGGTTCGGCGTTCGCCACGCTCGCTCGAAGGGCAGTCGCCAGGTGTGCGGGGCGATGAGCTGGTGAATCGCGTTGGGACCCCACGAGCCGGGGGCGTACGGCCGGACCTGCGGAGGGTCATCGAGGAGGGGCTCGGAGATCTCCCAGAGCCGCTCGATGCCGTCGGCGGTCGTGAACAGGGTCCGATCACCGCGCATGGCATCCAGGATCAGGCGCTCGTAGGCCTCGAACACGTCGCCCTGAAGACCCGTGTCGTGCATGGCGAACTGCAGGCTGAGCTTGTCGAGTCGCATGCCCGGCCCGGGGCGCTTCCCGTAGAAGGACAGCGACATCTTCGCGGAGTCGGCGAGGTCGAACGTCAGATGATCCGGACCATGGGAGCCCACGCCAGAGCCCTCCGGGAACATGCTCTTGGGCGGCTCGTGGAAGGCGATCGACACGATCCGCTGGCCCTCGGCGAGCTTCTTTCCGGTGCGCAGGTAGAAAGGAACGCCCGCCCATCGCCAGTTGTCGATGCGGCATCGCAGGGCGATGAAGGTCTCGTTGTCGGAATCGGGGCTGACTCCCGGGACGGAGCGGTAGCCCTCGTACTGGCCGCGGACCGCGTCGGCCGGACCGACGGGCAGCATGCTGCGGAAGACCTTGTTCTTCTCCTCGGTGATCGCCATCGGGGTGAGCTCGGTCGGCGCCTCCATCGCGATGAAGGCGAGGATCTGGAAGAGGTGCGTGACGACCATGTCGCGGTAGGCGCCGGTGCTCTCGTAGAACTCGGCCCGCGTCTCGAGACCAAGGGTCTCGGGGACGTCGATCTGGATGTGATCGATGAAGTTGCGATTCCAGATGGGCTCGAACAGCCCGTTGGCGAAGCGGAACGCGAGGATGTTGAGGGCCGGCTCCTTGCCGAGGAAGTGGTCGATGCGGAAGATCTGGTCCTCGTCGAAGATGGTGTGCAGGCGTGCGTTGAGCGCGCGCGAGCTCTCGAGATCGATTCCGAAGGGCTTCTCCATGACGACACGGGAATGCTCGATCAGGTTCGCTTCGGCGAGCAGTGACACGGCCGCGAGCGCGGACTTCGGAGGCACGGACAGGTAGTGGAGGCGACGGGCACCCTCGCCCAGCTCGCCCTCGGCCCGCGCGACGGCCGCTGCGATGGCGGGAGGCCCCGCAGTGGTCGAGACGAAGTCGAGGTCGCGGGAGAACTCCTCCCAGCGCTCCTCGTCAAGGTCGCGCGAGTAGAACTCGTCGATGGCCTTGCGCGCGAAGGCGCGGAAGTCGTCGGGTGACAGCTCATCGAGGGAGACACCGATGACCCGACACCCGGGGATGAGGCCGGACTTGGCGAGGTGGAACAGCCCTGGCAGGAGCTTGCGCCTCGCCAGGTCTCCGGTCGCGCCGAAGAGCAGGACGACCTGTGGCTCGCTGGGGCCACTGCCCGGGTGCATCTTGACCACGGGGAGACGGTACGCCTCGGAGGCCGTCCGGAGGTATACCTGCGGTAACCGTCTCGGGCCGTCGGTCGCGGAAATGTCATGCCGCCGAAACGCGATCGACTCATGCCTGCACGATCGTGGGCCTCGTTGAGCGAGAGCGCCGCGAGCCTTGGGAGTCGTCATGAGTGGGAACGCCGTCCGTCTGCAGGCCATCAAGGACGTCGAGGCCTACGTGCCGCCGGCGGTGAGCTTCGCGCAGTCCGAGACTCCCGGGGAGATCTTCGGCGTCAACGTCTTCAGCAGCACCGTGATGCGCCAGCGGCTGCCCAAGGTGGTCTACAAGTCGGTCATGGCGACCATCGAGCACTCTGCGCCGCTCGATCCGCTGGTGGCCGATGCGGTGGCTTCCGCCATGAAGGACTGGGCGATGGAGAAGGGCGCGACCCACTATGCGCACGTCTTCTACCCGCTGACGGGCCTGACGGCGGAGAAGCACGACAGCTTCCTCGAGCCCGTGGGCGACGGATCTGCCATGGCCGAGTTCGCCGGCAAGACCCTCGTGCAGGGCGAGCCGGATGCGTCCAGCTTCCCCAGCGGCGGCCTGCGCAACACGTTCGAGGCGCGCGGCTACACCGGCTGGGACGTGACCAGCCCGGCATACGTCCTGGAGAACCCGAACGGCAACACCCTGTGCATCCCGACGGTCTTCGTGTCGATGACAGGGGAGGCCCTCGACCACAAGACGCCGCTGCTGCGCTCGCAGCAGGCGATGGCCGAGCAGGCTGAGCGCGTGCTTCGGCTGTTCGGGCACGAGCCTGACCGGGTCGTGTCCTACTGCGGCGCCGAGCAGGAGTACTTCCTGATCGACCGGCACTTCTTCCTCGCCCGACCGGACCTGCTCAACGCGGGCCGGACCCTCTTCGGCTCCGAGCCGCCCAAGGGCCAGGAGTTCGACGACCACTACTTCGGGGCCATCCCCGAGCGCGTCCTCGGCTTCATGATGGACACCGAGCGAGAGCTGTTCAAGCTGGGCATCCCGGCCAAGACTCGTCACAACGAGGTCGCTCCCGGGCAGTTCGAGATCGCTCCGATGTTCGAGCGGGCGAATGTCGCGGCCGACCACCAGCAGTTGCTCATGACGACCTTCAAGACCATCGCCAAGAAGCACGGCATGGAGTGCCTGTTCCACGAGAAGCCCTTCGCCGGCGTCAACGGCTCGGGCAAGCACGTCAACTTCTCTCTCGGCAACAGCAAGCAGGGCAACCTCCTGCTGCCCGGCGACAACCCGCATGACAACGCTCAGTTCCTCGTGTTCTGCGCAGCGGTCATTCGCGCCGTCCACCTGTACGGCGGGCTCCTGCGCGCGTCCGTCGCATCGGCCAGCAACGACCATCGTCTGGGGGCAAACGAGGCGCCGCCGGCGATCATCTCGATCTTCCTCGGCGACCAGTTGGCCGACGTGTTCGACCAGATCGCCAAGGGTGCCGCCACGTCGTCGCGGGGCAAGGGCACGCTAATGATCGGTGTCGACACCCTGCCCGAGCTGCCCACCGATCCGGGCGACCGCAACCGCACGAGCCCGTTCGCCTTCACCGGAAACCGCTTCGAGTTCCGCGCGCCGGGATCGATGCAGTCGGTGGCGGGGCCGATGACCACGATCAACACCATCCTCGCGGAGGCGCTGGACTACATCGCCACGAATCTCGACGAGGCTCTCGCGAGCGGCGTGGAGTTCAACGAGGCGGTGCAGACGATTCTCACCGAGATCATCACGAATCACGGTAGTTCGGTCTTCAATGGCAACGGTTATTCCGACGCCTGGCAGATGGAGGCGGCCGAGCGCGGTCTCCCCAACCTACGCACGACGATCGATGCCCTGCCGGTGCTCATCTCCGAGCCGGCCATCGCATTGTTCGAGAAGTACAGCGTGTTCAGCCCCCGCGAGATGCACAGCCGTTACGACATCGGCCTGGAGCAGTACGCCATGAGCATCGGCGTGGAGGCTCGACTCACCTATGAGATGGGCAGCACGATGGTGCTCCCCGCGGCGCTGCGCTACCAGACGGAGTTGGCGCAGAACGTCGGCGCACTGCTTGCCGCCTCCGTTCCGGCCGACACGTCGACCCTGGAGCCCGTGTCGATCCGGCTGGCTGACCTGCGTGTGGCACTTGCCGCCCTCGGCGACGCGATCGCTGGGAATTCGGGCCAAGATGTGCATGCGGAGGCGCTCTACGCGCGCGATTCGCTGCTTCCGGCGATCGAGGCAGTCCGCACTGCCGCGGACGGTCTCGAGGGTGTCGTGGCCGACGACCTGTGGCCGCTGCCGACGTACCAGGAGATGCTGCACATCCTCTAGCGATGGCCCCGCTCGCGATACAGCCGACGGGCATCCATCCGCCGTTGACGCCATAGAGCCGCGTGTGCCTGTGCGGCGAGGGGATCGTCCCGGCGAAGTTGGTAGTCGAGCTCGTTCATCAGCCGCACGTAGCTGTCGATCCGGTCGGCAGACAGCGTTCCGTCAGCAAGGGCAGCGAGCACCGCGCAGCCAGGCTCGTGGCCGTGAGTGCAGTCACCGAAGCGGCAGTCGACGGCCAGCTCGACGATGTCCGGAAAGGTCGCCGAGACAGCGTCGGCATCCACAGCCAGTGAGAGGCTGCGCAAGCCTGGCGTGTCGATCAGGAAACCACCGGTCGGGACGACGTGCAGTTCTCTGGCGGTCGTGGTGTGCCGGCCTCGATGGTCGCCCTCGCGAACTGCGCCGGTCGTAGCGGTCGATTCGCCGAGCAACGCGTTGACGAGGGTGGACTTGCCGGCACCGCTCGGCCCGATGAGGACGGCGGTGAGATCGGGCTGCAGGAGGCTGCGGATCGCGTCGATGCCCTCGTTCTCCGCGGCGCTCACCGGCACGACGTCGACCCCGAGCAGGCGCTCGCTCAGCACGGCGGCGGTGGAGCCGTCGTCCAAGTCGGCCTTCGTGAGCAGCACGACCGGCTCGGCACCGCTGTCCCAGCCGATGGCCACCTCCCGCTCCACGCGCGCCATGCTCAGGCGGTCGGCTGGTGCGGTGACGAAGACCCGATCGACGTTTGCGGCCAGCACCTGCAGCAGCCCGGCGGGATCACGTCGCGTGACCTGAGTCCGGCGTTCAGCGATTGCCTCGACCACGAGCTCATCGCCGTCCGAGACCTCGACCCAATCGCCGACAGCGACAGCCTCCCTCGTTCGGGCCGGACGCGATCTTTCCGGAGCGGCGACTAGGCAGCCGCCGTAGTCGACTCGAACGACGCGCCGCCAGTTCGGCGCGTCAGGTGCGCGACTCGTCATGCCTCATTGTCGTCGCGCGTGCGACGACCTCGTCAAGTTTCGGCGCGAGGCCTATTGCCGCACGAGAACCAGCGCCAGGCGCGGGGCGACGAACGATGCGAGGAACAGAGGCAGGAATCGCTTCCCGGTGCATCGGTAGGCGACGGTCCCGCCTGCGGTGGCATCGAAATTCTCGACCCGGCTCGACCTGCGGCCGTCGCGAACCTGGACGGTGTGCGACCCCGGCTCGACGGGCATCTCGAAGGTGGCGTTCATGGTCACCGACCCGACCTGAGCGCCTTCCACCACGATGCCATACGGGTTGCGTCGGACCTCGGCACCGATGGCCTTGTGCGTGATGGTCAGCGTTGCCGACATCCCATGAGCGTACGCGACAGGCGGAGACCGGCACGTCGCGCGTCGTGAAAACTCGGGGTCGCCGTGAGCGAACCGCAAGGTTTCCTCAAGTGAACCGAAAGTCGCGAAGGCGAGTCTCGGACTTGCCGCTCAGCCGTGTCGGGTGCCACGACATGACTCCAGGAGCCGCGTGAAGCGCATCAGCACGATCGTCACCTTCTCGGTCGCCTGCATGGTGGCCATGGCCGGCCTCGGCCTCCGTCCTGCGGCGGCACAGGTGACGACCGACGTCTACGTGGTCGCCACCGGCGACATCGCCTGCGATCCCTCGCCCAAGGTTGGCGGGACGGCTCCGGACCCCTACTACTACGCCGCCTACAACAGCGGCAATCGCACCAAGGACGGCTGTCGACAGAAGGCCGTCGGCGACGCGGCGATCGCAGCCAAGCCCGACCAGTTCTGGGCTCTGGGCGACAACCAGTACTTCGACGGCACGTACGCCAAGTACATGGAGGCGTACGACAAGGCCTTCGGTCTGTTGAAGGCCATCACCAGGCCGATCCCCGGGAATCACGAGTGGAAGGACATCCCCGCAGGTTTCGGCACTTCACGTACTTCGGCGCGGCCTCTCATCCCGAGACGAACGGCACCTACAGCTTCGACGCGGGCGACTGGCACGTGATTGCGATCAACGACAACGCGTGCGACGTCAGCCATTCCTGCGGACCCGGCAGGGCCATGGCGACCTGGATCGCGCGCGACATGGCGGCGAATCAGAAGCCGTGCACCACCGCGATGTGGCATCACCCGCTGTGGTCGCTGGGGGAGGCGCACAAGGGCGGATACGGCGGGCTTGTACCGGTGTGGCACCAGCTTCACGACCTCGATGTCGACGTGGTGATCACTGGGCACGACCACAACTACGTACGAACGGTGCCGCTCGGCAAGACAACTGTTGACCTGACTGACTCGTCGAAGGTGTCACCGCCCACCCTCGACCCGAACGGCATGGTCGAGTTCGTCATCGGGACGCGCGGGCGCCGACGGCGGACCAAAGCGCCAGGCGGCCTCACGCGCCGCGAGGTCGAGGTACTGCGCCTAGCGGCGAGGGGCCTGACGACGCAGGCGATCGCCGATGAACTCGTCATCTCGCCCAAGACGGTCGACCACCATGTCCAGCACATCTACACGAAGATCGGTGTGTCGACGAGGGCGGCTGCGGCGCTCTGGGCCATGCAGAACTCCGTGCTGCCGACAGCCTCAGCCTGACGGCCCAAGATAGGGAGTTCACCCGATGCCGGCCGGGCCTGCCGGACCACAGACTTGCTCCAACTTCGGCACCGACCAGCGGTGCCGGGACATTCGGAGGGAGCAGGGCCATGATCCTGGCAACGACCACAGTCGAGGACTACGAGCGGTTCGCGGAGATCTTCTCGACCAAGGGCGCGGACAAGCGCCGCGAGCACGGCTCCAAGGGCGCCACCGTCTTCCACGATCCGAACCAGAGCGATCGCGTATGGGTGATCTTCGACTGGGATGACGAGGGCTGGCAGAGCTTCGTCTCCGACCCCACCGTCCCGCCGATCATGCAGGAGGCCGGGCACAAGAGCCGGCCGCAGCCGGCCGAGCTCGGCGGCATGTACGACGCCTAGCCGCTCCGAAGAACGGAGGAGGACCCGAGCCGCGGGGGCCGGGTCCTCCTCCGTTTCGTGCAGGCTGTCTAGCCCGAGAAGTTCGGATTGCGGATGAAGCCGACGATCGAACCCATGGGAGTGCGGACGGAACCGGTCACGATGCCGTCGCCCACGTCGGACGCCTCGACGTGCACGACGGCGCCGTTGCCGATCGCCTGCTTCATCGCCTCGGCGACGTCGTCGACACCCCAGTAGACAAGGGCGCCGTCAGCGGTGTCGGCGTCGGGAAGAAGCCCGAGCTCGTAGCCACCGACCTCGTAGCCCACGTAGAACGGCTGGTCGAAGTACGGCTCCTTACCGAGGAAATCGGTCCACCACGCCTTGGCCGCGGCCAGGGCCGGCGATGGGTAGATGACGGTGCGCAGTCCGTGCATAGCCAGTTCCACTCGTCGACCTTAACGCGATTCGCCTACCGCAACAGCGCCCTGGAGGGCTGCGAAGAGTTCATCGACCTGGCGGACGACTGCGTCCGTCAAGTGGAACCCGACCGGGCCGCGAACGGCCGTGTTCGCGAAGACGCCCTGGCGTTTCAGGAGGTGCTTCTCCACGGCCAGGAAGCTGTCGAGCTCGGTCTGCAGCGACACCAGTTCCACGAGCGTCAGGTTGACGCGCTGGACGGCGCCGGCGTCGTCGAGCTGAAGCGCCTTCCACAGCGCCACGATCGCCCAGCAGATATCGGCCCCTGGCATGGTCCCCACGATGCCTCGGCGGTAGCTGTCGACGAGCGCGACCCCGCCGGTGCCTTCGAGGATGCGCGCCTGGCCTGACGTCGCAGCGAGGAGTTCGCTGACTCGCGGTCCGATCGGCGGCGCTTCGGGCTTGAAGATCGCTCGATCCGGGAACTCCTGAGCGATCCGCGCCTGCATGGCGATCGAGAGTGGCTGGCCGACATAGCCGCTGGCGTCCTGGACGACGACCGGAAGGTCGACGGCGTCGAAGATCGCCGAGTAGTACGCGAACTTCTCGTCGTCATCCACAGCCGTGGCGAGCGGGGGGATGGCCATGAGGGCGGTGGCACCGGCGTCGGCTGCGCGTCGGGCACGCTGGACGGCGACGTGCGTGCTTTCCGCCCCGACGCTCATCACACTCTGTGCGCCGAGTTCGAGAGCGATCGTGCACGCCAGACGCTGGACCGCGGCGACCTCGGCGTCGTCGAGCCGCAGGATCTCGGACACCATTCCCATGACGATGCCATCGGCCCCCTGCTCGAGGATCCAGCGAATCTCCTTTGCCAGCACCCCCAGGTCGATCTCGCCGTCTTCGTGGAACGGCGTCTGGAAGACCGGCAGCACTCCATGGACGGCGGGGACCGCCAGACGGCTCGTCATGTGCACGTCACGAGATCTCGAGCAGGACCTTGCCGCGCACGCCGTCAGATCGACGCAAAGTGGCGACGGCCGACTGCCACTCGACGAGCGGGTAGCGATGGGTGATCAGGAAGTCGAGCGACACCTCACCCGCGTTGAGGAGGTCGACGACGGCCGCCCAAGCCTTGGTCGTGTAGCTGAAACTGCCGATGATGGTGACGTCCCCGTTGACGATGTCGTCGACGGGGATTCGTGCCATCTCACCCGTGCCGGCCAGGCCCAGAAGGACCACGGTTCCGCCGCGACCCGTGGCAGCGACGGCGGTCTCGACGGCAGCGGTGGCGCCGGCGGCCTCGATGATCAGGTCGTAACCGGACTCGATCTGCGAAGCATCGGTGAAGAACGCGTCGACTCCGGCAGCCGTGGCAAGCGGCTGCTGCGCTGAACGCGCTCCGAGCAGGTGCACCGAGGCGGGCCTCCAGAGGCGCAGCAGGCACGCGGCGATGAGGCCGACAGTGCCGTCACCGACCACCAGAACGCGTGCGCCGGGTTGGGGATTCGCTCGGTCGATGGCGCGATACACGACCGCGGCCGGCTCGACCAGGACACCGGATTCGAAGGACACCGTGGGTTCGAGGGCATGAACGAGCTGAGCGGGAACGGTGATGAGTTCCGCCGCCGCACCCGGCCGGGTGAAGCCGACCTCGTCGTAGACGTGGCAGCGGTTGGTGTTGCCGGCTGCGCACTCCGGGCAGACACCGCAGGGGACGATCCCTTCGACGACGACGCGAGCCCCGACCGGCGGCGAGTCGGATGCTGCCTGAACCACGACTCCGGACCATTCGTGCCCGAGCGTCAGCGGCATCCGGACGTACGCCTGGTCGATGCTGCCGTCGATGATCTCCAGATCCGTTCCGCACATCCCCACGAGCCGTGGCTGGACCAGGACTTCGCCGTCGTTGGGTGTGGGCTCGGGCAGCTCGGCCAGCAGGACCGCCTGCGGTGCCGTCACGACGAGGGCCCTCATGAGTCTCCTTCGGGAGTGTCGGTGGTCGTGACTCGCCCACCGAGCCGCTGGGTGATGTGGTCGGCCGCCGAGCGGACGTGCGAGCCGAGGTCGTGCACGGCCTTCTCGGACAGGTCTCGCTTGATGCCGGTGGCGCTGATGGTGCCTGCGCAGGCGCCGGTGTGGTCGAAGAACGCCGCCCCCACGCAGAAGACCCCCTCGAAGTCCTCTTCGTCGTCGACCGCGTAGCCGCGCTGACGGACCAGGGCGAGGTCGTCGAAGAGGCCCTGCAGTGTCGTGATGGTGTTGGGCGTGCGCCGCGGCATCCCGGTCTCGGCGATGATCGCCGCGACCTCACGATCGGTGAGGGCCGCGAGGATCGCCTTGCCAGCACTGCTCACGTGGGGGAGTTCGGGGACGCCGAGCGGTGCGTGGAAGCGGATCGCCCCCGGAGCGTCGACGCGCTCGATGAACAGAGGTCGGCCCGCTTCATTGACGGCGGCCCGGATCGTCAGCCCCGTCCGAGCGTTCAGGTCATGGAGGACCGGTTGGCAGATGGAGGCCAGCGGGAGGCCGCTGGCGGAGATGTCGCCGAGGCGGACGAGGGCCAGCCCGAGCTGATAGCGGGTCCCCGGCTCGGAGACGCGCAGGTAGTTGAAGTCGAGGAGGGTACGGGCCAGCGAGAACGTGGAGCTCTTGGACGCTCCCAGGGCTCGAGCGAGCTCGCTGACGGTCATTCCCTCAGTCGGTCCGCTGGCGATGAGGTCGACCAGGCGTAGCGCCTTCTGAAGGCTGCCCACCGTGTACCGCCCGCGTGTGGCGACGGCCTCAGTGTTCGTCATAGCCGAACACTAGAGCAGAGTTATTCACTAAGGCGAGTCCTCCCTAAGGAACAATCGTGTTACAAACGTGACAACTCTCTTGACACTCTAGTTCGGCCGCTGCTTTGCTGCGCTGCATATCCGATCAACGTTCGGTAATGCCGAACAAAGGTGGTGCGGTGCTCGATCTGAATCCGGTGGCGCTCGGCCGCGTCCGCGGCGTGCTGGCGCGCACGGGACTCTCCGGTGCGGTGCTGACGACGCCCGGCATGGTGGCCTGGGCGACGGATGGCCTGAACTCGCCGATCGACCGATCGGCCGGGACCGACGTGGTGTGGGTCGCCATCGGGACCGACTCGGTCGCGATCGTCACCACCAACGTCGAAGGCCCGCGACTGGCAGCCGAGTCCGAGCCAGACGGCGCGTGCCCGATCGTCACCGCTCCCTGGTGGGACGCCGACGCCATGGTCGCTGCGGCCGTGGGTTCACTGGGCTGCGACCGCGCCGACGTCGGAGCGGACGGTCACGGGGGATTCGCTCAGGACCTGACGGTAGTGCTCACGGCCCAGCGGATGCACCTGACGGAGGACCAGCGCCGGTCGCTCGGCGTCCTCGGCCTCGAGTCGGCGGGCGCCGTCGAGTCGGCCCTGCGGACCTGGCGCCCGGGCGAAACGGATCGGGACATCGCGGCGCGGATCGCCGCGGCAGTGGAGGCCTTCGGCGGCCAATGCCCCGTGCTCCTCGTCGGAGGTGACCAGCGGGTCCGCCGCTTCCGCCATCCGGTGGCCATCGGCGCGCCCGTGGAGGAACTCGTGATGGCTGTTCTGGTCGCCTCACGTGGCGGGCAGCACGTCGCGCTTACCCGCTTCGCCGCCAAGGGGCCTGTGGATCAGGGTCTGCAGGCCGACCTCGAGGTGGCCCGATCCATCCAGCACGACGTGCTCAGCGCCTGCACACCGGACGCGACGCTCGGACGGGTCATGACCCGACTGGCGGACTCGTACGCACGTCGTGGACACCCGGATGTCTGGCGCGATCACTACCAGGGCGGTCCGATCGGCTACGCCCAGCGTGAGTGCGAGATCGCGCCCGTGCAGGCAGACAGCCCCTGGTGGGACCTGACTCTGCCGGAGGGATCTGCGGTGGCGTTCAATCCCAGTTTGGCCGGCGGCGCAAAGGACGAGGACACCTTCGTGCTCACGGCGGACGGTCCGCGTTGGATCACCCGGACCCCCGACTGGCCCACCACCACTGACACGCCCTTCCCCCGTCCCATCGTGCTCGACATAGAGAACTGAGAGGGCCCCATGCTCGCTGACTCGATCCTCGTCGCCGCAGGGATTCCGGCCGAGGCGCTCACGCCGGCCAGCGCACTGACGTTTCCCGATGGCGCCCAGTACCGGATCGAGATCCCTTCCGTCGAGGGGCCGGATGTACTCCGCGCGGTTCTCGACGAGGCAGACCAGCGCGGCGTGACCGTCAACCGCGTCTCCCAGGGCAGCGGGGCCATGCTGCACTCGACGGAGGAGCTGCGCGAGATGTCCGTCATCGCCGCGGACGCAGGAATCGAGGTCTCGCTGTTCGTCGGGCCTCGCGAGGAATGGGGCGTGTCAGCGATGTCACGCGCTGCCGATGGCGGCGCGCTGGCGGGTGGGATACGAGGGCTGCGGCAACTGCGATACGCGGTCGAGGATGTCCTGCGCGCCCTTGAGTGCGGAATCAGAGGTTTCCTCGTCGCCGACATCGGTCTGCTGAAAGTCCTGGCCGACGCTCAGGGACGGGGCGAGATCCCCGCCGAGACCGTCTGGAAGATGTCGGTTCTGGCCGCTCCGTCCAATCCTGCAGCGATCGCTGTCCTGAGCGACCTGGGCGCCGACACGATCAACCTGCCCACCGACCTCACGCTTGCCGAACTGGCCGAGATGCGGGCGGCGACGCCGCTGCCCCTTGATCTCTACGTCGAGGCACCGGACGCCATGGGCGGGATCGTGCGAGGTGAGCAGATTGCCGATCTGGTGGCGGTCTCATCTCCCCTGTACGTGAAGTTCGGCCTGCGCAACTCCCGGGGGCTGTACCCGTCGGGCATGCATCTGCAGGCGGACGCCGAGATCATCGGGCGCGAGAAGGTTCGGCGCGCGCACGTCTCGCTTCAGTGGCTCGAGCGCAGCGGAGCGAGTTCGTTCAGTCCCAGCCGGGCGCTGCAGGGCTGGGGATTCCTCGGCCATGACGACATTGCGCAGCAGCGCGTGGTTCGAGGGCGATGACGAAGTCGCCCTGATCCACCGCGTCGCCATGCGCAATGCGGGGATCGAGATCTCCGTCGAGCACGACCGGCCCGTCATCGCCATCCTGAACTCGGCCAGCGACCTGAACCCGTGCAACCTGCCGCTGGCCGGCTACGTCGACGAGATCCGTCAGGGGATCGCCGACGCGGGTGGGGTGGCGGTCGAGCTACCCGTCATGTCGCTGGGCGAAGACCTCATGAAGCCCACGGCCATGCTCTACCGGAACCTGCTGTCGATCGAGGTCGAGGAGTACGTCCGCACCTACCCGATCGATGGACTGGTGCTGCTGGGCAACTGCGACAAGAGCGTCCCGGGCGCCATCATGGGCGCGATCAGCGCAGATGTGCCCTTCGTGCTCGTCACGGCCGGGCCGCGACCGGTCGGGATGTTCGAGGGGCGGCCGATCGGTACCGGCACGGACACATGGCGCGCCTGGGACGACCACAGATCCGGTCGCATGTCCGATGAGAGATGGCAGCAGTACGAGCGGTGCCTGGCGTGCGGACAGGGCGCCTGCAACACGATGGGCACCGCCTCCACGATGGCCGTCGTCTCGGAGGTGCTCGGCGTCAGCCTGCCGGGATCGGCGTCGGTGCCGACGGGCGACCCGCGGCGACTCGCGATCGCGCGAGAGTCGGGAAGCCGCGCCGTCCAGCTCGTGATCGAGGGCTCGCACCCGATGACGTCGATCACGCCGGCGGCGTTCCGCAATGCCGTGCGGGCCCTGCACGCGGTCGGGGGGTCGACGAACGCGATCATCCACCTCCTCGCCATCGCCGGCAGGAGCGGCGTCGAACTGACCCTCGACGAGATGGGCGCACTCGGCCGTGGCGTTCCGGTGATCGCCGACATCGAGCCGTCGGGCCGGCTTCTCATGCAGGACTTCGACGCTGCTGGGGGAGTGCCGGCGCTGGTTCGTGCGCTCGCTGGCGTGTTGGAGATGGAGGCGCCCACGGGCTCGGGCCGCGCTTGGAGCGTCGAGGCCGCGATCAGCGTGACCTTCGGCGGCGCCATCGTCGATCCGGCGGAGCCGCTGCACGGCGATGGCTGCTTCCGGGTGGTGCGCGGCAACCTCGCTCCGGACGGTGCGGTCATCAAGGTGTCCGCGGCATCACCCGAACTCCTGCGTCACTCGGGTCCGGCCGTCGTGTTCCACGGCTACGACGACATGCGCCGTCGCATCGACGACCCTGAACTGGCCGTCACTCCCGACAGCGTCCTCGTCCTCGTCGATGCCGGGCCGGTAGCCGTCCCCGGGATGCCCGAGTGGGGCATGATCCCGATCCCCGCGCGGTTGGCGGCGGCGGGCGTCGATGACATGGTGCGCGTCACGGATGCGCGGATGAGCGGCACCTCCTTCGGGGCGTGCGTCCTGCATGTCTCGCCCGAGGCGGCCGTCGGTGGGCCCCTCAGCCTGGTTCGCGACGGCGACCAGATCACGCTGGACGTCGAGGCGGGCTCGATCGTCCTCGATGTCGACGCGGACGAGCTGTCCGCGCGGCGGCGTGCGAGCGAGGGCTTCACCTCGCCCCACCTTCGCGGCTGGCCGGCTCTGTATCAGCAGCACGTGCTGCAGGCCGACCTTGGCTGCGATCTGGATTTCCTGCGGGCCCCCAGCCCGGAGTTCCGCAGGGTCGTCCCCCCGGTCATCGGGAGGTCGTAAGCACGGTCGTTCCAGGGCTATCAAGCGCCGAGGCGAAACCGCCCAGGTCACTTAGGAGGAAGAATGCGAAGAGCAGCATTGGTAGTTGCGGGTATCGCAGCAGCCGCCCTTCTCGCTGCGTGTTCGAGCGGGAGCAGCACGGCCACGGACACAGGCGCCGCGGCCGCAGGAAGCAGCGCCGCAGCGGGTGGCAGCGCGGCGGCCTCGGGCGACAGTGGGGCTCCGGTCAAGCTCACGCTGTGGCACAACTACGGCACGGAGCAGAACGCCACGGCGACGAAGGCCCTGACGGACGCCTACACGGCGAAGCATCCCAACGTCACCTTCGACATCGTTGCGCAGCCGGGCGACAACTATTTCTCGCTCCTTCAGGCGGCGGCCGTCTCACAGACCGGACCCGACCTCGCCGTCATGTGGACGGGGCTGTTCGACCTCAAGTACAAGGACTGGCTGACCAACCTCAAGGACCTGGTCCCGGCAGAGACCCTCGCGAAGGTTCAGGGCCTGGAGTGGATGTCACCTGACTTCAACAAGGACAACGGCCCGCTCGTCATGCCGTTGGAGCGTCAGTTCTACATCGGCTTCTACAACAAGAAGCTCCTCGCCGACGCCGGAGTCACCGCGGTGCCCAGCACCTGGGACGAGCTCTTCGCGGCGTGCGACAAGCTGAAGGCCACCGGCGTGACCCCCATCGTCTACGGGAACGGCGGCCAGAGCCTGGGCGCCACGTTCTACCCGTGGTACGACATGAGCTACGTGATGTCCGGGGCCTACCCGGTCGACAAGTGGAAGGGACTGTACGACGGCACGATCGCGTGGGACTCCCAGGCGAACGTCGACCAGCTGACCAAGTGGGCTTCCCTGAAGTCGAAGGGGTGCACCAACGACGACATCCTGACGAAGACGAACAACCTCGATGACTTCACCAGTGGCAAGGCGGCGATGATCATCGACGGCACGTGGGACACCCAGAAGTTCACGGACGTCATGAAGGACAACGTCGCGGCGTTCGTCCCGCCGTTCAGCACCACGCCGGCCAAGGGCGTCATCGAGTACCCGGGTGACGGCTTCTCCATCACGAAGTACTCGAAGAACCAGCAGGCTGCTGCCGACTTCCTGACCTTCCTGGCGTCGCCGGAGGGTGCGGCCATCATCGACAAGGCGGGACTGATCCCCGACTTGGAGGGCACCACCACCACGAACCCGGTGAACGAGCAGATGCTGGGCTTCGCGGCGGATGGCGGGATGACTCGCTACCCGATGCTCGACAACGTCGTCCAGGGTGACGTCGTCGACGTCGGCAACAAGATGCTTCCGTCGGTGCTCGACGGAAGCACCACCCCGCAGGACGGCCTCAGCCAGATGGCTGCCGCATGGCAGTCGCTGCCCGAGGAAGCGCGCGGGGCGAACTACCAGTAGCAGCAAGCGGGAACGACCACCGCTTGCCCGGGGGATGCGCGCGACAGCGCATCCCCCGGGCAAGGCCGCACAGACCGAGCGAGAAGGAGAAGCCATGGCCTCCAGGGCACAGTCGCCCCTCGTGCGCAGCCGCAACCGCGCCGGCGTGCTCATGTCGCTGCCCGCGTTCCTCCTGGTGGCTTTCGCGCTCGGCATCCCGATCATCCAGGCGGCGTACTACTCGATGACGAACTGGAACGGGATCACCGCCACATGGATCGGCCCGTCGGCCTACTGGAAGGAGCTGACGAACCCCACCTTCTGGAGGGTCATCGAGAACAACGCCCTGCTCCTGCTCTCGGTCCCCGTCGCCATCATCGTCCCACTGGGGATCGCCGCCATCCTGAACGAGCGCGTCTACGGGTGGCGTTTCTTCCGCACTGTGTACTTCCTGCCGACGGCCGTCTCATGGGTCGTGATCGGCATGGTCGCGTCAAGGTTCTTCGCCAAGGCCGGCATGCTCAACGAACTGATGGCCTACGTCGGCCTCGGTTGGATCAAGACCGACATGCTCTCCAACGAGCGACTCGCGCTGCTCGCCATCGGCATCACCTTCGTCTGGTCCATGATCGGCACCAACACGATCATCTTCCTCACCGGGATGGCCACGCTCGACGAGTCGACGCATGAAGCGGCGCGAGTCGACGGTGCCGGCTACGTTCGCATCTTCTGGCACATCACCCTGCCGCAGCTGAGGAGGTTCATCCAGTTCGCGTTCGTCATGACCGTCATCAGCGCATTCACCGCGCTGTTCAGCCTCATCTTCGTGATGACGGGCGGTGGTCCGGGCTATGGGACCACCACGCTGGAGTTCTTCGTCTACCAGACGGCGTTCGCCAAGGGCGCCTTCGGCACGGGCGCCCTGCTGGGGATCATTCTGTTCTTCATCATGGCCATGATCGGCCTGGCCCAGCTCAAGCTGCTTCGGACGGACGACTGACCATGACCGCGACCGTGACGACGCACGAGGACTACGAGCACGCCTCTGTCACCGGCCTGTCGATACGGCCTCGACGACAGCTGCGCATCGGTCGCATCCTCATGTTCCTGCTCATGATCGTCATCGCGATCGTGATGTTCTACCCCTTCTGGTTCATGATCAGCGCTTCCTTCAAGACTCAGGCGCAGTACATCGCCGGGTCGGGCTTCAGCCTCGACAGCTGGAAGAAGCTCGCCGAGACGCTTCCGGTCGGGCAGCAGACGATGAACTCGATCATCGTCTGCGCCATGAGCATCGCCATCATCATCCTGGTGAGCACGATGGCCGGCTTCGCGTTCGCAAAGCTGCGTTATCGACGATCGACGCTCGTGTTCCTGATGATCATCGCCGCCATGCTCATCCCGATGCAGTCGATCATCATCCCGGCGTACGTGAACATCTCGAAGCTGAACCTCCTCACGACCTACTTCGGCGCCGTGATCATCTACGCGGCTCTGGGCGTCCCGTTCGCCACCTTCCTCATGACCGCGTACTACCGAAGCCTTCCGGACGAGCTGCTCGAGGCGGCGCTCATGGATGGTCTCGGGTATGGAGGGATCTTCCTCCGGATCGCGCTGCCCCTCTCCATTCCGGCGATCGTCACCATTGGCGTCCTTCAGTTCATCCAGATCTGGGGAGATCTCCTCATCGGCCTGCTGTTCCTTCAGAATCCGGCTGAGCGCACCATCACGGTCGGGCTGGGCGCGCTGTCTGCCGGCCGGGTGACCGAGATCCCGGTCCTGATGGCGGGGTCGCTCGTCAGCGCGATCCCGGCGGTCATCGTCTACCTGATCTTCCAACGGCAGCTCGTCAAGGGACTGGTCGCCGGGATCAGCAAGTGACCGTGCTGCAGGAGCCGTCGTGGCGCACGATCGTCGCCGCGGGGTCGGAGATCGGCGAACGTCCGGTGTGGGATGCGCGGACCGCGTCGCTCCTCTGGGTCGACATCCTCGTCGGTGGAATTCATCGCAGCCGGCCCGGCAGGGCAACCGATGATGAGTGGACCGACTCGTTTCAGTCGGTCGGCAGCGTGGTCGGGTCGCTCGCGCTGCGGCAGGCCGGTGGAGTGATCGCTGCCGTCGACACGTCCATCCGCTTCCTCGACGAGCGCGGGCGCGACGACCGGGATCCGGTGAGCGTAGACATGCCGATCGGCCATCGGTTCAATGACGGCGCATGCGATCCCCGCGGTCGCTTCCTTGTCGGCACAGCAGGGCCGAGTGCGAATGGGGTGCTCTGGACGGTTGGTTCGGACGGCCAGATCCGCATCATGCTGGAGGACGTCACGGAGTCGAACGGCCTCGGCTGGTCGGCAGACGGTCAGGTTCTTTACTACATCGACTCCGGGGAGCCGGTGGTGCGCCGCTACGCCTACGACCCGGATACCGGCTCGGTGGGTCCTCGACTGCTGGATCTCGTCGACCTGGTCGCGCGGCCCGGTGTGCCGGACGGGCTCGTCGTCGATGCGTGGGGGCGCGTGTGGGTCTCGCAGTGGCAGGGTGCCGAGCTGGCCTGCTTCGACGCCGACGGATCGGCGGTGGCGCGCTGGCCGGTGCCGGTGTCCCAGCCGACATGTCCGGGCTTCGCGTTGTCGAGCCACGACCTGCTCGTCCTCGCGACCAGCTGGGAGGGCATGGACGCCGAGGCGCGATCCCGCGAGCCGTGGGCGGGTCACCTTCTTGCCGCCGACGTCCCGGTTGCCGGCCGGCCGACCAGCCGCTATGCCAGTTGAACGACCGACAAGGAGAGATGTGACGAGCCAGTCGATCAACCCCCGATCGGGCGAGCCCTTCGGGCCGGTGTTCGAGGACACCAGCCCGACTGAGCTCGACGAAACGGTGTCGGCCTCGAGGGCTGCCTGGCTCACATGGGCCGCCAGCCCCGCACAGGAACGGGCCGACGCACTCGAGGCTGTTGCGCAGGCCCTGGATGCAGACGCCGAGTCGTTGGCCCGGATCGCCGACGCGGAGACGGGCTTGGGGATCGCCCGCCTGACCGGAGAGGTGGCCAGGACGACATTTCAGGTGCGGATGTTCGCTCAGGCGGTAAGGGACGGGTCTCACCTGGGAGTGGTGATCGACGAGCCGACGGCTGGAGACCCTCCGGCCGGTCACCCCGAGATCCGGCGAATGCTGCTGCCCGTGGGCCCCGTCGCCGTCTACGGGGCAAGCAACTTCCCGTTCGCGTTCAGCGTCTTCGGGGGTGACACCGTCTCGGCACTCGCCGCCGGCTGCAGTGTGGTGGCGAAGGCCCACCCCTCTCACCCTCAGACCTGCGAGGCCGTGGCCGAGATCGCCCGTGCGGCGCTCGCGCACGTCGGAGCTCCGGAGGGGGTCTTCTCGATGGTGCGCGGATTCGATGCCGGCGTGGGGCTGGTGCAGCATCCGTTGATCACGGCGGGAGCGTTCACCGGATCGACCGGCGGCGGGCGAGCCTTGTTCGACCTGGCCTCGGGACGCCCCGAGCCCATCCCCTTCTACGGCGAACTGGGCAGTGTGAACCCGGTGTTCGTCAGCCCTGAGGCGGCGAAGCGACCCGGGTTGGCGGAGGCATATGTCGCGTCCGTGTGCCTGGGCACCGGCCAGTTCTGCACCAACCCGGGTCTGCTGTTCGCGCCTCGCAGCACGGGACTGGCGCAGTCCATTGCGTCGTTGATCGTGGATCAGCCCCCGGGGGTTCTGCTCAACGGCACCATCGCCGCGAACATCGACAGGCACGTCGAGGAACTCGCAGGGGCAGCTGGCGTCGAGACCGTCCGAGGCGAACCACGCCAGCCGGCGGCGGGTTTCACCGCTGCTCCCGTTGTCATGATCACCGACGTTGCGGGTGCCCTGTCAGCGCCTGAACTGCTGACCACGGAGGTGTTCGGTCCGGTGGCGGTGGTCGTCGAGTACGACTCCCCGGCGGAGGTGCTGCAACTGATCGACGTGCTCAGCGGCTGCCTCGTGTCCACGATCCACGCAGAAGCCGACGAGGATCTCGTCCCGTCGCTCATCGTGGCGCTGAGTCGCATCAGCGGTCGGATCGTGTGGAATGGCTGGCCCACCGGCGTCGCGGTCACTGGAGCACAGCATCACGGAGGTCCCTACCCGTCGTCGACGAATGCGCTGCACACCTCGGTGGGAACAACGGCGATGCGTCGCTTCCAACGCCCCATCGCCTATCAGTCAATGCCGACGGAGCTTCTCCCGCCCGCCCTTCACGACGACGCGCTCGCGAGACCGTAGGGTTCTGCACATGTCGCCGGATGCATCCCTGCAGGTCATCGACGGGAGGCGGCCGAGACTCATCGCCGTCGACCTCGACGGCACGCTGGTCCCACAGAGCGACGGGGTGCCCGCGGGCGTTGCCGAGGCCGTGGCCCGCGTGCAATCCGAAGGGGCGCTTGTCGTCGCCGCCACTGGTCGGTCCCTGTCGACGACCGGCTACGTCGCGCGTGACGCCGGCATGCATGACTGGGCGGTGGTCAGCAACGGCGCGATGATCGTCACGGTCGATCCGGAGACGGTGGTCGAGGCGCAGACCTTCGATGCCACGGAGCTCGTCCGGGAGCTCGCCCCGGCCGTGCCCAACGCGATCTTCGCCGTCGAGACGACGACGGGCGAGTTCCTCACCTCACGCCACTTCGTCGATCGAGGTGTCTCGCTGCACATCCGCGAGGTGCCGTGGGAGGAGCTGACCCGCGAGCCGGTGGTACGCCTCATCGTGCGCAGTGACGAGCACCTCGAGCACGGCCTGGGGCCGATTGTCGAGCACCTGGACATCCATTCGATCTCCTTCGGCATCACCGACGTCGCCTGGCTGGACCTGGGGATCAGGGGAGTGACGAAGGCCACCGGGCTGGAGCGACTGTGCGGACGCCTGGGCATTGCACCGCGCGAGGTTCTCGCCATCGGTGACTCGATGAACGACATCGAGATGCTGCAGTGGGCCGGCACCAGCGTCGTCATGGGGCATGCGAAGCCGGAGATCAAGGCACTCGCTGATGCGATCACGGGGCCGGTCCCCGGCGACGGCGTGATCGAGGTCCTGGACCGCCTCTACCGATGATCGGCTTCAGGCGCGCAGGACCTTGTCCATGGCCTTGCCCTTGGCCAACTCGTCGACGAGCTTGTCGAGGTAGCGGATCTTCTGCATGAGCGGATCCTCGACGTCCTCGACCCGCACGCCGCACACGACGCCGGTGATCAACGTGGCATTCGGGTTGAGCCTGGCGTCGGCGAAGAAGTCCTCGAAGGTGGTGCCGTCGGCGAGGTGACGGGTGAGGGTCGCCTCGTCGAAGCCGGTCAACCAGCAGATCACCTCGTCGAGCTCAACGATGGAGCGACCCTTCCGCTCCACCTTCGCGACGTAGTGGGGGTAGACCGACGAGAAGCTCGTGGTGAAGATCCTGCTCACGACCGATGAGCGTACCGGCGTCGTCGTGCCGCGGACAGGACCCGCTGTCCTATGGTCGACAGGTGAGTGACTTCGAGCTCGTCCGCATCACGCACGCGTCGGACGCCGACCCCTGCGACCTGCTCAGTCGCGAGTACATGGGCTGGCTCGTGGAGCAGTTGCGCCTGCGCTACGACATCGCTGTCGACGATGCCCAGGTGGAGGAGATCCATCGAGACATGCAGTCCGACGGCCCAAGCTGCTCGGCGACCACGGTCGCCTATATCTGGGGAAGGTCGAAGGCGATCCCGTCGCGCTCGGCGTCATGAAGCCGGTCAGCGCTGCCGAGGGTGAGCTCGAGCGCATGTACGTTCGCCCCCAGTGGCGTGGGCGTGGCTTCGGACGGCGGGTCTTCGACCAGCTGGTCCAGGATGCTCGATCGCTCGGCCTTCAGCGGCTGAGGCTCGAGACCTTCTCCTTCATGGAGGCGGCGATCGGCATGTACCGGGCAAGCGGGTTCGTCGAGACGCAGCCGTTCGACGGATTCGAGGGGGAGAAGCGTGGAATCGGAGACATCGAGGTGTTCATGTCCCTGGACCTGACGTGAGGTCGGCCATCGGGCGGCTGACAGGCTCGGCCGCGTGACGCGACATGCCGGGCCGTGCCACGATGGACGTCCGTTGTCCGGCCCTGATGCAGGGCATCACGTCCGTGGGAGCAGCAATGCCGTATGAAGTGGATTTCGTGACGGTGTCGACCGTCGGCCTCGAGTCGTCGCCGGTGGTCGATGCCCTGGCCGGCCTTCGCGCAAACGAGGCACGCTACTTCAAGAACAAGTACGACCACGTGTTCACGGTCAGGCCGGCCGCCGAGGCGACCAAGGAGATCGACTACGTCAGCCGCATCCTGAAGGAGGAGCGCGACCTCGTGATCGCGTCCCCGCCCCTCGAGGCCACCCAGTTCGAAGTGGAGGGAATCCGGTGGACGTATGTCTTCTACGAAAGTGGCCTGTCCATCAACGTGCTGTACACGCTTGAGGACGCGGGGAAGCGGGCCGTCGGATTCAAGCTCTCCGATGGCATGGAGGTCCCGGAGGAGCTGGCGGCTGCCAAGTTCAAGTTCGCGCGTCAGAAGTCCAAGCTGGCCGGGACGATCCGTGGCTCCTACTTCGTCATCAAGGGCGAGTACTGAACTAGACCGCGCCGGCGACGGTGGCGTCCGGCACCTCGACGAGCTGGCCGGTCGTCACGTCATAGATATAGCCGTAGATCGGGATCGACCGCGGGACCAGCGGGTGGTTGCGGATGCGCGTCACGTCCTCGACCACGCTGGCGGCGTTGTCGGCGATGGTCAGCCAGTCGATGTACTTCGCCTCGGACGAACCCGGACCGGTGCCGACGTCGGTGAACCCGTCGGCGCCGAGTGCCGCGGTCTCCAGGCTGTTGGCCAGCAGGCCGCGCATGACCTCGTCGGTGAAGAACTCCATGCCGCAGTTCGAGTGGTGGATGACGAACCACTCCTTGGTGCCGAGCAGCTTGTAGGAGATGACGAGTGATCGGATGGCGTCGTCGCTCGCTCGCCCGCCGGCGTTACGGATGACGTGCGCATCCCCTTCGCTCAAGCCTGCGTACTTCGCCGGATCGAGCCGGGCGTCCATGCACGTCAGGATCGCGAACTGGCGGGCGGGCGGAAGGGCGAGGGTCGCCTTGTCGCCGAAGTCGGCCGCGTAGGCAGCGTTGGCAGTCAGGACCTCAGGCAGAACGGACACGGGTACTCCTAGGGATGTCGGATGTCGGACGGCTATCCATATTATTCCTATTGGATTATGCGTCAAGTGCCCGGATGCGGGTCAATCACGTTGCGGTGCCTCAATTTCGGTCTTGACGATGGTTCGTTCCAACTCGGGCAATCCGACGTACTCGCCCTGCTTCTCGACCCAGTCGAGAGCGCGGAGGATGATCCGTCGCTTGGCCTGCCAGTCCTTCGTCGTGGCCCGGTCCGGAGCCACCGAGGCGTGCAGCGCGTGCTCGTGGATGACGATCGCCTGCGTCTTCAGCAGCAGGTCCTCTACTGCCGAGGCGTCGGCTGGACGGTCGAGGCGCCGCTGCGCGGAGAGCACGGCGATCATGCCGGCGATCGATGTTCGCAGCTGTGCTGACGGCAGGTCGGCGAGCTGTGAGGCGATGGCTTCGCGGACGGCCTCGTAGCCCAGGTCGCCTGGCCGCAGCTCCAGTGCCGTGCCGGCGACAGTGACCGCCGTGGCCACGCCGGTGAGGGCCGTGAGCGTGGCGATTCCACCGACCATGCCGCCCGGGCCGAACGTGGCCAACGTGCTGGCGATCGCTGCAGCCCCGGCAAGTCCGGCGGGCGCGGCCACGGCCAGGCCGACGCCGGTGAGGGCGAGCAGTCCGATACCCGCGCCGATGAGCACGCGACCCCACGGAAAGCCGGACTCGGACAGGGCATCGCGGGCCTCCTTCACCGCTGCCGCGATGTGGCCGGCGAACTCGACTCCGCTGAAGCCGGATGGCGGTCCGATCTCGTCGAGCAGGAGGCCCAGGGCCTCGACGGAGTGCCCGCGGTCGATCGACAGGTCGAAGGGCGGCAGGGGAGGGGACAGCAGCAGGTCGACGGAGGCGATGAGCAGCTCATCGATCTCGTATCGCCCCGTGACCAGCCCGGACGCGTGGACGAGGAGGTCGTCGAGGCTCGGGGCCCGCCCCGGGGCCACGGCGGAGCTCGCCGCCTGGAGAAGGAGGTCGGCGCGCTCCTGTCCGTCGCGCGACAGCGCCCGCTGGACGAGCGCGTCGTACTGGCTGTGGGCGTTCGCGACGGTGCGCTGGGCCAGAGCGCGCCGCGCCGTGTCCACCGAGCGCTTGAAGCCCCACTTGTCGCTCAGGCAGGTCATCCAGAGGGCCTGGGTGAAGGCGAAGTTGAGCAGGAGCGCGTCCCACCGCGGGTCGAGCAGACGGGCGAGCTGGTTCTGCTCACGAGATCTCTGCGGAGGCCCGAACAGTGCCAGGCCGATCGCGGTCGACGTCACCGGATGCGACATGTAGGCCGCCAACCGGTGCGAGGCGCCCGTGTGGACCGGCTCGTCGAGGGCGGCGGGAAAGTACTGGCTTGCTCCGCGGCCGACCGTGACGAGGTCACCCGGATCGAAGACGTTGACCCACGCCCTGACCGTGTCGACCGGGAACTCCGATTCGCTGGACAGGCCGCCGTTGTGGGACCGCAGCAGACGGACCCCCATCGGCGATCCGATCGTGACGAGCAAGTCGACCCGAAGGTCCGGTGGGAGCCGCTTGAGCAGGTCGAGCATCACGATGGATCCGAGACTGTGCGCGATGATGACGCACTCACCGGTCTCGGGCAGCTGCGACAGGACGGTTCGCCAGGCGGCGCGGCGGTGCCGCCGGTAGTGGGCATACCTGCGCACGGCGACCATTCCCGTCGCGACGGCGTCGGACACGATGGTGTCGCTGGCCAGCTCGGCGTCCAGCCAGCCGGGATCGTTGCGGGACCTCTCCACGGTCGAGGCGATCGCGTCGCGACGGATGAGGTACTCAGCCCAGGCCTCGTGACGCTCCCTGATCGGTGGCCGGTGCCAGGTCAACGGTGGTTCGTCGCCGTCCTCACCGGCCAGCAGCTCGTCGAGATACTCGACGGCGATGATGACATCGTCAGCCGTTCCGACCGTCGGATAGCCCAGCGACGAGAGCCCTGTGTTGAGCGGGTCGAGCCACTTGTCTAGGGTCTCGGGTCCGCCCTTGCCGTGGACGAAGACGAGGGTCCGGCCGTGTGCCATGTCGTCGACGTTAGCGCGTGCGAACGGAGCAGCGCGGCAGGCCGCCCGGCGCCGCCGCGCGTGGGCTCGCCGCATTCGTCACGGACATCGCTGCAGACTAGATTGACGACCTTCGCGACCTTCGCGTCGATCTGAGCCGTAGTTCCCAACCCTGGAGATGTGATGAACAAGACGCTGCTGGCCAGCCTCAACCAGTCCGACCGTCTGCTCGTGGCGGAGACCGAGCCGGCGGCGCTGGCACTCCTTGACGAGGACGCGGTGTCGGCGCTGCACACCCGAGTTCTGCGGGCCCGCAACAAGGCCATGGGGATCTACCGGCGCGGGGCGACGACCAAGGTGTCCGCCAAGGGCGGCCGCGGCAAGGCGAGCCCGACGAACACCTTGGCGCGCACCCGCGTGGAGGCGTTCGAGGAGGCGCTTGGTCGCGTCAGCGCGCGCCTTGCCACCTTGGCGCGGCAGTCCGCCAAGGACCTGCGTGCCGAGCGCATCGCTGCGGCAGCAGCGGCAAAGGGCGGTGTACCCTCGAAGGCTGCCACCACAACGGGCAAGGGGCGGGCCGTCACCAAGGCGAAGGCGACCGAACGAAGCATGCGGACCCCGGTGCGCGAACGCAATCGCGCCAGCACGCAGGGCGCGAACGCCCGCTGGCAGGTCAAGCGCGACAGCAAGTAGCGGCAAGACGCCGGTGGGCGCCGAACCGCGAGGTTCGACGCCCACCGTCCGGGCGGGGGTAACCCGGATCTACAGGACGATCACCTTGACATAGAACTTCTTACCCGCCGCGCTGGTCAGCTGGACGTTGAACGGCCCCGCCTTGCTGACCATGAAGGCCGGCGTCGTCGCGCGACCGAACTTCGTCGTGCGAACCTGTCCGATCGTGACCCAGGTGCCGTCAATGCGCACCCGAACGACCATCGTGGCCTTCTTCGGCAGGCCGCGGAGGTTGAGGATCACCGACTGGCCCACCTTCGCCTGGACCGACGGTGCTGTTGCCCCGTTGACGCCCACGCGACGCGGAACAACCAGAGTCACCACGACCGAGCCGGCCTGCGGTGTCACCGCGGCCACCAGCGCACTGGGTGGCTGGGGACCGTTCTGCGCAGCCGGAGGCGGTGTCGACGCAGCAGCCGAGCTGCCGGAGCTGCTCGAGCCACCGGAGGAGCTTCCGCCGGCTGACCCACCCGATGTCCCACCAGCCGGAGGCTGGGCGGGCGGCTCGGCCGGAGGCTCGATGGGACCGCCCGGTGCATCAACGGCCGGCACCACGACGTTGGACACCGCTGCGGGGCCCGCACCGTTCCCGTTCACCGCCGAGACTCGGAAGGTGACCGAGTCGTTGTTGGTGAGCCCGCTGACCGTGGTCGACGTGCCACCGGCGGACTTCTTGTTTGCCGCGGGCCAGGTCAGCCCGTCGGTGGACCACTCCACCGTGTAGGACGTGATGCCGGATCCGCCGTTGGACAGCGGCGCATTCCACGTCAGGCCGGCGGTCTGGTCACCGGCCGTGCCCACCACGGTGCGAGGTGCCGTCGGCACTCCGGACACGCAGTTCCGCGGGTTACCGGGATTCCCCAAGTTCGTGGCCGGCGACACGGACCAGCCGGTGCGACTGATCGCCGCCGCGTCACTCACTCCTGTAGCGTGGCACGGTGACGTCGCTCGAACTTGACGAACTCGACTCCGCGGAGGGTGTCGACTCCGTCCACCGGGTTGGCCGATGTGTCCGTCACCGTCAACGTGTCATTCAGCGGATGGTCGCGACGACCGAGTAGTTGCCACTGCGGACCGGTGAAGACGGCGGTGTCAGTGCCTCCCGGTGTGCGAACGATGCTGCGCACGATGTGGATATCGGCGGGGTTGATCTGCCCGTCGAGAACCTGCTGACGGATCTCGGTGAGGCTGTTGACCAATTTCGTCTGACCTGTGTTGGTCACGTCGGGCACCCGCAGCTGGACGTTCAGCCATGCGTCGCCGTCGATGAGGTCGTTGCCGCCTCGTCCCTCGAGCAGGTCGTTGCCGGGTCCGCCGATGAGGACGTTGCCGGCATCGATGACCAGGCCACCGAGCAGCGCGGTGATCCCGGGCATCATTGACTCGTCCGACACCAGACCCTGCGCCGATCCGGGGATGGTCGGGTCGGCCACGAGCGTGGTGACGTTGTCACCCTGCAGCGTGTCGTTGCCCGGCCCACCGGACAGGGCCTCGACGTCGGCGAACCGATCGACGAGGGCGTTGCCGACCTCGCCGTTCGCCGGGACGAGCGGCCGGTTCAGGTCGAACTGTGCGTCGCCGGCTCCTGCCCGCTGGGTCTGCCAGTCGAAGCCGAAGCCGCCGTCGTACCTGTCGACTCCGGCACCGGCCACGGAGACGTCCTGTCCGCCCTCGCCGCTGATGTCGTCGTCACCGCTGTCACCGATGAGCACGTCATCGCCGGGCGGGTTGATGTCGATCCCGAACGGCGCACCCGTGTCACCAGTGATGCCGTCACCGGAAAGGCCACCTTCGATCCAGTCGTTGCCGTCGTCGCCCAGCACGACGTCCGCGTTCTGACCGGCGAACACCAGGTCGTTGCCCGGACCCGACAGTGTCTCTGTCCCACCGGTGCCGCCTGTCATGAAGTCATGACCGGGACCACCCTGATTCAGGTCGATGCCTGGACCGGAGTTGAGCACGTCGTTGCCCGGTCCGCCCTTGAGCGTGTCGTCCTGGCCGAGGTCGTTGAGGATGTCATCCCCAGCGCCGCCGACGATGTTGTCGACGCCGGCACCGCCCTGGAACCAGTCGTTGCCGTTGTTGCCGTGCAGGGTGTCGTCGCCCTCGTCACCCCAGATGCGGTCGTCGAACTCTGTCCCGCCGAAGGAGACGTGCTCGACGCCGCTGTACCGCACGGTCTGGTCGGCCGCCTTGGTCAGCAGTGCGGACTCGTCGTGCTCGGTTGTCGGATCGTCCTCGACGACGCGGCAGAAGCTGCCGATCCTGGCGAGGTCGAACGTGAAGCCCGGGCGCGAGAAGACATCGGCCGGGAGGTTCGTCGCATCGCTGTTGCGCATGATCAGCTCAGCGAACGAGTTGCCCTCCAGCTGGGTCAGCAGGTTCATGCCGGCAGTGCGGGTGAGGTAGTAGAAGCGGTCGCCCTCCTGCAGGTTCTCCAACTGCGTCTGGAAGACGTGGTTGAAGGTGGGGCCGAGGAGCCCGCTGAACGGTGTCTGCTTCTCCGCCAGTCCACCGACCCACAGGTCGACGTCCTCGATGCCCGCGGTCGGTGAGGTCATGAACGCCACCGAGGCGGGATCGAGGGCGGCGGCCCCGTCGACGAGTGCCTGGGCCGCCGCGCGCTTCTGCGCGATGGTCCCGGCATTGAGAATGCTGGCGTCTCGGCCGTAGGCGGCGATGAAGTTCACCAGCGACTCGGGGTGGCGAATGGCCAGCCCGAACTGCGTCCAGCTCGCATAGGGCGCCAGCGCGGGATCACCCGTGCTGAACACGGGATCGTTGCCGCTGAAGAAGAACCGGCGCAGCTCGTTGAGTGTCGACATGCCGGTGTCTCGTCCGCGCACCAGGTTCAGGGCGGCCAGGTCGAGTGGCAGTCCGACCAGGCGGTTGCGCAACGCATCGGTGACGAACTCATCGAGTTCGTTGCCCACCTGCTGCGTCATGCCTCGGGCGATGCTGCCCGCTGCCTGGGCGGCTGTCATGGGCGTCCCGTTCTGCCCGTTGTCCGTGAATGCCGGCGGGTTGAGGAAGGCGTCGAACAGCGCCATGTCGTTGCGGGTTCCGTTCGCGTTGACGCGATCGATGTTCTCGGTCAGCATCGAGTGCCCGAACCGGTAGACGGCATGGGCGAACTCGCCGGTGATGTTGGCATTGAGGGTGGGGTCGTACCCGGCGAAGGCGCGGATCGCGGGCTGGATCTTGCGGCCGAACTCCTCGAACACCAGGTGCTGGTATTCCATCTCGGTGACGAAACGCGCGGCCTGGAACAGCCGCTCCTCGTACGCCCACCCGGGTGCGGTCTGGAATCCCGACTTCAGGGCCGCGTCGGATGTCGTGCCAAGGATGGACG
Source organism: uncultured Actinomycetes bacterium (assembly GCA_963755335.1). Classification (GTDB taxonomy): domain Bacteria; phylum Actinomycetota; class Actinomycetes; order S36-B12; family S36-B12; genus UBA10649. The sequence continues at coordinate 793,313 of CAVWJW010000008.1, forward strand.
TGATGTCGTCGACCACCCGGTTGTGCTCGGAGTGGAACACGGTGTGGATGGCGGTCAGGCCGATGTTCTCGTTGCCACGCCCGTCACCGGTGATGAAGTGAGCATCGAGCATCTCGTCGTCATACGTGTTCGGTGCGGCGAGGGGCCCGGGTCCGTTGATGGCCGAATCGCTGTCAGGACTGCCCTTGGGCACCGCATTGTGCGCGATGTCGTCGAGGAAGGCGTGGCCCGTGCGGACCGCACCGGTCAGGGCGATCGGCGCGGCGGGGTTGCCCTCGGCGAAGCCACCGGCGGTGAGTGCGACCTGCGGGAAGCCGTTCGGCCCGCGCAGGAACCGGCCGTACTCATCTGTGGCGATCAGCGGGATGTTGGTGACGTCGGTGTCCTCCAGCGCGATACCGAGCATGTTGGCCGCTTGGGCCTTCACCTCGGCCCAGTTGCCGATGACGCCCCCGGGACCGTCGATGAGCTTGCCGGTGGCCATGGGCTTGGCGCCGACCATCGTGTACTCGCGCAGGAAGACCTGATGGGCGGGGTGCGACGTATAGGTCTGGTTCTGGTCGACATACGGCGTCGTGGTGTTCTTGCCCACCGGGAAGCCACCGTCGAGGACGGTGCGGCTCACCGGCATGAAGTTCACGGGGGAGCCCGGCGTCCACAGCGGATCATCGTTGGGGCGCAGCTGCGCCCAGCGCGCATGTCAACGCCGGTCACGCGATTCGAGCGGGGACGCTTGACGCGCAGGACGACTGCCTTGTTGACCGGAATGCGAACCACGGGCGCCTTGGCCGCCGTCAATGCCGGGATGCCGCGGGCTCGGATGCGCAACGCCGATGCCGACGCCGACTTGGGCAGGGCGAACCAGCCTGCGGCGAGCCGCACTGCAGCGGCGGCGGCCAGGACCGGCCGTGCGCCTACAGGGGTGGAGGCTCCGGTGGCGACAGGGAGCGCTCCCGATGCGACGGCGAAGCGACCGCGAGAGGGTGATTCGAGGTAGCCCGGGCTGGCGTCGGCTACGACGACGACGTAGTACCTCGACCCCGGGCTCAGGCCCGCCAGCGTGATCGGGCTGCTCGATCCCGAGCGCGAGGTCACCAGGGTCGTCTGGTCCTCGCTGAAGGCCTGCGCCGTGTAGGTCTGGCCCGAGGGCGACCCCGACAGCGCCGTGAAGGTGACGATCAGTGTTCCCGGCGACGGCCCCCCGGCCACACTGATGATCTGCGGGGGAGCCAGTCGTTCGCCGCTGGGGGCCGACAGTCCGCTGCGCGAGGTGGAGCGCGACCCGATGTAGCCGGGCAGGGGATCCGCGACGATGACCACCGTGTACGTGGTCGCTGGTGACAGTCCGGTGATGTCGGTCAGGGCGGAGAACGGTCGCACTGTCTTGAGGAGCGTCGCTCCGGACGCGTCGTACAGCTCGGCTGCGTAGGACTGGCCCGTTGGGGCGTTCGCGGATCCGGAGAACAGGACCCGCAAGGCCCCCGCAGAGCTGCCGGCCTGAACCGCGAGGATGGTCGGTGGCAGCAGTTGCGCCGACTCCACCGTCACGGTCAGACGGGCGGTCGCTGTCGCGGAAGCTGAGTCCGTGGCCGTGATGACGACGTCCGAGGTCGGCCAGGTGGCCGTTGGGCGGCCGGTGACCCGGCCGATCGTCGGATGGATCACCAGTCCGGGTGGAAGCGTTGCCGCGTACGTCACGCCGTCAGACAGGCCCGTGGCGGTGAGCGGCAATGTCGGCGTGATCGCCTGCCCGACGATCCCACGAACCTCCTGAGTCAGTGGGCTCACCGTGCTGACCCTTATCCGCACAGTCGTGCTGGCGATGGCAGCGTCCGTCGCGTCGTAGGCGGTCACGGTGAACGTGGTCGGCGGCAGCGGCGCGGCTGGCGTCCAGCTCAGCGAGCCGGCGGGGTCGATGGCCAGTCCTGTGGGCGGTGCAGGGGTCAGCGCGTAGTGCATTCCCGGCCAGGCCGGATCGCCGAAGGAGACTCCGGTGACCGGCGAGCTCAGCTCCCCGGCGATCGTCGCGGTGGACGACGGGGAGAGCCCCGCCACCGATGCGGACACCGATGCTCGTGGTCGCCTGCGCTCCGTCGGGGGTCGTGGCGGTGACGGTGTAGGTCGTGAGCGGCGCCGGAGTGACGGCCTGGCCCGCCAGCGTGCCGTCTGCGCCAAGGCTGAGGCCGGCCGGCAGGACCGGATCCGTGGTGAAGGACCACGGTCCGGCCAGGTCAGGCGACGACAGGGTGAGTGGCGGAGTGACGGGTGGGTTCACCGTCCCGGTGGCGGGCGATCCGACGGCTGCGAGGTGACCGTCGACGCGGATCGTGACTTCTGACGACGCGGACGTGCTGGCGGGAACGGTGGGATTCGCAGGATCCGCCGACGGATCGAGCGCGGTTACGGTGAAGACGGTGGGCGGCAGCGGCGTCGTGGGGGAGCCCAGGATCTGGGCGCTGCGGAAGTCGTCCGCGGGCACCAAGGTCAATCCCGCGGGCAGCGGTGGGGTCACCGAATACAGCGGGGAGCTATCCACCGCGTCGGTGGTGAACGTCACCGTGAGGGGCTCGCCCGCCGCGACCACGATCGACGACGGGGACGCGGCGAGGCTGCCCACTGCGTCAGCGGGCGTGAAGACGGCTCCGGGGACCAGGGACAACGCGACACCGGCGAGAGCCGCCCACGCGGCACGAGCGCGCCACGACGGGCACCCGGGGCGCTCGCGTGTCGTCAGCATCGGTATCCCTTTCGTGGGCAACCTGCGGCCGAACCTTAGGAATTGACTAAATGGAGGTTAAGTTGGTCGTGACCATAAGGGACAAACCGACCCGTCAGCGAGGCATGATGCCCGAATTGTTCGATTACAAAACGGTCATAAATGGTCATTAAGCATGAAGTGCCGGTAAGGCCCTGACGGCGTCTGACCGGGCGTACTGTGCCGTCGGACCGAACGTCGACGAGGGGACTTCCACGGTGACTGGCGAGATCGAGTTGGCACGTCTGCGGATCGCGGTGCTCGGCACCGGCGCCAATGGGGCAGGCATCGGCGCGGACCTGGCGCGAGCCGGACTCGACGTCACCTTCATCGACCAGTGGCCGGAGAACGTCAGTGCGATCCGGGAGCACGGCGTCCGCGTGGAGATGGCGGGCGGGCTGACGATCGTCCCGGTGCGGGTGCTGCACCTGTGCGAAGTGGCCACCCTGGTGGAGCCGTTCGACGTGGTTCTCGTGCTCGTCAAGGCGTATGACACCCGATGGGCCTGCGAGCTGATCAAGCCCCATGTTGCCAGCACGGGTTTCGTGGTGGGTGTCCAGAACGGGATGACCGGCGACATCATCGTCGATGTCATGGGCGATGACCGGGCGCTTGCCGCCGTCATCGAGATCACCGCGGCGATGTACGAGCCCGGGCTCGTCGAACGGCACTCCGGATACGAGCGCTCGTGGTTCGCCGTCGGTGCGCCTGCCCCAGCGGCCCGACGCCATGTGCCGGTCGCGGCCGAGATCCTGCGCAAGGCGGGGGTCGTCGAGGAGGTCGATGACATCCGCTCGCCGAAGTGGATGAAGCTCGTCCTCAACGCCGGCGAGCTGGTGCCGTCGGCGATCCTCGACCTGTCGATCGCTGACTGCGCTCGCGTTCCCGGCATGCGCGAGGTGATGATCGACGCGGGCAACGAGGCACTCGAGCTCGCACGCCTCGACGGGATCACCATCCGCCCCATCTTCGGAATGGAAGGCGAAAGCGCCGCCGATCCCGCGACCTACATGGCGACGATCCTCGACGAGCTGGTGGCGAACTACATCCTGACGCACTCCCGTTCGACGATCCTGCAGGACTGGATCAAGGGCCGCCACGCTGAGTCCGACGACATCAACGGCATCGTGGTGGAAGGGCTGGCCCGCCATGGCCGTCCCTCACCGGCCAACCAGGCGATGGTGGAGTTCGCGGCCGAGATCGAGGCCGGCCGGCGTGAGCGCGGACTCGAGAACCTTGCACCGATGCTGGCCCGGATCGAGGAGCTCGCCGACGGCGGGTGTCACACGCTGAGGACGAACATCCCAAACTCGTCGAACGACGCCGCGCGCACGCTTTCGACGAGGGAGCACGGCACGGGCGCATACAGATGCGGGAAGACGTCGCCGTTGCCGCCGTCCTCGTAGCGCACCGGGATGCCGGCGTCCTCGAGAGAGCGCACGTCCAGCGTCAGGACGACGAGGTCCTCGTCGACGTCGCGGTAGAAGCGCGTTGCCGTGCCCGCGAGCTGCCACTCCTGTGACGCATGGATGAATCCGACGTCATCGATGCTCATGCCGTGCGTGGACGTCCGATAGGTGCCGGACTGGGTCGCAGAATCCCACTCGACGCGCGTGGTCAGGTGGTACACGCGCGGGTTGCCGTCCATCGACGTGAAACCTTTCATGGGGCAGTTATTGCCTGAATTTGACGTGTCCTAGCGGTGCGCGAGTGGCGGATCGGGGAACCTTGGGGGCACGCTAGTAGCAATCAGTCACCTCTAGGAGGATCAGATGGGCAACATACGGAGAATCGCGGCAGTCGTGGCCGGGATGGCCCTGGTGGCCACGGCACCGGGCCTCGTGGCTACCGCAGCTGCTCACGACAACGGCAATGGCAATGGCAACGACAACGGTCGAGGAAACTCGGGCAACGTCCTTGTCCAGCAGCTGACGCCGGCGCAGCTGACGGCGGTCAACGCAGCCCGCAGCGCCTACATCACCAGCGCGACGGCAGCCAAGCAGACCTACAAGGACGCGCTCACGGCGATCCGCCACGACATCGACACGGCTGTGGCACCGCAGCGTCTCGCTGCGGCAATTGCCGCGGACGCGTTGCAGGTGGCCCGTCGTTACGGTGGCGACGTCAACGCCGCCCAGGCCACCTTCAATGCAGCAGTGACGGCCTACAAGACTGCTTATGACGCGGCCGTTGCGGCTGCGAAGCCGAAGGTCGACGCCGCGAATGCGGCCCTCAAGACAGCGATCGACGGCGCGACGGCGACGTACAACACGGCCATCAACGCTGCCTTCACCGGCACCACGGTGCCTCCGGGCCTGGTGCAGCCTCCGGGAAGCGGCAAGGGCTTCATGCACGGCGAGGGGCGCTGGTCGTTCCATCGCTGACGATCGGATCACGGATGCGGGCCGGTGGTGCGAACCGCCGGCCCGCACTCGTCAGCCCTTGGGTGGAAGGGACCGGGCGTATGACGCTCCGACGTCCACCCAGCGCTTGACCTGTCCCCGGGTGGTCAGCACCTCGGCGGGAACCTGCAGCCAGCCCGACATCGGCCGGCCGCGCATGACGGCCCACTGAGCGCCGGTTCCGTCGATGAGGTGATCGGACGCCTCAGGATCCACGCGCACCAGAGCCCCGCCCTGGCCGCTGGCAGCCACCGCCATGTTCCCGCCGACCAGGAAGCCCAGACCGCCGAACATCTTCTTCTCGATGACGTCGGGTGCGTCGGCCAACACCTCGCGGATCCGCGCGGCCAGATCCTCGTCGTATGCCATGGCGCCATGGTACGGACCGACGGCCTTCACGGGGGCCTCTGAACGCGGTTAGCCTTCGGTGATGAGCGCGTCACCGCGTCCCATCCGCATGTACGGAACCGTGTCGGACGTGCCCGCGCTGGAGTGGGCCCATGTGGAGCGTCGACTCATCGAAGCGCCCCTGTACTGGGTTGTCGCACCATCGACAGGCTGGCCGCACCCGCGTCCGGTCTGGGGAGTCTGGGACGGCGAGTTGCTGTGGGTGAGCCTGGGCAGCCCGTCTCTGCGCCGAGACTTCGCACGCGATGACCGAGCCACCGTCCATCTCGAGAGTGGCACGGACGTCGTGATCCTCCAAGGGCGCGTTGTCGATGCCGACGCCGTCCTGTCCGCCGTCGCGCGTTACGACGACAAGTACTCGTATGCGTACGACGTAGCCGCATACGGGGCACTGCTCGCGGTGCAGCCAGTGGAGATCCTGGCGTGGACCGCTGCCGGACCCGCGGGTCGTGAGGGCTTCACGGCGGGTGGAACGTGGACCTTCGAACGCGACGGACTCGGCGCCTGAAAGCCGTCAGACGCCGACGCCGGACAGGGGGACCCCTGGGGTGACGCTCTGATCGAGCAGTTCGGTGTCCGCCCACGGCTGCGTGACCGGGGTGAGCCGCTTCAGGGTCCGCTGCTCGTTGAGGATTCCCTGGAGCAGGGACACCGTTGCTGCGCTGCTGGAGTTGCTCGCGAGGTTGCTCAGCTCGAGCGGATCCTGTGTCACGTTGTAGACCTCGTACTGGTCGGGCGCCGGACCGATCTGGCCGGTCGTCGGCTGGGCGGTCTTCACGACGGTCGTCGCCGTCTTGGTGCCCGGCTGGTTGACGACCCCGCTGACGATCGTGAGCACGTCCTGCGAGTTGGGGCTGGACCAGAACTGCGGGTTGTCCCAGTATCGGACGAGCTTCCACTGCTCGCTGGCGCCTGCTGGCCCGGTGGGCAAGTTCGTCACGATCGACTCGAGATGGCAGGGCTGCACGATCGGCGTGTACTGGGTGCCCTTCCACGACACGTTGTTCACTCCGGCGAAGGGCTGGTCATCAGTCATGAAGTAGACGGTGTCGCCTGGCACTGACGACTCGTCGACCTCTCCGAGGATGAAGGCCGACAGGTCGCGACCAGGCAGCTCACGCACCTGGGTGTGCGTCTTGACGAGTTCGCGCCGGATGATGGCCGGATCAAGGCCCGCCAGACCGAGCATCGTCGGGATGAGATCTGCGTGGCTGGACAGCAGATCGGTCGACTGCTCGTGAGGGAAGAGCTCGGGATTGTGGAAGATGAAGGGCACGCGCATGACCTCGTCATACGAGCAGGCCCACTTCTGGAACATCCCGCCATGCGAGCCGAGGAGCTCGCCATGGTCGGACAGGTAGATCACGATCGTGTCGCGGTACTGGTGCCGCGACTGGGTCAGGGCGTGGAGCACCCGGCCGATCTGCTGGTCCACGTTCTGCTGCAGCTGGTAGTAGAACCGCTGGTACCGCTCGGTGTCGGAGAGCGGCTGGAACGCCAGCGGGTACTGGTCGCGGTAACTCGCCTGGGCCGACGGCTTGGTGGACAGGTCCTCGTGTGCTGACGCGGTGTAGCCCGGATCGAAGAGGTTGTGCGGGACGTTCGAGCCGAGCAGCTGCTGCTCGAGGTAGAAGCTGCCGCCCGCCACGGTGAGATCGCCCCACAGCGTGATGTCGTGCGGGTTCACGTAGGAGTTCACCAGGAGCCACGGCTTCGTCGCCGTGCGCAGAGCCTGGAGCTGCTCGATCCCTAGCTCCGCGAAGACCTGGTCGCGACCGCGTCCGCCCGGGGCGGACGATCCGGAGTTGAGTGGGTTCGGGCCGTGCGGCTCCGGTCCGATCCAGCCGGTGAACCCGTAGTCCTCGAGGATGCCCGCCTCGAGGTAGATGTCCTCGAGGCGCGGATCGCGTACGCCGTTCTGGTTGTACGACGGCAACGGATTGTGCGTGCCGGGCTGGTAGAGGTCTCCGTCCGACACGTGCCACTTGCCCTTGTAGTACGTGTCGTATCCGGCGGCCCTGAACCATGAGCCCATCGTGGGCACGGTGGTCGGGTCGAGCCAGTACGTGTCGTTCTCGACGGAGCTCTTGGCGGCTCCCGTCGTCTGCGTCACGCCGTGCAGGGACGGGTACTGGCCGGTGAAGATCGACGCGCGGCTGGGTGCGCACGCCTCGGACATGATGTGGTGGTTGGTGAACTCGAGTCCGTTCTTGCGCAGCGCGTTCTGGGTCGGCAGGTTCGCCTGCCGCCACGCCTTGAGTTCCGCACTCTCATAGACGGGGGCATGCCGCTGCTCGTCCATGACGAAGACGAGGAAGTTGGGGCGACGGCGCAGCGGTCCGCGCGGCCGAAACGGCTGAGTGGGTGCGGCCTGCGCCGAGCCGGCGGTCGCCGCTACACCGGCTGCCGCGACTCCAGCGATGCCCATCGCCTGCAGCAGGCGTCGGCGGCTGAGGCCGGGAGCCCCGTCTTCGGTCGCGATGGGAGTCGTGTCAGCTTCCATGGATTGCCCTGCCTTCTGAGTGGATCGATGTCACGAGGAGCGGCTGAGGCTGATGAGCCCGCGCTCGACGTCATACGTGAACGTGTACTGGAAGTACAGGGCGTTGCCGGTGTTGATCTGCGCACGGCCTGCGGGCTCCAGGCGAACGAGGTTCACGGAGGCAGTGCTGCCCGCGGGGAACTGCCAGGTGGCCGCGGCACTGCCGGACTCCGCCAGAGTGATGACGGTCCCGGGCCTGACGGCGCCGGACGTGCGGGGAACCTTGTGGAACACCGCGCCCTTGACGCGTGTCACCGTGAATCCCGAGTCGAACCACGTATCGACGCAGTGCTGTGGCTCGTGGCCGAACGTCCAGCATCCGGGTGCCTGATGATCGTCCCAGAGGAGTGCACCGTTTCCGTCCGGCCCCAGCGGCGGCAGGTCGAACGTGGCGTCAGCGTCGGCAGCCGGCTCGGCCCCGAGGACCAGTCTGCCGGTGCCCTGCCGGCCGGTGGCGGGATCGCCGCCGAAGTGGATGCTCCAACGCAGGCCGGTGCTGCCGGGCAGGGCCGAGAGCGGGTTGGACAGCGCATAGCGGCCGGTACCGACGCCCAGGATGCCGTACACGTGGTCAGCGGCCCACTTCTTGATGTAGGGACTGACGGTGTTGACGACCTGGAAGCCGACAGAGTGTGTGGTCGTCACACCGCCGATGGTGATCGGCGCCTTGGCGACGAGGCCCTTCATCGAACTGCCGGCAGACGAAGTGCTGATCGGAGTCGAGGTGATCGTCACGTGATCGGGTCGGCTGCCCCAGGCGCCGGGGAACACTCGAAGACCCACGGAACCGGTGTCGAGCATCACGAGGAACGGCGCGGACGAGCCGACCCGGATCTCGAGGATTCCGTTGAGACCACTCGTCCCCGGAGTGGTGATCGTGCGCATCGGCACGGTGACGGTCACCGGCTCGGTGCTGGACGGACCAGCCGACGTGGCGGCCAGGACGGGGGGAGTCGACAGTGCGAGCCCGAGTGGACAGGGCAAGCACGGCGAGGGCGGGATTGCGACGGCGGCGGGAGATCACATGGACCCATTCCTGGTCGCCCACCCTGTGCCCCCAGCGGCCGCCTTGATCATAGGGTCTGGCGACGCGTCAGCCGCGACCCAGTAGTCGCTCCACTTGGCGGCGGTCCTTCTTGGTGGGCCGACCGCTTCCACGTTCACGGACGACGGGCGCCGGGTTCTCCTCGCGGGCAGGCGGCGGCGGCGAGTGGTCGGTGTAGTGCTGGACGGCTATCGGCGCGCCGACCCGCTTCGCGAGAAGTCCGGTCACGGTGACGATCCGCTCGCCTCCGGGCGTGAACGCCCGCACCGTGTCGCCGACGCGGATGACATGCGCCGGCTTGGCGTTGGCGCCGTTCACCTTCACGTGCCCACCGCGACAGGCTGCTGATGCCGCCGATCGGGTCGCGTAGAGGCGGACCGCCCAGGTCCACACGTCCACGCGGACACTCGTGAGTTCGGTCGCCACACCGCGAGCCTAGAAGACCTGTTGCGCCAGGACGTCGCCTATTAGCCTGACGGGACGAGACACGTTCTCGACCTACCCGCCGTTGGAGGCACCCATGAGGATCGGCATCCACATCGTCAACTTCGAGATGCAGGGTGGCGTACCCGCAATCGGCTCGACGTTGGCGCGGGTGGGCAAGGCCGTCGACGAGGCGGGAGTCGACAACCTCTCGGTCATGGATCACTACTTCCAGATGGAGATGGCGGGCGGGCCCGAGAAGCCGATGCTCGAGGGTTACACGACGCTCGGCTTCCTCGCGGCACACACGACCTCGGCGGAGCTTCAACTGCTCGTCACCGGTGTCACGTACCGGCACCCGGGACTCCTGGCCAAGATCGTCACCACCCTCGACGTCCTGTCCGGAGGTCGTGCCGTGCTCGGAATCGGCGCCGCCTGGTACGACCGCGAGCATCTCGGGCTCGGCGTTCCCTTCCCGCCGTTGGGCGAGCGCTTCGAACGCCTCGAGGAGACCTTGCAGATCCTTCGGCAGATGTGGAGCGACGATGACGGCGCCTTCCTCGGGCAGCACTACTCGCTGGCCGAGACGATCAACGTGCCGCAATCGATCGCGCGACCGCATCCGCCCATCATGATCGGCGGGACGGGAGAGCAGAAGACGCTGCGCCTGGTCGCTCAGTATGCGGACGCGTGCAACATCTTCGCCGGACCGCAGGCCGGTCCCGACTTTGTCGGCGCCAAGCTCGATGTCCTGCAGGAGCGGTGCCGCGAGGTCGGCACCGACTTCGGCCGGATCCGCAAGACGATCCTGTGGACCGGCCCGGTGGGCACCGATCCTGACGGTGGCCGCGAGTTCGTCGAGCAGATGCGCGCCTTCGCGGACGTGGGCGTCGACGAGGTGCACGTGATGCCGTTCACCGATGATCCCGTGTCATACGTCCAAGGCGTCGGTGACAACATCATCGGCAGCCTGCGCACTGTCTGAGGCGCGGCGCAGCGGCCACTTGTCGAAGAAGTCCGCGTGGAAGGCGAGGAACGGGAAGGTCACCGCGAGCAGCGCTGAGGCCAGCCAGATCTCGCCATCGAAGCCGGGTGCCCCCGTCGGCACGTCGCCCGACACCATGCCCGCGACCGACGCGTAGATGCGGGCGAGCACGATGCCGACGACGGCCGCCGTCAGCGCGCTCGTGACCCCACGCAGCGGCTGCTTGAGCCCGGAGTAGAGCGACCCCTCCAGGGTGATGAGGACGACGATCGAACCGAACAGGAATGGCACGGGCACGGTCACGAGGTAGGTCGGCGCTGCCATGCCGGCGACACTCAGACCCAGATAGGTCACCAAGGCACCGATCACGACGATGGCCGCGGTCCAGACGAGCCCGAGAACGGGCTGAGCCATGAGGCGAGCAGATCGAGTGAGGGGCCACAGCTCGAGGTTGAGCATCAGGAAGGCGGCCGCCATGCAGGTGACGATGAAGACGAGAACCGTCCATGCGTCGAAGGTTCCTTGCGGATCCGCACTCGCGACGTAGACGGGCGCGCCCTTGAGGAAGTCGTAGTTCATGAGTGTCTCGAAGACGGCGGCGGCGATCAGGTACGTCGTCACGAGCAGGGCCAGTCCGCCGGCGACCCTGCTGCGGAGGAGGCTGAAGGGCCAGCCGCCCCAGACGACCGTCAGCCAGAACGAGAACGGCACGGAGATGATGACGCACTGCGTGACCATCGGCGTGGGCGGCGTGATGCCCTTGCCCACCGTGGCGATGAGGAGGCCGGCCACCACGGCTCCCACCACAAGCGCCGTGGCCAGGAAGGCCAGGCCCTTCCAGGGCTGCCCCAGCCGGGCCAAGGCCGCCGGCTGTTCCCCGTGCCAGAACGCGCCGACGACGAAGGCGAACGGAATGGTGCACATGAGGTAGAAGGAGACCCAGTCGCGGAAGGTCGGCCAGTCCATCAGCGAGATGAAGATCAACGACAGCACGACGATGACGAGGGCTGAGACGATGCCGAGGGCAGGCTGGCGGCGCAGGTTCATGCCCGCAGGCTAACGCTGGTTGATGAATCAACTAAATCACGTACCGCTGACCGGAACGCCTCGATGGCGCTCAGTCGCAACAATGACGAGGTGGCGGGCCTTCAGGAGATCACCGTGCCCGTCCTGCTGTGCGACGGCAGAGGACATCTGAATCCGCGAGCGGTCGGCTGGACACGGCAGCCGCTGCACACCGCCAACCTTCGGGGTCGCGGGCGGAACAAGCGGTGGGAGTACTGGGCGGTGAGCGCGCCCGACCATCTCCTGGCGGTCACCGTGAGCGACCTCGACTACGCGGCTCTCCACGCGGTCTACTTCCTTGCCCCTGACGGGACGGAGAAGGTGATCTCCCGGCTCGTGCCGCTGGCCCGGGTGGCGCTGCCGTCCCGCTGCGGGGCAGGTCCGGTCCGGGTCCGCGTCAAGGACCTGGCGATCGACATGGATCCGTATGCCGGCGGAGTCCGGCTGCGGATCTCCAGCCCCGAGCTGACGGCGGACGTCGAGATCACCCGACCCGAGGGACATGAGGCGCTGGGCGTTGTCGTGCCGTGGAGTGCCACCCGCTTCCAGTACACCGTCAAGGAGAACACGCTGCCGGCGCGGGGCAGCGTTGTCGCCGACGGCCGCGCGTTCGCGTTCGGCGGTGACTCCTGGGCCACCCTTGACCATGGCCGCGGCCGCTGGCCGTACCGGGTCACGTGGAACTGGGGCTCAGGATCGGGCGTCGCCGGGGGCCGGACCGTCGGCCTGCAACTGGGCGGCAGATGGACGGACGGGACAGGCTCGACCGAGAACGCCCTGTGCGTCGACGGGCGATTGCACTACGTCGGCGAGGATCTCGATTGGGACTACGACACGGACGACTGGATGCGCCCGTGGCGGGTTCATGCGCCACAGAGTGGTCGGGTGGACGTGACGTTCACCCCCCGGCACGTTCGCTCGGATCGGGTGAACCTCGGCGTCCTGGCCAACGACACCAAGCAGGTGTTCGGGACGTGGTCGGGGACGATGGTCGATGACGAGGGTCAGCTGATCCGCGTCGACGGCATCCGCGGGTGGGCCGAGCAGGTTGTCAATCGCTGGTAGTGCGGACCGTCGTGCGCTGGCAGAGTTGCCCCCGTGCACGAACCCACGCCCGACGGCGTCCAGGAGATGGCGGACATGCTGGGCGTCCGCTCGAGCCAGTTGCGCGCGGCGATCGGCGAGCCGTGGAGTGACGGCCAGTCCGGGCCCGGGTGGGGCGCTGACATCACGATCTTCACCGGTCGCGAGAACCCGCGCATGCCCGAACGCCCGCTTGTCGCGATCCGCATCGATCCTGCGGAGGGCACCGTGGATGTCGGTCATGCGATCGGCGTGCCCTTGCCGAACTCCAGGTTCCAATGGGCACTCGGGGAGCCATTGACACAGCTTGACCTGCCGACCGTCAATGACCCGGACGCCTTCGCGGCGGCCGAGCTCATTGACGGACTTCGAGATGCGGTCAACCGCATCGCCGACGTGGCGATGTTCCGGGGAACGTCGTGGTGATGCTGCGCTAGCTCGCAAGCGAGCAGGGCATGCAGCTCCAGCACAGACCGCTGGAGTCGGTTCGGGTGATGGGACCGCGGCACGCGTGGCACTGGTCCTGTTCGGTCAGGCCCATCGGTGCGCGGCGCTCGTCGTCAGTGATCTTGAGGTACTTCATGGTCGTGCCTTTCTGCGGCACAGCGCTGCGAGAGCAGGCGCTGAGCCAAGTTGTCGATGATGGTGTGCCGTATCGGGAGCGTCCATCGAAGGGTGCTCACCATGCGGGGCTCGAACCATCCACGCGGCCTTCTGTGGCCTATGCGTTCAATGACGGTAACACGGCACCCTGCGGTTTACCCAATCCAGACGGCGAACCGTGTCCGGTCACAAGGCCATACGCTGGCCTGAAACGGGTCGCACCTGGGGGCATTCGTGAACGGCGCCATCGACATCCACGGGCATGCGATGCCCCTGTCCGTCCTGCAGTGGCTCGAGGGCGAGGGCCTGGCAGACCTCTCCCAGGTCCCCGACCGCATCGTGCGCATCGACGCACGGGTGAGCGGCGTCGGCCCGGGTACTCCGCTGCCGCTCGCTGACTCGATGACGAGCGCGCCGCTGCGCCTGGTCGAACTTGACGGGCTGAGGCTGGGCGCGCAGGCGATCTCGCTGCCCCCGTTCCTGATGGCGTCGCGGAGCACCGATCGCGATCTCGTGTCCGAGGTGACCCGACGCGGCAACGACGCGCTCGCCGACTACTGCGGCGCCGATGCGCAGCGACTGCTGCCGCTGGGCCTCGTGCCGGTCGGCTGGACGCATGCCGTGGACGAGGCCCGACGGTGCCTCGACGAGCTGGGCATGCGCGGCGTGGCGATCGGCTCGAGGGGGGCTGACCTTGACCTCGACGCGCCGGTGAACGATGCCCTCTGGGCCTTCCTGTCGGAGCGGAAGGCGTTCGTATTCCTGCATCCCAGCGCGGTGCCGGATGCCGGACGCCTGGGCGACTTCTGGCTGCCTCAACTCGTTGGCTACCCGGTGGAGACCGCCATCGCTGCCTCGCGAATGGTGTTCGCCGGGAGGGTGAGGCCGGACTCGTTCGCTCTGTGCCTTGCGCACGGCGGTGGCTGCCTTCCGGCGCTGCGCGGCCGCCTGGACCTGGGCTGGGAGCGCAAGGAGCAGGCCCGGACCATCGACGCACCGCCCAGTCGGGTGATGCGGTCCTTGTACTTCGACACCGCGGTCTTCGATCCCGTCGCATTGCGGCGCCTCGTCGAGGATGTCGGTGCCGGGCAGGTGCTCGTCGGCACCGACCATCCGTTCGATCTTGCTGAGCGTGATCCGGTCGGACTGGTGGATGCGGCGGGACTCGACGAGGCGGATCGCGAGGCGGTCCTGCGCGGCAATGCGCAGCGACTGCTCGCCCTGGCCTAACCGCCTCCCCGCACCGCATCGACGGCGTCGAGGATCGCCTCGACGGTGGCCGGCGCGCGAAGGGGCGGGTCGACCCGATGCCCACCGGCGGCACTGACCGCATCGCGGATCGCCAGGAACACCGAGAACGCCAGTAGCAGGGGCGGCTCTCCCACTGCCTTGCTGCGATGGATGGTCTCCGCCAGGTTCGCGTTGTCGTAGAGGGCGACCCGGAGGTCCGACGGGATGTCGTGGACCGCAGGGATCTTGTAGGTCGTGGGAGCCAGGGTCTCGAGGGCGCCCGAAGCCGGGTCCCAGTGCAGCTCCTCGGTGGTCAGCCAGCCCATCCCCTGGACGAACGCGCCCTCGACCTGCCCGATGTCGATCCTGGTGTTGAGGGACCGGCCGACGTCCTGGAGCAGGTCCGCGCGCAGGACGCGGTGCTCGCCGGTCAGTGTGTCGATGACGACCTCGCTCACGGATGCGCCGTAGCAGAAGTAGTGGAAGGGCCGGCCCTTCATCGTCGAACGGTTCCAGTGCAATCCGGGCGTTGCGTAGAAGCCGTCGGACCACAGCTGCACGCGCTTCGTGTAGGCGACCTCCACCACGTCAGCGAAGGCGACCGAGCCGGTCGGGCCGTCGACGACGTCGTTGCGGAACTCGAGCTCGTCCGCCCCGCAGTCGAGGAGTCCGGCTGCGACGAGGGCGAGACGGTCGCGGATCGTCCGCGCGGCGATCTGGGCCGCCATCCCGTTGAGGTCGGCGCCTGACGAGGCTGCCGTCGCAGACGTGTTGGCCACCTTCTCGGTGTCGGTGGCGGTCGAGCGCACGCGATCCAGCGGGATGCCGAGCTCCTCGGCGACCACCTGGCACACCTTCGTGTTGACGCCCTGGCCCATCTCGGTTGCCGAGTGGTTCACCAGGACGGAGCCGTCGGTGTAGACGTGAACGAGTGCTCCGGCCTGATTCAGGTGCGTCAGCGTGAAGGCGATACCGAACTTCACGGGCGTCAGTGCGATGCCACGCTTGAGCACCGGGCTGGTCGCGTTGAACTCGTCGACCTCGCGGCGGCGCTCGCGGTACTCGCTGGTCCGCAGCAGTTCGTCGATCAGTTCGGGAAGGATGTTGTCCTCGACCACCATGTCGTACGGCGTCCGCAGGCCGGCGTGGGGATCAGCCGCGGTTGGGCGATCGCCGTACAGGTTGGCCAGGCGGACGTCGAGGGCATCTCGGCCGAGGTGGCGCGCGATCGAGTCGATGGCCACCTCGGTGACGAAGGCGCCCTGCGGTCCGCCGAAGCCGCGGAAGGCCGTGTTGCTCTGCATGTTGGTACGTGCCGCGAAGCCGTCGACGGTCACGGCCGGCAGCCAGTACGCATGGTCGATGTGGTTGATGGCTCGCGTGAGGACCGGCCCCGACAGGTCGGTGGAGTGCCCGCCGTTCGACAGGAGCATCGCGCGATAGGCGAGGATCCGGCCCTCGTCGTCGAACCCGATGTCCCAGTCTGCGTCGAAGGGGTGACGCTTGCCGGTGACCTTGTCGTCGGTCACTCGATCGAAACGCACCTTGACGGCGCGACGGACATGCATGGCGCCCACGGCGGCGAGAGCGGCCACCTGGGCCGCCTGCGACTCCTTGCCTCCGAAGGCCCCGCCCATCCGCCGGCATTCGACCCGGACGCGATTGTCGGCAATGCCGAGAGCCTTCGCAGCAACGTGCTGGACCTCGGTCGGGTGCTGAGTGGAGCTGCGGATGATGACGCTGCCGTCGTCGAGCGGCTGCGCCAGGGCCGTCATCGTCTCGAGGTAGAAGTGCTCCTGTCCGCCGATGCGCACCGTGCCCTGCAGCCGATGGGGGGCCGAGTCGAGCGCCGTCGTCGTCGCGTCGGCGGACGGCTGCTCCAGGTGCATCGGGTCCACCACGTAGCAGCCGGCGGCGTGCGCGGCACGCGGATCGAGGATGGCTGGCAGCTCGTCGTACTTCAGCGTGATCAAGCCCGTCGCTCGCTCGGCCGCCCGCCTGGTCGTGGCGATGACCATCGCCACCGGCTGACCCCAGAACGAGATCTCGCTGTCGGCAAGGATCGGGTCCACCCCCGCCCGGGGAGCGTGCGAGTTCTCGCCCGGGATGTCGGCTCCTGTCAGGACGGCGAGGACTCCGGGCTGGGCGGCGGCGCCGCGTCGCGTCGATGGCAGTCACCCGGCCATGCGCGATGGTGGCCAGCGCCACGACGCCGTGCGTGCAGCCGTCCGGAGTGGGGATGTCGTCGACGTAGGTCGCCCGCCCGGTGACATGCAGGGCCGCCGACTCGTCCGACACGGGCCGACCGACGACGGCATCGGGGCGCTTCACGCGGCCACTCATGAGTGGGCCCACACGTCGACGGGAACGGTCGCCGAATTGGTCTCCATCCACCATCGCTGCAGCAGGCCGCGAGCAGCGCGCTCGCGATAGCCGGCCGAAGCGCGGTGATCGGAGATCGGCCTGAAATCGGTTGCGAGGGCTGCCAGGGCGTCGGCAAGGGTCTCGTCGGAGCACTCGCGTCCGCGTAACGCGGCTTCCACGCCGACGGCTCGACGGACCGTAGGGGCCAGACCGCCGAAGGCGACGCGCACGTCCGACATGACGGTGTCCTGCCACTGGATCGAGAAGGTGGCACTCAACGTGGAGATGTCGTCGTCGAACCGTCGACTGACCTTGTAGGAACGGAGGTCCCGGGTGAATGCCGCTCCCGGAATAACCACCCGCGACAGGAACTCGTCCCGGTGCAGCACGTTCGTGCGCACCCCCGTCGCGAATGCGGCGATGTCGACCGAACGGGTCCCGTCGGCGTCCTCGAGGTCCACATGGGCGTCGAGCGCAATCAGTACCGGAGTGAGGTCGGCGATGGGGGAGCTGTTGGCGATGTTGCCACCGATGGTTCCCACGCTGCGGATCGCGGGTGAGGCGAACCGCTCCTGCATGCGCCGAAGGGAGGGAGCGCGAGTCACGAGGGCGGTCCAGGCATCCTCGAGCGAGACCGCCGCCCCGATGACCAGCTCGCGGTCGGATTGCTCGATGCGGCGGAGCTCGGGCACGCGTCCCGTGGAGACGAGGACGACGTCGTCGCGGTAGGCGTCCTTGCTCGCGCGCATCAGCAGGACCAGATCTGTGCCACCAGAGACGATGACCGCGGAAGGATGGGCGCGAAGGGCAGCAGCGAGCGCTGTAGCCGAGTCCGGGGCGATGAACGCTCCCGAACTGCCCGAGACGCTGAGCGTGCCGGGCTCGTCAAGCCCAGCGAGGATCTCCGCGAGCTCCGCCGCATCGATGGGCGACGGCTGCCCCGCCGTGGCGGGCAAGGCGTCGACGGCGGCGTCCAGGATGGGGCGATATCCGGTGCAGCGGCACAGGTTTCCGCTGATGGCACCGGCTAGGTCCGCTCGGGTGAGCGAACTGCCGTCGAGTCGGCTCTGCTCGGCAGCGCACCACAGTGACATGACGAACCCCGGGGTGCAGAAGCCGCACTGGGAGCCGCCGTGGTCGACGAGGGCCTGCTGGATCGGGTGGAGCGCGTCGTCCGCCGCGACGTCCTCGACGGTGAACAGGGCACGCCCGTGCAGCATCGGCACCGGGAGTAGGCACGCGTTGGCCGTGCGGAGGCGGATGCCATCCGAAGCGCGTTCCGCCAGAACGACTGTGCAGGCGCCGCAGTCGCCCTGGTTGCACCCTTCCTTGGTGCCGGTGGTGCCCTCGTCCTCCCGCAGCCAGTGCAGGACGCTCAAGGTGGGCTCGACGTCCGTCAGCTCGCGGACCTGACCCCGGAACCAGAAGCGGGCATGCTCGATCGTGCGCGGAACTTCGTGGGACGCCAATCCGGGTCACCTCCGGTCCGAGGGAATCGTGCGCCCTGATCTACGTCGAGGCTACCGTTGACGGCCCTGGGTGGGCGTCCGATCAGGCGGGTTGGGCGGCACCGGGCACGGCTCCTCGTTGTAGGCCACCAGCTCGCGGATCGGACGCTGTCGCGTGATGTTGTCGAGCAGTATCACGTTGCCGGAGAGGCCCGTCTGGCATGCCGTGCGCCACAGCCCCCGGGCAACCTCACGGGTGGACGGGCCCAAACGGAGGTTGTAGTCGACGAGCCAGTGGTTCATGAGCCAGATCTGGTACGCCTCCTTCGACTGCGGTCCGGCATAAGCCCAGGTGAATCGCGCGATCTGGAAGGATCCCCTGCTGTCAGTGACATGGGCGACCTGCCAGGCGGCCATGCGCCGTGCGGCCGCTGCCACAGCGCGACGATTGATCCAGAGATTCGCGTTCTGCTGTCTGTCGACGTGCTCGAGCGAGCCGCGCCGAGGCCAGAACCGACCCGCGCAGGCGTTGTCCGGATGGCCGACGAGCCATCGCTCCAGGGTCGTGAAGGCACGGCTGCTGCGCGGGCTGTCGGTCAGCTGAAGTACGAAGCCGCCCGCGGCCCGTGCGGTCGCGATCGTGACGTTTCCGGCGACTCCGTTCGCATCGGGCAGTGCCGCCGGCGACACGGCGCGCGAGCAGACCGGTGCAAGGGCCTCAACGAGGCGAGTCGCGCTTACCTCGTTGAGGGGATCTAGGAGTTGCGCGATGTCGAGCACGATGACCTCGCCGGGATGGGCAGCGTGAAAGGCCACGAGGCCATCGACGATGTCGAACCAGCGGTCGACCACCAGGCCGTCGCACGAGCGCCACACGTAGTTATCGAGAACTCCCCGCAGGTCGAACCACCGCGATCCATGTGCCGCCTGGCTCGACGAGTCCTGAGTCTGCGACATCGCCCACTGTCGCGTGATCCACGGGATCCCCTGGGCTGCGCGGTCAATCGGCGAGGGGCAGCGGGTAGCGTAGTGGAAGGTTGCGGCCTCGGAGTTGAAAAGGGAACTGGTGCCCGCCTCGTGCGAGCCAGGCATCATGACGGAGCCCAAGTGAGTGTTCCGCGCCCTCGCCGAACCGGGTGGGTACATGCACGTCATCCAGTCGGCGAGGCTGCCGGTGTACGCGAACCGATTGCTATGCACATCGACGGAAATGCACCCTGCGGGCGGCTCGGCGGCCCCCGCGGGGCTGGCAGTCAGTGTCGAAGCCGCCGCCGCGCACGCAGCGACATGCACGAGACGACGCACGACGGAGCCCAGGGCGAACACGCTCGTCAGGCTAGTGCGAATCGGGTCGCCGCCGGGTCACGATGTCCTGACGGCGAGCACCCGATGGGCCAGATCCGTGAACGCGGGCGCTAGCGATCGTGACGTATCGACACTGAGATGCTCGAAGTCCCGATACGTCCAGGCCCCGGACGTGCGTGCCGAGCACAGGGCTCCCGGGCAGACCCGGTCGAAGAACTGCATGTGCTCCGAGCCGGTGGCCGTCGTGGCGCCGATCTCAGCGGCAGTGGGAATGCTGAGTCGTGCGGCAGCCTCGGCCCGGGGTATGGACGGGTCGTAGCGGCTCCCGCCTCGCAGGACGGTGATCGCCGGCGCCTCCTTGAACGGCCCCTCCGTCATTGGCCCCCAGCCGTCGAACTTCGGGAGGGGTTCGATGAGCACGACGGAGCTGCCGGCTGCCTGCAGGCGACGGATCATGGCTGACCGCGCTTGGGTCCATTGCGCTCGCATGTCGGCCAGCCGGGCTTCTTCAGCCGGGCTGGGCGGAATCTGCCGTGGAGTGAGGAAGCGCTGCGCCGATGAGGACAGCACCACGATCTCAGGAGGGTTGCGAAGGAGTTCAGCCATCGAGCGACGTTCGAAGGATGCGCACGCCTTGTCCGGGGCGAAGCCGACGTCGGCGGCCCCCGACGGACTGCCGGCGAACTCCATGAAGGGGCAGGCAGACAAGGTCGCGATCTGTGCGTCGAACCCGGCCGCGTTCATTCCCGTGACGAAGCCCTCGGAGTACTGACCCGCAAGGGAATCCCCCACCAATACGGCCCTTCCCTTCGCCGACGTGACCGGCCACGTGCAATCGCGTGGCTTCTTGCCGAGGGGCGCCGGAGAGTCGCAGTCGCGGAGGGAGTCCAAGTGCAGAGCGTAGGGGTTGATCGAGACGTCGCCCTTGAGTGTCGAGTGCCAGTACTCGAGAAGCCCTGCTGAGAAGAGGGGCAAGGTGACGCAGACGGCAGCGAGGATGAGCGTCGCTCGGCGCGTCGGGTCCCGTCGGAAGCGGATCGGTCCCTCGAGGAAGCGCATCGAGGCCCATGCCGCGCCGAGCGACATCACTGCCGCCAGGAGTCGGGGGAGAGTGGCGCCGGCGAACCAGATGCCGGCGAACACGATGAAGGGCCAGTGCCACAGGTACCAGCTGTAGGACAGGTTGCCAACCCAGACCATGGGCTCGGTGGAGAGTACGCGGCTCACGGGACTCTGTTCCCCTGCACTGCCCGCCGCGATGACGAGGACGGCGCCCAGTACCGGCAGCAAGGTGAGCACGTTGGGGTACGTGGTGCCCTCCGCGATGACGAGCAGGCCGGCGGCGATGAGCGCGGCACCGGCCCCTGCGACCCAGGCGGCCCCCCGCCGACCTCGGGTGAAGGCGAGCGGCGTCACTGCGAGGAGAGCGCCGGCGGCGAACTCCCAGCCGCGTGTGAAGGCCGAGTAGTAGTTGAAGCGACCCGGCAAAGTGCCGCTGGCCGAGTCCGGGACGACCACGCTCAAAGTGAGCGCCAGCCCGAGGGACACCGTCAGGCCGGCGATCAGCATCCAGCGAACGCGGAACTGGGGTCTTCCGTACCGGGCCCGCCTCAGTCCGAGCCAGGACAGCAGCAGGATCGTCGGGAAGACGACGTAGAACTGCTCCTCGACCGAGAGCGACCACGTGTGGAGTAGCGGGTTGAGGGCCGACGACGCGTCGAAGTAGCCGCCGACATCGAAGAGCAGGAGGTAGGTGTTTGCGTTGATCAATGCGGCGGCGGCGCCCGTCCTCGCCGTGATCCCCATCGCGCCGATCGCGCCAAGCACCGTGCTGGCCAGCAGCACGACGGTGAGCATGAGGGCCAGCGCCGGAAGCAGCCTCCGGATCCGGGCCAGGTAGAAGCGGCTCATCTGCATGCGGCCATCGACGGCAAGTCGTCTCATGAGCGCCCCGGTGATGACGAAGCCGGAGATCACGAAGAAGATGTCGACTCCGGTAAATCCACCCGACAGGGGGAGACCGGCATGCAGCACGACGACGACCAGGATCGCAACACCACGAAGGCCCTGCACGTCGCGGCGGTAGCCCCGCCGCCGGAGCCCTTGGCGCGAGTCAGGCGATGTCACGGTCGTAGGCATCGCTCACCGTCTATCGGGATGCTCCAGCAGCTGCTCGCGCACCCGGCGGCGCAGCACCTTGCCGATGAGGGAGCGGGGCAGTTCGTCGACGATGAACACCTGGCGGGGCACCTTGTACGCCGTCAGGTGCTCGCGACAGGCGCTGCGGACCGCCTCGGGGTCGGGGTGCGTGCCGGGCTCGCAGACGATCGCGGCCACCACGCGTTCGCCACCGGAGCCGTCCGGAAGCCCGACGACCGCCGCATCCTGCACCTCAGGAACCTGCCTCAGTACGTCCTCGACCTGCGAGGGGTAGACGTTGAAACCGCCGGTGATGATCAGTTCTTTGATCCGGTCGACGATCGTGACGAATCCGTCGGCGTCCATCACGACAATGTCCCCGGTCCGGATCCACCCGCCGTCGAGCAGCACCGCCGCGGTGTCGTCGGGCCGGTTCCAGTAGCCCACGAAGACCTGTGGCCCCTGCACGAGCAGCTCACCCGCGTCGTCGTCCGCACAGTCTTCATCGGGGTTGGCCGGGTCCACGATCCGGATGCGGGTGGACGGGAACGGCACGCCGACGGTTCCCGGTCGACGACTCGGCGCGATCGGATTGCCGATCGACACCGGTGATGTCTCCGTCATGCCGTATCCCTCAACCAGCAGGCCGCCGGTCGTGGCCTCCCAGTGGTCCACGGTCGTCGTCGGCAGCGGCATGGCGCCCGACAGTGCGAAGCGAATCGAACGCAGGTCGACGGCCTTGGCCACCGCTGCGCTGGCGAGCGCACTGTAGATCGGCGGCACTCCCGGCAGGAAGGTCGCGGGGCGCCGTTCCATCGCCTCCAGCACCTGGTCGGCGTCGAAGCGGGGAAACAGCACCAGGGTCGCCCCGATGCCGATCGTAAAGGTGAGGCACAAAGTGAGGCCGTAGGCGTGGAACAGCGGCAAGACGGCGTAGATGACCTCCTCGCCATCGACGAGTCCGGGTACCCACGCCCGGCCCTGCGCCGCGTTCGCGCGCAAGTTCCGGTGAGTGAGCATCGCGCCCTTCGGGACGCCCGTCGTGCCGCCGGTGTACTGAAGCACCGCGAGGCTGTCGGCGGTCGGCCGCACGTGCGTGGTGGTGAGGGGCCAGCCGTCGGCCACGAGCTTCTTCCACGTCAGTGCACCCGGTGCCGGCGAGGTCATGGCCGTGCGGGTTGCCCGGGCGCGTGCCAGCGGCAGGCGCAGGGCGATCCGCTTGCCTCGGGGAAGTGCGGTCGTCATGTTGACGGCGACAACCTGGGTGATCGACGTCTGCGAGAGGACGGACTCGATCGTCGGGACGACCGCATCCCACGCGATCGCGAGCCGCGCACCGCTGTCGGCGAGCTGATAGGCGAGCTCCTCGGATGTGTACAGAGGGTTCGCCTCCACCACGATCGCGCCCAGCCGCAGGACCGCGTAGAAGGCGATGACGTGCTGGGGGCAGTTCGGCAGCACGATGGCCACTCGGTCGCCGGCGACGATCCCGAGGGCCTTCAGCGACCCGGCGACCCGCGCCACGAGCTCGCCGACCTTGGCGTAGCTGGTCGTCGCGCCGTAGAAGTCGAGGGCGACCTGTGCCGGGAAGTGAGCGACGGAACGGTCGAGGAGGTCGCAGAGGGTCTCGTCGGTGACGTCAATGTCCGCGGGCACGCCCTCGGCGTAGCTCGCCAGCCACGGCCGGTCGTGAGGTGCGGGCACGGCGGGCCTCCAGTCGTTGGGCCGCCCTCAGCGGCTTAGGGGGCGTTCGTCCCCGTACGACCGTACTGGTCCGAGAGACGCACCACGTCGTCACGCCACCCCGTCTGGGCCGTCGACACCTCGACGAAGACGCAATCCTGGACCGCGGTGATCCGGTGCACGCACAGGGCAGCGAGGTGGACAGTCTGGGTCGGCTGCAGGACCAGGCTTCGGAGCGCCGCCGGCGAGGGGCCGTGCTCGAGCAGCGCCTCGCCCGACAGGAGGTGGAGCGTCTCGTCCTTGCGATCGTGATACTGCAGGCTCAGGGAGTGACCGGCCCCGATGGTCAGGAGCTTGCCCACATAGCCGTGATCCCCGTCAGCGAAGATCACCTCGTGACCCCAGGGCTTGTCCTGGACGGACGCGCCGATGACGTCTGCGTACGCGGCTCGGTGAGCAGTCATGATGATCTTCCCGTCGTGAGCTCGGCCACCAGGGCATCCATGTCGACCAGGGCCAGCCGCGTGCGCGAGTCGCTGCAGCCATACGGCAGCACCAATGTCCGCCCGTGGAGCATCGCTCCGCAGGAGTAGACGACATTGGAGACGTAGCCGGATCGTTCACTGGGAACGGGCACCAGCAGCGGCTCGGCCAGGCGACCGCGGATGATCGTCGGATCCTCCAGGTCGAGGAGGATCGCGCCGATGCTGTACTCGCGCATCGGCCCGACTCCGTGCGTGAGCACAAGCCAGCCCTGATCGGTCTCGATCGGCGGCCCGCAGTTGCCGAGTTGCACGATCTCCCAGGGCTCCACAGGCGTCTGCACCAGGACGCGCTTCTCCCAGTGCCGAAGGTCTGCCGACGTCGTGACCCCGTTGCTCTCGCGGTCGGCGCGCGAGAGGGCCACGTAGCGTCCGCCGATAGCGCGCGGGAACAAGGCCATGCCCTTGTTCTTCGATCCCGGGCCGCTCAGTCGCTCGAAGGAGAACTGGCGGAAGTCGTTCGTCCCCATGAGCTGGGTCGCGACGTTGCGTCCGTCGAAGGCCGTGTACGTGCCGAGGAAGTCGGGGCTGCCGCAGTCACCGATGAAGCGGACCATCCGGGCGTCTTCCATGCCTTGGCTCTCGGCGGGGCCGAGGGGCATCAGGACGCGCTCCTGGAGGTCGGTGCCGGGGGCGAACTCCGTGGAGTACGTGCAGCCGGCGATGAAGCGCAGCGCGTCGCGCGTCTTGTCCGCCTTCCCGCGGGTCAGCCGCTGGTCATGAAGGTCGTCCAGCGCGCCGTCCAAGTCGTGACGAGTGAACGACTCTGGCAGCCCATCGAGTACGAAGTCCACGTTCGTACGTTCGCCGACGAGCTCGCGCAGCTGGTAGCGGAAGGACGATCGCGAGAACGTGGCAGGCACCGAGTGGGCGAGAACGGCTGCCCCGGGGCGGGAGTCGAGGACGATGACGTTCGCATCGTCGATCGTTCCGGAGCGGAACTCAATACTCGAGATGTGGCCTTCACCCACCGCGCGGATCGTCATGAGGAATCGAGTCGTCCCGTCGGGTAGTCCTGCCTGGTCGGGGTGCGGCACCATCGACGGGTTGAACAGTGCCGCGCCCTCGAGGGCGTACTCCTGCGTGAAGAACGCCCCGATCAGCAACCGACGGTGATCGGTCAGCGACCCTGCATCGTCGAGTCGATGGGCCATCAGTTCGAAGTGCTTGCTCCATGTACCGCGAAGGTCGCGATGCCGATGACCGAAGGACTCCTGCAGACGCGCCAGCTTGGTGTCGACTTCGCCGTCCGACAGCTCCATGACCCGATGGATGACCTTGTCGGACCGGGATTCCCCCGCCTCCAGTTCCTGTCCCGGCAGGAACAGGGTCGCAACGACGCGTGACAGGTCCGGCTGCAGTACGTGGTCGGTACGCCGCACCCAGCTGCGATCGGTGCCAGGGTTCATCGAACGGCCGTGAGCTGCGGCATCAGGGCGATCTGCTGGGTCGACAGCCAGGCCAGTGTCGACTCGGCACCTTGGTTCTGGTTGGCGGAGCCGCGCTCAAGGCCGTCGAGTCCGCCTCCCGTTACCTCGTCGTACATGGTGACGCCAACGTCGTTGACCCCTTCGAACCAGGCAACGCACTGCTCGATGATCCCGATCCAGTGCTCGTCGCCGGTGAGCACGTAGGCAGTGCGACAAGCCTCGGCGAGTGCGGCAACCTCGATCGGCTGCTGCGCATATCCCGGCGCCGGATCCCCTGAACCGCGCCCGATGGACGGTACGACCGACAGGTGCCCTTGGTGCATCTGGATATCGACCAGCCACGTGAGCAGCAGCAGGCCGTCGGCCCGGGCCTGTCCATCCTCCAACGCCATGCCGATGTTGAGCAGGGCCTCGGGAAGTACGGCGTTCGCGTAGGTGAGTCGATCCTCAGGCCATCGCCACGAGGCGCTGGTCCGCGGACGCGCCAGGGAATCCCGAGCATCCGAGATCAGCCGTCGGGCCGGAAGGTCACTGGGGTCGTGACGGAGGATGGCGGCGGCACCGATGGCCGCGTACGCCGTCGCACGCGGCCACTGCGACCGGGCCTTCATGGCCGTCGAGGCGCCTTCGCGGGCACGGGAGGCGAAGCTCGGATCGTCAGTGACGATGGAGGCGATGCCCAATGCCCACAGTCCGCGGCCCCAGTGATCGTCCGTCGACGGACTGTCGGTCCAGGCGCCGGCAGCGTTCCGCCGGTTGTGCATCCGCCGTCGCCAGCCAGGGAGGCGAGGACGAAGGAGAGGTAGGAGTCGGCAAGCCGGCGCACCTGCGCGTTGGCGTGCGGCTCTCGAGCCGTGACGACCAAGCCGCGAGCGACGTCGTCAAGGCAGTAGCCGTGCTGAATGCGCGGCTCGGTATATCGGGCGTGCTCGTACAGGCCGAGCGGTGTCGTCAGGCTCGCCAGGTGCCCGAAGTCAGGACGCGTGTACATCACGCGACGTATCGCGAGCGCGTCGAACACAGCGATGCCGCAAGATCGATGTAGCGGTCGGCGACTGCCGGCCAGAGCAGTGAGGTGGCGAGCTCACGCGACGTGTCAGCCATGCGGTCCGCCAGACGGTCCTCGGTGAGGACGCGTCGCAGAGCACGTGCGAGTGCGTCGGGGTCGCCCTGCGGCACGAGCAGACCGGCGCCACTGCTCAGCAGCTCGACGGCGTGCGGGAACGACGTGGAGATGACGGGCTTGCCGGCGGCGACCGCCTCGGTGAGGACACCGGACGTGACCTGATCCCGTGAGTCATAGGGCAGGAGGATGACGTCGGCCGCGCGCACGATCGCGCGGAGTGCCGGACCAGCCAGGTAGCGACTGTCGAAGTCCACCATCGACGTCAGGTCGAGTTCGTTCGTCAGTCCGACGAGGAGATCGCGGTAGGCCTCACCCTCGCGCTCGAGCACGCGCGGATGGGTCTGCCCGACGATGCGGTAGCGAGGGACAGGCTGGATGTCTCGCAACTGCGCGAAGGCGCGCAAGGCCCACTCGATGCCCTTGCCGTTGCTGAGAAGGCCCCACGTCAGGATCGTTGGGCGCAGACCCAAAGCAGGACGGTTGTCGAGGGGGTCGGTGCGGTTGTCCGCGGCTCCGTGCGTGATCACGGACACGCGCGACGGGTGCACGCCCCAGCCTTCGATCAGGCGACCGCGTGCTGTCTCCGTCATCGTCACGAGGGCTGACGACGCCGAGCACAGCTCAGCAAGCACGCGGTGCTGGTTCTCGGTCGGCTTGACGAGCACCGTATGAAGCACGGTGACGAGCGGGACTTCGAGACGGCGGACGAGTTCCAGTACGTCCTCGCCGTCGGGTCCGCCGAAGATGCCGTACTCGTGCTGGATGACGGCGACGTCATAGTCGTTCATGGCAGCCGCGGCTTCGGAGGAGGCGGCTTGGTCGCGCGAGATCCATTGGTGGATCACGGGCGGGTCCTGCGCCTGCAGGTCGTCAACCATGCGGACCACGCCGACGTCGGCGCCAGCCTGCCGCAAGTGGATGGTCAGGGCTTCGGTGAAGGTGGCGATTCCGCACGGAGTGGGCGTGTAGGTGGCGAGAACACTGATTCGAGTGGCCATGAGGGCCTGCTTCCTGCGTTGCGCACTGCAGCCGACTGCTGCCGTTCCTGGCAGGGAGTGAACTCATCCCGAGACGCTCGACCACAGATGGGATCGATCGGCGGAACTGAGTCCGGCGAAGTCTGTTACTCAGAGTACCAGTGATCTCACCTGCGAAATCCCGTGTAGTTTCAGGAGCAATTGTCTTGGAGGACATCGTCAAGGTAGCCGTGCTCGCCTCCGTTGCCCACAGCGTTCCGCCCCGGTCCTACGGTCCGTGGGAGCAGGTGGCAGCGACCCTCACGGAGGGTCTCGTCGCCCGCGGGCATGACGTGACCCTCTTTGCGACGGCGGACTCGACGACGTCGGCCCGCCTGCACGCCGAGGCGCCGGCCGGCTACGAAGAGGACCACACGGTGGATGCCAAGGTCTTCGAGGCGCTGCACATCTCCTCGGCCTTCGAGCGTGCCGACGAGTTCGACATCATCAGCAACCAGTTCGACTTCCTGCCGCTTGCCTTCAGCCGATTGGTGAAGACGCCCGTCGTCACAACGATCCATGGATTTTCGTCCGAGCGGATCCTGCCCGTGTTTCGTGCGTACAACGACATCGGTCACTACGTGTCGATCAGCCAGTCAGATCGTCATCCCGATCTCACGTATTCGGCCACGATTCACCACGGAATCGACGTGGACCAGTTCACGTTCGGTGCAGGGGACGGGGGATACCTGTTGTTCCTGGGGCGCATCCACCCTGACAAGGGCACGCATGAGGCGATCGAGGTTGCGCGACTGGCTGGACTTCCCCTGATCATTGCCGGCGTCGTGCAGGACGACGAGTACTTCCGGCGGGAGATCGCCCCGCACGTCGATGGCCACCGCGTTGACTACATCGGCCCGGTCGGGCCCAGTGACCGGGATCGCCTTCTTGGGGGCGCGGTCGCGCTCCTCCACCTCATCGATTTCGAGGAGCCGTTCGGGCTCTCCGTCGTCGAGTCGCTTGCGGCCGGCACCCCTGTCATTGCCCGGTCGCGAGGATCGATGCCCGAGATCATTCGGGATGGGGTGACCGGATTCCTGGTCTACTCCGTGCCGGACGCCGTCGCGGCAGTGAAAGCGGTCCACGCAATTGATCGCCGGGACTGCCGTGCTGATGTCGTCGCGAGGTTCACCGCGGACCGCATGGTGGATGCCTATGAAGTGCTGTTCCAGGGGATCATCGACGAGCGTCTCTGAGCCAGGGTGCGTCGGTCAGGCGCGGGCTACGTACGCCGCCGTTCGCGGATCGCTCGGGTTGTCGAAGATGTCACGTGTTGGACCGTACTCGACCAGGACGCCGTGGCGGGATCCATCGGCGTCGAACTCCACCGAGAAGAACGCGGTGCGATCGGCAAGCCGTGCCGCCTGCTGCAGGTCGTGAGTGACGAGGACGACGGTGAAGTCCGTCGCCAGCTGTGCCACGAGTTCCTCGATGGTCCCTGACGCCACGGGGTCCAACGAGGCGGTGGGCTCGTCCATGAGGATGACCTCGGGATCCAGGGCCAGGCAGCGAGCCACCACCAGTCTCTGCTGCTGGCCGCCGGACAGTGCCGTTGCGCTCCGCTGCAGGTCGTCCTTGACCTCGTCCCACAGGCCGGCGCGAACCAGGCTGCGTTCGACGAGGGCGTCGAGGTCGCGCGTCAGGCCGTGGACCCGCGGGCCATAGGCAACGTTGTCGTAGATCGACTTGGGGAACGCGTTGGGCTTCTGAAACACGACGCCGATCCGGCGGCGGAGATCGACCAGATTGGTCTCGGGAGCGTGGATGTCGGTGCCATCGAAGGAGATCGTCCCGGTCAGCCGGGCGCTGGGCACCAAATCCGTCAGGCGGTTCAAGGACATCAGGAGGGTGGACTTCCCGCACCCGCTCGGCCCGATGAGCGCGGTGATGCCCTGATGGGAGATGCCCATGCTCACGTCCTTGACGGCCAGCACAGTGCCGTAGGAGACGCTCACGTCGGCGAGCTCGAACATGTCGCCGTGGCTCATGCGGCCGCCTGATCGACGGCGATGCTCGGCCCCAGGCCCGGCGGCAGCGGACTGATGAGGCGCGTGGTCAGCAGGGCGGAGATGGCCTGGACCAGCAGGAGGCCGACCAGCACGATGAGCTGCACCTGAGCGGCCTGGAGCGGCGTTGCCCCGCCAAGCAGCATGCCGACGAACGCGCCGGGCAGGGTCACGAGTCCGGCGCTCTTGGTCTGGTCCAGTGTCGGGAACAGCGCCTTCTCCGAGGCCCGTGTCGAGAACTCCCGGCCGGCCTGTCGGTAGCTCGCTCCGAGGGCGACGTAGCCCTGGAAGGTGAGCATCTGGTCGTTGACGTCGTCGCGGAACCTCACGCCGGCGAGAGAGGCGGTGGTCATCGCCCCGCCGATCATCTGGGCGCTGAATGGCAGCAGGCTCTGGGCGTCGAAGGGCAGCGCTCCGGTCACGGTGACGATGAGCACCGTCGCGGATGCGCCCAGCAGAATGGCCAGGAGCACTCCCACGAAGTCGCGTCGGTCTCCGCCGATGCGGCGATTGGAGGTGTAGGCGGCGACGAGCACCATGATGCCCAGGTACAGGGCTGCGGCCTGAGGATGCGTGAAGATCCAGGCGATCACCAGCGCGACGGCCACCAGCTGGACCAGCGCCCGGGCGGCGGAGACCAGGAGCTCTCGGCGGTAGCCCAAGCCCCCCAGCGTCATCACGCCGAGGGCGCACGCCAGCAGCGCGGCCAGGGCGATCCCGGTGCGGAGCGGCTCGACGGTCATGCGGGCATTCTCGCCGCATGTAGTGTTGCTGCGTGATGCGTCTTCGATTTCGGCGTGGCGTGGCCGCCGCCGCCATTGCCGCTGCCCTGTTCACCGGCGTCGCATCAGCACCTGCCCACGCGTCGCCGGCCGGCCAATCCGCTGCTCTGAGCAAGCTGAAGGCAGACTGGAAGAAGATGGCAGTGCAGCAGCGCAAGGGTACTTGTGTGACCTTCCACAAGTACCCCAACAGCACGATCGTCCAGAGCACCAACAAGGTCTGGGCGAAGCCCGCGAGTCACAAGGGCATGACGATTGCCGAATGGCTCAAGGTCTACAAGGCCTTCTTCGCGTGGGCGTGCTGATCAACCGCGTTGCCTGCGTTCAGGCTGTCGTCCCCGGCAGGTAGAACTCCAGGGCGATCCCGTCAGGGTCGCGGAAGTTGATGTGCTTGCCAAAGGGCGAGTCGATCACGCCGGAGTTCGTGATCCCGAGCTCCGCCATCTTCGCCAAGCACTCGTCCAGCTCTTCGACCGAGAGGCAGACGAATGCCAGATGATCGAGCCCAACGCGCTTCTCGTCGAACATCCCCGGCATGACGTTCGCGTCCTGGCGCAGGTCGAGGGCCTGGCCGTCCGGTGTCATGTAGATCTCCATCGGCGGGTCGGCGAACTCCGCCACCTTCTGGAAGCCGAACAGGTCGGAGTACCAAGGGCCGCTCTTGCCGATATCGGACACGCTGAGGGCCACATGCTGGATCCGCATCTGAGGCATGGTTTCCTCCGTTTCAGCCCGCGCGGGAGGTTCCCCCGTGGCTGATTTCGACGGTACGCCGGAGCCGCGGGGGAGTCGCGACGGTGCGGTCCGCGGCCGGAAATGGACATACAGAGTTCGGGCGTCGCGGGCGATACGATCCCACGATCGTCGTCGTGCAGGAGGGCCCGTGTCCGATCGGCCGTTGACCGTCCTCTTCATGCCCGAGTCCGCCTACGGCCCGACCAACCAATGCGTGGGTATCGGCAAGGTGCTCCTCGAGCGGGGCCACCGTGTCGTGTTCGCCGCCGAGGCCTCGTGGAACGGGAAGCTTGCTCCGCTGGGGTTCGAGGAGGACCTCGTCGACCTCGCGCCGCCCGAGGAACCGGCGGAAGGCCAGGAACTGGACGCCGGCAACTTCTGGAAGGAGTACATCCGGGAGATCGCGCCGGTCCTTCAGAAGGGGACGATCGAGCAGCTCGAGGGCTTCATGCAGCCGACGTGGCAGGCGCTGATCCACGGCTCCATGTACTGCGAGCCGCAGGTCAGACAAATCATCGCCCGTGTGCGGCCGGACGTCATCGTCGAGGACAACGTCATCGCCTTCCCGGCCCTCGTGACAGCGGATGCGCCCTTCGTCCGCATCGTGTCGTGCAACCCGCTGGAGGTGAAGGGGCCCGATGTGGCGCCTGCCTATTCCGGGCTGCCGGCCGACGAGCGCTCGCAGTGGGACGAGTTCCGCCAGGAGCATGACCGCACCCACCGGGAGATGTGGCAGGCGTTCAACGCGTGGGTGGTCGACCAGGGCGCCCCACCGCTGCCTGAGCTCGAGTTCATCCATGCCAGCACCGTCGCCAATCTGTACGTGTTCCCCGAGGAGGCGGACTACCTCGACCGGCGCCCCCTGGATGCCACCTGGCACCGGATGGACTCGAGTGTCCGAGAGACCGACGACGACTACGCACTCCCGGATGTCCTTCGCAACCGACCTGCGGGCAGGGCGCTCATCTACTTCTCCTTGGGATCACTGGGGGGCGCGGACGTCGACCTGATGCGCCGGATCATCGACGTCCTGGCGCGGACTCCGCACTTCTTCATCGTGAGCATGGGTCCGCAGGCGGCAGAGATCGAACTCCCGTCCAACATGGTCGGCGCCGAGTTCCTCCCGCAGACGACGATCATTCCCCAGGTCGACCTTGTCATCACCCACGGTGGAAACAACACGACCACCGAGGCCCTGCACTTCGGCAAGCCGATGATCCTTCTGCCACTGTTCTGGGACCAGCATGACAATGCCCAGCGCATGGACGAACTGGGCTTCGGCGTGCGCCTGCCCACCTACACGTTCACCGCGGAGCAGATGCACGCGGCGCTCGACACGCTGCTCGACGACGCCCCGCTGCGGATGCGCCTCGCGGAGCAGGGGCAGCGGATCCGGGCGCGCGACGGGTTGCGGCACGGTGCTGACGTGATCGAGTCCGTCGGGCGGGCACATGCGGGGCGCTCGTGAGCGATCTCGCTCTGCTGCTCGCCCAAGCGCAGCCCGCTGACCTCCTGCCGACACGACGGACGGATGAGGCAGGTCGGGTACTGCTGCCGTGGTCGTTGGTCGCGGCCGTCGGCCTCCGTCCGAGCAGTGGGGCGGACTCGGAATTGCTTCTGCTGGTCGTCGAGGACGCCCGCGGCGAGCGCTTCGGGGTGCCAGCAGTCGTCGAAGCCGGCCGCCTGCGCCGCGCTGGGGCAGGCGACGGCGCGGCCGAGGTCCTTGTCTCACGACTCGCAGCGGGCGAACCGATGCAAGGCCTGCGCGTGGAGGTGTTCGGTGACTTCGAGGCGCCGACAGGCGAGAGCGCCTTCGACGTGGACCAGACGAACGATCTCGTCGCGGTGGGGGAGCGTGCGGTGGTCAAGTGGTACCTGCATCCCACCGACGATCAACAGCCCGCACCCCTGCGGATGGCGACTCTTGCGCGCGCCGGATTCGAGGGCACGCCACGGACCTGGGCGATCATCGGACTCGATGGCCCGCAGGCAGGAGCCCTCGTGGCGACGGTCGTCGAATACCTGCCCGATACCGAGGATGGCTGGGACTGGGCGGTTGACAGTGTCCGGACGATGGCGCGGGGCGGCGGTGGTGACGATCAAGCCTGGGTACGCGACGTGGCCGCCCTCATCGGCCGGATGCACGTCGCACTCGCGTCGTCGGGAACGGAGGAGGCCTCGCCCGAACTGCTCGCCGCCTGGTTGGCCACCGCCGCCGACGAGCTGGCCCGCTACCAGGACCGCGTGGGCGACGAAGCGTACCTGGCTGCGCGGGGGCGGCTCGGCATTATCGCGGAGTGCGTCGGCACGCCCTTGCTCGATGCGCACGGCGACCTCCACATCGGGCAGATCCTTCGAACGAAGGACGCGACCCGCTACTTCGTCGTGGACTTCGACGGCAACCCGACGCTCCCGGCAGCCGAGCGCACCGCCCGGCAGCCGGCGGCTCGCGACGTCGCAGGCATGCTCGCTTCGCTCGACCACGTCGGTCGCGTGGTCCTTCAGCGCACGGATGATCTCGACAACGAGCAGCGTCAGCGGGTCCTCGACTGGATCGAGGACGCCCAGGTGACCTTCCTGGACGCGTATCACGTGACCCTTGCGGAGGCGGGGTGCGTCGACCTGCTCGACGATCGTCTTGTGCTGCCCTTCCACGTTCAGCAGGAGTTCCGGGAGTACGCCTACGCCGAGCGCTACCTGCCGCATTGGAGGTACGTTCCAGATGCCGCCCTGCCCGCCCTACTGAAGCGAGGTCACGCGTGAATGCGACGGTCCGGCTCGAAGTCGCCGACTACGACCTCGGCCTTCGTGGCAAGCTCGAAAGAGCAGATAAGGCGGCCCCCGGCAAGCGGCTGTCGTTCTGCACCATCGTGTACGGGCTTTCGCTCAAGGACGAGGTCACCGACACGCCCCTCGGCTCCGCCGCGAACGGCTATCCGGACGCCTTCGCAATTCCGGACGAGGGCACGCGGGTCGACCTCCCCTGGCGAACCGATCAGCAGGCCGTGATCGCCGACATGGTCCATGCCGACGGCAGTCCCGTGCTGGAATGCCCGCGTTACCAGGTACGTCGACTGACTGCTCTATACGACGATCTCTCCCTGTCGCCGGTCTTTGGCTACGAGTACGAGGTCAACGTGACCCACGACGACGGCGGACCGCTCGACGGGCGTCCCCTTGGTCGGACCATCAACGGATACAGCCTGACGCGCCTGGCGGAGTCTGAACGGCTTGCCGATGTGTTCTGCGGCCGGATGGAGGCGATCGGGATCGCCGTGGAGATGTTCCACAGCGAGATCGGCCCAGGCTTCTTCGAATTCGCCCTGTCGCCGGCAGCCGCGCTGGTGGCAGCGGATGGGGCCGCGCGGGCCAGGCAGGCGTTCCGCGAGGTCGCGGCCGAGCACGGGCTGCGCGCCACCTTCATGGCCAAGCGCTACAGCGCGGAGTCCGGATCCGGTGGGCACGTCCACCAGAGTCTGCGCCGGGATGGGCGCAACATCATGTCCGACGGATTGCGGTCCCTCTCGGAGGTGGGGCGGCACTATCTCGGCGGCATCCTTGCGACGATGGCGGACTTCAGCGCTCTGTACAACCCGTTCGTCAACTCCTACAAGCGACTCGATCCGAGGCTGTTCGTTGCCACCCGGGCGACCTGGGGCGGCGACAACCGCAACGCGGCATGCCGGGCGATCCTCAACGTCCAGGACGAGGCCGCACGAATCGAGTGCCGACGCCCGGGTGCCGATGCAAGTCCCTATGTCGTCGCTGCGGCGCTACTCGCCGGCGGGCTGCACGGCCTGCGCAACACGGTGGACCCCGGGCCGCCGATCGCGCCCGGCGACGATCTGGCGACTGCGGGAACGGCTCTGCCCACCGATCTCGACGAGGCCATCGCATGCCTGGCAACGTCCGACCTCGCGCGTGACCTACTCCAGGACGCCTTCGTGACCTGCTTCCTCGCAACGCGGCGGGCCGAGCAGGCCGCGTTCGACAACTGGTGGCGCAGCACGGTCAGCGAGTGGGAACTCGCTCGATATCCCGACCACATCTAGGCCGGGTCGACATGAGAACGCGAGTGCAGAGATGAACCCCGAGCGCTACCTGAAGGACCTCGAGCGAAAGCCCGAGACGCTGTCCGCCCTGGCGCGCAGCATCCAGCTGTCGAATCCTTGGGCAGACTCCGGCATCGACGCAGCCAGCCACGTGGTGCTCCTCGGCATGGGCTCCTCGCACTACGCCAATCTCGTATCGGCGGCTCGCCTGCGCTCGGCCGGAGTGGATGCCGTAGCGGAGCTCGCGAGCAGTGACCTCCTGCCGCGCCCGCGTCCGGGCACGGTCATCGTCGCGGTCTCCGCGAGCGGCGGGTCAGCCGAGACCCTGGCCGCCGTGGAGGGGTACCGAGGGATCGCACGCGTTGTCGGCCTCACCAATGTCCCCGGATCGACGCTCGAGAGCCTGTGCGATGCGGTCGTTCCGATGGAGGCCGGCGTCGAGGAGGGCGGCGTGGCCTGCCGCAGCTTCCAGCACACCCTCGCCCTCCATCTGGTGCTGGAGGAGCTTCTCGTCGGTGCGACGGTTTCCGAGTCGTCGGCTCACGACAGCATCATGCGCGCCGCCGAGGCGTCTGCTGACCTGATGGAGCGGCGGGGCGAGTGGCTCGACGTCGTGAGCGCTGCGACTCTCGGCCCGGACGGGACCGCCTTCGTCGCCCCGAATCGACGACTGAGCTCGGCGCTGCAGGGGGCACTCATGCTTCGCGAGGGTCCTCGACGACCCGCAGTCGGCTGCGAGACAGGCGATTGGAGCCACGTCGACGTGTACCTCACCAAGACGACCGACTATCGACTGGTGCTGTTCGAGGGCAGCCGTTGGCAGCCGGAACTCCTGTCCTGGGTGGAGCAGAGAGGCTCGTTACTGGTGAGCGTCGGTGGCGCGGTGGACGGTGCCCGAGAAGTCCTGCGCTACCGGCATGACGGCCACGATGATGTGCGCCTGCTGGCCGAGGTGCTGGTCCCGGAGCTGGTGGCGGCGAAGTCGTGGAACGATCTGTCCTCGAGAGGGTGATCCGCCATGCATGTGAGTCGACTGTCGATCACGCCCGTCAAGGGCCTGGAGCTGCACCATCCTGAATCCGTCGAGATCACCGGCTCCGGGGCGGCGGGTGATCGGCTGTTCTACCTTGTCGACGACTCCGACAGGTTGTTCTCGGTGGCAAAGACCGGATCGCTGTTCACGCTTCGCGCCGACGTCGATGTGAGCGGCGACATGCTTCGCATCAGCGAGAACGGCGTGGTCGTCGCTGACGGACCGGTCGTCCTCGGCGACCCGCACCGGGCGAACTTCTTCGGCTTCCGGACCGTCGAGGGGCGACTGGCCGATGGCCCGTGGAACGCCCTGTTCTCCGAGCGCGCTGGGCGACGTCTGCGCCTGGTCAAGGCCACGGCGCCCAACGGGGGCGTCGACGTCGAGCCCTTGACCCTCCTCGGCGATGCCTCGACCGCCGAGCTCGCCAGGTCCGCGGGCGTTGATCGAGTCGACTCGCGACGGTTCCGGATGCTTATCGAGTTCGACGGCGCGACACCTCACGAGGAGGACTCGTGGCTGGGCCGCTGGCTGCGCATCGGCGACACCGTCGTCGAGGTGGGCGGACCGGTCCAGCGCTGTGCGGGCACCACCCGGCACCCGGTCAGCGGTGACGTCGACCTGCGGACCCTCGCTCTCATCGGCGACTACCGCGGCCGACAGGACTCGATCTTCGGCCGAGGCTTCAACTTCGGCGTCTACGCACGCACCGTCGTTCCCGGCAGGATCGACGTCGGCGACGAGCTGGTGCTCGACGCCGGCTATGGCTGACGCCGACGGATGACCTTGGGCCTCACTGACGCGGGTATCCCCGTCACCTGGGCGATCTCGCGCATGCTCGACTCGATGTGCCGATCGACCGCGTTGGTGGACTCGAGCTCCCGGTCATGGCCGTCCTTGACGCGGAACAGCCGGATCTGGAGGCTGCCGAGGGCCCGGCTGCTGAGGTCACGCGAGGGCACGCGTACATCGAAGCCGTACGACGCGAGCTCCCGGACGTTGTGGCCCACGAGTTCGCCCTGCTTTCCCGGCGGCGCGAACGAGCGCATGACGCCGAGGTCGGGAAGCGCGGCGGCGTGCAGCCTTCGACCGTCCAGGTTGACCTCATAGGCGTACTGCCCCGGGAAGAACTTCGTCGGTGGGAGCGTGCCCTGCACGACGTGGCTGTCGACGACCTTGAGGCTGCCGTCCGTCTCCACCCGCACGCGGAATCGCACGTAGGAGTCCACCTCCCGCGAACGCCGAGCGACCTGATCGGGTCGCTGGTCCTTGGCCCTGCCTCCGCCCGTAGCCGCCTTCTTCGACGCATCGACGGTGGGCTTGCGGACCGTCTTCCCGCGGATGGCGCGCTTCGACGTCGAGCGGGAGGTCTTGCTGGGCCCGGATCCCTTGACCGGTGCCACCTCGGCGTCGACGTCGGGCTTGGCGGGAAGTGAGCGCTCAGGCATCGTCAGCTCCTCTCACCAGTTCCGGCCATAACGATAGTTGTGGATGTACTTGTAGTAGATCCTCGTCTGGGTCAGGCCACTCCGCGCGCGGATGATCCCGAACCAGTCGCGGTTGTGCACGAACAGGTCGGGCTGACCTCGGTAGGGCAGCCGCGGTCGCGCGCCGCCCAGGTTCGCCAGCTCGAAGGTGTCGTTGGGCCCGAGGTTCCACTCGCCGACCCAGTCGCCGGCGTAGTCGGCGACGAGCGTTGACCCGTTGGTGAGCAGCCGGCCCAGGTACTCCTCGGACCAGTCCTGGTAGTTGTATCCGAAGAGGTCGGTCTTGCCGTCGCCCGTGATGTCCGCGGCCCAGAACATGTCGTGACGAGCCATGCCGCCCCAGCCCGGCACGTCGCCGTCGTAGCGGTTGACGTAGGCGAGGCCACTTCCCGTCGAGCGGAACATCCCCAGGTAGGGCATCGACCAGTCGTCGCCGTTGAAGATGTACAGATCGTCGCGGTTGTCAGCGTCGAAGTCGCCGACGATCAGCTTGTCGCGCGGGCGAGTCCGCCCCAGCCGGGGATGTCGCCGTCGTACCGGGCGCTCATCGAGTAGTTGGTGCCGGTGGACCTGAACATCCCGACATAGGACATCGACCAGTCGTCGCCGTTGAAGATGTACAGGTCATCGGAGCCGTTGCCGGAGAAGTCGCCGACGAACAACTGGTCATGCCGGGCGAGTCCGCCCCAGCCGGGGATGTCGCCGTCGAACCGTCGGACCAGGGTGAATCCCGTGCCGGTGCTCCGGAGCATGGCGACGTAGGTCATGGACCAGTCGTCGCCGTTGAACACGAGGAGGTCCTTCTTGCCGTCGCCGTTGAAGTCGGCGACGTAGAACCTGTCGTTGCGGGCCAATCCACCCCAGCCCGGGATGTCGCCGTCGTAGCGCGCGATGAGCCGAAGGCCCCCGGCGCCGTCGTCGACGAGCAGTCCGAGGTAGGGCATCACCCAGTCGACGCCGTTGAACACCACGACCTCGTCCTTGCCGTCGCCGTTGAAGTCCGCGACGAAGAACTGGTCATTCGGCTTGAACTGCCAGGACCCGGGCACGCGCTCGACGTGGCTGGTCAGGAAGTCCGGCTGGGCGCCCGAGGCGCGATAGATCTGGATGGAGTTGTCGCTGTGGATGAGGACGTCACTTCGACCGTCTCCGCTGAAGTCGCCCGCGTGGCAGTTGCCGAAGTGGTGGCCGCTTGCGTCATGCCAGGCGTTCTTGAGCGACGTGTAGCAGACAGGGCAGTAGGGCGGCGAGTTCCCGTTCATGCGGCAGTTCTCGACCGGGCGGTACACCCCGCGATTGTTCGTGCCGCCGCCCTCGAAGAGGCCGACATCCTGGCTGGAGTCCCACCCTGCTGGCCGGGTGCCCTGGTTGTAGTTGGCCGCTGAGCCCACTCCAGTCGGCACGGGGGTCGTCGGGCTGATGAACCGCCCCCACTTCGTCGTCGCGCGGTTGGTGTTTATCGTCAGGTTGACCACGCCCGGCTCTCCGGCGCTGTACGTCCCGGCGACGCTGTACTCGTCCGCGAAGCCGCCCACGCCGTGCCCGAGCTCGTGCGCGATCGTGTCCCAGCCGACGCCCATCGGGACGTGGGCTCGCCCGCCGCCGCCGCACCCACCGAACGCCGGGTTGTTCAGGACGATGAGGACGAAGTCATAGTCCGGGACCCACTTCTTCAGCGCCGCCTGGATGCGTGCCTCGGTGTGCGATCCGTACTCGAGCCAGCAATGCGCCCAGGAGCCGCTGAAGATCATGTCGAGGGCGGTGTTGTGGTTGACCCGGGACTGGACCGTGTCGTCGGACGAGTCGTCAGGGGTGCCGTGCTCGTCGTAGGTCACCGTGCTGACACCGGAGTCGACGGACTCCAGGTTGACGCGCCAGATGTTCCAGGCAGAGGCGTCCTCGAGGTAGTAGTCGTGGCCGAACACGCCGTCGATGACGGTGTTCTGCACCCAGGTGTTGTAGGCGCCCTGGTCTGCGGCGGTGAAACCGTCGCCGAGGATGGCGAGGTTGAGCTTGGTCCCGACCGGTCCTGCGGCGCGAAGCTGGGTGACGCTGTCTGCCATGTCCGGCCTCCCCTCGTCTGCGCGTCATGCTAGGGCGGTATGCCGGAAATCAGCAATAGGCGAAGTTTGCGAAACTGATGCACGGCTGCGAGTGGGATCGAGCAGGCGCGCATGGTTTGCTGGTCGCCTGTTGGACGAGAAGGGAACCCCATGGCCGTATGGGTCGGCGCACTGTGGCTCGGCGCGGGGGTGGTGATGGCCGCGATCGGATGGCTCGGCGGCGATGGCCGACTGAAGGGCGATCGCTGGGGTGGCAGCCGGTGGCTGGCGGGAGGCGGCGGACTCGTGGCTGCGATCGGAGCACTGATGATGATCTTCGGACCTGATGACGCAACCAGTCAGGTGATCTCGATCGTGCTCGGCATCTTCATGATCGCCACCGTGATCGGCGCGTACGCCGTGGGTGACCGGCTCGCCAAGCGAGCTACGCAGCCAGGAAGTCGTTGACAGTCAAGGCGAATCTGAGGCCAGGCTGGAACAGGAAGGCGTGGCCCGCATCGCCGTAGACGCGTGCACTCGAGTTCTCGATCCCGTCCGTGAGTGCCTGGATGTTCCCGACGGGAACGACGACGTCGTCGCGTCCGCCCGCGATCAGCGTGCGTGCATGAATGGCCTCGAGACGGTCGCACGTTCCGTGGTCCATGCCGAGCCACTGGGTTCCTGCGGCCTTGACCTGTGCGGCCGCGGTCGCCGGGCTGATGGTGAAGGCGTTGCTCGGCAGGTATCCGACCTCGGCGTACGCCGAGCCGATGCCTGCTGACCAGGCGACTGCCGCACCGGTGCGATTGCGCGGGAACAGGATGCTCAGCCGCTGTGCCTGCGTCGCGGCCGGGTCGGTGAGGATGCGCAGTGCCCGCTTCGTCGGGCCTTGAGTATGCGGCCCGCCGCAGTCGGTGCTTGCCAGGACGAGTCGGCGCACGAGATCGGGATGCCCGATCGCAAGCTCCTGGGCGATGTAGCCGCCCATCGACCAGCCGAGCACGTCCGCCTTGCCACCGACGACCTGCGCCATGAAGGCGGCAGTGTCCGCCGCCATCTGCTGGATGGTGAGCTCGTCGACCGGGCCCGCCGACGTGCCCACTCCACGGTTGTCGAAGATGTAGACCCGTCGCTGGCTGGCGAGGGCGTCGAGCAGGACCGGGTCCCAGGCCGCCATCGTGAACGACGAGCCGCCGATCAGGACGAGCGGACGGCCGCTGCCTGACCCTCGGTACCCGAGTGTCGTGCCATTGACCGCGGCGTACCGGACCGCCTGCCCGAGCACTGAGTACGCGCCGGCACTGAGTCGCTTCGGGGAGCGCTCGACGAGCACCGAGCCGGGGCCGATGGATGTGGCGGCGGCCTGCGTCGCCGTGAGCAGGCCGAGCGCCATCGAGGCGACAGCGATGCGACGGGTGGCGCTTCCGTCGACGAATCCAGGCACGTTTCGAAGGTAATGCCTAGGTAAATACCGATGCGTGACCAATCGCGACGGATTCGGTCATCACGAGGCTATTCCGCGAGGAAATCCCGCAGGACAGGACTATGGTCCCGGGAACCGGGGGCCCGAGTGCTCAGCCACGCTCCTGTCCGATGTCCCCTGCCAGCCGGGTGACCTCCTCGTCCGCCGCACCGCGCAGCCACGTCCAGCCCGGACTGGGGGGCGGGGTCTGCGGATTCACCCAGATCCGCTCAGTCCCGGCCAGGTACTCGTCGCCGATGAGCGCCGCGGCCGGGAAGACCACTGCTGACGTGCCCACTGCGACGACGGTCGCCGCGCGGCGCATGACCTGACCGGCCCTGCGGAAGGCACCCGAGGGCAGGGGCTCGCCGAACAGAACGATGTCGGGACGGCAGATGGCACCACAGTCGGGGCAGCGCGGAACGTCCCCCGACGGCCATGCGGCACGGCGTACATCGTGGAGGTGTCCGCGGTCAAGGCATCGAATCCTGCGCAGGCTGCCGTGCAACTCGATGACGCGAGTGCTGCCGGCGAGGCTGTGCAGGCCATCGACGTTCTGCGTGACTACCACGACCTCGTCCGGCAGGGCAGCCTCCAGGCGGGCGATGGCCTGGTGTGCCCTCGCAGGCCTGATCTCGTCGTAGGCCGTCAATCGCGGGCGAAACCGCTCCCACAGGGCCGGCAGGCGATCGGAAGTGACGTCGTCGACGCTGGGCGGCTGCAGTGTCCCCGACTCGTAGAGCCCGCCCGCGCCCCGGTACGTGGGCAGTCCGGCACCCGTCGAGATCCCGGCACCCGTGAAGAAGACCAGCAGCCCCGAGCTGGCATCGCCTTCGCCCACGCGCCGTCCGACCGGTCAGCCGAACGCGAGCACGGCGCGAACCATGAGGTGATCGCTGCCCTGGTACGCCTTGTCGAATGAGCCGTCCTTGTTGACATGCACGACAACCGCGTACGA
Source organism: uncultured Actinomycetes bacterium (assembly GCA_963755335.1). GTDB lineage: Bacteria > Actinomycetota > Actinomycetes > S36-B12 > S36-B12 > UBA10649. The sequence goes on from CAVWJW010000008.1 coordinate 835,461, forward strand.
CAGCGGTCGCACCGGGCCGCGCATCATGATGTAGTCGATGCGGGCGGCGAGCCGCCACTTGTTGAAGATCGGCCGTGAGGGCCAGCCGGTGCGCTGCGTCGTCGTGTAGTTGATTGAGTTGATGCGGACGTTGGTGCGCTTCGGCGCGCTGATGGCGTCGGTCCAGCCCGCGTCGCGCAGGACCTTCTGCACTCCGTGCGGCTGGCGGAAGTCGTAGGAGTTGAAGTCGCCCATCAGGACGACGGGTGCACCTGACAGTCCACGGGCAGTGTTCATTCCTTCGGCCCAGGACGTCGCGGCACGGCCGAAGTCGAGGCGATGCTGTTCGGCCGCAGCCGTCTTCTGCGTGCTGAGGTGCACGCTGACGGCCAGGAACGGGCCCGATCCGTTGACGCCCTGGAGATACGCCCATGCCACCTGACGATCGCCGTCGACCGGAACAGCGGGGGCAATGTCCTTCACCCGCCAGAAGCCTGCGCTCGACTGGCCGTCGAAGCTCACCTGCTGCACGGAGGCGGAGGCGAACATCAGCCGAGCGGTGTGGGTGCAGCCGAGCGACGCGCAGCGATCGTCCTGGATCGCGGGTGCGGCGTAGCCCAGGGGAGCCAGGAGGTCCTGGATGTCGCGCCACTGGTTGATGGAGCCGAATGGGAGATCCGACGCCTCGGTCAGTGACAGCACCTGCGATCCTGAGTGCTGGATGACGCGCACGACCCTGTCCCGTCGCACCTTCCAGGACGGCGCCGGGGCGTCGCAGTCGATGTTGCACACGTTGTATGTCGCGAAGGTCAACTGCGCCGCGGCCGCGGCCCTCGCGGCCTGCGCACCGGTCAGCATCGCGGCGCCAAGGGCAACAACGCATGCGGCCGCCACGAGCATGCGCCTCTGCCGCGACCGGTCCACGGTCGGAGTTTCGTCACCAGTGCGCATCGACTGATGCTAACCCGCGCCGGACTCTTCGCTGCTACGGCACAATTCGCCCATGCCTGTGGATCGCGATGTCCGGCTCGGCGACGGTCGCGTCGTGAGCACGCGGATCGCCGGGCCCGCGGACGCGCCGGCCCTGATGTACTTCCCGGGAACGCCCGACTCGCGACTGACCGTCGACGTGTGTGCCGGACTGCCGGTCTCGACGCCCGTCAGGATCGTGGCCTTCGATCGACCAGGCTACGGAGGTTCTGACTTCGTGCCCTTCTCGTTCGACTCGGTGGCGCGGGACTGCGGGCACATCATGGACGCGTGGGACATCGAGAGATTCGCGGTCCTGAGTCAGTCGGGCGGCGGACCGTTCGCCTTGGCGAGTGCTGCGCACCTGCCCGATCGCGTGACCGGGGTGGGAATCGCGTCGGGGCCCGGCTCGTTCACGGCCGTCCCGGGCGCCGTCTCCGAACTCGTCGAGACGGATCAGGCCGCCCTCGCAATGATCGGCGTCGATGACGCCGAGGCGGCCCGGCTGTTCGCGGCCGGCTTCGACGACCTGGCTGCGCTCCTCGAAGGCGATGACGGCGCGCTGCTCGACGGGCTGCGCCAGATGCTCCCGACGGATGCCGCTGTCATCGACCGGCCGGAGGTCGGTGGTCCGCTTGCCGTCGCCTTGCGGGAGGGCGTACGGCAGGGCGTGCTCGGCGCCGCTTGGGACAACGTCGCGTGGGTCGGGCCGTGGCTGCTCGACCTCGGGGCCGTCAGCCAGCCGACGTGGCTGTGGTACGGCGAGGACGATCCGCTGGTCCCTCGCGGTCACGGAGAATGGCTGAGCGGTCAGATCCCACAGGCCGAGCTCGTCGTGCGTCGCGGAGAGGGTCACCTGGGCCTGTTCACGCACTGGGACGAGTGCGTTGCCGCTCTCGCCCACACGATCCCCTGACGCGCGCTGCCGGCGTACTGTCGAGTCATGACGGCCATGGGGTCGCGATCGGCGGGTCGGCCGACGTCGCGGTGGGTGGACATCAACGGACCCGTGCACTTCGTGGATCACGGCGGGCCCGCCACGGCGCCGCTGCTCGTATGCGTGCACGGGCTCGGCGGGTCCCTCGTCAACTGGGCAGCGCTCGCGCCGCTGCTCATCCCGCGCTGCCGCGTCCTCGCCCTCGACCTGGCGGGGTTCGGCCGCACGCGGAGCGGATCACGGTCGACCTCCGTGCACGCGAATCAACGCCTGCTCGACGGCTTCCTGGCGACCATATGCACCGGACCCGTGATCCTCGTCGGCAATTCGATGGGCGGCCTCATCTCGATCCTGCAGGCAGCCGAGCGCCCCGGGTCGGTGGCCGGACTCGTCCTCGTGGACCCGGCGCTGCCGATCGGCCTGTCAGCCCGCCCGGATCCGGTGGTGCTGGCGACGTTCGCGGCGTTCGCCGTTCCGGCGGTGGCCCGCCGCCTTCTTGCCCTGCGTCGAAGCACGTCGTCCGCGGAGACGGCGGCGAACGACCTGCTTCGTCTGTGCTGTGCGGACGCGTCACGGGTGCCGGACGACGTGGTCAGGCAGCACGTCGAGGTGGCTGAGCACCTCCGCCAGCACGAGGACGTCGACGCGGAGCTGATGGCCGCCGCCCAGTCGCTCATGTGGGTTCTTGCCGATCGCGGCCACTATCAGCGACTGCAGCGGTCGCTGACGGTTCCCGTCCTCCTCCTGCACGGAGACCGGGACCGGCTCGTGCCCATCGCGAGCGCACGGGCCGCCGCTCGTGCCAACCCGTCGTGGCGATTCGAGGTCGCCGAGGGAGTGGGGCATGTCCCACAGCTCGAGGTCCCGGTCTGGACGGCCGAACTGATCCTCTCGTGGCTGGACGAGCACCCGGATGCAGCGGCGGTCGCCGCTTCGACGGTTACGCTTGACGGGGCCGCAACGTGACCCGCCCCGAATTCCTCAGCTCGCTCGACGCGAGCTTCCTGCAGCTGGAGAACGACACCCAGCAGATGCACGTCGGCTCCCTTCTCCTGCTCGAGGGTCCGGTACCGGACTACTCCGAGTTCGGCGAGCACATCGCCTCCAGGCTGGACGGAGTTCCGCGCTACCGCCAACGCGTCGCCAGGCTTCCGTTCGACCTGGCCCGCCCGTACTGGGTGGACGATCCGCACTTCTCGCTGTCCTACCACCTGCGTCACACCGCCATCCCGAGCCCGGGTGGCGAGGAGCAGCTCCGCACGCTTGCGGGCCGGATCATGTCCCAGCGGCTGGATCTCGACCGACCACTATGGGAGATCTGGCTCGTGGAGGGCCTGCCGGCAGATCGATGGGCCGTACTCAGCAAGGTGCACCACGCGATGATCGACGGCGTGGCCGGGCACGACGTCCTCGAAGTGCTGCTCGATCGAACCGCCGACGCGGGAAACGGTTCCGCCGATAGCTGGAGCCCACGGCCGGGGCCCTCGAAGGCAGATCTGATGGGCGCCGGGGTTGCCTGGGCGGCCCGTCTGCCGGGCGGGGCCCGTCGGGCCGCGTCCCTCGCGGCGACAGCGCCGGCCGAGGCGTTGCGCGGCACGACCGAACGCGTGGTCGGGCTGGCCCGAGTCGGACGGCAGGCGGCCACCCCGACCAGCGTGCTCAACGGACCGCTTGGCCCGCACCGCCGTTGGTCGTGGGCCCGAGCTGACCTCGCGCAGGTCAAGGCGGTCAAGGACGCCGCCGGGTGCACGATCAACGATGTTGTGCTGGCGGGCATCGCTGGTGGCTTCCGCCAGTACCTGATGGAGCGCGGTGAGTCGGTCGACGATGATCTCGTCCGCTCCCTGGTGCCCGTCTCGGTGCGTCGGCAGGACCAGCGCGGGCAGCTCGGCAACCAGGTGACCGCCATGTTCGCTGACCTTCCCGTCGGCGTAGAGGATCCGTGGGAGCGGCTCGACGCAGTGGCAAAGCAAATGGCGTTCCTGAAGGGAAGCGGAATGGCCGTGGGCGTCCAGTCGATGCTCGCCGTCGCCGACTTCGTCCCGCCGACGTTGATGACCCTCGGCGCGCGCGTGGCGACGACCGTGGGTCAGCGGGTGGTCAACACGGTGACGACCAACATCCCTGGGCCGCAGTATCCGCTCTTCATGCTCGGTCGCCGGATGCTCGAGATGTTCCCGTACATCCCGATCGGGCAGGGGATCAGGATCAGCATCGGCATCGTGTCGTACGACGGGCGCCTGACCATCGGGGCGACGGGTGACTTCGACGCCGTGCCCGACCTCGACGTGCTCAGCGGAGCGATCGAGGCATCCCTGAAGGAATTGGTGGCGGCGGCGTCACCGTGAATGCTGACGGTTAGAAGTCGTCGATGCCGTCGACGATGCCGCTGCCGCGAGGCAGAGGCACTACCAGTTCGCCGCATTGCGAGCACTGCACCTCGTCGGCGTCGTTCGTCGAGCGGGCGTGACCGGCATAGCCGCACCACTGGCACACGTAGTCAACGCCCATGCCGTCCTCCGCCCGTTCGAAGTGTCGTGGATCGAGCATGCTCAGTGTGCCCGCCGATGGCGAGGTTTGGATGTCAGACGATCGGGGAACACTCAAGAACGTGACGACGAGGACCTTCAACGGATATGAGCACCTGACGGCTCTGGTCGATGCGATCCCGGCATCGCCGGCGAACTGGCAGTGGCGCCTCCGGGCGCGAGATCTGTCCGGACTGCTGGAAGTCGAGGGGGTGTTCGACGCGCTCGACGTGCCAGGTCAGCAGGAGGCGGCACGTCACGTGGCGGGCTGCCTCGTCCACGGCAGCGATGGATTCACGGAGCGGGTGGCATTCCTGATGAGCCAGTCCTGCGAAGACCCAGGACCCGCTCGCGACCTCGCGACCGCAGTGCAGCGTGCGGGCGACGTGATCGCCCTGTTCTGAGCTGCCGTCAGACGTGGATCGACCGCGACGCCGACGACGTGCTCCTGCTACCGCCGGTCAGCACCACGGTGACCTTGACTGTGTAGGTGCGGTCGGCCGTCAGGCCGCGCACGACCACGCGTGAGGAGCCGGGCTCCACGTGCATCGACCTGACGACCTTGCCCTGCGAGTACACCGTCACGATCTGCGTCGATGTGGAAGGCCTGCTGGCGTTGTTCCAGACGACGGAGATGCTGTGTCGCCCCACGACGGTCTTGACGATCTTCGGGTGGACAGACCGGCTCGCTGCCGGAGGAAGCCCAACCGGGGGAGGGCTGGCAGGAGTGGTCGTCGCGACCGGGGGAGTGCCCGAACTGGTCGGCGCGTCCTCGTACCTGAACGTGGCGGTGGCCCGACCGACGGCGAGGGTCACCACGACCTGCTGCCAGCCGGCAACCCCAGCCGGCGTGACGACCTCGAGGGTCGCTGCGTCGATGTACCGGAAGCTGGTCGCCGGCACCCCGCCGACGGTCACGGACGAGGCGCCCCAGAAGCCGAAACCGAGGACCAGGATGCGGGTACCGCCGGTCACGGGGCCGAACGCGGGTCGTACCTCGGTGACCTCCGCTGCCGCACCGCCGCCACCGCCGCCGCCGGAGCCGCTGCTCGAACCGCCCGAACTGCCGCCGCCGCTGGAGCCGCCACCGCCCGAACTGCCGCCGCCGCTGGCAGGTGGTGCCGCAGCCGCGGGTGCTGCCGGCAGGACGGAGACCCGCCCTGAAGGGCTTCCGTCGCCGAAGGACGTCGTCGCGAGCACGTCCACGTAGTAGATGGTGCCGTTGGTCAGGCCAGTGATCGTGCACGTGGTGCCAGTGGCCGGCGTGGGCTGGCACGTGCCCTTGCGGGTTCCTCCCGCGGCCTGTCCGAATGCCTGGGCGGTGTATCCGGAGATGGTCCTGCCGCCGTTGGAGACCGGTGCAGTCCACTGCACGATGGCAGATTGGTCACCGGGTGTCGTGGCCACGGCGCGAGGTGCGGAGGGCGCGGACACGGTCGGGGTCACGGCGATCCGGCTCGACGAAATGCCGTCGCCCATCGTGTTCGTGGCGTACACCGAGACGTAGTAGGAGGTGCCGTTCGTCAGGCCCGCGATCGTGCAGGCGGTGCCGGTCGCGGGCGTCGGCTGGCAGGAGCCCGCCTGGGTGCCGTTCACCGCCTGGGTCCATGCCTTGGCGGTGTAGCCCGTGATGGCGCGGCCACCGCTCGACGACGGAGCGTTCCAGGTCACGTCGGCGGATGCGTCCCTCGCCGCGACGGCCGGGGCCAGCGGGACGCCAGGCGCCGTCGGATTGAGGACGGGGTCGACATACAGCAGCCGGTTGGCGTCGTCGTCGCCACGGCCGAAGGTGACTGCAGTGCTCGCCGTGCGCATCGCCGTCCACACGTCTGCGGGACTCATCGACGGCGACACGCCCAGCATGCGCGCGGCCACGCCCGCCACGTGTGGCGCGGCCATAGACGTGCCGCTCATCGACAACGTCGCCGTGTCGCTCGTGAAGTAGTCCGACGTGATCGATACCCCGGGAGCGTAGATGTCGGTGCACTCTCCGAAGTTGGAGAAGCTGGCGTAGTGGTCGGCGCTGTCGGACGCGTTGACGGTGATGGCGGATGGCGCGCTGGCGGGGCTGTACTTGCAGGCATCGTCGGTCGAGTTGCCCGCGGCGACGACGACGGTGATGCCGTCGGCCACGGCCGCGGCGACGGCGCTGTTCGTCGCGTCGTTCTTTGCACCGCCCAGGCTCATGTTAAGCACCGCCGGCGTGCCCGCGGCGTGATTGCCGACCGCCCAGTTGAGGCCGAGGACCACGTCCGACATGTATCCCGAGCCGTCGCACGAAAGCACGCGAATGGGGACGAGGGTCGCTGCCTTGGCCACGCCGAACGTGGTCCCCGCGACGATGCCCGCCACGTGCGTGCCGTGGCCGTAGCAGTCCTCGGTGCCGCCGCCGATCGACGAGTAGCCAGTCGCCACCCGCCCACCGAAGTCGCTATGGGTGGAGCGGATGCCGGTGTCGACGATGTACGCCGTCACTCCGGCACCGCTGGAGTCGTAGCTGTAGACGCCGTCGAGAGGCCGGCTGTGCTGGTCGATGCGGTCCAGGCCCCACGACGGGTTGGCCTGGTCGTTGGACACGCTCACGCGGTAGTTGGGCTCCGCCCAGGCCACCTGCGGCGAAGCGGCGAGCTGGTCGGCTACGACTTCCGCCTCGGCGGTGCTGGTGGGCTCGTCGAAGGAGACGGTCCGCAGTCCGAAGCCGAGCGCCTTCCCCGGAGCGAGTTCGGCATCAGGCACGGCAACGGCGCCGGTGACGTCGCCATTGCTGTCGGTGGGGGCTGCACCCGGCTCGTAGGCGACGATCAGCGAGGTGATCTCTCCGGACCCCTCGCCGTCGGCGACCACGACCGCGGGCCTGGCCTGAGCGGGGCCGGCAAGAGCCGACACCGACACGATGACGCCCAGCACGGTGACCAGCGCGACCGATGAATAGCGACCAAACATCCTGAAACCCCCGAACCCTCCCGACTTGACGCTAGGGCGTGCGTGAATGCGCTCACAAGCGGGAAGCGGCTACGAAAGGATCCGAAATGGGATATCCACTCGGGCGCCCGAATGCGCGTCGAGGCACGCAGCGGAAGACCCATTCGGGCCATTGACCGGTGCTGGCACGGCTCCTACGTTGGAAATGCCCTGGCCGGCAGTGCGACCGCTACCAGCAACAGCGCTGTGACCAGGGCCTTAACCTGCCCGTGTCCCCGCTGCCACCACTGCGCTCACCTGGGCACCGGCCGACGCACACAAGGTCGCGAAGACGTAACAAAGTCGTGAATGTTGGCCCAATCATCGGGACGCGGGTGAATCACGGGTCCCGAGATCGGCCGGCTGGGTTAGCGTGTCGGCATGATCTCAACCAGCGCGAAACGCGTCCTCGTGCCCGCCGTCCTCTCCCTGGGAGCCCTCATGCTTGCTGGCTGCGGCGACGCCGCGGTTTCCCCGGCCGCCAAGGCTTCCTCGGCCGCCGCCGGGGCCTCCGCAGCAGCTTCGGCCGGCGTCTCGGCCGGCGCATCCGCCGGCGCGTCAGGATCCGCCGCGGCATCGGGGGCAGCCGCCACCGTCACGGACCTCGCAGGGACTTCGTGGAACCTGACCGCCTACGCCGACGACTCAGGTTCGCTGGTACCGGCCAGTACCGCGCCGGATCAGGGCACGCTGACATTCGCGGCCGACGGGACGTTCTCCGGCTCGACCGGATGCAATCGTGTCGCCGGCCAGTACACCGCCGATGGTGGGAACCTCACGCTCACGCCGGGTCCGGTCACCAAGAAGGCGTGCTCGCCGGAGCTCACGGCGCAGGAGACGGCGGTGCTCGCCGCCTTCCCGAAGGTCGCCACGTTCACGGCCAATGAGACCCTCGAACTCCTGTCGTCGGACGGGGTGGCCCTGCTCGACTACGAGCCCGGCACCACCGGCCTCGCCGGCACCTCCTGGACGGCCACGGGAGTGAACAACGGCAAGCAGGCGGTCGTGTCGCAGGCCGGCGTCGAGACCATCACGATCCAGTTCGGCGCCGATGGCAACGTCTCAGGAGTCAGTGCGTGCAACAACTACGCCGGCTCGTTCACCGAGACCCCGCCGGACGGTCTGACGTTCGGCCCGCTGGCCGGCACGCAGAAGGCCTGTGACGACGCCACCAACCAGCTGGAGCAGGAGTACCTCGCCGCTCTGGCCAACGTCACCACCTACCAGATCGACGGAAGCCAGCTGACGCTCCGAGCGGCCGACGGGGCCACACAGGTCACGTATCAGCAGGCTGCTGCGGGCGGCTGATCGCACCGGAATCGCACAACGAAGGAGGGCCGTCATCGCGACCGGCCCTCCTTCGTCCTGTCTGCGTCGGCTAGAGCACCGGCTGCGGGGTCCAGCGCAGGTACGGCTTGATCTCGCGCACGTTGTCGGCGCCGAACCTGGCCTTCGCGTCGTCCGTCGAGAGGGTGGCGGAGACGATGACGTCATCGCCCGGCAGCCAGTCGGCGGGGGTGGCCACGGGGGCGAGATCCGTCAGCTGCAGGGCGTCGATGACGCGGATGATCTCGTCGAAGTTCCGGCCGACCGACTTCGGGTAGGTGAGCGTGAGGCGCACCTTGTTGGCGGGATCGATGATGAACACGGAGCGCACGGTCGAGGTGTCGCCAGCGTTCGGATGGATCATGTCGTAGAGGTTCGAGACCGTGCGGTCAGGATCGGCGATGATCGGGAAGTTCAGTTCGGTCCCGCCGACCTCACCGATGTCGCCAGCCCACGCCTGGTGGTCGGCGATGGGGTCCACCGACACGGCGATGGCCATGGTGTTCCGCTTGCCGAACTCGTCCTTGAGCCGTGCGGTGCGACCGAGCTCGGTCGTGCACACAGGAGTGAAGTCGGCAGGGTGGCTGAAGAGCACGGCCCAGCTGCCCGCCTTCCAGTCCTGGAAGGTGATGGTGCCGTCGGTGGTCTCGGCGGTGAAGTTCGGGGCCTCGTCGCCCAGTCGAATGGCCATGCTGTGGTCCTCCGTGTGACAGGTGATGTGGTTCCGGGGGTTCCCGGCGGTCAGTCCAGTGGCGCCATCTTGCACCGTTGCCCTCCTGCCGGTTCTGCGAAGGGTGTGCAGATTGCCGAACGCGTCAGGAAGCCCGGCAGGCAGAGTGGCGCTAGGGTCGGGCCGTGGCGGGCTATCGGGCTTTGGCTGCGGCCGGTCGGAGCCTCCTTGAGGTCCTCGACGCAGGCTTCGCGGCAGTGCTCCCCGCCGCCCCGCGCCCCACGACGTTCCTCGCCAGCACCGATGACCTGCGCTCCGTCAGCGGAATGCCGGCTCCCTGCGTGAGCGTGCTGGTCTACCGCGTCGACCCCGATGACGAACTGCGTTCCCCTATCCCGCACAACCCCGGGCTCGGCTCCGAGGTGCACGCCTCCGCCTACGTCCTGCGGCTGATCGTCACCGCGCATGACACGGACGCGGCGGCGGAGCTCGAATGGCTCGGTCTGGTGGCGTCGATCCTCGCCGAGACGGCACTGATCGGGTGGCCACTGCTTCATCCGTCCGGTGCCTTCGAGCGTCGCGACACCCTTCAGGTCATTCCCGAGACGCTCTCCACGGCCGATTGGAGCCTGGTCTTCCGGGCGCTCGGCATACCGCAGCGCCCTGCCCTGGCCTACCTCGTTCGAGGCGTGCGCATCGACGGCGTGGTCACCCACCCCGAGCCGTCGATCGATCGCCCCTGACTACGTGATCGAGGCGTTGAAGATGCTCTGGATCGTCGCGTCCAGGGTGGCGTCGAACTCCGCCTCGGTCTGGCGAGCGGACAGGCCCTCGGTCAACGCGCGGGAGAAGCTGGCGATGACGCCGTGGTTGCGGGTCAGCTTCGCGTCGGCCTCGGCCCGCGAGTAACCGCCCGACAGTGCCACCACGCGAAGCACGCGCGGGTGCGCGACGAGGTCGGCGTAGAAGTCGTCCACTTCGGGAAGGGTCAGCTTGAGCATGATGTGCTGGTCGTCGTCGAGCCCGTTGATCTCCGTCAGCAGCGCCGCCTTGAGAAGCTCCTCGGCCGCTGCCTTCTCGGGACTGTGGATGTCGACCTCCGGCTCGATGATCGGCACGAGATCGGCGGCGATGATCTGACGGCCGACGTCGAACTGCTGCGCCACGACCGCCGCCACGCCCGACGGGTGCGCCAGCTTGATGACGGACCGCATCTTCGTGCCGAACACGTCATGACCCTTGGCCCGATCCAGGAGGGCCGCGAGGTCGGGCATCGGCTTCATCACCTGAGCGCCATCGACCTCGTCGGCGAGCCCCTTGTCCACCTTGAGGAAGGGCACGACCATCTTGTCCTGCCAGAGGTACTCCGCGCTGCCCTTGCCCTCGACCTGGCGGTCCATCGTCATCTCGAAGAGGATGGCGCCCACGATGCGGTCGCCGTTGAAGGACGGGCTCGTGATGATCCGAGCGCGCATCTGGTGGATCAGGTCGAACATCTCGGCCTCACCGGAGTACTCCGACTCCTCGATGCCGTACAGGCGCAGCGCCTTAGGGGTGCTGCCGCCGCTCTGGTCGAGGGCGGCGATGAAGCCCTGACTGGCGCGCATCTTCTCGAACATCTCAGTGTTCACAGCGGTCCTTTCCTCGTGAGCACTCCTAGGGTAGCGGCGCCCGAGGGCCGTCACCCGGGATGAGGGGAGCCCTCGACCACCCGGATTACGGGGTACTCCGATGTCGACCCGATCCGATCGCGGCAGGTACTCTCAGGACCGTCGGGGGACAAATTGGGCACCAAGGGGAGCCCTGTCACGGAGGGTTCCAGATGCGTGGTCGTCGCGCCGCCTCGACAGCGGCGGTGATCCTGGCGCTCATCGCAGCCCAGGCGACGCCAGCGTCGGCGGATGGCGTCACGATGGCCTCTGCGGGCGGCACCACCGTGACTGTGACGATCCCGAACGTGATCTTCGAGGGTCCCAACTGCATGAACGCACCGGTGCGCGCGCAGTTCGACCAGGTCGACGAGTTCGCGACGGTTCACCTGACCGCGGCGATCGAGGGCTCCAACAACGCGCTGTCGGTGTCTCTCCTGGCGAACGCCTCGGGACCGCTCACTGACACCTTCCAGGTCTGCCCCGCTGTCGACGGACCGGGTTCGTACAACGTCACCGGGACCTTGAACACCGCCGTCGAGGCGGCCGACTTCACGACCTCGAGTTTCACTGTCTCACGGGCGACGACGCAGTTCACCACCCTCGCGGCGTCGGTGCGCGGTGGACGGCTCACGGTTGCCGGCAAGGTCGTGGCTCGGACGAACCGAGGGAACGTCGGTGCCGACGGGACGATCCGGCTCTATGGGTTCTTGTCGAAGCTACGGGGTGGCACCGGCAAGTGGACGGCCATCGGCACGGCGTTCCCCGACCAGTTCGGCGTCTTCAGAGTCTCAGGGGCCGCCAAGCGCCGGCTCAACGGCGCATACATCCGGGCCCTGTTCCTGCCCGATCCATGGTGCCTGGCGAGTCGCAGCGTCGTCCGCATCCCGTGACCTGAACGGTCGCTCGGGGTCCTGCCGCCGCACGACCGGCGTCGCGGGAGCGATGCCCTGGCTCGGATGGCTCCGCCCGTCGTACATCGCCTTGTCTGCGGCGTTGACGAGCGCGTCGATATCGGGGTGGATGCTGGACGCCGTCCCGACGGAGACCCGACCGTCCCACGATCCCTCCAGGCCTGTCAGGTCGAGGGCGAGCATGATGCGCGTGGCGTAGCTGCGCGGATCCGGCTGCGGACCGATGCCCAGGATCAGGAACTCGTCACCACCCCATCGCACGACGATGTCGCTGCCTCGCGCATTCGACTCGACGGCGCGCGCGGTGCGCTGGATGACCAGGTCGCCTGCCTGGTGGCCGAAGGTGTCATTCACCTTCTTCAGTCCGACGACGTCGACGAAGGCCGCGAAGACGGGCTGGCTGACCCGCTCGGCGAGACCGACCAGCGTGCCCGATGCGACGTCGAGCCCGTGCCGGTTGAGCACGCCGGTCAGGGGATCACGCGTGGCCATCGCCTCGATCGTGACGGTGGCGACCGCCAGTCGGGTCGCGGAGGCCCGGCGGCCGGCTAGCAGCATCGTGCTCATCCCGACGGCGACCAGGACGGTGATCACCCAGTCGACCAGGTGGAACGGGGTGAACGCCAGCACGGTGTAGGTGGTGATGGCGCTCATCAGGACCATGGCGATCAGGAACGGCAGCCACAGGAGGATCAACGGGCCACAGGCGGCCAGGCAGATGATCATGATCCCGAGGGTGTTGATGTCGGGCTCGAGCGCGTACTTGAAGTTGAGGGCCACGATGGTGACCACCACAGCAGACGCGAACAGCGCTGGCGACATCCGCTGGGTGAGGAACTCGCTCTTGATGAACAGTCCCATCGACAGCAGGTAGATCGCCATCGCGATGCCGGTGAGATAGGTCGACAGGCCGTGCCTCTGGCCGGAGATCGCGGTGGCGACGTCGTACGCCGTGGTCAGTACGACGAACGCAACGAGGATCCGCGGCGTCTCGCGCGTGGTCATCTCGCAGAGGATCTGGCGACGGCGTCGTTCGAGCGCATCGCCATCGAGCGGTCCAGCCGGCCCCCCCATGCTGTGACGGTAACGAGCAGCCATCGCCGCACGAAAATCGAGGCGAGACCTTTAGTGCGTTCTTTACTTTGGAGCGCTTCATCGCCGGGCCGTGGTTGAGCACACGAGTGACCGGGCAATCCTGGTCGGGCGGCACTCGTTACAGTCGCTCCGGACTACCACTTGGGGGGCTCATGATCGCTCGCACCGCCGCCGCGCTCGTCGTTGGGCTTGCAATGGCCGGCTGCTCGCCTTCCGGTTCCGCCAGCGGTGATTCGGGCCCGTCATCGACTCCGACTGGCTGGCAGTCGCCGCAGGAGGTGCTCGATGCGGTGACAGGAGCGGGGTTCGACTGCTCCCTGCCGTCAGCCGACACCCAGGGCCAGATCCTCACCAAGGACCCCTTCACCGGGCAGGACCTCGGTGGGCACTCGTTGGTCCGGTGCGCCGACTTCCAGGTCATGCTCGCCAAGGGCGGCGTCGACGCCGGCTTCGCCGCGCTGGTGAAGTGCCAGGTCGTGCCTCAGGAGATCCGCCAGTCGGCGGAATGGACCGCGCCGGTGATCGAGGGGGGCAACTTCCTGATCCTGCCGGCGAACCTGTCGACGGGTTGGGCGAAGGAGAAGCCCGGCGACTTCATCACGAAGTTCGGGGGCTCCGAGTCCACCTTCGGGGACATCTACGACCGCGCCTGCGCCGGAGCCGTCACAGGCTCGTCCGCAGGAGCATCCTCGTTGCCGTCCACGGCAGCATCACCGGCACCAGCCGCCCCCTAGGCAGACACCCGGTTGCGGGTAATGGAGGTCATCCGCTCCTCTAGCGTGGCGGGGACCACGGCAACGCGAGCCGTGACGTGGGCCGCCCTGAGCACTTCGAGGACGATCGCAGCGTCCGTGTCGGCAACGCGCACTTCCCTGCCGAATAGCGCCACGGGCAGGCCCCTTCCGGTGAGTGCCGTGAATGCCGCGCCCCACTGCTCGGTGTCCACGCGCACCGCAGTCGTCGACCCGACGATGTCCGCGACGGTGCCCTCCGCGACGACCTGCCCCAGGTCGAGGAGCACCAGGCGATCGCACTGCTCGGCCTCCTGCATGTAGTGGGTACTCACCAGCACCCCCGCGCCCGCGTCCGCCTGGGCATGAATGGTGTCCCAGAGCCTGGCCCGCGAGATCGGGTCGACCCCCGAGGTGGGCTCGTCGAGGACGAGCAGCTCGGGGTCATGCGAGAGGGCGCAGCTGAAGGCCAACTGCCGTTGACGGCCCAGGCCGATGTCGTCGACAAGGTCACCGGCCACCGATGCGAGCGTGTCGTCGAGGTGCGGCTCCTGCCCGTAGGCGCTCGACACGAAGGCGACATTCTCCGCCACACTGAGGTCGCCATAGAGGCCAAGCCCTTGTGGCACGTATCCGATCCGGCGGCGGGTGGACCGTGACGGCTCCTCGCCGAAGAGGGCGACAATTCCGGACGTCGGCAGCAGCAGGCCCAGCTGCATACGGATCAGCGTCGTCTTGCCGGCTCCGTTGGCGCCGATGAGGCCGACGATCTCGCCGGACCGTACCGCCACCGTGACGTCGTCGACGGCCACGTCGGCTCCGAACCGGCGGGTCACGTGCGTGGTCGTCGCCAGCTCTGTCCCCGGCGGGGGGAACGCTGTGCTCGGGGTGCTGGGCACCGGGGGGAGCAGGCCCGGCGCGCGCGAGTTGAACGCTGCTGCGACGACGGCGTCCTCCATGTCCGGGGCGACGACGATGTCGTCGGGACGAGGCGCGCCAGGGTGCCACTGACGCCAGGATCGGCCTCGTCGCCACGCACGCGGAGGATCGCTCGGCTCGTCGAGGTCGATCACGGTTCCGGGCGCGGACCCGACGACCTCGGCGGGGGTCCCCTCCAGGAGCGGGATGCCCTCGTCCAGGACGAGCACCGCGTGCACGCGTTCTGCCTCGTCGAGGTAGGTCGTGCTCATCACGACAGCGGCTCCGCCGGCCGCGGCCTTGGCGATCAGGGACCACAGCTCGACACGACTGACGGGATCGACGCCTGTCGAAGGCTCATCGAGGACGAGCAGCTGCGGTGAGTGGATCATGGCCATGCAGAAGCCGAGCTTCTGGCGCATCCCGCCGGAGAGGTGGGCGGCCAGCCGCTTGCGCGCACTGACCAGGCCGGCCGCCTCGAGTAGTTCGTCAGCGCGCAGGCGGTACTGGGTCGGGTCCAGGCGGTACGCCCCGGCGACCAGGTCGAGGTTCTCGTCGACGGTGAGCTGCGCCCATGTCCCGGACGCGGCGGGCTGATACCCGATGACGGTCGGGTCCGGCGCACTCACGTGTCCGGCGGCCGGTACGACGCGTCCGATGATGGTCCGCAGCAGGGTCGACTTCCCTGCTCCGTCCCCCCCGACGACGGCAACGATCTGACCCGGGCTGGTCTCGAGGGTCACGCCAACGAGGGCGGGACGCTCGTCGAAGACGACCGTCACGTCTTGGACCCCCCACGGTGCCGGCACCTCACGCCTCCTGCGGCGCAGCCGGGATCCGACCACTGCGCCGAGGGGCCAGGTCGCGCCGGAACCGGATCACCGCAAGGCTGAAGATCACCACGGCCATGACGGCCAGGATGGCCACGGGCAGCCACATCGCGGTGGCGTCGAACGGCGTGCCGCGCAGGAACACCCCGCGGCTGATCATGGTGAAGTAGGTCAGCGGCATGAGGTAGCCGATCCAGCGGATGGCCCACGGCATCGCGATCAGCGGGAAGATCATGCCGGACAGCAGCACCTGTGGCAGCAGAGTGAGGATCGCGAGCTGGATCGCCTGGCCCGTCGTCTTCGAGAGCGTGGAGATCAGGACGCCCATCCCCAGGACGACGAAGAGGAAGAGTGCGGCGCCGATGATGAAGACCAGCAGACTGCCGTTGAAGGGAACGCCGAATAGCAGGATCCCCACGACGGTGATGATCAGCAGGTCGATGCTCGCGAGCAGGAAGTACGGCGCGATCTTGCCGATGATCACGTCGACCGGCCGGAAGGGCATCACCGCCAGCTGCTCGAGGGTGCCGTTCTCTCGCTCGCGAACCAACCCGATGCTCGTCACGATCGTGCCGATGAACGTGAGGATCAGGCCGATGAGGGAGGGCACCATGTACCAGGACGTCTTGAGCTCCGGGTTGAACAGGAGCTCGGTCTTGACGACGTTCCCGGCGCGGGCGAGCGCCGCGTTGGCGGTCTGAGCCGAGAACAGGTCGGCCGCATCGACCCAGGCCGTCGGCGGCGTGGTCGTCGTATCGATGACCACCTGTGCCTCGGCCCGTACGAGCATCTGCCGTGCCTGATCGGTTGTCGCGTCAGGTTGGACGGACGTGACTACGAACAGAGGGGGGAGAATCGACTCCGCGACGCTGGCCTGAGGGCCGATCACGATCGTCTTCAGCGTTCCGACGTTGAAGTTCGCGGCGTAGCCGAAGATCACCAGGAACAGGATTGGCAGGACCACGATCATCGCCATCGTGCGCCGATCCCGGCTGAGCTCGCGGAACTCCTTGATGATCATGGACCTCATGCGATCGACCCTAGGCTTGCGGGAACGCACCCGTCCATACGGACGTCGAAGCGGCATGGAGGTTGGACACATGAAGCGAAGCGCACTTGTCGGTCTGGTGACGGCGGCGGCGGCCACGGCCCTGCTCGTCTCGGCATGCTCTCCCACGACGGTGGTCTCGCCGTCGGGTGCGGCAGCCCACACGGTGAACGTGTCCTCGACGGGTACCGCCGACGCCGTGCCCGACGCCGCGAAGGCGTCGATCACCGTGGAGGTGAACAACCCCACCTCGGCTAAGGCGGCACAGGCCGATGCGGCGGATGCGACGACCAAGGTGCTGGATGCCTTGAAGACGGCGGGCGTCGACGAGAAGGACATCGCGACGCAGGGGATCCAGGTGGGCCCCACGTACAACTACACCGCGGACGGTGGGCAGACGCTTACGGGCTACCGCGCGTCCCAGACCATCACCGTCACCCTGCGCGACCTGTCGACCGCCGGGGCGACGCTCGACTCCGTCGTCGCGGCTGGCGGCAACGCCGTGCGGATCGACTCACTTTCCCCCTACGTCATCGACCCGACGATCGCGGGCAACGCGGCTCGTGCCCAGGCCGTCGACATCGCCACCAAGCAGGCCCAGCAGTACGCCAAGCTGATGGGCTTCACGCTTGGCCCGGTGGCCAACGTCACCGAGTCGACTAGCAGCACGCCTCCGCCGCCGATCGCCTTTGCCGATGCGGCCGCGGCCCCCGCCGAGAAGTCGACTCCGATCAGTGCGGGCACGCAGCAGGTCACCGTCTCCGTCAACATCTCCTGGGAGATCGCCAGCTGAGGCGGTGCGGTTAGGCCCCGATCGTCGCCCGCGTCAGCAGCTCGTCGAACGTGACGACGGCGGGGTCACCGGCGGCCGTGAGCACCGTCACCTGCGTCGGCCACTTGCCCAGGTTGATGCCGCTGATGCGCACCGCCTCCTGGATGCGGTGCGCGAGGTGGTCGGCACTGGGCTGGGAGCCGAGTCCGGCCACGAGGAACTCGTCGCCTCCCCAGCGCGCCACGAGGTCGCCCTGACGGACGGTGCTCTTGATGGCACTTGCCACGGCTCGTAGGACGTCGTCGCCGTACAGGACTCCGTACTCGGCATTGGCGCGCGACAACTCGTCTACGTCGAACATCATCACGCAGATCTCCTGGCCCGAACGCGTCGCCGTCGACGCCAGCCCAGGCAGAAGCGTCAGGAAGCCCTGACGAGTCAGCGTGCCGGTCAGGGCGTCCGTGGTGGCCAGCGCCATCGAGCGCGACTGCTCGTCGGAGATCTCGTCGATGGCCGACAGGCGCAGCCTCAGCAGGACGAATCCGACCAGCATGGCGGCGATGGCGGCGATCACCAGTCGGCCGTCCTCGCTGCCCGGGATCTTCAGCGAGACCAGCAGAGTGCCGGCGAGCATGACCGCAGCCGCGTACAGGCTGGGCCGCCAGCCAAGGGTGATGGGCGGGTAGGCCGTCATCACCACGAGGGCGTACGCGATCGGCACGACGCTGTTGTCGACCCAGGCCTCGGTCAGCAGTAGCCCGACCAGGAGGACGCTGCACGCCGCCCACGTCCACATCATCGTTCGCCCGCGGAACGGCCGGCGGCCGAGCACCTGGGAGATGACGAGGAACAGGAGGCCCATGAGTAGCTCGGCGATCGGCTCGTAGCCGGATCGGTCGGTGTAGGTGAAGTACGTGGCGAAGCCCAGCAGGACGATCAGTCCGCCGACGAGCGCGAAAGCCTGGGGGGTGTCTCCGCGGGCGATACGGCGGCGCAGGTCCTCATAGGGATCTGGACTTTCCAGTCGTTCAGGGTTCGGGATGTCAGCCATCGGTATCGGGCCCTCCTGGGACGGGACGAATCGGCCGAGCAGCGCGCGCACCTGGCTGGGATGGAATTGCTGAGGCCACGGGATGAGCTTCGCGAGCGTGAGTCCGACGTAGATGATCGTGTTGAACGCGACGACTGTCGTCATCACGAGGAACCAGGGTTCGGTCAAGGTGCTTTGGGGGAGCAGGAACCCTGCGGGCGTCGGAGTCATGGCGAGCTCGGCATGGCCGCATGCTGCACGTGGCCCCATCGCGCGCGGCGCGCAAGGGTGATGTCGATCAGGCAGCGCACGAACACCACCTGCAGGAAGACGTCGTAGAGAAGTTCGGGCAGGATGATGATCGCGAGGGCGCGCGCCTTCCAGCCCCCGCGCCACACCGTGATGACGCGCTCGGCCACGAAGATCGATCCGATGAGGATCCAGAACGGGAACCACACCCACTGGTCCAGCGAGACGATCGTGATGAGGAACATGATCAGGAAGAGGTTCAGCGCGAACGCGCCGTAGCCGATGCCGACCTGCTGGCCCCAGTAGCGCAGGGTCGGACGCGTCAGGCCGTAGGCGCTGAGATTCTCCAGCGCCCCGCGCTGCCACCGCTTGCGCTGGACCCACAGGTTTCGCCAGGTCGGCATGATCTCGGTGGTTACCGTGCACTGGTACGGAGATGTCATGGTGGCGCCGAGCGACTTCATGGCGAGGGTCAGCTCGTTGTCCTCCGTCAAGGCCGCCGTGTCATAGACCCGCCCCGTCTCGCCGGGGATGAACACGCCGCGGGCGGCGGCAACGTCGAGCAGCGCCTCGGCGCGGAACATCGACGCCGTGCCCGTGAGGACGAACACGCGGCCGCGTCGTGCCCGGATCTGCAGCGAGTATCGGGTGTACTCATTGCGCTGGAACTGCCCCACCAGTCCCGAGCCGCCGTCGCCATAGAACACGCCGCCGACCGCGGTCAGCTCCGGGTCCTCCGCCAGCCGTCCGGCTGCCACCTCGAGGAACTGCGACCCGATGCTCGTGTCGGCGTCCATGACCATCACGACGTCGTTCGCATCGGTCGTCGGCAGCAGCCTGGTGAGCGCCTGGTTGAGTGCCCCGCCCTTGCGGTGCGTGTTCTCCACCGTCTCGAAGGCCTCGTACCCCATCTCCTGCGCGATCTGCACGGTTCGATCGGTGCAGTTGTCCGCCACGACGATGACCCGGTCGGGCTGGCGGGTCTGCGCTGCCAAGGCGTCGAGCGTGGTCGGCAGGGACCGCTCCTCGTTGTGCGCGGGAATGAGGACGGTAACCCGGACCTCGCCCGGCTCGATCGGGGTGTTGCGGAGCGGGGGACGGTAAGCGGTGAGGACCTGGCGCCGCGGGCTGATCGACATGAGGGCGGCGATGACCTCGAAGGTCACGGCGGCAGCCGCGATGGCGACCATCCCTAGGAGCGCGGTAAGGACCAGGTTGAGCGGGGGGAGCTCGCCGGAAACGAGCGTGTCGTAACGACCGATCGAGACCTCGTGCGGATCGACGGGCTGCTGGAGGCCCGCGTAGAACGCTCCGATTGACGCAGCGATGGCGGCGATCGTGACGACCGTGGCGACAACCACGGCGACGATGAGCCTGCCCTGCTGCACCGCCTCGTCGTCGCTGGGGCGCTGCGGCACCGGAGGGACGTCGACGAACCGGTGCGCTGACGGGCGCTTCGGAGGGTCCGCCTCGCTCAAGACATCTCCCTGAATCGATGCCGATGTGACAAGCTCCGCCCGCTGAACCATCATGGCAGCATGACCGCCGAATTCAGCGCAAAGCGGTCAGTGATCCTGGTTCTCTCCTGTGCGCTGCTGCTGGGCGTTGGCGCTGCGTCAGCGGCAGCGACGCCGCTCGAGCCCCGCGCTCTGCGAGCTGACTGCGCCGACGTCCTCGTGCTCGGTGCCCGGGGCTCGGGCCAGCCGCAGGCCGGTTCGTCCTCGGACGCCGGCACCGGGCTCGGACCGCAGGTGGCCAGCGTCTACACGCGGCTGTCCAGCGATCTACCGGGCAGGTCCGTTGGCTCCCTGGCGCTCCAGTACCCGGCACTGCAGGCAGAACTGCTGGCTCTTGACCCGGCTCGGTACTTCGCAGGCCTCGAAGCGGGCGTGGCTAACGCGAAGAAGTCCCTGCGTCGACAGGCCGTCGCCTGTCCACGTCAGCGTTTCGTCCTGGCCGGCTACTCGCAGGGCGCCATGGTCATGCACCGAGTCCTGCACGACCTCACTCGCAGCGCGGATGCGTCCTCAAAGCGGGTCCTGCGACGGATCGACGCCTCAGTACTACTGGCCGACGGTGACCGGCAGTCGTCCGAGCGGATGACCAGCCTCGGCAACGCCGGGAGCGGGCGTGGGATCAGCTATGCAGCTCCCGCGGATTCGAAGGTGCGCCGTGGACGTCTTCCCGCGGGCATGACCGCACGGGTGTTCTCCGTGTGCGAGCAGGCCGACGTGATCTGCGACTACCGGTCGCTCCTCCAGTCGAACGCGGCCGGCATCGACGGCTCGACCGTGCACGTGACGTCCTACACCGGCTCGCCGGACGTCCTGCGTGCGGCGGACGCGGCCGCCGCTCTCGTGCGCTGACGCGACAGCGGCTACTCCTGCGGGGGCTCCACGGCCTTCGGGCGGCCCAGGCTCGCCGTCCTCGTCGGCGACCGGCTTCTCGACGTCACCACCTGTCAGGGAGACCTTGATGGCGTCCAGGAACCGATTCGTGGCCTCCTTCAGCGCCGTGCCCACCTCGGGATCGCGGGTCGTCTCGTCGAGCTTGTCGACGGCCGCCTTGCCGCCTGCCTTCACCTGATCCACCGCCCCGGGCCCGGCGTCGGTCGAGGCTTCCTTCACCTTCGCGGTGCCCTCGGTCGCGTGCGCGGCCAGCTTGTCACCAAGCGACTTGAGCGAGTCGCCCACGCCCTTCCAATCGGCCTTCTCGCCCATGGCTGCTCCTTGTGATCGCCGTGGATTCCAGTATCACCCGATGCCCACGTTGGCGCGACGCTGGCCCTCAGGCGGGGCTACCGTGGACGAGGAGGTGGACCATGCCTGACGAGGATGACCTCGAAGTGCTCGAGGACACCGAGACGCTGGTCTTCAGCATCGCCGACGACGACACGCTTCTCGAGGCGGTGCGCGAGGTGATCCTGGGTTCGTTCGACGTGGAGCTCCAGCAGGTTCAGGGCGAAGCTTGGGGGGTTGAGACAGATCTCGGCTCACTGTTCGTCGGGACGATGAGCGACTTCATCATCGGGCTTGAGCTGCGCCTGCCGGGCGAGTGCGAGGCGACGGTGACCTTGCTGGAGTACCTCAACGAGCGGAACGCCTCGACGACGTTCGTCACCTTCTCCGTCCTCGACGAGCGACTCTGGGTGTCGGGAAACGTCGACGGGCATCCATTCGCCCCGGCCCATCTCATCCGCGTTCTCGACTTCATGTTCCAGGCAGCCGTCGCGGTCACCGCAGACGTCCAGACCGATATCGACTAGCCGCGCGTGCCACAATCGCCCGCGATGCCAACTTCAGGGAGAACTTCAGAGCGGGCGACGATCCTCGGGTTCGCGGCGCTCGCGCTGGTCCTCGCCGGCTGTACCAGCGGTTCTCCGGCGTCGGGGCCGACATCTCCTGCCGGTAGCGGACCGGGAACGGGCTCCGGCCCTACCGATTCCGCCGCAGTCGCGGGAGGGCCTGCGGCAGCCAGCGCCGCAGCGTCGGGAGCGTCCGGAGCCGAGTCCGCTCCGGCGGCCTCGGCGGCGCCGAGTGTCCCGGCCATCGTCGTGCCGGCCAACGTGGGGGACTGCTTCCGATACAAGTCCCTCGACCACTGGGTCCTCAACGAGGCGTCCGCTGTGCCGTGCAGCCGCAAGCACACTGCGCAGACCGTGTACATCGGCACCATCACGGACCCGAGTGCGATCTCCTTCGAGGCGGCGGGGCTCCTGGATGCCAAGGCCCGCAAGGCCGGCGGTCTCGACAAGCTGGCTCCGGCGGACAAGACGGCGTGGGCTGCCTACGTCTCATCCCTCGCGGCGGTCACGCCGGAGTGCGACAAGGCGATCGACAAGGCGACGAAGGCTCGCCTGCCGAACGGGGTCCTGTCGTCGTCGCTGTTCACGTCTGACCTCACAGGACCGACCCAGGCGGAGTGGGACAAGGGTCATCGCTGGGTGCGCTGCAATGCGGTGGCCCGGCTCGTCCCTGATGACTTCAACGCGAGCCCGCCGCTGCTGCGACTGCCCACGTCGTTGAAGACGGCCCTGAAGGGCGACAAGTACCGCAACTGCTGGATCCCGCTGCTGCAGAACAAGCAGGTGCGCTCGATTCCGTGCGGCGGGCTGACCGCTGACCGTGGCGCCTGGTTGACCGTCTCCGATCGTCTGAAGACACCCGCCACTGCGTGGCCCGGCCAGAAGGGCGCGCTGGCTGCCGCCAAGGCTCCATGCGTCAACCTCACCCGGCACTTCACGTCGACGCGCGCGGTCACGGCACGCTGGTGGGTCTGGCACACGGCCGCCGACGGCTCGACCGCCAGCGGAGCGAGCAAGGGCACCTGGGGGACACCAAGCTCGCACTTCGGCTGTGCGATGCCGAACTGGCAGTTCGGCGCCTACCGCTAGCGGCGAGGTCGACCGCTGCCGTCACACCGGCCAAAACTTCGACCGCTGCCGTCACACCCCGTGCGCTGTGTGACCGGACTGGTCGAACAAGCGGCGGAGCCGGTCGAGGAGGGCCTCGGGAGTTCCCAGGTCGGACCAGCCCCAGCGGACGACGCGATAGCCCGCCCCGCGGAGCCTGTCCTCGCGTCGCTTCTCCTCATAGAGGGAGCGCGGACCGTCGTACTTCAGCCGGCCGTCGGCCTCGCCGATCACCCTGAACTCCTTCCAGAGGAAGTCCACCCGCGCGATGAACCGGCCGGAGGCGTCGAGGATCACGACCTGCGGCTCCGCGGCCGGCAGCCTCCACGTGTGGAAGCAGGCCGCCGACCACGACTCGAGAGGCGTCTCACGGCGGGGGTCCACGAGGCTCGCCGCTACTCGGACTCGCCGTGCACCTCGGCCAGTGGCGGTCTGGGCTAACTCGACGAGATGGGAGCCGTCGAGCAGTCCCCGACGGAACGCGGCATCGCCGAAGGCGAGACTGTCGGCGAGGGAACCTGTGCGGGTGATGTCCGTCCACGTACGGATCACGGTGGTGACCGGACCGCGGGAGACGTCGATGTCGGCGGGCTCGAGCGGCAGACGGTGGATGTTCACACCGGCCCGCACGCCAGCCCGGCCGAACTCGCTGATGAGGTGGACGTGCTGCGGCACGGCCGACACGATCGGCAGCGCGTGGACCGCTGCAGCGCTGCCGAGGGCGATGACCGATGCCGCGTGGGTCATGGCCGCGGCGCGTGCTCGCACGGCATGTTCCGTGCGAGCGACCTCGAACGGGTCGTCGCCGTCGATGGTGTGACGCAGGTACGTGCCGCGCGCCATGGCCTGCCACCGTCCCGACCGAACACGCTGGCGCACCTGGTCGGCGGTGAGGCCGGCCGCGACGGCGTCGGACATACGGAGCAGCGATGGCAGGTGGATCGGGTCGGGACCGGAGAGCACGGGCATGATCGCCAGCGTGGCCACGCCGGCGACCCTTCGCATCGCGTCGTCCACAGGTGCCCTTGTTCGACTGCAGGCGTCGCTCCGTGCCCCGCTGCGTGACGGCGTTGGTCGAAACAGCGCCGATACGCTGCCCGCGTGAGTGCTGAGTGGTCGGTGGACCTGTGCGCCGTCGTCCTGGCCGCGGGACTCGGCACGCGACTGCGTCCGCTGACGGATCTCCGGCCCAAAGCCCTGTGCCCGGTCGGCAACGTCCCACTGCTCGACCTGGCGATCGAATCGGTGCGGCCCTTCGCCGTGGATGTGGCCGTCAACGTGCACTACCGCGCCGACGACGTGATCGGCCATCTGCGCGGTTCCGGCATTCACGTCTCGGACGAGACCAGCGAACGACTCGGAAGTGCGGGGGCGATCGGGCATCTGCGCGACTGGATCAGGGGACGCCCCGTGCTGGTGCGCAACAGCGACGCGTACCTCACCGGCGGGCTCGAACGACTCATCGACGGCTGGACGGGTACCGGTCCGCGCATCCTCGTCGTCGACC
The DNA here is from genome assembly GCA_963755335.1 of uncultured Actinomycetes bacterium. Taxonomy (GTDB): domain Bacteria; phylum Actinomycetota; class Actinomycetes; order S36-B12; family S36-B12; genus UBA10649. The sequence goes on from CAVWJW010000008.1 coordinate 859,985, forward strand.
GCGGTGCGCCGAGCGATTTCGGGACGCGCCAGTACGTCGGGGCGTGCCTGCTTCCGGCCGCCACAGCGGCGGCCATGCCGGACGGGTTCGCCGGGCTGTTCGACCTGGTCTGGGCGCCCGCATGGCAGGCCGGCGAACTCGAGTGCGTCCTCGCCGACGGCGATTTCGTCGACTGTGGAACGCCACGTGACTACCTTCACGCCAACCTGATCTCCAGTGGTGGCGCCAGCGTGATCGGCGTTGGTGCCGTGGTCGACGGGACCGTGGAGCGAGCAGTCGTGTGGGACGGCGGATACGTCGGTCGCGACGAGCACCTGCGCGAGTGCATTCGGGTGGGGCGCGACGTCACCGTTGACGCGTCCTGACGCAAACAGGACAATCAGCGCACTCGCACCACTTCGGGAGGGAGGGCGCTTGTCCGACGCCTCCTTCCCAGTGGCCGACTTCGCCAGCAGCAGGCGCAACGTCACCGCCCTCGCAGAAGGCCCGTTCACGCTACTGAACGGCGCCCCGCTCAGCACCACACTGTCCGGTCCCGTGGGAGCGGCTGTCCCGCGGTCCGACGGGGGGACGATTCAGCACGCATATCGGCGGCGAGGACGGAACACCAGCACGACCGCTGATCCTCGACTCCGAGTTCGAGGACATCGCCTACAACGACCGCCGATGTCCGACGGACGTCGAGAAGCTCATCGGCGACCGGAAGTTCCTCGCCCAGCACGCCTACGCCGTTGCGGCGTCCACGCTGTCGCTCTTCGAGTCGACGATGGGCCGCCGCCTGGCGTGGAAGTGCCGCGGCCATCGCCTCGCGCTCGAGCTCTTCGAGCCGATCTCCTACGAGGACAGTGGCTACGACGGTGCGCGTGGCGTCATCAGGTTCGGGCACCGCCATGACCCGCGCGCACGCAAGCACGTGCCGCTCGCGCTGTACCGCGACGTCGTCACGCACGAGGTGACGCACGCGATCATCGACGGCTACCGCCCGCACCTCGCCGATCCCGATGGAACCTTCGACGAGCACGCCATGCACGAGTCGATGGCCGACGTCGTCGCGATGCTCTCGGTCTTCTCGTCGACCGAGAGGGTGGTCGAGCAGTTGCAGGCCACCATCAACACCGAGGACGGGTTCGACGGGAGGGACGATGAGATCGTCCAGTCGGGACTGTTCGGGGTGGCCGACGGCTTGTTCTCGCATACCGATCGCGGTCGCCCGGCGCTGCGTGATCCCCAGGCGGAGGCTGCTGCACCCGTGCAGTCGCACCCGGCCCTGCGTCGCGTGGTGCCGGAGGGAACCCCGGCCGACTGGCGCTCGATCACGGAGCCGCATCAGCGCGGAACGGTGTTCAGCAACGCGCTGATGGACGCCGTGCTGGTGCTGTGGCGCACGCGCATGGACCGGCCCGGCGGGCGCTCGAGCGAGTTCCAGATCGGGGAGTCGGGAGCGAAGGTGGGCCGGCAGGTGCTGGCGATGCTCATCCGCGGCCTGGGCTACACGCCACCCATCGACGTCACGTTCGACGACCTCCTGCGCGGCATCCTGGCCGCCGACTTCGTCGTGATGCCGGACGATGCCCTGGACTACCGAGCCGTCGTTCGCAAGTCGTTCGCGCCCGCCGGCATCTCCGCGGCGGCCGACGACGACCTCGACGGGCTTGCCGGCCTGCGCGACCTGCGCTATCCCGTGCGGCTGTCAGCGCTGGCCTCCGACCCCGAGGAGGTATACCGATTCCTCTGGGAGAACCCCGCCATCCTGCGGGCTGCGGCGATCGATCCGGACGTGAGCCTGGTCGTCGAGCGGGTCCGTCCGAGTCTGCGCGTGGCACCGGACGGCTTCGTCGTGTCCGAGATCGGGGCGAGCTTCGTCCAGCAGGTGCCGATGTCGGCCCATGAGGCCCGGAACCGACTCGGGCTGCGGACGCGGGATCCCGTCGTTCTTCGCGGAGGAGGGCTGATCCGATTCAACGAGGGTGGACGCCTGTCGTTCGCCGCGCTGAAGCCGGTGCTCGACGCCGAGCGCCAGCAGCAGCGGCTCGACGAGGCGGCCGGGCCGTCGGTGATCGGCATGGCCGAGCCGGAGATCGCGGCACGCCGGGCCGCCGTGTTCGGCTACATGCACGGCCCGACGAGGCGTTAGCCGGTCAGGCGCCGACCTTGGTCTTCTTCACGGCGGGCGGGCACTCGAGCTGGGGCACCTGGTCGTAGCGGGCGGCCTTGAGGTCGACACGGATCGACGTCAGCAGATCGGCTCGCGACGCCGACGCCTTCCTCTTCAATTCCTTGAGCAGGAAGTAGGTGAACGCCCCGTTCGGGCGCCTGTTGAAGGTGGCGTCCGACGAGGTCTGGTCCGAGCGGCAGGCGGCGAACAGGATGGGAGCCGCCGGCTTGACGAGTCCGCGGGGACCGTTGCTCATTGCCTTGCCCGGCCTGAACTTCGGCTGCTTCACACCCCTGGCCACGCCCTCGGCGAAGGGCGTCACGTTGCGTTCGGTGACGTCGTCCAGGCCGACGGGCGTTGGCGGAGGCAGGAACTTCGGCCGGCGTCCGGCCAGCAGGTCCATCGCCTTGAGCCCGGTGCCGCTGTGGCAGGTGTCGAGATACGCCTCGACGAGGACGCCAGCGGGAACGCGCGCGAACAGGGCGGCGAGCTCGTCGTCGACGATGACCGTGTTGGTGTCCCAGTGGTCGCCCGCCTGCGCGATGTCGTACGCGACGAAGGCCTCGTCGGCTCGGTCGGGCTCGTCGCCATTGGTGTCGGGTACCTGCGTGCCATGGCTGGAGTAGGTGAACACGATGTGCGTCACCTTGCCCTGCTCGGCGAGCTTGACGATGGATGCCAGCTTGCCCATCACGGCGGCCTTCGTCGCCTTCGCGTCGGTCAGCACCGTGACGTCCTTCGGTCCGAAGCCGTACTTGGACTTGAGGAAGGCCGCCATGTCGTTGGCGTCGTTGACGCAGCCATAGAGCCAGTTGGCCCGGGGCAGGTTGATGAACTCGTTGATTCCCACGCACACTGCGCGCTTGGTGGTCATGCTCAGTCCTCCTTCACATCGTTGGTCGTGCGTGCAACGGTCTTAGCGCTTGCGCTTGCGGCGATCGATGACAGTGACGAGGTCGGACACGGGTGTCATCTGCTCGTCGTCGGAGGCGATGGTGACGCGGTACACACCCTCGGCCAACGGGGGGATGGTGGCGGGGAACGACCCGTCACGCTTGCGCCGGAGGGTCCGTCGCCGGACAGCCTTGCCCGTCGCCACGTCCTCCACAAGCGCTCGCACGGTCGACGGGGCGCCCAGCGTCTTGACCACGAGGTCGAGCTCCTGCGTCGTGCTGAGCACCGTCGGTGCATCGAGGCGTGAAGCCGTTGAACGGCAGTTCGCGGTAGCCCGGCGAGGCTCTTGCGGGTCACCGTGCCGACCACCTGGGTGAGGGCAGCCTCGGCGTTCTGCAGCGAGCCATGCTTGGTCGACACGTACGTCTCCCGCGGGGAGTCCGACAGCTCGATCGGGGTGGCCGATACGCGGGGCACGGTGCCGTCGCCGCCCGCTGTCGTCACCACCCAGGCTCAGGTAGGTCGCGACCGTCGCGCCGGTGAGCTTGGCCGACTGGTCGGTGGGCTGGGCGATGCCGACGATGGGCGTGATCTGGTACCCGCCGGAGCGGTAGGCGGGGTTGGCGGAGTTCGCCGTGACGGCCGCCTCGATGTCGCGGTGGAACTTCAGCGCGTCCGCGGCCAGCGCTGCACTCATCCCGGGGAGGGTCGCCTCACCCGGTCGCACCAGCTTGCCGCCGACGTCCACCGACGGATAGATGGGCAGCAGTTGGTGCATGGACGGGAACGACCGGACCAACGGGCTCAGGTCGACGGAGATCGGGCCAAGACCCTTGTCGATCCCATTGATGAGGGTGGAGACGGCGTTCATCGAGCCGCGGTAAGGGGTGCCGAAGGTGATGAGGTGCCGGGTGATCTTCCAGCCGTCGTGCCGCTCGAGGAAGTCGCGCGCGATCAGGCCGCCCATCGAGTGCGCCAGCAGCACGAGCTTGGCGTCCTTGTTGCCGCTCGCCTTGCGCCACGCGTCGAGCCACTTCGGCGCGCGGTCGCCGAGCTGGCGTCCGTGCACGCGGTTGTCGCGGCGCCAGTCGTACGGGTAGTCGAACCAGTTCTTGCCCTCCTCGAGGGTGAGCTCGGCGAACAGGCGTGTCTTGATGGCGGTGTAGCCGTCGATCTGCCAGAAGCCCGGGATCAGGTGGACGTCCTGCACGAGGCGTGGCGCGGTGACGCCGTCGCCGAGATCGTCCTTCGTCCAGTCATCCTTGCCCTTGATCTGCAGGTCCTTGATGTTGTTGCCCAGGCTGAACAGCGCGGCGATCGCCGACGCGGGCGTGATGGCCCAGACGTCCTTGCCGTTGCACTGCAACACGCTGCCGGTGATCCCGGGCAGCAGGATGATCAGGTCGCCGAACTTGCGTCGCGCCATTGCTTCTCCTCAACTCGCCATTGCGATGTCTCGTCGGGTGGGGTCGGGGGTCGTGGGGGGCTTGGCATGCTGGACGTCGCGCCGCTCTGCCGTGCCGGCGTCGCCGTAGTAGACGGCTCCGAGGCCGGCCAGATCGCCGTGATCGTCAAAGGTGCGCAGCAATGAGCGGCGTGCGTCGAGAACGGCGGCGCCGACGTTGACGTTGCGCACGAGGGAGTCGTAGAACTCGCCGACGAACTGGGCTGCGGCCGTGACGTGCACGGGCCAGCCGAACCCAAGGCAGGAGCTCGCCCCGGAGGCAAGGAATGCTGCGGCGACTCCGTTGCTGCCGGCGCGCGGGCTGGTGAGCCGTCGGTCGGGTGCCGAGCGGCCGCTCCAGCAGGCGCTGACCAGGGCGATGTAGGGCGGCTTGCGCCACGGGAGGTCGAGGATGCGCGACGTCAGCAGGGGACCGTCGGCGAGCAGCAGGCCGCTCTGGCCCGGCTTGGCGGCGCTGAATCCACCGTGTGCGGAGAAGTGGACGACGTCGTACGCGGTGGCGGCGACGCGTTCTGCGAGGGCGCCACTGGTGGCCTCGTCGCGCTCGAGGATGTCGAGCTGCAGGTTGCCGACTTCGCTGAGCTGGCGCAGCGCGGCCAGTTCGTCATCCACGTCAGTGAACTCCCGTGACGGATCGACGACTGCCAGGACGGCGATCGTCGTGTCCTCGTCGACCGGGTCCCGTTCGGGTCTAGGACGCGTTGTGGTGGTCACCAGGCGGCCGAATGGCCAGCGCTGGACGAAGGGGCCATCACCATCGTCCAGGAGCTCCCAGGGCAGGTTCAGGACCGTCTCGTCGGCGTCGATCATCAGGGCCGTCGGCTCGTGCTCGCGCAGGAACTCGGCTCCGTCCGCGCCGAGGAATGCGGCGAAGAGACGACGTCCGATGCGCACGGCTGCCTTGGACGCGCGCGAACGCGAGTCGACCAGGCCCTCAGCGAAGTCGTCGAGAACGATCAGGTCGCGGGCGATCGCCGCAGCCGTCGTGTCCCGCAGTACGACGTCGTGACGCCAGGCGATCGGAGTGCCCTCCTCGTGGAGACGGACCACGAATCGCCGGGCGTCGGCGCCGGACGCGCGGGCGATGTTGATCGTGACGACGCGCGGCAGGACGACGCCGGTCGCGCGCGCATAGCCCCCGAGCAGTGCCATCGTGTCGTCCCCACAGAGCCGTGCCGGAAATGTGACGATTGATCACGAAGCGTATTGGTTGGGGGAGGGGAACGGAAGGCAATCGACACTCTGCCCAGGCGCTCGTACGTGAGACCCGCCCCGGTTGTCCCAGGACGGGCCTCGCGTTGCGACTTACCTTGTCGCCAGTACCTGACTTACTCGTCGCGGTCGCGCTCCAACTTGATCCGAGTCGCAGCGCCTGCTGCCCCGGTGAGGGCTGCCAGCATCAGGGCCCAGACCCATGTCGGGACGCCACCTGGCAGGAGCGGTGAACCGTTGCCCGCGGGAACGCTGTTCGGGATCACGGCCGCCTGCGGCACGGTAACCGGACTGGGCTTCGGAGTCGGCTTAGGTGTCGGCTTCGGAGTCGGGAGTGTTCCCGGCTCGGGGACGACGACTGCGGTCGACACCTCGTTGAGCGTGTTCTTGGTCGTGACTCCGACGGTGGCGCCGGCTGACGTCGTCACCGTGTTCGACGGCGCGAACGTCGGCGTGCCGAACGTGAAGCCCTGCGGCGGCGTCGGCAGGTTCGGCTCGCTGACCGTGCAGGTCAGCCCGCCGGGCAGGTTGTAGACCGTGACCGAACTGCCCGCCATCACCGACACGCTTCCGCTCGCAGACGCGCTGCAGGCGTAAACGATGGTGAAGGGACCTTTGTAGTCGGCCGGGCCGCCAGTCAGGGTCTTCGACAGCGTCAGCGCACCGTCAGGCGGCGGAGGATTGTCGTTGGCCTTGAGCACGTTGTTCGTCGTGATGGTGACCGACTTCGTTCCCTCGTCCGGGATCGTCACCGTGTTAGACGGTGTGAACGAGGGGGTCTGGAACGTGTACCCGGACGGGGCCGTCGGCAACGTGGGCTCGCTGACCACGCACGTGTTGCCCGTCGGGATTCCGCTGATCGGTTCAGCCGACGCGCCCGCGGCGACCGACACAGACCCCGCAATGGCGGTCTTGCCGTCGGTATCGACTCCGCAGGTGTACGCGATGCTGAACGGGCCGGTGTAGCCAGCTGGGCCGCCAGACAGCGTCTTGGCCAGCACCAGCGTCCCGCGGTCGCGGGTGATGGAGTTGACGGCCTTGACGGTGAACGTGCCGGTCGTCGAGGACACCTTGATGGACTGCGGATCGTAGGTGACCCCGGCCCAGGTGTAGCCGCTGATCGGGGTCAGGGCCGCCTCGGTGATCGTGCAGACCGAGTCGGTCGGGATACCGCCGACGGTGACACCGGTCGGGCCGGGGGCCACGTTCACGGTGTCCGACTTGGTCACCGTCTCACCGATCTTGCAGCTGTAGCCGATGGCGAACGTCGCCGGCGTGGTCGCGCCCTCGTTGTTCGTCAGCGACTTCACGACCGTCAAGCTGCCCATGTCGCGGGTGATGGAGTTGACGGCCTTGACGGTGAACGTGCCGGTCGTCGAGGACACCTTGATGGACTGCGGATCGTAGGTGACCCCGGCCCAGGTGTAGCCGCTGATCGGGGTCAGGGCCGCCTCGGTGATCGTGCAGACCGAGTCGGTCGGGATACCGCCGACGGTGACACCGGTCGGGCCGGGGGCCACGTTCACGGTGTCCGACTTGGTCACCGTCTCACCGATCTTGCAGCTGTAGCCGATGGCGAACGTCGCCGGCGTGGTCGCGCCCTCGTTGTTCGTCAGCGACTTCACGACCGTCAAGCTGCCCATGTCGCGGGTGATGGAGTTGACGGCCTTGACGGTGAACGTGCCGGTCGTCGAGGACACCTTGATGGACTGCGGATCGTAGGTGACCCCGGCCCAGGTGTAGCCGCTGATCGGGGTCAGGGCCGCCTCGGTGATCGTGCAGACCGAGTCGGTCGGGATACCGCCGACGGTGACACCGGTCGGGCCGGGGGCCACGTTCACGGTGTCCGACTTGGTCACCGTCTCACCGATCTTGCAGCTGTAGCCGATGGCGAACGTCGCCGGCGTGGTCGCGCCCTCGTTGTTCGTCAGCGACTTCACGACCGTCAAGCTGCCCTTGTCGCGGTCATTTGCAAAGGCGCACTTCACAGCTGCAGATGCGCCAAACGTGACGTCGACGTAGTTGCTTCCCTTCGTGAAGGAGGTTCCGCCGGTGCACAACATGTCCTTCAGCGTGTAGCTACCTTGGCCTTGCGTTGTCGCCGTCTCGGTGACACGCACGGTCTTCGGCCAAGTTCCGCCCATCGGCTTCCATTGCAGCTGACCGTTGAACGCACCGAGAACCCCGGTCGTGCCGTCCGCCGGGCTAGGCGTGCCGAGTGATCCACCACCGCTCGAAATGACGGCGGAGAATGGCCAGCCGTTCGACTCTGACGTCAAGACAGGGTTGGTCACCACTGTGGAGCCGATTTGCTTCTCCACCGTGACGGTCCCGCCGCACTGTTCAGTGGCGATGGCCTTCAACGCGTCGATGAGCCCGGTCCAGGTGGTCGCGTAGTAGTCGTTGTTTGCCAGTGGCCCGGAGATAGCTGCCAGGTTCTTGACCGAGTTGTCCCACATACTGATGCCCACACCGATCACTCGTGTGTGTGACTCGGCTGCCGTTCCTGGCAGTTGCTTGACGGCGTTGGCCGATAAGACGCCTTCAATCACGTTGTCGAGCGTGACCGTGGTACCGGTCGCGCCCCCTGTGTACGTCGTCGGGTCGCCGTCGGTGAGGACGATGACGGCGTCGTAGCGCTCACCGGTGGCATTTGCCTTATCGACGATCTGCATGAGGCCGGCGTCCCAGTTCGTGTACTGAGCCGGGTTGGTGGTTTGCGCCTTGGAGCGGATAGTCGTCGCCAAGGCTGCGGATGCGGTCGTCAATGGCACGTACTTAGAGGTGAGCGCGTTCGTGCCGAAGCTGAATTGGGCGACCTTGGACGGCGTACCGGCGAGGGCTTCGACGAACTGAGCAGCCGATTCCTTCATAGTGGTCCAGTTGTCACTCGTGATCGAGGCGGATTCGTCAAAGAGAAGGGCCACATTCATGCCGCAGAAGCCTGGCCACGCGGGATTGTTCGCGCGGTTGGCGATGTAGCTGCTCGCTGATGGCAGGCTGTAATTGCCGCTGTTCTGCACCGTCAGGCTTATGGGGAGATAGCGGGTGACGGTTGTGTTCGAGTTGATCGAGCCCAGTGCGACGTCGGGTAGGACGTTGTAGCCGCTGGGTGTCGCTCGCTCCACCACCAACACCGGTTGGTTGTCAGTGACCGAGCCGTTTCCGTGGGAAATCAACGCATAGCACTCACCGGAGGCGGGAACAGACGCGTCTGAATTGGCTACCCCAGTTGTGCACGTCGCGTAGGGCGCGCCGCCTGGGTCAACTGTCGACGAAGTCTTGTAGAAGTCGAACCTCGCACCGTTCAGGGCTTGCTCGTTTGCTCCGACTCGAGCACCTGCCTTCCGAACGGTGATCTTCGCCGTGTACTCAGCATCCGTGAACGTGGTTGTCGCCGATCGCGCTGATTCGGTCCCGACGGCGGTCACGTCGTAGTTGGAGACGAAGTAATTGGGGAGGTTGAACTTATCCACGATGGTGCCGTCGTCGGCCACGTCCAGAGTGACCGTGTGCTGCCACGTCTGTCCAACTGTGTCGTTGACGACAATCCGAACCGTGTTGTCGCCCAGCCACCCGGCGCCCGTCAAGACGACGGGGGCCGCGGGGTTGTAGTCCAGCTTGTCAGCCTTGGCGACGCGACCGGAGTCACGGCCGGTGGCCACGACGTCGTAGTTGGAGACGAAGTAGAAGGGCAGGAACAGGGAGTCGGTAATGGTCCCGTCGTCCGCGACGGTGACGTCGATGTCATGCCGCCACGACTGACCGAGGGTGTCGTTCACGACGATCTGGACGGTCTTGTCGCCGGTCCAGCCGGTTCCCGCGAGAACCACGGGGTTGCCGGGCTGGTAGTCCGACTGGTCGCTGGCGATCGTGACGTCACCGAGAGCGGCCTCGGAGATCGTCCCCTTGGCCTTCCGATCAGTGTTGGTGCCGGAGACAACGACAGCGAAGGAGTCCGCGTGAGCCGCCGGGAGGGTGAAGGTGTCACTGACCGATCCGTCCTTGCCCACGTCCTGCGTGGCGTCATGAATGACGGCGTCGGTGCCGGTGTTCGTCACCACGATGGTCACGGCCTCGTCGCCCGGTCCAGTCGGAGCTGGTGAGGACGACGGTGTCGCCTGCTGCGTACACGGGCTTGTCCGTCGACACGTCAACCTTCGCGAGATCGACAGGGGCGGTCGGAGTCGGAGTGGCAGTGGGGGAATCAGTCGGGTCAACGGTCGGCTCATCGGTGACCAGCGGATCGCCGTCCAGCAGGGGTGGCAGGGCGTCACTTGCCGAATCGGAAGGGGTGTCGACCGGAGCGGACTCATCCGCAGGGACCGTTGAGGGCACGTCGGCCGGAGGGGGCGTCAGATCTTCGGTCGGTGATGGGGCCAGCGGGGGAGCGTCGGCTGCCGGGGGTACCGCTGACGGATCGGTCGGGGGAGCCGCGTCGGTCTGAATCGTCGACTCGGCCACCGTGGGCGTCGGATCGGTCGAATCCGCAGTCGCAGCCGGTGCCAGGATGAACCCGTTCACCAGCATGCACAGCGTGGCTGTGATCGTCACCAGGGTTGTTCGCCACGAGGAGCGCGTTCCGTTGCGACGCGGTGCGGTTCCCTCAATGCGCGCGTTACTAGACATGACTGCTCCTCGCCCCGTGCTTCTGACAAATAGCGGCGAAACGAGGCACTGCCTCGCGGGCCAAATCGTGGCCGATCACCGCGACCCCTCGATCAGGGTTGATTACGTTCCGACAACTTCAGCCTCCGCTCGATAGCCGTCCATTTGCGCTGTGAGTCGACGGCCTTGACGGAGCAATGACTGCACGCGAAGGGCAGTGTCCGGTCTAACGATTGCGTTCGATCCGCCCTCGACTTGAGCACCGGGCTAAAATTCGGCATTCGTCAGTTGAACGGGTGACTTCTCCCGCGCGACCTCAGGAGTTGCCCGTCTCTCCCCTAAGCAAACGACAGGAGCCCCCATGGATCCGCAGAGCACCGCCGTCGTCCTCGTCGAGTTCCAGAACGACTTCACGAGTGAGGGCGGCACGTTGCACGGCGCCGTCAAGGACGTCATGGACTCGACCCACATGCTCGACAACGCGCAGGCGGCAGTCGCTGCTGCACGGGCGGCCGGGGCCACCATCATCCACGCGCCCATCCAGTTCGCGGACGGGTACAACGAGATCACGTCCACGCCCTACGGCATCCTCAAGGGCGTCGTCGACACGAACTCCTTCGTCAAGGGCTCCTGGGGCGCCGAGATCGTCGAGGAGATGGCGCCGCAGGAGGGCGACATCGTGCTCGAGGGCAAGCGCGGACTCGACGCGTTCGCGAGCACGAACCTCGACTTCATCCTGCGCAGCAAGGGCATCAAGACGGTGGCGCTGGGCGGCTTCCTGACGAACTGCTGCGTCGAGTCGACCATGCGGTCGGCCTACGAGCGCGGCTTCGAGGTCGTCACCCTGACGGACTGCGTCGGGGCGACGAGCCAGGAGGAGCACGCCAACGCGATCACCTACGACTACCCCATGTTCTCCAAGCCGATGACGGCTGCCGAGTTCGCGGAGACCGTCTCGGGCGGTTCCGTCGAGGACAGCTCGCGAGGCTACTGAGCACGACGCCTAGGTTGGGGGCGTGACCGCTGCGACCCCGGCCTCCGCGCTGCCGACGGATGCCCGCATCGTCGAGGCCGTCTCGCGGGTGCTGCCGGATGCAGTCCGAAGCCGGGCGACCGATCGACTGGCCTACGCCCACGACGCCTCGCACTACCTGCTGACGCCGGTGGCGGTGGCGACACCCGCCACGACAGACGACATCGCTCGGCTGATGGTCGCGAGCACGGCGCAGGCCCTGCCGCTCACGTTCCGTTCTGGTGGCACGAGTCTCAGCGGGCAGGCATCCACCAGCGGCGTTCTCGTCGACACGCGTCGCAACTTCCGGTCGATCGCTGTGCTCGACGAGGGTCGCCGCGTTCGCGTCGAGCCGGGTGCGACGGTGCGGCAGGTCAATGCCCGCCTGGCGCCCCACGGCTACAAGCTCGGGCCGGATCCGGCGAGCGAGGCCGCATGCACGATCGGCGGCGTCGTCGCGAACAACTCCAGCGGAATGGTGTGCGGCACGGAGTTCAACTCGTACCGGACGATCGAATCGATGGTCATCGTGCTGTCGTACCGGCACGGTGCTCGACACGGACCAGCCGGACGCCGACGCTCGGCTGCGCCAGTTGGAGCCGGACATCCATGCAGGTCTGGTGCGGCTGCGGGACCGCGTCAGGGCGAACCCCGAATCGGTGCGGACCATCGAGCGTCAGTTCGCACTCAAGAACACGATGGGCTACGGCGTCAACGCCTTCCTCGACTTCGAGCGGCCGATCGACGTCCTCGCCCACCTCATGGTCGGCAGCGAGGGGACGCTCGGCTTCGTCGCTGAGGTCACGTTCCGCACGATTCCCGTCCTCCCCAGTGTCGCCACGGGATTCCTGGTCTTCGACGACCTTGACCATGCCACCGACGCACTGCCCGAGCTGGTCGCCTCTGGGCTTGCCGCAATCGAACTGCTCGACCAGACGTCGCTGCGAGTGGCGCAGCGCGACGCGCAGGCCCCGGAAGTGTTGACACGCATCGCTGTGGACCGTCACGCGGCGCTCCTCGTCGAGTACCAGGAGGCGACAGCAGGGCTGCTGGCCGAGCGCGTCGACGGCGCCCGCGCCATGCTCAGCCGACTGCCGCTCGCTACCCCGGCCCAACTGACCGACTCCGCCACGACGCGTTCCGGACTGTGGCACATCCGCAAGGGCCTGTATGCGACGGTCGCCGGCAACCGGCCGTCGGGGACGACCGCACTGCTCGAGGACGTCGCCGTGCCGGTGCCGCTCCTCGCCGACACCTGCGCCGAGCTGATAGCCCTCTTCGACAGGCACGGCTACGAGGAGAGCGTCATCTTCGGCCACGCCAAGGACGGCAACATCCACTTCCTGCTCAACGAGCGATTCGACCGACCGGAGCTGCTGGCCCGCTACAGCGCCTTCACCGACGACATGGTCGACCTCGTTCTCGGCAACGGCGGCACGCTGAAGGCCGAGCACGGGACGGGGCGGATCATGGCGCCTTTCGTTCGGCGCCAGTACGGGGACGAGCTCTACGACGTGATGCTCGAGGTGAAGCGCCTGCTCGATCCGCGAGGCATCCTCAACCCGGGCGTCCTGCTCAACGACGACGATCAGGCCCATCTCAGCCATCTGAAGATCACTCCGAAGGTCGAGCAGGAGGTGGACCGCTGCGTGGAGTGCGGCTACTGCGAGCCGGTCTGCCCGAGCCGCGACCTCACGTTGACGCCCCGGCAGCGCATCGTCCTGCGGCGCGACCTCGCGTCCGCGCGGGCGGCGGGCAACTCGGGGCTCGCGCGCGAACTCGAGGCCGAGTACCTCTACGACGGCATACAGACCTGTGCGGTGGACGGCATGTGCCAGACCGCCTGCCCGGTGCTCGTCGACACGGGCGCCCTGGTGAAGCGCCTTCGCGCCGATCAGCGCAAGCCGGTGCAGGACGCCGCATGGCGCGTCGCGAGCGGGCACTGGAGGACCACGACGGGAGGCGTGGCGCTTGCCCTGGATGCGGCCAGCCACCTCCCGTCAGCCGCATTGGCCTCGGTCACGGCGATGGCACGCCGCGTCGCCGTCGCGGGCGTCGTGCCCCAGTGGGACAGCCGGCTGCCGCCGGGTGGGACGCAGCGCCTGCCGATGCGCGCCGTGCGGCCGGTCGCGGTGTACTTCCCGGCGTGCGTGGGCACTATGTTCGCCGCCGAGCAGGGCGATGGAGTCGAGTCGGCATTCCTCGAACTGTGCCGCCGCGCGGACGTGCAGGTCGTCATCCCCGACGGCATCGGGTCGATGTGCTGTGGAACGCCTTGGAAGTCGAAGGGCATGACGTCCGGCTTCGACCGGATGCGCGCGGCGCTGGTGCCGTGGCTATGGGAGGCGACGAGGCACGGGCGGCTGCCCGTCGTATGCGACGCAGCCTCATGCACGGAGGGGCTGCAGGGGGCGATTGCCGATGTCGAGCGCGGGCACGGAGTCCGCATCGAGGTCGTCGACTCGGTTGCCTTCGCCACGCAGTCGGTACTTCCCGCGCTCACGATCACCCGACGGCTCGGGTCGATCGCGCTGCACCCCACCTGCTCGTCGACGCACCTGGGCATCAACGACGACCTGCGCACGATCGCGGGCGCAGTCGCGGACGACGTCGTGGTGCCCGACGACTGGGGGTGCTGCGCGTTCGCGGGTGATCGCGGTCTGCTGCACCCGGAACTCACCGCGTCGGCCACGTCGGGGGAGGCGGCTTCGGTCGCCACGCGGCAGTTCGACGCCTACGCCTCGGTGAATCGCACCTGCGAACTGGGCATGACGCGGGCGACCGGTCGGCCGTACCGGCACATCCTGGAGATCCTGGCGGAGGCCTCGAGACCCTGACGGGCAGGCGCTCGCCAGCAGGGTCGTCAAGGTCGCGGCCACTCGGCCAGCGGGGGCAGCGTCGCGAGGTTGCGGCCCCGATCGCTGCGATCGACGGCGACGAGCCCGGAACCATCCGGCAGGAACGTCAGCCCCTCGGCCTTCTCGATCGCGTCGTCGAGCCCCCACACCTGCACGTATTGGGGTGTCCCGTCGACGGCGAGGGGCAACGCCAGCTGCCCGATCGCGTTCGACTGGTCGGAGAGCAGGTACAGGCCGCCGTCCGGGCCGACGGAGGCGTCCGAGAGGTCTGCGAGGGTGTCGTCGACCGGCCACCACGCGAGTCCGACCAGCTGCGCGAGGTCGGGTGCCTGCCACGGCTCGCCGCTGTGGTGCAGCGTGTCCGCGGAGATGCCCAGGGGCTCGTCGCCGGGGGGACCGAACTCGAGGAGGCCGGCGGGCCGCTTCTCCTTCAGGACGAGCACATGGCCCCGGCGCAGCAGCACCAAGCCCTCGCCCCGCGAGGAGGAGTCGTCCCGCCAGCTCGCGTCCAGCCCCGGGTGCTCGCCGCTGACCAGCACGTAGGCGTGCGTCAGCCTTCGGTTCAGCGTGTCGAGAACGAGCAGCAGTGGCGGGTCCTCGATCAGCACCAGCGCCTGCTGGTGGCCATCCGCGGCGACCGCCTCGGCCTGGTCGAACTCGGGAGCACCGGCCGGCTTCGTCAGCGCCGAAAGGTCGATGACGTCCCATCCGCTCATCCGCCCCGAGTCCAGCGGCGCGAGGGCAACGCCGGGACCGTGGTCGCCCACCGCGACGAGGCACAGTCCACGGGGAAGGGGCGCAATCGCCAGCCCGGACACCTCGCGCAGCGGGATCTGCTCGAACGCGATCGCCTCGAGCAGCGGCCATCCGTTCCGCAGTGACTTCTTGCCGGACTTCTTGCTCACGGCGTCAACCTAGACGCGTGGGTGCAACAGTGGTCGCATGATCGATCACATCAGCATCCAGTGCTCGGATGTCGCCGCGAGCGCGGCCTTCTACGACGCCGTCCTGGCCCCGTTGGGCGGTCGCCGCATCTTCGACCGGGGGGACGTCATCGGCTACGGCGTCGACTTCCCCTCGTTCTGGCTCGGCCCGCACAACTCGGGGGACGGCTTCCGCGAGTCCCACCTGGCCTTCCGTGCACCGACGAGGGAGGCGGTCCTGGCCTTCCGCGACGCGGCGGTGGCGTCGGGTGCCGAGGTACTCCACGAGCCGCGGGTGTGGCCCGAGTACCACCCGGGCTACTTCGGCGCCTTCGTCCGCGACCCTGACGGGAACAACGTCGAGGCGGTCACCCACGGCCAGTAGCGTCACTGCCGCGGCTTGACCAGCCAGGGCCTCAGCCACTTCGTCAGGTACGGCACGCCGAGGTAGATCATCCACGGGACGATCATGGCCACCGAGAGAGCGACCCGAAGCACGACGTTCCAGGACGACAGATGCGGCATCAGCAGCCAGTTGAGCAGCAGCGACATGGGGAACAGGGCGAGGGCGATGACGATCCCGGTCTTCCATCGCGGCGGGGGAGTCGTGGTTGCATGGACGCTCGGCGCGAAGAGGTCCTCGAATCCGCTGACGGCGTGCGCGTGCAGCGCAGCCGGTCGACAGGGCCTGTGACCGCTGCGAGCCACTGCGCGCGCTCAGGACTGGTCTCCCATGCGCTCAGGTGGGCGGCCGTGGAGAAGCTGAAGGCGAGCACCAGATCCTCGCGGTCGCGGTGGTGAGGGCGGGTAGATCTGGGCGCCGAGGTGCCCGTCGAAGTTCGCGGCCGCCTCGCTGATCCCGTGCGCCCACGCGGTCAGTTCGGACTCCTTGCCCTCGACCGGCGCGTCGGGAGACGACCACGGTCACCGCCAGCGGGCGTCGCGTCGACGTTGCCTGGCTGATCGTTCAACTGCCCTCCTCGGCCGATGATCGCGGTTGCAGGCGAAGCCCTTCGCGGCGAAGGACTCTTGTGCTCCGCGAACTTCCATGATCGTTGTACCGGTCCGCGGGACAGGGCCGAAAATTGCGTTCCGCAGGCGGGAACGGGCGCCGGATGCCATCGCTTGCTGCGCCTAGTTTCCGTCCAGCGATCACAGTGGTCCGGATCACATCGGGAGGGTTGATGACACCGTTCATGGTGCGGGTCGCCGAGGCACTCGGCGAGGACGTCGATCCCGACGACCTGCCGACGCCGGCCCTTCGCCCGTCGGAGTACCGCCCGACCAACAAGGGAAACGACATCCACGTCGCCTACCGCGGCCTCACCGAGCAGCTGGTCTGCGAGGCCAACGCGGTCCTGGCCGACGAGGACGACCACATGAGCCTTGTCGACGACATCGTCGGCAACGAGATGCTCTATTCGATCTACTACCGCGGTCGCGCCGCGGTGATCTCCACAGTCTTCGGTGAGGGCACGGCCTACGGCCGCGTCGTCGCCGACGGTCTCGACAACTCCGAGCCGCACGAGCTTGCCGGCCGCGATTCCGTTGAGGACCTGCTCCTTCTCCTGCTGATGGAGTCGGACACCCCGCGTCACCCGGCGCACTAGCACCAATCCACCAGTACCGCTCAGGAGGTGAGCATGCAGTTCGAACTGCGAACGCAGGTCATCGAACCGAAGAGGAAGACCTTCACCAATCTGGTGGAGAGGTACGGCGATCGTCCTGCTTCACGCTACGAAGAGGGCTCGATCGACATCCAGGCCGTCGAGCACTTCCACTACAAGCCGCTCTACTCGGCTACGCGGGAGGTCTACGACGCGGAGTACACGACCTTCACGTTGACCGACCCGTACTCGTTCCTCGACCCGCGTCAGCTCTACTACGCGCCCTACGTGCAGTCGCGTGCGGCGATGAACGACGCCTTCGTGAAGTCGGTCGAGTACGTCGAGTCGCGCGACCTGCTGCAGAAGCTGCCTGCCGGCTGGGATTCGATCGTCGGCGAGATCCTCATCCCGCTGCGGCACTGGGAGGCCGGCGCCGAGCTGGTCAGCATCGAGGGCTCGCGCTGGGCCTACGGCACGACGATCGACCAGGCCTGCACGTTCGCGGCGTTCGACCGCATCGGCAACGCCCAGAACCTGTCCCGCATCGGGATCGTGTACGCCGAGGGTCATGACCATGCCCTCACGGCGGCCAAGGAGAAGTGGCTGAGCGACCCCGCCCTGCAGGGCCTTCGTCGACTGATCGAGGAGACGCTGGCGGGTGACGACTGGGCGAAGAAGCTCATCACGGTCGATCTCGCCGATCGCCTCCTGTTCCCGCTGATGTACTCGCACCTCGACGAGGAAGCACTCGTCGGCGGAGCCGGTGCCTACAGCCTGCTGGCGCAGCACTTCGCCTCGTGGTTCGCCGACCAGCGTCGCTGGCTCGACCACCTGGTCAAGACGTGGTTCGCCGACGAGCAGTTCAGCGTCACCAACAAGGCGGCGTACGACGACGTGCTCGCGACCCGGTGGGTGCAGGTCCTCGAGGCCGTCACCGACGTGGCTGCTGCCGTCGACGCACGCGTCGCCACGGGCTCCGTCGCCAAGGTCGAAGCCACCGCAGCCGCGGTGGCAGCGGAGCTCGGCGCCCTCGGCCTGACCGTCCCCGGAGGTAAGTGATGACTGTTGCTGCTGGATCCCGCCCCGTCGGGATCGACCTGCAGGAGAACGAGGAGAACCGGGCGCTCGTGGAGGCCATCGAGGCCGACAACGACGACCTGACGATCCGGCACATGCCCGGCCTGATCCGGCTGACCAAGAACGGCTCACTGGTGATCAACCAGGCGTCCGTCGAGGCCCGTCTGGGCCGCCCGTGGGAGACCCACGAGCTCCAGATGGCCATCGTCACCTACTTTGGCGAGTTCGTTGAGTGGGACGATGACCAAATCGTCATCGCCTGGAATCACTGAGGAGTAGCTACATGACCGTTCCTGCACAGAAGCCGGCCCGCAAGCTCTCCATGAAGCAGCGGTACACGGCGTTGACGCACGACCTCGACTGGACGCCCACGTACGTCACCGAGGAGCAGATCTTCCCCTACACCGGCTTCGAGGGCATCAAGGTCCACGACTGGAGCAAGTGGGAGGATCCGTTCCGCCTGACCGTCGAGGCGTACAACAAGTACCAGGCTGAGAAGGACCGTCGTCTGTACGCGGTCCTCGACGGCTTCGCGCAGTCGCAGGGCCAGCTCGGCCTGACCGAGGCGCGCTACATGAATGCCATGAAGATCTTCATCCAGGGCATTCCGATCCACGAGTACGACGCGCACCGGATGTTCTCGAACTGCGCTCGCTACCTCAACGGCCCGGGCGCTCGCTTCGCTGCACTGTGCCAGAGCATGGACGAGCTGCGTCACGCGCAGACCGAGATCCACACGCTGTCGCACTACAACAAGTACTTCGACGGCATGCACGACTGGCACAAGTGGAGCGACCGCGTCTGGTACCTGTCGGTGCCGAAGTCGTTCTTCGAGGACGCCATGACGGCTGGCCCGTTCGAGTGGCTGATCGCCATCGGGTTCTCGTTCGAGTACCTGCTGACGAACCTCCTGTTCGTGCCCTTCATGTCGGGCGCCGCGTTCAACGGCGACCTGCCTACCATGACCTTCGGCTTCTCGGCGCAGTCCGACGAGTCGCGTCACATGACCCTCGGTCTTGAGGCGATCAAGTTCATGCTCGAGCAGGACGAGGCCAACCTGCCGATCGTCCAGGGCTGGCTCGACAAGTGGTTCTGGCGCGGATACCGGCTCATCTCACTCGTCGCGGGCATGATGGATTACATGCTCCCCAAGCGGGTGATGAGCTGGAAGGAGGCCTTCGAGCTGTACTTCGAGGAGCAGATGATGAACGGCCTGTTCAAGGACCTCGAGTACTACGGCATCAAGCCACCGCGCGACGTCCAGTGGGCGATCGACGAGAAGGAGATCCTGTCGCACCAGGTCTACTGGATCCTCTACCAGTACTCCCACGCGGCAGCCTTCCAGACCACGATCCCCAACGAAGAGGATCAGAAGTGGCTCATGGAGGCCTACCCCGACACGTGGCCGGTCTTCAAGGCTGCGGTCTGGGACAAGGCGCAGCGCGTCATGGACTCCGGCGGTCGCTACTTCAACCCCGGCCTGCCGCAGCTGTGCACGGTGTGCCAGATCCCGATGGGCTTCACCGAGCCCGGCAACCCGCTGCAGCAGTGCCAGCGCCAGTCGGTCTACGAAGGCGAGCGCTACGACTTCTGCTCTGACGGCTGCCAGTCGATCTTCGACAACGAGCCGGTCAAGTACCGCCAGTCGTGGCTGCCTGTCCACCAGATCTTCCAGGGCAACTGCGGCGGCCCGACGCTGCCGGACGTTGCCGCCTGGTACGGGCTGCAGCCCGGCGACGGTGCGGAGTACCTGGGTTCACCCGACAATCTCAACTGGCTGGCGTGGCACGGCCAGGCCGTTAAGGAGGCCTGACCATGGCTGTTGTGGCGATGTACGACTACGACTGGCCGTCCCGCTCGGCTGCCGAGTTCTACGGCGACGACCAGCTCGTGCACGTGTGGTGGAACGGGAACGTCTTCTTCGTCTCGGCGCAGACGTTCCGGTTCCCGAAGGCCATGCCGTTCGGTGCGCTGGTGAACGATGTCCTCAAGGGCTTCTTCACCGCTGATCCGGACTTCGTGCCGGAGAGCCTCGATGCGGCCAAGTGGAAGATCGACGGGGTCGCGGTGACCCCCGACCTGGATGCCTCGCTCGAGGCGAACGGTGTGGGGCACAAGAGCCTGGTCGAGTTCTCGCTCTAGAGGTACCAGTGTCACGATCGCGGCGTCCGGCGGGGGTTCTCGCCGGGCGCCGCGATATCCATGTCTGACGCGTCCACAGCAGGAGGATCCATGACCACCGAGTATCAGATCACCATCGAGCCACTCGGCCGCGAGGTGACCTGCCGGGAGGATCAGACGATCCTGGACGCCTGCCTGAGGGCCGGCGTCTGGGTGCCGCACTCCTGCACCCACGGCACCTGCGCCACCTGCAAGGCCGAGGTCCTCGAAGGGGACGTCGACCATGGCGAGGCCTCCTCGTTCGCCCTCATGGACTTCGAGCGCGACGAGGGCAAGACCCTGCTGTGCGTGTGCACGCCGCGGTCCGACGTCGTCATCGAGGCCGACATCGACGCCGACGACGCGATCGAGGTCCATCCGGTGCAGGACTACGTGGGCACCCTCGTCGGGATGGATGACGTCGCCCTCGACACCCGGCGGCTGCTCATCGAGCTGGATCGAGACCTCGTGTTCAACGCCGGCCAGTACATGTCCCTGGCGATTCCCGGTCACGACGGTGTCACGCGCACCTACTCGATGGCCAACATCCCGACCGAGCCGCGCATCCTGGAGTTCCAGATCCGCCGCACGACTGACGGCCTGGCGACCGACGGCTGGATCTTCAAGGATCTCGCCGTCGGCGACCCGATCAAGCTGAGCGGCCCCTATGGCCGCTTCGTCCTGCGGATCGATCGCACGGAGCCGTCCGTGCTGATCGCCGGCGGCACGGGGCTGGCCCCGATCGCCTCGATGATCCGGCACGCCCTCGAGAACGACATCGACGAGGTCGGACACCTCACCCTCTATCAGGGCGCTCGCACTCGCGAGTGGATGTATGACGTCGACCGGTTCCGCGCCCTCGAGGCCGACTACCGCGACCGGTTCACCTACCGGCCGTGCCTGTCGGAGGAGGAGGCGGAAGGTTTCTCGTCCGGCATGGTCACCGACGTGCTCAACGCCGACCACGAGACCCTCAAGGGACATATCGGGTACGTCTGCGGTCCGCCCGCGATGGTCGAGGCCTCGCTGAAGACCCTCATGCTGAAGCGGCTCTTTCCTCGGGACATCTACAAGGAGGAGTTCCTCGACGCCAGCGCGGCGGCCAGCGTCGTGCGCTCGCCGCTGATCAAGCGCTGAAGATCTCGCTGAGTGCTCGCCCGCGAAGTAGGGTGGGCGCTGCAGATGGGGAGACGGGTGCGCAGTGGCAGATCTCGACCATGAGGGTGGGCTCAAGTCCGTCGCCTCGGCTATCGAACTCCTCGACCTGTTCGCCAACGAGGAGGAGCTCGGCGTCTCCCAGGTCGCGCGCAAGCTCGGCGTTGCCAAGAGCACGGCCCATCGGCTCCTGACGACACTGTGCAACGGCGGACTCGTCGAGCAGAACCCTGAGAACGGCCGCTACCGGCTGGGCCTGCGCCTGTTCGAGCTCGGTCACCTCGCCCTGAGCCGGATGGAGCTGCGGCGGGAGTCGCGCGCCCTTCTGGAGGAGATGCGCGAGGTGTCCGGCCTGACGGTCCACCTCGCGGTGGCGCAGGGGGCGGACACGCTGTTCCTCGAGCGGCTGGTCACGCTCCGAGGCATGAATGCCATGTCGGAGTACCGCCGCCGCTGGCCCCTGCACGCCACGTCGAGCGGGAAGGCGATCTGCGCCTACGACCCGGTCGCCGCGCAGGCTCGGATCGATGCAGGCTTCCCGGCACTGACGTCATTCACCATCACGTCCAAGGATGCGTTCGTCGCTGAGCTGGCCCGGATCAGGCAGCGCGGATACGCCACCGCGAATCAGGAGGTCATGCTGCAGTTGGCCTCGGTTGCCGCTCCCATCCTCGACTCGCAGGGCGTGGCGCGGGCGGCTGTCTCGATCACCGGCTCGGTGCACGACATCACGGCGAATCCTGATCGGCTGGGTCGACTCGTGGTATCGGCCGGTCACCGGCTCTCGCGGATCGTCCAGCACAAGACGACCGCGGCCGGGGCGCGACGCATCTAGCTCACCGCAGCTGCCCGAGGATCCACGCGAGTCCCTTGAGGACGATCGCCGGCTGGTCCTGCTGGATCACGTGGCCTGACTGCTTCGCGAACCAGTGCCGCGCATCGCTCGAGAGGCGAGCCGACCGTGCCTGCTCGGCGTTCCACTTGCGGTCGGCCCACGACGTGGCCTTGGCCGGATCTCCCGCGGTGATGACCACGAGGGGCCGAGCGCCCAGGTTCGGTCCGCCCTTCGTAGCGCGCTCGCTGGCCGCCATGTTGATCAGCGTGCCGCCCTCGTGCCATGGGCCGCGGTAGCTCGGCAGGAACGTGCGCTGGATGCCGGGGTAGACCGCGTCCAGCAGCATGACACCGGCGACCTTGCGCGGCTCGGCCGCCGCGAAGGCCCGAACGATGAGTCCGGCGTAGGAGTGTCCGACAAGGATGAAGGGGCCACGCTCGCCCGCCGCGGCGAGCAGCGCGCTCAGCTCGTGAGCGTGCTGCCCTGCATCGGTGCGCACTCCGATCCTCTTCGGACTGCTGCCGAGGCCCGGGCGATCCGCGACGCAGACCCGGGTCTGAGCGCGCATGGGGCCCAAAACCTTGGACCACATGCGATGGTCGGCAGCGAGACCCGACGAGATGACGACGGTGGGAGACCCTGTGCCTGAGCAGGAGATCCACTGGCGTTGCCCACCTGCGAGGAATACGCCTTGGACCGAACCGGTGTCGGCTCGAGCCGAAAGCGGCGCCAGCACGGTGATGGCGAGTGCCAAGGCAAGAATCCGGATGAGCCGCACGGCGTCCACGGTACGTGACCGCGTCAGCGGGCGAGCCGTCGTCGATACATGTCCTCGTCGGCCGCGTGGATAAGCTGGTCGATGTCGGCGCGGTCGTTGCCCGCCTGCGCGATCCCGATACTGACCCTCCCGGTCCACTTCGTGAGGTCGATGGAACTGCGCGCAATGGAATTGAGGAGTCGATCAGGCAGGACGCTCTCGTCAGGAGCCGCTCCGAGGCCGACCACGATGATCTCGTCTCCTCCCCACCTGGCGACGAGATCGCCTTCGCGGACGACGCCGACGACCGAGTGAGCGACGCACGTGATGACCTCGTCGCCGAAGTCGTGGCCGAAGTGGTCGTTGGCGGCCTTGAGCCCGTCGATGTCGATGAAGGCGACGAAGAGGGCCTGGTTGAGGCGGGCCGCGTTGGCAAGGAACGGGACGAGCTGCATGGTCAGGCCGTGCCGGTTCAGCAGCCCGGTCAGCTCGTCGGTGGTGGCGATCCGCTGGATCTGGAGCGTCGCGTCGGCGAGGAGGTCGACCGACCGCATGCGCACGCTCAGGAGCACGGCGCCGATCACGATGGCCACCACCGATACGATGGTCCAGTCGATCCATTCGGTTCCGGCCCACGTCTGGGACACGATCAGCGTGCCCCACACCATTGCCGACGCGGCGAGTCCGAACGGCCACCACGCGAGCGTTGCCGGTCCGAACGCGCACATCACCAGCAGGACATAGGTCATGGCGATCGGTGCTGGGGCGCGCCAGATCTGCTCCAGCAGGGCGAAGACGAACAGCGTGGCCATCGTCGCGAAGATGCGGGGGTAGGCGATGTCGGGCAGCGGCAAGCGACGCAGGAGCAGCCCGACGGCGACGCAAAGGACGCCCATGGGGAAGTCCGCGACGTGCGCGATGAGGCCGCCGGTGGGATCGACGACGTATGAGGAGGCGCTGAGAACGCAGGCGAGGATTCCGGCGAAGACGAGCACACGGGGGACGTCCTGTCGCGCGATGCGCAGCCGCAGCGCCTCGTGGGTGTCGCCTTCGATCGGGATCCCCTGATCCATCTCGATCATTCGGCCTACCTGTCCGGATCCTGGTAGCCGCCCTTCGGTGCCTTCGGCACCGGGACGGTGGGCTCCTGCTGGGAGGTGGCGGAGTCCTCCGGCTCGTCCCACACGTCGATGAGCTCCTCGGCGTCGGGATCCAGAGGGTCCGCTTCAGCTTCCACCTGCTGGGCGTGCGCCTTGCCCGTGACGTTCGCCTGAGCCTTGGCGGCCCTGACCCCTGCCGAGATGCTGTGCCACATGTAGTCCTCGCCGAGCTCGTCGATGAAGCCGGCTCTGTCGAGGACCTTGCGGGCCTGGTAGAAGACCCGGACGAGGTACAGGAGGATGTCGCGCTCACGGAGTTGCGCGAGCAGCTGCTCGAGCATGTCGATGCTGGTGGTGTCGATCTGGCTGCTCGCCTCGAGGTCGAGGAGGAGGGCGCGAACGGTGGGGTCGGCATCGACGGCGGCCAGGATCTCGTCCTGAATCTCGGTCGCGTTGGCCCAGAACAGGGGCGAGTCGAGGCGCAGGACGAGGATTCCGTCGATGGTCCGGCGCTCGGGGTGGTTGGTGATGCTGCCCCAGGCAGCCTTCTCGGCGGGCACCTTGCCCATCACGTCGATGTCAGCGCGACTGGATCGGTAGACGAGGCCGAGAACGGCAAGGCCGATGGCAAGGAGCAGGCCGTAGAGCGGACCGAGCGCCAGGACGCCAACCATCGCGGCGAGGGCCGCGACGAAGTCATTGCGGCGGATGCGCTTGTACCGGCGTAGCGCCTGCACGTCCATCAGGCCCCAGACGGCCTGGATGACGATGGCGGACAGGACGGCCTTGGGGAGACTGTTTAGGAGGCCGGCGACGGCCAAGAGGACGATGAGCACGAGAAGCGCCGCCACCACTCCGGTGATCTGCGTCATGCCGCCAGCGCGTCGGGACGCCGCGGTCTTCGACAACGAGCCGGCGACGCCCATGCCCCCGGAGACGCCCGACGCGATGTTCGCCGCGCCCACGGCCAGCAACTCCTGGTTCGTGTCGATGCGGTACCCCTCACGAGCGGCGAACAGCCGCGCGGCGCTGAGGCCCTCGGCCAGCCCGACGAGGGAGAGCGCCAGGCCCCCGGTTATCGACGGCAGGATCTCGTTGGCCGGGAGGTCGGGCAGACCGAGCGGAGGCAGCCCCTGGGGCACCGCCCCCACCACCGCGACTCCGTGCGCCGCGAGGTTGAGCCACGATGACAGGGCGATGCCCGCGACGAGAACGATGAGGCCCCAGGGCAGTCGCGGCACGAAGTGCGATCCGACGAAGAGGACGACGAGTGACCCGACGCCGACGACCACCGTGGCAGGCGTGAACGAGGCGGCCTCGGAGAGGATCGACCAGGTGCGGCTCATCACGTCGCCCTGCACGGGAGGCAGACCGAAGAGGCTGGGGATCTCGCCCAGGATGATGAGCAGTACCAGGCCGAACACGAAGCCGGTGACGATCGGCCGAGACATGAACTCGGCTGCCCAGCCCAGCCGTGCGATGCCGCCGATGAGCAGCCCGATGCCTGCCCCAATGGCGAGCGATGATGCGATGGCGACGGCGATGGCGGGATTGCCGTGCGAGAGGTCTGCCACGAGGGAGCCGGTGAGGACGGACACGGTCGACACAGGGCCGACGACGAGGTGCGGTGACGACCCCAGCATCGCGTAGGCGATGAGCGCCAGGGGGATCGAGTAAAGGCCGACGATAACCGGCACGCCGGCGATGCCCGCGTAGCCGAGCGATTGAGGGACCGCGAGTGCGGCCACCACCAGTCCGGCAAGCAGATCGCCCGCGATCGCCTTGCGCCGATAGTGGGGCAGCCACGCGGCGATCGGCAGGTAGCGCTTCCACCCCGAGGCGACGTCTGCGATGGCCATTCACCACCCCCCTTGCTCGTCTTCCCAAGAACGGTAGTGGTGCGAGGGGTTCCCGGTTAGGGACTCAGGTCATGTCGCGGTGGACGTGTCGCGTGCCTGCCTGATCTGGCGGGCGACGCCCTCGGGATCGTCGACGCTGGCGATGATCCGGGCGTATGGCTCGTCATGGAGCGTGACGACCACCCCGGGCAGGCGCGTGTCGACCGCGACGTAGTCCTTCACCTCGTCGTGGTGCCAGGCGCCCATGCGCAAGTGAGGCAGTCCGATGCCCGACCGCCATCCTGAGATCGCGTCGCCCGGACTCTGCGTCACTTCGACATCGCTGACGTGGGCGGCAGGGATGTCGATGGCGCTCAGCAGGGAGGCTCTGTCGAACCCGGTCGGTGCGTCGATCTGCAGCCGGCCGTTCTCGACTCGGATCTGCACGGGTGCGTCGGGCATCTGGCTCCTAGCCGTTGATCGACGACATGTTGGGATACCGGTCGCCGAGTGCTGCGCCGGCGGGGGCCGCCGCGTCGATCCGTCGAAGCTCGTCGTCGGTCAGGACGATGTCGACGGCCGCGACGTTCTCCTCGAGGTAGGCGATGTGTCGCGTGCCGGGAATGGGCACCACGTCCGGTCCCTGGGCGAGCACCCAGGCGAGTGCCAGCTGCCCCGGCGATACGCCCTTGTCGGCAGCGACCTCGCGGACGCGTCGGACGATCGCCATGTTCGCCTCGAAGTTCTCCGCCTGGAAGCGTGGATTGTGCCGCCGGAAGTCGGCTGCGTCGAGGTCGTCAACTGTCGCGATCGCCCCGGTGAGGAAGCCGCGCCCCAACGGTGAGTACGGCACGAAGCCGATCCCGAGCTCGCGGACGGTGTCGAGCACGCCGTTCACCTCGGGGTCGCGCGTCCACAGCGACCACTCGGTCTGTACCGCGGTGATGGGGTGCACGGCATGGGCGCGCCGGATCGTCTCGGGTGCCGCCTCGGAGATGCCCAGGTGCCGGACCTTCCCCGCCTCCACCAGTTCGCGAAGGGCACCCCAGGTGTCCTCGATCGGGACGGTGCGATCCACCCGGTGCTGGTAGTACAGGTCGATGTGGTCGACGCCGAGTCGGGCGAGGGACGCGTCACAGGCGGTCCGCACGTACTCCGGGCGCCCGTTTATCCCAAGAAAGGCGCCGTCCTCGCTGCGCTCGTTGCCGAACTTCGTGGCAAGGACCACCTCGTCGCGCCGACTCTTGATGGCGCGCCCGACGAGCCGCTCGTTGGTGAAGGGTCCGTACATGTCGGCAGTGTCGAGCAGGGTCACGCCGAGGTCGAGGGCGCGCAGGATCGTCGCGTTGGACTGCTCGTCGTCGCTGGCTCCGTAGAACTCGCTCATCCCCATGCAGCCGAGTCCCTCGGCCGAGACGAGAAGTTGGGGTCCAAGTGTGCGCTGCTGCATCGGTCTCCTCAGTTAGGCGATCGGCTGTGATCGGCGTCCACGGTCACGCGGACGGTGTCGCCCGCGATCAGCGAACCGCGGATCTTCTTCGGTACCGGCAGGAGCCAGCCCCGCCGGGTGTCGCGCCACGCGCTGGTGGACCAGGTGCGCCCGTTGACGCTGGCGGTGACCGGAGCCCGGCCCCACGCCCCGGCGAAGTCCGGAGCCTCGTCGTCGGGTATCCGGACGAAGTACCAGCCCCCCGGTTCGTGGATGCGGAAGAGCTCCGCAGTGAACTGGTTCACGGGCGATCCGGAATCAGTCCTTCCAGCCCTTCTGCTCCTCCTCCTCGTGGACAGAGGTGTTGAAGAACTTAAGCCCGAGCGTGATCGCGATGCCGACGATGACCACTGCGCCGACGATGAAGACAATCGTTTGCATGGCGTCGCTCCCTCAAGGGTCCACCCAAGGACCGTCGTCCTCACTCTACCTGCGGCGTCGTACGAGGAACGGAACCGTTTGCATGCCCCGGACGTCGTACCTCATAACGCCGTTTCTGCATCCCTGAGGAGGGCCGAACCATCGACGACATCAACGACCTGGCGCACCTGCTGGGCGTCTCCCGTCGGGACCTGCGCGCTGCCATCGGCGTCCCCTGGTACAGCGCCCTCCCGGCGCGTTACGACCGAGATTTCGGCCCGCTGTTCGTGGGCAGGGAAGGCCGATCGGCCGCGATCCTGTGCTTGGGGACGGATGCTGAGCTCATCGGTGCGGGCGGGACGCGCTCGCGCGCGGCAACGAAGGTCGTCGTAGGCATGGCAACTGGGTGCTGGCGCCCCGATGGACGACTCGGATGGGCCATCGAAGGCAGCAAGAGCAGCCTCGTGCGCGGCGTCGGAGTCGATCCGAAGGCCTTCTTGTGTGCTCTCAAGGCGGCCACCGCACGCGCCGTGGCCGAGAAAGCCCCGATCCTCGCCACCTGCACGACGTGCCAGGAGCCGGTCGACCCGGAGCTGCTCGCTCTCACCGGCACCTGTATCGACTGTGCGGACCCACGCGCCACGAGCGTCGCGACTGACCGGTATCTCGTCGCCACCTGATGTGCCTGCGCGAACGTCGACCCGACCACGCAAGGATGGGCACGTGACCTCTGCCCCGCTTCGATGGATGATCGCCACCGCAGCAGCGTTGGCTGGCGTCCTGGCCACTTCGGCCCCGGCGCTCGCCGCCCCCGTGAGTCCTCCGGCGGACCGCGCCATGATCAGGGTCACCGACCTGGCCGACCATTACGGGCATGTCACCCGGTCCTACACGGAGAACCTCGGCAAGGGGCGACGCCCGACGGCATGCGAGAACCCGGTAGACGGGCACCTGGCCACGCCCAACAAGGCAGCAACGCGGGCGCTTCTGAAGGAAGTCGCCTTCCCGGCCAACATCGTGTGGCAGAACACCGCGTTCTACTACCCGACGGCCCAGGACGCCCAAGCCGCCTTCCGCGAGATGTCCGGCGAGGCGATCAAGTACTGCAACATGAGCAAGGTCGTCAACATCGGCACGGACGAGGACATCGTCAAGGCGCGCGTCACGTACGCGAGCCGAATGCTTCCCGCGGTCAAGGGCGTCTCGCGCCTGGCGATCGCGTACGACACGGACCTCATCTCGAGCGCAGCCCCGAGCGCCGCCTACATCGACTCGTACGACTACTCGGTCTACGCCATCAAGGAGAACGTGATCACGCGGGTGGGCGTCGTCCAGGTGTCACCCAACGCACCCGTGGAGAAGGCGGATGCCGAGGCGACCGCCTTGGCCGTGGCGAGCCGCCTGGTAAGGCTCGGGTCCTAGCGGGCCCGTTCGCTGGCCGTCAGGCGAGTCGACGCTCGGCGCGGTCGATCAGCATCGAGGCCGCAGCTCCGAAGTGGGCGAGTGCGGGATTGGTGGTGTCGCCACGCCGATAGCGAGCCCAGATCTGCTGCGCGATGACCGCGAGCCTGAAGAGGCCGTACACCTCGTAGAACCGCCAGTCGTCGACCGCGAACCCGGTCCGCGACAGGTAACGCCCCACGTACTCGTCCCGGCTCGGCATCCCCGGGAGATTGGTCGGCTGCAGCCGCATGAGGTGGAATGCCTCTTCGTCGTCCGCGGTGATCCAGTACGCCAGGGATGCCCCGACGTCCATCATCGGATCGCCCACGGTCGCCATCTCCCAGTCGAGCACGCCGACGATCCTGGGACGGCCTGTCAGGTCGAGGATCAGGTTGTCGAGTCGCCAGTCGCCGTGAATGACCCGGGCCGCGATGTCGTCCGGCTGATGAGCGTCCAGCCAGGTCATGACGTCGGACGCATCCGCGACGTCGTCCATGCGGGAGTCGTTGTAGCGGCGCGTCCAGCCGGACACCTGACGCCTGACGTAGCCGGGGCCGCGCCCGAGGTCGTCGAGGCCGGCGACCGCCGGTTCGATCTGATGGAGGTCGGCCTGGGCGTCGATCACCGTGTGCGCAAGGTCATGGGCCTCGCCCGGCGACAAGGTGAGCCCGGCGGGCAGGTCACGCCGCAGGATCGTCCCGTCGATCCGGCTCATGAGGTAGAACTCGTCGCCGATGACGGTCGGGTCGGCGCAGTAGGCCTCCACCTTGGGGACGAGCGGGTAGTGGGGCCGCAGCCGCTGCTGAACGGTGAACTCCCTGTTCATGTCGTGCGCCGACGATGCCCGGTGGCCTCGAGGGGGCCGCCGCAGGACGAGCTCCCTGTCGCCGTACGCCACCAGGAAGGTCAGGTTGGATGCGCCGCCCTTGAACTGCCGGACCGTGGGCAGTGCGTCGTCCACGGTCGCGATGTGCGGAGCATGCGCACCGATCCACGCGTGCAGACGCGCGATGTCGAAGGCATCCTCCGTGCGCACGGCGATCGTGTCGGGAGTCATGGCGTCATCGTGGCATGTCGTCGTCCAGGCGCGAGGGTCCGCCGTGGGTAGGGTCCATGCAGCCGTCCCGATGAAAGGCAGACCATGCCCGGACTGTTTACTCCGCTGACGATTCGCAATAGGACCTTCCCGAACCGGGCATGGGTCTCGCCGATGTGCCAGTACTCGGCAGCAGCGGGTGTGGTGGGGGACTGGCACCTGGTTCACCTGGGCGCCTTCGCCTCCGGGCGGGCGGGGCTGATCATGGGGGAGGCTACGGCAGTCGTCCCGGAAGGGCGCATCAGCACGCAGTGCCCTGGGTTGTGGAACGACGAGCAGCAGGCGGCGTGGACCCGCATCGTGGAGTACGTGCATAGCCAGGAGTCCCTCATCGGGCTTCAGCTGGCCCATGCCGGGCGGAAGTCCTCGGGCTCACCGCCCTGGTCCGGTCGAGGGACGGTGGACCCGCGGGACGGCGGTTGGCAGCCGGTTGCGCCGTCGCCGATCCCCTTCTCCGGCATGCCGATTCCGCGTGAGCTGCGTGCCGCAGACATCCACCGGACGGTCGAGGCCTTCGCGGCCGCTGCCTCGCGCGCGCGTGACATGGACGTCGACGTCGTGGAGCTGCACGCCGCGCATGGCTATCTCATGCACGAGTTCTTGTCGCCGTTGTCGAATCAGCGCACCGACGAGTACGGCGGATCGCTGGAGAACCGAATGCGCTTTCCTCTGCAGGTGGCGGCGGCCGTCCGCCGTGCATGGCCCGAGGATCGGCCGTTGTTCGCCCGCATTTCCACCACGGACTGGGCGGCTGGCGGGTGGGACATCGACCAGTCGGTCGTCTTCGCTGAGCGGCTGCGGGAGGCCGGTGTCGACCTGATCGACGCGTCCTCGGCGGGCCTCATAGCCGAGCAGCAGGTCCCCGATGTCGTCTCGTACCAGACGGAGCTCGCGGCGGAGCTTCGTCGGCGCTCCGGGGTGCCCGTCGCGGGCGTCGGCAGGATCACCGAGGCGGCTCAGGCTGACGGGCTCATCCGGGACGGCTCGGTAGACGCCGTGTTCCTCGCCCGGCAGTTCCTGCGCGATCCGCATTGGCCGCTGCGTGCAGCGCACGAGCTGGGCGAGGCGATCGACTGGCGACCGCAGTACCAGCGCGCGGCATCGTGGCAGTCCTGAGCAATCCCACGATGTGCGCACGTGTGCGTGTCAGGATGGGCCGATGACCGACGCGCCTGTCGCCGAGCCTCTGTGCGAATCGCGGGAACATGCCTGACCAGCACGAGGACCTTGTCGTGCGTGATGCACTCGGGTGGCGCCGCTGGCTCGAGGCGCATCACGGCGCGTCCGATGGCGTCTGGCTCGTGCTGGCCCGCAAGGGCACCACGCGACCGACTTCGCTCACGTATGACGAAGCGCTCATGGACGCCCTGTGCTTCGGCTGGATCGACGGGCAGACCAGGACGCGCGACGACACGACGTACCGGCGCCGGTTCACGCCTCGTCGGTCCACGAGCACCTGGTCGCGTCGCAATGTCGGTCTCGTCGAGCAGCTGCGAGCGGAAGGGCGGATGCGACCCGCGGGCGAGTCGGAGGTCGAGAGGGCGATGGCCGACGGAAGGTGGCAGTCCGCCTACGCCGGCGCCGCCAGTCGAGAGGTTCCAGACGATCTGGCCGCGGCGATCGCCGCCGACCCGCGCGCCCAGGCGATGTTCGATGTTCTGACCTCGACGAACCGCTACGCCATCGTCTTCCGAACCACCCAGGCCAAGACGCCGGCGACCCGGACGCGGCGTATCACGGGCTTCGTGGAGATGCTGGCTCGCGGCGAGACGGTCTATCCTCAGAAGAGGACCCCCGGCACCTGACTCACGGACGGATGGTCAGGCCGCCGTCGGCGATGAGCGACTGTCCGGTGACGAACGACGATGCGTCGCTGGCCAGGAACAGGGCTGCCTCGGCGATCTCCTCGGGCCGACCCCACCGGGCCATGGGTACATCGCGCAGGAGGCTTCCCTCGAGGGTCTCGTCGGAGCGCAGGAAATCGGTGAGGTCGGTCTCGATCCATCCTGGGAACGAGGGCGTTGACGCGGACCCCCTGCTGAGCGGTCTCCACGGCCAGGCTGCGAGTGAGCGAGATGAGCGCCGCCTTGGCAGCCCCGTAGTGCGACATGAACGGGGCAGAGCGCACGCCGGCCACTGACGACACGTTGATGATCGACGCATTGCCGCTCGCGACGAGTACCGGCAGGGCCGCATGCGTGAGGCGCACGACTGAGTCGAGGTTCAGGCGCAGGGTCTTGTCCCAGCCGGAGAGCCGCATCGATTCGAGCGACGACGTGAAGGAGTTGCCCCCCGCGTTGTTCACGAGGATGTCGACGCCTCCCAGTGCCTGCTCGGCTGCCGCGACGATGCTGTCGGCCGCGTCGTCCGCCGTCACGTCGCAGGCGAACACGGCGCACACGCGCCCCGACGGGGAGATCTCGTCAGCGACTGAGTCGAGTCGCTCCTGATCACGGGCCACGAGAATGACGTCAGCACCGCACTGCGCGAACAGGACCGCGATCGAGCGGCCTATCCCGCGTGATGCACCGGTGATCAGTGCTCGGCGGCCGGCGAGGGGGGACAGGCGATCACTCATGTGGGCTCCGTGATGTCGAGGATGAGCTTGCCGACGTTGTTTCCGCTGAACAGTCGGAGAAGGACTTCGGGGAAGTCCGTGATCGAGCCGTGCACGATGGTCTCGGGTGCGGTCACCTGTCCGGACGCGACCCAGTGCGCAAGCCGCCGGCGGGCGATGGGGAAGTCAGGCGCGTTGTCGAAGTACACGAACCCCTCCATCGTTGCCCGGCGCACCAGGAGGCTCATGTAGTTGGCCGGGCCCACCGGACGCTCGGTCGCGTTGTACTGCGAGATCGCACCGCAGATCACGACCCGGGCGCCGAGGGCGAGATTGGCGAGGGCTGCGTCGAGAATCGAGCCACCGACGTTGTCGAAGTAGACGTCGACGCCGTCGGGACACGCCGCGGAGATGGCCCTGCGCACGGACTCGGACCGGTAGTCGACGGCGGCATCGAAGCCGAGCGTCTCAGTCAGGTAGCGGCGCTTCTCCGGTCCACCGGCGATGCCGACGACCCGGCAGCCGCTGATGCGCGCCAGTTGCCCGACGATGGATCCGACGGCTCCGGCGGCGGCCGAGACCAGGACGGTGTCACCCGCGCGCGGGCGGCCATGCCCGAGCAGGCCGTAGTAGGCGGTCAGGCCGGTTATGCCCAGGACGCCGAGGTGCATGGCTGGAGTGCCGAGGGCCTCGTCGATGCGTTCGACGCCGTGGCCGGACGAGACGGCGTACTCCTGGACGCCGAAGGTCCCGAGCACTGCGGTACCAACGGGAAAGCGCGGATGCGAGGACTCCTCCACGACACCGACGCCCGCAGCCCGCATCACGTCTCCGACGGCGACCGGGGGCAGGTAGGACGGCCGGTCGTCGAGCCATCCGCGCATGGCGGGATCGAGCGAGATCTGGCGCACCCGGACGAGGAACTGCCCGGGGTCGAGGGCCGGCGTCTCCTCGGAGGCGACCTGCCACGTCTGCTCGTCGGTCGGCCCCTGGGGGCGCCGGGCCAGGCGGATGGAGGTGCTCGTGGGCACGGCAGGTTCCTTCCTCGGGGCTCGTCACGATATCCGAGGGGACCTGACCCCGACCGGGGAACAGCGGCGCGAGGCCGGGGACGTCAGGCTGATGGGGGGAACAGCCCGACGCCCCCGACGAGCGGGCGTTCAGGCGGAGGAGGTGCCTGCCCGCAGCGGGCACCCAGGGGTGCATGCCCGCCTGACCATCCTCACCCCGCGTACCTGAGCGCAGGCTGAGCCGCGCATCAGGTACCTGAGGACCTTTGGGACAGTGTGTTCATGGCCAACCGCCCCCGCGTTCTGATCGTCGATGACGAGGTGCGCCTTGCCGAGGCACTGCGCCAAGGGCTCGAACGTCGCGGCTACGAGGCAACCGTCGTCCACGACGGCAACACGGCGTACAGCCGGGCAAAGGCCGGTGCGTTCGACATCATCCTTCTCGACCTGATGCTGCCGGGCATGTCCGGCTACCGTGTGCTCGAGGCGCTGCGGGGTGCCGGAGTCGACACTCCTGTGCTGATGCTGACGGCGAAGGACGGCGAGTACGACGAGGCGGACGCTCTCGACCTCGGGGCCGACGACTACGTGACGAAGCCGTTCAGCACCGTCGTGCTCCTGGCCCGCATGAGTGCCCTGCTGAGGCGTCGCCCAGACGTGGCGCCGGTCCTCACCGTGGGGAACCTGCGACTGGAGCCGCGGCGTCATCGCTGCTGGATCGGCGAGGAGGAGGTGATGCTCACCGCGCGGGAGTACTCGGTGATCACCTACCTCGCCGAACGGGTGGACCAGGCGGTGAGCAAGCAGGAGCTCCTCGACGAGGTGTGGGAGGAGCCGGGCCTGGACCCCAACGTCGTCGAGGTCTGCGTGATGCAGCTGCGCAAGAAGGTCGGCTCGGACCTGATCCAGACCGTGCGCAACGTGGGCTATCGCCTGGTCGAGCAGTCGGGCTGATGGCCTCGCTGCTCCCCGCCTCCGTCCGCGGGAGGGCGGTCCTCGGCGCGGCCGTCGCCATGACGGTCTTCGGCCTGGTCATCGGCGCGGCATCCTTCATCCTCGTCACGCAGGTCGCGCGCAGTTCTGCGCACGACGTGGTGAGCACGCGCATCGGCGACGTGATGGAGCAGATGGGCGACGGGGGCGTCGAGGGCGGTGAGACCCTGGACGTCGGCATCGTCAACCGGGCCAACCCCGTCTACATCCAGGTGATGGCAGGTGACGGCCAGATCGTGGCCGCCACCCCCGGGCTGCCGCAGGACCTGCGGATCTGCCCTGTCGCCGTCCCGCCGAAGACCGTCCGTGACTCGATATCGGCTCAGGTCAAGGGGGTGACCACGCAGTACCTGCGCGAGGTGAAGCCGACCGCCGACGGTCGCTTCGCCGTCTGCGCCGTGGTGAGCGACGAGCCCATGGAGCGTGTTCAGTCGGCCGTCCTCCTCGCGCTGCTGGTCGTCCTTCCGCTGGTGATCGGCGGCGTCTGCCTGGCCGTGTGGCTGGCCGTCGGCCGTGCGCTGCACGCCGTTGACGACCTGCGCAGCCAGGCCGAGTCCATGGAGCGCGACTCCTCGGCGACGCTCCGCGTCCAGCCGACGGGGGACGAGGTCGAACGGCTCGGCCAGACCCTCAACTCCCTTCTGGTTGACCTCCACCATCAGTCAGCGACCACGCGGCAGTTCGTCGCCGACGCCGGGCACGAGCTGCGCAATCCGTTGACGACGCTGCGACTGTCGCTGGAGTTCGGGAGCGAGGCATCGGATGCCGAGCTGCGGTCCAGCGTCGGGGACGCCCTGGCCGACCTGAACCGCCTGGAGGTCCTGGTCCAGGACCTGCTGGCCCTGGCGAGAGCGGACGCCATCGAGCAGACGACGCACTTCCGCGAGGTGGACCTCGCCGGCGTCGTGCTGGCGGCGGTGGACGGTGTCCGCAGGTCCCGACCCGATGTCCTCCTCAAGGTCGACGTCGAACCATGCACGATCCTCGGCGACGAGGGGGCGCTGCGCAGCCTGGCCGTGAACCTGCTGGGCAACGCCGCCCGACACGCGATCAGCAGCGTCACCGTCACCCTGGTCCACGAACAGGAATCCGTCGTCCTGCGCATCGACGACGACGGCGCTGGACTGCGCGTCGACGACTGCGAGCGGGTGTTCGACCGGTTCGTCCGGCTGGACGAGGCGCGACACCGCGACGAAGGGGGCAGCGGCCTGGGCCTGGCCATCGTCGATTCGGTCGCCAAGGTCCATGGCGGCCGCGCGACCGCACGGCCGGGACCGGGCGGGCACTTCGAGGTCACACTTCCCGCCCGACGCTCGGCGCGTTTCACCACGGCCTGACCGCTCGCCGCACACCACGACGTAGGCTCGTCGGCGAGGTGCAGAGAGCCGGCCCGTGGAAGGAGTCCCATGACGAACGAGCCCGATCCTTTTGACGAGCTCGTCCTCGACGAGAGCTTCATCGCCGAAGGCCCCAAGGAGGCGGCCGCGGACGAGCGGATCGCCCAGGCCAACCGCATCGCGCGGAGCAACGATCGGCTCAAGGCGCAAGGTGAGATCGCCGACGGATCCGGGAAGCCCCGCTTCCAGCGCGTCCGCAAGTCCGCACCATGGATCGCCATCGGGGCGATTGTGGGCATTGCGATCATCGTCATCGTCCTCGTCGCCAGGTGACAGACCGCGCGTTGCTGAACGAGTCGGTTCCAGTCGACGACTTCATCACGTGGTCCGAGTGGGCCCTCATGCGCGTGGGGTTCCGACCGAGCAACACCCTTGCGCTGGTGGGCGTGTGCCGTGACGAGCTGATGGCGGACTTCGACGACTCGGTCGAGGCGGTCTGGGGCAAGCCCTTCGACGTGGGTGCGCTGGCCGGCATGGTGCTCGTCGGCAGCACGGGGCTTCGGGCCGCACTCAGCCATGTTCCCGGTGAGGACGGGCGGCACCGCTTCGTCGCGTTCTGCTTCCCTCATGTGGGTGTCGACGACGACGGGACGATCGGTCGCGTGCAGCGCCGCGGGATGTCCCGGGAGTCGACGGCCTGCGGCGCACTCGTCGGCTTCCGCGCTGAACTGGAGGGCGGCAATCGCGCGTTCGAGCTCGACACGGACGATGTGGAGCAGTCGCTGCTCCGCATGCGCCTGGCCCCCCTGATCCCGGCCGGTTCCGTCCCGACGCTGCTTCAGTTGACCGACCTGGTTCGGCACTGTGCTGTCGAGGATGTCCACCGGTTCATCGACCTTGCGCGAGGCCGTGAACCGGTCGACGTGGCCTGCGTCAGCGGAATCGTGGTGCACCGTCCCGACGGCATCGACCACGTGGTCGCCGTCGAGGCTGATGTGGTGATCGATGGGGTTGTGATCCCGCTCCCACACTGATCAACCCGCGGTCGTGACGCGGTGCTCACTCGCGTACGGTCGCGTCGAGAACCATCGGACGGGAGAATGCCCACGTGTCGGACAGCCTGTACATCACCTCGACAACGATTCGTGCAGGCAAGGCGGTCGTGGCCCTTGGCACGCTGGAGACGCTGGCGCGCAAGGTCGGACGGATCGGCGTCTTCCGCCCCATCGTGGATGATCCCGATGATGCCCTGGTGGCGATGCTCAGCGATCGCTACCACCTCCAGGGGCAGAGGACCTACGGCCTCACCTACGCCGATGCTGCTGACTTCATCGATGACGCCGGCGACGCCCGCCTGGTCGCGCACGTCGTGGACGTCTTCACGCACATGAGGGAGGCCTACGACTTCGTCCTAGTCATCGGGACGGACTTCACCGGCCCCTCGCCGAGCACGGAACTGGCCCTGAACGCGCGCTTTGCGACGAACATGGGCACCCCGGTCCTTGCCGTCGTGAACGGGCATGAGCTGGACGGCCACGAGGTCGAGCACGCCATGGATTCCTCGCTGGGCCAGCTGTCCCGCCTGGGGGCGTCCGTGATCGCGGCAATCGTGAACAGGGTCGACAGCCAGCACATCGACGAGGTGCGCGCCACCATCGCCGCATCCCCCCACCGCACCCCGGTCTACGTGCTCCGCGACCTCCCGGTCCTGTCCGCCCTGACGGTCGAGGAGGTCGCTGCGGGCCTCCATGGCGAGGTCCTGGTCGGCAGCGCCGAGAGCCTGCAGCGCGAGGTGGACTCCTACGTGGCCGGATCCGGTCACCTGCAGACACTCCTGCCCAAGCTCGCCGACGGAGCGCTTGTGGTCGCCTCGGGTGACCGAGCCGACCTCGCCGTGGGCACGGCTGCATCCGCGATGAGCCGCGACATGCCCAACCCCGCAGGCGTCGTACTGACGTGTGGGCACCGACCGGATCCGCTGACCCAGGCGCTGCTCGAGGCCTCGGGCCTTCCGGTGGTCGCGGTCCCCGACGACACCTACCAGACCCTGCACGCCATCGAGGGCCTGCGCGGCGAGATCCGTGCCACCAGCCGCCGGAAGATCGCTGCAGCGCTGGGTGAGTTCAACGCGGCCGTGGACGTCGAGGCGCTCTCGTCGCAGATCAGGCTGTCGCACCCGGACGTGGTTACACCCCTGATGTTCTCCACCGACCTGCTGGACCGGGCGCGCGCCGACCGGCAGCGGATCGTCCTGCCCGAAGGCACCGACGAGCGCGTGCTCACCGCGGCCGAGGAGCTCGTACACGCCGGCGTCGTCGACATCACCCTGCTCGGAAACCTGAGCGAGGTCCAGGCCAAGGCAGTGGCGAGCGGTGTCGACCTGACCGGCATGGAGATCATCGACCCGAACACGTCGTCGTTGCGTGACGAGTTCGCCCGCGAGTACACCCGGCTGCGCTCGCACAAGGGGATGACGCTCGAGATGGCCTACGACACGGTCGTCGACCCGTCCTACTTCGGAACGATGCTCGTGCACACGAACCGGGTTGACGGGATGGTGTCGGGTGCCGCGCACACCACCGCGGAGACGATCCGACCCGCACTGGAGATCATCCGAACGAGGCCGGACGCGAAGATCGTGTCCAGCTCGTTCCTCATGTGCCTTCCGGACCGCGTGCTCGTGTTCGCCGACTGCGCCGTCAATCCGGATCCCACGGCCGAGCAGCTGGCCGACATCGCGATCAGCAGCGCGCAGACGGCCAGTGCCTTCGGGATCGAGCCGCGCGTGGCGATGGTGTCGTACTCGACCGGTACCTCGGGCAGCGGCACCGATGTCGACAAGGTGCGGGAGGCGACCGAGATCATCGCCAAGCGCCACCACGAGTTGCCGCTTGCTGGACCTATCCAGTACGACGCCGCGGTCGACGAGGGCGTCGGCGCTGCCAAGCTGCCGGGCAATCCGGTCGCCGGTCACGCGACGGTCATGATCTTCCCGGACCTCAACACCGGCAACACCACGTACAAGGCGGTGCAGCGCTCGGCGCCCGCGGTCGCGATCGGCCCTGTCCTTCAGGGCCTGCGGCGACCGGTCAACGACCTGTCCCGGGGCTGCACGGTGCCAGACATCGTCAACACCGTCGCGATCACCGCGGTGCAGGCGCAGCAGGCGGCGGCGCTGTGAGCGAGGTCCTCGTCGTCAATACCGGGTCGTCGAGCCTGAAGTACCGGCTGGTCAACACCCAGACCGAGGAATGGCTGGCGAAGGGGCTCGTCGAGCGCATCGGCGAGCAGGGGTCGCGGCTGGTGCACGAGGTACCCGGTCGCCCGCCGCTCGAGGTCGTCGTCGACCTGCCTGACCATGCGGCTGCCCTGGCCCTCATGCTGCAGACGTTCCAGGAGACCGGCCCGCAACTGACGGGACTGGTCGCGGTCGGGCATCGGGTCGTGCACGGTGGCCCGGACTACCGCGAGCCGGTCGTGATCGACGACGAGGTCCAGGACGTCATCGCCGGAATCATCCCGCTGGCCCCTCTTCACAACCCGGCCGCGGTGATCGGCATGCGGGACATGCGCCGGCTCATGCCGTGGGTGCCCAATGTCGCCGTGTTCGACACCGCGTTCCACGCCACCATGCCGCCCGAGGCATACACGTACGCGATACCCAAGGACCTCGCCGACGAGTACCGCATTCGCCGGTACGGCTTCCACGGCACCAGCTACCGCTACGTCACTCGCAAGACCGCTGAGTTCCTCGGGATTCCGGTGGACGAGGCCGACCTGATCGTCGCTCACCTGGGCAACGGTGCGTCGATGGCGGCGATCCGAGGCGGCCGCAGCGTCGACACCTCCATGGGCCTGACGCCGTTGCAGGGGCTCGTCATGGGCACGCGGTCCGGCGACATCGACCCGGCGGTCGTGTTCCAGCTGGTGAACGTGGCGGGGATGACGGTCCCCGAGGTCGACACCCTGCTCAACAAGTCCAGCGGCCTCAAGGGGCTGGCCGGCGATCAGGACATGCGCGAGGTCAGGCGCCGAGCGACCCAGGGCGACGTCGACGCCCAGATCGCGCTGGACGTGTACGCCTACCGGATCCGCGCCTACGTCGGCGCCTACCTTGCTGTCCTGCCGGGGTTGCAGGCGCTCGTCTTCACCGCCGGTATCGGCGAGAACGACGCAGCACTGCGCAGCGACGTGTGCGGACCGCTCGCGCATCTGGGAGTAGTCCTCGACGAAGCGCGCAACCAGGCGCCCGACCGGGGCGTGAGAGCGATCGACGACGGCTCCGGCCCGATCCGCATCCTCGTCGTTCCCACCAACGAGGAGGCCGAGATCGCGCGTCAGTCGGCGCTGGCCGTATCGGCCTGAATCTCGCCGGCCAGCGGGTTCACCAGGCGGTAGCCGACGGGGAACAGCCGGATCCTGCCGTTGCCGGAGATCAGGCCCCACAGGCCGCGGGGCAGGAAGAGGGTGATCACGATCGCCACGACCCCCAGGATCACCATGTACCAGGCTCCGAGGTCGGCGAGCCACTGCTGCAGGGCGAAGAACACGATGGCGCCGACGATGGGGCCCTCGATGGTGCCGATCCCGCCGATGACCACGATGAAGATCATGAACACGGCGTAGTTGACCGAGAAGATCGAGTCGGGCTGCACCCTGAGCGTGTTCGCGGTGATCATGGCCCCTGCAAGACCGCATCCCATGGCGGCCACCACGAACACGAAGCGCTTGGATCGGGTGACGCGCACGCCCAGCGACCCGGCGGCGATCGCGTCGTCGCGGATGGCCGTGAACCCCAGGCCCAGCCGTGACCGCATGATGACGTAGGTGACAGCCACCGACAGGACGACGCCGGCGAGGGACAGCCAGTAGACGTAGGCGATGCGCGTTCCGGGGCCGAGGTCGCTGAAGCCCTTGAAGGTCTCGCCGATGCCGCCGCCCAGGGCCGGAACCTGCTCGATGATCTCCATGATGACCACAGCGATCACCCAGGTGCCGATCGCGAAGTAGCCGCCGCTGAGCCGGAAGGCGAGGTACGAGATCGGGAACGAGATGACTCCGGCGACGACGACGGCCAGTGGCACGGCCATGAACGGGTCGAGGCCGACCGTGTCCGAGAGGTACACCAGCGCGTAGGCGCCGATGCCGATGTACGCCTGCTGGCCGACGGAGAGCATGCCGCCGTACCCGGCCAGCAGGTTCCACATCGTTGCCATGACGATGAGCGAGAACAAGGTGACGAGGCTGCCCTGGGTGCCGCGGTCGAGGATGTAGGGCGCCGCGGGGGCGACGAGAATGAGGGCAGCGACGACGACGAGGCCCGCCCAGGAGGACTTGGTGGCGCGCCGAACCTTCGCATGCGGGTGGACGACGTGGGGATGAACGATCTCGGTCGTCATGTGGTCACCGCCTTCGGCAGGAGGCCGGTCGGTCGGAAGGCGAGGATGAGCAGGAACACAAGGTTCCCGACGAGCACTCCGTAGGACGGGTTGACCTGCGAGCCCATCGCCTGGGCGATGCCCAGGACCATTCCGCCGGCGAGCGTGCCCCAGAGCGAACCGAGCCCGCCGATGATGACGGCTTCGAACGCGAAGATCAGCATCGCCTGTCCGTAGTTGGGGTCGAAGTTGCCGCGCATCCCGAGGAACATGCCCGCGATGCCCACGGTGCCGAGCGCGATGGCGGTGGACAGTGCGTAGACCTGGCGGTTGTCGATGCCCATCAGGGGGACCGTCTCCGGGTCGTCGCTGGCCGCTCGCATCGCGCGACCGAGCGGGGCCTTCGACAAGAACACCTGAAGCCCGAAGATGACCAGAACCCCGACCACGAATGTCATCAGGGGCAGGACACCGATCGAGATCTCGTCGGTGATGTGAATGCTGGCGATCGACAGGCTGCCGGTCTGCAGGCTCTGGCTGTCGGCACTGAACTTCAGCTGCATGAGCTGAGAGAGGACGACGGCCAGCCCGAAGGCCGCCAGGAGCGGTGCCAGTCCGCCCACCCGCAGCGCCCGGTTGAAGATTCCCCACTGGAGCAGGTAGCCGACTCCGGCCATGATCGGGACGACGGCGATCAGGGCGATGAACGGCGAGACGCCCGTGCCCTGCACGATCACCAGGCCGATATAGGCGGCGAGGATCGCGAGTGCGCCATGCGCCAGGTTCACGATGCGCATGACGCCGAACATGAGCGACAGTCCGGCGGCGAGCAGCGCGTAGAGGCCGCCGAGCAGGATGCCCTGGATGATCGCGTTGATCCACTGCATGGAGTCCCCTAGATCCCGAAGTACGCGGAGGCGATCTGGTCGCGGGTGAGCTCCGCGGGGGAGCCCTCCAGAACGGTGCGGCCCTCGAGGAGGCACTGCACGCGATCGGCGACCTTCATGGACTGGTTCACGTCCTGCTCCACGATCAGGACGGTCGTGCCGTTGCCGGTGATGGCGGGAAGCGCGGCGTAGATCTGCTCGATGACGACCGGGGCCAGGCCCAGGGAGACCTCGTCGAGCAGTAGGAGGCGAGGGTTGCTCATCAGCGCCCGCCCGATGGCGGCGGCCTGCTGCTCTCCGCCCGAGAGGTTGGTGCCGAGTCGGTCGCGGCGGTCCGCCACGAGCGGGAAGGCCTCGTACACGGCGGAAAGGTCCCAGGGGCCCTTGCGCTTGACGTGAGCGCCCACCAGGAGGTTCTCCTCGACGGTGAGGCTCTTGAAGATCCGCCGCCCCTCGGGCGTGAGCGCGACGCCGAGCGGCACGCGCTTGTGGGCGGGCAGCTGAGTCACGTCGCGGCCGTCGAACCCGATGGTTCCGGCCGTGGGCGACACCTGGCCGGCAATCGCCTTGAGCAGGGTGGACTTTCCGGCGCCGTTGGCCCCGATGATGGCGAGCGTCTCGCCCTCCTCGACGGTCACGTCGATTCCGTAGATGGCCTGGAAGTCGCCGTAGTGGACGTCGAGCCCGGACACGGTGAGCAGGCTCATGCGGTCTCTCCCATGTCGAACGTGGAGCCGAGGTACACCTCGATGACCTCGGGACTTGCCATAACCTCCCGCGGCTCGCCGAGGGCGAGGACCTTTCCGAAGGCCAGGCACATGAGCTGATCGACCACCGCCAGCAGCGCGTGCACGATGTGCTCGATCCAGATCACCGTGACCCCCGCGTCGCGGAGCCCGCCGATCATCTCGATCAGGGGAGGGAGCTCCTTCTCGGTGAGCCCACCGGCGATCTCGTCGAGAAGGATGAGCTTGGGCTGCGTCGCCAGAGCGCGGGCCAGCTCGAGGCGCTTGCGGTCGAGCAGCCTCAGCTGGCCGGCCGGCACGTTGGCCAGATGCGTCAGTCCCGGAGATCTCGAGGGCCTCGGCCGCAGAGTCGTACCCGGCCTGTCCGCCGCTCCTGCCGCCGAAGGCTGCTCCGACGTAGACGTTCTCGAAGACCGTCATGTCGACGAAGGGGCGGGGGATCTGGAACGAGCGCGCGATGCCCATCTCGCTGCGTGCCCCGGCGGACGCCGTCGTGATGTCCTTGCCGTCGAACGTGATCGTCCCTGCATCCGCGGACAGGACGCCGCCGATCAGGGACAGGAGGGTCGACTTGCCCGCTCCGTTGGGACCGACGATCCCGAGGGCGGTTCCCTGGGGGACCGAGAACGTGACGTCGTCCGCGGTGACCACCCTGCCGAACCGCTTGGACAGGCCGGTGACCTGGAGCATCGGGCGAACCTCCTCGGGAAGTGGATGGTGAACCGAAGCGGGGGGCGAGCATGCTCGCCCCCCGCCGCGGACTAGCTGAGCGGCTCGACCTTGCCGCCGAGCGGCACGTCCAGGCCCTGCTCCTTGGCGTGCGCGTTCGTGACGACCACGAGGTCGTACGGGAACGCCCCTCCGTCGGTCTTGCGCCACTGGCCGCCGACCAGCGGGGTCTTCGCGATGTTCGGGAACGGTCCCTTGTTCCAGTCGAGGTTGCCGACCAGGGTGGGCACCGTCATCGTCGCCATCGCGTCGGCGACCTTCTGCTTGTCAGGGCCGCCGGCCGCGACGATGGCTGCCGCCGCCGTCTCGAACAGCGACTCCGAGAACCCAAGCGTGACGTTCCACTGCTTGCCGGTGTCCTTGGTGTACTGATCGGCGAACTCCTGCGAGCTCAGGCCGGTCAGGCTCGACTTCGTCGGGTAGGTCGGCGTCCACCACACCTCGGTGGCGAGGTTCTGCGCGAGGTCACCGAGGGCCGCGACTGCCGCAGGGAACTCGATGGCCTTGCCGATGGTCGCGATCTTCGGGTTGAAGCCCTGCTGCTTGGCCT
This sequence comes from uncultured Actinomycetes bacterium, assembly GCA_963755335.1. Taxonomy (GTDB): domain Bacteria; phylum Actinomycetota; class Actinomycetes; order S36-B12; family S36-B12; genus UBA10649. The sequence continues at coordinate 904,216 of CAVWJW010000008.1, forward strand.
GCTTCCAGAAGTTGACGAAGTCCGGCGGGACCATGATGCCGGTGAGGATCTCGTCGCCGTTGGCCTTGAAGGCCGAGATCTGCGAGGAGAAGTCCTGGGTGCCGACCGGGTACAGGCCGGGGTTGTTCCACGAGTAGCCGGCCGGACCGACGATGGCCGGGTAGCCGTGCGCCTCGTCGGTGAAGGCCTGGCCGTCGGCATCGTTCGCGTAGATGGCCGCGACCTTCTTGTTCGTCGGAACCTGGTCCCAGACCTCCATGTTCACGGCGGCGATGTCCTCGAGGCCCCAGAAGAAGTGGTACGCCCACTTGAACTTCGTCGTGGGATCGCCCGGGTTGCCACCCATGCCGGCCACCCACGGCTGCCACGGGGTGTCAGCCGTGATGCACGGCGTGGCATTGGCCTCGCACTGTGCCGACACGGGGACGGTCGTCTCCGGAGTGGCGTGAGCCATGAGGATGTCGACGCCGTCAGTGTTGATGAGCTCACCGGCGAGCTCACCGGCGCGCTTCGGATCGGACTGCGAGTCCTTCATGACGATATCGACGCCGTAGGACTTCCCGCCCGCCTGGATCGGGTGCTCCTTGAAGTACGCGGTCATCTGGTCGACGACCCACTGGTCACCCTCGCCGAACGCGGCGAGCGGGCCGGTGAGCGGCGTGACGTAGCCGATCTTGACCGTGTCGGTTGCGGCGGCCGCCGAACCGGCAGCGCTCGCGGCGGCCGAGCCGGCCGCGGTGGCCGCGGCGGAGCCGGCGGCGCTCGATGCGCTGGACGACGAGGACGCTGAGTCCAGGTTGCCGCAGGCGGTTGCCAGCAGGGCGGTCGCCGCGAGGGCGGCCACGGCCTGCAGGGAACGAGCCATCTTCATGTGCTCTCCAATGTGTTGACGGTGCGGTCCGGAAACGAACCCCAGCCCAGCGCCCCCCACGGCCGCCGGTGGTGCCCGAAAGTTAGGGGTGTCCTCAGGCGGCGGACAGCCGTGTTCCGCATGGCGGAAAGTGCGGAGGTAACGATGTGGTCACGCTCGCCGAGCGGGGCCCGTCGCGGCCTCCCCGTCCGAAAATCCGAGTTCCGCTGTGAGGAACAGCGCCGTTGTGGTGCTGGGACAGGACCTACGGTGCGTCGATATCACGGTGTTTTCGCCGGTTGCGGAACACCACGGCGAAGTGGTCGAGAGGAGAGCGATGTCCCGCCTGACTGTCGCGTCCGATGGCGTCGAAGTCGGAGTGAATGAAGGCGAGACGATCCTCGAGGCGCTCTACCGAAATGGATACGCCTACCGCATCGGCTGCCGTCGTGGCGGCTGTGCGATCTGCAAGGTCGACATCGTCGAGGGCGAGGTCGAGTACAACCGCGTCGTGTCCGAGTCGGTGCTCAGCGAAGAGGAGATGGCAGCCGGAATCTGCCTGTCCTGTCGTGCGGTGCCGGTCGGCGACGTGACGATCGCGCTCAGAGAAGAGAATTTGCGTCAAGTTGCGTCACTGCTGGCCTTCTTCCAGAAGGCCTGACCCGGGCACTCGTGCCCACCTACGAGTCGGACTGAAGAAAGGACCACTCCATGGCCGTCATGCGAATGGGCTACATGCACGTGAAGGTTACGGACCTGGCTGAGGCCAAGGACCACTACGCGAACACCGTCGGCCTGTACCAGACCCTGGAGCAGGACGGCAAGGTCTACTACAAGGGCTGGGATGAGTGGGATCACCACTCCGTCGTGATCGAAGAGGGCGGCGTCGGCTTCGTCAAGTGCGGATTCAAGTGCGAGACGCCCGAGGACGTTGCGGAGATCGAGACCAAGGCGATCGCCTTCGGCTACCCGGTCGAGCGCATGGTTGCCGGCGAGAACCCCGAGGTCGGCGACGGCATTCGCGTCGAGCTGCCCAGCGGGCACAAGATCGAGTTCTACTCGCAGATGACCGCGTGGGGCCTTGAGGTTGGCACGCACAACCCTGATGCGTTCCCACGTCACATGGTCGGCATCGGCGCCCCGCGTCTGGACCATGCGCTGCTGTGGGTCAACGACCCCGAGGGCATCGAGAAGTTCTTCATCGACTGCGTCGGCATGTACCCGACGGAGCGTGTTCGCACCAGCCTCGACGACGATGCGCACACCATCGCCACGTGGCTGACGCTCGGCGAGTCCAACCATGACATCGCCCTGCTCGAGGCTCCGGAGAACAAGATCCACCACTTCGCGTTCGAGATGCGGGGCTGGAACGACATCCTCCATGCGGCCGACATCATGGCCATGGACGATGTGCCGATCGACATCGGCCCGACGCGTCACGGCATCACCCGGGGCACGACGATCTACTTCTTCGATCCCTCGGGCAACCGCAACGAGACGTTCGCTGGTGGCTACCGCTGCTTCCGTGATCGTCCCGTCGTCACGTGGACGCCGGATCAGCTCGGCAAGGCGATCTTCTACCACCAGCGCGAGCTGAACGAGCGCTTCCTGACCGTCGCCACCTGATCCACGCGGTCACCGAGCAGTCGAGCCCGGCAGGTCACTGACCTGCCGGGCTCGTGCGTTCCGGGGTCGCCGCACCAGCCCACGGGGGAGGGACGAGGATGTCGTCGTGCGCGACAACGAGGTGGAGGGCGGGCTGAAGTCCGTCGCGTCCGCACTCGACCTCCTCGACTGCTTCGTCGAGGACGAGGAGCTCGGAGTCTCCGAGGTCGCCCGGCGGCTGTCGGTGTCCAAGAGCACGGCCCATCGTCTCCTGACGACTCTCGCCTCGCGTGGGCTGATCGAGCAGAACGCCGCGAATGGGCGCTACCGACTGGGCCTCCACCTCTTCGAGCTGGGCCATCTGGCCCTCACCCGAATAGATCTGCGCCGGGAGTCGCGCACGCTCCTGGAGGAGCTGCGTGAGCTGAGCGGCTGGACCGTGCACCTGGCCATTGCGCAGGGTGCAGACGTCCTCTTCCTCGAGCGACTGCCCACCCTGCGGGGGATGCAGGCGATGATCGAGTACCGCCGACGCTGGCCCCTGCACACCACCTCGTCAGGCAAGGCGATCTGCGCCTTCGACCCCGAGTCCTCGGCACGGCGGGTCGCGGTCGGCTTCCCGACGTTCACCACCCACACGATCGCGTCCGCGCGCGACTGGCAGGCCGACTTGGCGAAGGTGCGGCAGCGGGGCTACGCCACCTCCCGCGAGGAGCTCATGTACGGGCTGGCCTCGGTGGCGGCGCCGGTGCTCGATCGGCAGGGAGTGGCACGGGCCGCGGTCTCGATCACCGGATCGGCGGCAGAGCTGGGGGCCAACCCCGACCGGCAGGCCCGCCTCGTCATGGCAGCAGGCATCCGACTCGCCAAGAACCTGCAGAAGCGGACGCCTACCGTTTCGTAGCCCGATCGTTCCGAGATCAGGAACGAGGGGCGCGCCGCTCCCCGGGTTGCTCCTAGCCTTCGTCCACGAGGTTCACGGGTTCAGTGGAGGCGAAGATGGATTTCTACGGTCACATCATCGATGGTCAGGAAGTGCCGTCCATCGACGGCGCCACGATGGACGACATCGATCCCTACACGCGGGAGCCGTGGGCCTCGGTCGCCTGTGGAGGCAAGGCCGACGCTGACCTGGCTGTCGCCGCCGCGCGTAAGGCCTTCGACCAGGGCCCCTGGCCGCGGATGGGCTTCGAGAAGCGCCAGGCGATCCTGCACCGGCTCGCCGACCTGATGGACGAGCATGCCGACGAGCTCGCGATGGCCGACACCCGCGACATGGGCAAGCCGATCGCGCAGGCGCTGCACGACGTCTCGCGCAGCTCCTGGAACTTCCGCTTCTTCGCCGATCATGCGCGCATGACGCCCGCCGAGGCCCTGCCGATGGACTCGGGCCACCATGCCTACACGCGCTTCGAGCCGGCCGGGGTGTTCGTCGCCATCTCCCCTTGGAACTTCCCGCTGATGCTCGGCACGTGGAAGGTCGCCCCGGCCCTCGCCTGGGGCAACACGGTCGTCTGGAAGCCTGCCGAGGACACTCCGGTGTCCGCCACGATCGTCGGCCGACTGGCCCTCGAGGCCGGCATGCCGCCCGGCGTCCTCAACGTGGTGCACGGCTACGGACCCAACTCCGCCGGCTCAGCCCTGACCGAGAGCTCCGAGATCGACCGGATCACCTTCACCGGCGAGTCCGGCACCGGGAAGATCATCGGCGGCGTGGCGGCGAGGAACCTCGTGCCGGTGAGCCTGGAGCTCGGCGGCAAGGGTGCCAACATCGTGTTCGACGACGCCGAGATCGACAACGCCGTGCACTGGGCGGTGCAGGCGATCTTCCGCAATGCCGGCCAGATCTGCCTGTCCGGATCACGGCTCTACCTGCAGTCCGGCATCTACGACCGCTTCCTCGACAAGTTCAAGGCTGCGGCGGAGGCCATGGTCTGCGGTGACCCGAAGGTATCCGGGACGGAGTTCCCGCTCGCCCTGGCCAGCGAGGAGCACTTCCTCAAGGTCAAGAGCTACCTCGACGGGCTCGAGCTCGACGGGGGCAAGCTGCTCACGGGCGGTGTGGGCGAGGGCTGGAGCGTGAAGCCCACCATCATCGTCGACGCGCCGAAGGCCTCGCGCGTGTGCCGCGAGGAGATCTTCGGACCGGTGTGCTCGGTCATCAAGTTCGACACCGAGGCCGAGGCGGTCTTCGAGGCGAACAACACGCGATACGGCCTCAACGCGATGGTCTTCACCGAGAACCTGTCGCGAGCCCACCGGGTGGCAGGGCAGCTGAAGGCCGGATCGGTGTGGGTCAACTGCTTCTTCATCCGTGATCTCCGGGCTCCATTCGGCGGCGTCGGCGAGTCTGGGGTGGGCCGCGAGGGAGGCAGCTTCAGCCGGGAGTTCTGCACCGAGCCGAAGGCCGTCATCATGCAGATCGATCCCGCGTAGCGACGACACGGGCGGGCCGACACGCCGCCCACGGCCGAGTTCGACGAGATTCATGTCACAGGCGGCCGCCTTCGTGAATCCGGGTGTTCATGTGACTCAGATCACATGCCCTTTGCCTCGTAAGGTACATTTCGGACATTGACCCTGTGGACGCCCGTTGGCCGATTGCCCTTGGCATTCCTAGGCTTTTCCTCTGGATGACGACGAACACAGGTCATCCGACAGCGCGATTCCTCGGCACCTAGGTGCTGGGAGTCAGGCGGCCATCACCGGTCGAGAACGTGCGACTCGTTCCGACCCGGCCGCTCGACTGGTGAGCGGCGTGGGGCGCACAGATGCCCTGCGCTTGCACTGACCCGTCTCGCGACCACGCACTGGGCCAGGGGGTTCCGGTGCCGGACCACGAGGATGCATGTCTAGAACCACGCCCCGCATGGGCGCACACGGTGCCAGTGTCATCGCCGCCGGAGTACTGCTGACGATGTCGGTCGGTACCGCCTCGGCGTCGACCCCGGCGCCGGCAATCGCAGAACCACCGGCTGACGCCGCCGCGACGGTCACCCCGCCTCAGTCCTGGCGCGAGGGGGCCTCGGTCGGAGCAGCCGCCCCCCGCCCCGTGATCACGCCGGCGGTCGCCACCGCGCTGACGGCACCGAGGGCGTTCGTCAGCGGCACCGCAGCAGTGAGGGCGAGTCGCGCGGCGACGACGAGCACCGCGAGGACGGCTGTCGCGGGTGCCTACACCGCCTTCACCATGAGTTCCACGGCCACGCGCGACATGCGCGGCGTTGAGACGAGCCTGTACCGCGGCAAGTACTACCGCTCAGGCGTGGAGAGCCGGCGACTGTGCATCGTTCGCCGAGAGAGCGAGGGCCACTACGACGTGGTGAACCCCTCCGGCGCCTACCGTGGCGCCTACCAGGTGTCGAGCTCGCTGGCTCGTGGTGCAACCTTCATGATGCTGAAGGAGCACGCCGCCCTCATGGGCGAGGCGAACGCCAAGCGCGTGCTCACCCAGCTCCGCAAGACACCGATCAACAAGTGGCCGCGCTATTGGCAGGACGCGCTGTTCAGCACCGTCGCCAACTGGGATGGCACGGGATCAGGTGTCCACCACTGGGCAGGCGGTCGCTGGCACTGCTGATCCGGGTCAGGGTCGCGAGGCCTTGGCCAGCCGCTTGCGGCATTCGGTCTTCGCGATCCTGACGAACTTCTCTGCCGCCGGATGCGGCGTGGATCCGCGACGAAGGGCGATGTGGATCGAGCGGGGATCCAACGGCGGGTCCAGTTGCTTGACCACGACGCCGGGGTCCGAGGTGTCGACCGCGAGCAGGGGCATCACTGCCGGCCCCATTCCTGCGCGGACCATCCCCTGCATCGCGCCGTTGTCGTTCGAGCGGAACACGTAGTGCGGGGTGACGCCGCTGGCGTGGAGGCCGCGATCGATCGCTGTCTGGCAGTCGCAGTCGTGCTGGCCGACCATCGGCACGCCCACCAGCGCATCGGTGGGATAAGTGCGCCCGCGATAGCGACGAGCCTCGGCGCCGTCGGCGGACAGGACGACGACGAACGGGTCGACGCCGAGATCGATGATCTCCAGGCGTGAGTCCTCGTACGGCCCGGTGAGGAACGTGACATCGAGCTTGCCATCGAGGAGGTCGTCGATGAGGCCGTCGTTGTCGGCGTGCTCCACCAGGTGGATGTCGATGTTCGGCGCCGCGTCGCGCATCTCGCGGACCAGTTGGGGGAGCAGCTGCACGGACACGCTCTGGTAGGTGCCGATGACCAGCCGACCCGCGGTGCCCGACGCAAGGTCGGCCATCTCCCGCTCGGCCAGCCCGATCCGGTCGATCACCGCGTCGGCATGCCGCAGCAGCAGCCGGCCGGCGGGAGTGAGGGTCACGGGTCGAGGGCCACCGGGTCGGTCGAACAGGGATTGCCCCACCGCCCGCTCGAGTCCGGCGATCTGCTGGCTGATGGCGGCCTGGGAGAAGCCCAGGATGTCGGCCGCCCCGATGAAGGAGCCTTCCTCGGCCACCGCCCGCAAGTGCACGAAGGTGCCTGACCTCGACGTCGTCGAATCCCATAACCATCAGTCTAGGTTGTCGACACAATCAGTTTCCATCGTTTTTCTTTATGGCTTTGATTTCCTACCATTGACGTCAGAGAGGAGAACGACTATGAACACCACCACGACCGACACGATTGAGTACCTGGGCAACGAGATCGCCGAGCACGGGATCTCCGCCGACCCGACGAGCCTTCACCTGCTGGCCCACGCGGCGCGGGACCTGGGCGTCAACGAGGTGCTCGTGGACGTGATGGTTGACGATCGCGAGCCGGCGAACGCGCGCGTGCGCGCCTTCGCCCGCGTGTCGACCTCGGTGTCCTTCGCCCTACGCGACGGATACGTCCTGGGTGCCGAGCGCGAGCTCGCTCCCGCCTGCTGACCACATTCTGGACGTGGGTCCGGCTAGGCCCACATCGCCTCGAGGGCTGAAGGGGCGGGATCCATGGATCCCGCCCCTTCAGCCTTGCTCGGGCCTGATCACGTGTACACGGTGAGGAAGGACTCCTTGGCCTCGTTCGCGTAGTAGTCCAGTCCTCGGGCGAGGTTGTCCATAGTCCAGGTGACGCATGGGCGGTCCGCATTGAACTGGTAGCCGCCGGCGAACACCTCGTTGCGGTTCCCGGCCGGGTCGAAGAAGTAGATCGTCTCGCCGCGGGTGATTCCGTGACGGGTGGGACCGAGGTCGATGGGCACGCCATCGATGACGAACTGGTCGCCGGCGTTCTGAACTGCGACCCAGTCCCCCAGCTGGAAGGTGAAGTGGTGCAGGCCCCCGTCGGCACCGGCAATCAGGGCGAAGTCGTGGGTCTTGTTGCTGACCGACAGCCACGTCGCGATCAGGGGAGCACCGTCGTCCATCGAGGCGACCATCCGCTCCACGGGCAGGAAGCCGAGCACGTCGATGAAGAACCGCTCCGCCGTCACGATGTCCTCGCCCTTGATCAGCGCATGATCCAGGTGAGGCGCGCCCGCGCCCCTGAGTACACGCGGCCGGATCTCCGGGTTCAGCGAGCCCACGTCCGTGCCCAGGTACGTCATGTGGTGGTACAGCTCGATCGTGTGGCCCATTGGGATGTGGAAGCGGACGCCGTCGCCCACTTCGGCGTTCTCGCCCTTGCTGAAGCGTTCGGTGGTGACGCCGAACTTCTGGGCAGCGGACTCCATCGTCTCGAGATCTTCGAGGTAGCGGACCTTGAAGCCGGCCTTGACAACGCCGACGCCACCCTCCTCCAGCACCACGGAGTGGTGGTCCCATTCGTCCCAGCCCTTGAAGTAGGCCTTGCCGTCCTGCTCGAGCGTCAGGTTGAGGCCGACCTCCTCCCCGTAGTGGTGCTTGGCTTCTTCGAGGTCGGTGACCCTGACGTGCATGTAGCCCAGTCGCATGATGCCCATGGAGACCCCCTTCGCCTACCTGGTCAGCCACTCGGCAGCCAGGGCCATCACTCTTGAGCACAGAGTGGGCGCGAGGGAGGGCCGTCGAAAGTCGTGTTCGCCATGACGGAACGGTGAAGGGGCGGGACCCGACAGGACCCGCCCCTTCACCTGCGAATGTCTCGTTCAGGCGGATTTGGCTCCGCCCAGTCGTCCTGCGAGGTTCAAGATCGCGACACCGACGAGGATGAAGACGATGCCGATTCCGATCGCCATGAAGGCGACGCCGAAGGCGACCACCGAGGTGAACAGCGACGCCCGAAGGAACGAGGCTGTCATCGCGGTCTGCCGCAGCGGATCGTCGCGCCCGAGCTCGGCGTACGTCTTTCCGCCAGTGGCCTCAGACGCGTGGTGAGAGATGATGTCGGCCTGGCAGTACGCCGCGAAGGGTCCAGCGACAGTCTGGCCGGCGAGGCAGTTCGCGTCGTCCGCCACCACGATCTTCTCGTTGGACAAGGTGCTGCTGACCTGTCCGTAAGTGACGGCGCCGGCGATCACCATGATCGCGCCGATGACCATGACGACGTAACTGATCCACTTGGCCGTTCCGGTGCCCTGCTCGTGCGCCGTGGCTGGTGCGGCAGCAGTTTCTTGAGACATACGCGTCCTCCTCGCTAATGACATCCCAGATGCTGAGAACACTGTCGTCCCTCCTGCGCCCTTTGGGAAGGAACCCGTCGGCGTGTCGCCGTCGTGAGCGCTAGCGGACGAGTGCGTAGCCGACTCCGCGCACGGTGCGGACATACCGCGGATGGGTTGGCGGGTCGTCGAGCTTGCGACGCAGGTGACCGACGTGGACGTCGACGACCTGCTCGTCGCCGAACCAGTCCGGACCCCAGACCTCGTCGATGAGGACCCGTCGGGTCAGGACCGAGCCTCGACGGGCCAGCATCGCGGCGAGGAGGCTGAACTCCGTGCGGGTCAGGGCGATCTCCTGACCCCAGCGGTGAACGGTCCGTGCGGCGAGGTCGACGCGCAGGTCGCCCAGGGGGACCGGGCGATCCCGGTCCGTCGTACGCGGTCGGCGCAGCATCGCCTGCAGTCGCGCGATCAGCTCGCGAGCGGAGAAGGGCTTCACGACATAGTCGTCGGCCCCGCTCGTCAGGGCCTCGACCTTGTCGGCCTCGTCATCGCTGGCGGTGAGCATGACGATGTAGGCGTCGGAGAACTCCCGCACCTGCCGGCAGACCTCGAGGCCGTCGAGGCCCGGGAGGCCGATGTCGAGCAGGATGAGGTCGGGTCGCTGATGCTCGGCCGCCTGCACGGCAGTCGGCCCGTCGTACGCCTCGAGCACGGCGAACCCCTCCCGCTCCAGATGACTGGCGATGACGCTCACCAGGGGCCGTTCGTCATCGACGACAAGCACGAGCGCTTCCGGCACGCCAACTCCCTCACCACATGGGCGATCTTCATCGAATCTTCATGAATCATGGCACGGACCACCCCTGGCTATTGGGCATGGTGGTCAGATGCGCATGCGGAGCACGGTGCTGACCAGCGTGCTCGCGGGGGCCATCCTTCTCACCGGCGGTGTCGCGACCGGGGTGTCCGCGGCTCCCAGCCGCGACATCCAGCAGGTCCAGGCCCAGGTGCGGGACCTCCAGATGCAGGCCGAGGCGGCCACCGAGCAGGCCAACGCCGCCCAGATCAAGCTGGAGGGCATCCGCTCCGATCTCGCGGCGATCTCGAACCGAGCCGACCGCGAACGCTCCGAGCTCAAGGCGCTGACGGGAACCATCAACGACATCGCCCGTGCCGTCTACGCGAGCGGCGGCTTCGACCCCGCCCTGCAGGTGCTCCTCGCCGACGACCCGGCCGAGTTCCTGGCCCAGGCGGCCGTAATGGGCCAGCTGGAGCAGTCCCAGGTGGACCAGCTCCGGCAGACGACCACGGCCCGGCTGCGGCTGGCTCAGACTGAGGCCGAGATCACCGACCGCGAAGGCGCCGCCGCGCAGGCGAACACGGATATGAAGGCGGCCCAGGCCGAGGCGGCCACCCAGCTCCAGGCGGCCCAGGACGTGCTGTCCTCCCTGCAGGCGGACGAGCGCCGTCGACTCGACGAGCTGGCCCGTCAGAAGCGCGAGCAGGAGATCGCAGCGGCGGCGGCTGCTGCGGCTGCCGCCCGGCAGCAGGCGGCGAACCCCAGCAGCGGCTCGGGCCAGGACAGCAATGGGGGCGGCGCTGACTCCACCGCAAGCCCCGACTCCGGGAACCAGCCGGCCGGCGGCGGCGGCCAGGACACGGGGGGCAGCGGCCAGGACACCGGAGCAAGCGCCTCCGGCGGCGGCTTCTCCGGCGGGACCAAGGCCATGCTGGCTGTTCAGTACGCCCTCGCACAGGTCGGCGACGGCTACGTCGCGGCAGCGGCGGGCCCCGGCGTCTTCGACTGCTCGGGGCTGACGATGGCGGCCTACCGCCAGGCAGGCGTATCCCTGCCGCACCTGAGCTACTCGCAGTACGACACCACGCGCCACGTCCCGGTCAGCGAGATCCAGCCCGGCGACCTGGTCTTCTACTTCGGCAGCGGCGCACATCACGTCGGGATCTACGTCGGCAACGGCAAGATGGTCAGTGCCTCGAACCCGCGCGACGGCGTCGAGCTCATCGACTTCCGCGGTCCTTGGTACAACGAACGGTTCAGCGGCGTCGGCCGCGTTGTCGGTTAGGAACCTTCGGGCAGCACTCGGAAGACCTTGTGCTGCGCCGCCTGCGCCAACGGTCGTAGCACCATGAGGTCGACATTGACGTGTGGGGCGCGCGTCGCCACCCATGCCACGGCATCGGCGATATCGTCGGCGGTCAGGGGCTCGGCGACTCCCTCGTAGACCTTGGCGGCCTTGTCCGCGTCGCCCGAGAACCGGTTGACGGCGAACTCGTCGGTCCGGACCATTCCCGGTGCGAGCTCGCAGACGCGCACCGGCTGGCCGCTCAACTCCAGTCGCAGCGTGCTGGCGATCGCGTGGACGGCATGCTTGGCCGCCGTGTAGCTGCCGCCGTTCTCGTAGGTGATCAGGCCGGCCGTGGAGCCCATCAGGACGATTAGGCCACGGCCCGACTCCACGAGCGAGGGGAGTAGGGCGCGCACGCAGCGTACGGTGCCCAGCACGTTCACCTCATGCGCCTGCTGCCAGCTGTCGAGATCGGCGTTCGCGATCGGCGCGGCGTCGAAGGCCCCGCCGGCATTGGCCACCAGAACGGTGACCTCGGTGCCGCGCAGGTGCTCGACCAGCTCATCGACGCTGACCTGGTCGGTGACGTCGAGGGGCCAGGCCGAGATCCCAGCGTTGTCCTGCGCGAGCTCGGCGAGCCGGTCGCTCCGCCGAGCGCAGGCGAGCACGGCGAAGCCCTCGGCGACCAGGGCGATGGCCGTGGCGCGGCCGATTCCGCTGCTGGCGCCGGTGACGACGGCGGTTCCACGGACGGTGCTCGCAGGACTCATGGGGACCTCCGGGACGACGGGAGACCGACGCTACTGGACTCGACCAGCTGTCGGCTCACGCCCGCTGCGTCGCGGCTTATCAAATGTAATGACATATTGACTTTAACGGGCGAGACGGCGTACTCTGCGCTCACCGCGACGACGAGGGAGGCAGTCCATGGCGACGATCCGGCTGACGATGGCCGAGGCGATCGTTCGCTTCCTGATCGCCCAGCACGTCGCGGACGAGCGCAGCGGTGAGGTCATCCCCCTCGTCCCGGGAGTGTTCGCCATCTTCGGGCACGGCAACGCCCTGAGCCTCGGCGAGGCCCTCGAGAAGCACCGCGACAGCATTCGAACGATTCGCGGCCAGAACGAGGAGGCGATGGCGCTCGCCGCGGTCGGATACGCCAAGTCCGCCCGTCGCCGGCAGGTCATGGCCGTGACGACCTCGATCGGCCCGGGCGCGCTCAACACGGTGCCGGCCGCCGGCGTGGCGATGGCCAACCGCCTGCCTCTCCTGCTCCTGCTCGGCGACACCTTCGTCTCACGGGCTCCCGATCCCGTCCTCCAGCAGATCGAGCGGTTCGACAGTCCCTCGACCACCGCCAACGACGCGCTCAAGCCGGTGAGCCGCTACTGGGATCGCCTCACTTCGCCGTCCCAGTTGCTGAGCACGCTGCCTCAGGCGATCGGGGTGCTCCTCGACCCGGCAGACTGCGGTCCGGTGACCCTCTGCCTGCCGCAGGACGTCCAGGCGCAGGCCTATGACTACCCGGAGGACTTCTTCGCGCCGGTGGTGCACGCGATCCGGCGTCCCCGCCCCGCGCGCGACGAGATCGCGCAAGCGGCCGAGCTCATCCGTGGCGCCGTCCAGCCGCTGGTCATCGCCGGTGGCGGCGTCCACTACTCGTTGGCCGAGGCCGAACTGTCCGCCTTCGCCGCGCGATCGGGCATCCCGGTGATGGAGACGGTTGCCGGCAAGGCATCGCTGACAGCCGACGACCCGTCGTTCGCCGGCCCGGTCGGCGTCTTCGGCGAGTCCGCCGGTCACCGCATCGCCTGGGAGGCTGACGTCGTGGTGGCCGTCGGTACGCGGCTGCAGGACTTCACCACCGAGTCAGGCACGGTCTTCAAGAATCCCGACGTCCGGCTGGTCAGCATCAATGCCGCGCGATTCGACGCGCTCAAGCGCGGTGGGGCCGCGGTCGTCGGTGATGCCCGGGAGGCCCTGATCGAACTCGGTGCGGCACTGGGGGACTGGACTGCACCGCACGAGTGGCTGGCCGCCGCACGTGCGTCGATGGACGAGCAGCGGGAGGCGGTCGCCTCGCGCACTGCCCCGAGGGAGTCCGGACTTCCCACGTATGCGCAGGTGATTGGCGTCGTCCACGAGATCGCGAACGATGACGACTACGTCCTCACCTCCTCCGGTGGGATGCCGGGCGAACTGGTGATGAACTGGCCCGCCAAGGCCGTCGCATCATTCGACTGCGAGTACGGTTTCTCGTGCATGGGCTACGAGGTCAGTGGCGCGTGGGGCGCGGCCCTCGAGCATGCCGCCTCACGTCCCGGCACGACGCGTCTACGGCATGCTCGGCGACGGCTCCTTCATGATGATGCCGATGGATGTGTACAGCGCTTCGCTGACCGGCACCGACCTCACGCTCATCGTCTGCGACAACGGTGGCTTCAACGTCATCGAGCGGCTCCAACTCGGCCACGGAGCGGCGTCCTTCAAGACGATGCTCGCCGACGTGGACCACCCGAACCCACCGCAGATCGACTTCGCCGGCATGGCAGCGGCTATGGGGGCGCAGGCCAAGCACGTCAGCGACCTTGCGGATCTGCGCAAGGAACTGCAGGCGCGCCAGGGAACTTCTGGCGTGCACGTCCTCGTGATCGATGTGGCCACGCACCAGTGGAGCGAGGGCGGATCGTTCTGGGAGGTCGGCGTGCCGCAGGTCAGCGACCGCCCTTCTGTCGATGAGGCCCGCGAGGAACTGATCGCCGGAAAGGCCCAGCAGCGCTCAGCCTGGCGCTGAACCACCCTGCTACCCGGCACAAGCACGCACGTCGACATGCTCGTACACGACAACCGAAGGAACCGATCATGACCGCTCGCGTCACGCACTGGATCAACGGACGGCTGTGGGACGGGGTCGCCGACCGCTCGGGCGACGTCTACGATCCCGCGACCGGACAGGTCACGAAGACCGTCGACTTCGCCACCAAGGCAACTCTCGATGACGCCGTCAAGGTCGCCAAGGCGGCTTTCCCTGCGTGGCGCGATGCATCGTTGACGAAGCGCGCGCAGGTGCTGTTTGCGTTCCGCGAGATCCTGAACGCGAACAAGGAGAAGGTCGCCGCCCTTATCACCGAGGAGCACGGCAAGGTTCTCAGCGACGCGCTCGGGGAGGTCACCCGCGGCCAGGAGGTCGTCGAGTTCGCCTGTGGCATCCCGCACCTGATGAAGGGCGGCTTCTCCGAAGGCGTGTCGACCGGCGTCGACGTGTACTCCATCCGCCAGCCGCTCGGTGTGGTCGGCATCATCTCGCCCTTCAACTTCCCTGCGATGGTGCCGATGTGGTTCTTCCCGATCGCCATCGCGACGGGCAACACGGTCATCGTGAAGCCGAGTGAGAAGGATCCGTCCGCGATCATGCTGATCGCAGAGATGTGGAAGGAGGCTGGGCTTCCCGACGGCGTGTTCAATGTCGTGCACGGTGACAAGGAGGCCGTCGACGCCCTCCTCGAGAACCGCGATGTCAAGAGCATCTCGTTCGTCGGCTCCACCCCCATTGCTCAGTACATCTACGAGACGGGCACCAAGAACGGCAAGCGGGTCCAGGCACTCGGCGGCGCGAAGAACCACATGCTGGTCCTGCCGGATGCCGACCTCGACCTCGCCGCGGACCAGGCAGTCAACGCCGGCTTCGGATCGGCGGGGGAGCGATGTATGGCCATCTCGGTCGTCCTGGCCGTCGAGCCGATCGGCGACGAGCTGGTCGCCAAGATCGCCGAGCGCATGCCCTCGCTGCGCACCGGCGACGGGCGACGCGGCACTGACATGGGCCCGCTGGTGACCGGCGTCCACCGCGACAAGGTCAGGTCATACGTCGATGCCGGCGAGGCCGCCGGGGCGACTCTCGTGGTCGACGGTCGCGATATCGACGTCGACGGCGACGAGGCTGGCTTCTGGCTGCTGCCGACGCTGTTCGACAACGTCACCACCGACATGAGCATCTACGCCGACGAGATCTTCGGGCCCGTGCTCAGCGTGGTGCGCGTTCCCACCTACGAGGCCGGCGTCCAGTTGATCAATGACCACCCTTACGGCAACGGCACGGCGATCTTCACCAATGACGGCGGCGCCGCGCGGCGCTTCCAGAACGAGATCGAGGTCGGGATGATCGGCGTCAACGTGCCGATCCCGGTGCCGATGGCCTACTACTCCTTCGGCGGCTGGAAGTCCTCGCTCTTCGGCGACACGCACGCCCACGGGACCGAGGGCGTCCACTTCTTCACGCGCGGCAAGGTCATCACCAGCCGGTGGCTCGACCCCAGCCACGGCGGCATCAACCTGGGCTTCCCGACCCAGTCCTGACCACACCCGAACTCGTCGAACCGCGACTGACAGCGAGGACCAGATGACCGACTCACCCCTGCTTCGCATGACCCAGGACAGCCCCACGTGCCTGTGGAACGACTCGGCGGACCCCATCGAGCTGGCCCAGGCCATCAGCTGGGGCGCCGTCGGGGCCACCTGCAACCCCGTGATCGCACTGTCGGCACTCAAGGCCGACCTGCCGACGTGGAAGCAGCGGATCGTCGAGTACGCGGCCGAGCAGCCCACGGCCACCGAGGACGAGATCGGCTGGGCGATGGTCAAGCGCCTGTCGGTCGAGGCGGCCGCGCTGCTCGTCCCTGCGTTCGAGCGGTACCAGGGCGTCAATGGGCGACTGTCGATCCAGACGGACCCGCGCCACTATCGCGACCCCGCCGCCCTGGTGGAGCAGGCCGTCGAGTTCAGCGCGCTCGCACCCAACATGATCGTCAAGATCCCGGTCACCTCACTGGGGGTCGAGGCGTTCGAGGAGGCGACATACCGAGGCGTCAGCATCAACGCCACGGTGTCCTTCACGGTGCCTCAGGCGATCGCGGTCGCCGAGGCCGTCGAGCGGGGCCTGCGTCGACGCGAGGCGGAGGGCCTGGACGTGAGCACGATGGGCCCCGTCTGCACGATCATGGTCGGCCGAACGGACGACTGGATGCGCGTGTCCGCAGAGAAGGAGCAGATCACCGTCGATCCCGGCATCACCGAGTGGGCGGGCGTCGCGGTGTTCAAGAAGGCATATGCCATCTACCAGGAGCGCGGCTATCGCACGCGACTCCTCTCGGCCGCGTTCCGCAACCACATGCACTGGAGCCAGTTCATCGGCGGCGATGTCGTCATCTCGCCGCCCTTCGGGTGGCAGAAGCGCCTCAACGCGAGCGGCATCGAGCCGAGTCATCGGCTCGACGACCCGGTCGACCCCCGCATCGTCGAGGACCTCTACGACAACTTCGCCGAGTTCCGCAAGGCGTATGACGAGGACGGGATGACTGCGGCGGACTTCACCGGGTACGGCGCGACCACTCGCACCCTGCGCCAGTTCCTGCAGGCCAACAACGATCTCGAGGCCCTGGTGCGCGACATCCTGCTGCCCAACCCGGACAAGTAGGCCGAGCCCGTTCAGCGTTCGACGAGGGTCGTCTCGAACTGGTAGGAGTCGGCCCGATAGCTGTGCTGTGCGTACTCGATCGCCCGGCCGCTGTGGTCGAACGACACTCGCTCCATCGTCAGCAGGGGGGCACCGGGCTTGGTCTTCAGCAGCGTGGCCTCCGCGCCGGTGGCGGCAGCGGCGCCGATGCGCTGGTTCGCCACGCGGATGTGCACGCCGGCTCGACGCAGCACGTCGTAGAGCCCTGCGGCCTCAAGGTCGTCGATCGTCATGGGAGCGAGGTCGGTGGGCAGCCAGTTCCGCATGATGGCCAGCGGCTTGCCGGAATCCATGCGCAGTCGTTCGAGATAGGTCACGTGGCTGCGGGCGGCGGTGCCGAGTTCGGCAGCGACGGACTGCGGAGCGGACCTCGTCTCGAGCACCAGAACCCGCGTCGACGGGTCGTGGTTCGCTCGGACCAGATCGTCGAACAGGCTCGTCAGTTCGACGGGTCGGCGCAGGTGCGCGTTCACCACCTGCGTGCCGACGCCGCGCCTGCGGACGAGCAGCCCCTTGCTCACCAGTTCCTGGATGGCCTGCCGCACGGTGGGTCGGCTGAGACCGAACCGCTGCGCGAGCTCGACCTCCGTCTCGAGTCGGTCGCCGGGCTTGAGGTCGCCGCGATCGATGGCCTGCTCGAGCTGCTGGGACAGCTGGTAGTACAGCGGGACCGGGCTGCGCCTGTCGATGAGCAGGTCCAAGGCCATGCGGGCAGGATAACGCGGCGAGGCATTTGAGCATATGTATGGACATCAGTATGTGCGTTGACCCACTACAGGCCCCGGTGCAGACTGCGTCCATGACCCACTCGCCCGTCGAGGTCCTCACCATCGGTCGCGTGGGAGTCGACATCTACCCGCTGCAGGTCGGGGTCGGGCTGGAGGATGTCGCGACGTTCGGGAAGTTCCTGGGCGGATCGGCGACCAACGTGGCCGTCGCCGCGGCGCGCCTGGGCCACCGAGCGGCGGTCATCACCCGCACCGGAAACGACCCGTTCGGGCGCTTCATCCATCAGGAACTGGACGTGCTCGGCGTGTCCGACGCGTTCGTCACCAGCGTGCCAGGGCTCCTCACACCGGTGACCTTCTGCGAGATCTTCCCGCCGGACGACTTCCCGCTGTGGTTCTACCGCCAGCCGAAGGCACCGGACCTGGAGATCCGAGGGGAGGAGCTCGACCTCGGGGCCATCGAGGAGGCGACGGTGTTCTGGGCGACCGTCACCGGCCTGTCCGAGGACCCCAGTCGATCCGCTCACTATGTGGCGTGGGCGGCGCGCAAGCGCAAGCCGCTCACCATCCTCGACCTCGACTACCGGCCCGATCTTCTGGACCTCCCCCGCCGAGGCAGCCGCTGAGGTCCGTCGGGCTCTGCCGTACGTGACCATCGCGATCGGCAACGGCCAGGAGTGCGAGATCGCGACGGGTCAGACCGATCCCGTGCGGGCCGGCCGGGCCCTCCTTGAGGCTGGAGTCGAGCTCGCGATCGTGAAGCAGGGTCCCCGCGGCGTGCTCGGCATGACCGCCGTCGAGACGGTGGAGGTGCCGCCGCACCCGGTCGAGGTCGTCAACGGACTCGGTGCCGGTGACGGCTTCGGCGGCGCGGTGTGCCACGGGCTGATCAACGGCTGGCCGCTGGACCGTGTCCTGCGGTTCGCCAACGCGGCCGGTGCGATCGTCGCCTCCCGCCTGGAGTGCTCGACCGCGATGCCCACCGCCGCCGAGGTCGAGGCCGTGATCGACTGATGACTCCGTGGTCGTGGTCCGGCCGCTCCGGTCGATATCCGTGCCTGTTTGGTGCAGGGTGGTCTCACCATCGGCGGGAAGGGGACTGAGGCATGGCCGACAGTCAGTTCGTGCGCAGGGCTGATCCCTCCTCCAGCAGTCCGGTCAAGGTCGACGTCACCCCGCACAACGCCGGCTGGACCTGGTCCGGCCTTCGCGTGGTCGAGCTCGCGCCCGGCGACGCCATGTCCTTCGACTCGCAGGCCAACGAACTCCTCGTGCTGCCGTTGTCGGGATCCTTCGTCGTGCAGTGCGGCGCCGAGGAGTTCGAGCTGCAGGGCCGCTCGAGCGTGTTCGCAGCCGTCACCGACTTCGCCTACATCGGCGCGGGTCGCGCGGCGATGGTGTCCAGTGACGAGGGCGGCCGATTCGCCCTGCCGGCTTCGCGCTCCGGTCGCGAACTGCCGTTCCGCTACGTCGCGGCCTCCGAGGTATCCGTCGAGATGCGCGGCGCCGGCTCCTGCTCACGGCAGGTCAACAACTTCTGCACGCCCGAGACCTTCGAGGCGGATCGGCTCATCGCCTGCGAGGTCCTCACCCCGGCAGGCAACTGGTCGTCGTACCCGCCGCACAAGCACGATGAGGAGACGGAGGGCGAGACCGCTCTCGAGGAGATCTACTACTACGAGGTGGCCGACGGTCCAGCCGGCCCGGGCATGGCCTATCAGCGTGTCTACGGTACGGACGAGCGACCGATCGACGTCCTCGCCGAGGTGCGGACGGGCGACGCGGTGCTCATCCCGCACGGCTGGCACGGCCCGTCGATCGCCGCTCCCGGGTATGACTTGTACTACCTCAACGTCATGGCCGGACCCGGGGCGGAACGGGCCTGGCGGATCTGCGACGACCCGTCGCACGCCTGGGTCCGCCAGACGTGGAGCGAGCAGGACCTCGACCCGCGGCTGCCGTTGACGCACGCCTGAGACGACCACCCCATGTGGCTGACGGCGCGGGACTGCCGACTCGACGACCTGATCGCGATCACATCGACGTCGACGGATCCGGCGACGTACCCGCGTGCCTCGCGCGTCACCGACGGGGTCGTCGTGTACGAGTGCGCCGATCTTGCCGCCGACGCATCCCGCCCCGCGAGCCGGCGGCTGCTGCAGGCGGAGATCGCCTCGGCGCTGATGGACGGCCCCGGCATCGTCGTGTTCGCGGGCGCCTTCGAGGACGCGTCGCTCATCGACTCCGTGTCGGCCGTGTTCGACGAGATCATCGCCGAGCAGCACCGCGGCGGCGGTCCGGCGGGGGATCACTTCGGCAAGCCCGGGTCCAACGACCGGATCTGGAATGCGCTGGAGAAGCTCGCCGTTCGAGCGCCCGACCTGTTCGTCCGGTACTACGCCAACGACGTCGTCGCCCTCGCCTCCAGCGCCTGGCTCGGGCCGGGGTACCAGATGACGTCGCAGGTCAACGTCGTGAACCCCGGTGGCACCGCGCAGGCCGTGCATCGTGACTACCACCTCGGCTTCCAGTCCAACGAGGTCGCTGAGCGCTTCCCTGCGCACGCCCACGACCTGTCGCCTGCGCTCACGTTGCAGGGCGCGGTCGCGCATTGCGACATGCCCGTCGAGAGCGGCCCGACCCTGTACCTGCCGCATTCGCAGAGGTATCGCCTGGGCTATCTGGCCTGGCGGCTCCCGGAGTTCCGCGAGTACTTCGAGACGCACCACGTCCAGCTGCCGTTGGCGAAGGGCGACGTCGTCTTCTTCAACCCCGCGCTGTTCCATGCGGCGGGCACCAACCGCACCACGTCGACCCGTCGCATGGCCAACCTCCTGCAGGTCTCCTCGCCCTTCGGCAGGGCGATGGAGACGGTGGACCGAGAGCTCGTCGTGGGCTCGATCTACGACGATCTGCGCAAGGCGCAGGTGTCGGAGGGGTGGGACCCCCAGCGCATCGACAACGTGATCGCCGCCAGTGCTGAGGGGTATGCCTTCCCGACGAACCTCGACCGCGACCAGCCGATCGGCGGACTCGCACCGATGACCCAGGCCGAGCTGGTGGCTCGAGCCCTAGCCGAGGACTGGGACCACGCGACTCTGGTGGCAGCCCTCGCTGCACACGTCGAGCGAACGCGGACGAGCTGACATGCCGCACATCGATGTCGACGACTGCGTGCTGGTCGTGATCGACGCGCAGACGGACTTCTACGGCGGGTCACGATCCGACGTCGACCGGCTGGCCCTGACGACGGCCCTCGACCGGGTGGGCTGGGTGTGCGGAGTGGCCACGGCGCTGGGTGTGCCGGTGATCGTGACCGAGGAGGACGCACCCACCAACGGCCCCACGGCCGAGGCGGTCAGCCGCTGGCTCCCGGTCGGGACGGTCGCCCACGACAAGCGGGTGTTCGGCGCTGGTGACGACCCGGCGATCGACCGCGCCGTGCGCGTGCACGGCCGGGGCACCGTCGTCCTGGTCGGCATGGAGACCGACGTGTGCGTGGCGCACTCCGCACTCGGGTGGGCCGCCGCCGGACTGCGTGCGATCGTCGTGCGCGACGCGGTGTTCTCGGCGGGGGCGGCTCATGGGTACGGCCTGCAGCGACTGGCGGAGGAGCGCGTCGAGCTGCTGTCGGCGAAGGAGCTGTACTACGAGTGGCTGCGCACCCTCGCGGCGGTGCGCGAGTTCGACGCTGCCCATCCGGGGCTGGCGACGCCCCCGGGCTTCTCGTTGTAGCTAGGCCGGATGCTGGGTGCCAGCGAATGCGGTGAGGCACCCGACAAGGAATTCGTGGTCGTCGACCTGCGGAAGGCCCGAGGCGTAGAACCCGCCGACGATGCCGACAGCGGTGACGACGATGGGGAAGCCACCGCCATGAGCGGCGTACTCGAGCTCGGACAGCCCCGTCGACTCGTTGAAGGACGTGCCTCGCTCCTCGTACTTCACTCGCACGGCAAGTGTCGAGGCCTCGAAGCGCGACACCACGCGGGCCTTGCGCTGGATCCAGTCGTCGGACTCGGCCCTCGAGCCGGGCAGGGTGACCCGGTACGCAAGCCGACCCAGGTGGTGAACCTCGATCACCAGGGGCAGCGCCTCGGCGGTGGCCCGCTCCGTTGCCAGCAGGCCGAGGTGGACGGCGTCGTCGATGGTGAAGCGGGTCAGCTCGCACGCCCTGGCCTGGGCGGCCAGCTGCTCGGACGTGTAGCCGCCGGTGGTGCTCATGCGGGAGGGGCGGGGGTCAGGGTGACCACGAGGTCGCCGGGCTCCACCTGCGAGGTGTCCTTCACATGCACGGTCTCGACCGTACCCGCTGTGCTGGCCGTCACGGCCGATTCCATCTTCATTGCCTCGATGATCGCAACGCGATCGCCGGGCTGCACCTGGTCTCCCGGCTTGACCACCACGCTGATGACGCCGGGGACCGAGGCCCCCAGCTGGGCCGGGTTGCCGGGTTCGGCCTTCGGGTGTGTCGTCGACGACTTGGGGGCACGCTCGTCGACGACCCGCAGCACGACAGGCTCGCCGTTGGCGCGCAGGTGGACACTGCGGCGTCCGGTCTCGTCGAGTTCACCGATCGCGTCGAGCACGACGAACATCTGGCGACCCGCGGCGACGTCGATCACCTCGGTCAGGCCCGTCTGCAGGCCGTAGAGGTAGGCGTGCGTAGGCAGCAGCGACACATCGCCGTAGGTGGTCCGGGCCGCATCGAACGCCTTGGCCTCGGCCGGCAGCATGAGCCGGGTCAGTGCTGCCTGCCGGGTCAGCGGGCTGTTCAGCGCCGCGCGGTCATCTGCGTTGAACGTGGCCTCCTTCAGCGGCGGCTTGCCGGCCAGCACCTGCGACGTGAAGGGCTCGAGGAAGCCACCCTCCGGCACGCCGAGCTGACCCTGCAGGAAGGCGATGACCGACGCGGGGAGGTCATGGCGTGACGGATCTGCGAGCAGTTCCTCCTGGGTGACGCCGGCAGCCACCATCCACACGGCCAGGTCGCCCACGACCTTGCTGCTGGGCGTGACCTTGACCGGTCGTCCGAGGAGGACGTTGGCATCGTGGTACGCCTCGAGCACCTCGCTGAACCGCGAGCCGACCCCCAGAGCGTCGGCCTGGGCCCGAAGGTTCGACAGCTGACCGCCGGGCACCTCATGTCGATAGACACTGGTCGCCGGAGAGCGCTGGCCCGCCTCGAACGGGGCGTAGATATCGCGCACGGCCGTCCAGTAGGGCTCGAGTCGTGCCGAGTCGGCCAGGTCGAGGCCACCGAGCAGCGACGGGTCGCGGTCGGCGTGCGCCATGGCGGCGAGCAACGCCCCGAGGCTCGGCTGGCTCCCGCCCGACGCCATCGGCGCCGATGCGCAGTCGACGCCATCGACCCCGGCATCGATCGCCGCGAGATAGGTGGCCAGCTGGCCGCCGGCCGTGTCGTGAGTGTGCAGGCGGACGGGCACGTCGAACCGCGACCGGAGGGCCGTGACCAGCACCGTGGCGGCGGGTGGCCGCAGCAGCCCGGCCATGTCCTTGATCGCCAGCCCGTGCGCTCCTGCGGCCACGTACTCGTCGGCGATGCGCAGGTAGTAGTCGAGCGTGTACACGGTCTCGCCGGGGTCGAGGACGTCTCCGGTGTAGCAGATCGCCCCCTCCGCGTAGCCGTCATGCTCGCGCACGGCGTCGATGACCGGGCGGGTCTTCTCGACGCTGTTGAGGGCGTCGAAGACCCGGAACACGTCCATGCCGCGCTCGCGAGCCTCGGCGACGAAGGCCACGATGACGTCCTCGGGGTAGGGCGCGTAGCCGAGGGCATTGCGTCCCCGGATGAGCATCTGGGTCATGACACCCGGGGCGGCCGTCGCGCAGCTGCGCGAGGCGGTCCCATGGGTCGTCGCCCAGGAAGCGGAGTGCGGCGTCGAACGTCGCCCCACCCCAGCACTCGAGGCTGAACAGGCCGGGGAGGAGGGCGCCCTGCGCCGCGGCCCCGGCGACGAGGTCCCGGGTCCGCACGCGGGTGGCGAGAAGCGACTGGTGGGCGTCGCGCAGCGTGGTGTCGGTGACGGCAACCGGGCCGAGGTCGCGCAGCCAACGGGCCAGGGCCTCGGGGCCCGAGGCGTCGAGCACCTGCTTCGCCGTCATGCCGGGCGCCTGCGACGGGGTCAGGGCGGCCGGAAGGAGGTCGGCGGGCTCCCGCACGCTCGCCCGTGACTCGCCGTTGGGCCGGTTGACGGTCACCTCGGCCAGTCGCAGCAGCAGGCCGGACGCGGCGCCGAGGGTGGCATCCGGGCTGTGCGGAGACCAGTTCAGGATGCTCGTCGAGGAACGCCGTCGTGAGGTCGCCGGACGAGGAAGTCGGGGTCACTGAGCAGGGCGCGCAGGAAGCTCACGTTCGTGGACACGCCGCGGACCTGGAACTCCGATCAGGGCCCGACGGGCCCGACGGGCGGCGCTGGTGAAGTCCGCACCGCTCGTCGTCAGCTTGACGAGGAGCGAGTCGTAGAAGGGGGTGACGTCGGCGCCGCCGTACGTGGCGCCGTCGAGTCGCACGCCCGGGCCGCCGGGGGAGCGGTAGAACGACGATCGTGCCCGTGGCCGGCCGGAAGTCGTCGGAGGGATCCTCCGTCGTCAGGCGGCACTGGATGGCGCTGCGCTGCACGGAGATGCCCTCCTGCGCGATCCCGAGGTCGGCCAGCGTCTCGCCCCGGGCGATGCGCAGCTGGCGAGAGCACGAGGTCGATGCCGGTGACCTCCTCGGTGACGGTGTGCTCGACCTGGATGCGCGGGTTCATCTCGATGAAGGCATACCCGTAGCCCGCCGCATGCGAAGCCGCCTGAGCCTGCGGATCGGTCCAGACGAGGAACTCGACCGTGCCGGCCGCCTTGTAGTTCACCTCGCGGGCGAAGGCAACGGCGTCGGCGCAGAGTCGATCGATCAGCTCGCGCGGCAGGCCCGGCGCCGGCGCGATCTCGACGACCTTCTGGTGCCGGCGCTGAACCGAGCAGTCGCGCTCGTACAGGTGCACGACGTTGCCGGCACCGTCGGCGAGGATCTGGACCTCGACGTGGCGCGGGCGAATGACCGCCTGCTCGACGAAGAGGGTGTCGTCGCCGAAGGCTGCGGCTGCCTCGCGGCGGGCCGCGTCGAAGACGAGCGGACGCCTCTGCCGCGTCATCGACGCGCCGCAGGCCGCGTCCACCGCCACCACCGGACGCCTTGATGAACACCGGATAGCCGATGGCCTCGGCGACCTCGAGCGCGTCCTGCGAGGGAGGCGACCGGACCCGAGGCCCCGAGCACCGGGACGCCTGCCCGCACGGCCGAGTCGCGGCCGCGCACCTTGTCGCCGGTGAGGATCAACGTCTCGGGCGTCGGCCCCACCCAGGTGAGGCCTGCGTCGATGACGGCCTGCGCGAACACCGCGGACTCCGACAGGAAGCCGTAGCCCGGGTAGACGGCATCGGCACCCGCCCGCAGGGCCGTGTCGATGATGGCCGGGATGTCGAGGTAGGTGCGAACGGGGTGGCCGGCCTCGCCGATCTGGTAGGCCTCGTCGGCGATGAGCCGGTGCAGGGCACTTCGATCCTCGGCGGAGTAGATCGCCACGGAGGTGATGCCGAGCTCGCGGGCCGCGCGAGCGGCGCGGATGGCGATCTCGCCGCGGTTGGCGATGAGCAGCTTGCGCATGAGCGTCCTTCACCGTGGGCCGGGTGGGGCGTGTCTAGCGGAGAATTCTAATGACGGCCGGTTACGGGCGTATGACGCGGCGACTCCCTCGCGCACGGCCGGTACTGTCCGAGCTAGTAGGGGGTGGGCGGATGAGTTCCAGCGACGCCGGTCCGGCGCGCCCACCGTTCCCGTGGCTGCAGTCGGCGCTGCCCGTGGGTTTCGCACTGGCAGCCTTCTTCCTCCTGCCGATCCTGGCCCCGGGCACCCTGACTGGTCTGTCCAAGGAACTGATCCTCGGGCTGGTGAGCGGGCTGGTCGTCGGCGTCGCCCTCCGGGTGGATTCGCGGATCACCCCGCTGATCGCCCTGGCGAGCTTCGCGGGTGTCGTCTCGCGCTTCCTGCTCGACGGCGACGACCCGCGCACCGTGATCCTGCTCGGGCTGGTGATCGCGATCGAGGTCTGGGTGCTCACCTACGTCATCCGGCTCCTCGGCGCTGATCGGCTGGAGAGGCCTCAGGACGTGCTCCTACTCGTCATCGTGGCGGCGGTCGTCGGCATGCTGTCGGGCCTGATCGCGGGCGTGGGCCTTGGCGTCTTCGATCCTGAGTTCGATCTGTTCTCGCACGCCCTGCGGTCCTGGGCGGTCGATGACGTGTTCGGCATCGTGTGCATCGCGCCGGCGGTCATCACCCTGCGTCGTCCGGTGACTTTGGTCTGGCAGCAGGTGGCCGAATTCGTGATCGTCGTGTCCATCACGATCGCGCTGGCCCTCTTCATCTTCCGCATCGTCGATGCGGCGAATCCGGGCCTTCTCGGCTGGCCCTACCTGGTGCTGATCGGTCCGCTCTGGATCGCCGTGCGCCTCGGCGTGCAGGCGGTGACGCCTGTCACCGCCGTGCTTACGTGGTTCGCCGTCGCGTCGACGACGTCGGGTGCCGGCGTGTTCGCGCTGGCCTCGAGGTCGGCGGTCGACCGACTGGTGGCGGTTCAGCTCTTCTCGATCGTCCTGGCTGTCACGTTGCTGATGCTGGCGATCCTGCGCGATTCGCGCCTGCGGTCCATGAGGCAGCTCAGCGAGTCCTCGCGGCTGCTCCACGAAGTCGTGAACGGTGCCGACTCGCTCGTCTTCGCCAAGGCGTACGACGTGTCCGGCACCCCCGGTCGCTACGTGCTCGTCAATCACGCGTGGGAGAACCAGCTGGGCATCGCCGAGGGTGCAACCTTGGGTCACTCGGACGCGGAGGTGTTCCCCGAGGCCATCGCCCGAGTCTTCCGGGACAACGACCGGCTGGTGATCGAGGCGAACGCTCCGGTCACGGTCGAGGAGCAGTCGAAGACGCTCTCTGGCGAGACCCGTTTCTTCAGCACGTCGAAGTTCCCCCTCCGGCGGGCCGACGGGAGCGTGTGGGGCGTGGGCGGTATCGCGACCGACACGAGCGAGCTGCTGCACGCCCTCGACCGGGAGCGACGGCAGGGTGAGCTGCTTCGCACCGTCTTCGACCTCTCGCCGACCCCGGCGATCCGGATCCTCCTCCGCCAGGACCTCACGATGGACACGCTCGCGGTCAACGCGGCCATGTGCTCGCTCCTCCGGGCGCCGGATCGCGACGAGACCGACTGCGCCCTCCTGGAGCACGTCCATGCGGACGACACTGCGGCTGTCCTCGATGTCCTGAGATCCGCCCAGGGCACTCGCGCCCGCCGCGACGGCTCGCCCACGCGACACCGCGAGGCCCGCATACTCGACTCGACCGGCCGCGTCATCTGGGTGCTCGTCAGTGCGGCTGCGGTGGGTGCCCCGACGAAGGACGGAGCCGTCGAGCTCGTGGTTCAGTTCGAGGACTTCACGGCCCGTCGGCACGCCGAGGAGGCGTTGACCGAGCAGGCGCTGCGCGATGCCGTCACCGGGCTCCCCAACCGGCGCGCGCTCAGCGAGCGACTGGGGGCGGCACTCCAGCGCCTGCGCCGGCACCCGGGAATGGTGGCCGTGCTCTTCTGCGACCTGGACCACTTCAAGGATGTCAACGACACTCAGGGACACGAGGCTGGCGACCGCCTGCTCGTCGAGGTGGCGGCCAGGATGCAGGCGGCCCTGCGTCCCGAGGACACCGTGGCCCGACTCGGCGGTGACGAGTTCGTCGCCATGGCCGAGGGGATCGACGACGCGGACGCGGCAGTGCAGCTCGCGAGCCGCCTGCTCGACCGGATCAACGCACCATGGGTTCAAGGGCAGACGTCCTACCGCCCCTCCGTGAGCATCGGCGTGGCCATGACCGAGGACCCCGACGTGACAACGGAGGAGCTCCTGCGCCGCGCCGACCTCGCGATGTACCGCGCGAAGGAGCGTGGTCGCGGCCGCGTCGAGATCTACGAGAAGTCCGTCGACGACCGGTACCGCTATGCCGTCGCCCTGCAGCACGATCTCCGGAGGGCCATCGATGTCGGCGGCTTGGTGCTGCACTACCAGCCGATCGTGACTCTTGCCGGGCGCGAGGTCATCGGGGCAGAGGCGCTGATCCGCATGATCGGCAGAGATGGCGAACTCCTGCCTCCAGGCTCGTTCGTGCCCGCTGCCGAGACGAGCGGGCTGGTCATCCCCATGGGCGCGTGGGTGGTGCGGCAGGCCATCTCGCAGGTGCGCGCCTGGTGCGATGCCGGAACGCCGCGCAGCATCTCGGTGAACGTGAGTCCCTCGCAACTGCGTGACGAGGGGTTCGCCCGATTCGTGCTCGCACAGGCGGGCGCCGCCGGCGTCGACCCCGCTCACCTGGCCGTGGAGGTGACCGAGACGGTCCTGGTCAACGAGCCCGGTCGTTCCGCGCGCGAGCTGGGGGCGTTGAGCGAGGCGGGCGTCGGCATCTGCCTCGATGACTTCGGCACCGGCTACTCCAGCCTGTCCTGGCTGACGCAGTTCCCGGTCGACGTGGTCAAGATCGACCGCTCGTTCACCGATGAGCTCGGAGTCGACGAGCGCAAGACGGCGATCGTCAACGCACTCATCCAGGTGTCCCACGAACTCGGGTTCTCGGTCGTCGCGGAGGGCGTGGAGACGCCGGAGCAGGCCGCCATGCTGATCGGCCTGGGCTGCGACAACGGTCAGGGCTTCCTCTTCGGTCGACCCGTGCCTGCCGACACTGCTCCGTGGGTCTAGTCGACCGTCTTGCCCCCTGCGCAGCCGGAGGCGCTGTGTTAGTTTCGCGGACGTCGAAGGGACCGCCATGCCGTCAAGCGCTGCCGAGCCGCTGTACCTCCTTGCGGTCATCCGGCCGCGCATGGAGCTGGCCGACGAGGCCGAGTTCCACTTGCGGGCGCTTATGGCCGGGACCCGTAACGAGCCAGGGAACCTCTACATGGAACTGGTGGTCTCCGAGGACGAGGCCGACACGTGGTTCATGTTCGAGAAGTTCCGCTCGCGGTCGGACTGGGACGCACACATGCGCACTGATCACGTGACCGAGGGGAACGCCGCTCTCGCAGGGCTGCTTCGCCAGCCGACCGAACTCCGGTTCTACACCGAGAAGCAGTAGTCGCCGACGAACGTCAATGGCCGCGGCCCGCCCATGCCTGCTCGAGGCCGCCCAGCAGGACCTCCGGCGGCTGCGCCCCGCTAGCCGCCAACCGACGGTCGAAGACGAAGAAGGGCACTCCCGAGACGCCGAGCGACTGCGCCTCCGCCTCGTCAGCACGAACATCCGGCCCATAGCGATCGGATCCGAGCACGTCGGCCACCTCGTCGGGCGGGAGCCCGGCTCCCGTCGCGATCGTCGCCAGCGCAGTGGGCTCGCCGATGGGCTGACCGTCCGTGAAGTAGGCGGTGTACAGCGCGTCGGCCAGGTCCGCCTGCCGACCGCGCTTCTTGGCCAGATGCAGGAGCCGGTGGGCGTCGAAGGTGTTGCCCGGCTTCGCGACGTCGAACTGGAAGTCGACGCCGACGTCGGATCCGCGCTGGCAGATCATCTCGTGCAGCTCATCGACCTGGTCGGCGCTGCGCCCGAGCTTGCGAACGAGGTGATCGGTCAACGATCCCTCGCGCACGGCCGGTGCCTGCGGATCGAGCTCGAAGCTCCTCCAGACGACCTCGACGGAGTCTGCGTGCTCGAACTGGTCGATGGCGGATTCGAGGTAGGCCTTGCCAAGCTGGCACCAGGGGCACACGACATCGGCCCACACCTCGACGGTCATCACTTCGGGAGCCGATGGGTCCATGGGTGAACCGTAGTGGTCATTCGACCATACACTCGAAGGCGTGGACCGGATGATGGACGTGAATGCCGATGTGGGCGAGGAGCGCGGCGACGATGCCGGACTGCTTGCCATCGTGACGTCGGCGAACGTCGCGACCGGCGCCCACGCAGGCGGGGGAACCGTGCTCGACGAGACGGTCCGCCTGTCGGCGAGCACGGGGTTGGCGATCGGCGCCCACCCGTCCTACCGTGACCGGGAGGGCTTCGGTCGGGTCTCGATGGCCGGACGCATCAGCGACAGCGAACTGGTCGCCGACCTCGTCGAGCAGGTCATGCTCGTGGCCGATTCCTGCCGTCGCCACGGCACGGCGCTGCGGCACGTCAAGGCGCACGGTGCGCTGTACAACGACGCCGCGCGCGACGAAGGGATCGCCATGGCTCTGGTCGTCGCAGTTCGGAACGCGCGGGACCTTCTGGGGGACAGCGCCCTCGCCGTCGTCGGCCAAGCAGAGTCCCAACTCTCGCAGGCTGCCGCGGGTGCCGGGCTCCCCTTCGTTCGTGAGGCCTTCGCCGACCGTGCCTATTTGGCGTCCGGGGCGTTGGCGCCTCGATCCCGACCGGGGGCGGTCCTTGTCGACGCCGCGGACATCTGCGATCAGGTCGCGGCCATCGCCCTCGCCCGCCCGATCAGGACCCTCGACGGTTCGTCGATCGTGGTCGCCGCAGACACCATCTGCCTGCACGGCGATACGCCAGGCGCCGTCGAGCACGCACGGCAGGCGCGTCGGACACTTGAGGCGCTCGGCGTCCGCGTGGGAGCGGCGGGGGGCCTGCGATGACCGCTCAGCTGTCGGTCGACTGGTTCGGCGACCGGGCCGTGCTCGTGTCCTGCCGTGCGCTCGACGAGAGAGCCCGCGTCGCTCGCACGCTGTCGCGCCTGCTGCCCGAGGATCTCGTCCGCAGCGGCATGACGACCGTGCTCGTGGAGTCCACCGCCCCCGATGCAGACCTTCTCGGCCGGGTCGAGTCCGTCCTCGACAGCGTCCCCGCAGGCGTTGACGCCGAGGTATCACGGGGCAGAACCGTCGACATCGTCGTCGAGTACGACGGTCCAGACCTCGCCCTGGCCGCCGCGGCCCTCGGCTTGACGGCCGACGAGCTCGTCAGTGCCCACGGACTGCAGTCATGGCGCGTGGCGATGATGGGCTTCGCGCCCGGATTCGGCTACCTCGTGCCGGAGGGAGACGCGGTGGTCGACTGGTCTGCCCTCGCGCGACGTGATGACCCGCGCGCGCTCGTTCCACCGGGCAGCGTGGCCATCGCGGCCGGGATGAGCGCGGTCTATCCGGCAGCCATGCCGGGCGGCTGGCACCTGATCGGCCGCACCCAGGTGGAGATCTTCGTCGCCGAGCGCTCCGCGCCTGCCCTCCTTGCGCCCGACGATGTCGTGCGCTTCCTGGCAGGTCCGCGATGACGACAGGTCTGGCGACTGTCCGCCGGGTAGGGCTCGCCACGGTGCAGGACGCCGGCCGCCCGGGTCTCCAGGAGGTCGGCGTGCCTGTCGCCGGTGCTTGGCACCGCGGCCGCTACCGGCTGGCCTGCGCCCTGCTGGCCGGGGATCCGGACATCTCCATGCCGACGATCGAGGTGCTGGCCGGCGAACTCGACCTGCACATCGATCGCGATGTGGCCGTCGTCGTCACTGGCCCCGCCCGCGCCCATCTCGGTCGGCGCACGCTAGCGACCGGAACGGTCGTCCTGGCCAGCGCAGGGAGTCTCGTCTCAATCGTTCCGAACGGCCCAGGACCCATCTACGTGTCGATCAGCGGCTGGGTTCCGGAAGGCGTGCTCGGATCGTGCTCGACCGACACGTTCTCCCGTCTCGGTGGCCCGGCCCTCGCCGTGGGGGACGTCCTCGACGGAGGGACGGATCCGGCCGCACTCGAGCGGGTGGGCTGGTTCCACCGACCCACGACCGAGCCGAGCGGACCCATCCGCGTTGTGGCCGTCGACGCCGATCTGGCCGAATCGTTCTTCGCTCGCCGCTGGCGAGTTGACCGCATGGCCCGATCGGGCACGCGCCTGCGCTCCGCCGGCTGGCAGGGCCCGTCGACCAGCCTGGAGAGCTTCCCGGTGCTGCCCGGCGCGATCCAGCTGACCCCGGACCACGAGGCGATCGTGCTGGGTCCCGACGGTGCTCTCACGGGTGGGTATCCCGTCGTCGGGGTCGTCGCCAGCATCGACCTCGACCGGATGAGCGCACTCGCCCCCGGCGGCGAGGTGACATTCGCGGCGCTGGATCGTCGGGCAGCGGTTGCGCTGGCTGACGTCGCCACCCGCGCCAGGTCCCGGCTGCTGGCCCACCCGTCCGCCCTGGGCTGAGCCAACGCCGAGCGATGTCGCGCCGCCCGTCGCTACGCTGCACCGGGCTGAGGGGTGGACATGCGCGGGCTGGGCACGCTGATCAACGTCGTGGCGATCCTCGTGGGATCGACGATCGGTGTCCTCATCGGCCATCGACTGCCCGAACGCACGCGTCGCACGGTGACCGATGCGCTGGGCCTGGTCACCCTGGTCATCGGCGCGCTCAACGTGGTCGCGCTGCGCGATCCTGCCTATGAGGAGGCAGTCGGCAGCGGCGGGACGCCTGCTTGTCGTGCTCGGGGCGCTGGTCATCGGCGGGATCGCGGGGTCGCTGCTGCGGATCGAGGATCGCCTCGAGTCGGTCGGCGGCTGGCTGCAGCGCACGCTGGCTCGTGGGGCCAAGGACTCTCGAGCGACGTTCGTCGAGGGCTTCGTCGACGCGTCGCTCGTCTTCTGCATCGGCCCGCTGGCGATCCTGGGGTCGCTCAGTGACGGCCTCGGACGCGGTATCGACCAACTCGCTTTGAAGTCCACGCTCGACGGGTTCGCGTCGCTGGCGTTCGCCGCCTCGCTCGGGTGGGGGGTGGCGGCCGCTGCACTGTCGGTCGGCGTGTGGCAGGGCGCCCTGACCCTGCTGAGCGTGGCCCTCGGGTCGTTGCTGTCGGCCGCCCTGATCGCGTCGATCACCGCAACCGGAGGAGTCCTTCTCCTCGGCGTGGGCCTGCGGTTGCTGGGCATCAAGCAGGTCGCGGTGGGCGACCTGCTGCCGGCCCTGTTGGTCGCCCCGCTCCTGACCCTCGCGGTCGCGGCGATCCGCTAGGAGCTACGCCGGCGGCGCGGGAGCCTCCGGGCCCGGGTCCTCGGCGGGTGCCTCCTGCACCGTCTCGACCACCTCGGCGGGTGCCTCCTGCACCGTCTCGACCACCTCGGCGGGTGCCTCCTGCACCGTCTCGACCACCTCGGCGGGTGCTCGACCACGGTCTCGGTCACCTGAGTGGGTGTCTCCACCACGGTCTCCTCGACGGTCTCGACCACGGCGGTCGGCGTCGCGTCGGCCTCGGTCGCAACCGTCTCCTGGACCGCAACCGCGCCTGCCGCAGCGACCGTCGGACCGCCCGGGACGGCGGTGTCGGCCAGCGCTGCGTCAACGGGAGCACCGTCGATCGCCTTGCGCTTGTTGCCGCGGTGGACCAGGAAAAGGACGAGGCCGATGACGATGGCGGCCAGCAGGAGCAGGCCCACGATGATGGCGATGATCAGGCCGATCTTGGGCCCCGACGAGGTCGCGCTGGTGATCGTCACGTCGAAGCTGTCGGTCATCGAGCCCTTGACCGTGGCTGTCGTGTCGGAGTTCTTGGTGACCCCGGCGCCAGTGACCGACTGGATGGGACCGGGGAAGGTCAGGTTGACCGTGATGTCACCCAGCGAGCCGCCGCCGAGCAGATCGGTGAGCTGGCTCGTATCGGCGCCCGAGGAGGGCGAGTTCTTCATGGCGAAGACGATCTGGTTGTTGGCCTTGGTGACCGTCCAGAGCTCGTCGGTCTTCGTGAACTCGGCGTTCGTGAAGGTGCAGGTGAACACGAAGCTGTCGGCGGTCTCCGACGGGTCGCACTTGGCGTCGCTCATGATGCTGCCGGCGCCGGGCGTGGAGTCCTGCTTGATCCCCGAGGCGAAGGACTTCAGGTCCGTGATCCCCATGAGCTGGGCGGCCTTCTTCTCCAGGCTGAGGGCGAAGGTCCCGGTCCCCTTGGCGTCCGAGTTGATCGTCATGTCAGACGTGATGCTGAGGCAGCCGGTGAGGAGCAGGAGAGCAGCCACCCCGCCCGTCGCGATGCCGAGTGCGCGGGTCCACCTGTGCTGGTCCGTCCGGACGCCATTCATGTCGCCCCCCAATCCGTCGATGTCGTCATCGTAGAGGGGACGGCTAGGGGAGGCGCGCCTTCTCGACCTTGCCCATCGCGTTCCGGGGCAGCGCGTCGACGAAGCGCACCTCGCGCGGCCGTTTGTGCCACGACACCTGAGTACCGACGAACTCGACGAGCTCGTCGGCCGTGCATCCCGACGCCACGACGAAGGCCACCAGACGCTGGCCGAGGTCGTCGTCGGGAACCCCGATGACGGCAGCCTCCGTGACACCGGGATGGCTGAGCAGCGCGTCCTCGACCTCCCCGGCCCCGATGCGGTAGCCACCGCTCTTGATCAGGTCGGTCGAGGCGCGGCCGATCAGCCGGTGCGCTCCGTCCTCGTCGATCGTGGCGACGTCGCCCGTGCGGAACCAGCCATCGTCGGTGAACGCCGCACGTGTCTCATCTGGTCGACGGAGGTAGCCGGCGAAGATTCCGGGGCCGCGCACCTGAAGCTCGCCGATGGCTGTTGCGTTATGGGCCACGACCGTCCCCTGATCGTCGACGAGCCTCGTGCGCACTCCGCTGATCGGGTGACCGACGGTGCCCTGCACGCGAGGCTCGCCGGCGCGCGCACTGACCGTGATGAGCGTCTCCGTCATGCCATAGCGCTCCACCGGGGCACGCCCGCACAGTTCGCCGAGAGACTCAAACACCGCGCGGGGGAGTGCTGCGCTCCCGGAGACCAGAAGCCTGGCGGTCCGCAGCCGTCGCGCGGCCTCGGGGCTGCCGACGATGCGGCTCCACACGGTGGGCACGCCGAAGTAGAGCGTGCCGGGCTCGGCGGCGTAGGCCTGCGGTGTGGGGCGGCCCGTGTGAGCGACGGCGCTGCCGACCAGCAGCGGTCCGAGGAGGCCGAGCACAAGGCCGTGCACATGATGCAACGGCAGCCCGTGGACCAGGGTGTCGTCCGGTGTCCATTCCCAGGCTTCGGCCAGGGCGTCGACGCACGCCTCGACCGCAGCCAGAGTGATGGGCACGCCCTTGGGCGATCCGGTCGTCCCGCTCGTATAGAGGACCAGTTCACCGGATGTCGGGCTGGCCGGAACCCCGCGCCCGACGGAGTGCAGGGTGCCGTGCGACCAGAGCGCGTCCGCACCCGAGTCGGCCAGGATGTGCTCGCGCTCGCGCGGCCCCGCATCAGCACTCACGGGAACGACGGGTATCCCTGCAGTGATGGCCGCGACCACGGCGGACATTGCCTCGACCGTGGCGTCAGCCTCGACAGCGAGCATTCCTACGCCGTCGATGCCTCGCGACGTCCGTTCGACTCGCTCGTTCCAGCCATCGGGGGTGCAGCGCACGCCGGCGAACGACACGTCCGACCTCGCCGCAAGCCGTTCGACGCCCACGCGCCGACGGTACGCCCAAGTGGGCGAGTCGCCGGTTGGGTGCCGGAGTGCGGATAGAGTCGTGACGAGGGTCGAGCCCGACGGACGGGAGAGGTCGTGGTGGCGCCAACCGAGCGCGAGGTCGTGCAGGTCGCCATGGCCTATGCCGGCTTCGTCCACGACCGGCTTGTCGCCAGCGCGCCGGGCGTCACCGCGGTTCGAATCGACGGAATTCCAGGCGGGCCCGACGGCCGAAGCCTGCGCGTGACGCGGCGCTACCTTGAGGACGCCCATGTCCAGCTGCGGTCGGAGATGGTCCCGGCGCCGAACCCGGCCGCCGATGACATCAGCGTCCCGGCCAACTACGACGGAGCTCGGGTGGGCGCGGTGACCATCGAGACCACGGGGGCGAACCTTGAGTCCCCTGCACTTCTGGCACGTCTGACGCGCTACGCGCGGGTCACCGCAGCCGGACTTGCCGCCGACCTCCCGCCCGATGCCTGGCCCACGACACTGCCCGGCGAGATCGAGACCGTTGTCGACCACGAGACCCACCTCGGCGCTCACCCAGAGCGAGTTGCCGGGTACTCGCGCATCATCGTCGCGGCGCTGCGCGGCCCGCTCGGCCTGACTGACGACTTCACCGATGCGGTCGACGAGTACGCGCCGTTGCACGACGTCGGCGAGCTTGCCGTCGGCATCGACATCCTGACGAAGCCCGGGCGGCTCGGCCCTGACGAGTGGCGGCTGATGCAGACGCACACCACGCGCGGTCGGAGCATCGTCGACGTGGCCGTGGCCGAGCAGCCCGACCTCTGGCCGCGACCGGACGTGCTGCGCGCCATCGTGGAGGCCCACCATGAGGCCCTCGACGGGTCGGGCTACCCCCACGGGCTGACTGGCGACGCGATCCCGCTCGAGGCGCGCATCGTCAGCGTTGCTGACGTCTTCGACGCCCTCACCAGCAGCAGGCCGTACAAGTCGGGCTGGTCGGCCGATGAGGCGCTCGACGAGATGGACCGCATGGTCAGCGCCGGCAGGATCGACGCGCTGTGCCTGACGGCATTGGTGACTCATCCCGACCTGGTCGAGGCAGTCGCTGCCAGCGCCGCCGAGATACGGTACGAATCGTGATCTCGGAGTCCGCGCACGTCGTCATCGTCGGCAGCGGAATGGGAGGTGGCACCCTCGCGTGGGGTCTGGCCCAACGAGGGATCGACACCCTCGTGCTCGAACGGGGCCAGGTGCTGCCGCGCGAGCCGGAGAACTGGTCGCCCCAGGCGGTCTTCCTTGATCGCCGCTACAAGCCGACCGAGACGTGGCTTGACGACGACGGCAACGAGTTCCACCCGGGCGTCCACTACGTCGTCGGTGGCAACACCAAGGTCTACGGCGCCAGCCTGCCGAGGTTCCGTGAGCGGGACTTCGCCGCTACCAGCTATCCCTCGGGCATCTCGCCGGCATGGCCGTTCACCTACGCCGACCTCGAGCAGTACTACGGCCAGGCTGAGTCGCTCTACAGGGTCCACGGGGCGATGGGCCAGGACCCGACGGAGCCGTGGCGGAGTCAGCCGTATCCCTATCCGCCGCTGCCGCACGAGCCATACATCCTCGAGACGATGTCTCGACTCGAGGCCCAAGGACTGCACCCGGCGGCGACGTCGATGGGTGTCGACCTTCGGCCCGGCGGCACCTGCGTGCGCTGCCAGACGTGCGACGGCTTCCCGTGCCGACTCGGCGCGAAGTCCGATGCCGAGACGTGCGCGCTGGCTCCTGCCGTCGCCGGAGGAAGCGTGCGCCTGCTCACGGGTGCGCGCGTCACCGCCATCGAGCTCGATTCGCTCGGGCGGGTCGTGCGGCTCGTGGGCGATGTCGATGGCGAGCCCCTCACCGTCACGGGGGGATCCTTCGTTCTGGCAGCCGGTGCGGCGAACTCCGCGGCCATCCTTCTCGCCAGTCGCGACGACGAGCACCCGACCGGGGTGTCGAACTCCAGCGGCCTGGTCGGTCGCAACTACATGGTGCACAACAACACTCACATCGCAGCCGTCGATCCGCGGCGCCGCAACGACGTGGTCTTCCAGAAGACGCTGGCCGTCAACGACTGGTACGACGACCTCGGCGACGGGATCCCAGGCGGTGCCATGCAGCTCATCGGCAAGGTGCAGGGCTCCATGATGAAGTCCCACGCCACGCGAGTGCCTCGACCGATGCTCGATCGAATCGCGGATCGAAGCGTCGAGTGGGTGGTCATGAGCGAGGACCTGCCGTCGGTCCACAACCGCGTCACCGTGAACGCCGATGGCCGCATCCAGGTGTCATGGCGGCGTACCAACTACGACCGGCACGAGGCGCTGCTCGCCAAGGCGAAGAAGGCGTTGCACAAGGCCGGATACACGAACATCTTCGAGCAGCGGTTCACGATCGACATGAACAGCCACATGTGCGGTACCGCCGTGGCCGGCCGCGATCGGTCAGCGAGCGTGGTCGACGCGGGATGCCGTTCGCACGACGTCCCCAACCTGTTCGTCGTCGACTCCGCCTTCTTCCCGTCGTCGGGCGCCCAGAACCCGGCCCTGACCATCGCCGCGAATGCCCTGCGCGTGGCGGCCGAGACCGATTGGGGTGTCGGCGTCTAGCGTCGACCCAGAAGACAACGCCGGCTCCCGTCGGCGCCCGAGAGGAGTCCGATGTCGCTCACGAGTACCCGTCGAACCGTTCTGGCCGTGATGGTGCTTCCCGTGGCGCTGCTCGTCGCGGCGCCCACCGCCATGGCGGCCTCCTCTGCCGCTTCGACGGACAAGGTCATCCCGCTGACGTCGCAGCAGCTGACCGACGCCGGCTTCCCGGACAAGCCCAACGTCAGCGCGTGGGGCGGCGGCGGCTCCGCGTCGCTGCCGACGAACAGCGCCGCTCAGTGGGCCGACGTGGTGATCTCCGGGAAGGCGCCGGCGTTCACCAATCCCGGGCAACTGCTCACGCTCGACCGGTTCATGCCCACGACGACGACGGGCACAGGCACCTTCAAGCAGCTGAACATCACGACGGTGGTCAAGTCGGACCGCACCTACTCCCTGCACTTCCAGCTGGGCTTCCCCGGCCTGTACGGCTACCGCGTCGGCTACTCCACGACCGGTGCCTCGCCCGAGTTCGTCGGCTTCCAGTACCAGTTCACGACCACCGGGACCGGGACAGCGACCCCGAAGGGGTCCAGTTCCGCCGTCGAGCTCAACGCCAAGCAGCTGACGAGGGCCGGCTTCACCAAGACGGCGAACGTCGTCGGATGGGGAGGCACGGCGACGCTCTCGACGAGCAAGGCCCGGGCCGGCACTCCCGTCACGATCTCCGGCACCGCCCCGAAGGAGGTGCCGCCGGGCACCATCCTGACCCTGGAGCGCTTCACGGCGACCGACAAGAAGGGCTCGGGCTCGTTCTCGCCAGTCGGGGACGTGACAACGGTCGTGCAGGAGGACAGCACCTTCGCGCTCACCTTCGAGATCAACGAGACCGGACGCTACGGCTACACGCTGGGCGCCGGCATCGGTGAGCAGTGGGTCGGCATCGAGTTCCAGCTGAAGACGACCTAGGCGTGGCGGCGCCGAACGGGACCTGGACGCTCGTCACCGCCAACGTCAACGGCATCCGTGCTGCCAGCCGCCGCGGCGGCCTGGCCTGGCTGGAGGCCGCTGAGGCGGACGTCATCTGCCTTCAGGAGATCCGGGCCACGCACGAGCAGCTGCATGAGGTGCTGCGTGAGACAACGCTGGGTGACTGGCACGTGGCCCATGCGCCGGCACCCCAGCTGGGCCGGGCGGGCGTTGCCGTGCTCACGCGCGAGCAGCCGTCCGCGATCCGGGTCGACACCAAGGTCAAGGGTCTGGACGGCCTTGGGCGCTGGCTCGAAGTGGACTGCGACGGCCCGGGCGGGCCGATCACGGTCGTGTCGGCGTACGTGCACACCGGTGAGGCGGATACCCCCAAGCAGGTGGAGAAGTTCCGGTTCCTCTCGGCGATGGACAAGCGGATGGCCGCCCTGCGGCGGCCGGCCCGGGGCCGCGGGGTGCTGGTCTGCGGAGATCTCAACGTCGCCCACCACCAGGTCGACATCAAGAACTGGCGCGGCAACCGCGGGAAGGCCGGATTCCTCGAGGAGGAGCGTGCCTACTTCGACGGCTGGCTGGCGCGGCACTGGGTCGACCTTGGCCGGGCGCATGGCGGGGACGGACCAGGGCCGTACACGTGGTGGTCCTGGCGCGGCAAGAGCTTCGACACCGACGGTGGATGGCGGATCGACTACGCCCTGGCGACCGCCGACCTCGCGCAACGATGCCGATCCGTGGTGGTCGGCAGGGCCGCCACCTATGACGAGCGCTGGAGCGACCACGCTCCGGTGGTGGCTGCCTTCACCCGGTAGCCCCCCGCACATGACGAAGCCCCCTCCTGGCGGAGGGGGCTTCGCGTGGGGGATTGCCCGATAGGTGGGCGGAATCGGCTACAGGTTGCGGGCGAAGATCGCGTCGATCTCGCTGAGCTCTGACTGCGTCAGGGCGTTTGCCCGCTGACGGTCCCATTCCTGATGGATCTGCCGGCGACGAAGAGCTTCGGGGTCGGCAGTGCCGGTGTCGAACATTGTCGCGAAGACTCTCGCAAAGGGTTTCACGGAGGATCACTCCCGTTGTGTGGTTCCTGTCGACCGAGGATCTCCCGATCGACATAACGATTGTGTCTCAGGTTTGTCCTTAGGTCAAACAAATCTGCAAGTTTGTGACAGGTTTCACGCAAGGTCTTGCGCAAGAGCGGACAAAGCTCGCGAAACGTGGCACACGTCACTCGAACGACATTGCCCATGGCCGCGCGGGACCGGTGTGCAACGATGACCGGACCTGAGCCACAAGGAGGATGCGTGACCGCGAACCTGCGCCGCATCACGTACTCGCCGAAGGTCTTCATCCCGCTCACCATGCTGTGCCGGGATCGGTGCGGATACTGCACGTTCGCGCAGTCGCCGGCCCACGTCGACTCGGCCTACATGAGTGTCGAGGATGTGCTGTCGGTGGCCCGCGCCGGGGCGGAGGTGGGCTGCCACGAAGCGTTGTTCACCCTCGGGGAGGCCCCCGAGGACCGCTACCCGGCAGCCCGACGCTGGCTCGACGACCATGGCTTCGCCTCGACGGTCGACTACGTGGTTCACGCGGCCCAGGCCGTCCTCGACGAGACGGGCCTCCTCCCGCACGTCAACGCCGGGGCGATCGGGCGCGCCGACCTCGCTGCCCTGCGGGCGGTCGCGCCGAGCCAGGGGATGATGATCGAGTCCCTCAACGCCGATCTGCCCGCACATCGCGGTGCCCCGGACAAGGACCCTGAGCGTCGCCTGGCGACCCTCGAGTGGGCAGGGGAGCTCGCCATCCCGTTCACGACGGGGATCCTGGTCGGGATCGGCGAGAGCCGGGCCGACCGCATTGTCGCGCTGGAGGCGATTGCCGCGGCGCATGAGCGCTGGGGCCATGTCCAGGAGGTCATCGTGCAGAACTTCGTGCCGAAGCCCGGCACGTTGATGCGCGACCACCCGGCGTGCTCGGTCGACGACCTCGTCGATGCCATCCGCCTCGCACGGCAGATCCTCCCGGCCGACGTCCACCTTCAGGCCCCGCCCAACCTCATCGACGACGCCGGTGTGCTCCTCGATGCCGGCATCGATGACTTCGGCGGCATCTCGCCGGTCACCGCCGACCATGTGAATCCCGAGCGACCGTGGCCGCACATCGCCGACCTGCGGCAGTTGACCGAGGAGCGCGGCCAGGCCCTCGTGCCTCGACTGACGATCTACCCGGAGTTCGCACTCGACCCCATGCGCTGGCTCGACCCCAGCATGCGGTTCGCCGTGCTCGATCGCTCCGATGCCGAGGGCATGGGCCGAGACGATCCCGGCTCCAGCTTCCCCGAGCGCCACGAGGCCGCGGCCAACGTCGGCACCGGTGCCGAGGTCATTCAGGTGGGCCGCCGGTCCACGGCGTGGTACTCCGGTGCCGACCGGACGCCTCCCGCCCTCGTTCCGGGCACCGCCCATGCGTCGACCCCCGTCGCCGAGGTGCTCTCCGGCGTGGAGCAGGGCCAGGAGCCGGGCATCGACGAGCTCGTGACGCTCTTCTCCGCCCGGGGTCGCGAGGTCAATGCGGTGGCGGAGTTCGCCGACTCCCTGCGCCGGCAGGCGAACGGCGACCTCGTCACGTTCGTCCGCAATCGCAACATCAACTACACCAACGTCTGCACCTTCCGGTGCGCCTTCTGCGGGTTCTCCAAGGGACCGTTGTCCCTCAACCTGCGGGGCAAGCCGTACCTGCTCAGCGACGACGAGATCGCCGATCGCGTCCGCGAGGCGTGGGCGCTGGGCGCCACGGAGGTGTGCCTGCAGGGCGGCATCCACCCCGACTTCGATGGTGACTACTACCTGCGCGTGCTCACGGCCGTCAAGCAAGCCGTGCCCCAGATGCACGTGCACGGCTTCACCGCCCTCGAGGTCACCGAGGGGGCGCGGCGCCTCGGAGAGCCGCTCGACTCCTACCTGTCGCGGCTGAAGGCCGCCGGCCTCGGCTCGCTGCCCGGAACGGCGGCGGAGATCCTCGACGACCGCATCCGCGAGGTCATCTGCCCCGACAAGATCACCACCAGCGAGTGGCTCGAGGCGCACGAGGTCGCCCATTCGGTCGGGCTGCGCTCCAACGTCACCATCATGTTCGGCAGTGTCGAGGAGCCGATCCACTGGGCCCGGCACATCGTCCGCACGCGCGAACTGCAACGGCGGACGGGCGGATTCACCGAGTTCATCCCCCTTCCGTTCGTGCACATGGCCTCGCCCATCTACCTCAAACGGCGGGCACGCCGCGGGCCGACATGGCGTGAGGTCGTGCTCATGCATGCGGTTGGCCGCATCGCCTACCGCGGGTCGATCGACAGCGTGCAGGCGTCGTGGGTGAAGCTCGGCACGGCAGGTGCCCAACAGCTCCTCCAGGCGGGCGTCAACGATCTCGGCGGCACATTGATGGACGAGAACATCTCGCGTGCCGCGGGTGCTGCCCATGGTCAGGGAATGGACCTCGACGGATTCCTCGCGATCACCGAGCCGCTCGGCCGGTCGCTGCAGCAGCGAACGACGTTGTACCAGCCGGTCGACGTGTCCATCGGCGCCTGAGCGGAGCACGGCCATCGACGACGTGCGCACAATCATCGCAACAGTGCAGCAGACCCTCGTCGAGGCGTCTGCCGCGGTCGACCCACCGACCACGGTCGCGGTAGCCGCGCTCGCCGTGCGCAATCCGCTTGCCGGTCTCGGGCGGGTCGGCGATCTCAGCGCCCTCGAGGCCCTCGGGGCTGAGGCTGCGGCCCTGCTGGTCGAGCGCGCGCTGGCGGTGCTCGCCTCGGTCGGCGTCACCCCGGACCAGGTGCGCGGCTACGGCAAGGGGGCCATTGTCGGGATCGACGGCGACCGCGAGCACACCGCGGCCGTTCTGCACCCGCGGTTCGGGGCACCGGTGCGCGCGGCGATCGGCGGCGGCGCCGACATCATCCCGGGCACCAAGAAGGTGGCCGGCCCGGGCGCGTCCCTCACCATGCCGATCGGCAACAAGGACGACCGCTGGGTCTTCGACGACATGGACGCTGTCGACATCGCCATGGTGGATGCGCCACGTCCGAATGAGATCGTCATCGCGCTGGCCCTGTCCGCAGGGGGTCGGCCCAACGCCCGCGTCGTGAAGCCGTCCTGATCGTGACCCAGACAACCATCCGAGGAGACCGCCGGTGATCAAGGCCATGATCATGCTGACGCGTCGCGACGACATGACCCACGAGGAGTTCGTGTCGTGGTGGCTCGATGAGCATGTGTCGCTCGCCAGAGCGCTTCCAGGTGTCCGCAAGGTCGTGCTCAACGTCGTCGACGAGGGCTACGACGAGGCGGGAATCGATGGAGTGTCCGAGCTCTGGTTCGACACGCGGTCCGCCTTCGACGAGGCGTACGCCACCGAGGTCGGCAAGGCGACAGCCGCGGACTCACTGGCGCACGT
The DNA here is from genome assembly GCA_963755335.1 of uncultured Actinomycetes bacterium. Taxonomy (GTDB): domain Bacteria; phylum Actinomycetota; class Actinomycetes; order S36-B12; family S36-B12; genus UBA10649. The sequence continues at coordinate 947,013 of CAVWJW010000008.1, forward strand.
GAGCGGGCGCGTTCGGGTCTTCGTCAGCGAGAACGAGTTCGTGCGCACGCCGTGATCGCCTCTGACGTCACCGCCATGCTGCGACAGCGCGTGCTGCCGCGCCGGTCGGACTACGCCGGGTTATCTCGCTCCTGGAAGGCCGACGTCATCGCCGGCCTTACTGTGGGCGTGGTCGCGCTGCCCCTGGCACTGGCGTTCGGTGTCACGTCCGGCGTCGGCGCCACTGCCGGGCTCGTGACGGCGATCGTGGCCGGCATCGTGGCGGCCGTCTTCGGCGGATCCAACGTTCAGGTCTCGGGCCCGACCGGCGCGATGGCCGTCGTCCTCGTCCCGATCGTGGCGCGGTTCGGCGCGGAGGCGGTCATCCCGGTCGCCATCATGGCCGGCGGCATGGTCATCGCGATGGGACTGTTCGGGCTGGGTCGCGCAGTCGCGTACATCCCGTGGCCGGTGGTCGAGGGCTTCACCGTCGGCATCGCGACCATCATCTTCCTCCAGCAGGTGCCGCTCGCGGTCAACGTGCCGAAGCCCCCCGGTGAGAACACGGCCCTCGTGGCCATCAAGGCGGTACAGGCGGCGGACTGGTCAACCGCTGCCTACTCGCTCGGCATCGTCGCCTTCGTCGTGGCCATGATGATCGGGCTGCCACGCATCCGGAAGTCGTTCCCCGCGTCGATCGTTGCCGTCGTGCTCGCCACCGTCCTCGTGTCAGCGCTCGCGTGGAGCGTCATGACCATCGGCCCGCTGCCGGGAGGCGTGCCGACGCCGCACATCCCCGTCATTGACACGGCCACCACCAGCGCGCTCTTCTCGGCCGCGCTTGCCGTCGCCGCCCTCGCCGCGATCGAGTCCCTCCTGTCGGCGCGCGTCGCGGACGGGATGACGGGTACGTCGCACCTGGAGCCGGATCGCGAGCTGTTCGGTCAAGGCCTCGCGAACGTGGCCAGCGGCATCTTCGGCGGCATGCCCGCGACGGGGGCGATCGCGCGCACCGCCGTGAACGTGCGGGCGGGGGCGCGGACTCGCATGTCCGCCATCGTGCACTCCGTCGTGATCCTGCTGGTGGTCGCGTTCGCCGGCTCCCTCGTCTCGCGCATTCCGCTGGCAGCCCTGGCTGGGGTCCTGATGGTCACCGCCGTCCGCATGGTCGATCGCCATGCGGTGTCGTCCATTCTCCGGTCGACGCGCTCCGACGCACTCGTGATGATTCTGACGGCAGCGGCCACGGTCGTGTTCGACCTGATCCTGGCCGTCGAGATCGGCATCGCCGTCGCCGCCGTACTGGCGCTGCGCGCCGTGGCGAAGTCGAGCACCCTGGAGGCGGAGCAGGAGGACATTGTCGACCAGGCAATGGACCGCATCACCGACGACGACGAGTCGGCGCTGCTGCACGAGCACATCGCGGTCTATCGGCTCGACGGCGCGCTGTTCTTCGGTGCCTCGCAGCAGTTCCTCGACGAGTTCACGGCCATCGCCGACGTGCGCGTCGTGATCCTGCGGCTGGGCGGCGTGCGGGTCGTGGACGCGAGCGGCGGCCATGCGCTGGACGAGATCATCTCCGGCCTGCGGGGACGCCACGTGACGGTGCTGCTCTGCGGCGTCGGTCCTCGCCTACGTCAGGTGCTGGGCGCATTGGGCACCCTCGGCGCGCTCGAGTCCGAGCACCATGTCTTCACCGCGCTCCCTGACGCGATCGAGCACGCGCAGCGGCATGTGCACCGGAACATGTCACCGACCGAATGAGCGACTACGTCGGCCGCAGCTTCGTCGGCACTCCGGCTACGGCACCAGGTCCGATCGGCCCGCAGATGCTGCGCGCGATGATGGCGATCCGGCGCAATCCCTTGGCCTACCTAGACTCCGTGTGGCAGGAGTACGGCGATGTGGTCCAGTTCCCGATCCCACGGCCCCCGAGCTATCTCGTCAACGACCCCGATGGCGTGCGTCGCGTGCTCGTCGCCAACGGGCGAAGCTACGGGAAGTCGACGATCCAGTACCGCGCACTGTCACTGGTGACGGGGGACGGGCTGCTGGTTGCGGACACGGACGCGTGGCGTCGCCAGCGTCCGATGGTGCAGCCGGCCTTCCACCACGAGACCCTCGAGGGGATCGTGCGTCACGTCGCCGTCGCCCTCGATCGCCTGATGGCCGACTGGGACGCTCTTCCGTCCGAGGCCGTGCTCGACATGGACGCGGCGATGATGCACGTTGCTCTCGAGGTCGTGGGCCATGCGCTGTTCGGCGCGGACCTGTCCACCGATGCGCATCGGCTGACTCGTTCCACCCTGACTGCCCTCGACGTCGTCGTGGCCAGGGCGCGCGTGCCCATCACCCCGCCGTCGTGGCTTCCGACGCCCGCCAACCGGCGACTGCAGTCGGCCGTCGCCGACCTCGATCGGGCCGTCGCCTCGATCCTGGGGGCTCGCGCCGGCGTCCCGGTGGGGGATCCCGACATGCTCGACCTGCTCCTCGGGGCCCGGGATGAGGCCGGCAACGGGCTGACCGCCCGGGAGGTCCGCGACGAGGCCGTCACCTTCATCGTGGCCGGCCATGAGACCGCGGCGAGCGCCCTGTCGTGGGCCTGGGGCCTGCTGGCCCAGCATCCGCAGGTGCAGCGGCAACTGCAGGAGGAGTCCGACGCGGTCCTGGCGGGTCGCTCGCCGTCGTTCGCGGACTACGCGCGGCTGCCGGTCGCCCGGGCGGTGCTGGACGAGACGCTGCGCCTCTACCCGCCGGCATGGCTGATCACCCGGAAGGCGCTCGAGGCTGATGTCCTCGGCGGGCACGACGTTCCGGCCGGCTCGCTCGTCATCCTCAGCCCGTGGCTGCTGCACCGACACCCGCGCGTGTGGCCCGAACCACACAGGTTCAAGCCTGAGCGGTTCCTCGACGGATCGGCCGACCGCCTCAACTTCATCCCGTTCGGGGCCGGACTTCGCCAGTGCATCGGCAGGGACTTCGCCTATGTCGAATCCACGTTGCTGCTGTCGACCCTTGCCGGGCACTATTCGGTCCAGTTCCCAGACGGTGCCACGCTGCCGACCGGCGAGCCGCTCGTCACGATACGGCCGACTCACGGGATGCCGCTGCGGGTGCGCCGCCGCTAGCCCTTGGTGATGTACTCCAGCAGGGCCTGACGCTCTCCCTCGAGCTCGCCGAGCCGTGTCTTGACGACGTCGCCGATACTGACGATGCCGGTGAGCATCCCCTCGGCATCGGTGACCGGGATATGGCGCACGCGCTTTTCGGTCATGAGCTGCATGAGGTCGTCGACGTGTGCGTCCGGTGGCGCGCAGAACACCGTCGTCGTCATGATCGACGCGACCGGCTGCTTCAGTGTCTCGACCCCCCGAGCCACTGCGTGCACGACGTCGCGCTCAGAGACGATGCCGGCGATGGTGCGCCCGTCTGCCGACACCACGAGCGCGCCGATGTTGTGCTCGGCCAGCATCGCGATGAGGTCTGAGACCTGCGCATCAGGCTGGATCGTGCGAACCGCTCCGCCCTTGGCGGCGATGATCGTAGACAGTTGCATGGAACACCTCCCGGGGCCATCGTGCCGGTTGCCCCGACGAAAGTCACGGGAATGGCGGGGTCTCTGGTCGGATGCTTACCTTCGACTCAGTCGTCGCCCATCAAGGCCAGCACCTCGTCGTGAAGGACGCCGTTGGAGGACAGGGCCGAGCCGCCTGCCAGCGCCGTGCGACCGTCGAACGCGGTCATCCGCCCACCTGCCTCCTCGACGATGGGCACCAGTGCCGCCATGTCGTAGCTCTCCAGCTGCGGTTCGCCGGCGACGTCGACGAGCCCCTCGGCGACCATCATGTGCGACCAGAAGTCCCCGTAGGCGCGCTGGCGCCACGTGCGGTGAAGCAGGGCGTCCAGAGCACCCGCTGCCCCGCGCTCGGCCCAGCCGACCTGGTCGGAGTAGGAGAACGATGCGTCGCCGAGTCGCGCCACCCTGCTCACCTGAAGGCGCCGCGGCTGCGGCGACGTGGGGTCCGACACGAACGCGCCGCCGCCCTTGGCCGCCCACCAGCGACGCGACAGTGCCGGAGCCGAGACGACGCCCACCGTCACGTCATCGCCCTCGAGCAGCGCGATCAGGCAGGCCCACACCGGCACGCCGCGGACGTAGTTCTTGGTGCCGTCAATCGGATCGAGGATCCAGCGACGGCTCGAGTCGCCTTGCGCGCCGAACTCCTCGCCGAGGATCGAGTCCGCCGGGCGATGCTCGGCCAGCTGCGCGCGGAGGGCCTGCTCGACGCCGCGATCAGCCTCGGTCACCGGGGTGAGGTCGGGCTTGGTCTCGATGACGAGGTCCTCGGCGCGAAACTGCTGCAGTGCCAGCCGATCAGCGATGTCGGCCAGGGCGAGTGCGAGCTCGAGGTCGGCAGCGCGCGAGGGGGTCGGGGCAGGATTCTCGGTCACGGTCGCAACCTATCGCGCCCCCCACGTGAGGGGCGTGTGGCGCCGACGGAGCGCAACCTAGGGTGTGCACATGAGTTCGCTCTTCGACACGCTGTCCGGACTGCCGGTGCACTCGCTCGTCGTGCACGCGGTGGTCGTGCTCGTGCCGCTTGCGGCCCTGGGCGGCGTCCTCATGGCGCTCTGGCGCTCCTTCTCACGTCGCTTCGCCCCACTTGTGGTCATCGTGGCAGCCGTGGCCGCGGGTAGCGCCGTCGTCGCCAAGGAGTCCGGCGAGCAGCTCTCCGTGCGGGTGGGGGGCGCGCCCCCCACGCACATGCAGCTGGGCACCTGGATGCCGCTCATCGCCGGTGTCCTGTTCGTGCTGATCCTGCTGTTCTGGCTGGTCGATCGCGGCATCCCGCTCAACCGTCCGCGACCGCTGTGGCTCACTCTTCTCGGGCTGGCGCTGATCCTGGTGGCGGCCTTTGCGACGTACTGGACGATCCGCGTCGGCCACTCCGGCTCCGAGGCGGTGTGGAACCAGCTGTCTGTCCGGTCGCTAGTTTCCGTGCTGATCGTCGTCGACCGTGCGGCTGCGGATCATGCGGCGCAGCGAGTCGATGCGCGCCAGCACCTGCGGATCGTGCGCGGCATTGAGCGCGCACTCCGGCTCGTCGTGCGAGCAGGCGCGAGGACAGTCTCCGGTGAGCGCGTCGAGATCGGGGAACGCCGTGATCACCCGGTCGAGGTCGACATGCGCCAGGCCGAACGAGCGGATGCCCGGCGTGTCGATGATCCAGCCGCCGCCGGGAAGGTGCAGGGCCATGACGCTGGTAGACGTGTGCCGACCCTTGCCGGTGACGGCGTTCACGTGACCCGTTGAGCGTTCGGCCGTCGGCACGAGGTTGTTGACGAGCGTCGACTTGCCGACGCCGGAATGCCCCACCAGAACGGTGATGTTGTCGCGCAGGGCAACGACGAGGTCGGCTGGGACCTGGCGCCCGGCGATCAGGTGGAGCGGCACGTCCAGCGGGCCGTAGAGAGCCAGAAGTTCGGTCGGCGGCTCGAGGTCGATCTTGGTGATGACGAGCATCGGCGCGATTCCGGCATCGTAGGCGGCTACGAGCGCGCGGTCGATGAGGCCGGTTCGCGGTCGGGGTCCGTGGTGGACGTGACGACGGCCAGTTGCGTCGCGTTCGCCACGATGACGCGCTCGATCGGGTCGGTGTCGTCGGCGGTCCTTCGCAGAGTCGAGTCGCGCTCGAGCCGTCGGACGATTCGGCCTTGCGTGTCGGTGTCTCCTGACGTGTCACCGACGATGTCGACCCGGTCACCCACGACGAGGCCCTTGCGGCCGAGTTCGCGTCGCCTTGACGGCGTACGCATCGGTCCCGTCGTCGAGCTCGACGGTGAACCGGCCACGGTCGACGGTGATGACGATCCCGGGCAGAGCGTGGGCGTGATCGGGCCGATCCTTCGACCGGGGCCGGGACTTGCCACGGCCCGGGCGGACGCGGACGTCGTCCTCGTCGAGGAGGTGATGCTTGCGCGCCACGCTGGACGGCCTAGGAGACGGACCCGGCCAGCATGGCGGTCCATCTCTCGGTGAAGCGCGGCAGCGACTTCGACGTCGTCGCGACGTTCTCGATCAGCACGCCGTCGACTCGAAGTCCGACGATGGCGGCGGCCGTGGCCATGCGGTGGTCGGCATAGGTGAGGAACTCACCGCCGTGCATCGGCTGCGGGTTGATGACGAGACCGTCGTCGGTCTCGGTGACGTCGCCGCCGAGGTTGTTGAACTCCGTGCGCAGCGCTGACGAGTCGATCGGTCTCGTGTCCGCGCAGGTGCCCGATGCCGCTCAGCCGGGACGGCGATTCGGCCAGCACCGCCAGCGCGGCGATCGTCGGCGCCAGTTCGCCGACGTCGCGAAGGTCGACATCGATGCCGACGATCGGACCCGTGCCGGTCACCGTCAGGCCCTCGTCGGCGAGCACGACGCTGGCGCCCATCCGCTCCAGCAGGCCACGCAGGGCGTCACCCGCCTGGGTCGTGTCCTGGGGCCAGTCGGCGATCGTGACGGAGCCGCCGCAGACCAGCGCAGCGGCGAGGAACGGTCCGGCGTTGGACAGGTCGGGCTCGATGCGCGGTCGAACGCTTCGACGTTGTGCGGGTCGACGTGCCAGACCGACTCCCGCTCGCGACGCACGACCACTCCGTGCTCGGCGAGCATGGCGACGGTCATGTCGATGTGCGGCATGCTCGGGATCGGGTCGCCGACGTGGTGGATCGTGACGCCGGTGTCGAATCGCGCGGCGCTGAGCAGCAGGCCGGAGATGAACTGGCTGGACTTCGACGCGTCGACGGTGACCTCGCCGCCGAGCAGCTCACCGGTGGCATCGATCGTGAACGGAAGCCGTCCGTTGCCGCGATCGTGGACCTTGGCGCCGAGTTCCTTGAGCGACTCGATGATCGTCGCCATCGGGCGCTTGCGGGCACTCGGCATCGCCATCGAACGAGATCTCGCCGTGGGCGAGGGCGGCGAGTGGGGGCACGAAGCGCATCACCGTGCCCGCGAGGCCGACGTCGATGCTCGCCGGACCGCGCATGAAGTGCGGCGTGACGCGAACGTCGACATTGCCGACGTCGTGCCGCTTAAGGACGCGGATCTCGACCCCGAGGGACTTGAGCGCGTCGATCATCAGCTGCGTGTCGCGTGCGTCGAGCAGTCCGCGAATCGTGCTCGGACCGTCCGAGAGTGCCGCGAGGATCAGTGCCCGGTTGCTGGCGGACTTCGATCCGGGCATCCGCACCGTCGCCGAGATGGGCCCGGTCGGCGTGGGGTGCGGGCCACAGGTCGTGTCGTGCCTCGGTGTCGTTGTCACTCATCGCCGTAAGGCTATCGCCCTGTGTCGGCGAACTGCGCGACTAGCCTGAGACGGTGAACCGGTCGCAGGATTCCGACGATCTGCTGCCGGATCTCGACCTGGGCGACGTCATGCGGCAGCGTCCGCTGGGTCTGGGCTCGCTGCGCCATGTCGTGCGCGTGACGATCGCCGTGACCGTGTCGTTCGTCGTCGCGACCGCCGTTTCCCGAAGCACCCTGGGCATCTTCGCCCCGATCACGACGTTGCTTCGTCGTCCAGTCGAGTCCGTGGACGACGCTGGGCGTGTCGATCCAGCGCATCCTCGGCACGGGCATCGGCGTGCTCGTTGCATCGGTGTGGGTGAACCTCGTCGGCCTGACCTGGTGGTCGTTCGCGATCGGCGTGCTGGTCTCGCTGCTGGTCGCACGGCTGCTCCCGTGGTCCATCGGCGGCCAGATGCAGATCCCGGTCGCCGTCATCTTCGTGCTGGCGCTGGGACCCGGATCGCTGTCGGCGGATCTCTGGCGCGTCGTCGATGTCGTCATCGGCGGGGTCGTCGGCCTCGCTGCCGTGTTCGTCGTACCCGGCCCGGCCCCGGCCGGAGCGGTTCGAGATCGCCCTCGCGGGCCTATCGCGACGGCATCGTGCGGACGCTGCGGGAGGTGGCCGACGAATCGGGCGGGCATGAGCAGCCGCTCGACGATGGCGTCCGGCACGAGCTACGTGGCCAGCCGCCGGAACCTCCGCGCGCTCGCGGACAAGGCGCGAGCCGAGCTGGTCGCGCTGGTCGAGAGTGCGCACTGGCAACCTGCGCTCGCGCGGCGTCGAGGAGGAGTTCGAGGGCCAGGCCGTCCGATTGCGACGGCTCACCGGCATAGGCATCCAGGTGCGCGGCATCGTCGGCGCTGCCACCCGGCTCTACGACCGTGTCGACGTGATGCCGATGCTGACGGCCGGCGGCTCGCGCACGCTTATCGATGCAGGAGCTCGCGAGCTGATGGACGTGGTGCTCGGCGCACCGGGTGAGCCGGTGCGGGGACGGGATCGGGGTCGCGCCGACCAGTTGGAACCTCGAGTTGCGCGACACCCTCCGGGCGATGACCGACGCGATCGTCGCGGAGCATGGCGAGGGAACCCTGCCCGCCGTGTCGATGGTCGGCAGGTTCGATCACATCCGTCTCCAACTGGCGGAGTTCCCCGGATGGCAGGCTTGAGCCATGTGCGGCAGATACGCGGCAGCGAAGGACCCGGATGCGCTCGTCGAGGAGTTCGAGGTGGCCGCGGCTCCGCCCGAGGCCCTGCACCCGGACTACAACGTGGCGCCGACGAAGAAGGTGTACGCGGTCGTCGATCGGACTATCGAGGACACGATGCAACGAGCCCTCGTGATCGCTCGCTGGGGCCTGGTGCCGTCCTGGGCCAAGGATCCGTCGATCGGCTCCCGCATGATCAACGCGCGTGCGGAGACTGTCGCCGAGAAGCCCGCCTTCCGCCGGGCATTCGCCAAGCGGCGGTGCCTCGTGCCGGCCGACGGGTACTTCGAGTGGTACCTGCCGACGTCGCCGGACGCCCCGGTGGGCAAGGGTGGCAAGCCGCTCAAGCAGCCGTTCTTCATCCATCCCACGGACGGCAGTTCGCTGGCGATGGCGGGCCTGTACGAGTGGTGGCGCGACCCGACGCGTGAGGACGACGATCCGCAGGCCTGGCGCCTGACGTGCACCGTGATCACGACCGAGGCGTCCGACGACGTGGGTCGCATCCACGACCGGATGCCCATGACGATCCCCCGGAAGGACTGGGAGCAGTGGCTCGATCCGGCCGTCGGCCCCGACCAGGCCGGTGGTCTTCTCATGCCGGCGATGTCTGGAGCCCTGGCTGCCTACCCCGTGTCCACCCTCGTCAACAGCGTCAAGAACAACGGTCCCGAGCTCATCGCGCCGCTGCCTGCCGAGGACGTGGCGCCGGGCGCCCTGTGGTGAGCGGCCCGCGGGAGATCGCGACAGTGGCCGGCCCGGCACGGGTGACCGTGCGGGGGAGACCGGCGCGGACCACCGTCGTCCTCGGCCACGGCGCTGGTGGGGGTATCGAGGCGGCGGACCTGCAGGCCGTGAGCGGGGGACTGGTGGCCGCCGGCTTCCGCGTCGTGCTCGTCGAGCAGCCATGGCGCGTCGCCGGACGCAAGGTTGCGGCGTTGCCGGCCGCGCTCGACGCGGCTTGGCTCGAGGTCATCGACTCGCTGCCCGCACGTCGACTCGTCGTCGGAGGTCGATCCGCCGGTGCCCGTGTCGCCTGCCGAACCGCGAAGGCGACCGGCGCCGTCGGCGTCCTCGCGCTCGCCTTTCCGCTGCATCCGCCCGGCAGGAACGAGGCGACCCGAGCCGGCGAGCTGGTCGCGGTCGGCGTGCCGCTCCTCGTCGTCCAGGGCGAGCGGGATCCCTTCGGCACGCCCACGGAGGTGCGCAAGGCGGCGCGTCGAGCGTCTGTGGTGCCTGTGTCCGCCGCCGACCATGCGCTGGCGAGACGGGGCACGGCCGCTCCGGGCCTGACGGCCGCGATCCCTCGGATCGTCGAATTCCTCGCGAATCTGCCCGGCTGATCCGGGAATGGCTGCCGCAATCGGCGCGTTGTGGCCACTGTGCTGCTGATCGCCGCTCCTGAGGGAGGGCTCCCGACCCTCGACTTCGCGGGCGGTGGAGTCGGTCTAGGCTCGACGTCGATGAGTGATCACGACGGCACGGCGCCGGTCGAGCCTCCCACGGAGAGCCCCACCGAGGTCTCCGCGCGCTTCGAGCGCGATGCCATGCAGTACCTCGACCAGCTCTACGGGGCGGCGATGCGGATGACCCGCAACCCGGCCGATGCCGAGGACCTCGTCCAGGAGACGTACCTCAAGGCTTTCGCCGCGTTCTCCTCGTTCACCGAGGGCACGAACCTCAAGGCGTGGCTGTTCCGGATCCTGACGAACACCTACATCAATGCGTACCGCAAGAAGCAGCGCCAGCCGTACCAGACCGGCACCGATGACCTGTCCGACTGGCAGCTGCACGAGGCGGAGAGTCACACCTCGCGCGGACTGCGGTCGGCCGAGGCCGAGGCACTCGATCGGCTCGCCGACGTCGACGTGGTCGAGGCACTGGCCAAGGTTCCCGAGGACTTCCGCATGGCGGTCTACCTGGCCGACGTCGAAGGCTTCTCCTACAAGGAGATCGCCGAGATCATGGACACGCCGGTCGGCACCGTCATGTCGCGACTGCACCGCGGTCGCAAGCTGCTGCGGGAGCTTCTCGAGGACTACGCCATCGAGCGCGGACTCATTCCCGCCACCGTCGGAAGCGATGGGGGTGACGACGCATGAGCTGCGGCAACCCGCACGAGACTCCCTGCTCCGACGTGCTCGAGGCGGTGTACGACTACCTCGACGGCGAGATCGACGACACCCGGCGCGCGCTGATCGTGCAGCACCTCGACGAGTGCGGCCCGTGCCTTCAGCAGTTCGGACTCGAGCAGGCCATCAAGTCGCTCGTCCACCGGTCGTGCGCCTGCGAGTCTGCGCCTGATCACCTGCGCGTGCAGATCGTCGCCCGCATTCGGCAGGTATCGATCACGTATTACTCGACCGAACAGTAGGGTCGGCTCGTGCAGCAGACGGTTCGGGCAGAGATGGTCGCGTCGGTCCACTCCGTCATCGTCGCCGTGGGTGATGAGGTGGTCGTGGGTGATCACCTGGTGATTCTCGAGTCCATGAAGATGGAGATCCCGGTCGTCGTGGAGCTTCCCGGCACCGTCGCCGAGATCAGCGTCCAGCCAGGAGATGTGGTCCGCGAGGGCGACGTCATCGCGATCCTGCTCTAGGAACCGTGCGGAACCGACCGTCGGTAGGCGAGCAGCCGCACGCCTGGCACGGGAATCCAGTCTCGCCCAGGCTTGCGGACGAACCCAAGGCGGCGGTAGAGCCGGTGAGCAGCCTCGTTGGATTCGATCACGCAGATGACCATCGCGGTCGCGTCGCTGTCTCTGGCCCGCTGCTCGCAGGCCTCCACAAGCGCCTCGCCGATGCCCTGCCGCCAGTGCTCGGGGTCGACGGCGAGGAAGCGAAACTCGAGTTCACCCGGTTGGCAGATCTCGGCCCAGGGGGAGTCGGCTGGGCAGATGGTGACCGTGCCGACGAGTGCTCCGTGACTCTCGGCGACGAGCAGTTCGGTGGTCGTCGCCCGCGCCGAGGCATTGCGAAGCGTGTCCGAGTAGGGGTTCGACGGATCCAGGTGACCTCCGGCCACGTAGGCCTCGACGCACATGCGGCCCGCGGCCTCGTATTCGCTTGGGTTAGCGACCCGAACGGCGAGGTGTGAAGGCGTCACGGGAGAACTATCGCCCACGGGTGCGGCGCCGACCCCTGCAGGACTATCGTGCGCGGGCCCGGCCAATGTCCGTCCACCAGGTGAGGTGCTCACGGTGACCGTCACGCGCATCGACAACGCCCTCGTCTGGACCGGCGAGCGATCACAGGTCGACGGCGCGATCCTGGTCTCTGACTCGATCGCCTTCGAGCCGAACGGCATCCTGGCCCTGGGCGAGGCGGCCCGTGGGCGGGGCGCGGATGTGGTCATCGACGCCGGCGGCGGCTTCGTGGCACCCGGATTCCGGGACGGGCACGTGCACTGCGTTTCGGGGGGGCTCGAACTGGCCCTCGCCCCGGTGCGAACCGCCACGACGCCGCAGGGGATCGCCGCCGCCGTCCGCGCGTGGGCGGACGAGCATCGCGACGTGGAGTGGATCCGCGGGGAGGGCTTCGACCACACGCTCGCCCCGAATGGCGTGTTCCTCGCCGAATGGCTCGATGCCGAGGTGCCGGACCGGCCGGTCGTGCTTCGGGCGACCGACTACCACACGGTCTGGCTCAACTCGGAGGCGTTGCGGCGCGTTGGCTACACCGGCCGGACTGCCCAGCCGCATGACGGCGAGATCGTCATGGGTGCGGATGGAGAGCCGACCGGCACGCTGCGGGAGTGGGGCGCGTGGCGGCCCGTCTACGACCTCATGCCGGCCGTGACGGTCGACCAGGGACTGGCGGCGCTCAGCCTGGCGGCAGCGAACTTCGTCGCGGCCGGCCTCACCTGGGTCCAGGACGCGTGGGTCGAGCCGAACGACATCGGCCTGTGGCTGGCAGCCGCCGATGCCGGAGTTCTCACGTTCCGCGCTGACCTGGCCCTGTGGTGCGACGCGAACACGTGGCGCGACCAGCTCGACCACTTCGTGGCGACGCGCGATCTGGTCGCTGATCGCGCACCCGGTCGTCTGTCCGCGACGACCGTGAAGTTCTTCGCGGACGGCGTGATCGAATCGGCGACCGGCGCCATGCTGGAGCCGTACTGCGACTGCCCGCACTCCGTGGGCCTGCCCAACTGGGATCCCGACGGAGCTCAAGGCTGCGGTGGCGGCCGTCGACGCCCTGGGATTCAGCCCGCACATCCACGCCATCGGGGACGCGGCCGCCCGGATGGCCCTCGACGCCATCGAGCATGCCAACGCGGTGAACGGAGCGCGCGATCGCCGCGCGACGGTGGCGCACACGCAGCTCGTCGACCGCGCCGACCTCGACCGCTTCGCTCAACTCGGCGTGATCGCCAACTTCGAGCCCTACTGGGCGAAGTTCGACGCCTGGCAGACCGAGCTCACGGCCCCCCGGCTCGGGCAGGAACGCACCGATCGGCAGTACATGATCAAGTCGATCCTGGCCACGGGCGCACCGGTCTCGTTCGGCAGTGACTGGCCGGTGACGACGTACGCGCCGCTGGCCGGCGTCCAAGTCGCAGTGACTCGGCAGATGACCGATGGCGACTTCCGCGACCCTTGGATGCCGGAGGAGCGGATCACTGTCGAGCAGGCGCTGGCCGGATACACCGCAGGAGTGGCCTTCCAGGCCGGGGACGGTCGCGCCGGAGTGCTCCGCCCCGGAGCGCGAGCCGATATCGTCTGGCTGGGCGGCGATCCGCGTGCGGTTCCTGCCCTCGAGATCGAGGCCGTCGAGGTGATCGGCACCTGGTGCGACGGCGTGCGAGTTTTCGGAGGGTGACGTGCCGCTGACGCCGGGTGAGCACGATCGCCTGCTGCTGCACGTCGAGGCCTCCCTCGCACAGCGACGACGTGATCGCGGCCTGCGCCTGAACATTCCCGAGTCGACTGCACTGATCGCGGACGCAGTGTGCGAGGCGGCCCGCGACGGTTTGTCCCTCCGCGAGGTGCTCGGTCGCGCCGGCAGCCTGCTCGGACCCGACGACGTGCTGCCCGGGGTGCCGGAGGCACTCGGCGAGGTGCGGGTGGAGGCACGGTTCGACGACGGGACGCGGCTCGTCGTGGTCAGCGACCCCTTCGGCGTCCTGCCGCATGCCGGTGTCGTCGAGCCCGGCGCCCGCTGTCGAGGCGCGGCTGCTCATCAGCAACGAGGCGCCTACGGACATCGGGCTCACGTCGCACATCCACCTGGCCGAGGTGAACCCCCGGCTGCGGCTTGACCGCTCGGCGGCCTACGGAATGCGGCTGGCCGTTCCGGCCGGCGAGACGGTCTGGATCCGGTCCGGCGAGCAGCTCGAACTGCCGGTCTGCCGCATCCGGGGCGACCGTGTGATCGTGGGCAACACCGGGTTGATCGACGGGCCGTTGGACGACGACGCGGTCCGCCAGCGTGCGCTGTCGACGCTGCGCGCCTGCGGCTACCTCGACGTCGAGGCAGGGCACCCGGTCGGGACTGCCGAAGCCGCGGAGGGCGCGGTGGCCGCGCTGGTGGCGGTCCGTCGCGGGAGTCCTTCGTGAGCGGCGCCTATGGGCCGAGTGCCGGCGACGTCGTCGTGCTGGGCGACACCAAGCTTCGACTCGGCATCACCTCGCGGGTTCCCGACGCTGGCGACGAGCTGCACGTCGGCTTCGCCAAGACGGGGCGCGACGGCATCGGGCTGCGAGCGGTCTCGGCGCAGGAGTCCTGTGACGTGCTCATCACCAACGTCGTTGTCCTCGATCCCGTCGACGGCGTGCAGGTGGCGAGCATCGGGATTCGCGACGGTCGCATCAGCGGCATCGGGAGGGCGGGCAACCCTGACACGTCCGACGACATTGACATCGTGGTCGGCACCGGCACCGTGGTCATCGACGGCGACGGACTCATCGCGACGCCGGGCGGCATCGACACACATGTGCACACGCTCAGTCCCCGGGTCTTCGAGGCGGAGATCTCGTCCGGCGTCACGACGGTGATCGGTCAGGAGGCCGGCCCGATGTGGGGGGTGGGCCTGGGCTCGCGCTGGGTGCTCGAGCGCGGCCTTCGGGCGATGGACACGTTCCCCGTCAACGTCGGCCTGCTGGGCCGCGGTTCGACGTCACGGGGCGAGACGATCCGCGAGGCGATCGACGCGCACGTGTGCGGCCTGAAGATCCACGAGGACACCGGCGCGACCCTGCGCACCATCGACACGGCGCTGCGCTGCGCCGACGAGTTCGACATCCAGGTCGCCCTCCACACCGACGGGCTCAACGAGACGCTGTCCGTCTCCGACACGGTGGCCGTCCTCGACGGTCGCGTCCTGCACGCCTACCACGTCGAGGGCTGCGGCGGCGGCCATGCCCCGAACGTCCTCCAACTGGCCGGGTTCGACAACATCCTCGCCTCGTCGACAAACCCGACCCTGCCCTACGGCGTCAACGCGGTCGCCGAGCACGTCGACATGATCCTGCTGTGCCACGGGATGAATCCGGGCAACGAGAGCGACGTGCGGATCGCCCGCTCGCGGGTGCGCGGCGTGACGATGGCGGCGGAGGGTCGCCTGCACGACCTCGGCGTGATCGGGGTGACCTCCTCGGATGCGCAGGGCATGGGCCGCGCTGGGGAGACGTGGTGGCGAACGTTCGCCCTCGCCAGCGTCATGGCCGGCCTCGACGAGTCGCGCGCAGATGCGTTCGACGACAACGAGCGGATCCTGCGGTATCTGGCGAAGATCACGATCAACCCGGCGCTCGTGCATGGCCTCGCACACGAGGTGGGGCGCCTCACGGTCGGTCACCTGGCCGACATCGTCCTGTGGCGGCCGGAGTTCTTCGCGGCCAAGCCGCAGCTCGTGCTGAAGTCGGGCTTCCCCGCCTGGGGCGTCACCGGCGATCCGAACGCCACCATCGACTCGGCGGAGCCCTTGGTGCTCGGACCGCAGTACGGGGCCCTGGGGCTGGTCGCATCCGACCTGTCGGTGCTCTTCTCCAACGCGGCCGCGATCGCGCAGGGGCCGGCGCCCGTGGCGCGACGAGTCGTCGCGGTGCGCGAGTGCCGCACGGTGCGCTCCTCGGCCCTAGTGCGCAACAGCGAGGTCGGGGAGGTTCGGGTCGCCGATGACGGATCCGAGGTCCGCTGGAACGGGGACGTCCTGACGATGGATCCGGTGTCGCAGGTTCCCATCTCACGCCTGCACTACTGGTAGCCGTATCCTCGAGGATCGTGGCCATCCTCACCCGGGTCGTCGAGGAACGCACCGACCTCAGCCGGGCAGACACCGACCTCCTGTCGCAGGTGGTCCTGGACTGGATGCTGATGTCCGACCTCGCACTGAGCGACCTCGTCATGTGGGTCCCCACCTGGAACGAGGCGGGCCTGGTCGCCGTCGCGCACGTCCGCCCCACCACCGCGCCGACATCGGTCCCCGACGACGTGCTTGGCACGTTCTCGCCGCGCGGGCGCAATCCGCACCTCGACCAGGCGGCCGCCTTCGGGCGCGCGGTGGTGTTCCGCGACCCGCAGCGGCCCTTCGTCCCGTTGAGCGTCGAGGCCTATCCGATCCGCCATGCGGACCGGGTCATCGGTGTCGTGGCGCGGCATGCGTCCGCGGCCCCGCGAGTGGCCGGCCAGCTCGAGGAGATCTACCTGACCACCGCCGACGATCTCTTCGCGATGCTGGTCGACGGCCGCTTCCCGGTGTCGGACATCCACACGGACGCCCTCGGTTCGCCGCGCGTGGGCGATGGGGTCATCCGGCTCGACGCTGAAGGGCGCGTCGAGTACGCGAGCCCGAATGCGGTCAGCGCACTGCGCCGCTTGGGTCTGGCCACGGACGTGGCGGGATCGGCCTTCAGCGAGCTCGCCGCGCGACTGTCTCACCGTCCGGGACCGGTGGACGAGGCCCTCTCGGCGGTCGCATCCGGGCGCGTGGCCGGCTCGTCCGACATCGAGAACGGATCGGCGATCGTGCTGGTGCGCAGCATCCCGCTGGTTCGGAGGGCTCAGCACCGTCGGTGCCATCGTGTTCCTGCAGGATGTGACCGACGTGAGGCGACGCGAGCGGGCGCTCATCAGCAAGGACGCCACGATCCGCGAGATCCACCATCGGGTCAAGAACAACCTCCAGACGGTCGCCGCGATGCTGCGGCTGCAGGCGCGACGGGCGGGAACGCCCGAGGCGCGGGAGGCCCTCGCGGAGGCCGAGTTGAGGGTGGCCGCCATCGCCGTTGTCCACGAGTCGCTCACCGCCGACGTGGGCGAGAAGGTCGACTTCGACGCGATCGCCGACCGGATCATCGAGCTGGTGGGTGATCTCGCCCCTGCCTACTCGGGTTCGGCGGAACCGCCGCGGATCAGTCGCGAGGGCACGCTGGGCCTCCTGTCGGCGGAGCAGGCCACCCCGCTGGCGATGGCGGTGTCCGAGCTACTGCACAACGCGGTCGAGCACGCGGCCGCCAGACAGATCACGGTTGCCCTTCGTCGAGTCACGACGCACGGTCACGACATGGTCGACGTGACGGTCACCGACGACGGTACAGGGCTGCCGGACGGATTCGACACGAAGGTGACCGGCCTCGGGCTGAGCATCGTGCAGTCGCTCGTCTCGGGGGATCTGCGCGGCACCTGCCAGTTCTCGGGCACGCCAGCGGGCACGCAGGTGAAGGTGGAGTTCCCGGTCGGCCGGGTCCGGTAGCCGATCAGGCGTTGCTGCGGGCACGCAGTCGGGCGTTGCGACGCTTGAGAGCGCGGCGCTCGTCCTCGCTGAGTCCACCCCACACGCCCGCGTCCTGTCCGGTCTCCAGGGCCCAACGCAGACATTCGTCCACGACGCTGCATCGACGGCAGACCGCTTTTGCTTCTTCGATCTGGACCAAGGCCGGTCCAGTGTTACCGATCGGGAAGAAGAGCTCGGGGTCTTCGTCACGGCAGGCAGCCTCGTGGCGCCAGTCCATGCGTCGTCACCTCATCTGGGCAGGGCACCGGGGTCACCGGTGCTCGTGATCGCGTTCACGTGTAGGCGCAGTACAGGCTAAGGCCGGGGGTCGCCCGGTCTCAGCCTCAGGGAATCGCCTACCAATAAACGCAACGGGCCCGTATAGGTTCGCAGAGGACGTCGTAAGTCACAAGGGGAACAGCCCCTTTGTGTCCCCTGTGTCCTGTCGGTTAGGTCACAAACAGATCACGGCCGTCCGATTTAGGTGGATTTTACCGACCGATAATCGAACGGGTCCGAAAGCGCTTGCAGATGCGCTGTCGTGGCGGCTGTGGCTCAGATCACCACCTCAAGGGCGTCGGGGTGACTGGTGAAGACGACCTCGGTGGTCGAGCCCATTCCCTCGCCGTCGATCTGGAGCTCGACCGGGCGAGAGGCGGTCAGGGCGAAGTGATCCTGGTCGTGCCACAGGATCAGGCCGCCGCCGGCCGTGCCGCCGGTGCTGCGGGTCAGCATCCGGCGGGCGGCGCGCAGCGCCGTCGGGATCCGCATCCGGCGCACGGCGAACACGTCGAGGCCGAGGTCGAAGTGGGCATCGGGGCAGGGGCTGATCGGCCAGGTCCCGAAGTAGGTCCACGGGGAGGTGTTCTGGACGATCGCGAGGAAGACGCCCTCCAGCCGCTCGGCACCGTCGCCCCCTGGATCGGGGGACCGGGTCAGCGTGAGCGCCGGCTCCTTGCGATTCGTGCTTCGGAAGAACTCGTTCAACGTCGTGCTCAGGTAGCGGGCGGGCGTCGCCGTCCGACCGGCCCCGCGGTGTCGCTCCATCGCAGCGATGATCTCGGCGTCGATGCCCAGTCCGGCGTTCGCCAGGAACCACCTGTCGCCCGCGCGGCCGAGGCCGATCGTCCTGGTGGTCCCGGCGCGCAGGGCGTCGAGCACCTGGCCGGCCGCCTCCGCGGAGTCCGTCGGCAGTCCGATCGTCCGTGCGAAGACGTTCGCGCTCCCGCCGGGAACCGTGGCGATGCGGGGCACGTGAGGTCCGGGCCCCTGGCTCAGGATCCCGTTGACGACCTCGTTCACGATGCCGTCCCCACCGAGGGTGATGACGACGTCGAGGCCCTCCTGGAGCGCGAGCTCGCCGAGCAGGATTCCGTGGCCCTTGTGCGTGGTCACCGTGACGTCGAGCTCCAGCTGGTCGGACAGTGCGTGCACGATCAGGTCGATGACCCGGGGGGAAGTGGTCGTGGCCTTGGGGTTAACCACCAGGAGGCCGCGCACGCCGCGAGCCTATCCGTCCGGGCCTCTAGGGTTGTCGCGTGCTGACCCCTCCCCGTCCGTTCGTCGCGCTCGCGGGGATCGCCCTCATCGAGGGCGTCGCGCTGCTGGGCTACGGACTGTTCGACGCGATCGAGGCGATCCGCGTCGGTGCCACGGGGCCCGAGGATGTCTCCAATGGTCCGGCCATCGCGCTGCAGATCGTCCTGTTCGCGATCTTCGGAGCAGGTCTCGTGTGGATCGCGCGCGGCTGGTGGAGTGCGCGGCGTTGGGCGCGGGCGCCGTTCCTGCTCGCCCAGCTCCTCGCGTTGCTGGTCGGCTACGACCTTTCCCAGGGCGCCGGCGCCGAACGGTTCGCGGGCGTCGCGCTGGCGGTCGTGGCTGCGCTCGGCATCGTCCTGGTGTTCACGCCGGCCGTCATGCGACAGCTCGACGCCGAGTAGTCACGCCGCGGCAAGGCCGGCGCGGAGCTCGGTCAGGGTGCGGGCAAGCAGGCGCGAGACATGCATCTGCGAGATCCCGAGCTCCTCGGCTATCTGCGACTGGCTCTTGTTCTCGAAGAACCGGAGCTCGATGATCCGGCGCTCGCGATCGGGCAGGGCCGCCAGCAGCGGACGCAGTGTCTCCCTCTCCTCGATCGCCTCGAGGGCGGAATCGACTTGCCCGAGCGAGTCCGTGACGGAGCGGGGCGGATCGTCGTCGCCCTCAGGCGGATCCAGGGGGTTCGTCGCGTAGGCGTGCCGGACCTCGAGCGCGTCGAGCACGTCCTCCTCGCCGACGTTGAGGTGCTCGGCCAGTTCCCGAACCGTGGGCGAGCGCCCCAGTGTCTGCGTCAGCGCGTCGGTCGCGATGGTGACCGCCGAGTGGAGCTCCTGCAGGCGCCGCGGCACCGACAGGGCCCAGGTGCGGTCGCGAAAGTGGCGCTTGATCTCACCGAGGATCGTGGGTGTCGCATACGTGGCCAGCTCGTTGCCTCGGGTCGGGTCGAATCGGTCAACGGCCTTGATCAGGCCGACTGTGGCCACCTGCACGAGGTCGTCGAGCGACTCGCCGCGGTTCCGGTACCGACGGGCTAGATGCTCGGCGAGCGGAAGGTGCATCACCACGAGCTCGTCACGGATCGCCTGTCGCGTCGGGTCGTCCGGGGCGAGTGCGGCGAGGCGGGCGAGAAGTTCCTTCTCCCGTGTTCGCTGCTCCGCGCCCCAGCGTCGCTCCGCTGGGGGAGGGGTCACGCGTCGACCGCGATGTGCCGAACGACATGCAGGTGCAAGGTCACCACGAGGTCGTCGCTGCGCGCCGTCACCGAGTCGCACAGCGCCCTGAGCACCGTCCAGCTGAATGTGTCGGTGGCCGGCAGGTCGCCCGAACGGGTGAGGGCGCTGACCGTGACGTCGAGCTCGCCGCCGTCGAGAGCGAACGCGCAGGTGATCCTCGAGCCCGCACGAGCATCCAGGATCAGTTGCGAGACCGCCTCATCGACCGCGAGCCTCACGTCCTCCAGCTGATCGATCGGCAGGTCCGCCCGTGCGGCCATCGCGGCCGCAACCGTCCGGGCAAGTCGGACGTTGGTCGTGTCCGCCGCGAATGTCAGTGTCACGTCGTCGCTCATGGGCCCCCCTCGCGCGCCAGCGTTGCCAGATCATCCCCCGTGACGCGGTGGACCGTCCAGTCATCCATGGGCAGGGCGCCGAGGTTCCGGTAGAAACCAAGCGCTGGCTCGTTCCAGTCCAGCACCCACCACTCGAGCCGGCCGTATCCGTTGTCGATGCACTCGCGCGCGAGGGTCCCGAGCAGGCGCTTGCCGTACCCGGCGCCGCGCAGCTGGGGTCGCACGTACAGGTCCTCCAGGTAGAGCCCGTGCCGGCCGAGCCATGTCGAGTAGTTGAGGAACCAGATGGCGAAGCCGCCGAGCCGGTGGTCGGCATCGTCGTGCTCGACGACGTGGGCGAAGACCTTGGGGTCTTGCCCGAAGAGGTCCCGCTGGAACTGGTCCTCGGTCGCCGTCGCCTCGTGCAGGGCTTTCTCGTACTCGGCGAGGTCGCGCACCATCGCGAGGATCTCGGGCACGTCGTCGGGCCGGGCTCGGCGGATGTCTCCCTGAGGCATTCGGTCACCCTAATGCCGACCTGCGAATGTGCGGTCTGCTCGACGGGTGAGCGGAGCCCGGTCTTACCTTGAACGGCTGCCGCGCCGCTATCACACCCACTATTGGGGGTGTGATTAGTGAGATACGACCCATATTGTCCGAAAAGTTGCTTTACCGTAATTTGCTCTTTCCTTAAGTATCCCGGATCGAGCAAGGCGAGAACCAGGGCTGTACGTGCGGGGCCCGGCCGAGGGGTCTCTTGCAAGAAGCGCATGGCAACGTTCGGGGAGCAGGGGCAATGGCGGCAGACGCTGGTGGCGTCACCCGTGAGCGGGGCGCGACGAACCGCAGTCGGATTGGACTCGTGAGTGTCATTGCGCTGACTGCGTGCATGGTGCTCGCCGTCGCGACAGGCGTCATCGCACCGGCGGCGAGTGCGGTCACGGTGATCACTCCTCTCACGCAGAATCTGAGCGGCGTCGTGGGCGCGGCGGTCACCCCAACGACTGCTGTGACGGCGGACGTCGTCACAGCAGGTCAGACGATGCTCTTTGCGATCTCCCCGCCGACCCTCAACGGCCTTGCCTTCGACGCTTCGACGGGCGTCATCTCCGGAACGGCGACGACCGCGTTCAGCGGGACCTTCACGATCACCGGGACGGATCCCGGCGACGCCTCGACGCCGGTGTCGACTGCGACTGCGGTCGTGGACATCTCGATAACGCCGCTGCCACCGGCCATAGCCCCCACGGCTCAGACGGTGGTCGGAGCAGTCGGGGCCTCCTTCGTTTCCGCAACCTTCGTGGGGACTTCGCTCGCGGCTCCGGTCACCTATGCGATCGATGCGACGCCGCTGCCCGCCGGTCTGACTTTCGACTTCGCCACCGGCGTCGTTTCCGGTACGCCCGCAGTGCTCGCGGCGTCGACCACCTACACAATCACGGCCACGGACAGCGCCGCGCCGGCGGTGGTCCTCACCAGCGCGTTGACCATCTCCGTCACCGCAGGCGTGCTGTCGCCTCCGACAGTTTCGGCAGTCGCCGGCGTGGCCGGCACCGCGCTCGCAGGACCTACGGTGGCATTCCCCACCGGCGTCGGGATCACGTACACGACGAGTCCGGATATCACGGCCGCGACGGGACTCACCCTGAACTCGGCGACGGGTTCCATCTCGGGAACGCCGACCAAGGCGATCGCAACCACCACCTTCACCATCCAGCAGCTCATGTCCAGCGTTGGCGTTCTGGCGACGGCCACCGTCGCCGTCACGATTGACGGGGGCCTCGGTGGAACGACCAGCCAGACCATCAAGGGCGTCGTGGGCGCCCCCATCTCGCCGTTCATCGCGTTCGGACCCACCGAGGCCATTTCGGCGGGGCTTAATGCGAGCCTCAATTTCGCCACCAGCCCAGCGCTCCCGGGCGTCGCGATCCCCGGAGACCTGACCATCAACCCCCTCTCCGGTGTCATTTCCGGAACGCCGACCGTCGCATCAGCCGCCACGTCCTACACGATCACCGCGACCGACTCCAACGGCACCAAGGCGTCGGGCGCCGTATCGGTGACCATCAACGGCACCGTCGCGCCGGCGAGCCAGACGATTTCGGGCGCGGTCGCGTCGCCGCTGACGAGCGCTGCACTCACCCCCACGGGAATGAAGTCGCCGGTCTCCTACGCCTTCACCTCGTCCATCCCAGGCGGACTTCTGCTGAATACGGCCACGGGCGTGCTCTCGGGCATTCCGACGGTCGTGATTCCGACTGCCCTCTACTCCATCACGGCCACCGACGCCGTCGGGGCCATCGCGACGGCATCGCTCACCCTGACGGTCGCCAAGGTCGCGCTCAACGCGCCGGTGATCGGATCGGTGATCGGCGGGGCCAAGCCCGGAACCTTGATCGTCTTCTTCGCCAAGCCGTCGCTGGCGCCGATCGACCAGATCTACACCGTGAAGGTCTTCGACGCCGAGGGGATCAACCTCGTTACCGAGGTCACGACGACCACGTCTCCCGTCACCCTGACGAACCTGAACCCGGGCGAGACCTATCAGATCGTGGTCGTCGCGAACGGATCGGCGGCTTTCGACCAAGTGGAGTCGGCCCCGCGCAGCGGGTCGGCCACCGGGCTCAAGGGAACTGCCACACCGCTCCAGACGCTCACCACGACGTCCGTGCCCACGTCACTGGCAGGTACCAAGCCGACGCCGTCCCTCGCCTCGACGGGCTTCGTCCTGGCATCCGCGGGGCAGAAGATCAGACTCACGAAACTCTTCCTCTCGCGAGCCCCGAGCAAGTCGGCGAGCAGGGCTCCCAGGCTCAAGGTTCCGCTCAACAGCTATGTCAGCGTCGTGATCCCGGGCTCGCGGTTCGTGGGCGCGGTGCTGGTGAGCGTCCGTGTCCGCAACCGTTGGATTCCCCTGGGCACGGTGCGCGCCACGAAAGGTGCGCTCACCCTCCCGACCTTCGCTTCGACGCGGTCCGGTCGCTTCCTGATGCGCCTCGGAAAGCCCCCCAAGACATCGGTCTACATCTCCCTTCTCGTATTGACGAGGTAGTGGCTCCCCAGGAGCGCAAGACATCTGCAGGACCGGCTCGCATTGCTGGGTTCGCATCGACCTGAGGGCTTCATGCATCAGTGCGCCACATCGCACATCCCTACCCAAGGAGGCACACCACATGAGTAGACACGACACAGCGCGGCGACTGCACAAGGTCGCAGCAGGGGGCACTGCTGTCCTGTTGGGGGTCGGGATGCTGGCAGCTGCCGTCGCCCCGATGGCTCACGCGGCCACGAGCGAGTTGATTCTCACCAACTCTGATCTTGGATTCATGCTTCATCAGATCAAGATCGCGGAGGCCCACGCAACCAAGGAGGGCATCGGCCTCGGACAGGTCGTCCCGGCCACGTCGGTACTCGGCGCCGGGCCGAACGACGTGCCTACGACGGCGACCCCGTGGGGTCTGCGCCAGGTCAACGGTGCGCTCAACAACCTGGGTGTGGGTCGCCAGTTCGCAGGCGCAGCCGATCAGCCGTTCCCGCGTCTGACGATCCCGCAGTGGCGTCCCATCTACGGCACCGGCGTCGTCACCAACCCGAACGGCACCAATGGCAACGGAACCGGTCCCTCGGGTCCTGTGCCTGGACCGCCTCCGAGCATCCTCAACGACAACTCGCCGCGCATGATCAGCAACCTCATCGCTGACATGACCCCAGTCAACGGTGTGGGACAGAACTCCAACGCTGCGGCCATCGCAGCCTCCATCGCAGCCGGTGGGACGGGCCTCGCGGTTCCCGGCTCCGGTGGCTTCGGCTTCGGATCGGTCGAGATCCCCAACATCGCGCCGAACGCCGGCGTCGCCCCGCCGACGAACTCGATGTTCTCCTTCTTCGGCCAGTTCTTCGACCACGGTCTCGACCTCGTGGGCAAGTCGAGCACCGAGTACATCGCCATGACGGCCAACGATCCGGGCGACCCGCTGACCGGCCAGGGCCCGATGTTCATGTCCCGTGGTCTGTCCAACGTCCAGACCACGGCGGGCACCAACCGGACCACCCCATGGATCGACCAGAACCAGACCTACGCGTCGACCGCGTCCAAGCAGGTCCTCATCCGGGAGTACCAGACGGGCGCCAACGGCCCGGTGGCCACGGGCAATCTCCTAGGCGCAACGACTCATCCCTCGCGACCCGCGACCGCCAACACGCCGGCGGAGCCAGCAGTGACCGGAGTTGCCGGCGACATCGGCACGTGGCGCGATGTCAAGGAGCAGGCTCGCACTCTCCTGGGCATCGAGCTCCGCGACTCCGATATCAGCAGCGTCCCGCTTCTGCTGACCGACGAGTACGGCCGATACCTGCGTGGCCCGAACGGCCTGCCGCAGATGGTCACCACCACGGTCCTGGGCGGGGTGAACGCGGTTATCGAGGGTGACCTCGCCAACCCACTCACCACCACGGGCGTCTTCCCCGCCGGCTACCCGGTGGCTGCCCTGGTCGGTCAGCCCTACACCGCGCAGGCGACCGGGCACACCTTCCTGGATGACATCAACCCCAGCGCCGTGCCGTTCGCCAACGGTGGCGCGCTGAAGACGGCCGATGCCGACACTACGGTCGGCAACGCCCAGATCGCCGGTCAGTACGACAACGAGCTGCTCGACGCCCACTTCACCACCGGTGACGGCCGTGGCAACGAGAACATCGGCCTGACCACGATCCACACCGTGTTCCACTCGGAGCACAACCGGCTCGTGGCCGACATCGCCAGCAAGGTCGCCGCCCTTCCGGCCGCCGATCCGATTCGCGTCGGCTTCGAGGCTCCGGGCTGGGGCCTGGGCGAGCGCCTGTTCCAGGCCGCGCGTCTGGTCAACGAGAACGAGTACCAGCACCTGGTCTTCGAGACCTTCGTGCGCAAGCTCGATCCGGGCATCCCGGCATTCCTCACCTACAACCCGTCGATCAACCCGGACATCTCGGTGGAGTTCTCGCAGGCGGTCTACCGCTTCGGTCACTCCATGCTCGACGAGACGATCCCGAGGAAGAACGTCGGTGCGATCAGCCTGTTCGCCGGCTTCCTCAACCCGCAGGCCTTCAATGCCAGCGGCGCTGACGGCAACGCGGCGGCGGCCAACATCGCAGAAGGCGCGGCAACCCAGAGAAGCAATGAGATCGACGAGTTCGTCACGGGTGCCCTCCGCAACAACCTCGTGGGCGCACCGCTCGACCTCGCTGCGATCAACATCGCCCGCGGTCGCGATCTCGGTGTCCCGTCTCTCAACAACACCCGTTACCAGCTCTGGCTGCAGACGGGCAACGCCACGCTGTTCCCGTACGACTCGTGGAATGCCCTGGCCTCGGCCGGTGTCCTGCGTCATCAGGAGTCGTTCGTGAACTTCCTCGCGGCGTATGGCAACTGGCCCACGATCACGGCCGCGAGCACCGTTGCCGCCAAGCGTGCGGCGGCGAATGCGCTGATCGCTCTCTCGCAGTCGAACACCGCTGCGGGCGCGGATGCTGCGGCCTTCCTCGCGGGGACGGACAACTCCGCCGCCGCTCCACCGAACAACCACAACTGGTCGCGGACCAAGGACGGCAATGGCCTTCCTGTTCTCGTCAACGGCCTGCTCGACAGCCCGACCGGAATCGATGACATCGACTTGTGGATCGGTGGACTCGCTGAGGGGCGTGGCCAGCTCGCTGGCATGCTCGGCAGCACGTTCCAGCAGATCTTCCGGGATCAGATCACTCGACTGCAGGACGGCGACCGCTTCTACTACATCAGCCGTCTGGCCGGCACCAACATGTTCGTCGAGATCGAGAACAACACGCTCGCCGACATGTTCGTGCGCAACACCCCGGCTACCGGCCTTGCGGCCGACATGTTCTCGGCTCCGGCCGTGACCGTCGACCTCAACAACCTGGTCACCGGTGCGGTGGCGGGCGGCACGGTCACGGCTCCTGGCGGAGCCAACGGCCTGGTCACCTACAACGGCACGAGCCCGGCGGTCTTCATCGGCCGCGACGCGGGCAACGACCAGATGACCAGCGGCACCGGCGACGACACCATGCGTGGCTTCGGCGGCAACGACACCATCCAGGGTGGAGCTGGCTCCGACAACCTGCAGGGCGGCACGGGCAATGACGTGCTCCTCGACAATGGAAACGACGGCGCGGATCTGGGCATCGGTGGCAGCGGCAACGACTTCTTCGACCTCGGAATCGGCGTCGGAGACTTCAATGGTGGTGGCCCCGGCGCGGACACGTTCCAGCTGAGCCAGGATGGCGGCATCGTTGATGCCGGCGACGGCAACGACCTCGTGGTCGCTGGTTCGGGTGGCGCCACCGTCAGTGGCCAGTCGGGTGACGACTGGATCCAGGGTGGTGCAGGACCGGATGGCTTCATCGGCGATGCAGCACTTCCGCCGCTCGGCATCGACATCCTCACGCCGGGGAACGACGTGCTCGTCGGTGGTCTGAACACCGACGCTCTCGATGGCGGAGGCGGAAGCGACGTCCTCGGCGGTGGCGACACCGACTTGACGACGTTCAACCCTGACGACGTCATCGGTGGCAACGGGTTCGACTGGGAGACGTACACGACGGGTTCGTTCGGTGCGCCGAACAAGCCGGGCGAGCTCGCCGACCTGACCCTGACGGCACGCGCCGCGGGCAACCTCACCCAGGCCGACATGGAGATCTTCCCGAACGCAGACGTTGAGGGACTCTCCGGCGGCAGCGGTGACGACACCCTGCTCGGGGACGGCAACACCACGTTCGTCACGCCGGCTGGCGGCGACGGCACGCTGGATGCTGCAGGCATCGCCCAGGTGAACGGCCTCGCGCCGCTGATCGTCCCCGGAGTTGCTGATGGAACATCAGGCAACATCATCCTTGGTGGTGGCGGCGCTGACACGATCACTGG
The DNA here is from genome assembly GCA_963755335.1 of uncultured Actinomycetes bacterium. Classification (GTDB taxonomy): domain Bacteria; phylum Actinomycetota; class Actinomycetes; order S36-B12; family S36-B12; genus UBA10649. The sequence continues at coordinate 974,257 of CAVWJW010000008.1, forward strand.
TCGTGGCGGCAATGACCTCATCGATGGTGATGCAGCGCTCAACGTCGCTCTCAACAACAGCTGCCCGACGGCTCCGGCCACCCTGGCGGCGCTCATGACGGCAATCCGCAACGGCACCATCGGTGGCACGTGCACCGCCGGCAACGCGACGATCGCTCGTTCGATCGCCACCACCGCTGGCACCAATGACACCGCGGTCTACAGCGGAGCGCTGGCTCAGTACAACATCACCCAGACCGGTGGTGCGAACGGCCCGGTGACCGTGGTCGACACGGTTGCTGGTCGTGACGGAACGGACGTTCTCCGCAACATCGAGAACCTCACGTTCTCGGGTGGAACGGTGACAGTCGCCGCGGCGGTGGGTGGAGTCCAGCCCGCTACCCCGACGGTGTCGTCGATCAGCCCGGCCAACGGACCCGATGCGGGCGGTACGCCGGTGACCATCACCGGCACCAACCTCACGGGTGCCAGCACGGTGTCGTTCGGTGGGACGGCTGTCCCGGCGACCGTCGTCAACGCTACGACCGTCACTGCCACGACCCCGGTGCACGCCGCCGGCGTGGTGGACGTGGTCGTCACGCTGCCGGCCGCAACCGCAACGCTGCCGGCCGGATTCACCTACAACCCGGCAGCTCCGCCCGGAACGCCGACGATCACCTCGATCAGTCCTAACAGCGGCTCGACCGCTGGCGGGACCTCGGTGACGATCGCCGGTGCCAACCTCACTGGCGTGACCTCGGTGACCCTCGGTGGGGTGGCCGCAGTGGTCGGCGCCAACGGAGCCAACTCCGTCACGGTGACGACGCCTGCGCACGCCGCAGGTGCGGTCGACGTCGTGGTGACGGCGGCGGGCGGCACGTCCGTGCCCTCGGTCGCTGGCTACACCTACGTCGCTTCGGCGCCGCCGGCCGGCGGAGGCTCGGCTGGCGGGTCGACCGGTGGTTCGACTGGCGGCTCCGCCGCTGGCTCGACCGGCGGCTCGGCTATTGGCTCGACCGGCGGATCGCCAGGTGGTTCGGCCGGTGGTTCGGGCGGCGGATCGCCCGGTGTGGGGAGCCCGCAGGCAGGGACGGTCGCGAAGGTGACACTGCTCTTCCCGGGCAAGGTCACCACCAAGCCCGGCAGGGCACCGTCCGCGTCCGCCAGGGCCGGACAGATCGTGACCCTTCGACTGAGGGGCCTGCCCAGGGGCACCCTGCTGACGGCAATGGTCAAGATCCAGGGCCAGTGGGTGACGATCGGTGCGAGGAAGTCGGGGCGTTCCGGCTCGATGACGCTCCCGGCTTTCGCGGTAAGTGGGCCAGGTACTTACTTGGTCCACGTCAAGGGGAAGGGCACCAAGGCGTTCTACGCCAAGGTCGTGGTCTCCTAGAGGAAACGGCACTGAGGGGCGTTCCGGCGCGAGCCGGGCGCCCCTCAGTCGCGCCGAAGGTGCGCGTGGGCCCGACGTTGATTCGTGCGAGTCATTCGATGGGTCATGCCGAACGCCGCCCTGTCTCAGTCGGTGTGGACCGTGTGAGGAGCGGGGCGGCGTCCGGTGACGTGCGCCTGTTCAGAGCAGGGTCAGTCGTGCTAGGCCTTCTTTGTCTCACTATGACCTCATAGGCGGTTGGCGTTGGATGACGTGGAATCCGTTGAATCCCCTCTGTGACTTCGCATTGAGAGTAGGCGGTGTTCCGCTGCCTCATGATGGATCGCACACCGAAGACGACGAGAAACGCTCCGACGAGCATGCCACCGGTCCACACCGTTCCCCCGGTAGGAGAAGACTGAGCACCGAGGTATGACAAACCCCCGATCATGAACAGGACGATTCGAAACACGATCTTGATCACGTTTCCCGCTTTCGCTGCACAACTCGCTGCTGGGTGTGTCGCCCTGCCGGATCGCGATCAGAGGCCGACAGACTTCACGGCCTGAGTCGCCTGAGCCTTCGTGAACTGCTCCCCATACTCGGAGGTCAACTGCTGCATCAGGGAGTTGTGACTGAAGCTGCCCATCTCCAGGTAGGCGGCTGCCGACTCGCGGGCCTCGGCGTCCCAGTCGGCGTCGACGTACTTGATCGCGAACACTGCGTCGCCTTTCGGGAATGACTCGCCGTACTCGGAAGTGAGCTGCTTGAGCAGTCCCTTCGCGCTGAAACTGCCCATCTCCAAGTAGGAGTTGGCGGACTCGATGGCCTGTTCTTGGCTCACGGTCATTTCAGGAGCGGCTGGAGCCTCCGTGGTCTCCTCCACAGCGGGAGCCTCCGTGGTCTCCACGACGGCAGGAGCTGACGATGCGGGTGCGGCGGTGGTCTCCACGACGACGGCAGGAGGTGACGTAGCGAGCGCTGAGGGTGCAGCGGTTGTGGGTGCAGCCATGGTGGCCTCGGCGGCAGTCGTCGTCTGGCTGCCACTGGAGCCGCTCGTGGCTGCGGCACCGATGACGATCAGCAGGGTCAGGACGCCACCTCCGATGAGCCCGTACTTCAGCCCCTTGCTCATCTTCTTCTTCGGCGAGGGGGTCGGTGCTGTCACGTCCGACATGGGTGCCTCTGCTCTTTGGTCGCGCAGTACGGCGATGCCTCGCCGCCCAGATGGTCCTGCGGGTTGATGCAGATCGGCCGCCCGCCCGTCACGGCCACCGCATTCAGTCGGCTGGTCCCCCAAAATCGGGTCCCTCGACCACGGCATCTGGACGGTCATGTGCTGGAGCGCCGCTGGCTCCCCTGCCTCGCCTTTGACGTTGCGCCTAAACGCCGCCCTTTATGGGGCAGGGAAGGCAGGCTCGAAGTCGAGGAGTTCCCCGCTGACCCAGTGCAGGTACGTCAGACCGTCACGCCGTGTTCACGTTGCGTTGTCGAATCGCCCCACTGGGACGATCCGTGGGAAAGTGAACGGTGACCTACACGGATCTACCCGTCGAAGAGCCTGGTCCCGACTCGGGATCATCGACTGAGTCTTCCGAGCGCGACTCCCTCGCGCGACGTCGGGATAGCGCTGCCGACGACCGTGACGGAGTCGCGACGGAGCGAGACCGGGACGCCGCCACCCGCGACCGGACATCGGAACGCTCAGGGACACCAATAGCGAGCATGCCACCTTCAAGTCAGGATGACCGCGACTCCGCCAGCGATGATCGCTCCGCGGCAGCCAGCGACCGGGAGATGGCATCACAGGACCGCTCCGCGGCGGAACGTGATCGGAGCGCCGCATCATCCGAGATCGACGTGCTCCTGCATGACCAACTCACGGGCCTGTATCGACGAAGGGTGGGGCTCAAGGAACTCGGGCGCGAGGTGCTGATGTCACGTCGCACAGGCGAGCCCTTCACTCTGGCCTTCATCGACGTGGATGACCTCAAGGAAACGAACGACACCTTGGGCCACGCCGCCGGTGATCGACTCATCGCGAGGACGGCAAAGGCGATAGAGAGCGTAGTGCGCGAGTATGACGTTGTCGTGCGCTACGGCGGCGACGAATTCCTGTGTGGCATTTTGGGGCTGAATCTCGCCGACGCGCAATATCGCTTCGGACAGGTGAACACGGCGATGTCAGTCACTGGTGGCGGGACCGCCTCTCTCGGTGTTGTGCAACTCAACAGGGACGAAGACCTCGACCATCTCATCGCGCGCGCGGATGCCGCCATGTTCGATGACAAGCGACATCACGCGTGACCACGCCCAAGCCCGAGACGATCGTCCTCGCCAGCCCACCTATCGACGGCACCCGCGAAGAGAAGGAAGCATGGGCTCAAGCACTGATCGACTCGATGAGGCCCGAGACGGCCTAGGGATTCAGACGATGCACTCCGTCGGCCCGACTATTGGGGCCGCCTCCCGGCGTCTGGGCCGGCGAGCTGCTTGCCGCACCAGTGGCAGCAGCGCACCTTGCGCGGGTCGGAGCGGACGGGCTTCTTTGGCCCACCGAGACGGGGAGCGGCTGCAGTACCGTCGGTGGAAGCGGGTGTGGGACGCCGCTCGCTTGCCGCTCAAGTTGGCCTTCACCGCCCACGATCTACGGCACCACGCGGCGTCGCTGCTGATTTCATCACGCTGCGGATCTACTCGCACCTCTTCCATGGCGATGAGGACCGGACGCGGGCGATCATGGACTCAGGGCTTTCGCTCTTGAGGACTGGCTGAGGACTGCGGACACGCGAGCGGGCTGATTCCCTCATGGAATCAGCCCTCTGCGGGGTTCAGGCCTTCTTGGTCTCCCAGAAGATGACGGCGATCTCATCGATCTTGGCGAGCAGCTCGTCGGCCACGGCCACGTCGGTCGTGCCCTTGGTGCCGCCGGCACCGGCGAGCTTGGTGGCCTCGTTGAACAGGCCGTTCAGCTGCGGGTATGCCTCGAAGTGCGGGGCCTTGAAGTAGTCGGTCCACAGCACCCACAGGTGCTCCTTGACCATGGTGGAGCGCTCCTCCTTGATGGCGATCGCGCGGGCCTTGAAGTCAGGATCCTCGGAGCCGTGGTACTTGGTCATGCATGCCTTGACCGACTCGGCCTCGAGGCGGGCCTGGGCCGGGTCGTAGACGCCGCACGGGAGGTCGCAGTGGGCGTAGGCGCTGGTGCGCGGGGCGAGCAGGGAGCGAACGAGAGTGGTCAGCATGGGACTCCTTCAGTGGGGTGGTTCGAGCGTGGCGCGAAGCCTGCCCTGACCATATCGCCGTTCATCGCGGTCGTCAGCAGGCAGGATGACGTCCGTGCCTGTGACGGACGTGCTCCCCTACACGCGCATCCGCGTCGTCGGCCCGTCGATGGAGCCGGCCGTCCGCAACGGGGAGTGGTGGCTGGTGCGTCGCACCCAGGACGTGGCGCCCGGCGACGTCGTCCTGATGACGCATCCAAGGCGACCGGACGCACTCGTCGTGAAGCGTGTCGACCACCGCGGCGACGCCGGCTGGTGGGTGCTCGGCGACAACGCCGACGCCAGCGAGGACAGTCGGCAGTTCGGGGAGGTACCCCCGACGAGCATCGTGGGCCGGCTCGTCTGGCGCTATCACCCGGTTCGTCGAGGGTAGCCTCGCGCCCATGTCACTGCTCGAGCTCTTCCGCCTTGATGGCAAGGTCGCCGTGGTCACCGGGTCCGGTCGTGGCATCGGCCGCGGCATCGCCGTCGGGCTGGCCGATGCGGGGGCCGACATCGTCCTCACGAGCCGGCGCACCGAGGACGTCGCGGCGGTCGCCGACGAGGTGCGGTCGCGCGGACGTCGTGCCTGCGAGGTCCCCGGCGACCTCAAGCAGCCCGGTATGCCGCGCACCATCGCCGAGGCAGCGATCACCGAATTCGGCCGCATCGACGTGTGGGTCAACAACGCGGGCGGAACGGACGATGCCCACGTCAAGCCGCTCACGCAGACCACTGATGACGAGATGCGCGACATGATGGAACTCAATGTGATCGCGGCTGCGGCCGGTTCCCGTGAGGCGGCGCTGCGCATGGGGCGCGGCGGAGCAATCGTGAATGTGTCGTCAGGAGCCGGCATGCGCGCGGCGCCCAACACCGGTGCCTACGCGGCATCCAAGGCGGCCCTTCTCAACCTCACCATGACGATGGCGGCCGAGCTGGCCCCGAGCGGCATCCGCGTCAACGCGATCTCGCCCGGCATCGTGCCCACCGACTCGTTCTTCCGCGTGCTGCAGTTCACCGAATCGGACCTCGACGATCTTGCGAGAACGGTCCCGCTGGGCCGCCTCGGAACGCCGGACGACATGGCCGCCGCCGTGCTGTACCTCGCGTCGCCGGCGTCCAGGTGGGTGACCGGGCAGAACCTACTGATCGGCGGCGGCCGCGACGGCGGCCGCTCCGTCGAGCATCGGTGAGCAGGAGGATTCCGTGCACCTTGCCCAACTAAACATCGCAACCATGCTCGAGCCGCTCGACTCGGCTCGCATGGCCGACTTCGTTGCGCAGCTGGCCGATGTCAACGCGGCCGCGGAGGCCGCCGATGGCTTCATCTGGCGGCTGAAGGACGAGGACGGGCCTGGTGCGACGGGCTACCGGATCCTGGACGACGACGAGATCATCGTGAACATGTCCGTGTGGCGCGACCTTGCCTCACTTCGGGAGTTCGTCCTGGGTCATGCGGGCCATCGGGCCGCCCTGTCGCGGCGACGCGACTGGTTCGAGAAGGCGACCGTGCCCATGACGGTGTGCTGGCTGGTCGAGGACGGCCATCACCCGTCGCTCGACGAGGCGGAGGCCATGCTGGTGCGGCTGCGTGCGGAGGGTCCGAGCGACGAACTCTTCCCCTTCACCTATCGCGACTGAGGCCCACGGTTCACGGGTAGGGTCCGACGCATGTTCGCCGTATTTGCCGCTGGGATGGACGCCGAGGACCCACTGTCGTGGCTGAGGGTGGGGGAGCTCGAGCAGCCACCCACGCCGCAGGAGTGGGTTGACGTCCACGTCCGCGCGGCGAGCCTTAATCATCACGACCTGTTCTCGCTCACCGGGCAGGCGCTGGCCGCCGACCGCGTCCCGATGGTCCTGGGCACCGACGCTGCCGGCGTGACCGCGGAAGGACGCGAGGTCGTCGTCCACGCGGTGGTCGGCGACGCGGAGATCGGACAGGGTGACGAGACTCTCGACCCACGGCGCAGTCTCCTGAGCGAGCTGTACCCCGGAACGTTCGCGGACATCGTCCGCGTGCCGGCCCGCAACCTCATCGACAAGCCGGTGGGCCTGTCGTTCGAGGAGGCGGCCTGCCTGCCGACCGCCTGGCTGACCGCCTACAAGATGATCGTCAGGAAGTCGCAGACCGAACCCGGCGACACGATCCTGGTCCAAGGTGCGGCCGGTGGCGTGGCGACCGCGCTGGTCGTCCTCGGCAAGGCGCTCGGCCGTCGCGTGTGGGTGACCTCACGCGACGAGGGCAAGCGCGCCTGGGCGACGTCCATCGGTGCCGATGAGGCCTTCGAGTCAGGGGCGCGGCTGCCCGACCGCGTCGACGCGGTGATGGAGACCGTGGGGCAGGCGACCTGGGGCCATTCGCTCAAGGCGCTGCGACCCGGCGGTGTGGTGGTCATCTCCGGGGCGACGTCGGGGGCGAATCCGCCGGCCGACCTGAACCGGGTGTTCTTCCTGCAGCTGAGCATCGTCGGGTCGACGATGGGAACGCAGGCCGACCTCGCCGAGCTGCTCGCCTTCATGGCCGACAACGACGTGCGCCCGGTGATCGACCGCGTCCTGCCGATGGAGCAGGCGGCGGAGGCGTTCGCGGCCATGCAGGCGGGCGACGTGCACGGCAAGCTCGTGCTGACGCGCTAACCCCCTGCTTATGCGTCACCCGTGGCTGGACAAACCGGACTTGGCGCAGCCAGGACGGGCGCAGGACACGTCACGGCCCAGCCACGAGAGCCGCAGGCGGATGGAGTGGACCAGTCGGGGGTCAGTCGGGGAGGTCGTCGTCCTCGTCGTCCAACCGGGCGAGCCACGTCGCGAGGCGCTCGACGGGGATCTCGAAGTCGGGATTCATGTCGACGAACTCGCGCAGGCGCTCGGCCAGCCACGCCAGCGAGACGTCCTCGTCGCCGCGGCGACGCTCGAGCTCCTCGATGCCCCGGTCGGTGAAGTACATGGCTAGGCGAACGCCTGCTCGACGACCGCCCGCTGCTCCTGCTCGTGCCGCTGATGCGTGCCGACGGCGGGGGAGGACGAGGCCGGACGGGTGACGGCGGTGATCGGTCGTTGGATGATCTCGGGCAGGTTCATCGCCACGAAGCTCCATCCACCCTGGTTCGCAGGCTCCTCCTGCACCCAGACCAGCTCCGCGTTGGGGTACGCCTCGAGTGCCGGCGGCAGGGTGCGGAACGGCAGTGGATAGAGCCGCTCGAAGCGAAGGATCGCGGTGTCGGTGATGCCGTTCTTCTCTCGATGCGCGGCGAGGTCGTAGTAGACCTTGCCGCTGCACATGAGGACCTTGCGGATCTGCGGGCCGGTGAAGGCAGGGTCGGTGATGCAGCGGGTGGAAGTGGCCGCTGGTGAACTCGGCCTTGTTCGACACCGCCTGCTTGGCACGCAGCAGCGACTTGGGCGTGAAGATCACGAGGGGTCGGATGATGGTCGCGTTGGCCTGAAGGCGCAGCAGGTGGAAGTAGGACGCCGGAGTGGACGGCATGGCCACGATCATGTTGTCCTGCGCGCACATCTGCAGGAACCGCTCGATGCGTGCTGATGAGTGGTCCGGCCCCTGGCCCTCGAAGCCGTGGGGGAGGAGCAGGGTGACGGATGACTTCTGGCCCCACTTCTGCTCGCCCGACGAGATGAACTCGTCGACGATGGTCTGCGCGCCGTCGGTGAAATCGCCGAACTGGGCCTCCCACATGACGAGGGCGTCCGGACGGGCGACGGAGTAGCCGTACTCGAAGCCGACCGCGGCGTACTCGCTGAGCAGTGAGTCGTAGACGTACAGCTTGCCGCCGTCGCGGTAGCAGCGCTTGAGCGGCTTGTACTGCCAGCCGGTCTCCTTGTCGACGATCACCATGTGTCGGTGTCCGAAGGTGCCGCGGCGAACGTCCTGGCCCGCCAGGCGAACCGTGCGGCCCTCCATCAGCAGGCTGCCGACGGCAAGAGCTTCGGCCATGCCCCAGTCGATCGCATCGTCGGCGACCATCGTCGCGCGACGTTGGAGCTGGGGCTGCAGGCGCTGATGGACGGTGAAGTCGTCGGGCATGGTCAGCTGCGAGGCGATGACAGCATCGACCTGTTCTGCGGAGATCGCCGTGTTGATGTCGCCCGCGGGTCCCTGCGGCTCGAGGTGCCGCTGTCCGTCGCTGAGGATGTCGTCCTCGTCGTCGTCGAACGGTGCGGAGTCCGCGTCGACATGCGTCTCCTGGAAGATGCGCTCGAGCTCCTCCTGGAAATGCCGCAGTGCCACCTCGGCCTCGTCGAGAGTGATGTCGCCGCGACCGATCAGCGACTCGGTGTAGTGCTTACGCACCGACCGCTTCTGGTCGATGATCGCGTACATCAGCGGCTGCGTCAGTGACGGGTCGTCCGCCTCGTTGTGGCCGCGACGGCGGTAAGCCACCAGATCGATGACGACGTCCTTGTGGAACGTCTGGCGGAAGTCGAAGGCGAGCTCAGCGACGCGAACGACAGCCTCTGGATCGTCCCCGTTGACGTGGAAGATCGGCGCCTGGATCATGCGCGCGACATCGGTCGCGTAGACCGACGACCGGCTGTACTTCGGGCTGGTGGTGAAGCCGACCTGGTTGTTCACGACGACGTGGATGGTGCCGCCGGTCTTGTACCCCTGGATCTGCGACATCTGCAGGGTCTCGGCCACGACGCCCTGCCCTGCGAATGCAGCGTCACCGTGGATGAGGACGGGGAGCACGCTGAAGCCGTCGCCGTAGGGCAGCTGGTCTTGCTTGGCCCGAACGATGCCCTCGAGCACCGGGTTGACCGCCTCGAGGTGCGACGGGTTCGCGGCGAGGTAGACGCGCGTCTGCTCACCGTTGGGAGCGGTGAACACGCCCTGGGTGCCGAGGTGGTACTTGACGTCGCCGGAGCCCTGCACCTGGTCGTCGCCGAAGTCGCCCTCGAACTCGCGGAAGATCTGCCCGTACGACTTGCCGGCGATGTTCGTCAGGACGTTCAGGCGGCCGCGGTGCGGCATGCCGATCGCGACCTCGACGATGCTGTCGGCCGATGCCGAGATGAGGACGGCGTCGAGGAGCGGGATGAGCGACTCGCTGCCCTCGAGGGAGAACCGCTTCTGGCCGACGAACTTCGTCTGGAGGAACGACTCCAGCGCCTCGGCCTCGTTCAGCTTGTGGAGGATGCGGAGCTGCTCCTCGCGGTCGGTGCGCTCGTGCGGGCGCTCGACGCGCTCCTGGATCCACGTGCGCTGCTCGGGATCCTGGATGTGCATGTACTCGATGCCGATGGTCCGTGTGTAGGAGTCGCGCAGCACGCCGAGGATCTCGCGGAGCTTCATCAGCGGCCGGCCGCCGAACCCGCCGGTCGCGAACTCCCGGTCGAGGTCCCAGAGCGTCAGGCCGTGCTGGAGGACGTCGAGGTCCGGGTGCATCCGCTGGTGGTACTCGAGCGGATCCGTGTCGGCCATCAGGTGCCCGCGTACGCGGTAGGCGTGGATGATCTCCTGGACGCGGACGGTCTTGCTGAGGTCGGTCTCGTGCCCGGTGGAGATGTCCTGCGCCCAGCGGATCGGCTCGTAGGGGATTCGCAGCGACTTGAAGATCTCGTCGTAGAAGTCGTCCTGCCCGAGCAGCAGCTGATGGATGCGCCGGAGGAACTCGCCGGACTGCGCGCCCTGGATGATCCGATGGTCGTAGGTCGACGTGAGCGTGAGGATCTTGGACACGGCGTTGCGGCTCAGTGCGTCCTCGGACGCCCCCTGCCATTCGGCCGGGTACTCCATCGCGCCGACGCCGACGATGCATCCCTGCCCGCTCATCAGGCGAGGCACCGAGTGCATCGTGCCGATGGTCCCGGGGTTGGTGAGCGAGATGGTCGTGCCGACGAAGTCGTCGACCGTGAGCTTGCCGTTGCGCGCCTTGCGGACGAGATCCTCGTAGGTGGCCCAGAACGTCGCGAAGTCCATCGTCTCGGCGCCCTTGATGCTCGGCACCAGAAGCTGCCGGGTGCCGTCGGGCTTGGTGATGTCGATGGCGAGGCCGAGGTTGAACGACGTGTTCCGCACGACCGCGGGCTTGCCGTCGACCTCCGTGTACGCGTAGTTCATCGACTCGTTGTCGTGCAGGGCGCGGATGACGGCGTAGCCGATCAGGTGGGTGAAGGACACCTTCCCGCCGCGACCGCGGGCGAGGTGGTTGTTGATGACGACCCGGTTGTCGATGAGGAGTTTCGCGGGAACCGCGCGCACGCTGGTCGCCGTCGGGACGGTCAGGCTGCTCTCCATGTTGCCGACGACGCGCGCCGACGGGCCCTTGAGGATGACGACGTCGTCGTCGGACGACACGGCAGCGTGCGGCCGCAGGAGCGACTGGAACCGGGGTCGGGGCGACCGGCGCGGCGACGGGGGTCGCAAGCTCCTGTACGACGACGATGGGCTCGACCGCGGGCACGGCCACCGTCTTGGCGGCGAGGGGCGAGTAGTCCGGGGGCGTGTAGCCCTCGAAGAACTCCCACCAGGCCGGGTCGACCGATTCGCGGTCCGCGAGGAACTGCTGGTAGATCTCGTCGACCAGCCATTCGTTCGGGCCGAAGCCCGCCAGTCGGCTCTCGGGCGGCGGAATGGCCACGTGGTGGTCCTTTCGGGGTGAAACGGTCCGGTGTCGCGCTGGACCAACACTAATGCGCGCCGCTGGGCGGTCCGCCTAGGTGATGTCGCGGCGCAGGGTCGTGCGCGAGGCGATGACGGCGAAGACGACGGCGTAGCCGAGCAGGACCAGCGCCCCGCCCCACGGCGGCAGGCGATCAGCCTGGGTCAGGCCACCGGTGGCATCGGAACGGAGCGACACGTCCATCGCCGAGTTGAGGGCGCCGCCGGGCAGCCACTTGCTCACCGCGGGAAGTGCCAGCCCGATGATCGCCTCGACGAGGAGGACCCAGACCAGCGCCAGGATGATCGCGGCCACCTGGTTCTTGATGAGGGCGCCGAGGCTCACGCCGAGGATGGCGTACAGCGTGAAGCCGATGATCGCGCCGACCAGGACCGTCGCGACCGAGCCGGCCGTGATCGGAGCGTGGTCGAGCTTGAGGAGGGCCAGAGTCACGACGAGGACGACGAGGACTGCGGCCAGCGAGATGACCGCGATCGCGGCGCCGAGGACGCCGAACAGCGACATCTTCGCCGTGAGCACGCGACCGCGACGTGGCGTGGACAGGAACGTCGACGTGATCGTCATGTGCCGGTATTCGCCGGTCATCGCGATCACGCCCAGGACGAGGACGAACGTCGATGCCGATCCCACCTGGGCGAGCAGGGTGGTGATGTAGTCGGGGTTGAGCAGCATGCTGCCGCCCTCGGCCCCGGGCACTCCGGGGATGATGCCGCCGGCGACCAAGGACAACGTGATGACGTTGACGGTGGCGAACGCCAGGGCGACGAGGATGAGGCCCCAGAGCATCTTGGTCGTCAGCACCTTGCGCCACTCGGACGCGAAGAGCCGGGCGTAGGCGCCGCTCACTCGCCACCTCCCGTGAGCTCCAGGAACAGTCGCTCGAGGTCCTGCGACTCGCCACTCAGTTCGTGCAGTTCGCACCCGTGGGCGAACGCGAGGTGACCGACCTGCTCGGGCGTCATGCCCCGCACGGTCAGCGAGCCGTCGTCGCCGGCCTCGACGCTGGCTGCGGCGCCCGCCGTCGCGGCGATCGCCTCGGCCAGCCGGCCGGCGTCAGGTGAGCGGACGATCGTGCGCAGCTCGCTGGTGCCGGAGATCCCGCTCAGCGGCCCGGCGTGCACCAGCTGTCCCTTACTGATGATGACGACGTCATCGACCGTCTGCTGCACCTCGGACAGCACGTGGCTGGACACCAGCACGGTGCACCCGCGAGCGGCCTGGTCGCGGAGGAAGGACCTCAGCCAGGCGATGCCCTCGGGGTCGAGACCGTTGGCCGGCTCATCGAGGAGGAGGACCTCGGGCTGCCCGAGCAGCGCAGCGGCGAGGGCGAGCCGCTGTCGCATGCCGAGGGAGTACTCGACGACGCGTCGGCGTGCGGCGTCCGTCAGGCCGACGACCTCGAGCACCTCGTCGACACGTGAGTCGGGAAGGCCGGCGGCGGCTGCGACGACGCGCAGGTGGTTGCGCGCGGTGCGCCCCGGGTGGAAGCCGCTCGCCTCGAGCGCGGCCCCGACCGAGCGGGTGGGATCGGGCAGGTCGCGGTAGGCGTGCTCGCCGACGAGTGCCCGTCCGGACGTCGGTGTCACCAGGCCGAGGAGACAGCGAAGCGTCGTCGTCTTGCCCGATCCGTTGGGCCCCAGGAAGCCCGTGACGCGGCCGGGAGTGACGGTGAAGGTGAGGTCCTTGACCGCTGTGACGGGGCGGCGGCGGCCGAACACCTTGGTGAGCGACTCCACCTGCAGGGCGACCCCGGACACGAAGCCCACGTTACCCCGCAACGTCCGGCATCGTCAGGCTGAGGCGCCCGCGCTGATCTCCTCGAGCGACTTGCCCGTCGTCTCGGGAACCTTGAAGTGCACGAAGAAGATCGACGCGAACGCGAACACCGTGAAGATGGCGTAAGCGATGGTCAGGCTGTGCGCCGCGATCGGCGGGAACGAGGTCGACACCACGAAGTTGGCGATCCACTGGGCCGCCGCGGCCAGGGCGAGGGCCGCGGCCCGGATCCGGTTGGGGAACATCTCCCCGAGCAGGACCCACACCACCGGTCCCCAGGACATCCCGAAGAAGACGACGTAGAGGTTGAAGGCGAGCACGGCGAGGGTGGACGTGACTCCCTCGAGGACGGGGTCCATGCCGCCGGTCCCGTTGGCGACCTGCGGGGCCGAGCCGAAGATGATCGTGAGCATGGCCAGGGTCACGACCATGCCGGACGACCCGATGAGCAGCAGCACCTTGCGGCCGATGCGGTCGACCAGCGCGATCGCCACCAGCGTGGTCGCGACGTTGATGCCGTTGGTGATCATGGAGGTCTGGAACGCCTGGTCCTGCGTGAAGCCGACGGACTCCCAGATGAGGTTCGAGTAGTAGAAGACCGCGTTGATGCCGACGAACTGCTGGAAGGCCGACAGCAGGATGCCGATCCACACGATGGGAAGGAGGCCGAACTTCGGCCCTCGGAGGTCACCCATCGAGAACTTGTGATCGGTGTCCATCGTCTGCTTGATCTCGAGCACCTTGGTGCTCTGGTCCGTCGTGAAGACCGATTCGAGGACCGTTCGGGCCTCGTCGAGTCGACCCTTCTCCACGAGGAAGCGCGGCGATTCCGGAATCCTCAGCGCCATGAGGAAGTAGATCGTGGCGGGGATCAGCATGACGAGGAACATCCACTGCCACGCCTCGATACCGAGGAGCCACTCGGACTCGGAGCTCCCGGCCGCCTGCACGATCAGGTAGTTGGTGATGCCGGTGGCGAAGATGCCCAGCACGATCGCCAGCTGCTGCAGTGAGCCCAGCCGGCCGCGCAGCTGGGCGGGCGCGATCTCGGCGATGTACATGGGCGCCACGACACTGGCCACGCCGATGCCGGCGCCGCCGATGAGCCGCCACATCATCAGCACCTCGACGTTGGGCGGGAAGGCGGTCCCGACGGCGCTGGCGCCGAACAGGATCGCGGCGATCAGCATCACGCGCCGTCGGCCGTAGCTGTCGGCGAGCTGCCCGGCGAACCACGCCCCGACGGCGGATCCGATCAGGGCGATGGACACCACGAAGGCCATGACTCCCGAGCTGAGGCCGAAGGTGTTGGCGATCGCCGTGTTGGCGCCGTTGATCACGGCGGAGTCGAAGCCGAAGAGGAAGCCACCCATGGCTGCAGTGCTGGCCAGCCGCACGACCCGGCCCGTGCGATAGGCCTCTCCTGGACCGCTGCCGGCGGCGGTGACGGGCGCGCCGTGTGCCATGGCATCCTCCGTGATCTTCATCACATGGGGTGACTCAGCGCCCCATCCCGGCGCATAGCGCGACCGTATCGGCAAACGCTTGCTCAGGGGGGCCTTACCCTTGTCGGGTGTCCACGTCGTCTCGAGTCCGCCTGGTGGCCGTGGCGAGCTGCTCCGCGCTCGCCGCGACCCTGATGATCGCGGCGCCCGCGCAAGCCGCCACGAACCCGAGTCCGTCACCGTCCAGCGCTCCGACGACGCCCACCACCCCTGTCGCGACAACGCCCGGCGCCCCCACGATCACCAAGATCAAGTCGGGCCCGAGCAGCGGCCAGCTGACCGTCACGTATGTCGCACCGGTCTCGACGGGCGGCAGCGCCATCACCGCCTACGAGATCAGCGTCGACAATGCCGTCACCTGGTGGCCGTGCGGCGCCCCTGCCGGCACCTGCACCCTGACGAACCTCTCGAACGACCGGCTGTACACCGTTGTCATGCGCGCCCAGAACGCGATCGGTCCCGGCCCCGCCAGCGCCCCCGTCCAGGGAACGCCGACCATCCCTCCGGGCACCGACCCCGACAAGCCGATCAAGCTGCCGTCCCCGCACGCATGGGTCAACGCCTCCTTCAACGCCGAAAGCAACGGGCTGGGCGTGAACGGAGCCACCGCGAAGCTCGGGGTGGGCACCCTGCCCCAGCTGACGTTCGATCACGGCATCACGAACAAGAAGGCCGTCGAGACTCATCTGAGCGTCAAGGCCACCCATCAGGACGGCCGCATCCGCAACGTCAAGGGCGCCTGGGGCTGGATCAACGACCACACGCGTGGTCTACCGCCCCATCAAGTGGTGGCCGGGCGACTCGACCGTCAACATCAAGTCGACGCTCGACAAGGCCGTCCTCGGCAAGTCGGGCAAGACCTACCTCCTGGGCTCGACCTCGCTGGCGAAGACATACACGTTCCGCACCGCTCGGTCCCTGGTCGCCGTCGTCGATGGCAAGTCCGATCGCATGAAGGTCTACATCGACGGCAAGAAGGTCAAGGACTTCGGGGTCTCGCTCGGCAAGTCGGAGTGGGAGACCAGCCTGGGCGTCAAGGTCATCAGCACGCGCAAGGAGCCGAAGCACACGTACACCAGCGTCGCCTTGAATCTGGATCCCACCAAGGAGAAGCCGTACGAGCTCAAGGACATCCCGTGGAACACACGGTTGACCCCGACCGGTGAGTTCATCCACTCGGCCCCGTGGGCGTACGGCCGGATCGGCCGCTGGAACGGCTCGCACGGCTGCACCAACATGTTCGAGTCCGACGCCAAGTGGATCTACGACAACACGGTTCCCGGCGACGTCGTCACGTACACGAACACCGGCGGCCAGACGGTCCAGTCATGGAACGGTCCCGGCGGCCTGTGGAACATCCCGTGGAGCGAGTGGGTCAAGAAGTCCGCATCCGGCAGCCTGACCGGCAACCCGAACATCTCGAACCCGACGGCGGGCAAGCCGGCGAACACTGGGCAGAACGCCAGCGCGTAGCCGCGGCTTTGTCAGGGTCGGGCGGTAACGTCCGATTGTGCGACTGCTTCACACCTCCGACTGGCATCTGGGCCGAACCCTGCACGGGTTCTCCCTCAGCGACGCACAGGCGCGGGCCGTCGAGGCGATCGTCACGACGGCGATCGAGAGCCAGGTCGATGCGGTCCTCGTGGCCGGCGACGTCTTCGATCGAGCCGTGCCGCCGGTCGAGGCGCTCCGGACCCTCAGCGATGCCCTCACCCGGCTGTCGGCCGCCGGGATCACGGTCATCATCGTCGCCGGCAACCACGACTCGGGCGATCGCCTCGGCATGTACGCCGGCCTCCTGCGCGAGGGTGTCCACATCGTCGGCTCGACGGACGTGGTCGGCGATGCGGTTCAGCTCGATGACGCGTACGGACCCGTCCTCGTCTACCCGGTGCCGTACCTCGACCCCGACGCGGCGCGTCACGAGCTCGGAACGCCGGAGGCGCCCCTCGAGCGCAGTCATGAGGCCGTCATGCGTGCGGCTCTCGACGAGATCGAGGCGGATCTCGTAGGTCGAGGATCGCCTCGCGCTGTCGTGGTCGGGCACGCCTTCGTGGTGCCCTCAGCCACCGCCGAGGCCGATCTCGCCCAGTTCACCTCCGAGAGCGAGCGCGATCTCACCGTCGGCGGGGTCCAGGTGGTCCCCTCGTCGTTGTTCGACGGACGTGGCCTGACGTACGTGGCTCTCGGGCACCTGCATCGCCCTCAGCAGGTTCGTGGCGTCGACCCCGTCATCGCCTACTCGGGGTCCCTGCTGCGCTACTCCCTCTCGGAGGCAGGCCAGCAGAAGTCGGCCGTGCTCGTCGAGCTCGGGGCTCCGGGCGCCGCACCCGCGCTCACCCGTGTGCACCTTCCGCTGGGCCGCGGCATGGCACGACTGGCCGGCACGATGGATGCCCTGATGGGGACGGCGAACCTCGCCCACCGCGATGACTTCGTCGAACTCGTGGTCACCGACGACGTGTACCCCGAGCGCATGCACGCGCGGCTCGACTCCGCGTTCCCCTTCGCTCTCGTCAAGAGACACCGGCCTCGGCTGGCCCACTCGTCGCCGCCCGGCCGTGGTGACTCCCGTGGCCGCGACCCGCTCGACGTCGTTGCCGACTTCCTGCGCAAGGTGACCGGCCGTGAGCCCTCCGACGCCGAGGCCTCGGTCCTGCGTACCGTCTACGAATCCGTCCGGGTGGCGCCCTGATGCACGTGCACTCCCTGGCCTTTGCCGCCGTCGGCCCGTTCGCCGGTGAGCATCGGATCGACTTCGACGAGCTCGGCGGCGCGGCACTCCTCATCATCGACGGCCCCACCGGAGCCGGTAAGTCGACAATCATCGACGCCCTCGTGTTCGCGCTGTATGGAGACGTCGCGGGCCGCAGCTCCGATCGGCAGCGGCTGCGCTCCGCGTTCGCCACGGACGACGACGACACGTACGCCGAGGTCGAGTTCAGCACGTCCTTCGGCCGGTATCGCGTCCGCCGCACGCCCGAGTACGAGCGGGCCAAGAAGCGGGGGACGGGCACGACAAGCGTGCCCTCGTCAGTGACGCTCATGCGATCGACGGGCGGGCGTGGCTGGGAGCCGGTCTCCTCCCTCAAGGGGGAGGCCGACGCGGAGATCCAGCGAGCGATCGGCCTGACTCGGGCGCAGTTCCTCCAGACGGTGGTGCTGCCCCAGGGCGAGTTCGCGGCGTTCCTGGCCGCCGAGAGCAAGGAGCGCCAGGCCGTCCTCGAGCGCATTTTCGCGACGGACCTGTACTCGCGCATGGAGGCCGCCCTCGACGATCGTCGCGTGGAGGCGCAGCGCCGGTGCGATGCAGCAGACAGGGCTCTGTCCGCGGCCGTGCAGCATGTGATCAGCCGCCTCTCCGACGAGGACATGGGCGATCGTGTCGTCGATCCGACCGAGCTCGCCGACCCGGAGTCCGCGCTGGTCATCGTCGCCCAGATCCAGAGCGCCGCCGCCGTCCGACTCGTGAGCGACCAGGCCTGCGTAGAGGCGACCTCCGCGGACCTTCGCAGCGCTCGGGCGCGCCTGCGCGACGCCGAGGATCGGACGGCTGCGGGCGCCGCCGTGGCTGCCGCCCAGGAGGCGGTCGTGCAGGCTGAGGCCGACCTGGTCGCGTCGGTCAAGGAACTCGATGCCTATGCACCATTGATCGCGGAGCTGGTCGACGGCGACGACGACATCGTGGCCGAGATCGATCGCCTGACGGGTGCCCTCGGGCAGGCACTGGCGATCGAGAAGACGCTGCCGGCCGACCGACGACGCCTGGTGGAGCTCGCCGAAGCGATCGACAAGGTCGACATCGAGCTGGCCGCGCTGGTGGTCGAGCGGGAGAAGGAACTGCCGGATCGTCTCCTGTCCCTTTCGATGGCCCTGGAGCGGGCCGCGCGCGTCGAGCAGGACCGCCTAGAGACGGCCCAGCTCGTCGAGACCCGCCTGATGAGGAGACGGCTCGACGGGATGGCCGCAGAGCTGGCCGAGGGCCTGCACGATGAGTCCCCCTGCCCGGTCTGCGGCGCGCTCGAGCACCCGCAGCCAGCAGCACGCGACGTCGATGCAGTGGCGGCCGGCGACATCGAGGCGGCCGCGGCCGATCGGGTCGAGGCCGAGAGCGCCCGCCATGCGTGGGACCTCGCCAGTGAGCGCCTTCGCACGGTGGCGGGCGGGATCGATCTTCCTGCCTCCGCGCCCGCCGAGGCCCACGCCGTCGGCGACATCACGCAGGGGATCCGACGATTCCAGCAGGACGTCGACCGGATCGAGAGTGCCTCGGCGGCCGGGCGGGAGCGTCGGGCCAGCATGTCCGCCGCTCACGGCGCCCTCGCACTCACGATCGCCGAACGCGAGCAGATGGTCGACCTGCAGCGTCGTGGCCGTGGATCCGTCGCGGAGCGCCGCCGGGAGATGCTGGCGGCCCGAGGTGTCCTCCAGGCGCGCGATCACGCGCAGACCCTCGTCGTGGCGGCGCAGTCGGGCCTGGCGGACGCAGTGCGGGCCCAGTCCCGTTGGGCTGCTGACGAGCCGGCGCCCGACGTCCCTGCGCTGGCCGAGCACTGCCGGCAGCTCGAGGGAAGACTGCAGGCGACAACCAGTGCGCGCGATGCGACCGACCGACTGGTCGAGGATCTCCGGGTTCGCGTCGACCTGGCGAGCGCCGCGGTCACGTCGCTGCACGACGTCCGAGCGGCGACGCGCGATGTCATCGCGTTGGCGAGCATCGTGCGGGGGAGCGAGGGCAACGCCCTGGCCCAACCGCTCAGCGCCTACGTCGTTCAGGCGATGTTCGACGAGATCCTCGAGGCGGCGAACACTCGCCTCCAGGCCATGCTTGACGGGCGCTTCGTGCTGCGGTCCACCGAACACCGCACCGGCAGCGCTCGACTCGGCCAGGGACTGGGGCTCGAGGTCGTCGATCAGCGAACCGACACGATCCGCCGCACGGCCACCCTGTCCGGCGGCGAGACCTTCTGCGCGTCTCTCGCTCTGGCCCTCGGCCTGGCCGACACCGTTCGGTCCCATGCCGGCGGCGTCGAATTGGGCATGCTGTTCATCGACGAGGGGTTTGGCTCCCTCGACGGTGACCGACTCGACGAGGTGATGGCCGAACTGCTCCGCCTGCGCGCCGACGGACGAACGGTCGCCGTGATCAGTCACGTCAGCGAGATGAAGAAGAGCATCAGCGAGCGCATCGACGTCATTCCGCTCGGCGGCCGCCAGGGCAGCACGCTGTCGGTCTCGTGGAGCGCATGAGGATCGGCACCGCCACGATCGACGGATGACACACTGACGATGTGGACACCCTGGACACCTTCGACACCGCGACGACCCCGGTGCGGGTCACGGAGAACCGCTACTCGTGGGCCATTCCCGATGGCTGGCAGCAGGGCCGCGGCGCGTGGGGCGGACTTATCGTCGGAGCGCTGATCCGCGCGGTCGAAGCGAGCGAGCCCGACGCCGAGCGGGTGGTCCGGTCCATCACGGCGAACCTGGTCGCCCCTGCCGTGGTCGGCGAGCACGTGATCGAGACGCAGGTGGTGCGGCGTGGCTCGGCGGTGGCGACCTGGAGCGCGACGCTGAGGAACGGCGAGGGCACGGCGATCGCCGTCGCCACTGTCATCGCAGGCGCCTCGCGGTCCGTCCGCGTCGCACCGGACTACGCGTCGTGGTCCAACCTGGACATGCCGATCGTGCCGCCGTCGCACGAGGTGCCCCGACTGGAATTCGGTCCGCCCCTGGGCCCGGTGTTCGTCCAGCACATCGACGCCCGCGTCGTGGCCGGCCTGCCCGGCGAAGCGGGAGAGGCACAGTCGTGGGGATGGATCGACTACGCCCGGCCGGTCCGACCGACCTCCGCGTCGGTGCTTGCCCTCGTCGATGCATGGTGGCCCGCAAGCCTGGTCGCTCTGGAGGGGATGGTCCCGATCGCCACGGTGAGCTTCGCCGCCAACCTCCTCGTGGACCCCGCCGACCTGCAGGCGGGACAGCCGCTGCTTCATCACTGCCTGGTGACCTCCGCTCTCGAGGGCTACACCAGCGAGCACCGTCGCCTGTGGACTGCGGACGGCCGGCTCGCCGTCGACAACCTGCAGTCGATCGTCCTGATTGCCTGAACGGCCTCATGACAGGATGGCGCCATGACGTCTGACGTGGAATTGGGCTCGGCGCCGACGGGGGCCCTGGCCGTGTTCGATCGCATCATCGGGGCCATGGGCCCGGATCGAAGCCTGACCGAGAGAGTCGCACTCTTCGCCGCAGCGTCGGCGGTCGGCTCCTCCTTCAAGCCCGGCCTCCAGCCCCGGCGCACCGTGGATCAGGCGATCGCCACCGGTGTGATCGCGGCGACGACACTGTCCGCGGTGACGGCGACGCAGAGCGCCATCGAGACGGTCGGCCGGATCGCCACGGGCGGTCGCACCGACAGCGCTTCCCAGGCGGCCCGACTCGGCTTCACCGTGGGCACCAACGTGCTGGTGGCGGCGGTGGCGGAGGGGCTGTCCCGGTCGCTCCCGCCCCGCGAGGACGAGCCGATGCGTCGGGGCCTGTTAAGGGTGGCGGCCAATCGCACGTCACGGGTGGCCATGATCGGTGCCGGGCTGTCGGCCGTGATCGGGACGAGCGACCTGATCAGCGCGAGGACCCCGAAGAGCCGCTGGCTCACGCGCATCCCGCTGGCGCTGCCGGCCGGTGCCGCCGCGTCTGCGTTCGCGGTGCATCGCGTCCACAAGCAGGCGGCCGAGATGGGCGACACGACGATCACCAACGTGTCGACGGCCAACTCCGTCGGTATCGCGGTGGGTGTCGGCGCGGGCGTGCTTGCCCTCCAGGCCGTGGAGCGGCTGATCGCCGCCGGAGTGTCCGCCGCGCTGTCACGCGTTGCCCCGTCGTACGACTCGGTGGCCAATCCGATCGGCCACGGCGTTGCGCTGGCTGCTCTCGGCGGGACCATGTACGTCGGGTACGAGTACGCGGTACGCCGCGTCGAGCAGGGCGGTGCGGCGGTCGAGCCCGCCTACGAGCGGCCGCCCGCCTCGGTCGCCGTCTCGGGCGGGCCCGGGAGCGTTGTCTCCTTCGAGTCCTTGTCGCGAGAGGGACGCCGCTTCGTCAACATGGTCCTCACCCGCGAGGAGATCGCCGACGTCATGGGCCAGGAGCCCGTCGCCGACCCGATCCGGGTGTTCGTCGGGCTCGGCAGCGCGGTCGAGGCCGAGGATCGCGTCGACCTCGTCATGGACGAGCTCATCCGGACCGGGGCCTTCGAGCGCAAGGTCCTGTGCTTCGCCTCGCCGACCGGCTCGGGCTACATCAACTACGTGATGGCCGAGGCGCTGGAGTACATGACGCTGGGCGACTGCGCGATCTTCACCATGCAGTACTCGATGCTGCCCTCGTCGATGTCGCTCACGCGCACTGGACTGGCGATCGAGCAGAACCGCGACCTCATGCACGCGATCACGGGGTACATGCGTGGGATGGATCCTGCCCGACGCCCGCGCTTCGTCACGTTCGGCGAGAGCCTGGGCGCCCTGACGATGCAGGACATCTGGCGCCACCGCACCGTTGAGGCGATGGACCGCGACTTCGTGCACTCGTCGATCTACCTCGGCACGCCGTCCGCGACGGAGTTCGCCAAGGCATGGCGCATCAACCCCGAGAAGGTCGATCCCGCTGGCGCGATGCTCGAGGTCGACAACTTCGGCGAGTACCTCGCGCTTCCGGAGGATCGACGCGCCCGGGTGCGGCACGTGCTCATCAGCCATTACGACGATCCGATCCCGAAGTTCGGCACCAACATCCTGCTGCGCAGGCCGTGGTGGCTCGGACCGGTCGACGAGCGCCCTCCGGGCATCCCGAAGTCGACGAACTGGCGTCCGGGCGTGACCTTCGTGCTCACCGGCATCGACCTCGTCAACGCGATGGACGTGGTGCCAGGCACGTTCGGCCGCCGTGGGCACGACTACCGCGAGGACATCGCCCAGTTCGTGTCCGCCGCCTACGACCTGCCGGTCACCGAGGAGCAGATGCGCGAGATCGAGAGGGCCCTTCGCCAGCGCGAGCTCGAGTGGGCCCAGGCCCGTGTCGTGTCGGAGCAGATCGCCCGCGCCCGCGAGGCGCTGCTGCGCGAGTTCAAGACGTGGGGCGTCAGCAGCGGCAGTGATGCCCAGGCTGATGCGGTGCTGCGGCAGGTCCTCGACGATGCGGCGCCTGAGGGTCAGGTCGTCCCGGGGGTCGTCACGGCTTGACCACGATCGTCTTGGCGCTCGCCAGGATCTTGGCCACGTAGGCCTCCGTCTCGGGGAACGGCGGCACGCCGTCGTACTTCAGCACGGCGCCGTAGCCGGAGTTGTAGGCGGCAAGCGTGTTGTGCAGGCGATTGCCCTTGGCCGAGCGGACCAGGCGCCGGTTGAGGCAGTTGAGCTCGGCCGCCGAGTGAATGGCGTCCACCGGGTCCCACACATCGGCGACGCCGTCGCCGTTGCCGTCGATGCCGTACTGCTCCCACACGGCCGGCATGAACTGGGCGATGCCCTGGGCACCCGCGGCGGATGTGGCCCGAGGGTCCCAGCCGCTCTCTGCAGAGATCTGGGCCGCCAGCACCTCGAGGGGCACCGCATCGCAGCGCTTGGCCGCCTTCTTGAGGATGGGCCGGAACTCGTCGGGAACGACGACCGGTCCGCCGAGGTATCCCTTGCTCTTGGCTCCGTTGACGGCCATGAGAGTACCGACGATGGCGCCGCCGACCAGCGTCACGACCAGGACGAGGGCCACGATGCCACGCGTACGCGAGCGCCTTCGCGGTCGCGCACGGGTGGTGGGCCCCGCGTCGGTCATGCTCCACGGTAACCCGGCGCGCGGGGTGTTTGTCCAACCCCCACGCCCCGCGTACGGTGGGGAGCGTGACGATCGAGCCGGCAAGCACGCCCGGCAGCAGTTCCGGCTCGGTCCCCGATCTCAGCAAGCTCCAGGTCGAGGGGCTCTTCGAACAACGCCTCTCCGAGGCCTTCGCCGCGCTGGGCTGCTTCAACCTCGCGGTGTTCGGGAAGACGGGAGTGGGCAAGTCCACCCTCGTCAACGCCATCTTCGGGCGGGACGTCGCCGCCACCGGGGTGGGCCAGCCCGTCACGAAGGGCCTCGTCTACTACCGGCACCCGGACGGCTTCCTGGGGCTGTATGACTCGGAGGGCTTCGAGACCGGGACGGCGGGGGATGCCATCGTCGACGGCCTGCGAAGGCTGATCTCCGACCACCGCGATGTCGCGGCCGACCGCCGCATCCACGCGGCCTGGTACCTGGTGCGCTGGTCGGATCGCCGCTTCGAGCACGCGCAGGAGCAGTTCGTGCGCGAGCTCGACGCACTCGGGCTGCCGGTGATCATGGTGCTCACGCAGGTGCCCACGCGCGATGGGGTGGTCCATCCCGAGGCGATGGAGTTCGCCCAGTACATCGAGTCCTTGGGACTGCCCCTCAAGCCGCACCACCGTGTCGTGCTCACCAATGCCCTCGTGGACGACTTCACCGCCAGCCCCGTGTTCGGGCTGAAGAACCTCCTCGACAACACCTACGACGTCATCCCGGAGGTCGTCGCGGGGGCCCTGACCGCCGCTCAGGTGGTCGACGTCGGACGCAAAAAAAAAGTCGTCGCGACGATCATCAACCAGGCGGTCGCCGTAGCCGCTGGCGTTGGCGCAACGCCGATCCCCTTCGCTGACGCGGCCCTCCTCGTCCCGAACCAGGTGACGATGATCGCCCGGATCACCGCGGCGTACGGGCTGCCCCCGAACCGCTCGAAGGCGCTGGCCGCCGCAGGAGCCGTGGTCCTCACCGGCGGGGCCACCATGGCGGGCCGCTACGCGGTCACCAGCCTCCTGAAGTTCCTGCCGGGCGGGATGATCGCCGGCTCGGCCATCTCCGCGACCGTGGCCGGTGCGCTCACCAAGGCGGTCGGCGTGGCCTGGGCGCGGGTCTGCGAGTACTCACTGACGCTGACACCCGAGGCTCGCGACCAGTTCCTGTCCAGTCCCCAGGTGACGGAGCGGTTCCTGTCATACCTGAAGGACGCACGCGTCCGCTCGTGACGGTTCCCGGCGTGGTCGTTCGCGGGGAGTGTTAGCGTCACGCCAGGACAAGGAGGGTGTCATGAAGAAGACAGTTGTCGTGGTCGTGGCCGCACTGGGGGCGGCAGCCGGTGTCATCGCGTGGCGTAGTCGAGGGCGCACCGACGACGTCACGGCGACGGCCAACCTGTGGGCCGACTCCGTGTCGTCCGCTGCGGGCAGTGCAGCACAGACCGTCTCGCAGGTCGCCACGTCGGCGGCCGCCGTAGCGGATTCGGCCGCGCAGAAGGTCGCCGACACCGCCGCGACCCTCGGGGCCACGGCGGCCGACGCCGCCGCTGCCACCAGCCAGACCGCCGAGAAGCTGGCGACGACGACGGGTGACAAGGCACACGAACTGGCCGGCGTCGCGGCCGAGGCCGCCAATGCTGCGGCGGCGGATGCGGCTCAGCAGACGAGTGCGGAGACGGGCGAAGCCGTGCAGACGGCGATGATCGAGACCGACGAGGCCCCGAAGAAGAAGCCCACCACGCGTGCCAAGAAGGCCACGCCGCCCGCCGAGTCAGAGACCCCCGCTTAGTCCCCGGCTCCTGTCAGCGGGGCTACGCCCACGGCGAACGCCGGAACAGTCGTCGCGGGGCGGGCGTTCTGCTGCTGTGGCATCGTTGTACGTGGAGGTCATGAATGCGTTCGCCCGAGGAGCTGTTCCAGGTGCACCGTGAGGTGCACTTCGACGACGCGCCCATCCTTGTGTACGCGTTCGCGGGCTTCGTCGACGCCGGTGGCGGCGTGCGGCTGGCGGCCGATCACATCCTCGAGACCTGCCCGCATCAGCTCGTGGCGACCTTCGACGCCGACGAACTTCTGGACTACCGGGCGCGGCGCCCGAGGATGACCTACGTCGTCGATCACTTCGCTTCGGTCGAGGTGCCGCAGATCGTCCTGCACGAGGTGACCGATCACGACGGCCAGCGGTTCCTGTTGCTGACCGGACCGGAGCCGGACTACCAATGGCTGCGGTTCCTCGCCGCGATCGATCTCATCGTGGCCAGTTACGACGTCCGCCTTGCGGTCGGCCTGTCGGCCATTCCCTGGCCGATCCCGCACACCCGTCCGCTGGGGGTCACCGTGCACGGCAGCGAGCCCGGCTTGGTTGCCGGCCATGTCTCCGTCCTCGGCGAGATCGAGATACCCGGGCACGTCGGCGCCATGCTCGAACTGCATCTGGGCCAGCAGGGCACGCCGTCGATGGGGATCACCGCGCAGGTGCCGCACTACCTCGTGCAGTTCGAGTTCCCGCGTGCGGCCGTGACCCTGATCGAGGCGATCAGTCGCGCTACCGGCCTCCACATCCCGATCACGGAACTCGAGCCCGCGTCGAAGCGCGCCGACGACGAGGTCGCCCAGCAACTCGACGGCAACGAGGAGTTCGCCACGGTCGTGACGGCGCTCGAGCAGCAGTACGACCAGATGGCGGCGATCTCGTCCGGTGCCAGCGGCGGATTGGCCGATATGGCCGATCAGCAGATGCCCACGGGCGAGGAGATCGCCGCCCAGGTCGAGCAGTTCCTGTCGAGCCTGCAGGACCCGGACGATCCGGAGAAGCAGACCGACGTCTGACCGGGCCGTGGTGTCCGTTCCGCACCTTGAGTGCTCTTTGCCCGTGACCGGTCAGCACGAATGTCCGTGTTCGCGGCTTGCGTCGTGCCCGGTCAATGCCCATACGCATCCGTGAGTCTGACCGCTCCATGAGGGGACCCGCTCGTGCGATGCCCTCATGCTTCTGGTCGTCGGACTGCGAGGCTCCGGCATCCCCCTTACTAGGAGCATGAGATGAAGCGCCACAACAGCAGGTCCGTCGCACTGAAGTCCGGAGCCGCGGTCGGCGCCATCAGCCTGGCCGCGTTCGGCCTGGTCGCACTTGCGCCGTTGGCGTCCGCCCACGATGCCCAGGGCAGTGGCGGCTCCAGCGAGCAGAACAGCAGCAACGACTCGAACGGACACGGCAGCAGCGACTCGAACGGACACGGCAGCAGCGACTCGAACGGACACGGCAGCAGCGACTCGAACGGGCACGGCAGCAGCGACTCGCACGAGACGCCCAAGCCGTCCGTCACCCCGGCTCCGCACCCGAGCGAGTCCGAGTCGGAGTCGCACAAGCCGTCGGACAAGCCGTCCGACAAGCCGACCTGCGATCCCTCGAGCACGCCCACCGAAACGCCGACGGACAACCCCACCGATCCCGCGAACTCGACGCCGCCGGCCGTGCCGACGGTCGACCCGACCCAGTCCTCGACCTCCTCGACGGGCGGATCCACGCCGGCCGCGCCCGTCGTGACGCAGAGCCCGACCGCGGTGGCTGCTGTCGCCGAGGAGACCCCCATCGTCATCAGCGCTCCGCAGGCCGGGACGATCAAGCCCGTCGCGAAGCCGGCCAAGAAGCCGAGCGCGGCCGTCAAGGCGCCGTCCAGCGTCGACGCCGGCGTTGCCGGCTCGATCCCGTCCAGCGCGACCATCCCGAGTGCGGTCAATGCCGGCGGCGGTTCATCGGCACCGTCCTCACAGCTTCCGGCGCTCGGTGTGGCGGCGATCGTTGCCGCGGCCCTGGCCGCTGCGGGTGCAACGGTTCGCCTGCGCACCTCCTCGCACAGCGGCTAGTCACCCACGAGCGGGGGAGAACAGCGGCCCCGCCTCCGCACCCGCAGTGATGAGTTCCTAGTACCCATCACCGCAGGCGCGTCGAGGCGGGGCCGCTACCTTTTCTCGACTAGCTGCAGACCAGGCCCGGCGCGGGCGTCGTGCCGGTCAGCAAGTACGTCTCCACGGCCTTGTTGATGCAGGCGGAGCCGTTGCCGTACGCGGTATGGCCATCGCCCTTGAAGGTCAGCAGCGTGGAGGTCGGCAACTGCTTGCTCAGCGAGACCGCCCACGGGTACGGCGTCGCGGGGTCGTAGAGGGTTCCCACCACGACAACCGGAGCCGTGGTCGTCGATGCGGCCGGGGCCGGCACCCGGCCCGAGTGCCCGTACCACGTCGAGCACGGCGCATTGCCCCACGCCATCGACTTCGCCATCTCGGGCACGGGCGCGCCCTTGCTCCACCGGGCGGCGGCCGCGGCGAGGCCCGCCTGGCCGGGCGGCGGGGGCACGTCCCAGCAGGAGATCGCGTAGAACGCCGATTCGGCGTTGTTGCCGTACGTGTTGGGTCCCGTGCGCTCGGCGGCGATGTCGGCGATGGCCATCAGCCCGGAGCCGTTGCCCTGGGTTGCCTCCTTCAGGCCGATGCGCAGGGAGGGCCAGATGATGGGCGAGTACATCGAGTAGAAGATCGCCGAGAGGGCATCTGCCTGCGTGAGGGGGCGCTTCGGATCGTCCGTCTTGATCGGCTTATTGTCCAGGCCGGCCAGCAGGCGGTTGATGCCCGCCAGCACGGCCTTGGTGCCGCCCTTGTAGGCGCACGAGGCGTGGCGGGCGCAGTCGGCGGCGAAGCGGCTGACCGCCACCTGGAAGCCACGCGACTGGCCGCGCGACACCTGCATGATGTCGTTGGCCGGGTCCAGCGCCCCGTCGAGGACGAACCGTCCGACCCGGTCCGGGAACGCCTCGAGGTACAGGGTGCCGAGGTACGTTCCGTAGGACCAGCCCAGCCAGTTGAGCTTCTGATCACCCAGGGCCGCGCGCAGGATGTCCATGTCGCGCACGGTGTTCTCGGTGCCCACGTGTCGTGCAAGGTTCGGTGACTTCGTGAGGCACCCGCGACCGACGATGCTCGCCATGTCCATGGCGTGCTTGACCTGGGCGGGGTTGCTGGGGGTGGCGTCGGTCTCGAGCAGGGCAGTGGTCTGCCGGCCGGTCACGCAGGTGATGGGGGCGGACTTGCCGACTCCACGCGGATCGAATCCCACGATGTCGAATGCCGCGTTGACCTTGGGGGCGATGGAGTTCGCGGTGTACGACGTGAAGTCCAGCCCCGAGGCACCGGGACCACCCGGGTTGATGACCAGGGCGCCCTGCCGCGGAGCCGGGCCCTTGGCCGGCGCCTTGTTGACCCGGATGGTGATCGTGGCGCCGGACGGATCGGCGTAGTCGAGGGGAACCGTGAGCCACGCGCATTGGAGGTTGTCGTCGCACGGCGTCCAGGTCAGGGTCTGCGTGTAGAAGGGCGCGAGCTCGTCGGGGTAGTCGGCACCCCTGTTGACCGAAGGTCCGGCACCCTGGGCCGAGGCCGTGACACTGGGTGCTGTGACCGTGCCACCGAGCAGGAGGGCGAGGCCGACGAGCATTCCCCGCCGAAGGCGAGATGAGCGACGTACGGCGTGGGGCTTCGGGCCTCGTGGGTTCACCCGCCCACGGTACGTCACGCCCGATCAATCGGGCGGAGCAGAGGTCCCACGCCGACCTCGGTAAGGCACCGCGCCGCTTCCATGGCAGGCTTGCCTGGTGACCCACTCGGGGTCGAGAGGACAACATGCGCGGCAACGCCACATATCGATACACCGATACTGCCGTGCTTTCGGTCGCCGCAGTCGATGCCCCCATCGTCGTCACCTCCCACGAGATCGACAACCAGCTCACCGGCACCTACGAGCGCGTAGGCCTCCGACCGGGCATGCTCGAGGCGCTTGCCGGGATCTCTGAGCGTCGCTGGTGGCCCGAAGACGTCTCGTTCGCGGACGCCGCCTCGATGGCCGGCGCGAAGGCGCTGGCGGAGGCGGGCATCGACCCTCGTGACGTCGGCCTGATGATCGACACCTCGGTGTGCCGCGACCACCTCGAGCCGTCTGCCGCCGTCGACGTCCATCGACAGCTCGGCCTGTCGACCTCCTGCCTGAACTTCGACCTGTCCAACGCGTGCCTCGGCTTCGTCAACGGCATGCAACTGGCGGCGCTGATGATCGACAGCGGACAGATCGACTACGCGCTGATTGTCGACGGCGAAGGCGCTCGGCGCCTGCAGGAGGCCACGATCGCCCGTCTCCAGAGCCCTGAGGCGACGAAGGAGGACGTCATCGACAGCTTTGCGTCGTTGACGCTCGGGTCCGGCGGGGCCGCCATGGTCCTGGGTCGCGCCTCAGCCCACGCTGCCGGTCATCGATTCGTCGGCGGGGTGAGCCGGGCGGCCACGCAGTACAACACGCTCTGCGTCGGCGACCTCGACCGCATGAAGACCGACTCGCGTGCACTGCTCGAGGCCGGGGTCGAGCTCGCCGTCGACACCTGGAAGGACGCAGCCGAGCACTTCGACTGGTCCAACCTCGACGCCTACGTGATCCATCAGGTATCGAAGGTGCACACGGCCGCCATCACGGGAGCGCTCGCGATCGACCCCGAGCGCACGCCGGTCATCTTCCCCACGCGTGGCAACGTCGGTCCGGCATCCATCCCGTTCACGCTGGCGGAGTACTCCGCTGGTTTCGTGGCGGGGGAGCGAATCGCGTGCCTGGGCATCGGCTCGGGGCTGAACTCCGCCGCCATCGAGATCGAGTGGTGAGCACGAGCCAACCTGCCAGTCGCCCTCCGGCCGGCTTGCCCGGCCTGGATCCGGCGTGGTCTCGACTGGTCACGACCCGTGACTCCGACGGCGTCAATCGCACCTGGCACGTCCTCGACTCCTTCGCCAACCGCGTCGACTCGCCCGCGCTGACGTTGCTGTGCGTGCACGGCAATCCCACCTGGTCCTACCTGTGGCGGCGCGTGCTGGCAGAGGCGCCCGCCGATGTCCGCGTGATCGCGGTGGACCAGCTCGACATGGGGTACTCGGAGCGCACCGGGTCGGTGCGTCGGCTCGAGCAGCGCGTCGACGACCTGGGCAGCGTGGTGGACGCCCTGAACGTGCGCGGACCCGTCGTCACGGTCGCGCATGACTGGGGAGGTCCGGTCTCGCTGGGCTGGGTCCTGCGCCATCGGGACGCCGTCACCGGCGTCGTGCTCCTCAACACCGCTGTGCATCAGCCCGCAGGCTCACCGGCACCGACCGTCATCCGCATGGCCCGATTCGGCCCGGTGCTGCGGCTGAACACGGTCTCAACCCCGGCCTTCGTCCGGGCCACCACGGTGCTGAGCGGGAAGGCCATGCCGAAGGACGTCGTGCGGGCGTTCGCCGCTCCGTACGGGGCGCCGGACCGTCGGGAGGCGGTCGGCGCCTTCGTCGAGGACATCCCCCTCCATGGCGACCACCCGAGCGCGGCGACCCTCGACGCCATCGCCGCTGGTGCGCGGACACTGACCGACATCCCGGTGCTCCTCCTGTGGGGGCCGGGCGACCCGGTGTTCTCGGATCGGTATCTGAACGACCTGATCGAGCGCATGCCGCACGCGGATGTCCATCGCTACGAGGGGGCCCGCCACCTGGTCAGCGAGGACGCGCCCGAACTCGTCGGCGACCTGTTCACCTGGGTCGGGGACCTTCGCGCCGAGCCGCCGTCGCCGGGGGACAGCACGGAGTCGATCTGGCGACTGCCGATGTGGAGCGGCCTCGAGGCGAGAGCGCAGGACGCTCCGTCAGCCACCGCACTGACCGAATGGACAGACGACGCCTGGCGCGCCGTGAGCTGGGGGCTCCTGGCCGCGAAACGTCGACCGACTGGCCCGTGGCCTGGCCGCGCGCGGCGTCCGGCGAGGGGACCGCGTGGCGGTCCTCATCCGGCCCGGCGCCGACCTCCTCGCTGTGGTCTACGCGTGCTGGCGGATCGGCGCCAGCGTTGTCGTGACCGATGCGGGACTGGGCGTGCGCGGGATGCGTCGAGCACTGCGCGGTTCAGGCGCCAAGCACGTCATCGCCATCCCTCAGGGGATCGCCCTCGCGCGGACTGCCGGACTGCCCGGACGTCGCATCTCGACGAAGGAGCTGCCGGCCATCGCGCTGGCGGGCACGCACGCCCCGCTGCCTGACCCGCCGGGTCCCGAGGACGAAGCAGCCGTGGTCTTCACCTCCGGGTCCACCGGGCCGGCCAAGGGCGTCGTCTACCGGCACCACCAGGTCGAGCGGACTCGCGACCTGCTCGTGGAGCACTACGCGATCACTCGAGACGACGTGCTCGTGGCCGCGTTCGCGCCCTGGGCCATCCTCGGACCGGCCCTCGGCATCGCCTCGGTCGCTCCCCGACATGGACGTCACGTCGCCACGAACCTTGAAGGCGGCAGCGCTCGCCGAGGCGGTCGGCGTCTCGCGGGGCACCTTGCTGTGGGCGTCGCCGGCGGCATTCGGCAGCGTGATCGCGAGCAGCGGGTCGCTCGATGCGACGCAGCGAGCCGCCTTCGACTCACTGCGGCTCGTACTTGGCGCTGGTGCTCCGGTGCCGGTGGACCAGCTGCGCTCGATGGCCGACCTGTGTCGACGGGCTGAGGTGCGCACTCCCTACGGCATGACCGAGGCGCTGCCCGTCTGTGACGTCACGCTGGCCGAGATCGAGTCGGCGGGCCCTGGCGGCGGAGTCCTCGTCGGTCGACCCCTGCCTGGGGTCCAGGTCCGCATCAGCGCGGTCGACCCGGAGGGTCGAGCGAACGGGCCGCTCACGACCTCCCCGGGCGTCCTGGGCGAGGTGGTCGTCGCCGGCCCGCACCTCAAGGACCGATACGACCGGCTGTGGGCGACGGAGAGGGCGAGCGGACGCGACGTCGGCTGGCATCGCACCGGCGACCTCGGGCACCTCGACGCCGATGGGCGCCTGTGGATCGGCGGCCGTCTGGCTCATGTGATCTGCACGCCTGACGGGCCGATCGCCCCGGTGGGCGTCGAGCAGGCGGTTCGCGCGCTCGATGCGGTCACGTCGTCGGCGTGCGTCGGCGTCGGGCCGCGTGGTGCTCAGCAGGTCGTCGTGATCGTCGTCACCGACGGCCGCCGAAACGGGCTGGCGGATCTGTCCGTGGCCGACGAAGTGCGCCAGTCGGTGGACGTGCCGGTGGCCGCAGTCCTCGAGCGACGGGATCTTCCCGTGGACATCCGGCACAACAGCAAGATCGACCGCACGGCGCTGGCGGCGTGGGCCGACGACCTGCTGGCCGGGCGGACCCGAACCTGATGCGGGTGCTCGTCACGGGCGGTCGCGGCCTGCTGGGCGGAGCGGTCGTGCGCGAGCTGGTGCGGCGCGGCCATGATGTGACGTGCCTGCAGCGCTCGCCAGCGGGCCACGGTGCCGCCGTTCGTGAGGTCCTGGGTGACGTCAACGACCCCTCGGCGGTGCGCACGGCGATGGAGGGCTGTCGTGCAGTCGTCCACCTCGCGGCCAGGGTCTCCATGCATGGGGACTGGGCTGACTTCGAGCGAGACAATGTCCAGGGCACGCAGAACGTCCTGAGTGCCGCGCGCGCGAGCGGCGCGCACCGGTTCGTCTACGTGTCCTCGCCGTCTGTCGCGCACGCCGGGCGGCCGCTGGTCGGCGTGGCTGCGGAGCCGGCGGATCCGGATGCGGCGCGGGGCAGTTACGCCCGAAGCAAGGCCATGGCAGAGCGTGCGGTGCTGGCCGAGTCGGAGCTGGCCACCGTGGCGGTTCGCCCGCACCTGGTGTGGGGGCCCGGGGACACGCAGTTCGTCGCCCGGATCGCGGCACGCGCGCGGGCGGGACGACTCGTCTTCGTCGACGACGGCGCAGCCTTGATCGACACGACCTACGTCGACAACGCTGCCGACGCGATCGCACAGGCGGTCGAGCGGTGCACCGAGGACGACGTGCGAGGGCGGCCGTTCGTCGTGACGAACGGTGAGCCGCGAACGGTGCGCGAGATCCTGTCGCGGATCGCCATTGCCGCGGGGGCCGATCCGCCGAGCCGGGGCGTGCCCTTCGCCATCGCGCGGGCGGCGGGCTCCGTGGCGGAGGCCGTCTGGGCACTGGGGGATCGAGCCGCCGAGCCGGTGCTCTCGGCCTTCGTGGTCGAGCAGTTGGCGACGGCGCACTGGTTCGACCAGCGGGAGACCCGTCGAGCACTCGACTGGGCTCCGCGTGTGAGCCTTGCCGAGGGGTTCGCGCGGCTGGCCGCGCAGCTGTGAGACCGGTCACGCTCGTGCGGCGAATCGGCGTGGCGGATTTCAGGAATCGGCGGCGGGTCGTCGATAATTGGCAGAGCACGGCAGGCACGACCTGCAACAGCAGAAGGCCCCTCGAAGTATGAGTTCGAGGGGCCTTGCTGTGGAGGCGTCCAGTTCACCGCCCGATCTCTCGGGGCACTCGCGCTAGGTGCAGATCGCTGTGCTCACTCCACGTTTCCGTGTCGTCGGCCGAACCGTTCTCGCCTCCTCGAGCCGTTCCGCCTTCGCCGACCCCGCCAGCACTCGGGACCCTTCGAGTCCTCCCTTGCGGGAGTCTTCGTCGTGTGGCTCGACTTCCTTGCTCGACCCGCTCCTTGCGGTGCGGTAGGTAATTTCTACTCGTGTTGATCGTGGCGTTGCAACCGGTTCGTCAAACTTTTCGAGGAAATCCTGACCCTTGACTAACGCTGCCGCCATTTGGTCGCTCGCGTCACACGTGTGCTGACCACGAGCCGGTCAGCGGCCGTCGAAGGCGAGGAATTCGGTCACCAGGTCGGTGAACTCCCGCGCATGCTCGATCTGCGTCCAGTGCCCGCAGCGGCTGAACACGTGCAGCTGCGAATCGTCGATAAGTTCAAGCAGCGCAAGGGAATTCGCCATCGGGATCACCTGGTCGTCGCGTCCATGGACAATGAGGGTGCGCTGGTCGATCGACCTGATGTCGTTGAGCGGGTGCGTCATCGCGTCGAGGGCCACCTGGCGTGGCGGCGGGAACATCGCGGCGAACGCCTCCTGAACGCCCGGGCCGGATGCTTGCCTCGGTAGCGGAGCTCGGCGAGGTCGGCGCCGGCGAGCGCCGGGTCGTAGGCGAACAGGTGCAGCAGGGCGAGCATGTTCTCGACGGAGGGCTCGTAGCCCCACACCGCGTCGAGGCCGGGGGTGATGGCGAACGGGACCCCCACCGAGCCCATGAGCACCAGGCGGTTGACTCGTTCCGGGTGGTGGATGGCCAGCGACATGGCCAGCGAGCCGCCGAAGGAGTTGCCCACGACGTGCGCCTGCTCGATGCCCAGGGCATCCATGACGCCGATGGCGTGGTCCGTCCACGTCGACAGGTCGTACGTCACACCGGCCGGCCGCTCGGTGAACCCGAACCCCACGATGTCCGGAGCGATGACCCTGAACCGCTCGGCCAGGGACGGGATCGACAGGCGCCAGTTCGCCCAGGCGGTGACGCCCGGCCCCGAGCCGTGCAGCAGGAGCACCGGGTCGCCGCTGCCGACGTCGTGCAGGTTCGTCGCGATGCCGTTCGCCACGACCGTGAGGCCGACTTCGGGGGAGGGGGGAGGCGTCATGACGTCATTCTGGGTGCCCGCCGGCCCGCACCCACCCTCGTTCCGCAGGGCGGCCCAGTGCCACAGCCAGCGCTTGGTTGGATGGGGACCGTGGCCTCCAGCGACTTTCGATTCGACGTGGTCGCGACGATGGCCGCTGGTCGGGGCGACGCTCGTGCGAGGGCGGGCGTGATCCACACGCCACACGGGCAGATCAGCACCCCGGCGTTCACGCCTGTCGGCACCAAGGCCACGGTCAAGGCGGTCCTGCCAGAGACCATGCGCGACCTCGGTGCCCAGGTGATCCTCGCGAACGCCTACCACCTGTACCTGCAGCCCGGGGCGGACATCGTCGACGAGGCGGGCGGACTGGCAGCGTTCATGAACTGGACCGGGCCGACCATCACCGACAGCGGCGGCTTCCAGGTGCTGTCGCTGGGCGTCGGCTTCAAGAAGATCCTTGCCATGGATGCCAAGACGGTGCGATCCGACGACGTCATCGCCGAGGGCAAGGACCGACTCGCCCACGTTGACGACGACGGCGTCACGTTCAAGTCGCACCTGAACGGCTCACTGCACCGCTTCACCCCCGAGGTGTCGATGCAGGTTCAGCACCAGCTCGGTGCCGACATCATCTTCGCCTTCGACGAGTGCACGACCCTGCTTAACACTCGCGAGTACCAGGAGAGGTCCGTCGAACGCACGCAGGTCGTGGGCCGAACGGTGCATCGTCGAGCATGAGCGGCAGACGACCGAGCGCTCCCACCGGCCCTACCAGGCCCTCTTCGGTGTCGTGCAGGGCGCGCAGTACGAGGACCTTCGTCGACAGGGCGGCCAGCGGCCTTGCCGAGCTGCCCTTCGATGGCTTTGGGATCGGGGGTGCCTTGGAGAAGGACAATCTCGGCACGATCGTTCGGTGGGTCACCGAGGAACTGCCCGACGAGAAGCCACGCCACCTGCTGGGCATCGGCGAGCCCGACGATGTCTTCAGTGCTGTCGCCAACGGAGCCGACACCTTCGACTGCGTCGCGCCGTCGCGCAATGCCCGCAACGGGACGGTGTTCCACCCAGAACGACGCTTCCACATCACCAACGGGCGCTACCGCCGTGACTTCAACCCCATCGACGAGACGTGCGACTGCTACACCTGCGGTCACTACACGCGCGCCTACCTGCACCACGTCTTCAAGTCCAGCGAGATGGTCGCGTCGACGCTGGCGACGATCCACAACGAGCGCTACATCATCCGGCTCATCGACCGGATCCGACGGAGCATCGTGGACGGCACGTTCGCGGAGTTGCGGGCCCAGCAGGCCGGTGCGTCCGACTAGGTGCCGGCTGCACCTAGGCCTGGAGGTCCGCCATCGGGAGAAGGTACGTGGGCTCGCGACGCTTGACCCATCGGATCGTCGGGTACGTGATGGGCAGCAGGACGACCTCCAGCAGAGTCTTGTACAGGTAGCCGACGAGGACGTAGTTCCAGAACTCGGCTCCCGTGATGACACCGTAGAAGGCGATCGTGCAGAACACGAACGTGTCGGCGAACTCGCCCACCACGGTCGAGCCGATCAGTCTGAGCCAGAGCTTGCGCTCCTTGGTGCGCTCCTTGATCTTCACCAGGACGTAGGCATTGAGGAGCTGGCCGACGAGGTAGCCGCAGATGCTGGCCAGCACGATCCGCGGCACGAAGCCGAGGACGGCCTCGAAGGCCTCCTGGTTCTCGTAGCCGTCCGCCGGCGGGGAGATCTGGACGACGAAGAACGTGACCGCGGCGAGGACCGACATGGCGAAGCCCAGGAGGATGGCCTTGCGGGCCGCCTTCAGGCCGTACACCTCGCTCAGCACGTCGCCGATGATGTACGTCAGCGGGAACAGGAACGCGCCGCCGTCGGTGATGATGGGGCCGAACGAGATGAGTTTCGTCGCTCCGATGTTGGAGATCAGCAGCAGCGCCACGAAGATGCCGACGATGACCGGATACAGGCTCGATCCCGTGCTCGCGAAGTGCACGCGCTCGTTGTCGTCAGGTCCCATGGTGGGCACATTCAAGCACCTGTGCAGTGGCGCCCCCGGCAGGATTTGAACCTGCGACCTTCGGTACCGGAAACCGGCGCTCTATCCCCTGAGCTACGGGGGCTCGGGCCTGCACAGGCTACCAGCGGGGCGTCGCCCGCCGACGGCGACGTCGTCGGCAAGGATGGGATGGTGATGCGTCGCCTGCAACCCCTCCTGACATGGAGCCAGCGCCTGTCACTGGACTTTCAGCGCAATCGCACCTCCCTGGCTGCGGGCGGCCTGGCCTACTTCGTCGCGCTGTCGATCGCGCCGGCCGCGCTTGCTTTCGGGACGGTGGCCGGGCTGGTGCTCGACCCCACCGAGGTGCGCATCGCGCTCGAGAACCTCGTCGAGAGGGCGCCCGGCACCCTGACGGGCACTCAGCCGGTGATCGACGCACTGGTGAACCTCATCGAGGGGGCGTCGGCCAGCACGATCACGATCACCACGATCGTCAGCCTGCTGATCGCCGTGTACGCGTCGTCGAAGGTCGTCCTCGGCCTCCGGATGGCGATGAACACGACGTTCGCCGTCGTCGAGACGCGGGGCGGATTCGTCGAGCGGATCATCTCGGCAGTCATCACCCTGGTCGGCCTGGTCGCCGGGGTGGCCTTCATCGTCATCCTGACGCTGCTGCCCCGCCTGCTCGTCCTGGCTTGGCGTCAGCGACCTGAGGCTGTCGACCGGCAGCTGGATCCTGGACTGGCTGCTAGTGATCGTCGTGACGTTCCTGGGGGTGCGCTGGCTGATGCACCACGCACCGAACCACGGTCGCCGTGTCCCGTGGACCTCCCCGGGTGTTCTGCTCGCGACGGTAGGCATCCTCGCGGCCACGGTCGGCGTCGGCGTCTATGCCCGCTTCTCGAGCAGCCTCGGCGCCGCGGTTCTGCTGTTCGGGACGGCCATCGTGGTCCTGCTGTGGCTGTACCTGTGCTTCCTGTCGCTGCTGTGGGGGGCCATCGTCGAGGCCGACCGCCAGCGTGCCGCCTCCGCCGCGGAGATCGAGACCGACTAGGACGAGAACCAGCGGGGCGGGCCGGCGATCAGACCGGTGAGGAAGCCGGCGATGGCACCGCCGAAGCCCATGTCGAGGGCGCTGGGGTTGATGAAAGGAACGAGCCACAGGAAGGCGCCGGCACCGAAGGCGACTGCGCCCATCCCGACCCCGGAGACCACGGCGAACGCCAGCCTCCCGCCCCCAGCTGCCGTCGGCCTTCGCGGGAGAGTTCGACTTCTTCTCCACGCTGCCGCCGGGGGTCGTCGCCCCGGAGTTCGTCGCGTTGACCTCGCGGAGGAGGCGCTCAATGTCGTCGTCGGCCATGCCCCCATTGTGCCTGACGAGGCAACCCCCGCGGCCGCGCAGAAAGGTGGCCGCGGGAGGTTTGCCGGACCGCGGCGCGGGGAATCACCTCACTGTCGGCGCTCGCAGGTCGGGGGGCCAGCAAGGGCCGACACCACAGTGGGGCCTCGCCATGATCGGCGGGGCCCCACGTGATGAACCGGTCAGGCCGCGCGGACCTTGTCGGCCTGCGGGCCCTTGGGGCCGGCAACGATGTCGAACTCGACAACCTGGTTCTCCTCGAGGGAGCGGTAGCCGTCGGACTGGATCGCCGAGTAGTGGACGAAGACGTCCGGACCGCCGTCGGCCTGGGCGATGAAGCCGTAGCCCTTCTCAGCGTTGAACCACTTCACGGTTCCTTGAGCCATGTCGCACAGTCTCCTTGCGGGAACGTCGTGTCGGACGGGCGCCCGGCACGCGGCCAGCCGTTCAAACCGTCGTCCCGTTCTGTGCTCATGCTCAGAAGAACAGAAGCCCGCCGACAAGGGCGGGCAACTCAGAACTTTGGTGCTGATATGGCCGTGCCTGCGCGGAAATATACCTTCCGGGAGTGGTCAGGGGGCCGTAAAACCCGACCGGGACCCCACGAAATCGTGGAGCCCCGGTCGGTACGCCGAAATCAATCAGACGATGCGAACCTTGTCGGCCTGGGGACCCTTGGGGCCCTGGACGACGTCGTACTCGACGGCCTGGTTCTCGTCGAGCGAGCGGTAGCCATCGGACTGAATTGCGGAGTAGTGGACGAAGACGTCCGGGCCGCCGTCGGCCTGGGCGATGAAGCCAAAGCCCTTCTCAGCGTTGAACCACTTGACGGTTCCTTGAGCCATGATGCGTATTCCTTTTCACGAACTGAACATGCCGAACGGTTGCTGGGCATGGGCCTTGACGCAATGAGCCTAGCCCCCGCACGGCGAATTGTCAGAATCCCGGGTCGATAGGCTCGGCGAGTGACTCCGGATGAGCTTGGCCAGGCGGTGAGCCGCATCGTGGGATCGGTGGCCGACACCCTCGGAATTGATCGTGCTGGCCTCCCCGAGGTGCGGATTGAGCGGCCCAAGTCCCGTGAGCATGGCGATTACGCAACGAACGTGGCACTGGCCCTGGCCAAGCAGGCGGGAATGGCCCCGCGCGATCTGGCGGGACTGCTCGCCGATCAGCTCGCGGGTGAGCCGGGCATCGCCACCGTGGAGGTGGCGGGTCCGGGGTTCATCAACGTCCGACTCGAGTCCGCGGAGCAGGGCGAGCTCGCGCGGATGGTGGTCGACGGCAGGGGACACCTGGGGACACGGCACGGCCCTGAGCGGGCGCGTCGTCAACGTCGAGTTCATCTCGGCGAACCCCACCGGGCCGCTCCACCTGGGTCACACGCGGTGGGCAGCCGTCGGCGATGCGATCGCCCGCGTCCTCGCGGCGGCCGGTGCCACGGTCGCCCGGGAGTTCTACGTCAACGACCGTGGCGTCCAGATGGACAAGTTCGGGGCGTCCGTCATGGCCGTCGCCAACGGTCGGCCGGTACCCGAGGACGGCTATCACGGCTCGTACGTCCTGGAGCTCGCGGCGCAGATCGTCGATGCCGAGCCCTCCATCCGCATGCTGCCGGACGACGAGCAGCTGGTCGCCTTCCGCGAGGCCGCCTACGGCCTCCAGCTCGCGCAGCAGCGTCGGGTGCTCGACCTGTTCCGCACGCACTTCGACGTCTGGGCCTCGGAGCGGGCCCTGCACGACTCGGGCGCCGTCGAGCGCGGGCTCGACAAGCTGCGCGGCCAAGGACACGTCTTCGAGCTGGACGGCGCCGTCTGGCTGCGCACCACCGACTTCGGCGACGACAAGGACCGCGTGCTCGTCAAGGCCGACGGCGAGTACACTTACTTCGCCTCCGACACGGCCTACTACGTCGACAAGCGAGCACGCGGCTTCGACCTCAACATCTACCTGCTCGGCGCCGATCATCACGGTTACGTCAACAGGCTGCGCGCGGTCGCCGCGTGCGCCGGTGACGACATGGACGACAACGTCGAGGTGCTGATCGGCCAGCTCGTCAAGATCACCCGAGACGGCGAGGAGGTCAAGCTCTCCAAGCGCGCGGGCAACATCGTCACCCTCGAGGACCTCGTCGAGGAGGTCGGCGTCGATGCGGCGCGGTACACGCTGGCTCGCTATCCCGTCGACTCCCCGCTCACGCTCGACATCGCCGAGATGATCAAGGCGACCAACGACAACCCCGTCTTCTACGTGCAGTACGCCCACGCGCGCATCGCGTCGGTGCTGCGCAACGCGGCAGAGCTGGGCATCGACTGGCGCGACCTCGACTTCGACCCGTCGCAGCTCGACCACGAGCGGGAGAACAACCTGCTCGGGATGCTCGGTGAGTTCCCGCGGATCGTCGCCGGCGCGGCCGAGCTGCGCGAGCCGCACCGCGTCGCTCGGTACCTCGAGGACCTGGCCACGGCCTACCACCGGTTCTACGACGTGTGCTGGGTGCTGCCTCGAGGCGATGAGGAACTGGCTGCCATCCACGTGGCGCGGCTGTGGCTGTGCGCGGCGGCCCGCCAGACGATCGCCAACGGCCTCGACCTCCTGGGCGTCAGCGCGCCTGAGCGCATGTAGGGATGCCCTAGCCTTTCCGCATGCGCGCCCATCCCGCTGGACCCCTGCACGCCGACGTCGTCGCCGACCATGCGTCGGTCGACCGGCCCGGCTCCAGCGCTGAGCTGAACCGCCTGTCGCCGGCGGTGTGGCCGTCCAGCGCGGCGCGCAACGCCCACGGTGCGATCGAGATCGGCGATGTCGACGTGCGCGACGCCGTGGGCGCGTTCGGATCCCCGCTCTTCCTGTTCGACGAGGCCGACCTGCGCGATCGGGCCCGTCGGTACCGCACGGCATACGTCGATGCCGGCGCACGGATCGTCTACTACGCCGCGAAGGCCTTCCTGTCGACGGCCGTCGCGCGGTGGGTGACCGAGGAGGGGCTCGGCATCGACGTGGCCTCGGGCGGCGAGCTGGCGGTCGCTGTGCGGGCGGGGGTGCCTGGGGACCGCCTCCTGATGCACGGCAACAACAAGTCGGCTGAGGAGATCGAGGCGGCGATCGACGCGGGCGTGGGACGCATCGTCATCGACTCGTTCGAGGACATCGTCCGGCTGGCCGACGCGGCCGCACGGGCCGGGATCGTGCAGCCGGTTCTTGTCCGGGTGACCGTGGGCGTCGAGGCGCACACGCATGAGTTCATCGCCACGGCGCACGAGGACCAGAAGTTCGGCCTGTCGGTCGCCTCGGGTGCAGCCGAGGAGGCGGTCCGGCGCATCGCGAAGCTGCCGAGCCTCGAGCTCATGGGGCTGCACTCCCATATCGGCTCGCAGATCTTCGACTCGTCCGGATTCCAGGTGGCAGCGGCGCGCGTTGTCTCCGTCGCCCAGCGCATCTGGGACCAGCAGGGGATCGAGATCGAGGAGCTGAACCTCGGTGGCGGGATGGGCATCGCCTACGTCGATTCCGACGATCCGCTCGATGTCGCCGACATGGCACTTCAGATCGGCGACATCGTCGGCAAGGAGTGCGCGACAGCGGGGATTCCCATGCCCGCGCTGGCCTTCGAGCCGGGCCGCGCGATCGTCGGCCCGGCGGCGGTCACGGTCTACGAGGTCGGGACGGTCAAGCCCGTTGAACTCGACCGCGGACTGGTGCGCACGTACGTGTCGGTCGATGGCGGCATGAGCGACAACATCCGAACGGCGCTCTACGACGCGGAGTACTCCGTTGCCCTGGCCTCCCGGGAGTCCGAAGCCGAGCCGGTCCTGTGTCGCGTGGTGGGCAAGCACTGCGAGTCCGGCGACGTCGTGGTGCGTGACGCCTGGCTGCCGGCCGATCTGGCGCCGGGGGACCTCCTTGCTGTCGCGGCGACCGGCGCCTACTGCCGTTCGATGGCGTCGAACTACAACTACCTGCCGCGACCGGCGGTCGTGTCCGCCAGCAAAGGACAGCTCGCGGTCGTGCTGCGCCGCGAGACCATCGACGACCTGCTCGCACTCGATCCGGGCGCCTGAGAGGGCGCACGCGCCTGGTGCTGCTGGCCTCAGTCGAGCAGCGCGGACAGGTCGTTCGGGGCATCGGCAGCGCACTCCTGAAGTGCGACGAGGGGGACAGCGTCCAATGCGGCCTCGTTCGGTCGCGCGCAGGATCACCGGCGCCTTGACTCCGTCGGCGTACGCGTCGAGCCAGCGGGAGGCACAGACGGCCCATCGGTCGCCGGGCTGAAGCCCGGCGAAGCCGAACTGGGGCATCGGGGTGGACAGGTCGTTGCCGGTCGCCTTCTGGTGGTCGAGGAACTCGGCGGTGACGACGGTGCAGACGGTGTGCGACCCGAGGTCCTCGGGCCCGGTCGTGGTG
The DNA here is from genome assembly GCA_963755335.1 of uncultured Actinomycetes bacterium. Classification (GTDB taxonomy): domain Bacteria; phylum Actinomycetota; class Actinomycetes; order S36-B12; family S36-B12; genus UBA10649. The sequence continues at coordinate 1,016,929 of CAVWJW010000008.1, forward strand.
TAGCCATCCCGGTAGAAGCCGGTGAGCGGCTCGGTGCTGCAGACCTCGAGGTCCGCGCCGAGGACATTGCGCTGACGCTCAGAATCCATGCTGCCAGCGTAGGAGCCGTCGGCCCATCGCGAAAGCGCCCTCAGCCAGCTGCCCCCTCAACGCGAGAAGACCCGCATCGTCGCGCCGGGACCCGTTCAACCGGGTCGCAGCGACGATGCGGGTCTTCTCGGCGGAGGACTACTCGCGCTCGGAACCCGCGACGAGCTTCTCGGTCTCCTCGACATCGGTCTTCGTGAGGCGCCAGAGGAGGACGGCCAGGACCGACCCGACGAGCGGGGCGAGGATGAACAGCCAGACCTGGCCGAGGGCGTCGCCACCCGCGAACAGGGCGGGGCCGAACGAGCGGGCCGGGTTGACCGAGGTGCCGTCCAGCGGGATGCCGACGAGGTGGACGACCGTCAGGGCGAGGCCCAGCGCGATGCCCGCGAAGCCGGGCGCGGCCACGCGCTCGGTCACGAGAAGGATGACCATGACGAACGCGCCGGTCAGCAGGACCTCGAGGACGAATGCGCCGGCCAGGTTGATCGATCCGTTGTTATAGGAGTTGGTGCCGAGACTGCCGCTGTAGTCCGTGACGCCGAACGACGACACGAACAGCTTGAGGACCGCGCCGCCGAGGATGGCGCCCAGGAACTGGGCGATCCAGTAGCCGACGGCCTCGTTGGTGGGCATCCGACGGCCCAGCAGCATGGCCAGGGTCACGGCCGGGTTGACGTGGGCGCCGGAAACCGGGCCGAAGGCGTACGCCAGGGCGACGAGCACCAGGCCGAAGGCGAGAGCGACGCCGACGACGCCGTTGCCGGGGCCGGCGCCGTCGACGCCGACCTTCGCGGCGATGCCGAAGACGGCAGCGCCGACGGCGAGGAACACGAGCAGGAACGTGCCGATGAACTCGGCGGCAAGCTTCCGAGCGGTGCTGTTCATGGGAGATGCCTCCTCGATACCAGAGCCCCGGGGCGGGCCTGTAAGCGTTTAGTGTGACGCGCGGGCGACAGTATGGCGGGTACCCACGCCGACCGCCAACGTCGCGCAGGTCCTCGTTCGCCATCGGTTCCGGCGACCTGAGAGGCTGTGCTCCTGCGGGGCGACGCGCCCGCCGCCCGCGAGCACCGAAGGAGTCCGAATGTCGTCCCCTGCTCTGGCGCGGCCGTTGACCGTGGCCCTCCTGGGCGGTGGAACGGTCGGTTCCGAGGTCGCCCGGATCATCACCGAGAGCGCGCACGACCTTGCCGAGCGAGTCGGCGCCCCCGTCGCTGCTGACCGCGGTGGCGGTGCGCGACGCCGGCCGGTCACGCCCGGGCATCCCCGACGACGTGCTCACCACCGACGTGGTCGGCGTGGCGGCCAGCGGCGCCGACATCGTCGTCGAGGTCATGGGCGGCATCGAGCCGGCGCGCACGCTGATCCTGTCGGCGATGGCCGCGGGATCCAGCGTCGTCACGGCCAACAAGGCGCTCCTGGCGGCCGACGGGGCGACCCTGTACGAGGCCGCAGGGCGCAACGGAGTCGACCTCTACTTCGAGGCCGCCGTTGCGGGGGCGATTCCCCTGCTTCGACCGCTGCGTGAGTCGCTGTCGGGTGACCGCGTCAACCGCGTCCTCGGCATCGTCAACGGCACGACCAACTACATGCTCACCAAGATGGACGAGGAGCACGTCGAGTACGACGACGTCCTGGCCGAGGCCGCCGAGCTCGGGTACCTCGAGTCCGACCCCAGCCTCGACATCGACGGCCACGACGCGGCGGCGAAGGCCGCGATCCTCGCCGAGCTCGCCTTCCATACGCGCGTCACGCTCGACGACGTGTATTGCGAGGGGATCTCGCAGGTCACCTCGGACGACATCCGGGCAGCGCAGCAGATGGGCTTCGTCATCAAGCTGCTCGCGGTCGCCGAGCGCACGGACGAGGGCGTCATCGTGCGCGTGCATCCGACGATGCTGCCGCGCAGTCATCCGCTCGCGGCGGTGCGCGGCGCCTTCAACGCGGTGTTCGTCGAGGCCGAGGCCGCCGGCGAGGTCATGTTCTATGGCCGTGGGGCGGGCGGCGCCCCGACCGCCAGTGCCGTGATGGGCGACGTCGTCACCGCGGCGCGCAATCGCGGTCACGGGTGGTCTCGGTCCGGGCGAGAGCACGTATAGCAACCTTCCCGTGCTGCCGGTGGGCAAGGCGCCAGACGCGGTACTACGTCAACCTGGCGGTCGCCGACCGGCCCGGCGTGCTGGCGAGCATCGCCTCGGCGTTCTCCGACAACGGCGTGAGCATCCAGGTGGTGCGGCAGGACGGCCACGGCGACGAGGCCGGGCTGATCGTGCGCACGCACCGGGCCAGCGACGCCGCGCTGCGGGCCACCGTTGATCATCTGGCGCAGCTCGACACCGTCAAGCGGGTGCTGGGAGTCATGCGAGTCGAAGGTGAGGCGGGCGCATAGTCATGGCGCATGTGTGGCGGGGACTCATCGAGGAGTATCGCGATCGGCTGCCGGTGTCGGACTCGACGCCGGTCATCAGCCTGCGTGAGGGCGGCACGCCGCTGGTGGCGGCCGAGGTCCTGAGCGACATGGTCGGCTGCGACGTCTGGCTGAAGTACGACGGGGCCAACCCCACGGGTTCCTTCAAGGACCGCGGCATGACCATGGCGATCTCCAAGGCCGCGGAGTCCGGCGCCAAGGCGGTGATCTGCGCCTCGACGGGGAACACCTCGGCCAGCGCCGCGGCCTACGCGGCGAAGGCCGGCATGACGTGCGCGGTGCTCGTGCCGCAGGGCAAGATCGCGATGGGCAAGCTGGCGCAGGCGATCGTCCACGGGGCGCGCCTGCTGCAGATCGACGGCAACTTCGACGACTGCCTCGAGCTGGCACGCAAGCTGGCCGTCGACTATCCGGTCGAGCTCGTCAACAGCGTGAACCCTTACCGCATCGAGGGGCAGAAGACCGCGAGCTTCGAGATCGTCGACCAGCTCGGCCGCGCGCCCGACATCCACTGCCTGCCCGTCGGCAATGCCGGCAACATCACCGCCTACTGGAAGGGCTACGTCGAGTACGCGGCCGACGGCGTCGCCACCTCGCGCCCCCGGATGTGGGGGTTCCAGGCCGCTGGCGCCGCACCGCTGGTCAGCGGCGAGCCCGTCCTGCATCCCGAGACGATCGCCACAGCGATCCGCATCGGCAACCCGGCCTCGTGGCACAGCGCCATCGACGCGCGTGATTCGTCGAACGGGCTCATCGACGCGGTGACCGACGACGAGATCCTGGACGCCTATCGTCTGGTGGCACGCCAGGAGGCCCTGTTCTGCGAGCCGGCCAGTGCGGCAAGCGTCGCGGGCCTGCTGAGGCTGCACGCCGCGGGAGGGCTCGATCGCGGCCAGGTGGTCGTGTGCACGCTCACCGGGAACGGGCTGAAGGACACCCAGTGGGCACTGAACGCGGCGCCCGAGCCCATCACGGTTCCCATCGACGCCGGCGCCGTCGCCGGGGCGCTCGGCCTGGCGTAGGGATGTCGCGTCCTGCGCCGCGAGGCCGTTCAGGTCGTCGTACCCGCCAGCAGCGCGAATCTCGGTCCGGGCTTCGATTCGGCCGGTCTCGCGCTGGCGGTCTACGACGAGTACGTCGCGATGGTCACGGACGACGAAGGAGTGCTGGTCGAGGTGGTGGGGGAGGGCGGGGGCACCGTCCCGCTGGACGAGACGCACCTGGTCGTTCGGTCCATGCGCGCGGCGTTCGACTGGTTGGCCGTGGAGCAGCCGGGCTTCGTCCTGCGCTGCGCCAACGCCATCCCGCAGGGTCGCGGCCTGGGCTCCTCCGCAGCGGCCATCGTCGGCGGGATCGTCCTCGCGCGCGCCATGGTGGATGACGGCCCCGAGCGCATGTCCGACAGTGACGTCCTGCAGTTGGCGCTGCGTGGAGGAGGACCACCCCGACAACCTCGCTGCCGCGTTGTTCGGTGGATTCACGGTGGCCTGGTTGGAATCCGACGGGTTCGGCGATGCCGTGCGGATGGACGTGCATCCCGACGTTCAGCCACTGGTCATGGTGCCCCAGAACGAGGTGCCGACGAAGAAGGCCCGGGCGATGCTCCCGGCGTCCGTCCCGTTCGGCGATGCGGCCATCAACATCTCGCGGTCCGCCTTGCTCGTGCACGCCCTCACCCAGGATCCGAGCCGGCTCATGACCGCCACCGAGGATCGACTGCATCAGCAGGCGCGACAGGCTGCCTACCCGGACTCGGTGGACCTGCTCAATCGACTTCGCTCCGATGGGGTGCCGGCGGTGATCTCGGGAGCGGGTCCGAGCGTCCTCGCCTTCGTCGACGCGCAGTCGGCGCCGGTCGTGGCTGCCGCGACCGGCGGGTCGGTGTGGACGGCCATCCCCGTGGCCGTGTCGGCGGCGGGCGCCCGCGAGGTGCCGCTGCCCCCGATGGGCTGATCGCCCCCCGTGAGCCCGCCGGTTCCGCCGAGGGTGTTATGCTCAGGGCGCTCCAGTAGTAACGGCGAGTCGCCGAACTCTTGCGATCCCGACGGTTGTCTTCGCGGTGGAGCCCCACCCGAACACACTGAGAGCACCCCCACTGATCGGTGATCACTGCGGGTAGCACGAACCTTCCCACTTCGAAGGTCAGACCCATCAAAGGAAACCAGTGACAGAAACCTCAGTGTCGACCGCCACCCGTGGCGGCGGCCTCTCGTCGATGCTCCTCCCCGAACTCAAGCAGCTTGCCTCGAAGCTGGGCATCTCCGGTGCCAGCGGCATGCGCAAGGGCGACCTCGTGGCCGCGATCAGCGAACGCCAGGGGTCCGCGGGAGCCGACACCAGCACGACCAAGCCGCGCCGAAGTGCGCGCCGCGAGCAGGCTCCGGCCGAGGCCGAGGCCGAGACCGCGACCACGCCCGCTCCCGCTGAGCAGGCCCCGAGCACGCCGAGCGAGTCCGTCGCCGACAACGGCGCGCCGTCCTCGGACGACCGCGGGGATCGTGGCAATCGGAGCGATCGCGGCAACCGCAACGACCGCAGCCAGAACGATCGCGGCGGCCAGAACGATCGCGGGAGCCAGGGCAACCAGAACGATCGCGGCGGCCAGAACGATCGCGGCAACCAGAACGATCGCGGCGGCCAGAACGATCGCGGGAGCCAGGGCGGCCAGAACGATCGGGGCAACCGCAACGATCGGGGCAACCAGAACGACCGCGGGAGCCAGGGCAGCCAGAACGATCGCGGCAGCCAGAACGACCGCGACGACCGGGATGGCCCCGATGACGGCCGTCGTCGTCGCCGTGGGCGCGACCGCTTCCGCGACCGTCGCGACCGTCCCGACCGCGGTCGTGGCGGGATGGGCAGCGGCTACGCCGATGTCGATCAGGAGATCTCGCCGGACGACGTCCTCGTCCCGGTGGCCGGCATCCTCGACGTCCTCGAGAACTACGCCTTCGTGCGCACGAGTGGCTACCTGCCCGGGAACAACGACGTGTACGTGTCCTTGTCGATGGTCCGCAAGTCCGGGCTGCGCAAGGGCGATGCCATCACCGGCGTCATCAAGCAGGCCCGCGAGGGCGAGCGCAAGGAGAAGTTCAACCCGCTCGTCCGGATCGACTCCGTCAACGGGGCCGATCCCGAGAAGGCCCGAAATCGCCCCGAGTTCTCCAAGCTCACGCCCCTGTACCCGCAGGATCGCCTGCGCCTCGAGACGACCGCTGGCAACCTGACCACGCGTGTCATCGACCTGGTCGCGCCGATCGGCAAGGGCCAGCGCGGCCTGATCGTGTCGCCGCCGAAGGCCGGCAAGACGATGGTCCTCCAGGCGATCGCCAACGCGATCACGGCCAACAACCCTGACGTGCACCTCATGGTCGTCCTCGTCGACGAGCGCCCTGAAGAAGTCACCGACATGCAGCGCTCGGTGAAGGGTGAGGTCATCGCCTCGACCTTCGACCGGCCCGCCGAGGACCACACGATCATCGCGGAGCTGTCGATCGAGCGGGCCAAGCGCCTGGTCGAGCTCGGTCACGACGTCGTCGTGCTCCTCGACTCGATGACGCGCCTCGGTCGCGCCTACAACCTCGCCGCACCCGCGTCGGGCCGCATTCTCTCCGGCGGTGTCGACTCGACGGCGCTGTACCCGCCGAAGCGCTTCTTCGGTGCTGCACGGAACATCGAGAACGGCGGCTCGCTGACGATCCTGGCGACGGCGCTCGTCGAGACCGGCTCGCGCATGGACGAGGTCATCTTCGAGGAGTTCAAGGGCACCGGAAACATGGAGCTCAAGCTGGATCGGCGCCTGGCCGACAAGCGCGTGTTCCCCGCCGTCGATGTCGACTCCTCGGGCACCCGCAAGGAAGAGCTGCTCATGTCGGGGGAGGAGCTGAAGATCGTGTGGACCCTTCGCCGCGTCCTCCACGCACTCGACCAGCAGCAGGCCATCGAGCTCCTCCTGTCGCAGCTGCGCAAGACCCAGAACAACTACGACTTCCTGCTTCAGGTGCAGAAGACAACGCCCTTGAGCGGCGGATCCAACGACGACGAGTGACTCGTTGCTGCCTGACGCCGGTTTTGAGGCTCGTGAGGCAGATGGCATACTTGACAGGTTCCGGTTCACGGTGGGCCGCCGGCCATGGCCGACCCGGGACCATTGAGGAGAAATCATGAAGCCCGACATCCACCCCGCGTACGTCGACACCACGGTCACCTGCACCTGCGGCTCGACGTTCACGACCCGCAGCACCGCGAAGAGCGGCGTGATCCACGCTGACGTCTGCTCGCAGTGCCATCCCTTCTACACGGGCAAGCAGAAGATCCTCGACACGGGTGGCCGCGTTGCCAAGTGGGAAAGCCGCTACGGCAAGAAGACCACCGAGAAGTAGCTTCACCCCCGGGCGCCGGCCCGGGGTCGGCCGCGTGTCTCCCCCGTCGCGCGGTCGGCCCCCGACCGGCGCCCGGTTCTTTTAGCCCGGTCAGCCCACGCGATCCGAGGGAGCCCAGCGGTGTTCGAGTCCTGCGTCGAGCTGGTCGACGAGTACAACGACGTCGAGCAGCAGCTCGCGAACCCCGCCGTGCACGGTGACCAGGCTGCGGCCCGCCAGCTGGGACGTCGGTATGCGCAGCTGCGCCCGGTGGTGGCCGCCTATCGGGAGTGGCTCGCCGCGAGCCAGGATCTCGAGGCCGCTCGCGAGTTCGTCGCAGACGACCCGTCGTTCGCCGACGAGGTCGTGTCCCTCGAACAGCGAACCGACGTGGCGGCCGAGAAGCTGACCGCGCTGCTCCTGCCGCGCGATCCGATGGACGACAAGGACGTCATCGTCGAGGTCAAGGCCGGCGAGGGCGGCGAGGAGTCCGCACTGTTCGCGGGCGATCTGGCGCGCATGTACATGCGCTACGCGGAGCGCCGCGGCTGGTCCACCGAGGTGATCGACGCCGTCGACTCCGACCTCGGCGGCTACAAGGACATCTCGATCGCGATGAAGGCCAAGGGCATCCCCGAGCCCGGCACGGCGCCGTTCGCCCGGCTGAAGTTCGAGGGTGGCGTCCACCGCGTCCAGCGCGTGCCGGTGACGGAGTCGCAGGGCCGGATCCACACCTCCGCAGCGGGGGTGCTCGTGCTGCCCGAGGCCGAGGACGTCGATGTGGTGATCGATGCGAATGACCTTCGCATCGACGTGTACCGGTCGAGCGGCCCCGGCGGCCAGAGCGTGAACACCACCGACTCCGCCGTCCGGATCACCCACATCCCGACTGGGGTCGTCGTCTCCTGCCAGAACGAGAAGAGCCAGCTGCAGAACAAGGAGTCGGCGATGCGCATCCTGCGTGCGCGACTCCTGGCTGCTGCCGAGGAGGCCGCTGCCAAGGAGGCCTCCGACGTGCGCAAGTCGCAGGTGCGCACCGTCGACCGCAGCGAGCGCATCCGCACGTACAACTTCCCGGAGAATCGCATCAGCGATCACCGCGTCGGCTACAAGGCACACAACCTCGACCAGGTCCTCGACGGTGACCTCGACGCGGTCATCGAGGCGTGCGTCGAGGCGGACGAGGCCCAGCGGCTCAGCGAGGTCGCCACCTCGTGACCAGCTGGCAGGAGGACCGCACGATCGGGGGTCGGGTCACGGTCCGCGACGTGCTGTTCGATGCCGAGCGGCGGCTCAGGGCAGTGGGCGTGCCCTCGCCCAACGTCGACGCGGGCGAGATCGTCGCGTTCACCCTCGGGACCCGTCGCAATCGGCTGTTCCTGCAGGACGAGATGACGGCCGACCAGCGCGTGCGCGTCGAGCAGCTCCTCGCCAAGCGGCTTTCACGAATGCCCCTGCAGCACCTCCTCGGAACGGCCGCGTTCCGCCACGTGGAGCTGAGCGTCGGCAGCGGGGTGTTCATCCCGCGACCAGAGACCGAACTCGTCACCGAGGCGGGCATCCGAGAGCTGGCGGAGCAGGTGCCGGGCGAGCGCATCGGCGTCGACCTGTGCAGCGGCACCGGGGCCATCGCCATCTCGCTCGGGATCGAGGCCGAGGGGAGCCGCGTGTACGCCGTGGAGCTGTCGGACGACGCAGTCGAGTGGACCCGGCGCAACGTCGCCGATCACGAGGCCGCACTCGCCGCCAAGGGCTCACGCGTCGAGGTGCTCCATGAGGACGCCGTCACCGTGGCCGAGCCCGGCAGGGGACTGGGCCGACTCGCCGGCAAGGTCGCCGTCGTCGTGTCGAACCCGCCCTACATCCCGGACATGATGATCCCTCGCGAGCCTGAGGTGCGCGATCACGAGCCGAGCATGGCCCTGTACGGCGGGGAGGACGGCCTCGACGTTGTCCGCGGGGTGCTGCGCACCGCAGCGATCCTGCTCAAGCCGGGGGGCCTGCTCGTCATCGAGCACGGCGACACTCAGGGTCTGGCGGCAGGTGCAGCCGGGGTGCCCGGAACGGTCACGGGGTACACAGCCGGCCACGAGCTGTCCACCATGGCCGACGTTCCGTTCGGGCGGCACGTGTTCACGTCGGTGGCCGACCGCATCGACCTCAACGGCCTGCCGCGCTTCACGCTGGCCCGCAAGGTCAGGACCTGAGGCGCGGTCGTGACGCTGCGAATCGAGTGCGCTGACGGCCGCGACCGCGAGCGGGCCATCGCCGCTGGACGTGCGGCAGTGCGTCGCGGCGACCTTGTCATCATGCCCACGGAGACCGTCTACGCAATCACCACCGACGCGTTCTCGGAGCGCGGCATCATCGCGCTCCGCAACGCCAAGGGATACGACGAGACCGTGCCCCTGCCGGTCATGGTCGGTTCTCGCTCGACGGTGCCTGGCATCGCGACAGGGGTCTCGGACGACGCGAGGTCACTGATGGATGCCTTCTGGCCGGGGCCACTCACCCTCATGCTGCGCCCGCAGCCGAGCCTGGCCTGGGCGCTCCCAGCGGACGCGCCCCTGTCGGTGCGGATGCCGCTCCATCCGATGGCGCTCGCCCTCCTCAATGCCAGTGGACCACTGGTCGTGACGACGGCGAACATCCCCGGCCTGCCCGCCCCGACGGCTCCCGATGACGCGCTCTCGCAGCTGGGCCGTCTGGCCACGCTCATCCTCGACGCCGGGGACCTCACTGATGAGGACTCGCTGCCCAGCACGGTGGTGGATGCGACCGGCGATGTTCCGCGCGTCGTGCGCGTAGGCGCTCTGCCAGTGTCCGAGCTGGTGCGGATCTGTCCCGTTGTGCTTCCCGACGGCACGGAGCTCGGCGCGTAGAGTGTCCGGCACACCGATCAATAACCAACTGTGACGACGATGGCGCGAGGGAGACGCATGGACAGCACGCCCTTCTGGGGTCCGGACTTCGACGAGTTGACTGCCGAGGACCCTGAGATCGCGTCGATCGTCCTCGATGAGCTCGAGCGGCTCCGCAGCGGAATCCAGCTCATCGCCAGCGAGAACTTCACGTCGCCGGCTGTGCTCGCGGCACTCGGCTCGACGCTCAGCAACAAGTACGCCGAGGGATACCCCGGCAAGCGCTACTACGGCGGCTGTGCCGACGTCGACCGTGCGGAGCTCATCGGTATCGAGCGGGCCAAGGCGCTGTTCGGCGCAGAGCACGCGAACCTGCAGCCGCACAGCGGAGCAAGCGCCAACATCGCGGCCTACGGTGCCTTCGTGAAGCCGGGGGAGACCGTGCTGGCCATGAGCCTTCCGCACGGCGGCCATCTGACCCACGGCTCGAAGGTCAACTTCTCCGGCAAGTGGTTCGACATCGTGTCGTACGGAGTGCGACAGGACACCGAGCTCATCGACTACGACGAGGTCCGGGCCCTTGCTCTCGAGCACCGGCCGAAGATGATCATCGCCGGCGCAACCGCCTACCCCCGGCTGATCGACTTCGCCACATTCCGCTCGATCGCGGACGAGGTGGGCGCCATTCTCATGGTCGATGCGGCTCACTTCATCGGTCTTGTGGCCGGCAAGGCCATCCCGAGTCCGGTGCCCTACGCCGATGTCGTCACGTTCACCACGCACAAGGTCCTGCGCGGCCCGCGGGGCGGCATGATCGTCTGCAAGGCCGAGCACGCGGCCGCCATCGACAAGGCCGTCTTCCCGATGATGCAGGGCGGACCCCTCATGCACGGCGTCGCCGCCAAGGCCGTCGCCCTCAAGGAGGCGGCGACCCCCGAGTACCAGGCATACGCGAAGCAGGTGGTCGCCAATGCCCAGGCCCTCTCCGCCGGCCTCGAGTCCCATGGCATGCGCCCGGTCAGCGGCGGGACCGACACCCACCTGGCCCTCATCGACATCCAGGCCCTCGACGTGACCGGCGACATCGCTGAGGCGCGCTGTGACGCTGCGCGCGTCACCCTCAACAAGAACGCGATCCCGTACGATCCGCAGCCTCCGTCGAAGGGATCCGGGATCCGGGTCGGCACGCCGGCTGTGACGACGCAGGGGATGACCGAACCCGACATGGCTGTCATCGCCGAGGTCATCGGCCGCGCCGTGCGCGACGAGCACGGCAAGGAGACCGACGAGCTCGTCGGCATGGTCCACGACCTTGTCACTCGACACCCGGCGTACCCGCGAGGCTGACCTTGCGCGAATACCTGCTGTGCCTGCTGGCCGCCGCGGCGGTCACGTACCTGCTGACCCCTCCGGTCCGGGCGCTGGCACTGAGGATCCACGCGATGGCGCAGGTGCGCGATCGCGACGTCCACGCCCAGCCGACCGCCCGGCTCGGCGGCCTGGCCATGGTGGGCGGACTGCTCGCCGGCATCCTGCTGGCCAGCAAGCTGCCGATGATGCGGGCCGTCTTCGACGACAGCAACTCGGCGATCGCCCTGCTGTCCGGGGTGGCGATCATCGTCGCCCTCGGGGTCGTCGACGACAAGTGGGGCCTTGACGCACCGACCAAGCTCGCCGGTCAGGTCCTTGCCGCCGGCGTGATGGCGTTCCAGGGAATCGCGATCATCTGGCTGCCGATCGGCGGCACCTTCGTGCTCGACCCGATCACGAGCGTCCTGTTCACCGTCATCATCGTCCTGATCAGCATCAACGCCATCAACTTCATCGACGGCCTGGACGGGCTGGCCGCCGGAATCGTCGCCGTCGCGGCAGGCGGCTTCTTCGCCTATTCGTACCTGCTGTCCTTCGAGCTGGGTTTCGAGCGGGCCACGCTCGCTGCCCTCGTTTCGATGCTGCTGGTGGGCATGTGCCTGGGCTTCCTGCCGCACAACTTCTATCCGGCGCGCATCTTCATGGGCGACACCGGCTCGATGACCCTTGGCCTGCTGCTGGCGGTCGGCACGATCACGCTCTCGGGCCAGGTGGATCCCAGCGCCGTTGCGGGCGGGACCCTGCTGCCCACGCTGCTGCCGATCCTGCTGCCCATCGCCGTGATGGCCGTTCCCCTCATCGACCTTCTGCTCGCCGTGATCCGTCGCACCCGCGCCGGTCGCAACCCCTTCGCCCCGGACAAGCAGCACCTGCACCACCGGCTGCTGGAGATGGGTCACTCGCAGATGCGGGCGGTCATCCTCATGTACGCGTGGACCGCCCTCGTGGCCGGCACCGCGGTGGCCATGGCGTTCGTGCCGCTCGGCTACGCGGTCGTGGGCTTCTTCATGGGGCTCGGGCTCCTTGTCCTCGCCGTTCGCAGCCCCGGCAAGCAGCAGGCGTCCAACGTCCATTCCCTGAACACGGGCACTGGCACCGCAGGCTGACTGCCCGGCCGGGCAACCGCTTGCAGTGAGCAATCACACCCCGCGGCGGTGCCCTCCTTCTTTGGGGTCCATTGGACGCGTGCGATAGCGTCCGTGCGTGCCCTCCGTCGACTCCCTCGTGCTGCGCCGGGCCAGCATCCTGACTACGGGAGTCGGCATCATCTGCACGGTCATCGGGGCGCTGATGTTCGGCAGCAAAGGGCTGCTGGCCGGGATCCTCGGAACGGTGATCGCTGTCGCCTTCTTCGCGACGGGCCAGTACATCGTCGGCAGGGTGCTGCGCACCAGCCCGGAGACCGCGATGATGACCGCGCTCGTCGTGTACCTCGGTCAGATCCTCGTCCTGTTCGTCATCCTTCTGCTCCTCCAGGACGCGACGTTCTTCGCGCCGAAGGTATTCGCCTCCACGATCATTGCGTGCACCCTCGCCTGGATTTTCACCGCGGCCTTCACGTCGTGGAATACGAAGGTCCTCTACGTCGATCAGGAGGGGCCGAAGTGAGCGCCCCCGGAGGTTCGTGGAGCCCCTATGGCTGGTACCGTTCGGGCGCGCCGAAACGGACAGTTTCGATGGACGATGCCCGGAGGATGTCCAGTTCGGCGTGGGCCAATAGCAGTCGGCTGATGTCGGGACTGATTCTCTATACCGGTCTCGGATGGCTGCTGTCCCGGTGGTTCGGCCACCAGGACGTGCTGATGGCCGTTGGGGCGATCGTTGGTCTGGCCCTGTCGTACTACCTGCTGTTCAAGAGCCTCGCTCATGAGACTCGTGAGGATCAGGCACGGCACGATCGGGACTCGGAATGACGACATGCGTGAGCAGTGCAGTGAGCGGCTTGGAGGAGCCCGGTGTTAGCTGAAGCAGTGGTCGCATCCGGTTTGGACTGCCACCTCATGTCGGGGTGCGGGTTCCCCGCACCCGGCGCCGAGATCTTCCAGTTCGATGCCGTCTTCACGTTCACCATCGGCAGCCTCGAGTTCCACATCACCAAGATCACGATCCTGCTCTTCATCTGCGTCTTCCTGATCCTCGGCTTCTTCATCTACGCCTTCCGCAAGCCGAAGCTGGTTCCTCGCGGTGCACAGAACGTCGGCGAGATGGGCTACCTGTTCATCCGCGACGGCATCGCGCGCGAGACCATCGGCAAGGACGGCGACCGGTTCGTCCCGTTCCTGTTCTCGTTCTTCTTCCTGGTGTGGCTCTGCAACTTCATGGGCATCGTTCCCTTCGCCCAGATACCCGTCACGTCCGCCTTCGCCATTCCCGTGGCCTTCGCCGTGATCGTCTACATCACCTGGGTGCCGCTGGGCATCTACTCGCAGGGCTTCGGCGGCTTCTTCAAGAACCTGATGTTCCCGCCGGGTGTGCCGAAGGCGATGTACGTCCTTCTCGCGCCCTTGGAACTCCTCTCGAACCTCATCGTCCGCCCGGCGACGCACGCCATCCGTCTTTTCGCGAACATGTTCGCGGGCCACCTGCTCATCGCGACGTTCAGTGTTGCGGCCTTCTACCTCCTAAGCGCCAGTCTCGTCGGCATCATCGGTTCGGTCGCGTCGTTCATCGTCGCGATTGCCCTGACGGCCTTCGAGGCCCTGATCCAGGCGCTGCAGGCCTACATCTTCACGCTCCTGGCCGCCGTCTACATCAGTGGGGCACTGCACGCGGAGCACTGATAGCAGCACCAGCCCGAAGCCGCTCGACCTATAACTCCATAACCCACAGACCCCAGACCGGCGGAACGACCGTCGGCCAGGAAAGTAAAGGAATCGACATGTCGCTTCTCGCGGAAGTCACCGGCTCGCTCGGCTCGATCGGCTATGGCCTCGCGGCCATCGGCCCCGGTGTCGGTATCGGCATCATCTTCGGCCAGGGCGTTCAGGCCATCGCCCGTCAGCCCGAGGCCTACGGCGTAATCCGGCAGAACATGATCCTCGGCTTCGCGCTGACCGAGGCGCTCGCGCTCATCGGCTTCGTCGCCCCCTTCGTCTACGGCAAGTGACCTGAGCCTTATCGGTTCAGTCCATTGATTGACACGGGAAGGTCACCGTTGTGATTAACGTTCTTGCCACAGCGAGCACCATGGTCGTCGGCTCGGTCGCTGGAGCCGAGGAGGCTCCATCGGTCCTGGCTGTCCCGATCGATGAGCTGATCATCGGGATCATCGCCTTCATCATCGTGTTCGGTGGTCTGGCGAAGGTCGCCCTGCCCGGCATCAAGAAGACGCTCGAGGACCGGACGAACGCCATCGAGGGCGGCATCGAGCGCTCGGCAGCCGCCGAGGCGGAGGCGCAGGCCCTGCTCGAGCAGTACCGCGAGCAGCTTGCCTCGGCTCGTGAGGAGGCTGCGGCCATCCGCACTCAGGCGCAGTCCGATCGCGCAGCGATGATCGAGGAGGCCCGCAACGAGGCGCGAACGGCCGCTGCAGCCGTGACCGCGGCGGGAGAGGCCGCGCTTGCGGCCGACCGTGCTCAGGCGACGTCGCAGCTGACCCGTCAGGTCGGCGAGCTGGCCGTCACTCTCGCCGGCAAGGTCGTCGGGCAGTCGCTCACCGATGATGATCGCATCCGGCAGACCGTCGACGAGTTCCTCAACGACCTCGAGCAGCAGGCGGCCAACTGATGATCGGATCCAGCCGCGAGAGCCTCGCTGCCTGCCAGGAGGGCCTCGACGCCCGCCGGCAGGACGCGGATTTCGCGCAGTTGTCCGGCGAGCTGTTCGCCGTAGCCGCGCTGCTCGACAACGAGACACCGCTGCGCACGACGCTCGCCGACCCCGGTCAGCCGGGATCGAGTCGCGAGGGCCTCGTGCGGCAGATCTTCGGCGATCGGCTGAGCGCCCTGGCCGTCGACGTGCTGCTGATGGTCATCGGGCGTCGGTGGTCCTCCGACGCCGACATGCTGTCGGCGATCGAGCAGCTGGCGGATCAGGCGGCCTTCACGGTCGCCGAGGCCGACGGCTCCCTGGATGCGACCGAGGAGGAGCTGTTCCGCTTCGGTCGTGCGCTGGACGCGTCGTCGGCGCTGCAGATGGCGCTCACCGATCCCGCGCAGAGCGCGGCTACGAAGGCCGCCATCGTCCGCGACCTTCTTGCGGGCCGGTCAACGGCCGCCACCGATCAGGTCCTGCAGTACGCCGTGGGCCACCTCCATGGCCGGCGCATCGACGCGGCGGTCGACGACCTGTGTCACCTGGCGGCGAAGCAGCGCGAGCGCGTTGTCGCCGAGGTGCGAGTGGCTGCGCCGCTCGACGAGTCGCAGGAACGGCGACTTGCCGACGTGCTGTCACGCCTCAAGGGCCGCACCGTTCGGCTCAACGTCGCGGTGGATCCGTCCGTGCTCGGTGGAGTCCACGTCATGATCGGCGACGAGGTCATCGACGGAACCGTGGCCTCACGCATGGAACAGGCCAGGCGAGCCATCCTCGGCTAGCCGGGCAGCACCACTCAGCATCTGCACCAACGAAGCAGGGAACCGACAGACACCGCCCGCGGACGCGGGCCGAGAAAGAGAGCAGGACACCATGACGGAGCTCACGATCCGGCCGGAAGAGATCCGGGATGCGATCGAGCGGAACGTTGCGGCGTACTCGCCCGGCACCGCCCGCGAAGAGGTTGGCCGCGTCATGGAGACCGGCGACGGCATTGCCCGCGTCGAAGGCCTCCACTCTGCGATGACCAACGAGCTGCTCGAGTTCGAGGGCGGCCTCATGGGCCTGGCCCTCAACCTCGACGTGCGCGAGATCGGCGTCGTCCTGCTGGGCGACGGTTCGGCCATCGAGGAGGGTCAGCCCGTGCGGCGCACAGGCGAGGTCCTGTCCGTGCCTGTCGGTGATGCCTTCCTCGGTCGCGTGGTCGACCCGCTGGGCAATCCGATCGACGGTCTGGGCCCGATCGAGGCCGAGGCGCGTCGCGCCCTCGAGGTGCAGGCGCCCACGGTCGTGCAGCGCCAGCCCGTCAAGGAGGCCATGCAGACCGGCATCAAGGCCATCGACGCCATGACGGCCATCGGCCGCGGCCAGCGTCAGCTGATCATCGGCGACCGCCAGACCGGCAAGACCGCCGTCTGCCTCGACACCATCTTGAACCAGCGTGAGAACTGGCAGACCGGCGATCCGAACAAGCAGGTCCGCTGCATCTACGTCGCCATCGGCCAGAAGGGCTCCACGATCGCCGCTGTCAAGGGCGCCCTCGAGGAGTACGGCGCGCTGGAGTACACGACGATCGTCGCCGCACCGGCATCCGACCCGGCCGGCTTCAAGTACCTGGCTCCGTACACCGGCTCGGCCATCGGCCAGCACTGGATGTACCAGGGCAAGCACGTTCTCATCGTGTTCGACGACCTGTCCAAGCAGGCCGAGGCCTACCGCGCCGTGTCGCTGCTCCTGCGCCGCCCGCCGGGCCGCGAGGCGTACCCCGGTGACGTCTTCTACTTGCACAGCCGCCTGCTCGAGCGCTGCGCGAAGCTTTCCGACGAGCTCGGCGCCGGCTCGATGACCGGCCTGCCGATCATCGAGACCAAGGCGAATGACGTCTCGGCGTACATCCCGACCAACGTCATCTCCATCACCGACGGGCAGTGCTTCCTCGAGTCCGACCTGTTCAACTCGGGCGTCCGGCCGGCCATCAACGTCGGCATCTCGGTGTCCCGCGTCGGCGGCTCGGCGCAGCCCAAGGCCATGCGCAAGGTCGCAGGCCGACTTCGCCTCAACCTCGCCCAGTTCCGTGAGCTCGAGGCGTTCGCCGCCTTCGGCTCGGACCTCGACGCAGCGTCGAAGGCGCAGCTCGAGCGCGGTGCACGGCTGGTCGAGCTGCTGAAGCAGCCGCAGTACAAGCCGCAGGCGATGGAGCGCGAGGTCGTGTCCGTGTGGTCCGGCACCACCGGGCAGCTCGACGACGTTCCCGTCGAGGACATCCGTCGCTTCGACGCCGAGTTCCTCGACTACCTCGATCGCGCCAAGCCCGAGGTGTTCGACGCCATTCGGACGACAACCGACCTGTCCGACGACACCGTCTCGGTTCTCGAAGGAGCCATCGGAGAGTTCAAGCGCCAGTTCACGACGACTGCCGGCCACCTGCTGGTGAACGACGAGCCGGTCGCCGCAGTGTCGGACGACCAGATCGATCACACGCAGATCAAGCGGGCGGTTCGGGGCTAACTGCTATGGGTGCACAACTGAGGGTCTACCGGCGGCGGATCAAGTCCGTCCAGTCGACCAAGAAGATCACGAAGGCGATGGAGCTCATCGCCTCCTCGCGCATCGTGAAGGCGCAGCAGCGCCTTGATGCGTCGCTGCCCTACCTGCGGAACCTGTATGCGGCCATCAGCGCTGCGGCCACCGACGCGTCCGACGTGTCGAAGCACCCGTTGATGGCCAACGCCGAGAACCGCACGCGGGCGGCCGTGCTCGTCGTGACGGCCGACCGCGGCCTGGCGGGCGCCTACTCGGCGAACGCCATCCGCGAGGCGGAGGGACTGGCGACCAACCTGCGCGAGAGCAACATCACGGTGGTGCCGTACGTCGTGGGCCGCAAGGGAGTCGGCTACTACCGCTTCCGCGATCGCGTCATGGCGGGGGAGTACACCGGCTTCACCGACCAGCCGACCTACGCCGACGCGAAGAGGATCGCCAGCGACCTGTTCGACGCGTTCATGACACCGACCGAGGAGGGCGGGGTCGACGAGATCCACCTCGTCTACACGCACTTCATGTCGATGGTCAGCCAGGAGGCACGGATCCGTCGCGTCCTTCCGCTCGAGGTCGTCGACGAGGTCATCGTCCGCGAGGAGGGTGCGCTTCCCTCCGCGCTCTATGAGTTCGAGCCCGACGCCGAGACCGTCCTCGACGCGCTGCTGCCGCGGTACATCGAGCACACCGTCTACTCGGCGCTGCTCGAGTCAGCGGCGTCCGAGCACGCCGCACGTCGTCGAGCGATGAAGTCAGCCACCGACAACGCCGAAGAGATGATCAAGTCCTTGTCTCGTCAGGCCAACCAGGCTCGTCAGTCCGAGATCACCCAGGAAATCAGCGAGATCGTCGGCGGCGCCGACGCATTGTCAGCCGCAGGCTAGGAGAGGGAACGAAGATGACCGCAACGACCGAGACACCAAGACCGGCGTGGGCCGAGTTGCCCGCGTCACCGGCCCTGTCGTCGACGTGGAGTTCCCCGTCGAGGCCATGCCCGAGCTGTTCAACGCCCTGCACGTCGACGTGAGCTTCGACCAGGGCGAGGAGGGTGGCGGCACGCGCCTGCTCACGCTCGAGGTCGCCCAGCACATCGGCGACAACATGGTTCGCGCGATCTCGATGCAGCCGACCGACGGACTCGTCCGCGGCGCCGAGGTGCGCGATACCGGCAACTCGATCACCGTGCCGGTCGGCGACGTCACGAAGGGCCACGTCTGGAACACCCTCGGTATCCCGCTCGACGTCCCGGAGTCCTCTCTGGAGATCACCGACCGCTGGAGCATCCACCGCCAGCCGCCGGCCTTCGACCAGCTCGAGTCCAAGACCGAGGTCTTCTGGACCGGCATCAAGGTCATCGACCTGCTCACCCCGTACGTCAAGGGCGGCAAGATCGGCCTGTTCGGCGGTGCGGGCGTCGGCAAGACGGTCCTCATCCAGGAGATGATCTACCGCGTAGCCGAGAACTTCAGCGGCGTGTCCGTGTTCGCGGGCGTCGGCGAGCGCACCCGTGAGGGCAACGACCTCTTCCTGGAGATGAGCGAGTCGGGCGTCCTGGAGAAGACCGCACTCGTCTTCGGCCAGATGGACGAGCCGCCGGGCACCCGTCTTCGCGTCGCCTTGTCGGCGCTGACGATGGCGGAGTACTTCCGCGACGTGCAGAAGCAGGACGTGCTGCTCTTCATCGACAACATCTTCCGCTTCACGCAGGCCGGCTCCGAGGTCTCGACCCTCCTCGGCCGCATGCCGTCGGCCGTCGGCTACCAGCCGACCCTGGCCGACGAGATGGGCCAGCTGCAGGAGCGCATCACGTCGACGCGCGGTCACTCGATCACGTCGCTGCAGGCCATCTACGTGCCCGCCGACGACCTCACCGACCCGGCCCCGGCCACGACGTTCGCCCACCTCGACGCGACGACGACCCTGAGCCGTCCGATCTCCGAGCTGGGCATCTACCCTGCCGTCGATCCGCTCGACTCGATGTCGCGCATCCTCGACCCGCGGTACGTCGGCGACGAGCACTACGCCGTCGCAGCCCGCGTCAAGGAGATCCTTCAGCGCTACAAGGACCTCCAGGACATCATCGCCATCCTCGGCATCGACGAGCTCTCCGAGGAGGACAAGATCCTCGTCGGGCGCGCGCGCCGCATCCAGCGCTTCCTGTCGCAGAACATGTTCGTCGCGGAGGCCTTCACCGGGCAGGCCGGCTCGTTCGTGCCCGTCGAGGAGACCATCGCGTCCTTCAAGGCGCTGTGCGAGGGCACGTACGACCATCTTCCCGAGCAGGCGTTCTTCATGGCTGGTGGCATCGAGGATGTCGAGCGCAACGCTGCCGCCCTGGCGAAGGGCTAGTCAGGAATGGCTGACGGCGACAAGATCCTGAACGTGGCCGTGGTGTCCGCCGAGCGGGCGCTGTGGACGGGCCAGGCCAAGAGCCTCGTGGCGAAGACGCCGGAGGGCGACATCGGGATCCTTCCCGGTCACGAGCCGGTGCTGGCGCTGCTGGTCGAGAGCCCTCTTCGCATCGAGGAGCTCGATGGATCGAAGCTGCTCATCGCCGTGCACGGCGGATTCTTCTCGGTCGAGCACGACAACGTGAATGTGATCGCCGAGGTCGCCGAGCTCGCCGAGGACATCGACCTCGAGCGCGCCCAGGCCGCCCTGGCCCGTCTTCAGGAGGGCGGCATCAGTCCCGAGGAGGGTCCGGCCGTCCGCCGCGCCGAGACGCGGATCCAGGTCGCCGGCGTCGCCAAGGGCATCGTCTCTCGCTAGCCGCGGTCGGCTCGCTGACCTGGGTCAGCGATTGGCGCCAGGCTGCCACAGGACGTCGCCACCGGCGTTCTTGTTGGCCAGCCTCGCCAGGATGAAGAGCAGGTCGCTGAGGCGATTGAGGTACGTGGCGGTCAGCGGGTTCATGCCACCGTGGTACGTGTCCAGGGCCGCCCACGTCGACCGCTCGGCCCGCCGGACCACGGTGCGGGCGACATGCAGTTGCGAGGCTCCCACGCTCCCACCGGGCAGCACGAACGAGCGCAGCGGCTCGAGCTGGGAGTTGTAGTCGTCGCAGGCCTGCTCGAGCCGGGCCACGTAGGGGTCGGTGACCCGCAGCGGCGGGTGCTCGGGGTTCTCGACCACCGGCGTGCAGAGGTCGGCACCCACGTCGAAGAGGTCGTTCTGGATCGCCACCAGCAGGGTGCGGACATCCTCGGGAAACTCCACACTGGCCAGGGCCAGGCCGATCGCGCAGTTCGCCTCGTCGACGTCGGCGTAGGCCTTGAGGCGGGGATCGTTCTTGCCCGTTCGGCTCATGTCGCCCAGGGACGTCGTTCCGTCATCGCCGGTGCGGGT
Source organism: uncultured Actinomycetes bacterium (assembly GCA_963755335.1). Classification (GTDB taxonomy): domain Bacteria; phylum Actinomycetota; class Actinomycetes; order S36-B12; family S36-B12; genus UBA10649. The sequence continues at coordinate 1,037,676 of CAVWJW010000008.1, forward strand.
GTAGATGCGGGTGAGGTTGACCATGGCACGACCCTAAGGCACCCGTACGATTCGCGCGTGGAGGTATTGCGGGTCACCGGCGGCGGCCCGCTGCGTGGCGAGGTGTTCGTCACGGGCGCCAAGAACTCGGTGCTCAAGCTGATGGCGGCGGCCCTGCTGGCTCCGGGCACCACGACCATTACGAACGTCCCTGACATCCTCGATGTCGAGATCATGGCCGAGCTGCTGAGGCGACTGGGTTGCACGGTGACGCACGATGTCGCGACAGCCTCGCTGTCGATCACGGTCCCTGACCGGCCGGACCACCGGGCGGACTACGACCTCGTCCGCAGGATGCGGGCCTCGATCTGCGTGCTCGGGCCGTTGGTGACGCGCACCGGTGCGGCCGACGTGGCCCTGCCAGGCGGCGACAACATCGGCTCGCGCGGCCTCGACATGCACATCGACGGCCTGCGACGCATGGGCGCCGAGGTCACCAGCGAGCATGGCTACCTCGTGGCGAGCACGCCCGAGCGGCTGCGCGGCGCGCGCCACTGGCTGGACTTCCCGAGTGTCGGCGCCACCGAGACGCTGCTCATGGCGGCCGTCCTGGCCGACGGTGAGACCGTCATCGACAACGCAGCCCGCGAGCCGGAGATCGTCGATATCTGCACGATGCTGCAGGAGATGGGCGCCCAGCTCGACGGCGTCGGCTCGTCCACGCTGACGGTGATCGGCGTGGAGGCGATGCACCCGGTCGAGCACGCCACCGTGCCGGACCGAATCGTTGCCGGCACGTGGGCGGCGGCGGCGGCGATCACCCGCGGTGACGTCTCGATCCGGCACGCCGAGGCCGACCATCTCAACCTCGCTCTGGAGAAGCTCGTCGTCGCCGGGGCAGAGGTGTCCGTCCTGCCGGACGGCTTCCGGGTCACCATGGACCGGCGGCCCAGGTCCGTCGACATCGTCACCCTTCCGTACCCCGGCTTCCCGACCGACCTCCAGCCGCAGTTCATCGCGCTCAACTCCATCGCTGAGGGTGCGTCGCTGGTGACCGAGAACCTGTTCGAGGCACGCTTCCGCTTCGTGCAGGAGCTGGCCCGACTCGGCGCCGAGGTGAAGACCGACGGGCACCACGCCCTCGTTCGCGGGCAGAGGTGCCTGTCCGGCGCTCCCGTGGAGGCGACCGACATCCGGGCCGGAGCGGGCCTGGTCCTGGCTGGGCTCGTGGCCGAGGGCGAGACGACCGTGTACGGGGTCGGCCACATCGATCGTGGCTATGCCGGGTTCGTGCCGGCCCTGCAGTCGCTCGGCGCCCACGTGCGACGGGACACGATCACCGACCCGTAGCCAGCACCTGCCGAGCGCGCTCCTCATCGCCGGGCCAGACCATCACTCGTGGTCCGTCGAGGGTCGACGCAAGGTTGGCACGGACCCCCTGGCTCTCGAGGCGCTGCCTCAGGATCTCGCCCTCCACGTACGTTGACGGGGCGGCCACCGGCACGAGGAGGCCGTACTCGCCTGCGGTGCCCGGTCGCGGCGGGGCGGCGACGACCGAGGAGCCACGGCTGAACGCCCAGCGAAGGATCAGCACGAAGATGCCGACGAGGGCGACCGCCACGATGGGACCGAAGGCGAAGGAGAACGAGTTCCACGCGGTCACGCGCCCATGGTGGCCCCAAACTGGGCCCCCCGCCATCGGGCTGGATCAGCAGGTCGAACGCGACAGCTCAGTTGGAGCCGCGCGGCGTCCAGCGGAAGAACACGACGGCCAGGACCAGCCCGATGACGCACCAGAGCGCGAGCATCGCCGCGCACTGACCCAGCTCCCAGCCGCCGCCCGGCTCGAGCACGGCCGCGGCCTCCGGCAGGAAGACGCTGCGCATCGCCTGAGCCAGCCACTTCAGCGGGAAGAACGAGGCGAAGACCTGCATCCAGTGCGGAAGCTGGCTGAAGACGAAGAACACGCCGGACGTGAACTGCAGCACGAGGACGATGGGTGACACGACCGCGGAGGCACCGCGACCGGTCTTCGGCACCACGCTGAACGCGATCCCCAGCAGGGTGCAGGAGATCAGGCCGAGCAGGCTGGCCCAGAAGAACGTGAACCACTGCAGCGGCGTGCTGGGCACCTTCACTCCGTAGAACAGCACCCCGACGGTGATGAGGATCGTCACCTGCGCCACGTAGGCGACGAACACGGTGCCGATCTTCCCGATGAAGTACGACACCTTCGGCATAGGCGTCCCCTGCAGGCGCTTGAGGGTGCCGTCCTCGCGCTCCAGGGGAATCGCGATGGCGAGGTTCTGGAAGGACGTGTACAGCACGCCCGACGCGATCATGCCCGCGACGAAGTACCGCGCGAAGGTGATGTCGGGGCCAAGGTCCTGAGCACCGAAGACCGAGCCGAAGATCACGAGGAGGATGACGGGGAAGGCGAAGTTCCACAGCGCGGAGTTGCGATCCCGGAAGAACTGCTTGAGCTCCACCGAGATGCGTCGTCGGCCGATCGACCACGTGGTGGGGATGGAGTGAGTCGAGTCGTGCGCCAGCGTCGTCACAGGCTGTCACCGCCTTCGTCGTACCGATCGCCGTCCAGGAGCGCGAGGTAGACGTCCTCGAGGCGCGCACGGGCGACCGTCAGGCCCGGCACCTCGCCGTCGAAGCGCGCCGCGAGCTCCCCGACCACCTTCGTCGGCTCCATGGTGTGGACCTCGCGCTCGTGGCCGCTCTCGAGCCAGGTCACGCGGGCCGACCCGCGCTGCCGGTCGCCGAGCCGTGCGGGCGTGTCGCACTCGACGACGCGGCCTCGCGAGATGACGGCAACCCGGTCGGCGAGGTACTCGGCCTCCTCGAGGTAGTGCGTGGTGAGCAGGATCGTCGTGCCCTCGGCCTTGAGGCCGTCGATGAGCTGCCAGAAGTCGCGTCGTGCCTCCGGGTCGAAGCCTGTCGTCGGCTCGTCGAGGAACAGGACTCGCGGACGCCCCACGATGCCGAGGGCCACGTCGAGGCGTCGGCGCTGACCGCCGGACAGCTTCTCGTTCCGCGATCCTCGCTTGTCCGTCAGGCCCACGGACTCGATGACCTCGTCGGGGTCGCGCGGGCGGGGAAAGTACGCGGAGAAGTGGTGCACCGCCTCCGCAACAGTCAGGTCGCCGAGGTCGCGATCGGACTGGAGCACGATCCCCAGCTGCGACTTCCACGCCCGGTCGCCGGACCCGGGGTCGATGCCCAGGACGGTCGCCTCGCCGGAGTCGCGCTTGCGGTAGCCCTCGAGAATCTCGGTGATGGTGGTCTTGCCCGCGCCGTTGGGGCCGAGAAGGGCGAAGCACTCGCCCTCGCCGATCTCGAACGAGACCCCGTCGAGGGCCCACAGTTCCCCATAGCGCTTGCGAACATCGGTGACCGTGATGGCAGCGTCAGGCACGGTCCCGATCATGGCACGCAGTACCGGTGTGACGTCAGTCGATACGCTGCCGTGCGTGCGAATCGTGGTGGCCCGCTGCACGGTCGACTACGTGGGACGCCTCACGGCGCACCTGCCCGAGTCGAACCGCGTGATCATGATGAAGGCCGATGGGTCTGTCCTCATCCATTCCGACGGTGGCTCGTACAAGCCCCTGAATTGGATGAGCCCGCCATGCCAGACGCGGGTCGTGGCCTCGACTGAGGATGGCGTGGTCGAGGTCTGGACGGTCGAGAACAAGGCCGGCGAGCAGCTGGTCATCACGCTGCTCGAGGTGCTCCACGCGACCGATCACGACCTGGGCGTGGATCCGGGGCTGGTGAAGGACGGGGTGGAGGCGCACCTGCAGCGGCTTCTCGCGCTGCACGTCAGCGTGCTGGGCGATGGGTACTCCCTCGTGCGGCGGGAGTACCCGACGGCGATCGGCCCGGTGGACCTGCTCTGCAAGGACGCCGGCGGTGCCACGGTCGCCGTGGAGATCAAGCGTCGTGGCGAGATCGACGGCGTGGAGCAGCTCACGCGCTACCTCGAGCTGCTCAACCGCGACCCGCTGCTTGCTCCCGTGGCCGGTGTCTTCGCCGCCCAGGAGATCAAGCCGCAGGCCCGCGTCCTGGCGGAGGACCGAGGCATCCGCTGCGTCGTCCTCGACTACGACGCGCTCAAGGGCACCGACGACCCTGGACTGCGCCTGTTCTAGGGGACCAGTGCGTCCCTGACCTCCTCCTGACGGAGGTCGTAGAACTGCAGCGTGAGGCCGATCGCGGACAACGGCAGCAGGACCGCGCTGAGCACGATGACGACGGTGTTGGTGATCCAGAACGGCCACCCGGTGATCAGGAGGAGCAGGCCCCCGACGAGGCCGGGCACGCTGAACCCGATCCAGACCAGCAGGACGCTCAGGAAGATGGCTCGCCAGTGCCGTCCGTGGGTGAGCCGCGCACTGCGCGTGAAGGCGGCGACGAAGCCAAGCCCCTCGACGACGGCCGCAGGCATCGCCACGGCGAAGAACGAGATGAGGGCGAGTGCGACCGGCAGAAGCAGCAGGGACGATGCGAGTGCGGTGACCACCACGTAGAGGGTCAGCTGGACGAGGGCGCCGGCCGGCTTGCGCACGGCGAAAGCGATGGACTGCCAGGGGTCGGCGGGCCTCTGACGCGCGACGTTCTCGATCACGCGCGCCGTGGCCGCCAGGAGCACCGCGATCACTGGCGCCAGGACGAGCGACACGAGGATGACGAGTCCCGTCGCCAGCGGCCGGTCGGCCACGCCGTACACGTCGGTGAGGTCCCCGGACGGGCGTCGGTGCAGGGCGAGACGCTGCAGGCCGAGAGCCCCGGCGCTCGACAGTCCGACGGCGATCACCAGGGGCCATAGGCCGCCGGCGTGCTTGCCCAGCAGCTCGAACGAGGCCGTGATGACCTGGCCGGCCCGACGCTCGCGATCGGGCTGGTGATCGTCCCCGTGGCGCCAGGCCGTGGCGATCACGAGGACGACGATGAGGACGATCATTGCCAGCACGAGACCCACGACCAGAATGGGCTGGTCGAGCACCTTGACGAAAAGGAGGGATCCGGCAGCCGTCATCGCGCAGAAGGACTCCACGGCCGGACCGCCAACCACCGGGAGGGCGACGGCGCCGGCGCGTCCCTCGTCCGCCTGCCAGCTGACTGGATGCAGCCATTGCGTCTTCGTGTTGGGGCCGGTCGGGCCGTTGTTGAATGACGGGGCCTTCTGACCCCAGCGCCCGGTGAAGGACAACCACTCGAACTCGCCGCCGGCGTCGTCGGGCAGGAGGACAACCGTGGGGGTGATGAGGGTGCCCGCCGCCTGCGTCGAGTCGCAGCCGAAGCCGGCCGCGGCACTCTTGCCGAACCACTGGGCCTGCGTGTAGTACGCGGCATGGGAGCCCTCGCCGGGGTACACGACCACGTGGTCGCCTTGCTTGAGCAGCTTCTCGTCCGTCCAATCGGACGTCTCCGAGCCTTCGTGCTGGGCGAAGGCCGTGCTCGTGGGCGCGTCGGCGAGCGCCTGCTCGGGAGTCTGCGCCGCGAAGAGGAGCTGGATCATCTCCCAGTCGCCCTCATGCTTGTCGTTCCAGTCGTTGTACGTCCAGAAGAACCAGTACTGGAGGGCCAGCATGTCGGGATGGTCGGGATCCGTGCCGATCCGCGCATAGACGGTCGGCTGGCGGTTCGCCGAGGCGACGGCGAACCATGACTCGTAGGCGCAGCCGGGGTCCAGCGGGTTGCCCGGCAGGTCGAGGTACCAGCCCTCGCCCTTGCCGGCGAGGTCCGCCGCGGTGGGCGCCGCGATCGTGACCCCTCCAGGTCCGCGCAGGACGACGTCGGCGTTGCCCAGCACGGTCTCGACCGGCGTGGGGAGGTAGGGCTCACCGGTCCCGCAGGGGGTCGGGTGGGCGCGCACGACGACAAGGGGGGAGTAGCGGTCCGCCAGCTGCTGCGCCGCGTCCTCGCCGGCGGCAGCCGGGGGAGCGGCGCCCACGGTGACCGCCAGCGACACCACGAGGGACGCCAGCAGGCCCGCCACGAGGCCGGGCCCCAGCCGGCGCGGGCGCTCGATCGGCTGCTCGGGCATGGGCCGATCATTCACCACCCGGCTGCTGTCGGGCGGCTGCCCGCGCCCCGCGTTGCGTGTGGTCGTCCCGCTAGGCTCGGAGGTCGGCGCGAGGCGTCGACGACACGGTGGAGGACAGCAGACATGACCATCTCGACGGTTGGCGTCATCGGCCTGGGCACCATGGGTGCGGGCATCGCCGAGGTGGTGGCCCGCCACGGTCACCGGGTGATCGCGGTCGAGACGGGGCCGGCCGAGCTGGATCGCGGTCGCGGCCGGCTCGAGGGCTCGACGGCGCGCGGAGTGGCCCGCGGCAAGCTGAGCGAGGACGAGCGCACGGCGCTGCTCGACCGGATCTCCTTCTCCACCGAGCTCGAGGCGCTGGTCGAGGCCGACCTCGTGATCGAGGCCGTGTCGGAGAACCTCGACCTCAAGAAGGACCTGTTCGCGCGGATCGACGCCGTCACCAAGCCGCACGCGATCCTCGCCTCGAACACGTCGTCCCTGTCGGTCACCGACATCGCCGTCGCCACGGCGCGCCCGGCCAACGTCGTGGGCATCCACTTCTTCAACCCTGCTCCCGTGCAGGCGTTCGTGGAGATCGTCCGTACCGTGGTGTCCTCGCAGGAGGTCGTCGACGAGGCTGCTGAATTCGCCCGCTCGCTCGACAAGGAACCCGTCGTCGTGCAGGACAAGGCGGGCTTCATCGCCAACGCCCTGCTCTTCGGCTACCTCAATCACGCCGTGTCCTTGTTCGAGTCGCGTTACGCGACGCGTGAGGACATCGACGCCGCCATGCGGCTGGGATGCGGCTACCCGATGGGTCCGCTGATGCTTCTCGACCTCATCGGCCTCGACACCGCCTACGAGATCCTCGACACGATGTACAGGCAGGGGCGCGATCGCCTCCATGCGCCGAGCCCGATCCTCAAGCAGATGGTCACGGCCGGACTGCGTGGCCGCAAGAGCGGACGCGGCTTCTATGCCTACGAGGCGCCCGGGTCACCGGTCGTCGTCGACGCTGCCGAGCCCGCGGCCGAGGCCGACGGCGCACCCGTCGGGCGGCCGGTCACGAAGGTCGGAGTGGTCGGTTCGGGGACGATGGCCTCTGGCATCGTCGAGGTGTTCGCGAAGGCGGGATTCGACGTCACGTTCGTCGCGCGCACCGAGAAGGGCATTGCCGCCGTCACCGATCGGATGACCGCGTCTCTCGCGAAGGCTGTCGACAAGGGGAAGCTCACCGACGAGGAGCGCACGGCCGCACTCGGTCGGATCTCGGGACATACGCTGGCCGAGGCGCTTGCCGACGTCGACCTCGTCGTCGAGGCGATCGTCGAGGACCTGACGGCGAAGACGGACCTGTTCCGTGAGCTGGACGAGTACTGCAAGCCCGGCGCGATCCTGGCGACGACGACCTCGAGCCTGCCGGTCATCGACATGGCAGCGGTCACCAATCGTCCCCAGGACGTGATCGGCCTGCACTTCTTCAATCCCGCGCAGCTCATGCGGCTGGTCGAGGTGGTCTCCACCGTCGCCACGGCCCCGGACGTCGCCCAGACCTCGGTGCGGGTGTGCCGCGAGATCGGCAAGCATCCGGTCGAGTGCGTCGACCGTGCCGGGTTCATCGTCAATGCCCTGCTGTTCCCGTACCTCAATGACGCGGTGCGCATGCTCGAGGCGAACTACGCCTCAGCCGACGACATCGACCTCGCGATGAAGAAGGGCTGCGGCTACCCCATGGGGCCGTTCGAGCTGCTCGACGTCGTCGGGCTCGATGTGTCGCTTGCCATCCAGCAGACGCTCTACCGCGAATTCCGGGAGCCCGGCTTCGCCCCGGCACCTCGGCTGGAGCACCTGGTGACCGCTGGCTACTTGGGCCGCAAGACAGGTCGGGGCTTCCGGGTCTACGGCTGATGGGTCGCAAGAACCGACGTCGAACCGACGAGACGAAGGAACTCGGCCCGGCCTATGCGAGCCGCACTGTCGAGGTGCACCCCGACGGCGAGTGGGTCGTGCAGAAGGTGACGGGCTCCGCAGCGACGAAGCCCTACCGCTGCCCGGGCTGCGATCAGGAGATCCTGCCGGCGACGCCGCACACCGTCGCCTTCCCTGCGGACGACCCCAAGGGGCTCGAGCACCGTCGGCACTGGCACACGCCCTGCTGGGCCGCTCGGGACCGCAGAGGACCGCGACGCTGATGGACCATCAGTCGATCGTGGCCAACTCGGTGCTTCCCGCCCGGCGGGATCCGCTCCGCCTGCGCACCGCGGACGGGTTGTCGTTGGTCGGCGAACTCGCCCTGCCGATGCTCGCCGAGCCCCGGGCGACCATCGTCTGCGTGCACCCGCTCCCGACGCACGGCGGCATGATGGACAGCCACGTGCTGCGCAAGATGGCGTGGCGCCTGCCGGCCCTGGCCGACGTCGCCGTGCTGCGCTTCAACACGCGCGGAACCACGAGCGCGGCGGGCACCAGCGGGGGCGCCTTCGACGAGGGCCGCGGCGAGGGCCTCGACCTACGAGCGGCGATCGACGAGGTCGTCCGCCGCGGGCTGCCGGATCCGTGGCTACTGGGATGGTCGTTCGGCACCGACGTGATCCTGAAGCACGGCAACATCGATCCCGTGCTCGGCGCCATCCTGCTGTCGCCTCCGCTGAGGTTCTCGACCGAGGCCGACCTCGTCGGCTGGGCCGGGTCACGACGCCCGATCACGGCGTTCGTGCCGGAGCTGGACGACTACCTGCAGCCCGAGGAGGCGGTTCGACGCTTCGCCGTCATTCCGCAGGCCGAGGTCCGCGGGATCGATGGCGCCAAGCACCTATGGGTCGGCGAGCGGTTCGTGAAGCAGCTCCTCGACGGGATCGTCGACGTGGTGGCGCCCGAGATGAGCCCCCTGCCGACCGAGTGGCTCGGCCCGATGGACCGATGGAGCGACATATGAGCGGTTCGCTGCACGTCGAGGAGTTCGGCTCGGGGCCCACGATCGTCCTGCTGCACGCCTTCCCTTGCGATGGCACGATGTGGCGGCCCCAGGCGGATGCGCTGGCTAGCGCGGGCTGGCAGGTGCTGGTTCCGGACCTGCCCGGCTTCGGGCGATCGCGCCTTCTCGAGGGCGAGCCGTCGCTCTCGACGGTGGCAGACGTGGTTCTGACGGAGCTCGCCGACCGCGGCATCGACCGCTGTGTCGTCGGCGGCATCTCTCTGGGCGGCTATGTGACGATGGCCATCGCGGCGATCCGGCCGGACGTGCTTCGGGGCGTCGTGCTGTGCGACACCAAGGCGACAGCCGACGGCGACGCCGCGCGACGAGAACCGCGAGCGGCTGGCTCGCCTGTGCGAGGAGTCGCCGGGCGACACGGCGCGCATCCTCGAGCAGGCGGTGCTGCCCGGTCTCCTCGGGGAGACGTCCAGGGCAGAGCGCCCCGACGTCGTCGCGCAGGTCAAGGGCTGGCTCGCGGCGGCCCCGGCGCCCACGGTGGCCTGGTATCAGCGCGCGATGGCCGTGCGTCCCGACTCCCTTTCCGTACTGGCGGGACTCGAGGTGCCCGCGGTCGTCATCTGGGGAGCCGAAGACGCGCTGAGCTCCCGAGACGAGCAGGACGTCATGGTGGCCAGCCTGCGATCGGGCCAGTTCGTGGCGGTCGAGGCGGCTGGGCATCTCGCGAACGTCGAGCGACCCGACGCCGTCGGAACGGCGCTCGTGGAGTTCGTGAGCGGCTGCTGACCCGCTGGGTCAGGCCGTGCCTGCCTAGAGGCCGCCCTTCTTCTCGATGAGCTTGGCGTACGCGCGGGCGCCCTTGGCGGTCAGGTGGATGCCGTCGGACACGAAGTACTCCGGATGATCCTTCGATGCCGCGTACCAGTCGGCGATGACGGCGTTCGGGTAGTCCGGGATCACCTTGTCGATCACGTCGTTGTTCGGGTTGCGCCAGGAGCGAGGCATGTTGTCGTTGACGACGACGACGCGCGGAGTGTCCTTGAGGATGTCGAGCATCTGCCGCATCATCGACTCCGGCAGCACGCCATTGGTGCCTGGGTGCAGGACGACGACCGGGGCGAGCTTGTCGGCGGCGACGTAGCGCTTGAGCCGGCCGATGAACGCGCCAGGGAACCGGGACACGGCTGCATCCACCTTGGTGCCTGGGATCACTGACTTGAGGGTGCTCCGGGCACCGAGCATGACCGAGTCGCCGATACCGCTGAGTCGTCCGTTCGCGTTGGCGTCCCCAGGTCCGGCCACCGTCGACGACGCGGCGCTCGGTCCGGGTGACGTGGGCGACGAGTCCGTTGACGGATCCTGCGAGTCGAGGGCCACCTCGGTCGGGCCGCCACTGGCGATGCCCATCGCCGACGCGACATCGCTGGGCAGTCCGGCGGCAGCGGTGGGCGCCGGTGCCGAGGCCAGGGCCGCACCCAGGACGACGACGGCCATCGCCGTTCCGGCGACCGCGGCCACGCCCCGCTGAGTGCGACGGGTGCGCTCGCTGCCCTCGCTGGTGCGCCAGGCCTTGATCCAGCGATCGATCGCACCGCGACGGATCGGCATCTCGAAGAACCGGAAGCTCAGTTCTGCGACGCCGAACGTCAGGGCCAGCCGCAGGCCGAACAGCGCCGGGCCGTCGAGCGGGACGTCGAGGTGCGGGCGGGTGATCATGAAGATCGGCCAGTGCCACAGGTACAGGCCGTACGACCGCTGGCCGATGTACCGCCACGGCTGCGAGCCGAGCCACGGACCGAGGGGCGACGCGGGGTGCGTGCACATCGCGATCAGGAGGGCGACGAGCGCCGACAGCACGAGGAAGCCGCCACCGCGGTAGAGCCAGGGCGTGTACTCGCCGACGAAGAAGAAGAAGTAGAGGATGCCGAGAAGGGCGACGATGCCGACGCCGGTGATGATGGATCGAGCGCCGGGCGCGATGTTCTTGCGCATGCGGCCGGGCCGCCAGGCGGTCGCGAGGCCGGCACCGAGCAGCAGGCCCATGCAGTGGGAGTCGGTGCCGAAGTAGGCCCGGCTCGGATCGGCGAGGTCGGGGAAGCCGTTCATGAGGGCCAGCGCGGTCATCCAGGCGGTGGACGCCAGAGCGACCACGAGGGCGAGGATCCGCAGTCCGCGACGCGCCCAGCGCCGCACGACGAAGTACGCGACGGCGGGCCAGATCAGGTAGAACTGCTCCTCCACCGAGAGCGACCACAGGTGCTTGAGCATGGGTGGCCGGCCGATGAACTCGAAGTACGACTGGCTGCTGAAGATGTACCACCAGTTGTTGACGTAGAACAGCGACGCGATCGTGTCAGCGCGCACCTGCGACGCGACGTCGCGGTAGAAGATCGCTGCGGCGACCGCCACCACCGCGAGCATGAGGAGCAGGGCGGGCAGCAGGCGTCGTGCGCGACCGAGGTAGAACTTCGCGAAGTTGATCCGTCCGGAGCGGTCGAACTCCTCGAGGATCAGCGACGTGATGAGGAAGCCGGAGAGCACGAAGAACACGTCGACGCCGAGGAATCCGCCCTTCATCCAGACGATGTCCGCGTGGTAGAAGAGCACGCCGAGGACGGCGAGGGCACGGACTCCGTCGAGTCCGGGCAGGTAGCCCATCTCGCCCTTGGGACGGCCCTGATCGAGCGTCCACGGCACGGCCGGCGTGCCGGTGGGCGTCACACTCACGCGCACATGCTACGGGAGTGACGGATGTGCTCAGGTATTGCGGAACCGGTTGATTTCGCCGATATGCCGCTCGCGAAGCTCGGGATTGGTCACGCCCAGTCCCTCGCGGGGAGCCAGGGCGAGGACGCCCACCTTGCCCTGATGCGCATTGCGGTGCACCTCGTATGCCGCTTCACCGGCCTGGTCGAGCGGGAAGGCCTTGGACAGCGTGGGATGGATCATCCCCCGGGCGACGAGACGATTGGCCTCGTACGCCTCGCGGTAGTTGGCGAAGTGGCTGCCGATGATCCGCTTGAGGTTCATCCACAGGTAGCGGTTGTCGTACTCGTGCATGAAGCCGCTGGTCGACGCGCACGTGACGATCGTGCCGCCCTTGCGCGTGACGTAGACGCTGGCCCCGAACGTCTCGCGACCGGGGTGCTCGAACACGATGTCGGTGTCGTCGCCGCCGGTGAGCTCGCGGATCCGCTTGCCCAGGCGCTGCCATTCCTTGGGGTCCTGGGTGTGCTCGTCCTTCCAGAACCGGTAGTCCTCGGCATTGCGGTCGATGATCAGCTCGGCGCCCATCTTGCGACAGATGTCGGCCTTCTCCGGAGAGGAGACCACGCATACCGGCGTCGCGCCGCCGTTGAGCGCCATCTGCGTGGCGTACGACCCCAGACCGCCGGAGGCTCCCCAGATCAGCACGATGTCGCCCTGCTTCATGCCGGCGCCGTTGCGGGAGACGAGCTGGCGGTAGGCGGTCGAATTGACCAGACCCGGCGTGGCCGCCTCTTCCCAGGTGAGGTGGGCGGGCTTCGGCAGCAACTGGTTGGACTTGACGATCGCGAGCTCGGCGAGGCCGCCGAAGTTCGTCTCGAAGCCCCAGATGCGCTGCTCGGGGTCCATCATCGTGTCGTTGTGCCCGGCGGGGGACTCCAGCTCGACGCTCAGGCAGTGGGCGACGACCTTGTCGCCGGGCTTCCAGGCGTTCACGCCGGGGCCCACGCGCAGGACGATGCCGGAGGCATCCGAACCGATGATGTGGTACGGCAGGTCGTGCCGCTTGGCATCCGAGTGCGTGCGGCCGTACCGCTCGAGGAAGCCGAACGTCGACACCGGCTCGAAGATGCTCGACCACACGGTGTTGTAGTTGATGCTCGAGGCCATCACGGCGACGAGTGCCTCGCCGGGGGCCAGCGCCGGCACCGGGACGTCGTCGAGGTGGATCGACTTCCGCGGGTCCTTGTCGCGCGACGCGAGGCCCTCGAACATCGCCTCCTCGTCCTTGTGGATCGTGATCGCACGGTACGAGTCCGGGATGGGCAGTGCGGCAACGTCGTCGCGCGATGCGTCGGCCAGGATGGCTTCCCGGATCTGGTCCATCGCCTGGGTCATCAGGACTCCGTTCAGTGGCGGGCTTTCTTTCAGTGTGCCAGACGGCTCAGCGGAAGTAGGTGGCCCAGACGTACACCGCAGCAGCGGTGATGGCCGCCGCGATCAGCGCGCGGCGGGCCTTGCGCCACAAGGCCATGAACAGCAACGCTGTCGCAGCTCCGGCGAGCACGGCGAGCAGGGCCGTCCACTGCTCGTCGGTGGGCGTCCAGCCCAGCACCGTGACGTCGGGGAAGTCGACGGCCGGGTGCCTCACGCGTGCTCGGGCGCTGCCTGAACCAGTTCGACGAGTACGCCGCCGCAGTCCTTGGGGTGGCAGAAGTTGACCAGCGATCCGGCCGTCCCGACCTGGGCCTGGTCGTACAGCATGCGCACGCCCGTGGCCCGCAGCTGCTCGGCGGCGGCCTCGACGTCGTCCACCCCGTACGCGACCTGCTGGATCCCCGGACCTGACCGGTCGAGGAACTTGGCGATCGTCGAGCTGTCGTTCAGGGGGGCGAGCAGCTGGATGCAGGACCCGGAATCGCCGACGGCCAGCATCGCCTCGCGGACCCCCTGGCGCTCGTTCACCTCCTCGTGGACGACGGACATGCCGAAGGTGCGGCCGTAGAACTCGATTGCCGCGTCCAGGTCCGCGACGGCGATTCCCACGTGGTCGATGCGTGTCAGCAGCGAAGTCATGGGCAGTATGTTGTCATCATCGTCGACTCGGTTGGGAGCCGGAATGTCCTTCGCTAACGGAGCGGTCATCGTCGCGGGCGCACGCACGCCCATGGGCCGCCTGCAGGGGTCGCTCAAGTCCTTCAGCGGCGCGGACCTCGGCGGCTTTGCCATCAAGGCCGCTCTGGAGCGCGCTGGCGTGGCGCCCGACCAGGTCGACTACGTGATCATGGGCCAGGTCATCCAGGCCGGAGCCGGCCAGATCACCGCTCGCCAGGCCGCCGTCAAGGCCGGGATCCCGATGGACGTGCCGGCCCTGACCGTCAACAAGGTGTGCCTGTCGGGAATCGACGCGATCGCGCTGGCCGACCAGCTGATCCGTGCGGGCGAGTTCGACATCGTCGTCGCCGGCGGCATGGAGTCGATGACGAACGCGCCGCACCTGCTCGTCGGCTCGCGGGAGGGCGTCAAGTACGGAGACTGGACACTCGTGGACTCCATGGCGTTCGACGCGCTCACATGCGCGTTCGACAACCTGCCGATGGGCGAGAGCACCGAGCGGCACAACGCCCGTTTCGACCTGACTCGCGAGGAGCAGGACGCCTTCAGCGCGCGTTCGCACCAGCGGGCCGCCGCTGCTGCGGCGGCGGGCGTCTTCGCTGAGGAGATCACGCCCATCACGGTGCCCCAGCGCAAGGGTGACCCGATCGTGGTCTCGGCGGACGAGGGCATCCGCGCCGACACGACCGCGGAGTCGCTCGGCAAGCTGCGCCCGGCCTTCGCGAAGGACGGCACGATCACCGCCGGCAGCGCCTCGCAGATCTCCGACGGCGCGGCAGCGGTCGTCGTCATGAGCAAGGCCAAGGCCGAGGAGCTCGGGCTGACCTGGCTGGCCGAGATCGGCTCGCACGGCGTGGTCGCCGGGCCTGACGCGTCGTTGCAGGAGCAGCCGGCCAATGCCATCAGGCGCGCCTGCGAGAAGGAAGGCCTCGCCGTGTCCGACGTCGATCTCTTCGAGATCAACGAGGCCTTCGCGGCCGTCGGCATCGTCTCCACGCGCTCGCTCGGCCTCGACGAGGCCATCGTCAACGTCAACGGCGGCGCCATCGCGCTCGGCCACCCGGTCGGGATGTCGGGCGCACGCATCGTGCTGCACGCGGCCCTCGAGCTGAAGCGGCGGGGTGGAGGCATCGGTGCCGCGGCCCTGTGCGGCGGCGGCGGCCAGGGCGACGCACTGCTCGTGCGCGTGCCGTCCGCCTGACCGGCGAGCCTGCGGCCCATGGACCTCGTCACCCTCGTCGACGGCGCTCGGGCCGGTCGGACGCGTGACGTCGCCCGCCTGATCTCGATCGTCGAGAACGGCACCGGGCAGGTGCCCGAACTCATGCGGGCACTGTCCGAGTCCGCGGGGACGGCGCGGGTGATCGGCATCACGGGGGCGCCCGGCGTCGGCAAGTCGACCACCACGTCCGCGCTCATCTCGGCCCTTCGTGCTGCGGGCAGCCGCGTCGGGGTCCTTGCCGTGGACCCGTCGTCGCCCTTCTCCGGTGGCGCCCTGCTCGGCGACCGCATCCGGATGCAGGAGCACGCGACCGACGAGGGCGTGTTCATCCGCTCGATGGCCTCGCGCGGGCACCTGGGCGGCCTGTCGGCCACCACGCCGCAGGCCCTGCGCGTCCTCGAGCATGCGGGCTTCGACACCGTCCTCATCGAGACGGTCGGCGTCGGGCAGTCCGAGATCGAGGTGGCCGCTGCCGCTGACACCACGCTCGTCCTGCTCGCTCCCGGAATGGGTGACGGCATCCAGGCCGCGAAAGCCGGAATCCTGGAGATCGGCGACATCTTCGTCGTCAACAAGGCTGATCGCGATGGCGCGGACTCGTCGGTGCGCGAGCTGCGCAACATGATCAACCTCGGCGACCGGGCCGCCGACGGCTGGAAGCCGCCGGTGCTCAAGACCGTGGCATCGACCGGCGACGGGATCGGCGCCCTGGTCGAGGCCATCGACGAGCACGGGGAGCACCTACTGCGCAGCGGTGAACTGGAGGTGCGGCGGCTGCAACGGGCCCGCGACGAGATCCAGGCGATCGCCCTTGGCACCTTGCGCGAGCGGATCGCCGGGCTGGGGCAGGGGGAGTCGCTCGGCTCAGCGGCACGTGCGGTGGCGGACGGGCGAAGCGATGCCTACTCCGAGGCGGCGCTCCTCGTCGACGGACTGACGATCACGCCTTAGCCCACCGTGCAGCCGGTGACCACGCCGGCGTCCACGGCGAAGTTGAGCCGCGTCTCGATGAAGTCCATGGTGGCCGGCAGGTCCTTGCCGTCCTGCTTGGTGATTCGCGTCGTGGCGCCGCTCGCCTCGGCAAGCGCGTTCGCTGCCTCGAGGGTGAGCTTCTGCTCGACAATCTGCGCGCACAGGGCGGTGAGATCGTCCTTGGCGCTGACGGGCGAGCCGCTGATGCTCACCGCCGAGGCAGTTGCATGCGCTGCTGCTGGTGCTCGAGCAGGCGGTGAGGCCGAACGTTGCGATGGCGATCACCACGGTGGCGGTGGTGACGGTGAGGGATCGAGTGCGCATGGGTTACTCCTCGTAGGTGGGCGGGCGAAACACGGGGGAGCGGTCAGCGACGCTGCCATGCGCCGGGCTCGGCCAGGAGGTCGGTGACCGGCGCAGGCAGGGAACCGGAGGCCACGTCGGCGAGGCTGATGTGCTCGAGCACGTGCCGCATCGAGGCCCGGACGGCGATCCACACCTCGCGCAGGTGCTGCGACGCGCCGGCGTAGTCGAGGTCCTCGGGGCGCTGGCCCCGCACGGCGGCGAGTGGTCCGTCGAGTGCCCGCACCACGTCGGCGATCGACACCTCCGCGGGATCGCGATCGAGGCGGTACCCGCCGTCGGCACCGCGCTGGCTGGCGACGATGCCGGACTGGCGCAGCTGGCGCAGGATGCCCTCGAGGAACTTCAGCGGGATGTCCTGTGCCGTGGCGATGGCCTCGCCCTTGACCAGTCGGGTCGGGTTGTCGGCGTACGCCGCTGCGAGCTCCAGGAGCGCGCGCATGCCGTAGTCGGCCTTGGCGGATACGTGCATCCCCGCATTCTCGCGGGTGCCCCTGCGCCGTTGGCCCGCGACGCGCCGGACGCTCGGCGCCGTCCGGCCGGATATGTCGGCCATGTTCCCCCCTCCATCACCGTCTGCGGCCCCCCGCGACACGCCGGGATTTGCTCCGTGCCGCCGGGATGGGTATATTACTATCAATCTAGTAGACAAGATAGGCATAGAAGGGAATGGTCGTGTCGGACGAGCGAGCGCGCTGGGCACTGGAGTACGCGCGCCTCGGTCATGACCCCTTCCCGCACGGCGCGCACGGCGACTGTCGGCTCACGGCCGCCACCACCACCGCCTCGTCGTCCACGCGCACCGCCCACTTCTAAGGAGATCATCACCGTGAACCGCTTCCGCCTCACCCGCCGAGCCGCCCTGGCCGGCATCGTCGGCATTGCGCTGACCGCCGGACTCGCCGTACCGGCCGCGTCCGCAGCGACTGCACCTGCCGCCAACGCCGGCCGCCACGCCGGCCGTCGGCCTGCCCAAGCTGCCCACGGCCCCGGTCGTCCGGATCGGCTTCTTCGCCAACGTCACCCATGCCCCGGCCCTCGTCGCGCAGCAGCTGCGGTTGTTCGAGACGTTCCTCGGCAAGGACGGCACCAAGGTCGAGTACACCGCCTTCAACGCGGGCCCCGCGGCCATCGAGGCCATGAAGGGCGGCGCCATCGACATCTCGTACATCGGCCCCAACCCGTCGGTCTCCGGCTACACCACGACCGGTGGCACCCTGCTTCGGGTCGTCTCGGGTGCGACGTCGGGCGGCGCGCAGTTCATCACGAAGCCCAGCATCACGACCGTGGCCCAGCTCAAGGGCAAGAAGATCGCCACGCCGCAGCTGGGCAACACCCAGGACGTCGCCCTTCGCTCCTGGCTCAAGGACAACGGGCTGTCCACCAGCACCACAGGTGGCGGCGACGTCACCGTCGTCCCGACCGACAACGCGACGTCGTTGACCCTGTTCAAGAAGGGTGACATCGACGGCGCCTGGGTGCCCGAGCCGTGGGCGTCCCGCCTGGTGCTCGAGGGTGGCGGCCGAGTGTTCCTCGACGAGAAGTCCCTGTGGCCGGCTGGTCAGTTCGTGACGACCGACATCATCGCCTCGCAGAGCTTCCTCAACAAGTACCCGGGAACCGTGCGGTCGGTGCTGCAGGCCAACAACAGCGCCATCAAGTACATCGCGGCCAACGTGCAGAAGTCCAAGGACGTCGTTCAGCAGCAGATCACCAAGTGGACCGGCAAGCCCCTGCCCGACGCGGTCATCACCCGCTCGTGGGGCAACCTGCGGTTCACCTGGGATCCGCTGCCGCTGACCCTGAAGAAGAGCGCCGACGACGCGGTGACCGCCGGACTGCTGACGCTCGGCCCGAACAAGCTCGCCGGGATCTACGACCTGCGCCTGCTCAACCAGGTCCTCGCCGCGGCCAAGGCGCGCGCGGTGACGGCCTCGGGCCTCGGCCGGCAGTAGGCGACCGAATCACCTAGGAAGTAAGGAAGTCCGATGAGCTTCGCCAGTGGCGCACATGCAGTGACTGACCCGGTCGTGGAACCCGAGTTCGCGGTCCGAATCGAGCACGTCGTCAAGCAGTACGTGACCGACGGCCCGATCGTCCTCGACGACGTCAGCCTGGATGTGCGCCCTGGCGAGTTCATCTCGCTCGTCGGGGCCTCCGGCTGCGGCAAGTCCACCCTGCTCAACATCATCGTCGGTCTCGACAGCCCGACCGCCGGTGTCATCGAGACGTCGGGCGCGCCGACGCTGATGTTCCAGGAGGCGGCGCTGATGCCGTGGCTGACCGCGGGCAAGAACGTCGAACTGGCGTTGCTGTTCAACGGGGTTCCGCGCCGTCAGCGCAAGGCGAAGGCCCAGGAGCTGCTCGCGCTCGTGCACCTGGAGCGCTCCTACGACCAGCGCCCTCACGAATTGTCGGGCGGCATGCGGCAGCGCGTGGCGATCGCCCGCGCCCTGGCGCAGGGGCGCTCGATCCTGCTCATGGACGAGCCGTTCGCCGCTCTCGATGCCATCACCCGCGACCTCCTCCACGAGGAGCTCACGCGGATCTGGCTCGAGACCGGGATGACCATCATCTTCGTCACGCACAACGTCCGCGAGGCCGTTCGCCTGAGCCAGCGGGTTCTGCTGATGTCCTCACGCCCGGGCAAGATCATCCGGGAGTGGAACATCGGCGGCCACGAGCCATGGCGGCTGGACTCGCCGGACGTGGCCAACCTGGCCAGTGAGATCACCGACGAGCTGCGTCAGGAGATCATCCGCCATGCCAACTGAACCCAGGTCCTCGACGACCACTCGGCCGGCGGACCTCAGCGCGCTCGAGTCCGGCCTCGACGCCCTCGAGACCGGCGGCCGTCCGAAGCCCAGCGTCAAGAGCGTCTTCGCCCGGGCGCTGTCCCCGCTCATCGCCATCGCCGTGATCATCCTGATCTGGGAGATCGTCTTCTACCTGCAGCTGCAGCCGGACTACATCATTCCCGGACCCCGCCAGGTGTGGGATGCGCTCTGGCAGCAGGCCGAGCAGCAGATCCTGTGGCAGTCGACGTTCAACAGCATCCGACGCGCCGCTCAGGGCTTCGTCATCGCGCTCATCGTCGCCACCCCGATCGGCCTGGTTCTCGGACTGAACATGAAGCTGCGGGCGATCTTCGGGCCGATCCTCACCGGCCTTCAGGTGCTTCCGTCGGTCGCGTGGGTGCCCGCCGCCATCATCTGGTTCGGCCTGTCGGACGCCACCATCTACACCGTCGTGCTGCTGGGTGCCGTGCCGTCGATCGCCAACGGGCTGATCGCCGGCATCGACCAGATCCCGCCGATCTACCTGCGGGCTGGACAGGTCCTCGGGGCCAAGGGCTTCCTGCGCTCGTGGCACATCGTGCTGCCGGCCGCCTGGCCCGGCTACCTCGCCGGACTGGAGCAGGGCTGGGCCTTCGCCTGGCGCTCGCTGATGGCCGCCGAGCTCATTGCCGTCTCGCCGGCGCTGGGCCCGGGCCTGGGTCAGATGCTCGACGTCGGCCGCACTCTCGGCGACATGGCCTTGGTGCTCGGCTCGATCGGCATGATCATGGCGGTCGGCATCCTCGTGGAGCGCGTGGTCTTCGCCCCGATCCGACAGCGCACCCTGCGCAACCGGGGCCTGATCCGGTAGTCGACGGCGGCGCGTGCGCGCGCTCGGGCATCGTGGGAGAGAATGCGGCCATGACTTCGATGCCCATGTCGGCCCGCGGGGCCGTCGATCTCGGCGCCCTCGCCGCAGCCCGTCAGAACGAGCAGAAGGCCGCGACCGCGATGGCCAGTGCCCCTCCGGGGATCGTCATCGACGTCACGGTCGAGTCGTTCCAGGCCGACGTCATCGACCGCTCGCACACGGTGCCGGTCGTTCTCGACCTGTGGGCCGAGTGGTGCGGACCCTGCAAGACGCTGTCGCCCATCCTCGAGCGGCTCGCCGCCGAGGACGGCGGTCGCTGGATCCTGGCGAAGGTGGACGTGGACGCCGAGCAGCAGATCGCTGCCGCCTTCCAGGTCCAGTCCATCCCCTCGGTGTTCGCGGTGATCGCGGGCCAGCCGGTGCCCTTGTTCCAGGGCGCCTATCCGGAACCGCAGATCCGCCAGATCATCGACGAACTGCTCAAGGTGGCCGCCGAGCAGGGGGTCAGTGGCACGATCGCGGACGAGGTCGCTCCGGCGGACGAGGCTGCCGCCGAGCCGGTCGAGGAGCCGATCGACCCCCGTTTCGAGGCCGCCTTCGATGCCATCGAGGCGGGTGACTGGATCGCCGCGGAGCAGGCGTATCGCCAGGTCCTCGCCGGATCCCCGGCCGACGAGGACGCCGCGGCCGGCCTGGCGACGGTCGGCCTGTACAAGCGCACGGATGGACAGGAGGCGCCTGCCGTCACGGCGGCGTCCGGGCCTGAGGAGCTCCTGCTCGCGGCGGACTTCGCCGCGCTCGGGAACGACTGGTCGAGTGCCCTCGAGCTGGCGATCTCTGCCGTGCGGCAGACGGCCGGTGACGAACGCGAGACGGCCCGGCAGCGCGCCGTGGACTTCTTCCTGCTCGCCGGCGACGACCCGGCCGTGCCCAAGGCCCGCACCGCGCTGGCCAGCGCCCTGTTCTAGCCCCCACCACCCCGCCGAGTTCGACCGCGAACGTCGCAACGCAAACGACTTCGACCGTTACCGTCACTCCCCGAACTGGGTGCGACGGTAACGGTCGAACGTGCAGGCAGCGGGTTGGTCAGCCCTCGAAGCGGAAGTAGCTGGTCGACATCGGCGGCAGCACCATCTCCGCCGATGCCGGACGGCCGTGCCACGACGACTCGGTCGCGTGGATCGCGCCGAGATTGCCCATGCCCGACCCGCCGTAGGCGCTTGCATCCGTGTTGAAGATCTCGCTCCAGGTGCCGGCGAAGGGCAGCCCGACCCGGTAGCCCTCGCGGGGCACGGGGGAGAGGTTGACGACCACGGCGACGCAGCCGCTGTCGTCGTCCCAACGCAGCCAGCTGAAGGCGTTCGAGCCTGAGTCGTTCGCGTCGATCCACTCGAACCCGCCGGGTTCGTCGTCGCGCTGCCACAGGGCGGGCGTGGCCCGGTACAGAGTGTTGAGGTCGGTGACGGTCTGCAGCACGCCGGCGTGCTCGGGGAACTGCAGCAGCCACCAGTCGAGGCTGCGCTCGCTGGACCACTCGCCGGACTGGGCGAACTCGGAGCCCATGAACAGCAGCTTCTTGCCGGGATGCGCCCACATGAAGCCGAGGTAGGCACGGAGGTTGGCGAGCTGCTGCCAGCGGTCGCCGGGCATCCGCTGCGCCAGGGAGCCCTTGCCGTGCACGACCTCGTCGTGCGAGATCGGCAGGATGAAGTGCTCGCTGTAGGCATAGACCATCGAGAACGTCATCTCGTTGTGGTGGTACTGGCGATGGATGGGCTCATGAGACATGTAGTCCAACGTGTCGTGCATCCAGCCCATGTTCCACTTGAAGCCGAAGCCCAGTCCGCCCAGGAACGTGGGTCGGGTCACGCCCGGCCAGGCGGTCGACTCCTCGGCGATCGTGATGACGCCCGGCACGCGCTTGTAGACGGTGGCGTTCATCTCCTGCAGGAAGGCAACGGCGTCGAGATTCTCGCGACCGCCGTACTCGTTGGGGTACCACTCGCCGTCCTTGCGCGAGTAGTCGAGGTACAGCATCGACGCCACGGCATCGACCCGCAGGCCGTCGACGTGATACTCCTCCAGCCAGTAGAGCGCGTTGGACACCAGGAAGTTACGCACCTCGGTGCGGCCGAAGTCGAACACGTACGTGCCCCAGTCCGGGTGCTCGCCGCGGCGCGGATCGGCATGCTCGTACAGGGGGGTGCCGTCGAAGCGCGCCAGCGCCCACGCGTCCTTGGGGAAGTGGGCCGGCACCCAGTCGACGATGACCCCGATGCCCGCCTGGTGCAGCGTGTCGATCAGGAAGCGCAGGTCGTCCGGCTTGCCGAAGCGCGACGTGGGGGCGAAGTAGGACGTCACCTGGTAGCCCCAGGACGGGCCGTAGGGATGCTCGGCCACCGGCAGGAACTCCACGTGGGTGAAGCCCGCGTCGCGGACGTACTCGGCCAGCTCGACCGCCAGCTCGCGGTAGTCGAGGCCGGCGCGCCACGAGCCCAGGTGCACCTCGTACGTCGACATCGGGCGCTTGTGCTGGTCGCCCTCCTGTCGCTCGCGCAGCCATGCGGCGTCGGCCCATTCGTACCCGGCGGTGTAGACGACCGAGCCGGTCGCCGGCGGCACCTCGGTGGCGAAGGCGAACGGATCCGCCTTCTCGCGCCACACGCCGTCGCGGCCGAGGATCGCGAACTTGTAGATGGCGCCGTCGCCGATGCGGGGGATGAACAGCTCCCAGATGCCGGTCGAGCCCAGCGACCGCATGGGATGAGCCGTGCCGTCCCAGAAGTTGAAGTCGCCCGTGACGCGAACGCCCTGCGCGTTCGGCGCCCACACCGCGAACGACACGCCGCTGACCACGCCGAGCTCGGTCTGGTAGGCGCGGACGTGCGCGCCGAGCACCTCCCAGAGCTGCTCGTGCCGGCCCTCGCCGATCAGGTGCAGGTCGATCTCGCCCAGCGTCGGCAGGAAGCGGTACGGGTCGTCGCCGGGGATGACGGTTCCGTCGTAGTCCACGTCGACCGAGTAGTCGGGGACGTCGCTGCGGTTCAGGGCGACGACCCATACACCGCGATGCTCATGGGTCAGGGGGATGCGCGCGTCCGGCGTCACCACGGTCACGGCGTTCGCGCCCGGGCGAAGGACCCGGATGGTCGTGACCGCGCCGTCGACGTGGCCGCCGAGGATCGAATGCGGGTCGTGGTGCCACCCATCGACGAGCCGGTCGAGATCGAGCACCGATACCTCGTGCGGCACTGGTGCTGCTGCCGGGGTCGAGGGGGTCTGCGTCATTCCAGCTCCGATGGTGTGCGTTGGTCAGATCTTGCGGGCGTGCACGATGTGAGCGACGTGGTCCCATGGTCGCAGGCGCACGTAGGTGGCGCGACCCCATGTCCAGGTCTCGTCCGCGACCAGGTCATGCGCGATGAACCGCTCGTCCTCGATGCCGATCGCTGCGAGATCCCAGTAGATGGTCGCCTCGCGCTCCCGGCCGGGATCAAGGGTGCACACCACGAGCACGACGTCGTCGCCATCGCGCTTCGAGTACGCGATGACGTCCTGGTTGTCGCTCGCATGGAAGTGGAGCGAGCGAAGATCCTGCAGTGCCGGACGCTCGTGGCGGATGCGGTTGAGCAGGGTCAGGTAAGGAGCCAGCGTCCGGAACTGCTTGCGCGCCAGCTCCCAGTCCCGGGGCCGGTACTGGTACTTCTCGGAGTCGAGGTACTCCTCGCTGCCCGGGCGGATGGCCACGTGCTCGTAGAGCTCGAAGCCGCTGTACACGCCGTAGGTCGGTGCGAGCGTCGCCGCGAGGGTGGCGCGGATGGCGAACCCCGCCGGCCCGGAGTGCTGCAGGTACTCGGGGTTGATGTCGGGGGTGTTGACGAAGAAGTTCGGTCGCATGTAGCTGGCCGACGGGCCGGCCAGCTCGCGTCCGTACTCCTCCAGCTCTGCGCGGGTGTTGCGCCAGGTGAAGTAGGTGTAGCTCTGCTGGAACCCGACCTCGGCGAGCGCCCGCATCATCGGCGGGACGGGTGAAGGCCTCGGCGAGGAACAGCACGTCGGGATCGGTCGCGAAGATGCTCGACATCAGGCGGTCCCACACCCACAGGGGCTTCGTGTGCGGGTTGTCGACGCGGAAGATCCGCACGCCGTGCGCCATCCAGAAGCGCACCACCCGCTCGACCTCCGCGTACAGGCCCTCGGGATCGTTGTCGAAGTTGAGCGGGTAGATGTCCTGGTACTTCTTGGGCGGGTTCTCCGCGTAGGCGATGGTGCCGTCGGCCCGCGTCGTGAACCATTCCGGATGCGCCACGACCCAGGGGTGGTCCGGTGCGGCCTGGAGGGCCAGGTCGATGGCGATCTCCATGCCGAGCTCGACCGTGCGGGCCACGAAGGCGTCGAAGTCGGCCAGGGTGCCGAGGTCGGGATGGATCGCGTCATGGCCGCCCTCGGCCGAGCCGATCGCCCACGGGGAGCCCGGATCGTCCGGCCCCGGGGTCAGGGTGTTGTTCGGACCCTTGCGGTTGATCCGGCCGATCGGATGGACGGGCGGGAGGTAGACGACGTCGAACCCCATGTCGGCGACGGCGTCGAGACGCGAGGTAGCGGTTGCGAAGCTCCCGGATCGCGGCGGGTCGAGTGAGGCCCCTTCGCTGCGCGGGAAGAACTCGTACCAGCCGCCGACCAGCGCGCGCCGCCGCTGGACGCGCAGGGGCCACGGTCCGCTCGAGGTGACGCCTTCGCGGATGGGGTTCTCGCGCATGACGGCGGCCACAGCGGGGTCCGTCGCTGCGGCGACGCGGACGGGGACCGGGAGTGCCTCGGTCACGAGCGTGCGGGCCGCGGTCGTGAGGACCGTGCGCTCCGTCGACGCCGCGGGCAGCGACGTGGCGGCGCGCTGGAGGAGCAGGGAGCCCTCGAGGAGCTCGAGCTCGACGTCGACGCCGGCCGGGATCTTGATGAGCGCGCGGTGCAGCCAGGTGTCCCAAGGACTTCCCCAGCCCTCAACGGTGAACGTCCAGTCGCCCACGGCGTCGGGTCGCACGAGGCCGGACCAGGTGTCGAAGCCGGTGCCCTCGTCGCGGAGGCGAACGCTCTGGGCGATCGTGCCGTCGGGCCGATGCAGGACGGCCGTGACGCCCATGCTGTCGTGGCCCTCACGGAATGCGGTGGCGCGGACGGGCACCGCCTCGCCGACGGCAGCGGTGGCCGGCCGACGGCCGCCGACGCTGACCGGGGACACCTCGGTGACCGGGAAGCGGCCGGCGAGCTCGGGCGGGGGAGTCAGGAGCAGCGGCCGCCACGTCAGCTCGGACGACGCTGACGAGGATGCGGGTGCCTCCGACGGGGTGGGGGGCGCTGGTGCGGCCTTCGGCGCGGGTGCTGGCGTCCTCGTGGGCGTCTTGCGTGCTGGCGTCCTCCCCATGCGGGGCAGCCTATCGGCGCGCTGGGGCCGCGGTGGGTGCATCAAAGTGACGGATGAGCAAGAACTTGCGTTGCATGAAAGATCACGTCAATTACATGCCCGAATGGCCCCACCGACGTGCGCCGGGTGAGGGCAATGCCGCTACGGTGTCCGGCGTGAGAGCCATTCGCCGATTCACCGTGCGCACCGTCCTGCCCGAGAACCTGGCCGCCCTCGAGGAGCTCGCCATCAATCTGCGCTGGTCCTGGGACCCGCGGACGCGTGACCTCTTCTCGGCGATCGACGACGACCTGTGGGAGTCCGGCGGCCACGACCCCGTCCGCCTGCTCGGCGAGGTCTCGGCCGAGCGGCTGGCCGAGCTGTCGGCCGATGCCGGCTTCGTGGAGTGGGTCAACCGCGCGCAGGCGGACCTGCACCAGTACCTCACCTCGGATCGCTGGTTCCAGGGCCTCGGTGACGAGGCCCCGAGCGGCATCGCCTACTTCTCCCCGGAGTACGGCATCGCCTCGGCCCTGCCCCAGTACTCCGGCGGCCTCGGCATCCTCGCCGGCGACCACCTCAAGACCGCGAGCGACCTCGGCGTGCCGATCATCGGCATCGGGCTGTTCTACCGCTCCGGCTACTTCCGCCAGTCGCTGTCACGCGACGGCTGGCAGCAGGAGCGCTACCCCGTCACCGATCCCGATGGCAGCCCGGTGTCGCTGCTGCGCGAGCCCGACGGCTCACCGGCCCGGGTTGCCGTGGGCCTGCCCGGCGGCCGCTACCTGTGCGCGCGCGTGTGGGTGGCGCAGGTCGGCCGCGTCCCGCTGCTGATGCTCGACTCCGACGTCGAGGAGAACGGACCGGCCGAGCGCGAGATCACCGATCGCCTGTACGGCGGCGGCGGCGAGCACCGACTGCAGCAGGAGATGCTGCTCGGCATCGGCGGGGTGCGTGCGCTGCGCGCCTTCTGCCGCATCACCGGTCACCCGGCGCCCGAGGTGTTCCACACGAATGAGGGCCACGCCGGCTTCCTCGGCCTCGAGCGGATCCGCGAGTTCATCGAGGAGTCGCCGACCCTGACGTTCGACGACGCCCTCGAGGCCGGTCGTGCGGGCACCGTCTTCACGACGCACACGCCTGTCCCGGCGGGCATCGACCGCTTCCCCGGCGAGCTGATCCGTCAGTACTTCGGCGGCGACAACGCCACCCCGGGCCTGCCCGCCGACCGTGTGCTCGAGCTCGGCGCCGAGACGTTCGAGGGCGGCGACCCGACGGTGTTCAACATGGCGGTCATGGGCCTGCGCCTCGCCAAGCGTGCCAACGGTGTCAGCCTGCTGCATGGCGACGTGTCGCGTGGCATGTTCGCCGGCCTGTGGAGCGGGTTCGACAGCGATGACGTGCCCATCACGTCGATCACCAACGGCGTGCATGCGCCGACGTGGGTGGCCAGGCAGGTCATCGATCTCGCGCACGGCCAGTCGATCGACGACGCCGAGGGATGGGAGACCATCTCCAACGCTCCCGACGACGTCCTCTGGACGATCAAGCGCGCCCTCCGCGAGGACCTCGTGACCATGGCGCGCTGGCGCCTGAAGGAGTCGTGGGTCAACCGCGGCGCCAGCGAGGCCGAGCTGGGCTGGATCGACAACGTGCTCGACCCCGACGTCCTGACGATCGGGTTCGCCCGTCGCGTCCCCTCGTACAAGCGGCTGACTCTGATGCTGCGCAACCCGGTTCGCCTCAAGGCGCTGCTCACCGATCCGAAGCGACCGGTGCAGCTCGTCGTCGCAGGCAAGGCGCACCCCGCCGACGACGGTGGCAAGCGACTGATCCAGGAGCTGGTCAAGTTCGCCGATCAGGAGGACGTGCGCGAGCGCATCGTGTTCCTGCCCGACTACGACATCGCCATGGCGACGATCCTGTACCCCGGCTGCGACGTGTGGCTCAACAACCCGATCCGCCCGCTGGAGGCCAGCGGCACCTCGGGCATGAAGGCCGCGCTCAACGGCGCGCTCAATCTCTCGGTCCTCGACGGCTGGTGGGACGAGTGGTACGACGGCGAGAACGGCTGGGCGATCCCGAGTGCCGACGGGATCGAGGATCACAACCGTCGCGACGACCTCGAGGCCGAGGCGCTCTACTCGCTGATCGAGACCGCCGTCGCCCCGGCGTTCTACAACCGCAACGACCAGGGCGTGCCGCCGCGCTGGCTCGAGATGGTGCGGCACACGCTGCGCACCCTCGGCCCGAAGGTGCTGGCCAGCCGGATGGTCCGCGAGTACGTCACGCGGCTCTACATGCCGGCGGCGATCGCCTCACGCGAGTTCGAGGCTGCGCAGTTCACCCAGGCCCGCGCCCTTGCCACGTGGAAGAAGAAGGTGCGCCAGGCCTGGCCGGTCATCCGCATCGACCACGTCGAGGCCGACGGCATCGGCGACGCAGTGAATCTCGGGACTCCCATCACCGTGCGCACGTACGTGTCTCTGGGTGACCTGACGCCGGACGATGTCGTCGTGCAGACGGTCTACGGTCGCGTCGACGCCGACGATCGGATCACGTCTCCTCGGCACGCGGCCATGGAGCCGGTCGAGCAGTTCGACGGCAACCGTTGGCTCTACCGCCTCGTGGTGACCCTCGACAAGAACGGCCCGTTCGGCTACACGGTGCGGGTCCTGCCGAGCCATCCCGGGCTGGCTTCGTCGGCTGAACTCGGGCTCCAGGCCGTTCCTGCGCACACCCTTGGCCTGACCGAAGGGGTCCTTCGCTAGCGGCAGTACGCGACGAGAGTCGCCGAACGGAGAGGCCGGCCGCCCCCAGGGGAGCGGCCGGCCTCTCTGCTCCCGGTCAGCTGGCGAGGATCTTTGCCTTCTCCGAGGCGAACTCCTCGTCGGTGAGCAGCCCCTGCTCCTTGAGTGCGCCGAGCTCCTTGAGCTTGGCCATCCGATCATCGCTCGAACTGGTCGCCGCAGGAGCGGCCGCGACCGGAGCAGCTGCCGCCGGCTGCTGGGCGACCGCGGCGGCAACGGCGGCGTCGATCTGGGCCTGCTGCTGCTCGGCCGCGTCCTGCGCCTTGTAGGCGGCGAGCTCGGCGTCGCGCTGCGCGTCGCTGGCTGCCTCGGCCTGGGCTGCTGCCGCCTGCTGCTGGGCCGCGGCCTGCTTCTGTGCACCGCCGCCCATCATGTTCGACGTCGCCTTGACCGCGACCGTCGCGGTACCGGCGACAACGGCGGTACGTGCCATGGTGCCCATCAGTCCCGGGCGTCCTCTGCGCGGCATGTCTACTCCTCTTCCAGGGCGGCGAGCGCCAGCAGCACGTTCTCGCGGGGGATCCGCACGTACGCGGTCATGTGTCCGTGCGAACCGCGAACGGCTTGGCTGAAGCGGGACGCCCAGGTGTTCTCCCAGACCACGACCATCGCCGAGGTGTTGGACTCCAGACCTTCGGCGATGTAGTCGAGGTCCTCGTCGTTCAGCAGGTCCATCTGCCCGCCGCTCAGGCTCGCGAAGTGGTCGGCCACATCGCCGTCGCTGACCTCGAGGATGGTGGCGGTGCCCTCAGCGTCCTTCTTGATGAAGGCCAGGTCGAGGATAGTGACTGTCCCCGACTTGACGAGTTCGTCCAGCGAAGGGATGACCTCTCCGTTGAAGTCGTTACCCTCGAAGACGATCGTCGCGACGTCGATGGGCCCGATGGTGTCGGGATCGATCTGTGCTGCCATGCCCTCTCCTTGTCCGTGAATGGGGGCGTGCCGATCTCCGTAGGCCCTACGGAGGGGGGAGTGCCCGAGGAGCCTTGCACACTTCATCCCGCCATGCTCCCGTTCGCGCCCGGGAGCCGCGCCTAGGTCAGCGCGTGGAACACCATGAGTGAACGCGCGGGCATCGTGACGACCGAACCTGCCCAGTGCAGTGGACCGCCCTCGAACGCCTGACCGGTCGAGGTGTCGACGACCCGCAGGTAGCCGTGGCCGTACGGCTCACCGGGCAGGACGAACTCCTGCGGGTCCTCGCCGGCGTGCAGGAGCAGCAGGAAGGCCTCGCCGCGGATCTTCTGTCCCTGCTCGTCGAGGCCGTGCTCCTCGCCGGCGAGGAACATGCCGACCGTGCGCGCGTCCGGTGAATGCCAGTCGGCATCGACGATCTCGGTGCCGTCGGGCTTGATCCAGGCCAGGTCCTTGGGACCACCGGCGTGGAGGGGGAGGCCCGCGAAGAAGTAGCGCTGGCGGAAGGCGCTGTGCAGGCGGCGCAGATGCAGGACCTGGCTCGCGAACACCTTGAGGTCGGACTGCCACGGGGCCCAGTTCCAGTCGTACCAGGAGATCTCGTTGTCCTGGCAGTAGGCGTTGTTGTTGCCCTTCTGCGTGCGTCCGAACTCGTCGCCGCCCGAGATCATCGGCACGCCCGTGGACAGGAGCAGCGTCGCCAGCAGGTTTCGCAGCTGCTGGCGGCGCGTGTCGATGATGATCTCGTCGCGCGGTCTCGCCCTCGACTCCGTAGTTGTACGACCGGTTGTTGTCGGTGCCGTCGCGGTTGCTCTCGAGGTTGGCCTCGTTGTGCTTGTGGTCGTACGAGACCAGATCGCGCATCGTGAAGCCGTCGTGCGCGGTGACGAAGTTGATCGAGGCGAAGGGTCGACGCCCCTCGCTGGCGTACAGGTCGGCCGAACCGGACAGCCGCCACCCCAGCTCGCCTATGCCGGTGCGGCCACGCCAGAAGTCGCGCACGTTGTCGCGGTACTTGTCGTTCCACTCGGTCCACAGCGGGGGGAACTCGCCCACCTGATAGCCGCCGGGACCGACATCCCAGGGCTCGGCGATCAGCTTCACGCGGCGCAGGACCGGATCCTGCTGGATCGTCGTCATGAAGTTGCCGAGCATGTTGACGTCGTGGAACGAGCGGGCCAGCGCCGAGGCGAGGTCGAACCGGAATCCGTCGACGTGCATCTCCTCGACCCAGTAGCGCAGCGAGTCCATGACCAGCTGCAGGACGTGCGGCTTCGAGACGTCGAGGGTGTTCCCGCATCCGGTGTAGTCGGCGTAGTAGCGACCCCCGTCGCGCAGGTGGTAGTAGTCATCGTTGTCAATGCCTCGAAAGCTCAGCGTCGGGCCGAGCTGGTTGCCCTCCGCCGTGTGGTTGTAGACGACGTCGAGGATCACCTCGAGGCCGGCGGCGTGCATGGCCTTGACCATGCGCTTGAACTCGGAGACCTGCCCGCCTCGTGCGCCCGTGGAGGAGTAGGACGCATGGGGGGCGAAGTAGCCGATCGAGTTGTAGCCCCAGTAGTTCGTCAGGTCGAGGTCGAGCAGATGCGTCTCGTCGACGAAGTGGTGCACGGGCAGCAGCTCGATCGCCGTCACGCCGAGCGTGGTCAGGTGCTCGAGGACCGCCGGGTGCGTCAGGCCGGCGTAGGTGCCGCGCTCGTGCTCGGGGATGGACGGATGCTGCTTGGTGATGCCGCGCACATGGGTCTCGTAGATGACCGTGTCGCCCCAGGCCGTGCCCGGTGGCCGGTCGTCGCCCCAGTCGAAGTGGTCGTCGACGACGACGCTGCGCGGGACGTACGGCGCGGAGTCGAGGAGGCTCATCGTCAGGTCGTCGCCGGCCGTGTGCCCGAAGACGGCCGGGTGCAGGGCGAACTGCCCGTCGATGGCCTTGGCGTAGGGATCGAGCAGCAGCTTGTTGGGGTTCCAGCGCAGGCCGCGTACGGGCTCCCACGGGCCGTCGACGCGGAATCCGTAGCGGGTGCCTGCGGGCAGGTCCTGCACGTGCCGGTGGAAGACGTTGAACATGCGCTCGTTGAGCGGAATGCGCTTCTCGTTGCCGTCCTCGTCGAAGATGCATAGGTCCACGGCCGTGGCTCCCTGGGCCCACAGGGCGACATGCGCCCCGCCGTGCCGGTCTGGAGTCACGCCGAGCGGATCCCAGCCCGTCGAGGCGTTCCCTGTCACCCTCACACGCTACAGGCGCATGTCAGGACCGCGCGGTGCGCCACTACGCTTCTCAGCACCGCATTCGCATTGTCCCGGAGGTGTCCTGTGTCGGAGTTCGTGTCGGTCGAGGTGAGCGAGGGCGTCGCGACGATCCTGCTGGAGCGTCCGCCGATGAACCCGCTGTCCTTGCAGGTGCAGCGGGAGATCAAGGCGGCAGCCGAGGAGATCTCCGCGCGCGCGGACATCGGCGCCGTCATCCTCTACGGCGGCCCGAAGGTGTTCGCTGCGGGCGCGGACATCAAGGAGATGGTCGACATGTCGTACCAGGACATGGCGCTGGCCTCCAGCGCCCTCCAGGGTGCGTTCACGGCCGTCGCGTCGATCCCGCAGCCGACCATCGCCGCCATCACCGGTTATGCGCTCGGCGGCGGCTGCGAGCTGGCGCTGTGCTGCGACCTGCGCATCGCCGCGGAGGACGCCAAGCTGGGCCAGCCCGAGATCCTGCTGGGCATCATCCCCGGCGCCGGCGGCACGCAGCGGCTCACGCGGCTGGTCGGGCCGTCGCGGGCCAAGGAGATCGTGTTCACCGGTCGTTTCGTCGGTGCGGAGGAGTCCTTGCGGATCGGCCTGGTGAACCAGGTGGTCCCGGCCGACGAGGTCTATGCAACGGCGCGGACTCTGGCCGTCAGGCTGGCCAAGGGAGCGCCCCTCGCGATGCGGGCGGCCAAACGCGCCATCGACGGCGGGATCGAGACAGACCTGAAGACCGGGCTCGAGCTCGAGCGGCTCGAGTTCAGCGGCCTGTTCGCGACCGACGACCGCACGATCGGCATGGAGTCGTTCGTGGCCAATGGCCCCGGCAAGGCGGCCTTCACGGGCCGGTAACGTTCGGACAGCAGCGGGCGGCCATGCCGCCCCTGCTGGGATATATTACTGGTGAGTAACTTAGTCGTCGGAACAGCAGGAGGATCACCTTCATGAAGATCGCGGTGTGCGTGAAGCAGGTGCCGGACACGTGGGCGGAGAAGACGCTTCAGGCAGGTGACTCCACGCTCGACCGCGAGGGTCCCGAGGGCGTCATGAACGAGATCGACGAGTACGCCGTCGAGGAGGCACTCCAGCTGGTCGAGGCGCACGGGGGCGACGTCACCGTCGTCACGATGGGCCCGGTGAAGGCGGCCGAGACTATTCGCAAGGCCCTGAGCATGGGCGCCGAGGCCGGCGTCCACCTGCTCGACGACGGCCTGCATGGCTCCGATGCACTCGCGACGTCGTACGCGCTCGCCGAGGTGCTCAGGGACCGCGGCTTCGACCTGGTGATCTTCGGATCCGAGTCGACCGACGCGCGCATGAGCGTCGTCCCGGCGATGGTGGCCGAGCGGCTGGGCTGGGCGCAGGCGACATTCGCGCAGAAGGTTGAGGTGTCCGGCGACACCGTCATCACGCATCGCGTCTCGGAGACCGGATTCGACACCGTCGAGGCGCCGACGCCTGCCGTGATCAGCGTGGTCGAGAAGATCAACGAGCCGCGGTACCCGTCCTTCAAGGGCATCATGGCCGCCAAGAAGAAGCCGGTCGAGACGCTGTCCATCGGCGACGCCGGCCTCGACGCGTCGCGACTCGGCCTGTCGGCCGCGTGGACGACCGTCGCCGACTTCGCTGCACGTCCGCCCAAGGCGGCCGGCACGGTCGTCACGGACGAGGGGGACGGCGGCGTGAAGATCGCCGACTTCCTGTCCGAGCAGAAGTTCATCTGAGCCGTTCCGGCGATAGAGACCACGAGAGATAGAGGAAGACACGTCATGGGTGAGGTTCTGGTCCTGGTCGATCAGGTCGACGGCGCGGTCCGCAAGGTCACGACCGAGCTGCTGACGCTGGCCCGCCGGCTGGGCACTCCGGCCGCCGTGTGGGCCGGTCCGGGGTACTCCGACGCTGCCGCAGCGACGCTGGGCGAGTTCGGTGCCGCAACGGTGTACGTCGCCGACGGCGCTGCGTTCGCCGACCATCCGGTCGCACCCAAGGCGGAGCTGCTCGCGCAGCTGGTCGCCGAGAAGTCGCCGACCGCCGTCCTCATCGCCTCGAGTGCGGAGGGCAAGGAGGTCGCCGGACGCCTCGCGGTCAAGGCTGCCAGCGGCGTCATCACCGACGCGGTCGACATCTCGACCGACCTCGTCGCCACCCAGAGCGTGTTCGGCGGGTCGACCGTCGTCCATTCCCAGGTCACGGCGGGCACCCCGATCTTCACCGTCCGCGGCAACTCCGTCGCTCCCGAGGCCGCGCCGGCCGCGGCCGCGCGCGCGGACGTCTCCGTCGCGCTCTCCGATGCCGCAACCAAGGCGAAGGTCACCGGCCGCACGGTTGCCGTCAAGGGCGGTCGCCCCGACCTCACGGAGGCGGCCATCGTCGTCTCCGGCGGACGCGGCGTCGGCGGACCTGAGGGCTTCAGCGTTATCGAGGGCCTCGCAGACGCCCTGGGGGCTGCCGTGGGCGCCTCCCGGGCAGCGACGGACGCCGGCTGGTACCCCCATCAGTTCCAGGTCGGCCAGACCGGCAAGACCGTCTCGCCGCAGCTCTACGTCGCCAACGGCATCTCGGGCGCGATCCAGCACCGCGCCGGCATGCAGACGTCCAAGACCATCGTGGTCGTCAACAAGGATCCCGAGGCACCGATCTTCGAGCTCGCCGACTTCGGCGTGGTCGGCGACCTGTTCACGGTCGTCCCGCAGCTCACGGCGGAGATCGCCAAGCGCGCTCAGTAGGGCATTCGCGCTGGCTGACTACGATTCACCCGTGGGCGACCGGGCATACCTCGATCACGCGGCGACAACGCCGATGCTGCCTGCTGCCCGCGAGCAGTGGCTCGCGCAGTCGCACCAGGTCGGCAACCCGTCCTCCCTGCATGCGCAGGGCCGGGCTGCCCGACGCGTCGTCGAGGAGTCCCGGGAGCGGGTCGCCGGCGCCCTGTGCACCCGACCCAGTGCCGTCGTCTTCACGTCTGGTGGCACCGAGGCCGACAACCTCGCGGTGAAGGGCCTGTTCTGGGCTCGGCGAGCCAGTGCTGGCGCGACACGGATCCTTGCCTCGGCGATCGAGCACCACGCTGTCCTCGATCCCGTCGAATGGCTCGCCTCGAGCCAAGGCGCGGACGTGCGCTGGCTGACGGTCGACGGGCTCGGACGCGTGCGGATGGACGAGGTCGAAGCCCTGCTGGCCGACCCCGTCGCGGTGGCGGTGTGCTCGGTGATGTGGGCGAACAACGAGGTCGGCACGGTGCAGCCGGTGCACGAGCTGGCCCGGCTGTGCCGCGATGCGGGAGTCCCCTTCCACACCGACGCGGTCCAGGCCCTGGGCCAACTGCCCATCGACCTCAACGCTCTCGGTGCGGATGCCGTGACCATCAGCAGCCACAAGGTCGGCGGCCCATTCGGCGTCGGTGCGCTGATCGCCGATCCGCGCACCCCGCTCACGCCGGTACTCCACGGAGGCGGACAGGAGCGCGAGGTGCGCTCCGGCACCCTCGATGCACCCGCCATCTCGGCGTTCGCCGTCGCGGTCGAGCATGCCGTCGCGCGCCAGGCTGAGCGCGCCGTGCATCTTGCGAGCCTCCGCGACGACCTCATCGCCGGGATCGTCGACCTCGTTCCGGACGCCGTCATCAATGGCGATCGCGCCGCCGGCCTCGAGCATCGGCTGCCCGGGAACGTGCATGCCTCGTTCCCTGGGTGCGAGGGCGACCTGCTGCTCATGCTGATGGATGCCGCGGGCGTCGACTGCTCGACCGGGTCGGCGTGCACGGCCGGGATCCCCGAGCCGAGCCACGTGCTGCTCGCGATGGGCGCCGATCCCGTCCTGTCGAGGTCCTCGCTGCGGTTCAGCCTCGCCGAGACGTCCACGAGCGCCGACGTCGAGGCCGCGCTCGCCGCCCTGCCGGGAGCCGTCGCCAGGGCGCGGCGGGCCGGCTCGCTTGCACCACAGGCGCGCTGACATGCGCGTTCTGGTCGCCATGTCCGGCGGCGTCGACTCCTCCGTCGCCGCAGCGCGCATGGTCGACGCCGGTCACGAGGTGGTCGGGGTGCATCTTGCGCTCTCGAAGAAGGCGGCCGCGTCGGGTCGCAGCAGGGGCTGCTGCACGCTCGACGATGCGCGCGACGCGCGTCGCGTTGCCGACATGCTGGGCATCCCGTACTACGTGTGGGATCTGTCGGAGCGCTTCGCGCACGACGTCATCGAGGACTTCCTCGACGAGTACCGACTGGGTCGCACGCCGAATCCGTGCCTGCGGTGCAACGAGAGGATCAAGTTCGCCGCGGTCCTCGATCGCGCGCTCGCGCTCGACTTCGACGCCGTCGCGACCGGCCACTACGCGCGCATCGTCGCGGGGCCTGACGGCCCCGAGCTGCACCGCGCCTTCGACACGACCAAGGACCAGTCGTACGTCCTCGGCGTCGTCGGGCGGGACCAGCTCGCCCGGGCGCTCTTCCCGCTCGGCAACGACGCGAAGGACGTGGTTCGCGCCGAAGCCGAGGCCCGCGGACTCCTCGTCGCGCGGAAGCCCGACAGCAACGACATCTGCTTCATCCCCGACGGCGACACTGCCGGATTCCTCCAGCGCACCCTTGGCGCGCAGCCCGGTGACATCGTCGACGCGGAGTCCGGCTCGGTCGTGGCGACGCATGACGGGACCTTCTCCTTCACGATCGGCCAACGCCGCGGACTCAACGTGCAGGTGCCGGCCGCGGATGGGCAGCCGCGGTACGTCGTCGACGTCGATGTCGAGTCGCGCACCGTCATGATCGGGCCGCCGACCCTGCTCGACGTCGACCTGATCGAGGCCGTGCGCCCGATCTGGGCTGGCGCGCCGCTCGGCGTGGCGCCGACTGCCGTCATGGCGCAGGTGCGCGCTCACGGAGAGCCGCTGAGGGCGCGCGCCCACGTGCGGGACGACCGACTCGTCGTCGAGCTGGCCGACCCGGTTCGCGGCCTCGCGCCCGGACAGGCGGTCGTGGTGTACGACGGCACGCGCGTGATCGGCTCCGCGACCGTCGACCGCACGCGCCGCGTCGTGCACGCATGAGCCTCGACGCAGCGGCGCCCCTCCCGTGGGCCAGCGCCGAGGCCACCTCCATCGGGTCCTTCCCGGGGACGTTCCCGCGGGAGAGCGCCCGCATCGTCGCGGGGGAGCTGGCCGGGTTCGTGCACGTCGCCGAGCTGCCGGCCCGCGGACCGGGTGCCGACATGGTCGGCCGGACCGCCGCCATGCTTGCTACGGTGTCGAGCCACTTCGCGGTCGAGACGACCCCGGCGGGGTGGCGCTTCACGGCGGCGCCCGGCCGCGAGGTCAGACACGCGTGGTCGATGCTTGCCGAGGACCTCGACGCCCTCGAGGAGCAGTCTCAGGACTACGCCGGGCCGGTGAAGGTCCAGGTGGTCGGCCCCTGGACGCTGGCGGCGGCGCTGGAGATGCGCACGGGGGAGCGCGCTCTCGGCGATCCCAAGGCCGTCTGGGACATCGCCCAGGCGCTTGCTGAGGCGATCGATGGGCAGGTCGCCGAACTGCGCCGCCGACTGCCCAAGTCGGGTCAGGTCGTGGTCCAGATTGACGAGCCGTCGCTGCCCGCGGTCCTCGAGGGCCGCATCGGCACGGCGAGCGGCCTTTCCGCGTATCGGGCGATCGACGGGCAGGCGGCGGAGCGGGTTCTCGGTCATGTGATCCGCGGCCGGGCCAGCGATGTCGTGGGCGTGCACTGCTGCGCGATTGATGTCCCCCTCGACCTCTTACGAGCGAGCGGTGCGAGGTTTGTCAGCGTCGACTTCGTGCCCCTGGTGAACGACCACTCACTCGACGACGGCCTCGGCCAGGCATGGGAGGCAGGGCTGGGCGTCCTGGCGGGCTGCGTGCCCGCCGTCGGTGTCGGACCCCTGGGGGATCGTGAGGCAAGTGCGCCGCTGCGCGCGGTGCTGCACCGGCTCGGTCTCGAGGATCCGCAATGGCTCGACGCAGGTGGCCATCACGCCCTCCTGCGGGCTGGCCGGGGCATCACCCGAGTGGGTGCGAACCGCGCTGGCGGCGTGCACCGCGGCGGGACGCGTGGTGCGGCAGGACGAGACGGAGGGCAGGGAGGCGATCGATGGCGGATGATCCGGGGTCGACATCCGTTCCGGCGGATGCGCGGTCGCGATGGGTCGAGCTGGTCGATGCGATCAACCAGGCGCGTTCGCTGTACTACCAGCAGGACGCGCCCACGCTGTCCGACGACGAGTACGACGCGCTGTTCCGCGAGCTGGTCGCACTCGAGCAGGCGTGGCCCGAACTGCAGAGCGGTGAGTCGCCGACCCAGACCGTCGGTGGCGCGCGTGCGGAGATGTTCGATCCGGTGCGCCACCTGCAGCGGCTGTACTCGCTCGACAACGCTTTTGACGAGGGCGAGCTGCGGGCCTGGCTCGATCGCGTCGAGAAGGGTCTGGGTGAGGTCCCCGACCTGCTGTGCGAGCTCAAGATCGACGGGCTTGCCGTGGACGCGGTGTACGTCGACGGTCGACTGACCACGCTCGCGACGCGCGGCGACGGACGCGTCGGCGAGGACGTCACGTACAACGCGACGTTCATCGCCTCGGTGCCCCAGCGGCTCGCCTCCGCCAGCGGCCAGCCGGTGCCCCGCCTGCTCGA
The DNA here is from genome assembly GCA_963755335.1 of uncultured Actinomycetes bacterium. GTDB lineage: Bacteria > Actinomycetota > Actinomycetes > S36-B12 > S36-B12 > UBA10649. The sequence goes on from CAVWJW010000008.1 coordinate 1,075,660, forward strand.
GGTGCGCGGCGAGGTGTTCTTGCCGGTGGCGGAGTTCGAGCGCATCAACTCCGAGCAGCAGGACCTCGGCATGGCGGCGTTCGCCAATCCGCGCAACGCAGCAGCTGGCGGGCTGCGTCAACGGGTCGACCGGCGAGAGACCGAACTGGCCTCGGCGCGCAAGTCGGCCGGCGGCAGCGCGCGCAGTGAGTCGAAGATCGCGCGGATGGACGCCGAGCTTGGCGCGGGCACTCAATCGCCTGCGGGCGCTTCAGCTGACCGTGCACGGAATCGGCGCGGTCGAGGGGGTCAGCTTCTCCCGCCAGAGCGAGGGATACGCGCTGCTCGCCGATCTCGGCCTGCCCGTCAGTGCCCGTGCAAAGGTGCATCCGTCCGCCGAAGGAGCCCTGGAGTACATCGCGTACTACGGCGAGCACCGGCACGACATCGAGCATGAGATCGACGGCGTGGTCGTCAAGGTGGACTCGCTGCTGCTGCAGGCGAAACTGGGCCAGACGTCCCGCGCCCCCCGGTGGGCGATCGCCTACAAGTACCCGCCGGAGGTCGTGCGCACCCGGCTGCTCGATATCCAGGTCAACGTCGGCCGCACCGGGCGCGTGACGCCCGTTCGCCGTCATGCAGCCCGTCCGCGTTGCCGGATCGACCGTGTCGATGGCCACCCTGCACAACGTGCACGAGGTGGTGCGCAAGGGCGTGCTCATCGGCGACATGGTGTTCCTGCGCAAGGCCGGCGACGTCATCCCCGAGGTGCTCGGGCCCGTCGTCGACGTACGCGACGGCAGCGAGCGGGCCTTCGTCATGCCGACGCTCTGCCCGGAGTGCGGCACGCCGCTGCGCCCCGAGAAGGAGGGCGACAAGGACATCCGCTGCCCGAACGCCCGCGCGTGCCCCGCCCAGATGCGCGAGCGGCTGTTCCACGTCGCCTCCCGCGGCGCCCTCGACATCGAGGGCCTGGGCTACAAGGCCGCCATCGCGCTGCTCGACTGCGGACTCGTTGCCGACGAGGGCGACGTGTTCCTGCTGACCGCGGCCGACCTGCTGCGCTGCCCGTTCTTCACCCGGGAGGCAGGCAGGGACGAGTCCGGTCCGCAGCTGACCGAGAACGCGAAGGGAATGCTCGCCAACCTCGACGCCGCGCGAGCGCAGCCGCTGTGGCGGGTGCTCGTGGCCCTGTCGATCCGGCATGTCGGGCCGACGGCGGCGCAGGGCCTCGCCCGCCAGTTCCGGACCCTGGACGCCGTGGCCGCCGCGTCCGTCGAGGACCTCGCCGCCACCGACGGCGTCGGGATGATCATCGCCGAGGCGGTCCGCGACTGGTTCGCCGTCGACTGGCATCGCGAGGTTGTCGACAAGTGGCGCCGCGGAGGGGTGCGCATGGAGGACGACGCCGTCGACGCGGGCGACCAGCCCCTCGCCGGGGTCACCGTCGTGATCACCGGGGCGCTCGAGGGCTTCACCCGTGACAGTGCGGCACAGGCCGTCACCGACCTCGGCGGCAAGGTGGCCTCGTCCGTCTCGAAGGCCACCGACCTGCTGGTGCAGGGTGATCCGGGATCGAAGCCGAGCAGCAAGGCCAAGAAGGCCGAGCAGCTAGGGGTGCCCGTGGTCGGGCTCGACGGCTTCGTCGTACTTCTGTCGGACGGTGTCGACGCTGCCCTGTCGCACCGAGCGGATTCCTGAACGCCGACACGCGCCGCGTGTGATGCTGCCGCTATGAGCGCCTCCGTCACAGTCCTGCACAACGGCTACGTCGGTCCGGAGGACGACGCCGGGCTCCACGTGGGCTCCACGGTCACCCTGGTCTCGCAGGGCGACACGCACGTGATCGTGGACCCCGGACTGGTCGCCACGACGGGCCTCATCCTCGACCCCTTGCGCGCCCTGGGCCTTGATCCGGAGCAGGTCACCGACGTCGTCTTCAGCCACCAGCACATCGACCACACGCTCAACGCCGCACTGTTCCCGGCCGCTCGCTTCCACGACTTCGCGGCGGTCTACCAGGGCGACCTGTGGCTCGACGAGGATGCCGAGGGGCGCGCCCTGGCCGACGACATCCGGCTGATCCGCACTCCGGGCCACACGGTCGAGGACATCTCGACGGTGGTGCAGACCGCCGACGGACTGATCGTGTGCACGCATGCCTGGTGGTACGAGGCCGGGCCGCAGGAGGACCCGTACGCGCCGGACCCCGACGTCCTGCGGGCCTCCCGCGAGCGCATCCTCGCCTTGCAGCCGGCGCTGGTGATCCCCGGTCACGGCGTGCCGTTCGCGCCTGCGCCCTGATCCCACGTCTGCTGCTGGTGCGTCACTCGTGGCTGACCTCGCACCGATCCGGCGCCACTCGTGGCTGGTGTTCGTCCGATTTGTCCAGCCACGCCTGACGCCGGTGGGGGATGAACCGACGGCGCGGCGGGTGCGGATGGGCCGTCAATAGGATGACGCGCATGACAGCGATCACCCGTGCCGATGTCGAGCACCTGGCCAGGCTGGCCCGGCTCGAGCTGAGCGCCGACGAGCTCGACCACTACGCCGGCCAGCTGGACGTGATCCTCCAGTCCGTGGCCCGCGTCTCGGAGGTGGTCGCCGACGACATCCCTCCGACCTCGCACCCGATTCCCATGGAGAACGTCTTCCGCGAGGACGTCGCCCGCCCCGGGCTCGACCGCGACACGGTGGCCGCCGGCGCTCCCGCGTGGGAGGACGACCGCTTCCGCGTGCCGCGCATCCTGGACGAGGAGTGACCGTGACGCTCATCGACTCGGGCCTCGAGAAGGACCTCACCCGGCAGGACGCCGCAGTGCTCGCCCGCGCCATCGCCGAGGGCGAGGTGTCCTCCCGTGAGGTCACCCAGGCACACCTCGACCGCATCGCCAGCGTCGACGATCGCGTCCACGCGTTCCTGCATGTCGACACCGAGGCGGCCCTCGAGGCGGCCGATCGCGTCGATGCGAAGCGTGCGGCGGGCGACTCGCTCGGCCCGCTCGCCGGTGTGCCTCTGGCGCTCAAGGACGTGCTGACGATGAAGGGCGTGCCCACCACGTGTGGGTCACGCGTCCTCGAAGGATGGCGCCCGCCCTACGACTCGACGGTCGTCGAGAGGCTGCGCGCGGCCGACATCGTCATCCTCGGCAAGACGAACATGGACGAGTTCGCCATGGGCTCGTCGACCGAGCACTCCGCGTACGGCCCCACCCACAACCCGTGGGACCTCGAGCGCATCCCCGGTGGCTCGGGTGGGGGGTCAGCGGCGTCGCTGGCCGCGTTCGAGGCGCCTCTGGCGATCGGGACCGACACCGGCGGCTCGATCCGCCAGCCGGCAGCCGTCACCGGAACCGTCGGCGTCAAGCCCACGTACGGCGGGGTCTCGCGGTTCGGCCTCGTCGCCCTGGCGTCTTCGCTCGACCAGGCCGGTCCCTGCGGGCGCACGGTGCTCGACACCGCGCTGCTGCACGCTGCGATCGCCGGTCACGACCCGCGCGACTCCACGTCCATCGACGCCCCCGTTCCTGACGTGGTCGCGGCGGCCCGCAAGGGCGACGTCCGCGGACTGCGCATCGGACTCGTCAAGGAGCTGAGGGGCGAGGGCTACCAGACCGGCGTCCAGCAGCGCTTCGACGAGGCGGTGGCCCTGCTCACCGGGCTCGGAGCCGAGGTGGTCGAGGTCTCGTGCCCGCACTTCGACTACGCCCTGGGCGCCTACTACCTCATCCTGCCGTCGGAGGCCTCGAGCAACCTCGCCAAGTTCGACGGCATGCGCTACGGCCTTCGCGTCGGCGACGACGGCAGCAACTCCGTCGAGCAGGTCATGGCACTGACCCGAGAGGCCGGCTTCGGTGCGGAGGTCAAGCGCCGCATCATGATCGGCACGTATGCGCTGTCGAGCGGCTACTACGACGCCTACTACGGGCAGGCGCAGAAGGTCCGCACGCTCATCACCCGCGACTTCAACGCGGCGTTCGAGCAGGTCGACGTACTGGTCTCCCCGACGGCGCCGACCACCGCGTTCAAGATCGGCGACAAGGTCGACGATCCGATCGCCATGTACCTCAACGACATCGCCACCATCCCGGTGAACCTGGCGGGCAACGCCGCCATGTCGCTTCCGATCGGCCTCGCACCGGAGGACGGCCTGCCGGTGGGGCTGCAGATCATGGCCCCCCCGATGGCCGATGACCGCCTGTACCTCGTCGGCTCAGCGCTCGAGGCGGCGCTTGTCGACCGATGGGGACACCTGCTGATCGAGGAGGTGCCGTCGCTGTGACTGCGGTGAGCACGGGACACGAGACGATGGACTACGACGAGGTCATGGCGGCGTTCGAGCCGGTGATCGGCCTCGAGACACACGTCGAGCTGGGCACCAACTCGAAGATGTTCTGCGCCTGCCCGACGGCGTTCGGCGCGGAGCCGAACACGCAGGTCTGCCCGGTGTGCCTCGGGCTGCCCGGATCGCTGCCCGTCGTCAACCGCATGGCGGTCGAGTCGACCATCCGGATGGGGCTGTCGCTGAACTGCTCGATCGCGCCCTGGTGCCGGTTCGCGCGCAAGAACTACTTCTACCCCGACATGCCGAAGGACTACCAGATCAGTCAGTACGACGAGCCGCTGTGCTCGGACGGCTGGCTCGACGTGACGGTCGACACCGACGACGGACCGCGGGTGTTCCGCGTCGAGATCGAGCGGGTCCACATGGAGGAGGACACGGGCAAGCTCACGCACTCCGGTGGCGCCACCGGCCGCATCCACGGGGCCGACTACTCGCTGGTCGACTACAACCGCGCGGGCATTCCGCTGATCGAGATCGTCACCAAGCCGATCGTCGGCACGGGTGCCCTCGCCCCGCAGGTGGCCAAGGCCTACGTCACGGAACTGCGCAACCTCATGCGCGCGCTGGGCGTGTCCGACGTCCGCATGGAGGAGGGATCGCTGCGCTGCGACGTCAACGTGTCGTTGAACCGGCCCGGCGATGACTGGGGGACCCGCAGCGAGACGAAGAACGTCAACTCGCTGCGTTCCGTCGAGCGGGCCGTCCACTCCGAGATCGAGCGTCAGGGCGCCGTCCTGACGGCCGGCGGGCGGATCGTCCAGGAGACCCGGCACTTCCACGAGGACACCGGGCGATCGACGTCCGGCCGCTCTAAGGAGCAGGCCGAGGACTACCGGTACTTCCCCGAGCCCGACCTCGTCCCAGTCGCGGCCTCCCTCGCGTGGATCGATGAGCTGCGCCTCACCCTGCCCGAGCTGCCCTCCGACAAGCGGGCCCGACTGCAGGCCGAGTGGGGCATCGGCGAGCACGAGCTGGCCACGATCGTCAACGCCGGTGCGCTCGATCTGGTCGAGCAGACGATCGCCGAGGGGGTCGAGCCTGCCGCGGCCCGCAAGTGGTGGACCGGAGAGCTCACCCGCATCGCCAACGACCGTGAGATCGAGCTCGTGGACGTGCCTGTCACCCCGGCGCAGATCCGTCGCGTCGAGGCCCTCGTGGCCGACGGGAGCCTGAACGACAAGCTGGCCCGCCAGGTCTTCGACGGCATCGTCAGTGGCGAGGGCGACGTTGACGAGGTCGTGGCCGGTCGCGGCCTCGCGATCGTCAGCGACGACTCGTCGCTGCTCGCCGCCATCGACCAGGCCCTCGCCGAGCAGCCCGACGTCGCCGAGAAGATCCGCGGAGGCAAGGTGCAGGCGGCAGGTGCGATCGTCGGCGCGGTCATGAAGGCGACGCGCGGCCAGGCCGATGCGGCCAAGGTGCGGGCGCTCCTGCTCGAGCGCCTCGGCGTCGCGGAGTAGCGATGCTGGGCGCGCTGGTTCCGCTGGACGTGCGGCCCGCGCCCTCACCGGTGCCCCTTGTCGACGATCTCGACGAGGTGGCCTTCTACGTGCCGCCGTACATGGGTGGCGTCGAGGATCTCGCGCTGATGGCGAGCATGCCGAACCTGCGGGTCGTGCAGCTGCTGACGGCCGGGTTCGAGAACGCCCTGGCACAGCTGCCGAACGGCGTCACCTTGTGCAACGCCGCTGGGGTCCACGACGCGAGCACGGCCGAACTGGCGGTTGGCCTGACCATCGCCTCGCTTCGCGGGCTCGACGACTTCGCCCGCGCGATGCCCTCGGGTGCGTGGCTCTTCGGCCGGCGCGAGTCGCTCGCCGACAAGCGGGTGATCGTCATCGGAGCCGGGGGAGTCGGCCAGGCGATCCGCAGCCGCCTTGAGCCGTTCGAGGCCGACGTGACGATGATCGCGACCACGGCACGCCCTGGCGTCCACGCCTTCTCCGAGCTGCCCGAGCTCCTGCCACGTGCCGACGTGGTCATCCTCGCCGTGCCCCTGACTGGCGCGACGAGGGGGATGGTCGACGCGCCGTTCCTCGCCCTGATGGCGGACGGGGCCCTGCTCGTCAACGTCGCACGGGGCCCGGTCGTCGTCACCGAGGCACTCGTCGAGCAGGTGGGCGCCGGGCGCCTGCGCGCCGCACTCGACGTGACGGATCCCGAGCCGCTGCCACCTGAACACTCCTTGTGGACCCTGCCAAGCGTCCTCATCAGCCCGCACGTCGGCGGCAACACGTCCGCGTTCCTGCCCCGCGCACGCGTGCTCGTCGCCGAGCAGTTGCAGCGTTTCGTTGCTGGCGATGCGCTGCGCTTCGTAGTGTCCCCTTAGCCACCGGGAGGCCCCCCTTGAAGCGACTCATTGCGGCAGCCGCGATCCTGCTCACCATCGGCGCGATGGCCCCGGCGGCGATGGCCGCGGGCACGACCACCATCACCCTGAGGATCACCCGGTGTGGCGGCTGCGAGGTGCAGCCGATGCTTATGCGAACCGATGCCGATGGAAAGCTCGCGACCTACACCGGAACCAAGGTCAAGGTGCGCAAGGGCGTCGCCATCATGAAGGTGCCCACGGACAACACGCCGGGCATGTCATTCCTGCTCGACGGACCCACGGCGGCCGCCATCGACGCGGTGCCGGTCCTCGTCACCCAGTACCGCGGCCATCGACCCGGCAGTGTGGTGACGCCGGCACAGGCCAAGGCGGCGAAGAAGGCCAGCGGGTGCTGGGTCGGGACCTCGGCCGGCAGCGTCACCCTGACCGCCCGCGCCACGACGGTCAGGCTCCCCGCCTTCCCGGCCGACGGGACCACGACTCCTGTCACGACCGCGTGGCTGGTGCCGACGGCCAAGGCCGTCGGCGGGTTCGACGACGTCACGAAGGGCGTTCTGGCCACCCAGAACGGCGGCTGGCCCTGCAACGCGGGGTAGTCGGGGGTCCCAGGCGGCGCCCGCGTCAATAGGCTGCCGCCATGACCGACATGAAGCCACGCAGCAAGGACGTCACCGAGGGTCTCGAGCGAGCCGCAGCACGCGGAATGCTGCGTGCCGTCGGGATGACGACCGAGGACTTCCCCAAGCCGCAGATCGGCATTGCATCCAGTTGGAACGAGATCACCCCCTGCAACCTGTCCCTCGAGCGCCTAGCACGATCGGCCAAGGAGGGCGTGCACGCAGCCGGCGGCTATCCGCTGCAGTTCGGCACGATCTCGGTGTCCGACGGCATCTCGATGGGCCATGAGGGCATGCACTTCTCGCTGGTGTCCCGCGAGATCATCGCCGACTCGGTCGAGGCCGTGATGGAGGGCGAGCGGCTCGACGGGATGGTCACCTTCGCCGGTTGCGACAAGTCGCTGCCCGGCATGCTCATGGCCGCGGCTCGACTCGACGTCGCGTCGGTCTTCGTCTACGCGGGCTCGATCCTGCCCGGCCATGTGAAGCTGTCGGACGGAACCGAGAAGGACGTCACGATCATCGACGCGTTCGAGGCCGTCGGCGCCTGCGCGCGCGGCCTGATGTCCCGCGAGGACGTGGACGCGATCGAGAAGGCGATCTGCCCCGGCGAGGGTGCCTGCGGCGGCATGTACACGGCGAACACGATGGCCAGTGCGGCCGAGGCGATGGGCATGTCGCTGCCCGGCTCGGCGGCCCCGCCAGCGGTCGACCGTCGACGCGACGGCTTCTCGCGGAACTCCGGCTCGGCAGTGGTCGAGCTGATCCGTCAGGGCATCACGACGCGCGACATCATCACGAAGCAGTCCCTCGAGAACGCGATCGCCGTCGTCATGGCCTTCGGCGGCTCGACGAACGCCGTCCTGCACCTGCTGGCGATCGCCCACGAGGCCAACGTCGAGCTCGAGATGCACGACTTCCATCGCATCGGCTCCAAGGTGCCGCTCCTGGCCGACGTCAAGCCGTTCGGGCGCTATGTCATGAGCGACGTCGACCGCGTCGGTGGCGTCCCCGTGATCATGCGGGCGCTGCTCGACGCCGGCCTGATGAACGGTGACTGCCTCACCGTCACCGGCCGGACGGTCGCCGAGAACCTGGCCGACATCAACCCGCCGGATCCCGACGGCGACATCCTCCGCGCGTCGCAGACGCCGCTGGATACGCACGGCGGCATCACGATCCTTGGCGGCTCACTGGCACCCGAGGGCGCTGTCGTGAAGAACGCCGGAGTGCCCGTCGACGTGTTCGAGGGCAAGGCCCGCGTGTTCGAGCGGGAGCAGTCGGCCATGGCCGCGCTCGAGGACGGCACGATCAACAAGGGCGATGTCGTGGTCATCCGATACGAGGGGCCCAAGGGTGGCCCGGGCATGCGCGAGATGCTCATGATCACCGGCGCGATCAAGGGGGCCGGCCTCGGCAAGGACGTCCTGCTGATCACGGACGGACGGTTCTCCGGCGGTACGACGGGCCTGTGCGTGGGGCACGTCGCGCCGGAAGCGGTCGACGGCGGCCCGATCGGCCTGGTCGCGGAGGGCGACACCATCCGGATCGACCTCACGTCGCGGTCGCTGGACCTCCTGGTCGACGCCGAGGAGCTGGTGCGCCGGCGCGAGGAGTTCACCCCGCTGCCCCCGCGCTACACCCGCGGCGTCCTGGCGAAGTACGCGAAGCTGGTGGGGTCGGCCTCGCGCGGGGCGGTCTGCGACTAGGCGAGGAGCGAGCGTAGCGAGCCCGGGAGCCTGGGCGCCATGGGCTGCGCTAGGCGTGGAGCCAGCGAGCGAGCCCGGAGCCTGGGCGCCGTAGGTCTGCGACTAGGCGAGGAGCGAGCGCAGCGAGCCCGGGAGCCTGGGCGCCGTGGGCCTGCGACTAGGCGAGGAGCGAGCGCAGCGAGCCCCATGTGCCGCCGACCTTGAGGTTGTGGGGGCTGCCGGACCTCCGGCAGCCCCCACAACCTCAAGCTCGGCGAGGGGTTGGGTGGGGGCAAGGCGCCGGGTGTTGTGGTCGATCCCGACGCGTGTGGTGCTGGTCACCTCGTGGTGACAGGGAACGGCTCGACGGGTACGGTTCGGTCCGTGGCACAGAACCTCGTAGTTATTGAGCGCGCGGGCTGACTTCTTCGTCAACCGGCGCGCTGCCCTCCGTTACCCAGCCGGGTCGGGGGGTTTTTCGTTGCAGGGGCAGAATTGAGCACGACCCGCACGGTCGGCTCACACGACTAGGGAATGGCGAGTAGCGAGATGGGCGAGAAGATCACCGGGGCGCAGAGCCTGGTGTATGCACTGGAGGCGGCCGGCGTCGACGTCGCCTTCGGCATACCCGGCGGCGCCATCCTTCCGCTGTACGACCCGTTGATGGACTCCCAGAAGATCCGGCACATCCTCGTCCGGCACGAGCAGGGGGCCGGCCACGCCGCCGAGGGCTACGCCGCGGCCACCGGCCGCGTCGGCGTGTGCATGGCGACGAGCGGTCCGGGCGCGACGAACCTCGTCACGCCGATCGCCGACGCCAACATGGACTCCATCCCGATCGTGGCCATCACCGGCCAGGTGCCCAGCGCCGCGATCGGCACGGACGCCTTCCAGGAGGCCGACATCCGCGGCATCACGATGCCGATCACCAAGCACAACTTCCTCGTCACCGATCCGGACGAGATCCCGCGTGCGATCGCCGAGGCCTTCCACCTCGCGTCGACGGGCCGTCCGGGCCCCGTGCTCGTCGACGTGTCGAAGGATGCGATGCAGGCCAAGACCGAGTTCCACTGGCCCACGCACCTCGACCTGCCCGGCTACCGGCCGGTCACCCGGCCGCACTCCAAGCAGGTGCGCGAGGCCGCACGCATGATGATGGGCGCCCGCCAGCCGGTCCTGTACGTCGGTGGCGGCGTGATCCGCGCCGGCGCAGCGGCGCCGCTGCGCAAGCTCGCCGAGATCACCGGCATCCCGGTCGTCACGACGCTGATGGCTCGCGGTGCCTTCCCCGACTCGCACCCGCAGCACCTGGGCATGCCGGGCATGCACGGCACCGTGGCCGCGGTCGGCGCGCTGCAGAAGTCCGACCTGCATCGTGCGCCTGGGCGCACGGTTCGACGACCGGGTCACCGGGCACCTCGAGTCGTTCGCGCCGAACGCGGCGATCATCCACGCCGACATCGACCCGGCGGAGATCGGCAAGAACCGCACGGCCGACGTTCCCATCGTGGGGGACCTCGCGGAGATCCTTCCCGAGCTCATCACCGCGGTCGAGGTCGAGCAGGCGAACGGCAAGGTGGGCGAGTACGCCGCCTGGTGGTCGCTCCTGAACCGCATGCGCGAGACCTACCCGCTCGGATACGAGACCTTCGACGACGGCACGCTGTCACCGCAGTACGTGATCGAGCGGCTCGGGCAAGATCGCCGGCCCGGAGGCGATCTACGCGTCGGGGGTCGGCCAGCACCAGATGTGGGCCTCGCAGTTCATCTCCTACGAGCACCCGAACACGTGGCTCAACTCCGGTGGTCTGGGCACGATGGGCTACGCGGTTCCGGCGGCCATGGGCGCGAAGGTCGGCGTGCCCGACAAGACCGTCTGGGCGATCGACGGCGACGGCTGCTTCCAGATGACCAACCAGGAGCTCGCCACCTGCGCGATCAACGACATCCCGATCAAGGTGGCGCTGATCAACAACGGCAACCTCGGCATGGTCCGTCAGTGGCAGACGCTGTTCTACAACGAGCGGTACTCCAACACGACCTGCGAGACGTTCCGCATCCCGGACTTCGTCAAGCTGGCCGAGGCGTACGGCTGCTACGGCCTGCGCTGCGAGTCGGCCGACGACGTCGACGCGACGATCGAGAAGGCGATGGGGATGAACGACGCGCCCGTCGTCATCGACTTCGTCGTCCACAAGGACGCGATGGTCTGGCCGATGGTCGCGGCGGGGACGAGCAACGACGACATCATGATCGCGCGCGCCATGGCACCGGATTGGGGAGACCACTGATGTCCCGACACACCCTCTCGGTCCTCGTCGAGAACAAGCCCGGGCGTCCTGGCTCGTGTCGCGAGCCTGTTCTCCCGACGCGGCTTCAACATCGAGTCGCTCGCGGTCGGCCCCACCGAGGTGCCCGACATCTCGCGCATGACGATCGTCGTGTCCGTGACCGGCCTGCCCCTCGAGCAGGTCACCAAGCAGCTCAACAAGCTGATCAACGTGCTCAAGATCGTCGAACTCGATCCTGAGGCATCGGTGCAGCGCGAGATCATGCTCGTCAAGGTGAAGGCCGAGACCGAGACCCGTTCGCACATCCTCGAGACGGCGCAGCTCTTCCGCGCCAAGGTCGTCGACGTCGCTCCTGACTCCGTGACGATCGAGGCGACCGGCAAGTCCGACAAGCTGACCGCACTGCTGAGGGTGCTCGAGCCCTACGGCATCAAGGAACTGGTCAAGTCGGGCATGGTGGCCGTCGGGCCGTGGACCCCGGTCGATCACCGACCGGTCGCTGCGTCCGGCCGAGCGTTCCGCCTGAGGCCCGCCCGGTACCCTTCACCCGCACGTCCGCTGACGATCAGTACCCCGAACACGAACCAGACATAAGGAGTGCCCGCCGTGGCCGAACTGTTCTACGAGACCGACGCCGACCTCAGCATCATCCAGAACCGGGTGGTCGCCATCATGGGCTTCGGCAGCCAGGGGCACGCCCACGCGATGAGCCTTCGCGACTCGGGCGTCGACGTCCGCGTCGGGCTGGCGGAGGGCTCCAAGAGCCGCGCCAAGGCGGAGGAGGCGGGGCTCCGGGTCGTCGATCCGGCGACCGCCGCGGCCGAGGCCGACCTCATCATGATCCTGGTTCCCGACCCCGTTCAGGCCAAGCTCTACAAGGAGGCCATCGAGCCGAACCTGCAGGAGGGCGACGCGCTGTTCTTCGCGCACGGCTTCAACATCCGCTTCGGCTTCATCACTCCGCCGGACTTCGTTGACGTGTGCATGGTCGCTCCGAAGGGCCCCGGTCATCTGGTTCGGCGCGAGTACGTCGCCGGTCGTGGCGTGCCCGCGATCGTCGCCGTCGAGCAGGACGCGACGGGCGAGGCGTGGCCGCTGGCGCTGTCGTACGCGGCCGGCATCGGCTCGCTGCGCGCGGGTGGCATCAAGACGACCTTCACCGAGGAGACCGAGACCGACCTCTTCGGCGAGCAGGCGGTGCTGTGCGGTGGCGCGTCCCAGTTGGTGATGTACGGCTTCGAGGTGCTCACCGAGGCCGGCTACCAGCCCGAGGTCGCGTACTTCGAGTGCCTGCACGAGCTCAAGCTGATCGTCGACCTCATGTACGAGGGCGGCATCGCCAAGCAGCGCTGGAGCGTCTCCGACACGGCGGAGTACGGCGACTACGTCTCAGGCCCGCGCGTCATCGACCCGCAGCGTGAAGGCGAACATGCAGGCCGTCCTCGCCGACATCCAGAACGGCTCGTTCGCGGACCGCTTCATGGCCGACCAGGCCGCCGGCGGTCCGGAGTTCAAGGCACTGCGCGCGAAGGCGGAGCAGCACCCGATCGAGGCCGTCGGGCCGTCACCTGCGCGGCATGATGTCGTGGGTCGACACCGAGCAGCGACGACTACGTCGAGGGCACGGCCGCCCGCTAGAACCCCCCGATCCGGGCTGGGCGTGATGACGATCGCGCCCAGCCCGCTTCATGAACGGAACTCCCCCGCCCGTGAACGGCGATCGGCTCCCCGCCGACGACCATGTCCACAGCGAGTGGTCATGGGACACCGCGCGAGGCAGCATGGAACGCACGGGTGCCCGGGCGGTCGAGCTCGGCCTGCCCTCGCGTGCTCGGCTCCGTGCACACGGGCGTGGTGGGCGACGGATCGGGCCGGACCGAGATCGGGGTCCTGTTCGCCGGTCAGCCTGCCGAGCAGGTGGTGCGAGTACCGCGGCGTCCTGTCCGCCCTCGCCGCGGCCGGCAAGGTCCTCGAGGTGAACACCCGCGTGCCCCTGCACCTCGACGTGATCCGCTGGTGGCACGACGAGGGCGGCGAGTCCATCACGTTCGCGAGCGATGCACACGAACCGGATGACCTGGCCGCCGGCTTCGCGGACGCCATCGGGCTCGCCGAGGCAGCTGGCTTCCGGGCCGGCCAGGACCCCTGGGACCACTGGTTCCGGACCTAGTCGCGTGACGGGATTCACAAGCCCTCGCGGTCGTTAACGACCAGATCGCGGCCCCGTTAGACTCCCGCGCGTGACCAAGCCACGCGTGCTCATCGCTGAAGAACTGTCGCCCGCCACCGTCGAGGCCCTCGGGCCCGACTTCGAGATCGTCACCTGTGACGGCGCCGATCGGGCGGCGCTGCTGCCGGCCATCGCCGACGTCGACGCGATCCTCGTCCGCTCGGCGACCCAGGTCGATGCCGAGGCTATCGCGGCGGCCAAGAAGCTCAAGGTGATCGCCCGAGCCGGCGTGGGCCTCGACAACGTCGACATCAAGGCGGCGACGCAGGCCGGTGTCATGGTCGTCAACGCGCCGACCTCCAACATCGTCAGTGCCGCGGAGCTCGCGGTCGCGCTGCTCCTGGCTTCGGCGCGCAACGTGGTCCCGGCGAGCACCGCCCTCGCCCACGGCGAGTGGAAGCGCTCGAAGTACACGGGTGTCGAGGTGGCCGACAAGGTCGTCGGCGTCGTGGGCCTCGGCCGCATCGGCGTGCTCGTCGCACAGCGCCTGAGCGCCTTCGGGGTGCGCCTGATCGCCTTCGACCCCTACGTCCAGCCCGCCCGCGCCGCCCAGCTCGGCGTCCGCATGGTGTCCCTCGACGAGCTGCTCGCCGAGTCCGACTTCATCACGGTGCACCTGCCCAAGACGGCCGAGACCATCGGCCTGATCGGCGATGCCGAGCTGCACAAGGTCAAGCCGACCGTCCATATCGTGAACGCCGCTCGCGGCGGCATCGTCGATGAGAAGGCCCTCTACGACGCCCTCGTCGACGGCCGGGTGGCCGGTGCCGGCCTCGACGTGTACGCCAAGGAGCCCTGCACCGACTCCCCGCTGTTCACGCTGGAGACGGTGGTGGCGACACCGCACCTCGGTGCGTCCACCGACGAGGCCCAGGAGAAGGCCGGTATCGCCGTCGCCCGCTCCGTCCGGTTGGCGCTCAACGGCGAGCTGGTTCCGGACGCCGTGAACGTCCAGGGCGGCCAGCTCGACGAGGTCATCAAGCCGATGCTGCCGCTGGCCGAGCAGATCGGCTCGCTGGCCTGCGGCCTGGCCGACTCCGCCGTGGTGCGCATCGACGTCGAGGCACTGGGCGAGATCGCCGAGCACGATGTGCGCGTGCTCGAACTGTCGGCGCTCAAGGGCGTCTTCCAGATGCTCGTCCACGACCCCGTCTCGTTCGTCAACGCTCCGGTTCTGGCCGAGCAGCGCGGCGTTGAGGTCTCGCTGACCAGCGACCGCACGAGCGAGGACCATCGCTCACTGCTCCGGGTCACCCTCACGCAGACCGACGGCTCCAAGGTGAGCGTGGCCGGCACCGTCACCGGTGCCCGCGACACCGCCAAGGTCGTGGAGGTGGACTCCTTCGACGTCGACGTCCCGATCAGCGAGCACATGGCCTTCCTGCGCTACCACGATCGCCCCGGCATCGTCGGCATCGTCGGTCGCGTGCTCGGCGAGGCCGAGGTGAACATCGGCGGGATGCAGGTCAGCCGTGACGACTCGAGCCACGCGCTCATCGTCCTGACGGTCGACTCGGCGATCCCCGCCGAGCGGCTGGAGTCCATCGTCGCCGAGATCGGCGCGCACTCGGGCAAGGCCGTCGACCTCCGCTGAGGTCGCCATCTCGGCCATGGACCGCATCCACCGGTCCGGGTTGCTCTGGGCGTTCCTCGGCGTCCTGCTGTTCTCGTTCTCGCTGCCCCTGACCAAGGTCGCGGTGGGCGGGTTCAGCCCCTATCTCACGGCGACCGGCCGAGCGGTCATCGCTGCTGCGCTGGCGCTGGTCCTGCTGGGCATCCGCCGCGTGCGCTTCCCCGCACGCCAGCATGTGCGCCCGCTCGTGTTCACGATGCTGGGGGCGGTGTTCGGGTGGCCGATCCTGCTGGCGCTCGCCCTCGAGCGAACCACGTCGGCTCATGCCGCCGTCATCGCCGCCTTCATGCCCCTGACCACCGCGCTGTTCGCGGTCCTGCGCACGCATGAGCGCGTCGCCCCGCAGTTCTGGTGGGCGGCTGGTGCCGGCACCGGAGCCCTCGTGGTCTTCGCCCTGTCGCGCGGGGGAGCAGAGGGGGGCGACTGGATCGCGGACCTTCTGATCGTCGGCGCCGTCATCAGCTCGTCGTGGTGCTACGTCGAGGGTGCGGCGATCACGAAGGTGATGCCGGGGTGGCAGGTGATCTCGTGGGTCGTCGTCCTGGCGCTGCCCGTGACACTGCCGGCGTCGATCGTCCTGTACGCCTCCACGTCGGGGAACTACGACACGACCACCGCGGAGTGGGGTGCCCTCATCCTGCTCGGCCTGTCGTCGATGTACCTCGGCTTCTTCGCCTGGTACCGCGGGCTGTCTCTCGCCGGTGCCGCCTACGGGGGCCAGGTGCAGCAGGTGCAGCCGCTGCTGACCCTGTTGTGGTCTGCTCTTCTGCTCGGCGAGGTGGTGACGCTCGGGACGGTCGCGGCCGCGCTTGCCGTCGTAGCCTGCGTGATGTGGGCCCAGCGCACGCGGCTGGTCATGGTCGCACCGGAGGAGTAAGCCGTCAGCGGAAGGCTTGTGGGTGTCCCCGGCGTCGTGGCATAGCCTTAGGCGGACGGGGCGAAGTGGAGGTGGGATGGGCGAGCTGTTCGTCACGTACCTGAGGCCGCACTGGCGGATCCTGATCCTCATCGCGTTCCTGCTGCTCATCCAGGCGATCGCCAACCTGTTCCTGCCCAGCCTCAATGCCGACATCATCAACGACGGTGTCGTCAAGGGCGACACGGCCTACATCCTGCGTGTCGGAGCGCTGATGCTCCTCATCTCGGTGCTGCTGGGCTTCGCCTCGGTCATCACCGTCTACTACAGCGCGCGCACGTCGATGCGGTTCGGGCGCGACGTACGAGGCGACATCTTCCGCAAGGTCGAGGGCTTCTCGCTCAGCCAGATGCACGCCTTCGGAGTACCGTCCCTCATCACGCGGAACACCAACGACGTCCAGCAGCTGCAGATGCTGGTCATGGTCGGCCTGACGATGATGGTGCTGGCCCCGATCACCGCCGTCGGCGGCATCATCATGGCCACGCGCGAGAACCTTCAGCTCTCGGCCCTGCTCTTCGTCACCGTTCCGCTGATGATCGCGGTGATCGGCTACATGGTCTTCCGGGCCGTGCCGTTGTTCCGCTCCATGCAGGTCAAGATCGATCGCGTCAACGGGGTGCTGCGCGAGAACCTCGCCGGCATCCGCGTCATCCGGGCGTTCGTGCGCACCGAGCACGAGGAGGCCCGGTTCGCCGACGCCAACGCCGATCTCACCGACACGGCGCTGAAGGTCACCCGACTCTTCGCTCTCATCATGCCGACCCTGATGCTGATCATGAACCTCACGATCGTGGCGGTCATCTGGTTCGGCGGTGCACTCGTGTCGGACGGGAGCATGCCGATCGGCAACCTGTTCGCCTTCCAGTCCTACATCATGCAGATCCTGTTCTCGGTGATGATGGCCGTCATGACCATGATGATGGTCCCGCGGGCCGCCGCATCGGCAGAGCGCGTGCAGGCCGTCCTGAAGGCGACGCCGGAGATCGGCGAGCCGGCGGCGGCGTTCACCGAGCCGCTGCCGCGCATCGGGCGCATCGAACTGCGCGATGTCGAGTTCCGTTACCCCGGCGCACAGGACTCGGTCCTGCAGAAGGTGTCCTTCACGCTCGAGCCCGGAACGACGACCGCGATCGTGGGTGGCACCGGATCGGGCAAGAGCACGCTGATCAACCTCCTGCCCCGGCTCCTCGACGTCACGAGTGGCGCGATTCTCATCGACGATGTCGATGTGCGCGACCTGCCGCTCGAGGAGCTGTGGGACCTGTTCGGGATCGTGCCCCAGCGCGGCTTCCTGTTCGGCGGGACCATCGCGAGCAACGTCCGCTTCGGGCGCCCGGATGCCACCGACGACGAGGTCTGGGAGGCGATCACCATCGCCCAGGCGCGCGATTTCATCGACCTGCTCCCGGAGGGGATCGAGGCCGAGGTCGACCAGGGCGGCGTCAACCTGTCCGGTGGCCAGCGCCAACGCCTGGCGATGGCACGGTGCATCGTGCGGGATCCGCTGATCTACCTGTTCGACGACTCATTCTCGGCACTCGACTACACGACGGATGCGCGCCTGCGCGCCGCACTCGCGGGGCGCACCCGTGATCGCACGGTCGTGATCGTCGCGCAACGGGTCAGCACCATCATGGATGCCGACCGCATCGTGGTCATGGATGGCGGCGCGGTGGTCGGGATCGGCACGCACGACCAGCTCCTTGAGCAGTGCGAGGCCTATCGCGAGATCGTGTCGTCGCAGGTGGCACTGGAGGACGTGCGATGAGTCAGCGCACTGTCACGCCACCGCCACGCTCGGGCGGCCCCTTCGGTGGCGGCGGCGGCCCGATGGGCGGCCTGCAGGGCGTCTCGGACGCCAAGGCGCAGGACTTCCGCGGCTCGCTGAAGCGGTTCTCCGGCCGGCTTCGGCCCGAGCGGATCGTCGTGGCCTTCGTCATCGTCCTGGCTGTCGCAAGCGTCTTCCTGGCCGTTCTCGGCCCGAAGATCCTCGGCAACGCAACGAACATCATCTTCGAGGGCTTCATCAGCTCGAAGCTGCCGTCCGGCATCACGCAGGCGCAGGCGGTCGCGGGCCTTCAGGCGGCCGGGCAGACGGATCAGGCGCAGATGGTCGCGTCGATGACGCTGACGCCCGGGGAGGGCGTCGACTTCAACGCGCTGGCACGAGTCCTCGCCCTGGCGACCCTCGTCTACGTGCTGAGCTCCCTGCTGAGCTGGGCGCAGAACTACCTCATGGCCGGCGTCACCCAGCGCACGATCTACCGCCTGCGCGAGGAGGTCGACGCGAAGCTCGGGCGGCTGCCCTTGCGGTACTTCGACTCCTCGTCGCGCGGCGACGTCCTGAGCCGCGTAACCAACGACATCGACAACATCTCGATGACGCTGCAGCAGACGCTGACGCAGCTCATCACGGCAGTGCTGACGGTCGTCGGCGTGCTCGGCATGATGTTCTGGATCAGCCCGCTCCTCGCGACGATTTCGCTGCTCACCGTGCCGTTGTCGTTCGTCGTGACGATGTTCATCGCCAAGCGATCGCAGCCGCACTTCATCTCGCAGTGGAAGTGGACCGGCCAGCTGAACGGCCACGTCGAGGAGACCTTCTCCGGGCATGATCTGGTGAAGGTCTTCGGTCACCGTGGGCAGTCGATCGCCGACTTCGACGTCGCCAACGAGCGCATGTACGAGAGCAGTTTCAAGGCGCAGTTCATCTCCGGGATCATCCAGCCGGCCCTGACGGTCATCTCCAACCTGAACTACGTGGCGATCGCCGTCATCGGCGGCATGCAGGTCGCCACGGGCTCCATGTCACTGGGCGACGTGCAGGCGTTCATCCAGTACTCACGGCAGTTCACGATGCCGATCACGCAGATCGCCGGCGTGGCGAACATCCTGCAGTCGGGCATCGCGTCCGCGGAGCGGGTCTTCGAGCTGCTCGACGAGCAGGAGGAGTCCCCCGATCCCGAGCCGCCGGCCCGGATCGACGAGGTGTCCGGCCGCATCGCGTTCGAGGACGTGTCCTTCCGGTACCTCGAGGACGCTCCGCTGATCGAGGACTTCCGCCTCGAGGTGGAGCCCGGTGAGATCGTCGCCATCGTCGGGCCGACCGGTGCGGGCAAGACGACGCTGGTGAACCTCCTGATGCGCTTCTACGACGTCGACTCCGGCCGGATCCTCATCGACGAGGTCCCGACCAAGACGATGACGCGCGATGACGTGCGTCGCACCTTCGGCATGGTGCTGCAGGACACCTGGCTGTTCGAGGGGACGATCCGCGACAACATCGCGTACGGCGACGGGTCCGCCAGCCCCGAGCAGGTCGAGTCGGCCGCGCGCGCCGCGCGCGTGGATCACTTCGTCCGAACCCTGCCCGACGGCTACGAGACGATGCTGACGGAGGGGGCCTCGAACATCAGTGCGGGCGAGCGTCAGCTGCTGACGATCGCCCGGGCCTTCCTCGCCGACCCGGCGGTGCTCATCCTCGACGAGGCGACCAGCTCGGTCGACACCCGCACCGAGGTGCTGATCCAGCAGGCGATGGCGGACTTGCGGCACAACCGCACCAGCTTCGTGATCGCACATCGGCTCTCCACGATCCGCAACGCCGACGTCATCGTCGTGCTGGAGCAGGGACGGATCGTCGAGCAGGGCGACCATGACTCGCTCATCGAGTCTCGCGGCGCCTATTACCGGCTGTACCGCAGCCAGTTCGAGAATCCGGACGAGGAGTCCGCCTGAGCGGTCAGGCCTCCGCGATCGCAGCGATGGAGACCTTCAGACCAGGAATCCGGACGGGGAGCTTCGCGCCCTGCCGAGCCTGCGGGTCGGTCGGGAACCACCGCTGCCACTCCTCGTTCATCCCAGCGAAGTCGTCCTCGTCGGCGAGCACCACCGTGGCGCTGACGATCCCGTCGAGCGAGCTGCCCGCGGCCACGAGGATCGCCCGGATGTTGATCAGGCACTGACGGGTCTGCTCCTGGATCCTGACGCCGGTGATGGCGCCGATGGCCGGGCCGGCCGGGGCCGTGCCCCAGACGAAGACAAGGCCCGCGGCCCGGACCGCCTGGCTGTAGGCCGGCGGGGGAGCGGCGGCCTCTGGACTTCAGCGCGCCGTTGACGTCCTTCGCCGCGACCGCGGTCGAGCAGCACGAGCTCTACGCTGATGAGGACCCCGACCGGCTCGCCTTCGAACTGCAGTCGATCCTGCTCGGGTCCGACACCAAGTTCGTCCTGTATGACGACCCCGCCTACCTGGCGCTCGCCCGACACGTGCTGCGCCGGCGACTGGCCCCGCTCAGAACTCGCGAACCGCGCGATTGACGGCGCTGATGATCGCCTTGAGCGACGAGGTCGTGATGGACGGGTCGATGCCCACGCCCCACAGGACCTTGCCGCCCACGGCGCACTCGACGTAGGAGGCCGCCTTGGCGTCCCCGCCCGCCGACATCGCGTGCTCGGCGTAGTCCAGGACCCGGACGTCGACACCGTGCGTGGACAGCGCGTCGCAGAATGCGGCGACCGGGCCGTTGCCGTGGCCACCGAGCTGGAACTCCTGCCCGTTGTCGTTGAGGATGACGTCGATGTTGGTGTCGCCGTCGACCGCGGAGTCCTGCTTGACGCCCGTGAGCTTGAAGCGGCCCCACGGCGCTGCCGGATCGGGGAGGTACTCGCCGGAGAAGGACGCCCACATCTCGCCCGGGCCGACCTCGCCGCCCTCGTCGTCGGTGACCTGCTGGATCACCTGGGAGAACTCGATCTGGAGCCGCCGCGGCAGGTCGAGCTTGTGCTCGGTGCGCATGATGTACGCGACGCCGCCCTTGCCGGACTGCGAGTTGACGCGGATGACGGCCTCGTAGGTGCGCCCGACGTCCTGCGGGTCGATGGGCAGGTACGGGACGGCCCAATGGAACTCGTCGACGGGGACGCCGGCCTCGGCGGAGTCGGCTTCCATGATCTTCAGGCCCTTGTTGATGGCGTCCTGGTGCGAGCCGGAGAACGCGGTGTAGACGAGGTCGCCGCCGTAGGGGTGCCGCTCGTGCACCGGGATCTGGTTGCAGTACTCGACCGTGCGACGGATCTCGTCGATGTCGGTGAAGTCGATCTGCGGATCCACGCCCTGGCTGAACAGGTTCAGGCCGAGGGTCACCAGGCAGACGTTGCCGGTGCGCTCGCCATTGCCGAACAGGCAGCCTTCGATGCGATCGGCGCCGGCCATGAAGCCGAGTTCGGCGGCCGCCACGGCGGTGCCTCGGTCGTTGTGCGGGTGCAGCGACACCACGAGTGAGTCGCGGCGAGCCAGGTTGCGGCACATCCACTCGATGGAGTCGGCGTAGATGTTCGGCGTGGCCATCTCGACCGTCGCGGGCAGGTTGACGATGACCTTGCGGTCTGGCGTCGGCTGCCACACGTCGTTGACGGCGTCGACGACCTCGACGGCGAACTCCAGTTCCGTACCCGTGTAGGACTCAGGCGAGTACTCGAAGTAGATGTCCGTCTGGTTCTCCACCTGCTCGGCGTACTTCGCGCACAGCTGGGCGCCATGCACGGCGATGTCGACGATGCCCGCCTGATCGAGGCCGAACACCACCCGTCGCTGCAGTGTCGACGTCGAGTTGTACAGGTGGACGATCGCCTGGTCGGCGCCCTTGACGGCGTCGAACGTGCGCTCGATGAGGTGCTCGCGCGACTGCGTCAGTACCTGGATCACGACGTCGTCGGGGATCAGGTCATCCTCGATGAGCATGCGGACGAAGTCGAAGTCGGTCTGCGAGGCGGACGGGAAGCCGACCTCGATCTCCTTGTAGCCCATGGAGACAAGCAGGTTGAACATCCGCAGCTTGCGGGCCGGGGTCATCGGGTCGATCAGGGCCTGGTTGCCGTCGCGCAGGTCGACCGCGCACCAGCGAGGGGCCTGCGTGATGACGGTGTTGGGCCAGGTGCGGTCCGGGATGGGGATGGGGGTGAAGGACTCGTAGCGGGAGAACGCCATCGACGACGGCTTCTGCGCATTGCGGGTGGAGTAGGGGGCCTGACGATCGAACGTGGCGGACATGTGGTGCTCCTCGGAATCTGTCTGTGTCGGATGGACTGACACCGGCAAACAGCGAGACCCGCGACGAGGGGCCGGTGGTTAGGCCTCGTCGCGGCGGCGAAGGAGCACGCGCGCAGACGTCATGGTGGGGGAATGCTAGCAGGTGGCCGCGCCACGGGGAAAAGTCGATTCTTGTCGGGCAGGACTCCGAGGCACTGCGTCACTACTGTGGCCACAACGCGGGGGGCGTGGGGGCTTTTTTGGGGGGCAAAGTGAAGCGAATCGGACTTTGCGGCGTCAGCGTCCGCACGTACCCGGTCAAGAGCACGTTCGTGATCCTCGACGCCCAGTTCACCACTGACGCCGATGTCGAGATGGTCAACCGCAGCCTCGCGTCGCTGGTCGTGAACTAGTCGAGGCAGAGACGACGGGGGCCGATATGACGACGAATGCGCTGGAAGCACTGGGCGCGGCGAAGTACATCTCGCTCACGACCTTCCGCAAGGACGGATCGGGCGTGGCCACCCCGGTGTGGCTGGTGCGCGACGGCGACGCCCTCGTCGTCGTCACCGATCCCGGGTCGGGCAAGGTCAAGCGGCTGAGCAGCAATCCGGCCGTCCTCGTGTCGCCGTGCGACATGCGCGGGCGGGTCAAGCCCGGCGCGGTGTCGGTGCCCGGAACGGTGACGCTGCAGGACGAGGCGGACAGCACGCGGACGCTCGAACTGATCACCAGGCGCTACGGACTGATGGGCCGGATCCTCGGCAGGACGAACGAGCGTCGATCCCGCAAGGCGGGCAAAGAGACTGGCACGCATCAGGGACTGACGATCAGGCTGACGGAAGCTCCGTGATCGCCGCGGTCGATCGGCTCGACCCGCGCCGGCCGAAGGCGAAGTAGGAGATCGGCCCGACGAAGTTGACCGCGATGGCAGCGGCCCACGCCAGCCTCGGTCCGCGTACCGACGCGGCAGGCCGGCGCGCGAGGTCGACCCATGCCGTGGCCGCGAGGGCCATTTGGACGCTTGCCATGACCAGCACTCCGGTCTGCTGGGCCGGGGTGAGGTCGCTCCATCGCTTCTTGTTCATCGGTTCCTCCCTGTTCCACCCTGCAGGACGCGGCTCGTTGATGCCACCCGACGGGAACTAGTCTTCGGGCCATGTCACGGACCCTTTCCCTTGCCCTCATCCCCGGCGACGGCATCGGCACCGAGGTGGTCGCCGAGGCCATGAAGGTGCTCGACGCCATCGCCCCGGCGGCCGGCCTTGACGTGCAGTCCACCGAGTACGACCTCGGTGCGCGCCGCTACAACGCCACCGGCGAGCTGCTGCCCGACTCCGTCGTCGAGGAACTGCGCGGCTACGACGCGATCCTGCTCGGGGCCATCGGCGACCCGTCCGTCGCGCCCGGCATCCTCGAGCGCGGGGTGCTGCTGCCCCTGCGCTTCGCGCTGCAGCAGTACGTGAACCTACGTCCGGTGAAGCTCTACCCCGGCGTGGCGGGTCCCCTTGCCGGAAAGGGTCCGAAGGAGATCGACTTCATCGTGTGCCGTGAGGGCACCGAGGGCCCCTATGCGGGTGCCGGTGGCGGCCTACGCGTGGGCACGCCCGACGAGATCTCGACCGAGGTGTCCATCAACACGTATCTCGGTGCCGAACGGATCATCCGCGACGCGTTCGAGCGGGCTGGCAAGCGCCGCGGCAAGGTCTCACTCGTCCACAAGACGAACGTGCTCGTATACGCGGGCAAGACCTGGGCCCGCGCCTTCGCCGATGTGGCGGCCGAGTACCCGGACATCGAGACCGACTACTACCACGTCGACGCGGCGTCGATGTTCTTCCTGACGCAGCCGGAGCGGTTCGACGTTGTCGTCACCGACAACCTGTTCGGCGACATCATCACCGACATCGGCGCGGCTATCGTCGGGGGGATGGGCCTGGCCGCCAGCGGCAGCATCGACCCGACGCGGCGCAACGCCAGCACCTTCGAGCCGGTCCATGGCTCGGCACCGGACATCGCCGGGCAGGGCAAGGCCGACCCGATCGCCCAGGTCCTGTCGCTGTCCATGCTCCTCGATCATGTGGGGGCGGAGGACGCTGCGGCCTGGGTCGAGTCGGCCGTTGCCGCGGACCTCGCCACCCGTGGCGACGCGGTGCGCAGCACGTCGCAGATCGGCGACGCCCTGGCGTCGGGGGCACTCGCCGCGTCGAAGGGGTAGTTTTCCGCCATGACGACCACCGACACGGGCACCGCCTTGTGGCCCATCGACGCTCCACCCGTCCGACTCACCCGGCGTCCGCCGAGGCCCGCGCTGCGGTACTCGCCGACCCGGGCTTCGGCAGGTCGTTCACCGACAATCTCGTCCGCGCGACATGGACGCAGGACGAGGGCTGGCACGACGCCCGGCTCGAGGCTTACGCCCCGCTCCTCCTGGACCCGGCCACCAACTTCATGCACTACGGCCAGGCGATCTTCGAGGGCCTCAAGGCGTATCGGCACGCCGACGGCTCCATCCGCACCTTCCGCCCGACCCAGAACGCCGAGCGGTTCGCGAACTCCGCCCGTCGCCTGGCGATGGCCGAGCTGCCGACCGAGCTGTTCCTCGGCTCCATCGAGGCATTGGTGCGCCAGGACCGCGATTGGGTGCCCGAGGGTCGCGAGAAGTCGCTGTACCTGCGGCCGTTCATGATCTCCACCGAGATCGGGCTCGGGGTGCGCCCCGCGAACCGGTACGAGTACCTGCTCATCGCGTCCCCGGCGGGCGCCTACTTCCCCCGTGGCGTGAAGCCGGTCAGCGTGTGGCTGTCCGACGACTACGTGCGGGCTGCACCGGGCGGTACCGGCGAGGCCAAGTGCGCGGGCAACTACGCGGCGTCCCTCGTGGCGCAGGCCGAGGCCGCGCAGCATGGCTGCGACCAGGTCGTCTGGCTGGATGCCGTCGAGCGGACCTGGATCGAGGAGATGGGGGGCATGAACCTCTACTTCGTGCTCGGCGAGGGCGACTCCGCGCGCCTGGTCACCCCCGAGCTCACCGGGTCGCTGCTCCCTGGCATCACGCGATCCTCCCTGCTGACCGTGGCCGGGGACCTCGGCATCCGTGCCGAGGAGGGCCGCATCAGCGTCGACCAGTGGCGCGAGGGCTGTGCCAGCGGCGAGATCTCCGAGGTCTTCGCCTGTGGCACCGCGGCGGTCATCACACCGGTCGGCGAGGTCAAGTCGCGCACGAGCGGTGCGTGGACGGTCGGTGAGGGCGGCACGGGCCCGGTCACCGCGCGCCTGCGTCAGGCACTGCTCGACATCCAGACCGGTGAGGTCCCCGACCGGCACAACTGGCTGCACACCATCTGCTGACGCTGCAGACGGGGTGTGGCAGGATGGAGCCGTGTTCAGCTCCGCCATCATCATTAACTAGCGCGTCGACTCCCGTCGACGCGCAGCCCTTCGCACCCGCGGGGGGCTTTTTCGTTGGCAGGACCACGCACGCACCGACCGTAAGGACCGCTCATGCCTCGTCCCGACGACTTCCACGTCTACGACACCACGCTGCGCGACGGGGCCCAGCGCGAGGGGATCTCCTACTCGGTCGCCGACAAGCTGACCGTGGCCCGCCTGCTCGACGACTACGGGGTCGGGTTCATCGAGGGTGGCTGGCCCGGTGCGATGCCCAAGGACACCGAGTTCTTCGAGCGGGCCCGCACCGAGCTGCAGCTGAAGAACGCCGAGCTCGTCGCGTTCGGCGCGACCCGCAAGGCCGGGGTGAAGGTGCATGAGGACCTGCAGGTCAAGGCTCTACTCGACTCGATGGCGCCGGTGATCACGCTGGTCGCCAAGTCGGACGTTCGCCATGTCAAGGAGGCGTTGCGGACGACCAACGAGGAGAACCTCGCGATGGTCAAGGACACGGTCGCCTTCCTCGTCGGGGAGGGCCGCAAGGTCTTCGTCGACATGGAGCACTTCTTCGACGGCTACAAGCACGATCGGGACTACGGCGTCAGCCTGCTGGTCGCGGCGGCCGAGGCCGGTGCCGCCGTGGGCGTCATGTGCGACACCAACGGCGGGATGCTGCCGTTCGGGATGTACGAGATCGTCACCGACGTCAAGGAGCGGTCGGGCGTCCGCCTGGGCATCCACTGCCAGGACGACACCGGTTGCGCGATCGCGAACTCGGTCACGGCCGTCGAGGCTGGTGTCACGCACGTGCAGTGCACCGCGAACGGCTACGGCGAGCGA
This sequence comes from uncultured Actinomycetes bacterium, assembly GCA_963755335.1. Classification (GTDB taxonomy): domain Bacteria; phylum Actinomycetota; class Actinomycetes; order S36-B12; family S36-B12; genus UBA10649. Next base: position 1,101,955 of record CAVWJW010000008.1, read on the forward strand.
ACCGGCAACGCCGACCTGTTCGTGGTCGTGCCGAACCTGCAGCTGAAGCTCGGGATCGACTGCCTGCCCGACGGGAAGCTCGCCGAGACGGTGCTGGTGTCGCGTGCGATCGCCGAGATCGCGAACATCGCGCCCAACACGCATCAGCCGTACGCCGGCTGGGCGTCCTTCGCGCACAAGGCCGGGCTCCATGCGAGCGCGCTGAAGGTGAACGCGGAGCTGTACAACCACATCGACCCAGCGGTCGTCGGCAACGAGCAGAACGTCCTCGTCACGGAGATGGCCGGGCCGGGCGTCCATCGAGCTGAAGGGCGCCGAGCTGGGCCACGACCTGTCGACGAGCCCCGAGATCGTCACGGCCGTGGTGGAGCAGGTGAAGGACCTGGAGTCGCAGGGCTGGACATTCGAGGCGGCCGACGCGTCGTTCGAGCTGCTCATCCTCGACGCCCAGGGAGTCGAGGTGTCCTTCCAGGTCGAGTCGTGGCGCACGATCGTGGAGCAGGACGTGAACGGCGAGGTCAAGTGCGAGGCCACCGTCAAGCTCCACATCGACGGCGAGCGGCATCATCTCCACGGCCGAGGGCAACGGTCCGGTCAACGCGCTCGACCGCGCAGTCAGGCGTGCCATCGTGCGCGTGTACCCGCGATCTCGACACTCTTCGACTGACGGACTACAAGGTGCGCATCCTCGACGAGAAGTCGGGCACGGGCGCGAAGACCCGCGTGCTCATCGGCACGACCGACGGCAAGGACACCTGGAGCACCGTCGGAGTGCACGAGAACGTCATCGCCGCGTCGTGGCGCGCTCTCGAGGACGCGGTCAAGTTCGGCCTGCTGCGGCACGACGCACGGTCCAACGGCCACGCCTAGATAGGGTCGCTGCGTGCGCATCTGCCGAGTCGCTGTCGACGACGATCTCTACTTCGGGCTGATCGAGGGCGAGGCCGTCGTGCTGCTCGCCGGCCATCCCTTCGGTGAGCTCGCCCCCGAGGGTCGGGTCCTGCCGCTGGCCGACGTGCGGCTGGTCGCCCCAGTGCTGCCCAGCAAGATCATCGCGGTGGGGCGCAACTATGTCGACCATGCCAAGGAGATTGGGCAACACCGTCCCGGCCGCGCCGATGATCTTCCTGAAGCCGAGCACGGCGATCGTCGGCCCGGCCGAGCCGATCGCTCTGCCATGGCAGTCGGAGCAGGTCGAGCACGAGGCCGAGCTGGCTGTCGTCATCGGCCGGCTGTGCCGCGAGGTTCCCGAGGAGCGTGTTCCCGAGGTGATCCTCGGGTACACCTGCGCAAACGACGTCACGGCGCGCGACCTGCAGAAGATCGACGGGCAGTGGGGCCGGGCCAAGGGCTTCGACTCGTTCTGCCCGATCGGCCCGTGGATCGAGACCGCCGTCGACCTCGATGACGCCGTCATCACCTGTCGGGTCAACGACGACCTGCGCCAGGACGGCGTGCTCGGCGACATGGTGCGCGGCGTCCCCGAGCTGGTGTCGTGGATCAGCTCGGTCATGACGCTGCTCCCGGGCGATGTGATCCTCACCGGCACCCCTGCCGGGGTGGGCGCTCTCACCGCAGGCGACGTCGTCTCGGTCTCCATCGATGGCATTGGCACACTGACGAATCCGGTGATTGATCGTGACTGACGTACGCGTCCGCTTCTGCCCGTCGCCCACCGGGAACCCGCATGTGGGGATGATCCGCACGGCCCTGTTCAACTGGGCGTTCGCCCGGCACACCGGGGGCACGTTCGTCTTCCGCATCGAGGACACCGACAGCGCGCGCGACAGCGAGGAGTCCTACGAGGCCCTGCTCGGCGCGATGCGCTGGCTCGGCCTGCACTGGGACGAGGGTCCCGAGGTGGGCGGCCCGTACGGTCCCTACCGCCAGTCAGAGCGCATGCGTCAGGGGCTCTACTCCGACGTCGCCGAGCGGCTGCTCGCCGGCGGCTATGCGTACCACTGCTACTGCTCGCCCGAGGAGCTCGATGCCCGGCGTGAGCTCGCCATGGCCGAGAAGCGGCCGCCGGGCTACGACGGTCATTGCCGGGCCCTGACCGACGAGCAGGTCGCCGGCTACCGGGCCGAGGGACGTGCGCCGGTAGTCCGGTTCCGGATGCCCGACGTCGACTGCACGTGGGACGACCTCGTTCGGGGGCCGATCACGTTCGCGGCCGACCAGGTGCCCGACTTCGTGCTCGTGCGGGCCAACGGCGAGCCGCTGTACACCCTCGTCAACCCCGTCGACGACGCCCAGATGCGGATCACGCACGTTCTGCGCGGTGAGGACCTGCTCTCCTCCACGCCCCGTCAGATCGCGCTCTACGACGCCTTGGCCCAGATCGGCGTCAGCGACGGCACGACACCGCGCTTCGGCCACCTGCCGTACGTGATGGGCGAGGGCAACCGCAAGCTGTCCAAGCGCGATCCGGAGTCCTCGCTGCAGATGTACCGCGACCAGGGCTACCTCCCCGAGGGCCTGCTCAACTACCTGGCGCTGCTCGGCTGGTCGATGGGCGAGGATCGGGAGTTCTTCTCCAAGGAGGAACTGGCGGCGGCGTTCACCCTCGAACGGGTGAGCCAGAATCCCGCCCGCTTCGACCTCAAGAAGTGCACCTCGATCAACGGCGACTGGATGCGCACGCTGTCGAGCGAGGAGCTTGCGACCCGGATCGTCCCCTACCTGGCGGCTGCCGGCGTAGTGTCGGAGCCGCTCACGGCTCGCGAGTCGGACGTGCTCGCCGCGGCGGTGCCGCTGGTGCACGAGCGGATGGAGACGCTCAGCCAGTCGGTGCCGATGCTTGCCTTCCTCCTCGTCCCCGAGGAGCGGTTCTCGGTGGATGCGGCCGACGCCGCCGCCGTCCTCACGCCCGAGACGCAGCCGGTCATCGACGCGTCGATCACCGCGCTCACGGCTCTCGAGGAGTGGACGGCACCGGCGATCGAGGGGGCCCTTCGGGCGGCGCTCATCGACGGTCTCGGGCTGAAGCCCAAGGTGGCCTTCGGCCCGGTTCGCGTTGCGGTCACGGGACGTCGGGTGTCCCCACCGCTGTTCGAGTCACTCGAGATCCTGGGCAAGCCGGTCGCCCTCGCACGCCTCTCGGGGGTGCATGCAGACGGGTGAGACAAGGCCGGGGGAGGAGCACTGACGGCGTCGTCTATACTTCTCCAGCCAGTCAAGAAGCCGAGCAATCGGCAGCCTTGGGGTATGGGGTAATTGGCAGCCCAACTGATTCTGGTTCAGTTAGTCTAGGTTCGAGTCCTGGTACCCCAGCGACGCACGGTCGCGTGCGCGACGCGCATCACGCGCGCAAGCGACCGTTTGTCATGTTCCACCGGCGTCACGACGCCGGCGCACGGCCCCGTTGTGTAGTGGCCTAGCACGCCGCCCTCTCAAGGCGGTAGCGCGGGTTCGAATCCCGTCGGGGCTACGCGGGAAGGCCCAGGTCGCTGACCTGGGCCTTCGTCTTTTCCGGTGTCATCCTCATGCGGCGGATCGTCGCAGCGCACGTACGACGACGTCGTCGAGCCGCACGCCCCGGCCGTCGGGTGCCGTCATCGTGCGGACTCTCTCGTCGGCCGTGATGACCTCCCACGTGCTGTCGGCCAGCGTGGCGGTGATGGCCGATACGGTGACGGAGGCCGCTTCGGGCGACCCGTGCCAGTGCCCGGCGCCCTGCAGGTGCCCGACGATGAGCAGCGTGCCTCCCGGCGACACCCATCCGCCGAGGCGGTCGTAGAACGCCAGCTGCGGCATTGACGGATGCGCGTAGTGCGTCGTGACCAGGTCGAACTGAACACCGGGGTCCCAGACGGTCAGGTCCGCCTCGACCCAGCGGATGGCTGGCTCAGTCGCGTCGGTGCCGGCGTGGGCCGCGGCCCGGCCCAGCGCCTCTGCCGAGATGTCGGTGGCGGTGACCTGCCAACCCTGGGCCGCCAGCCAGCGGGCCTCGCCGCCCTCGCCGCAGCCGGCGTCGAGAGCAGTGCCGGGCCGCAGGTCGGGCGTCTCTGCGATGAGGTGGGGGTTGGGCGCGGGCGGCGCTCCGTCGGCGGTGCCGCGGAGAGGCGTCCCCTCCCAGTGGGCCTGCCAGTACGGCTCGTCGAACTCGTGCGCCATCGGTCGAGCATGGCAGAGCGGACCGGCTAGTGTGGCGCCGTTCGCATGGGGGGAGACGAGGATGGGTCTGCGAGACCGGCTGCGCGGCACCGCACACCAGGATGATTCGGCCGAGGTGATCCTCGTCGTCGACCTGCCGGGGACGGTCGATGCCGGCCAGGTCCGCTCCGTCGTCACGGGCTGGGCCGCCGGTACGGTGCCGTCGCCGGACGCAGCCGTCCTGCTGTGCCCCGGAGTCGTACTCGGCGGCCCGGAGGCCGACGGGCCACGCCAGCGCTGGCTCGTGCTTGCGGCGAGCCCGAAGGAGGCCGCGGTCCTCATCTCGACTCCATCGACCGGCACCGCGGAAGCCCTCGTGGACCTCGCTTCCCTCGTCTCCGCATCCTGGGGGCGTTGTCGGCCCAGGCAGCGGGACGACCTGCTGGCGGGAACGCCCGCTCTCGCCCTCGCCCTTGCCGACGGACTGGCGCGCCGGTTCGACGGCACGGTCGGGATCGGCGCCGGGCAGCCGGCAGTCCCTCCACCTGCCGAGCCCACGCGCCTGGTGCTGCTTCGGGGGTGGCCCGATCCGGCCACCGCGTGTGCTGCACTTGCCTCGATCCTGCCGGGGCTCATGATCACGGGCGACGCGCAGAACGGGGAGGCGTGGGTTGCCCAGGAAGCGACCGGCTTCGGCATGTGGCTGTCCGATCGCGAGGTCACTGCTCCGGGCGTGGACGGCTGGCTGAGCGACGCGGATCCGGCGACTGCACCCTTGCAGGTCGGTTCTGAGTTCGGCTGGGCCCTGTCCGTCGAGGGCCCGGACGACGTTCAGACGCCGCGCGCCGCCGAGGTGCTCGACGCTGCTGCGGTGGCACTCGCCCAGATGTTCGACGGACGGGCGGTCGACGCCGCCGGTTTTCCCGTGCCGGATCCCCGTTAGCTGGGCGACAGGTCATCCCAGTCGGCGGGGTTCTTGCCGAGCGCCGTCCACACCTTCGCGCCCTCCGCGATGACCGTCTTCAGGGCTGCCTTCGATGCGGTCACGTTGGCCGGGTCGCGCCCGGGCCGGTAGCCGGCCTGGAATGCGGCCGCCGCAGGCGCGAAGGCAGTGAGTGCCGCCACTCCCTTGGGCGCGCACTGCGGAGCCATGGCTGTCATCAGGGCCAGGGCGTCGTTGATCCGGGTGAAGATGGACGCGGTCTCGTTGTCGGTGTTGATGGCGAGCGCGGCGTAGTCGTAGTACGTCGTCAAGTGTGCCGCGGCCATGTCGAAGTCCGTGCAGCTCAGAGTCGACGTGTCGACCGGTGACGGTGGCGCCACGACGCCGGGCGCCGACGATGGAGCGGCGGCCGAGGGCGGGGCAGCGATGGCCGATGTCGGTGGCACGCCACCGACGGTCGACGGCGCCGTCGACGACGTGGATGCAGTGCTGCAGGCGGCGAGCAACGCGGCCGCTGCGGCGGCGATCAGGACAACTCTCATGGCAGCCTCCCAATACGTGGCGGGGCCGCGTATTGGGCCCCCGTTCCCAACGTGCTGGTCTTCACGGTACGCCGAGTCAGGCGCTACCTCGTGCTGAGACGAGGCGCCGATGAGGGAATGGACGGCTACCAGATCTCGATGCGATCCTCCCGGGCGCGCATCATCGGGGCATCGTCCTCGAGGCCGTAGGCGACCTGGAAGTCGTCAAGGTTGGAGAACGGACCCCGCACGCGAAGGTGCCGGGGACTGTGCGGATCGACCTGTGCGAGGGTCCGGGCCAGTTCGTCGCTGGTGTTCCCGCGCCACAGGGTCGCGTGGGCCAGGAAGAAGCGCTGCGCCGGTGTGAGCCCGTCGACCGACGGAGCATCGGCACTCACACGGGCGTGCGCCCGTCTGGCGAGCGCAACGCCGCCGAGGTCGGCGATGTTCTCGCCCAGAGTCAGGCGACCGTTGACCTTGACGCCGTCGATGGCGTCATACGCATCGAACTGCTCGACAAGTCGATTGGCCAGGGCCGTGAAGGCCTCATGGTCCTCCGTCGTCCACCAGTCGCGGAACGCGCCGTTCTCGTCGAATCGACGCCCCTGATCGTCGAAGCCATGCGTGATCTCATGCGCGATCACCGCGCCGATGCCGCCGTAGTTCACCGCGTCGTCGGCGTCGGCATCGAACATCGGCGGCTGCAGGATGCCGGCCGGGAAGACGATCTCGTTGCGGAACGGGTGGTAGTAGGCGTTGACGACGTGGGGAGGCATCTCCCACTCGGCGCGGTCGACCGGCTCCGGAAGCCGCCGCAACTGGCGTTCGACCTCGAACCTGGCGGCGTTGATGCGGTTCGCCGCGAAGGCGCCGCGATCGATCGACAGGCCCGACCAGTCGCGCCACACGTCGGGATAGCCGATCTTGACGACGAGGGAGTCGAGCTTGACCTGCCCCTGCGCCTTCGTGGCATCGTTCATCCACTCGCGCGTCTGCAGTGACCTGCGCATCTCGCTGATGATCTCCTGCACCATCGCCAGGGCACGATCCTTGGCGCTCGCCGGGAAGGTCTCCTCCACGAACCGCTGGCCGAGTGCCTCGCCCATGTCGCTTCCGAGGGCATCCACGACTCGCTTGTAGCGCTCCTTTTGCTCCTTCTTGCCATGCACTCGCCGGCCGTAGAAGCCGAAGGCCTCCTCGTCGATCGCCTTGGTGAGGGCGTCGGCGGTGGACCTGACCACATGGAAGGCCAGGTACGCACGAAGCGTCTCGAGGTCGGTGCTCGTGATGATCTCGACCAGGGCGGCGAGGTACTCGGGGTTCTCGACGTTCACCACCTGCGCGCCACCTGCGCCGATGGCGCCGAGGTAGCCGGGCAGGTCGAGGTCGGGGGACAGGGCGGTCAGGGCCTCGAGATCGCGCTTGTTGAACGTCAGGTCGGGGTCGCGGCGGTCCTCGGCGCGCAGATGGCGCTCGGCCAGTCGGGTCTCGAACGCGAGCACGGCAGCACCCGTGGCCGGCCCGTCGTTCGGCGCCCCGACGTTCTCGAGCTGTGCGGCGACGTGCCCCACGTAGGCGTCGCGGAGCTCTGCGGCGCTCTCGGACTCGTTGAAATAGGAGTCGCGCTCAGGCAGGCCGAGGCCGGACTGCGCGAGCCAGAGCAGGTAGCGGCGGGAGTCCTCGTGGTCCACCTCGGTCGCCCACATGAAGAAGGCCGGGATCGAGTTGACGTGCAGGAGCGGGAGGACCGCCGTGACGTCGTCGTGGCTGGAGATGGCGTCCACAGCGTCGAGCAGTGGTCGGATGGCGGTGATGCCGGCCGCCTCGATCGCATCCGCGTCCATGCCGCTGGCGAAGTAGTCGCCCAGCATGCGGTCCAGTTCGTTCGTCGGTTCCTGCGCGGCCCGGACGAGGAGGTCGTGCAGGAGGTCCTCGTTCGCGGTCTGGACCTCCTCGAACGCGCCCCACGCCCCGTAGCCGGCCGGGATCGGATGAGTGTCGAGCCAGCCACCGTTGGCGAATCGGTAGAAGTCGGCACCGGGATCGACCGACGTGTCGCGGTCGTCAGGGCTCAAGGTCATGCGGGGCTCCTCCGGGTCGAGGGGAGCCTAACCGGCCGCACTCGCCCGGATTGCGCTGATCGGCCGCATCAGGCGCCGCCGGCCTCATCGGACAGTCGCGACGCCGCGCGCAGCAGGGCGGTGATCTGTGGCTTGGTCGGGTGCGCCAGCCGATCTACCGGTCCGGACAGCGAGACCGCGGCGACGACCGAGCCGTCCGGACCACGCACCGGTGCGGAGGCCGAGGCCACCCCGGGCTCCCGCTGGCCCTCGCTGTGCGCCCAGCCACGTTCGCGGACCGCCTCGAGGTCGCGACCGGTGAACGCGGACGCGCGAAGAGCGAGGCGCACCTCGGCGGGCTCGGCCCAGGCCACGAGCACCTGGGCGGCCGAGCCGGCGCGCATGGTCAGCAGCGCACCCACCGGGACACTGTCGCGGAGTCCGGACGCGGGCTCGGCGGCGGCGATGCACAGGCGGCTGTCACCCTGGCGCCGGTACACCTGCGCGCTCACGTGGGTGCGATCGCGCAGCGCTGCCACGGCCTCCTGAGCCCGCGGCAGCAGGGGATCGGTCTCGCCGCCCCACTGCAGCAGTCGCAGTCCGAGCCGGAATCGCCCGGTGCCGTCGCGCTCGAGCAGGCCGTGGTGCTCGAGGGCCACCGCGAGCCGATGCGCCGTCGGTCGCGGGATCCCGGTGCGCTCGACCAGTTCGGCGAGGCTGACGGGCTCCTGGCTCGCAGCCTGCAGCAGGGCTACCGTTTTGTCGACCACGCCGACTCCGCTACCATCGTCCACAAGTTGATACTGGTGTCTCACATAGTGAGATGTCAAGGAGAATCGGTGATCGAGGCTGGAGGCATCATGGGACGCACGCTCGCGCAGAAGGTGTGGGACGACCACGTCGTCCGACGCGCCGAGGGGGAACCCGACCTGCTGTACATCGACCTGCACCTCGTGCATGAGGTGACGAGCCCGCAGGCGTTCGACGGCCTGCGCGCCACCGGCCGCCCGGTGCGCCGCCCCGACCTCACTCTCGCGACCGAGGACCACAACGTCCCGACTGAGAACATCACACTGCCCATCGCGGACCCGATCTCGAAGGCACAGGTCGATGCGCTGCGCGCCAACTGCGCCGAGTTCGGCGTGCCGGTCTACTCGCTCGGCAATGTCGAGCAGGGCATCGTCCACGTGGTGGGCCCGCAGCTCGGCCTGACGCAGCCGGGCATGACGGTCGTGTGCGGCGACTCGCACACGTCGACCCACGGCGCGTTCGGCGCGCTTGCCTTCGGCATCGGCACCAGCGAGGTCGAGCACGTTCTCGCGACGCAGACCCTGCCGCTGAAGCCGTTCAAGACGATGGCGATCACCGTCGAGGGCGAGGTGCCCGCCGGCGTCTCGGCGAAGGACATCACGCTTGCCGTCATCGCGCGCATCGGAACCGGCGGCGGCCAGGGGTACGTCCTGGAGTACCGCGGATCGGCCATCCGGGCACTGTCGGTGGAAGGACGCATGACCCTGTGCAACATGTCCATCGAGGCCGGCGCGCGTGCGGGCATGGTGGCGCCGGACGAGAAGACCCTCGCGTACCTGAAGGGTCGCCCGCATGCGCCGGCCGGCGCCGACTGGGACGCCGCGGTCGAGTACTGGCGGACTCTGCCCACAGATGACGACGCGCAGTACGACGCCGAGGTCGTCATCGACGCCAGCAGCCTTGCGCCGTTCGTCACCTGGGGCACCAACCCGGGACAGGGCCTGCCGCTGACCGCGTCGGTGCCGGCGCCGTCGGATGCCGTCGATGCGGTCGACCGGATCGCCATCGAGGGTGCTCTCGAGTACATGGGCCTGACCCCAGGCATGCCGCTGCGCGACATCGCCGTCGACACCGTCTTCGTGGGCTCGTGCACGAACGGGCGGATCGAGGACCTGCGCGCAGTCGCCGAGGTGCTGCGTGGCCGCAGTGTCGCCGACTCGGTCCGCATGCTCATCGTTCCCGGCTCGGTGCGCGTCAAGCACCAGGCCGAGGAGGAGGGCCTGCATGAGGTCTTCATCGCGGCCGGCGCCCAGTGGCGCGAGGCGGGCTGCTCGATGTGCCTGGCGATGAATCCCGACAAGCTCGCCCCGGGGGAACGCAGCGCATCGACATCCAACCGGAACTTCGAGGGCCGACAGGGACCTGGCGGACGAACGCACCTGGTCTCTCCGGCAGTGGCCGCCGCCACCGCCGTCACGGGGCGCCTCGCCGCGCCTGCCGACCTGGCCCCCGTGGCCTGACTAGAGAGGGAGAGCGTCATGGAGAAGTTCACCGTCCACACCGGCACGGCGGTCCCGCTGCGCCGCAGCAACGTCGACACCGACCAGATCATCCCCGCCGAGTACCTCAAGAGGATCACCCGGAACGGCTTCGAGGATGGCCTGTTCGCGGCGTGGCGCAAGGATCCCGACTTCGTGCTGAACCAGTCGGCCTATGCCGGAGCGACGATCCTGGTCGCTGGTCCCGACTTCGGGACCGGGTCCTCGCGCGAGCATGCCGTGTGGGCGCTGCAGGACTACGGATTTCAGGTCATCATCTCGTCGCGGTTCGCGGACATCTTCCGGGGCAACTCCGGCAAGGGTGGACTGCTGACCGCGCAAGTGGCTCAGCACATGGTGGAGGAGCTGCTGGCGGCCGTGGAGGTCGATCCGTCGGCGCCCATGACGGTCGACCTGGAGTCGCAGGAGATCAGGATCGGCAGCCTGGTGGCGGAGTTCGAGGTCGACGACTATGTGCGCTGGCGCCTGATGGAGGGCCTCGATGACATCGGCATCACCCTCGCTCACGAGGCAGACATAACGGCCTTCGAGGAGACCCGGCTGGCCTTCAAGCCGACCACCGTGACCTAGGTCACCAGCCCGAAGCCGGTTCAGATGACGAATCTCGTTGCAGGGCAACGGGATTGGGTCGGCGTGGCGTTTTCGTAGGCATCGACACCACCACTAAGTTAGGGGGACCGGTCAACCGACCGGAAACGACACCCTCCGGAGGGGTTTTCAGTGAACAAGGCAGATCTGATTGATGCGGTGGCCACCCGCCTCGGCACCAGCAAGCGTGAGGTCACCGACATCGTCGAGGCGTTCCTCGACGAGACGAAGAAGGCCGTCGTGCGCGGCGAGAAGGTTGCCGTGAGCGGTTTCGGCGTGTTCGAGAGCCAGGCGCGTCGCGCCCGTCTCGGCCGCAACCCGCGCACCGGTGAGACCGTGAAGATCAAGGCCACCAAGCTTCCGAAGTTCCGCCCGGGCGCGGAGTTCAAGGCCGTTGTCTCGGGTGCCAAGAAGATCGTCGCCAAGCCGGCCGCCGCGGCGAAGAAGGCTGCGCCGGTCAAGAAGGCCGCTCCCGTGAAGAAGGCTGCGCCGGTCAAGAAGGCCGCTCCCGTGAAGAAGGCTGCGCCGGTCAAGAAGGCCGCTCCCGTGAAGAAGGCTGCGCCGGTCAAGAAGGCCGCTCCCGCCAAGAAGGCCCCCGCGAAGAAGGCCCCGGCCAAGAAGGCCGTAGCGAAGAAGTAGTCCACGCACGACACTTCCCCGACGGTCGATGCCCCCCACCTCCTGGTGGGGGGCATTGTCGTTCCTGCGCAGGCAGGGGCGCGAGTCAGGGAACGTCGAGCCCGGCCACGGCCCTCGCAGTGTGGCGGCCCACACCCAGACGCAGCGCGTCGGCCAGGTCGGCCGGGGTGTCGACATCGCGGCGCATCCGTTCGAGGATGCCCACGGCGCCCAACTCGTCGACGATTGCGATCGCACCTGATCGGCGATGCGCCACGGTCGACTCCTCGCCGAACCGAGGATCCGTCGCCTGGCCGGGCAGTCGTGTCCACAGCGTCGTTCCCGTACCGGCTGCGTCGCTCAGGAACGAGCGCGGATGCTGCGCGAGCATTTCCAGGCAGACGGCCATCGAATCGGGCGTCGCGCACGGCAGGTCGGAGACGAGAACGGCCAGCGGAGCGGACGGAGCCAGCTGCGCGGCGCCCGATGCAGCAGCGTTGATCCCTGCGTGGCCGGTGTCGTCGAAGACCGAGCAGCCGGATTCGGTGGCCCAGCTGCTCACCCGCGGGTCCGAGGTGGCGACGATGACGCGATCCACTGCTGGGCAGGCCAATGCGGCGGCAGCGGTGTCCTGGAAGAAGGCCAGCGCAAGCCCGTCGAGCCTCGGCACTCCCACCGAGTTCAGGCGGGACTTGGCGCGGGACAGGTGCTTCACCGGCACGACCACGACCCAGTCATTCCCTCGCGTCGATGCCACCTCGACATCAAACCGCATCCACCCCGTGGCTCCGGATTTCGGGTTACTCTCGCAGCGTCGGAGGGAGGCGGCGTGACAGGCAGGACGTACGTGCGCCGTTCCGAGAGGCTGGGGGCGTCGTACCGATTCGCCGTGGCCCTGCTGTGGCCCCTCATGCGCACGATCGTCGCCTGGGATGTACACGGCACCGACCGGCTCACCGAGGCCGAGGGCGGGATCATCGTGGCCCCGAACCACCTATCGTGGTTCGAGCCCCCCGTCGTCGCCTTCACGCTGTGGAACGCCGACCGCCCACCCCGATTCCTAGGCAAGGACGCGGTCTTCGCCATCCCGATCATCGGGCGGATCCTCAAGAACGCGGGCCAGATCCCGGTGTACCGCGACACCCCTGAGGTCGCGGTCGCGGTCCGCGAGGCGCTTTCGGCGCTCGAGCGCGGAGAGTGCGTCGTCGTGTATCCCGAGGGCACGATCACGCGGGATCCCGACCTGTGGCCAATGGCGGCGAAGACGGGGGCGGTCCGGCTCGCACTGCTGTCCGGCGCGCCGCTGTACCCGATGGCGCAGTGGGGTCCTCAGGAGGTGATGCGGCCGTACTCGAAGGAGCTCCGGCTGCTGCCACGCAAGACGATGCACATCAAGGTCGGCCACCCCATTGACCTGTCCGACCTGGCCGACCGCCCGATCGACGCCGAGACACTCGGCGTCGGCGGTGAGCGGTTGATGAACGCGATCACGTCGCTGCTGGCCGACATCCGGCACGAGACCCCGCCCTCGACGCGGATGGTGTTCCGTCGCAGGCCAGAATGAGCGCTCACCGCGCATAGCCGAAGGGAAGTCGCAATGACACGGGTCGCCGTCATGGGAAGCGGATCATGGGGCACTGCCTTCGCCATGGTCCTCGCCGATGCCGGCAGTGACGTGATCGTCTGGGGACGCGATGCCGAGATTGCCGCGGACATCAACGACCACGGCCGCAACGAGGTCTACCACCCGGGCATCGACCTGCCCCGGCGCATGTGTGCCACGACCGATCCCAACGAGGCTTTGATGGGCGCCAGCCTGGTGGTCCTTGCGGTACCTGCCCAGGTCCTGCGCGCCAATCTCTCGACTTGGGCGGCCAAGGTGGACGGCGATGCCGTGCTCATCAGCCTGATGAAGGGCATCGAACTGGGCACCACGAAGCGCATGAGCGAGGTGATCGCGGAGGCAGCTGGCGTGTCGGCCGACCGGATCGCCGTCGTCTCGGGACCGAACCTCGCGCGCGAGATCGCCGAGCGCCAGCCGGCGGCGACGACGGTGGCCTGCTCCGATGAGGCGAGCGCCCGCCGACTCCAGGACGCCTGCACCAACGACTACTTCCGGCCGTACTGGACAACGGACGTCGTCGGGACCGAGATCGGCGGCGCCGTCAAGAACGTCATCGCGCTCGCCAACGGCATGGCCGCCGGAATGGGGCTCGGAGAGAACTCGCAGGCCTCGCTGATCACCCGAGGGCTTGCCGAGATGGCCCGGCTCGGCGTCGCCCTTGGCGCCGATCCACTGACGTTCCAGGGCCTCGCGGGGGTCGGTGATCTTGTCGCGACCTGCCAGTCGCCGCTCTCGCGCAACCGCACGTTCGGCTTCAACCTCGGGCGCGGCCTGAGCGTCGAGGAGACGATCGCCGTCACGAAGCAGACGTGCGAGGGCTTCAAGAGCTGTCAGCCGATCCTCGACCTCGCCCATGCCAATGGCGTCGACATGCCGATCACGGAGCAGGTCGTGGAGGTCGTCCACCACGGTCGCTCGCCGGCGGCGATGGCCTCGTCGTTCATGTCCCGCGACACGAAAGCGGAGAGCCTGCTCGGCGAGTAGCCGGCAAGCGTCGTGCCCGGGTCCTCGAGGACGATCCCATGGTGATGTCAAAGTGATATCATCCGGTCGGAGCCTTCCTGGAGAGGAGTCAGTCATGAGCATCGAACGCGTCGTCACCGTCCTGCGCGGAGCGGTCATGCTGATCGTCGTCATTCTCATCGCGGTCCTGGCCGTCGCGTCGACCGTGCTCGCCTTCACCTCGGCCGGCGCAGCCGACGCAGCGCCCAACTGGTGGCTCTTCGCAGGGGGCATGGTGCTACTCGTGCTCTTCTTCGTGCTGCTGCCGGGCTTCTTCACGCTGCAGCCCAACGAGTCACGGGTGCTGGTGCTGTTCGGCAACTACCGGGGAACGGTTCGCCAAGGGGGCTTCCACTGGGCGAATCCGTTCTACAGCAACGGTCCGTCCCGGTCGACCAGCCAGTCGGGTGACGGGGAGTCCGGCTCGAAGGGTGCCAAGCGTCAGCCGAAGCAGGCCAGTGGGCGGTTCAAGGTGTCGCTTCGCGCGCGGACCTTCCTCGGCGACAAGCTCAAGGTCAATGATCGGCGTGGCAACCCGGTGGAGATCGCTGCCATGGTGGTGTGGCACGTGCAGGACACGGCCCAGGCCGTGTTCGACGTCGATGACTACGAGACCTACGTGACGACGCAGGCCGAGACGGCCCTGCGGCACATCGCCACCGTCTACAGCTATGACCAGGGCGAGGACGGCGCTGACTCCGAGGAGGAGATCACGCTGCGTGGCAACCCCGACGAGGTGTCCGGTGCGCTGCGGGAGGACCTGGGCGCACGGCTGGCCGCCGCCGGCGTGGTCGTCGATGACGCCCGGCTCACCCACCTCGCCTACGCGCCGGAAATCGCTCAGGCGATGCTTCGCCGTCAGCAGGCAGAGGCCGTCATTGCGGCTCGTCGCAAGATCGTCACTGGTGCGGTCAGCATGGTCGAGATGGCCCTGAACGAGCTGGCTGAGAAGCAGGTCGTCGATCTCGACAACGAGCGACGGGCCGCGATGGTCAGCAACCTTCTCGTGGTGCTCTGCGGCGAGGCTGACGTCACCCCGGTCGTCAACACGGGAACCCTGTACCAATAGATGGCTCCGCGCAAGCAGTTCCCCCTGCGTATCGATCCCGCGCTGTGGGTGGAGATCGAGCGCATCGCAGCAGCCGAGTTGCGCAGCGTCAACGCGCAGGTCGAGTTCATGCTGCGGGAGGGAGTGCGGCGACGCGGCCGGGCAGACACCCCGGCCGTGGTGAACGACGCAGAGGCGGATCAGGGGCGACCGACCGAACGGTAGGTCCAGCCTGCGTCTGTCCAGTAGACGGGCTCGAGAGCGTGACGGGTGTCGATGATCGTGGGCCGACGGACCAGGGCCTTGGCATCGACAGGGTCCAGGGCGCGGTACTGCGCCCATTCGGTGAGCAGCAGAAGGCCGTCCGCGCCCGTGAGCGCCTCGTCGACGGACTCGACGTGGGTCAGGGTCGGGAACAGCCGGCGAGCCTTGGCGATGGCCTCGGGTCGGTGACCCGAACCTGCGCCCCCGGGAGCTGCAGGGCCGCTGCCACGTTCAGGGCAGGGGAGTCGCGCACGTCGTCGCTGTTGGGCTTGAACGCCGCTCCGAGGCAGGCGATCACCGAGCCCAGGAGGCTTCCGTCCACGGCCTCCCGGACCACCTCCCCTGCCGATGTCAGGTCGTGCTTGACGCCGACCGCAAAGCGCGGTCAAGGTCGGCCCACAGGTCGTCGGCCGACTCGATCCCGAACGACAGCCGGACCAGGTTCTCCGGCACTCGCTCGGCCTCGAGTGGCCATCGCCGCCGTCGCTCGAGCAACGACTCCACGCCGCCCAGGCTGGTCGCATACGTCCACACCCGCACCGCCTCGCACAGCCGATCGGCCGCGGCCGCTCCGCCGCGCACCTCGATCGCTGCCATCGTGCCGAATCCGGGGTAGCGCACCAGCTCGACGGCAGGGTGCCCCTCGAGCCGCGCGACGATGTCGCGAGCGTTCGCCTCGCCGCGCTCCACGCGCAGGGCGAGCGTGCGCATCCCCCGCAGTGCCAGGTAGCAGTCGAATGCGCTCGGTGCCGCGCCGAGGAGCACGCGGCGGATGCGCAGGGCCTCGCCGACCTCGGGGTCCCGGGCGACGAGGGCGCCCATCAGCAGGTCCGAATGCCCGCCGATGCCCTTTGTCACGCTGTGCATGACCACGTCGGCGCCCATCGTCAACGGCGTCTGGATCATGGGGGTGGCGAACGTGTTGTCGACGAGGACGGCCGCGTCGGCGCCGTGCGCGGCATAGATGCAGCGCTGGACGTCGGCCACCTGGAGCAGGGGATTCGTCGGCGACTCCAGCCACAGCAGGTGTGCGCCGTCGCAGGCCGCCTTGATGCCTGCGGTGTCCTCCGCCTCGACGATCCGCAGGCCGATGCGGCCGATGGCCGCGAGCTCGCGGAGCCGGACGGCCACGCCGGTGTACGCCGCGCTCGGCGCGACCACGACACCACCGGGCGGCACCAGGTCGAGCACGGCGTTGGCCGCCGCCATGCCTGACGAGTAGGCGACGGCGGTGCCGTGCTCCAAGAGCCCGAGCGCCTCTTCGAGCGCCTCGGTGGTCGGCGCGGACTCGCGCGCGTACTCCGTACTGCCGCCGGCATGGAAGGCGGATGCAGGGACGATAGGCGTGTTGAGCGGCTGGTCGGGCCCGACCGGCGGGCGCCCGGCACGGACCACGAGCGTCTGCAGGGACAGCGCCTCGGTGGACGTTGCATCGTTGGCGGGCTCGGCAGGGTTGGGCGGCACAGGGCGACCCTAGCCCGGCTGCGGGCCGCCGGAGGATACGGTCGTGCCGTGAATCGCATCAAGGTGGCGGTCCTGCTCGGCGGGCGCAGCACCGAGCACGAGATCTCGTGCATCAGCGGGCGATCCATCGTCGCGGCGCTGGATCCCGACCGCTACGAGGTATCGGTCGTGGGCATCGGCCGTGACGGGCGATGGGTCCGGGCAGTCGACGGCGGCCTGGGCATCATCTCGACGAACGGCCGGCTCCCCGAGATCTCCGCCGACGCGCCCGACGCCGACCTGTCCACCTGCCTCGCCGTCGATGTGGTCTTCCCCGTCCTGCACGGACCGTGGGGGGAGGACGGCACCGTCCAAGGACTCCTCGAGACCCTCAACGTCCCCTACGTCGGCTCGGGCGTGCTGTCGTCGGCCGTGTCGATGGACAAGGGCTTCATGAAGTCGGCCCTCGCTCACGCGGGCCTGGACGGCGGGCGCTACGTCGTCGTCACGGATCGGCGCTGGCGCGCGGATCCCCACGCCGCGTCTCGCCGAGATCAGCGGTCTCGGCTTCCCGGTGTTCGTCAAGCCGGCTCGGGCCGGCTCGTCCCTCGGCATCGCCAAGGTGCACGCGGCCAGCGGACTTCCCGAGGCGATCGAGGCGGCCCGCAAGCATGACCCGCGCGTCATCGTCGAGGCCGGCGTCGTGGCCGCTCGCGAGATCGAGTGCGGAGTACTCGTCGACGCCGAGGGCGCGCCGCACGCGAGCCGGTGCGCCGAGATCATCGTCAACGAGCGGCACGAGTTCTACGACTTCGAAGCCAAGTACCTCGACGACTCCGCCACCCTCGTGGTGCCTGCGGACCTGCCGCCGGGCGTCGAGGAGGCGGTGCGCGACCTGGCGGTGCGTGCCTTCGAGGCACTCGACTGCGAGGGTCTGGCGCGCGCGGACTTCTTCGTGCGACCGGACGGTTCCGTCGTGATCAACGAGGTCAACACCATGCCCGGCTTCACGGCCATCTCGATGTACCCGCGCATGTGGGCGGCCACCGGTGTGGACTACCCGGCGCTGGTGGACCGGCTCATCGCCGATGCGATCCGCAAGGGCACCGGCCTGCACTGACTAGAGGTCGACGCTCAGCCAGATCGAGGCGTCGGGGTTCTCCGTGACCGCGTCGACCTCCCGGTATCCGGCCGACGAGTACAGCCTCATGGCCGGCTGCAGCTCCCTTCGGCTGTCGAGCACTGCGCGGGTGTGCCCCATGGCGCGGGCCTCCCGATGCAGGTGGATCAGCAGGGCCTTCCCGATCCCACGGCCCCGAAGGTCCTGATGCAGCCACATGCGCTTGATCTCCGCGGCCTCGCGGCCATCGGGCAGGGCGATGGTCCTGACCGCGGCACAGCCCACGACGTCGGTGCCCGCCTCGACGATGACGAAGACGCCCCCAGGACGCCGGTAGTCATCGAGATCGTCGAGGTGAACCGAGTCGAGCGGGAATCCGATCGTGTCCGCGAGGTCGCGGGCGTAAGCCCGGATCGCGGCAGCAACGCGTGGGTCCGCGGGGTCGACCTCGCGGATCGTCGGCTCGCTGTCAGCCGCGCTGGACACTGCTCAGAGGTTGACGACCGGGCACGTCAGCGTGCGCGTGATCCCCGCCACCGCCTGGATGCGGGCGACCACGAGCTTGCCAAGCTCGTCCATCGTGCGTGCCTCGGCCCGGACGATGACGTCGTATGGGCCGGTGACATCCTCTGCCAGCGTCACGCCGGCGATGTCTCGGATGGCCTGGACCACCGTGGCGGCCTTGCCCACCTCGGTCTGGATCAGCACGTAAGCCTGCACCGTCATGCCTGCGAGACTAGTGCCCATGACGGACGAGAGCGGCGGAACGCTGCAGGACGTGGGGGAGTTCGGGCTGATCTCGCGGATCACCGATCAGCTCGGTGATCACCCCGGCGTGATCGTCGGTCCTGGAGACGACACCGCTGTGGTCTCGGCGCCGGACGGGCGCGTCGTCGTGACCGTCGACATGCTGGTCGAGGGCCGGCACTTCCGGCGGGACTGGTCGACGCCGATCGACATCGGCCGCAAGGCCGCTGCCGCCTCCCTAGCCGACGTCGTCGCGATGGGCGCGCGTCCGACTTCGCTGGTCGTGGGCTTCGGCGCCCCCGGCGACCTCCCGACGGCGTGGGCGCTGAGTTGCACGGCCGGCATGCGCGAGGAGGCCGCGCTGGTCGGCGCTGTGCTCGTCGGCGGTGACGTGGTCGAGGCACCGCAGGTCGTGATCAGCGTGACGGCGCTGGGCGACCTCGAGGGCCGTGAGCCCGTCCTGCGGTCGGGTGCGCGACCCGGCGACCTCGTCGCGATCGCCGGGAGATTCGGCTGGTCGGCGGCCGGCCTGGCACTCCTGTCGCGCGGCTTCCGCTCGCCCAAGGTGCTAGTTGACGCCCATCGCTTTCCGCTGCCGCCCTACGCCAGTGGCGTCGCGGCCTCGCGTGCCGGGGCGACGTCGATGATCGACGTCAGTGACGGACTGGTGGCCGACGCGCGCCACGTGGCCGAGGCGTCCGGTGTCGTGATCACCATCGGCACCGACGACTGGAAGATTCCCGAGCCCATGCAGGCCGCGGCAGCCGCCTACAACGTCAACCCAGTGTCGTGGATGCTCACCGGGGGCGAGGATCACGCGATCCTGGCGACCTTCCCAGCCGGAGGCGGTGCTGCCGGACGGCTTCGCCATCATCGGCTCGGTCGAGGCAGGCGAGCCCGGTGTGCTGGTCGATGGCGTGCTCCACGCCGAGCCGGGCGGCCATCGGCACTTCGGCTGAGCCCGGAAACGACGAAGGGCCGCCGCACGAGGCGGCAGCCCTTCGTCGTCGGGTGAGACTAGGCGCGGGCGACCTTGCCGGCCTTGAGGCAGGAGGCGCAGACGTTCAGCCGCTGCGGGGTCTTGCCCACCATCGCGCGCACGCGCTGGATGTTGGGGTTCCAGCGACGCTTCGTGCGTCGGTGTGAATGCGAAATGCTGTGCCCGAAGCTGGGGCTCTTTCCGCAGACATCGCAGTTGGCAGCCACGGTGCACTCCTTCAGTTCTGGTGAGTTCGGATGCGGTGCCTGGCCGCCGGACGGCGTCCGGTGCTGAACCGCGAAGGTCAAGGGTAGCCGAGCGCCCGTCGCTGTCCCAAATTGAGGGTACCTTCGGGGCGTCAGGGCACGTCGGCAGCGCACGAGAGGGGGCCCGCGGTGACTGTCACGGTCTCGTCCGCCCTGGTGCGCGACTGGGCGTACCGCGCGCTCAGCGGCCTCGGCGACGCGCGAGCCGACATCGACGCCCTGAACGTCTTCCCGGTGCCGGATGGTGACACGGGCACGAACCTCTACCTCACCATGGAGGCTGCCTGCCAGTCGGTCGATGAGTGCTGGGCGGCGCCTGAGACTCCGGGCCTCGGTTCCCCGGGCCTCGGACCGGTGGCCACGGCGCTCGCCACCGGCGCCCTGATGGGCGCCCGGGGGAACTCCGGCGTGATCCTCTCCCAGATCCTCCGCGGTACCAGCGAGGTGCTCGGCAGCCTCACCGACGGCCAGGTGCTCGACGGCGTGGCCATCCATGCCCTCCTCGCCCGGGGCGCGGACCTCAGCTACCAGGCGGTGGCCCGCCCGGTCGAGGGCACGATCCTCACGGTGGCCCGCGCCGCCGCGGATGCCGCTCAGGCGGCGCTCGATCGCGGGGTCGCCGATGCCGGTGCGGTCGTCACCGCGGCCTCGGCTGGTGCCCACGACATGCTCGCTCGCACTCCGGAGATGCTCGAGTCGCTCCGGCTCGCCGGCGTCGTCGATGCCGGCGGTCGCGGCCTCACGGTCGTGCTCGACGCCCTGGTCGAGGTGGTGTCAGGCGTGCCGTGGGCAGGGCCGGCGACGAGCCCGCATCTGCCGGTGCCCCGACCGCACGAGGCAGCGGTGACCCGGCACTACGGCGGACCGGCCTACGAGGTCATGTTCCTCCTCGACGCCGCCGACGAGGTCGTCCCCGACCTGATGGCCGACCTGGACGGGATGGGCGACAGCCTCGTCGTCGTCGGCGGCGACCGACTGTGGAACGTGCACGTCCATGTCGACGACGCCGGGGCCGCTGTCGAGGCGGCGATCGCCGTTGGCCGGCCCTACCGCCTGCGGATCACCCACCTCGACGTCGTCACCACCCGCGCGGCCCAGGCCGATCAGCGTGCCCTGGTCGCCGTGACGCACGGTCCCGGCGTCGCGGAGCTGCTGGGGGGCGTCGGCGTGTTCCTCGTCCCGGCGCGGGCCACCCAGCGACCCTCCACCGCAGAGCTCCTCGAGGCCATCCGGCACTCCCACGCGGCCGAGGTCGTCGTGCTGCCCAGCGACAAGGACACTCGCGCGGTCGCCGAGACGGCGGCCGAGACCGCTCGAGCCGAGGGCTTCCGGGTGGCCGTCATTCCCACCCGTTCCATCGTGCAGACGCTTGCCGCGGTGGCCGTCCACGATCCGGCCCTGGCCTTCCCGGAGGACGTCATCTCGATGACGCGTGCTGCGGGCGCGACGCGATATGCGGCGATCACCATCGCGAGCCGTCGTGCGCTGACGACGGTCGGTCCCTGCGACATCGGCGACGTGCTGGGCCTGGTGGGTGGGGACATCGTCCTCATCGGGTCCGACGTCGGCACGGTGGCTCGCGAGGTCCTCAGCGGGATGCTTGCCATCGAGGGTGAGCTCGTGACTCTCGTGCTCGGCGCGGACGCCGACGACGACCTGCGGGTCGCCCTGCCCGAGTGGCTGGCCGAGCGCTTCCCGCTCGTGGAGCTGAGCGTGCACGACGGCGGGCAGCCGCTGTGGCCGCTCATCCTCGGGGTGGAGTGAGAGTCAGCGTGCCCGAACCCGACCCGACGTTCCTGCAGCAGTCGCTCACCTCCGTGCTCGGCGACAAGACGGCCAAGGCGATGAAGAAGGCACTGGGCCTCGAGACCGTCGAGGATCTCCTTCGTCACTATCCGCGGCGGTACGCCGAACGCGGCGAGCTCACCGAGCTGTCGACCCTCCGCGATGGGGAGCGGGTGACCGTGCTCGCTGAGATCGCCGAGGTGACGGTTCGGCCGATGCGCCAGCGCCGCGGCACGATCCTCGAGGCGGTCGTCACCGACGGCAAGGACTCGATGTCCGTCACGTTCTTCAACCAGAGGTGGCGCGAGCGCGAGTTCCGAGTCGGACGGACGGGACTGTTCGCCGGGCAGGTGTCGACCTTCAAGGGCAAGCGGCAGCTCGCGCACCCGGAATGCCAGTTGTTCCCCGACGGCGTCGATGACGATGTCGAGGCGGTGGCCGCCTTCGCCGGGGCGCTGATCCCCATCTACCCGGCAGCGGGCGCGATCACGACGTGGCAGATCCAGTCGGCGGTCCGCGTCGTCCTCGACCAGTTGCCGCTGCTGCCCGACCCCATCCCGGACGAGGTCCTGTCGCGACTCTCCTTGCTGCCGCTCGATCAGGCGCTGCGCCTGATCCACCGGCCGGGGCATCGCATCGACGTCGGCATGGCGACCGAACGGCTGCGGTTCGAGGAGGCCTTCGCCCTCCAGGCCGTCCTCGCGCAGCGCCGCTGGGAGGTCATGGCGCTGACGGCCACGCGACGCGTCCCGGCGGACAGTCCGCTCGTCGATGCGTTCGACGCACGACTCCCGTTCACCCTGACGCAGGGCCAGCGCGAGGTCAGCGAGGCAATCGAGCATGACCTCGCCCAGACCCACCCGATGCATCGGCTCCTGCAGGGCGACGTCGGCAGCGGCAAGACGGTCGTGGCGCTGCGCGCGATGCTGCGGGTGGTCGATGCCGGGGGACAGGCGGCCCTCCTGGCACCGACCGAGGTGCTGGCGGCCCAGCACCTGCGCAGCATCCGGGCGCTACTCGGCCCCCTGGGCCAGCGTGGGCAGCTCGGCGGCGAGGAGATCGGCACCCGTGTCGCCCTGCTCACCGGCTCGCTGAAGACGTCGCTGAAACGCCGCGAGCTGCTCGACATCGTGACCGGCGACGCGGGGATCGTGGTCGGCACGCACGCCCTCATCCAGCAGCACGTCGACTTCCACGACCTCGCCCTCGTCGTCGTCGACGAGCAGCACCGGTTCGGCGTCGAGCAGCGGGCCGCCCTGACGGCGAAGTCGCGCGACGACACTCGCCCGCACGTGCTCGTCATGACGGCGACGCCGATCCCGCGCACCGTCGCCATGACGGTCTTCGGCGACGTCGACGTGTCGACGCTGTCCGAGCTGCCGGCGGGCCGTGCGGCGATCACGACCCACGTCGTCGTCCGCCACGAGCAGCCCGCTCACGTGGCCCGGGTCTGGCAGCGGGTCCGCGAGGAGGTCGCCGCGGGCCATCGCGTGTTCGTCGTGTGCCCGCGGATCGGTGACGAGTCGGACGCCGATGACGGGGACGGCTTCGACCCTGCTCCGGTGGACGAGGGTGAGCCGGTGGTCGAGACCTCGGGCGTCGTACCGCTCGCGGCGAGCCTGGCGGAGGGCGAGCTCGCCGGGGTCCGCGTCGGCGTGCTGCACGGACGGCTGTCGGCCGAGGACAAGGACGACGTGATGCGTCGGTTCTCGGACGTCAGCGCGACCGACGGCATCGAGGTCGTCGTCGCCACGACGGTCATCGAGGTGGGCGTGGACGTGCCTGCCGCCACGACGATGGTGATCATGGACGCCGATCGCTTCGGGGTCTCGCAGCTCCATCAGCTTCGCGGGCGCGTGGGCCGAGGCGGTCTGCCGGGCCTGTGCCTCCTCGTCACCGAGCGCCCCGGCCGGGTCGCCGGCACGGGAACGGCTCGACGCGGTGGCCTCGACGACAGACGGCTTCGTCCTGTCCGCCCTAGACCTGGAACTGCGACGCGAGGGTGACGTGCTGGGCAGCATGCAGTCCGGACGCCGGAGCTCGCTGCGCCTCCTCGAGGTGACGAAGCACGAGGCGGTGATCGTGTCGGCTCGCGACGAGGCTGCCAAGATCGTCGACGCCGACCCCCTGCTGGTGGAGCATCCGGCGCTCGCGGACGTGGTCGGCCGACTGCGCCGCGACGAGCACAGCGAATACCTGGAGAAGGCTTGACCCGCGTGATCGCCGGAGCCGCCCGCGGCCGACGGCTGCGGGTGCCGTCGGCCGGCACCCGACCGACCTCGGACCGGGTCCGCGAGGCGCTCTTCTCGAGCATCGAGAGCGCGCTGCTGGCAGACGGTCGGGCGTGGTCCCAGGTCGCCGTCCTCGACCTGTTCGCGGGCACCGGCGCGCTCGGGCTCGAGGCACTCAGCCGGGGGGCGAGCCGGGCCGTCCTGGTGGAGAAGTCCCGGGCCGCAGCGAGCATCGTGACGGCGAACGTCGCCGTCGTAGCCCGCCCGGGGGCCGAGGTGCTCGTTCGGGACGCGCGCCAGCTGGCCGGGCTTCCGCCTGCCGTGGTGGCCGACCTCTGCTTCGCCGACCCGCCCTACGACTGGGCAGCCGACGACCTGGCCGAGCTGATCGGGCAGCTGGCCGAGGCCGGCTGGCTGGCACCGGACGCCCTGGTGATCGTCGAGCGACCGGCGAAGGACCCGGTGAGCCCGCTGCCCGCCGCATGGGACGAAGGGCGGCGACGGGCGTACGGGGACACCGCGCTTTGGTACGGTCGATTCGCGGAGCGGGAGCGGACGCACGAGCGTCAGGACGACCCGATCTCGTAGAGGGGATCCCATGCGGACGGCGGTCTGCCCCGGCTCGTTCGATCCGGTGACGAACGGGCACCTGGACGTCTTCGCGCGTGCCTCGGCCCTTGCCGACGAGGTGGTCGTGGCCGTCCTCGTCAACCAGACGAAGTCGGGCCTGTTCTCCATCGAGGAGCGGATGGAGATCCTCCGCGAGGTGGTGGCGCCGTTCCCCAACATCCGCGTCGACTCGTTCTACGGGCTGCTCGTCGACTACTGCCGCGACCACGACATCCACGCGATCGTCAAGGGTCTGCGCGCCGTCAGCGACTTCGACTACGAGCTCCAGATGGCGCAGATGAACTACCGACTCGCCGGCGTCGAGACGCTGTTCATCTCGACCAACCCGTTGTACTCGTTCCTCTCCTCGAGCCTGGTCAAGGAGGTCGCCAAGTTCGGCGGCGACGTCAGTGACTTGATCCCCGAGGCCGTGTTGGTCCGGCTGAATTCCCGCCTGTCGGACACAATGGGGGGCAGGCCGCAGTAGCGCGGCCACGGGCGGATTCGACCGCCTGGTCACCCGAGGAGCCTCCGTGGACGTTCAGGAACGACTCGACGAGCTGGCCGTCCTTATCGAGGACGCCAAGGCCATGCCGCTGTCGGCGTCGTGCATCGTCAACCGCTCGCAGGTCCTCGACCTGATCGAGGAGATCCGCCAGCTGCTGCCCGAGTCGGTGCACCGCGCCGACGAGCTGCTCGCCGACCGCGAGGCCGTGGTCCAGGACGGGCGCCGGGAGGCCGATCGCCTCCTCGAGCGGGCCCGCGCCGACGCCGACCGCATGGTGTCCGAGCACGAGGTCTACCTCGCCGCAGTGGCCGAGTCCGACGCTCTCGCCCAGCAGACGGCGAATGAGACCGCCCGCATGCGCAAGGAGACCGACGACTACATCGACGCCAAGCTGGCGACCTTCGAGATCACCCTGCAGAAGACCCTTCAGACCGTCGATCGGGGTCGCGAGCGGCTGCGCAGCCAGATGTACCAGGAGCTGGCACCGGTCGGGGAGCAGGTGTACGACGATGCCTCGTACGCCGAGACCGGTCAGTTCGAGCCCGTCGACGGGCCAGACGACCGCCGATAGCCCCCTGGGCGCCCGATCCACCCGGGATTTAGGGTTTGCCCGAGCGTCCCTGTACCCTTTCCGAGGCCTCTCGCGAGGCCACGCTCAGTCGTGCCGAATATGGAGGACTCCGTGACCGGCCTCGATCCGCGAAAGCCGCTCGTCCTCGACGTGCGCAACCTGCAGCGCAGGCCGGGATCGATGGTCGTCGTGGAGCGAACCGCACCGGCTCCGACTGGACTTGGCGTCGCGATGGCTCGGGTTCCTGAGGGATCGCCAATCGACCTGGATCTTCGGTTGGAGTCCGTTCTCGAGGGGGTTCTCGTGACGGGAACGGCGGATGTGGAGATCAGCGCGGAATGCTCGCGCTGCCTCGATCCGGTGTCCTGGCACGAGGAGTTCGAGCTCACCGAGCTGTTCCGATACCCATCGACCAACGCCCGTGGCGCGGTGGTGGAGGAGGACGACGAGTCCGACGATCCGCTGCCCGTGCTCGTGGACGATCTGATCGACCTCGAGCCGACGCTGCGGGACGCGGTGGTGCTGGACCTGCCACTCGCCCCGCTGTGCAGTGAGGACTGCCTGGGATTGTGCTCCGTTTGCGGAGTGCGACTCGAGGACGACCCGCAGCACGCGCACGACCTGTCCGACCCCCGGTGGGCTGCCCTGGCCGCCCTCGTGGACCCGGACACGCAGTAGAAGCACCAGTGCCCAGGGCGCTCCTCCCGGGGCGCAGCACTAACGAGCAAAGGAAGAACCGTGCCAGTTCCGAAGCGGAAGACGTCCCGCTCCAACACCCGTCATCGTCGCTCGCAGTGGAAGACGACGGCCCCCACGCTCGTCACCTGCGTGCGGTGCAAGGAGAAGCGCCTCGCGCACACGGCGTGCCCCACCTGTGGGACCTACGCCAAGCGCCGCGTCCTGGACGTCTAGCAATTGGCGACGGTCGCCCTCGACCTCCTCGGTGGCGACAGGGCACCTGATGTCGTCGCGGATGCCGTTGCCCGGCTCGTC
The DNA here is from genome assembly GCA_963755335.1 of uncultured Actinomycetes bacterium. GTDB lineage: Bacteria > Actinomycetota > Actinomycetes > S36-B12 > S36-B12 > UBA10649. Next base: position 1,128,279 of record CAVWJW010000008.1, read on the forward strand.
GCCGGCACCGGTGATCCCGCCGACCGCGCGATCGACCTCATCGTCGTCGGCCCCGCTGACACGGCCCGAACCCTCCTGACCGAACGGGGCGTCGATCTGGCGCTACTGCGGATCGTCAACGCCGGCCGCGGGGCACCGATGTCCGGTAGTCCGCTGTCGACCCTGCGCACGCACGACGACGTCACCGTGACGGTGGCTGTCGGCCTCGTCAACGCCAGGATCGCCGACGCCTTCGTGTCGGTCGGGCACACCGGTGCGGCCGTGGCCGCCGCGGTGCTCGGTCTCGGCAAGGTCGGGGGCATGTCGCGGCCGGCTCTCGCTGTGGTCGTTCCTGCATTGTCCGGACCCGTCGTGCTGGTCGATGCCGGCGCCGCTCCCGACGCGACCCCCGACGTGCTGCGACAGTTCGCCCTCGCCGGGTGGGCCTACTCGAGATCCCTCGGCGTCGCTGACCCCCGGGTGGGGCTGCTGACGATCGGCAGCGAGGAGGGCAAGGGCGACCGGCTCCGCAAGTCCACTCACGATCTGCTGGTCGAGGCCCTGCCGGCCGTCGGCGTCACGTACGCCGGCCCCGTCGAGGGCCACGACGTCTCGATCGGCTCGCGGGCCGACGTCATCGTCACTGACGGATTCACGGGCAACGTCGTCCTCAAGAGCCTTGAAGGGGCCGTCCGGTGGATGGCCGACCAGATGGGCGCCGCCTACGGCGACCCCGATCCCGCCCGGGCAGTCGTGCGCAACACCGCCACCGGGGACTTCGCCGGTGGCATGCTGCTCGGCGTGAACGGCGTCACGGTGATCGGCCACGGTGGAGGTTCGGCAGACGAGATCTGCGCCTGCGTGCGCCTGGCCGACCGTGCGGCGCGGCTGGGGCTGGTGACGGCGACGCAGCGCGCACTCGCCGCGGTGGCCGCTCCGTGAGCGAGTCGGAGCACCACGTGGCGGCGAGCCTCGTCCGAGACGCCCTGACGGCGGTCTTCGACCGCGATTCGGTCTCCCTCCTGCGCGAGGACTCCCCGCTCGTGGCCCTGGGCATGACCGATCCCGACATGGTCTGCGTCGCCGACGCGCTCGCGGCGTCGGCCCGTGCGCAAGGTCGCCGATGCGTGCTGGCGGATGCCGACCTCGACGCGGTGGCGACCGTCGCCGATCTCATCGGCGCGGTGGTGGCCGCGCTTGCGCCGGCAGAGGTCAGCTCGTGAACGCGGACCGGACCGAGCTCCAGGCCCTCCTCGGCATCGACATGGGGGACGAGCTGCTCGCCCAGGCGCTCATGCACCGCTCGTACGCCTACGAGAACGGCAACCTGCCCACCAACGAGCGGCTGGAATTCCTCGGCGACTCGGTCCTGGGCATCGTCGTGACCGAGACGCTGTACCTGCGATACCCCGACTGCACCGAGGGGCAGCTCGCCAAGTTGCGGGCCGCCGTCGTCAATGCCACGGCGCTTGCCGATGTGGCGCGCACGCTCGGGCTCGGGGAGTACCTCTACCTCGGGCGCGGCGAGGAGACCACCGGGGGGCGTGACAAGTCCTCGATCCTGGCCGACACGATGGAGGCCGTCTTCGGCGCGATCTTCCTGTCGGCGGGACTGCCGGCCGCCGCCGACGTCATCCATCGACTCTTCGACCCGCTGATCGAGCTGGCCTCCGCGCTCGGCGCCGGTCTGGACTGGAAGACCTCCCTGCAGGAGATCGCCGCCGCCCACGAGCTCGGCCTGCCGGAGTACCTGGTCACCGACGTCGGCCCTGACCATGCCAAGGAGTTCTTCGCCCAGGCCGTGGTCGGCGGCAGTGTCCTCGGTGAGGGGGCCGGCCGCTCGAAGAAGGTCGCCGAGCAGCAGGCCGCCTCGGCGGCCTACGCCCGGATCCGTGCGGGCGACGTCGCGTCGGGGCCACAGGAGTGAGCCCACGTCGGTCGACGGCGGTGGAGGGCGGCGGTGCCTGAGCTTCCGGAGGTTGAAGTCGTCCGGCGCGGTCTGGACAGGTGGGTGCGCGGCCGCACGATCGCCTCGGTGGAGGTCCTGCATCCGAGGGCGATCCGGCGGCACGAGGCGGGGGCCGACGACTTCGCCGCGCGCCTCGCGGGTCGACGGGTCGAATCGGCCAGCCGACGCGGCAAGTACCTCTGGCTGCCGGTTGCCGAGCCGGGACAGGCGCCGCACGAGGCGGTTGTCGGCCACCTCGGGATGAGCGGGCAGCTGCTCGTGCATCGCGCCGGGAATCGAGGACGAGCGGCACCTGCGGATCAGGCTGCGGTTCGACGACCACGGGCCCGAGCTGCGCTTCGTGGACCAGCGCACCTTCGGGGGCCTCGCGGTGGCCGACCTCGTACCCGACGACGGCGGCGGCTGGGTGCCGTCGCCGGTGCGCGCACATCGCCCGCGACCCGCTCGACCCAGTCTTCGACGACGAGGCCTTCGTCCGGCGCGTGCGAAGTCGGTCATCGGCGATCAAGCGGGTCCTGCTCGACCAGACAGTGGCCTCGGGGATCGGCAACATCTACGCCGACGAGTCGCTGTGGCGCAGCCGACTGCACGGCGAGCGGCCGGCCGACCGGCTCGACAGGTCGTCCGTGCGACTGCTCCTCGGGCACGTCCGCGACGTCATGAACGAGGCGCTCGCCGAGGGCGGCACCAGCTTCGACGCCCTGTACGTCAACGTGAACGGCGAGAGCGGCTACTTCGACAGCAGCCTGGCCGCCTACGGGCAGGAGGGCCGGCCCTGCCCGCGCTGCGGTACCCCCATCCGCCGGATCTCGTTCATGAATCGGTCGTCGTTCTTCTGCCCCCGGTGCCAGCGCGCCCCACGGGGCCGCGGCCCAGTGCGCGAAAGGTAGAGTCCGGGCCGTGCACCTGAAGAGCCTGACGCTGAAGGGATTCAAGTCCTTCGCGTCGTCGACCACCCTGCACTTCGAGCCCGGCGTCACCTGTGTCGTCGGTCCGAACGGCTCCGGCAAGTCCAACGTCGTGGACGCCCTCGCCTGGGTCATGGGCGAGCAGGGCGCCAAGTCGCTGCGCGGCGGCAAGATGGAGGACGTCATCTTCTCCGGCACGGCGGGCCGCGCACCGCTCGGCCGGGCCGAGGTGTCGCTGACGATCGACAACTCCGACGGCGCCCTGCCGATCGACTACACCGAGGTCACGATCTCCCGCACGCTGTTCCGCAACGGCGGCTCGGAGTACGCCATCAACGGCGAGCCCTGCCGGCTGCTCGACGTGCAGGAGCTGCTGAGCGACTCCGGCATCGGCCGCGAGATGCACGTCATCGTCGGCCAGGGCCAGCTCGACACCATCCTGCAGGCCACTCCCGAGGACCGTCGCGGCTTCATCGAGGAGGCGGCGGGCGTCCTCAAGCACCGCAAGCGCAAGGAGAAGGCTCTCCGCAAGCTCGACTCGATGCAGGCCAACCTCACCCGGCTGCAGGACCTCACCGCCGAGCTGCGCCGCCAGCTCAAGCCGCTCGGCCGGCAGGCCGAGGTGGCGCGTCGCGCCGTCGTCATCCAGGCCGAGGTGCGCGATGCCCGCCTTCGCCTGATGGCCGACGATCTCCGTCAGCTGCAGGACGGCGCTCGCCGCCGAGGTCGCCGACGAGACGGCGCTGCGCGAGCGTCAGGCCGACGTCGACGCCGCGCCTCGCCGTCCTGCTCGCGCAGGAGCAGGCCGCCGAGGAGCAGGCCGCGCTCGACGCGCCGCGCCTGGCCACGGCGCAGGAGACCTGGTTCGCCCTCAGCGGGCTGCGCGAGCGCTACCATGGGCCTGGTCCAGCTGGCCGCCGAGCGCGTCAAGCACCTGCAGCCCGAGCCGGAGGAGGACTCCGGCCGCGATCCCGACCAGATCGAGGCCGACGCGCGAGCCCTGCGGCAGGAGGAGTTCGAGCTCGGCCGCCAGGTGGAGGCATCTCGCGAGGCGCTGTCCGTGGCCGATGCCGGTCGCATCACGGCCGAGCAGGCCGCGGCGGCCGAGGAGCGTCGGGTGGCCGAGGCCGAGCGGGCCGCTGCCGACCGACGCGAGGGCCTGGCCCGGCTCACCGGGCAGGTCAACGCAGCGCGCGTCGCGGCTGGAGGCCCGCGAGGCGCGAGATCGCCCGGCTCGAGGTGCAGATCGCCGAGGCACGCCAGCGTGGGGAGACCGCCCAGCGCGAGTTCCAGCGCATCGAGGTCGACGTCGCCGGTCTCGACGAGGGCGAGCACAGCCTCGACGCGGATCACGAGTCGGCCGAGGCCGAGCTCGAGGAGGCCGACCACGCGGTCGAGTCACTGCGGTCCCGCGAGGCCGCCGCCGAGCGCGAGCGTGCCGGCCTGAGCGCCCGCTGCGAGGCCCTGCGGATCGGACTGGAGCGCAAGGACGCCGGCGCTCGCCTGGTCGAGGCCAGCGACCGCGTCTCCGGCGTGCTCGGTCCGCTCGCCACCCTCCTGCACGTCGAGGCCGGTGCGCAGGCGGCCGTGGCCGCGGCGCTCGGTGACGTCGCCGAACGCCATCGTCGTCTCCGGCATGGACGCCGCGATGCGCGCCATCGTCCTGCTGAAGGACGAGGACGCCGGGCGCGCCGCCATCGTCGTCGCCGACTCCGAGCATGCACGGCCCGCTCGCCCGCCGGTGCGCGAGGCCGGTCGTCCGCTGACGGAGTTCGTGCGATGCGACGATCGCCCTCCGGCCGGTCGTCGACCACCTCCTCGAGCGATGGACCATGGTCGACGACCTCGGTCAGGCGCGCGAGCTGCATGAACCACCATCCGGGGCTGTCGTTCGTCACGGCGGCGGGTGACGTCTGGCATCCGGAGTCGTGCACGGCGGGTCGGCGAGCGCCCCCAGCCTGCTCGAGGTTCAGGCGGCCTACGACGAGGCCTTCGCCGGCCTCGACCGAGGTGGGTCACGAGCTCGACCGGCTGCGCTTCGACATGGCGGCGGCGAAGGCCCGTCAGGCTGAGGCGGCGGCGCGCGTCGAGCATGCGCTGTCCCGTCTGCACGAGTCCGATGCGCGGATGGCCGCCGTGGCCGAGCAGCTCGGGCCAGCTCGGGCAGGTGGCCAGGGCGGCCGGCGCCGAGGCCGACCGGCTCACGTCGGCGCGCTCGGCAGCCGAGTCGGCTCGGGCGACCGACGGTGACCAGTTGGCTCAGCTGCAGGCCCGCCTCGACGCAGCCGCGGTCGAGCCCGATGAGGCGCCCCGGGCCGACAATCGCGAGGCTCTTGCGGCAGCCGCGTCCGCGGCGCGTCGGGCCGAGGTCGATGCCCGGCTGGCGCTGCGAACCGCCGAGGAGCGGGTCGCGGCGGTCACGGCGCGTGCCCATGCAGCTCGAGCGGGCTGCGGCTGCGGAGCGGCAGGCCCGGATCGCGGCTCAGGAGCGCCGTGAGCGCAGGGCCATCGAGCTCGTCACCACGTCGGCCGTGCTCGCGGGCACGCAGGATCGCCCTGGCCAGGATCGAGACCTCCGTGGCACTGGCCGGCCGCGAGCGGACCGTCATCGAGAAGGCGAACCGCGAGCGCGAGGCGCAGGCCCTGCGCATCCGCACCGCCCTGCGCGAGCTGCAAGTCCGAGGCCGACCTGCTCAAGGACTCCGTGCATCGCGACGAGGTCGCCCGTGCGGAGCAGCGCATGCGCATCGAGCAGGTGCAGGACAAGGTGCTCGAGGACTTCGGCATCGAGGCCGACGTGCTCATCGCCGAGTACGGACCGGACCAGCTCGTGCCGCCGACGCCGCCCTCGCCGGGCGATGACGTCGCCTGAGGAGGAGCCGCAGCCGTACCCGTTCGTGCGCGCCCAGCAGGAGAAGCGGCTCAAGGCGGCCGACCGCGACCTCGCGCTGCTGGGCAGGGTGAACCCGCTGGCGCTCGAGGAGTACTCGGCGATGGAGGAGCGGCATCGCTTCCTCACCGAGCAGCTCGACGACCTCAAGCGCACCCGCGAGGACCTCCTCGACATCGTCAAGGAGGTCGACGCCCGCGTGGAGCAGGTGTTCACCGAGGCCTACGAGGCGGTCGAGCGGGAGTTCGAGGCCGTGTTCGCGCGGCTCTTCCCGGGCGGCGAGGGCCGGCTGATCCTCACCGACCCCAACGACATGCTCAACACCGGCGTCGACGTCGAGGCCCGCCCGCCGGGCAAGAAGGTCAAGCGGCTGTCGCTGCTGTCCGGTGGCGAGCGCTCGCTCACCGCGGTGGCCTTCCTCGTGGCCCTGTTCAAGGCCCGCCCGAGCCCCTTCTACGTCCTCGACGAGGTCGAGGCCGCGCTCGACGAGGTCAACCTCGGCCGCCTCATCGACATCATCGAGGAGCTGCGGTCGTCGTCCCAGCTCATCGTCATCACGCACCAGAAGCGGACGATGGAGATCGCCGACGCCCTGTACGGCGTCTCGATGCGCGGCGACGGCGTCACTCAGGTGATCGGCCAGCGATTGCGCGAGAGCGAGGCCGTCAGCGCGTAGCGGTCACTCTCTCGGGTGCGGTCGCAAGGGCGTGAACGAGGCCGGTCACGATCATCGCCTGGGCCGTCAGGTAGGTGGCCATGATCACCACGGACCACCATCGCGACTCTGACAGCGGGCCGAACGCGGTCAGCGCGATCAACGCGTCCGACAGCACGAACAGACCCGCGCCGATCGCGACACGCCAGCCCTTGTCCTCGCGGGACGCGGATGACGAGGTCGAGCGCGGCGACAGCCATGGCGACGAGGACGACGCTGTAGAGCAGGACCGGAATCCTGAGCGCTCCGACCCCTGGGCTGAGGAGGACGTTGAGGATCAGCCACAGCAGGACGTAGGGCACGAGCGCGATCTTCCACGCGCGCACCAGGCCCGGCCCCGGCACACGCGTGAAGGCGATGATGTAGCAGATCTGCATCACGAGGAACGCGGCAATGCCCGCGATGAAGAACCCGTCGCCATCACCCGACAGCAGAAGGTCGCCGAACCATGCGAACAGCACGCCGACGGCCAGCCAGCGAAGCGCCAACGGGTGCTTGTGGTCACGTGCGCATCTGCACAAGCAGCCACGCCAGCAGCAGCGGCATGAGGCAAGCCTTCGTGGTCGTCGTGAACCAGGTCGACCCGGCCGCTTCGGACGCCACATTGGCGACGGAAACGACCGCGTAGGCGATCAGCAGAACGCGCGACGTCATGGGCCCATCCTGCCGCGTGAAAGGATGCCGCCCATGGATTCAGTGGCCCTTTTCATCGGCATCGCGTTCGTACTGCTCATCGTCGGGGTCATCGGCTTCGTCGGATTCCGCCGCGGCGGCTCGACGAAGGCACTTGAGGAGAAGCCCCGGCCGGGCATCGACTACGCGCCCGGGGTGGGCGACGACGACAGCATCCCGCGCGACACTCCGCGCCGTTCGGTCGACGTGCTCGAGGTGGGGGATTCGCTCGCGACCCCGCTCGACGAGACCCAGATCGAGGAACGGCCCGCCGAGACCCTGACCGCCGAGGAGCTCGAGGGCCTGCTCGAGGTCGAGGTGCCCGATCCGGCCGCCGGCCGCCTGCAGCGCCTGCGCGCGCGCCTGGCCCGGTCGCAGAACGCCATGGGTCGCGGCCTCCTCGCCCTGCTCAGCTCGGGAGCGATCGACGACGACACCTGGGACGAGGTGGAGGAGACCCTCCTCACCGCGGACCTCGGTGTCGCACCCACCCAGGAGCTCATCGAGCGGCTGAAGACCCGCGTCAAGGTCGAGGGCGCCTCCGACCCGATCGCGGTACGCCAGATGCTGCGTGAGGAGCTGCTGGTCCTCGTGGATCCGTCGATGGACCGCAGAGTGCGTGCCGAGCGCGTCGACGGCCGACCCGGCGTGGTCATGGTCGTCGGCGTCAACGGCACGGGCAAGACCACGACCACAGGCAAGCTGGCCAGGCTCGCGGTGGCCAACGACCAGACCGTCGTCCTCGGCGCTGCCGACACCTTTCGCGCCGCCGCGGCCCAGCAGTTGCAGACATGGGGCGATCGCGTCGGCGCGGCGGTCGTCCGCGGCCCGGAGGGCGGCGATCCGGCCGCTGTGGCGTTCGACGCCGTCGCCACGGGGATCGCTGCTGACGTCGACACCGTCATCATCGACACCGCGGGGCGCCTGCACACCAAGACCGGCCTGATGGACGAGCTCGGCAAGGTCAAGCGGGTCGTCGAGAAGCAGTCGCCCATCGACGAGGTCCTGCTCGTCCTCGACGCCACGACCGGCCAGAACGGCCTGGTGCAGGCGCGGGTGTTCGCCGAGGTCGTCGACATCACTGGCATCGTGCTGACCAAGCTCGACGGCACCGCGCGCGGCGGAATCGTCGTGGCCGTGCAGCGCGATCTCGGCGTGCCGGTCAAGCTGGTGGGCCTTGGCGAGGGGCCGGACGATCTCGCGCCGTTCGATCCGGCAGGTCTTTGTGGATGCCCTGATCGAGGAGTGAGCGGAGCGAGCCCCGGAGGATCAGGGCGATAGGCGTGCCCTGATCGAGGAGTGAGCGACGCCCCGAAGGGGCCGGTCGGGCGAAACACGCCGTTAACTTCACCGGGCCGTGCGTGACGCAGTGTTAACGCGGCACCGTGCCGCGTCACGTGCCGTTAACGACAGGCAGCCCCCAGCGAAATGTCCTTCCGCGAATGTTCAGAACGCGAGGTGAACAACGCAACGGAAGGAGTACTCGCATGGATTCCGCTCTCAATACGGGCAATACAGCGTGGATGCTCACGTCATCCGCACTGGTACTGATCATGATCCCCGGCCTGGCCTTCTTCTACGGAGGCATGGTCCGCACCAAGTCGGTGCTGAACATGCTCATGATGGTCATGGGCGCGCTCTTCACGACGGGCATCCTGTGGATGCTCTTCGGCTACTCGATGGCGTTCGGCGACTCGTACGGGCAGCTCGGTCTGCTCGGCAACTTCACGCAGTACGCCGGTCTGCAGAGCCTGATGACGAACGATCCTGCTGCCACGCTGCCGGCCATGGCCTTCGTCGCGTTCCAGGCGATGTTCGCCTGTATCACCGTTGGCCTGATCGCCGGTGCGATCGCCGACCGCACGAAGTACACCGCCTGGATCGTCTTTGCGATCCTGTGGGCGACGATCGTGTACTTCCCGGTCGCACACTGGGTCTTCGACCTCAACAAGGAGAACGGCGGCTGGCTCTACAAGCTGGGCGTCATCGACTTCGCCGGTGGCACTGCGGTCCATATCAACGCGGGTGCTGCCGCGCTTGCCCTGTGCATCATCATCGGCAAGCGAGTGGGCTGGCCCAAGACCCCGATGCGGCCGCACAACCTGACGCTCGTCATGGTCGGCGCGGGCCTGCTGTGGTTCGGCTGGTTCGGCTTCAACGCCGGTTCCGAGATCGCCGCGGACAACGCTTCGGCCGTCGTGTTCATGAACACGTTCCTGGCCACCTGCGCTGCGGGCATCGGATGGCTGGTCACGGAGAAGATCCGCGATGGTCACGCGACATCGCTGGGCGCTGCCTCGGGAATCGTGGCCGGCCTGGTTGCCATCACACCTTCGTGCTCCTCCGTGACCCCGATCGGCGCGACCATCATCGGCGTCCTCGCCGGTGCGATCTGTGCGCTGGCGGTCGGCCTGAAGTACAAGCTCGGCTACGACGACTCGCTTGACGTCGTGGGCGTCCACCTGGTGGGTGGCATCTTCGGGACCCTGGCCATCGGCTTCCTGGCGACGGATCTGGCCCCGGCGGGCGTCAACGGTCTGTTCTACGGCGGTGGACTTGAGCAGCTCGGCAAGCAGGCCATCGGAGCGGGGTCCGTCTTCGCCTACTCGTTCATCGTGGCGGCAATTCTCGGGCTCATCATCAAGGCGACGATCGGCTTCCGGATCGACAAGGACGACGAGATCTCGGGCATCGACCTCGCGGACCACGGCGAGTCCGCTTACGAGTTCGGTGATACTGGCGGCGGCGGTACGTTCGCCGGCGTGGGACATGCTGGTCGCATCAACGCGGAGGAGAACTGATGAAGCTCGTTACTGCAATCATCAAGCCGTTCAAGCTCGAGGACGTCAAGGCTGCTCTCGAAGGCCGCGGCGTGCACGGACTCACGGTCTCCGAGGCATCCGGCTACGGTCGGCAGAAGGGCCACACCGAGGTCTACCGAGGCGCGGAGTACACCGTCGACCTCGTGCCCAAGGTGCGCCTGGAGGTCGTCGTCGACGATGACGTCGCAGCGGGGGTTGTCGAGGCCATCGTTGGCGCGGCGCAGACCGGCAAGATCGGCGACGGCAAGGTGTGGGTCATCCCCGTCGAGTCGATTGTCCGTGTCCGCACTGGCGAGCGTGGCCTCGAGGCACTGTAAGGAGATCCACGTGGAACCCCGCGTCACCTCGACGTCGTACGTCGCAGCGCGGGAAGAACTCGCGCGCCGCCCCGGGCTCAACGGCTCGGGGCGGCGCTCTGCGCTGACGTCGATGACGGATGCGTGGCTGGCCGAGGCCTTCTCGAGCGCGGTCACCTCCGTCTCAGACCCCTTCTGCCTCGTGGCCGTCGGCGGCTACGGGCGGGGTGAGCTCACCATGGGGAGCGATCTCGACCTGTTGCTCCTCCACCATGCCTCGGTCACCGAGGCGAGCCATGTCGCCGACTCGCTCTGGTACCCCGTGTGGGACTCCGGCGTGCGCCTCGACCACAGCGTGCGCACCGTCAGCGAGGCCAGGCGCCTGGCGAGCGACGACATCAAGGTCGTCCTCGGCCTGCTCGACGCGCGCGTGGTCGCCGGTGACGCGACGCTTGCCGAGCAGCTGCAGGCCGCGGTCCTCTCGGACTGGCGGGCGATGGCCGACCGCCGACTGCCGGCGCTGCGCCAGATGGTGGACGATCGCCGCCAGCGCTTCGGCGAGGCCTCCCAGCTGCTCGAGCCCGACATCAAGGAGTCCTACGGCGGACTGCGCGACGCCGTGATCCTCAAGGGCATCGCGGCCTCGTGGGTCACCGACGTGCCACACCACGGCTGGACCGACTCGGTGGACTTCCTTCTCGACGTACGCGACTCACTGCACCGGATCACCGGCAAGCCGAGCGACACCCTGGTCATGCAGGAGCAGGCCGCTGTCGCCGAGGACCTCGTCGGCGTCCCCGATCCGGACGCGCTGCTGCGCGCGGTGTACGAGAGCGCGCGCAACGTCGCCTACGCGAGCGACGTCACCTGGCATCGCGTGGAGCGCCTCGAGCGCGACCGACGCAAGGTCTCGTTCCGACCCATCAAGCGCAAGACCCCGACCCGGCTCCCGCTCGCCGAGGGAGTCGTCATGCAGGACGGCGAGGCCGTCCTGGCGCTCGAGGCCAAGCCCGGCCGCGATGAGGGTCTTCTGCTGCGGGCTGCCGCTGCCGCCGCCCAGGCGGGCATTCCGCTCGCTCCGCACACGGCGGATCGGCTCGCGGCCGAGGGGGCCGATCCTGCGGTGCCCTGGTCCCGCGAGGTGCGCGAGTCCTTCGTGTCCTTCCTCGGTGCCGGACCGGCGATGGTCGGCGTGTGGGAGGCGCTCGATCAGCGCGGCATCCTGGGCCGGCTCATCCCCGGCTGGGACGTCATCCGATCGGCCCCGCAGCGCAACGCGCTGCACCGGTTCACTGTCGACCGTCACCTGGTCGAGACCGCTGTCCAGGCCGGAGCACTGACGCGCAACGTCGACCGACCCGACCTCCTCCTCGTCGGCAGCCTTCTGCACGACATCGGCAAGGCCCGCGGCGGCAACCACAGCGCCGTCGGCGCCGACCTCGCGCGTGATCTGGCGGCGCGCATGGGCTTCGACGACGACGACGTCGACGTCATCGTCACCCTCGTCCGGCACCACCTGCTCCTGGCCGACATCGCGACGCGACGCGACCTCGAGGACTCCGTGGTGATCCAGGAGGTCGCCGACGTGCTGGGCACCGTGGAGGTGCTCGACCTGCTCCACGAGGTCACCCTCGCCGATTCGCTGGCGACCGGGCCGACCGTCTGCACGGAGTGGCGGTTCAGCCTCATCAACGACCTCGTCGAGCGAGTGCGCGCGATCATGGCCGGTCGCCCGCTGCCGCAGCCGCCGGAGCTCACCGAGCACCAGGCGGTCGCGCTCGCGCAGACCGGAGTGTGGGTGCTCATGGACGTCAAGGACAGCACGTGCATCGTGACGGTGGCCGCCCCGGACCGCATCGGCCTGCTGGCCCTGGTGGCCGGCGTGCTGTCACTGAACAAGCTGAACGTGCTCGCCGCGCGCGTCACCACCGTCGAGGACCGGGCCGTCCAGGAGTGGACCGTGCGCCCGTCGTTCGGCGACCCGCCCTCCGTCGAGCAGCTCAGCGGTGACATCCGCCGCGCGATCGACGGCACCTACGACGTCGCCGAGCGGCTCGCCCGGCGCGACTCGGACTACGCCGTCGCAGCCCGCACGGAGCATCCCGACCCGATCGTGGTCATCAGCAACGGTGCGTCCGGCGCCTCGACCGTCGTCGAGGTCCGTGCCCACGACGCGCCCGGGCTGCTCTACCGGGTGGCGTCGGGGGTCGCCTCGGCCGACGCGGCCATCATCGGTGCCAAGGTCTCCACGCTCGGCTCCGACGCGGTCGACGTGTTCTTCGTGACCGATAGGGATGGCCGGCAGCTGTCCGACGATCGCCAGTCGGCCCTGCGCGCGACCGTCCTCGCCACCCTGCGGTGAGCCGGACCGCCGAGGGCACGATCGGGCGCCTGTCCACCCGCCGGTTACGCTGACGCCCGTGTTCGCCACCCTCTCCGACCGACTTGCCGCGACCTTCAAGGGCCTGCGCGGCAAGGGCCGGCTGTCCGAGGCCGATGTCGACGCCACTGTCCGGGAGATCCGCACGGCCCTGCTCGAGGCCGACGTCGCCCTTCCCGTGGTCCGGCTGTTCTGCGCCACCGTCAAGGAGCGGGCCCTCTCGTCCGAGGTCTCGGGGGCGCTGAACCCGGCGCAGCAGGTCGTCAAGATCGTGCACGAGGAGCTGGTCACGGTCCTCGGTGGCGAGACGGCCCGCCTCACCTACGCCAAGACCGGGCCGACGGTCATCCTGCTTGCGGGCCTGCAGGGCGCGGGCAAGACCACCCTCGCGGGCAAGCTCGCCCTCCAGCTGAAGAACGAGGGGCATACGCCGCTGCTCGTAGCCGCGGACCTGCAGCGTCCCAACGCCGTCGACCAGCTCCAGGTCGTCGGCGAGCGTGCCGGTGTCGTCGTCTTCGCGCCCGAGCCGGGCAATGGCGTCGGCGACCCCGTTGCGGTGACCCGCGCCGCGCGCGAGTTCGCCGAGACCAAGCTCCATGACATCGTCATCGTCGACACCGCGGGCCGCCTGGCCGTCGATACCGACCTGATGCAGCAGTTGCGCGACGTTCGCGATGCAGCCCGACCCGACAACATCCTGCTCGTCGTCGACGCGATGATCGGCCAGGACGCGGTGCGCACAGCGCAGGAGTTCGAGTCGGGGGTGGGCTTCGACGCCGTCGTCCTCACCAAGCTCGACGGTGACGCACGCGGCGGTGCGGCACTGTCGATCGTCACGGTGACCGAGCGGCCGATCATGTACGCGTCGATCGGCGAGAAGCTCACCGACTTCGAGACCTTCCACCCCGACCGGATGGCCTCGCGCATCCTCGACATGGGCGACGTCCTCACCCTCATCGAGCATGCCGAGAAGGCGTTCGACGCCGACCAGGCCGAGCGCATGGCCAAGAAGGTCTCGGCTGGCGAGGACTTCACCCTCGACGACTTCCTCGAGCAGATGCAGGCCGTCAAGAAGATGGGCTCGCTGGGGAAGATCCTCGGGATGCTGCCCGGCATGGGCGAGATGAAGGCCCAGCTCGACCAGGTGGACGACCGCGAACTGGATCGCGTCGCGGCGATCATCCAGTCGATGACCCCCGCGGAGCGCCAGGATCCCAAGATCCTCAACGGCTCGCGCCGCTCGCGCATCGCCCGTGGCTCCGGGTCGTCGGTCAGCGAGGTCAACGGCCTGATCGAACGGTTCGCCGGCGCCCAGAAGATGATGCGCCAGATGGGCAAGGGCGGCGGCATGCCCGGCATGCCCGGGATGCCCGGCTTCGGTGGTGGGAGCAAGAAGTCCAAGGGCAAGATGGCCAAGGGCGCCAAGCCGGCCAAGGGCAAGAGCCGCAGCGGGAACCCGGCCAAGCGCGCGGCCGTCGAGTCCGCCCCCGCCGCCGAGGCTCCGGACGTCACCGCGTTCGATCCAGCCAATCTGCCGGCGGAGTTCAAGAACCTGCTCGGCTGATCGGCCCGGCATGCGCGTTCTTGTCGTGTCCGACCTGCACTATCGACTGCCGCACTTCGACTGGCTCGTCCAGGCGGCGGCCGACGTTGAGGTCGTCGCGATCGTGGGCGACCTCGCCAATGTCGCGAGCTCGGTCCCGCTCGAGGTCCAGATCGTCGTCCTCGAGAAGTACCTGGCGGTGCTGGCCGAGACGTCCACGGTCCTCGTGTCGTCCGGCAACCATGACCTCGACGGGCCCGGCGCGCACGGCGAGCAGGTGGCCCGCTGGCTGCAGCGGTCCGCCGGCGGGCGCGTCCACGTCGACGAGACGTCCGTCGACGTCGATGGCATCCGGTTCACGATCTGCCCCTGGTGGGACGGCCCCCAGACCCGTGACCGGGTCGGCGCGCAGCTGGCGCTCGCCGCCGTGGATCGTCCGGAGGAGTGGATCTGGCTCTATCACTCGCCGCCGGCCGGGACGGTGCTGTGCTGCGACGGACGGCGGGAGTTCCCCGACCAGGCTCTGGCCGACTGGATCGGCGAGCACTCGCCCGATCTCGTGCTCTGCGGGCACATCCACCAGGCGCCCTGGGTCGACGGCGGGTCGTGGTACGACCGCCTCGGTTCCACCTGGGTGTTCAATGCCGGCAAGCAGGCGGGCGCGGTGCCGCCGCACATCACCATCGACACCGACGCGCGGACGGCCGAGTGGTTCGGGGTCTTCAGCGTCGAGAGGATCGATCTCGTCGACTGACAGGGTCAGTGCTCGTGCGCGCCCTCAGGATCGCGGCTGGATCCCGGACTGGCCGGTGGCACCTGATGGTGCAGGAGCGTGTCGAGGATCTGGTCGACCATGCCGAGGTGCCCCTGGGCGTCGGCGAACTGGCTCTTGATGTCGACGACGTACTGGGTCATGCCGTCCAGGCGCGAGGCCGTGGTGCGCAGGACCGCCAGGGTGGCTTCAGGGCGCTCCATGAAGAACGCTTCAGGATCGTCGGCTACGTGAACTGTGCCCGGCGACGTGGCCCGGACCGTGGCCGTCGCGCCCTTGCCGAGCACAGCTGCCATCTCACCGAAGACGGCGCCGGGGGCGTCGATGCGGGCCACCGGGATGCCGTTGCGCTCGACGGTGACCGAGCCTGAGGCGAGGACGAGGAGGCGATGGGGGTCACTGCCCTGCTCGATGAGCACGTCGCCTTCGGCGAAGGACTCTACGGGCAGATCGGCAGACAGTGCCAGCAGGTCCATCATGGGGCCATTGTGCCGGAGCTCGGACTCGATGCTGCCGGCGGTCGCGGCCGGGCGGTCGGGTCATGGTCGGCGGTCCTGCAGGGATCTGGCAGACTATGGCCGCACTTGTCGCCCCGGTTGGCCCTCTATCCCTCCGACGGCGGCAGTCCACGCTTCGCCCGAGGCTGTGTCCCCACGCAGTCGACGGCGCGCACCACTCAACACAGGAGACCAGCCACCCGTGGCCGTAAAGATCAAGCTGAAGCGTCTGGGCAAGATTCACGCCCCGCAGTACCGCATCGTTGTCGCCGACTCCCGCACTGCCCGCAACGGCCGTGCGATCGAGGAGATCGGCATCTACCAGCCGATGGACAACCCGAGCATCATCAGGGTCGACTCCGACCGCGTGCAGTACTGGCTCGGCGTCGGCGCGCAGCCGACCCAGGCCGTCGCTGCCATCCTCAAGGTGACCGGCGACTGGCAGAAGTTCAAGGGCCTGCCGGGCGCCGAGGGCACCCTCCAGGTCGCCGAGGCCAAGCCGAACAAGGCACTCGCCTTCGAGGCCGCCGTCCAGGAGGCCGCCAAGGCACCCAAGGCCACTCCGCGTCCGAAGCTCGACAAGGCCGTCGAGGCTGCCGTCGTCGCAGAGGTCGCTGACACCGTCGCCGACGAGGCTGTTGCCGAGGCGATCGTCGCCGAGGTCGTGGCTGAGGAAGCCGTTGCCGAGGCCGTCGAGGCCCGCGAGATCGCCGAGGAGGCGCTCGCTGAGGCCGCTGCCGCTGAGGTCGCCGCTGAGGAGGCCGTCGTCGAGGCGGTCGAGGCTGAGGTCGTCGCCGAGGTCGCCGTGGCTGAGGCCGAGGTTGCTGACGAGGTGGCTGAAGAGGCCGTCGTCGAGGCGATCGACGAGGCCGCCGGCGAGGCGTCCGCCTGATGCTCGAAGAGGCACTCGCGCACCTCGTGCGCGGAATCGTCGACAACCCCGACGACGTGGACGTGCGCATGCGCACGAACCGCCGCGGGAAGTCCCTCGACGTCCGGGTCCACCCGGACGACATGGGTCGCGTGATCGGTCGCGCCGGACGCACCGCCACGGCGCTGCGGACCGTCATCACGGCTCTCAACGACGATCACGGCGTTCGCATCGACTTCCTCGACGTCGTCGAGCGCTAGTCCGTCGATGCGCGTCGTCGTCGGACGCATCGGTCGCCCTCACGGCATTCGCGGTGAGGTGACGGTCGAGACGCGGACCGACGAGCCCGATGAGCGTTTCGCCCCGGGTGCCACGCTGTTCGTGGACGCACCAGTGAGCTCACTGGTGGTCCAGCGAGCGCACTGGCACTCGGGGCGTCTGCTTCTCCACTTCGAGGGCGTCGAGGATCGCAGTGCCGCCGAGGCCCTGCGCGGGTTGCTCCTCCATGTGGACCGTGAGCCCTCCGAGGTGCCCGAGGACCCCGAGGAGTTCTACGACAGCGCCCTCATCGGCTGCTCGGTCGCCCAGCTCGACGGCACGGCACTCGGCGAGGTCTGCGACGTCGTCCACCTGCCCGCACAGGACCTCCTCGTGGTGCGCCTGTCCGACGAGCGGGAGGTACTGGTCCCGTTCGTCGAGGCCATCGTCCCCTCGGTCGACATGGCGGCCCGGCACATCGTCATCGATCCGCCGGGCGGGTTGCTGGATCCCGAGGAGTGACGGTGCGGCTTGACATCGTCAGCATCTTCCCCGACTACCTCGAGCCCCTGCGCCTGTCGCTGGTGGGCAAGGCCATCGAGGCCGGGCTGGTCGACCTGCAGGTCCACGACCTCCGAGCGTTCACCCACGACCGCCACAACACCGTCGACGACACGCCCTACGGTGGCGGGCCGGGCATGGTCATGAGCCCGCAGCCCTGGGGTGAAGCGCTCGACGCCATCGCTTCGTCCGATCCCGACCGCACCCCGACGCTCGTCGTCCCGACACCGTCCGGACAGCTGTTCTCGCAGGCGACGGCCCAGTCGTGGAGCGAGGACGGCTGGCTCGTCTTCGCCTGCGGCCGATACGAGGGCATCGACTCGAGGGTCATGCAGCACTATGCGGGGCGGGCGGACTGGGGCGGCGTCCGCGAGGTGTCGATCGGTGACTTCGTCCTCGCCGGTGGCGAGGCGGCCGTGCTCGTCATGGCCGAGGCGATCGTCCGCCTGATCCCGGGGGTGCTCGGCAACGCCGACAGCGTGCGCGACGACTCGTTCGCCGACGGGCCGATGGCCGAGCTGCTCGAGGGCCCGGTCTTCACCAAGCCGCCGTCCTGGCGGGACCTCGAGGTCCCCGAGGTGCTGCTGAGCGGACACCACGGCCGGATCGCCGACTGGCGGCTCGAGCAGGCACGGGCGCGGACCGCCCTGATGCGCCCCGACCTCCCGCCACCTTGAGGTTGTGGGGGTTCCTGGAGCGAGATCTGCCCCGCCAACCTCAAGGTCGACGGGGTGGGGCTAGGCGAGGGCGGCGTAGACCACGGCGCGGGCGTCCTCCTGGATGCGCAGCAGATGGTCGGGGCCGAGGAACGACTCGGCGTAGATCTTGTAGACGTCCTCCGTGCCCGACGGCCTCGCGGCGAACCACCCGTTCTCCGTCGTGACCTTCAGCCCGCCGATCGCGGCGTCGTTGCCGGGGGCGTTCGTCAGGCGGGCGGTGATCGGCTCGCCGGCCAGCTCGGTGGCCTTCACCTGATCGGGGGACAGCCGGGCGAGAGCAGCCTTCTGCTCGCGGGTCGCCGGGGCATCGACGCGGGCGTAGGCCGGGTCGCCGAAGCGCTCGGTGAGGCTCCGGTAGTGCGCCGACGGGGACGTGCCCGTCACGGCCAGGATCTCCGACGCCAGCAGGGCAGCGATGATGCCGTCCTTGTCGGTCGTCCAGACCGAGCCGTCGCGGCGCAGGAACGACGCTCCCGCGCTCTCCTCGCCCCCGAAGGCGACCGAGCCGTCGACCAGCCCGGGGACGAACCACTTGAAGCCGACGGGGACCTCCCACAGCCGTCGGCCGAGGCTTGCCGTGACCCGATCGATCATTGAGGAGCTCACGACCGTCTTTCCGACGGCGGCGTCGGGCCGCCAGTCCGGGCGGTGGCTCATCAGGTAGTCGATCGCCACGGACAAGAAGTGGTTGGGATTCATCAGTCCGGCATCCGGGGTGACGATGCCGTGCCGGTCGGAGTCGGCGTCGTTGCCGGTGGCGATGTCGAACCGCTCGCGCTGGGAGATCAAGGACGCCATCGCATAGGGGGACGAGCAGTCCATGCGGATCTTGCCGTCCCAGTCCAGGGTCATGAAGCGCCACGCGGGATCGACGAGCGAGTTGACGACGGTGAGGTCCAGGTCGTGCCGCTCGGCGATGGCGCCCCAGTAGTCGACGCTCGCCCCACCCATCGGGTCGGCGCCGATCCGCACGCCGGCTCGGCGGATGGCATCGAGGTCGATGACGTGGGGCAGGTCGTCGACGTAGGCGGCGAGGAAGTCGTAGCGCCCGGTGGTGTCGGCGGCGAGGGCCTGGGCGAGCGTGATCCGTCGCACGCCGCGCAGCGACTCCCTCAGGTAGGCGTTCGCCCGCTCCTGAACCGGACCGGTGATGTCGCCGCCGGCCGGGCCGCCGTCCGGGGGGTTGTACTTGAAGCCGCCGTCGCGCGGGGGATTGTGGGAGGGCGTGACGACGATGCCGTCCGCGCGATCCGGGTCGTCGATCGCCCGATCGCGATTGTGGACGAGGATCGCGTGGGACAGCGACGGAGTGGGCGTGTACGCATCGCCTGCGTCGATGAGGACGCGGACACCGTTGGCGGCAAGGACCTCCAGCGCGGTCGTCCACGCGGGGTCGCTCAGCGCGTGGGTGTCCTTGGCGAGATAGAGGGGCCCGGATATCCCGGCCGCGATCCGGTGGTCGCAGATCGCCTGGGTCGTGGCAGCGATGTGATCGTCGTTGAATGCGCCGTCCAGAGCGGACCCGCGGTGGCCCGACGTGCCGAAGGCCACCTGCTGGGCGACGTCGGACGGGTCCGGATGAACCGCGAAATACGCCGTGACCAGGGCAGGAATATCGACCAGGTCGGAGGGCAGGGCCAACTGCCCGGCTCGTGGATCCAACGCCATGATGTGTCCTTCGTCGCACGCTTGGGCGGCCCGGGTTTTGGACCGGCGAGGCCATCGTGGCAGACTACGGGGGCTCGAGAAACGGCCTTCCTCAACAGGAGGGCCTCGTACCGCCCCGCCACGGGGGAAGCGGTCCGGTTTCGGGTTCGGCACCTGCCTGAAGTACCTGACATCCCACGAACGTGGGCGACCCGTGGCGCCTGCAGGAAGCGATACCCCATGAAGACGCTCGATGCCGTTGATGCGGCCTCCCTCAAGGCCGACCGGCCCGACTTCCGCGCCGGCGACACCGTCAAGGTGCACGTGAAGGTCGTCGAGGGCAACAAGACCCGTGTCCAGCTCTTCCAGGGCGTCGTCATCGCCCGCTCGGGGTCGGGCGTCAGCGAGACGTTCACCGTCCGCAAGGTGTCCTACGGCGTCGGTGTCGAGCGCACCTTCCCGCTGCACACGCCGATCATCGAGAAGCTCGAGGTCGTGACCCGCGGCGACGTGCGTCGCGCCAAGCTGTACTACCTCCGTGACCTCCGCGGCAAGAAGGCGAAGATCCGCGAGCGCCGCGAGAACGTCGTCAAGACCGAGGGCTGATCCGGTTGGCCGATTCGGGTCGGCAGTCCTGGTGGGACATCCCCGTCACCATTGCCGTTGCCATCGGCATCGTGCTGGTCATCACCACCTTCATCGCCAAGCCGTTCTCGATCCCCTCGGGGTCGATGGAGAACACCCTGCTCGTCGGGGATCGTGTTCTCGTCAACCGGGCCGTCTATCACACGCGTGCCGTTGAGCGTGGCGACATCGTGGTGTTCGACGGGTCCGACTCGTTCGTGCCCGCGGGCCAGGTGCCGCAGCGCAACCCCATCTCCGGAGCGTTCACATGGCTGGGGCAGTCGATCGGCATCGTCGCCCCCGACTCGACGGACTTCATCAAGCGGGTGATCGGCGTCGGCGGGGATCACGTCAAATGCTGCGACGCGCAGCAGCGGATCACCGTCAACGGCACGCCGATCGACGAGGGCTCGTACCTCTACCCAGGCGACGCGCCGAGCGCAACCGACTTCGATGTGGTCGTCCCACAAGGCATGCTGTGGGTCATGGGCGACCACCGATCCAACTCAGCCGACTCGCGGTCCCATCTGGGTGAGCCAGGTGGCGGATTCGTGCCCGAGTCGAAGGTCGTGGGCCGCGCCATGTCCGTGCTGTGGCCGCTGTCCCGCATCCAGTCCTTGCCCATCCCGGCCACGTTCGCCGGCGTGTCCGAGCCCTCCCCGGCCGGAGCGGACTCCTAGTGGCCGTCTCCGCACGCGATCCCCGCGAGCAGCTGCCCGAGGCTCCCGCGGGCCACGGTCGGCACGCCCGTGGGCAGTCCCCTCGCCCGTCGGGAGGCGGAACGGGACGCTGGCTGCGCGAGACGGCGATCATCGTCATCTCGGCGCTGGTGCTGTCTGCCCTCGTACGGGCCTTCCTCGTGCAGGCCTTCTACGTGCCGAGCGCATCCATGGAGGACACCCTGCAGATCGGCGATCGGATCATCGCCTCGAAGATCACGAAGACCATGTCCGGGGTCTCGCGTGGTGAGGTCGTGGTGTTCAAGGATCCAGGAGGCTGGCTCGATGCGCCGCCGCCGCCCGCGGGCGGTGTGCGTGGCACCGTGCGTTCGGCACTGACGTTCATCGGGCTGCTGCCCAGCGACAGCGGGCAGGACCTCGTCAAGCGCGCCATCGGCATCTCCGGCGACCGGGTCGCCTGCTGTGACGTGCAGGGCCACATCGTGCTGAACGGCGTACCGCTCATCGAGGACTACATCAAGGGGCCGACCGACCAGGTGCAGTTCGACGTCGTCGTTCCTCAGAACAGCGTCTTCGTCATGGGCGACAACCGCGGGGACTCGCGCGACTCCCGGTATCACCTCGATACCAACAACGGCGCGGTCCCGGACGACGATGTCGTCGGCAGGGTGTTCGTCGTGCTCTGGCCCCTGAGTCACCTGGCCTCCGTCCCGATCCCCGACGTCTTCGGCAACCCGGCGATCACCGACGGCCCGCTGGGTGTCGGCCCGACGCCGCCCGCCCAGATGAATGCACCAGGAGCTACGGGCTCCTCGGAAGGCACGTTGGAGTAGCGCGTGCCTGCGCGATCGACAGCCCCGACCCTGCGCTTCGAGCGCCAGATCCTGCACGACGGCCATCGGCTCCTGTGCTCGGTCGACGAAGTGGGCCGGGGTGCGCTGAGCGGGCCCGTCAGCGTGGGCATGGTGGTCGTCGACGCGTCGCGTACGCAGCGCCCCCACCGGTGTGCGCGACAGCAAGCTGTTGACGGCCGAGAAGAGGGCCAGCCTCGTGCCGCGGATCCGGCGTTGGGCGCTCGACTTCGCCGTCGGTCATGCGACGCCCGCCGAGATCGACGAGTTCGGGATCATCGCCGCGCTGCGACTGGCCGGCCACCGGGCGCTGGCGAGCCTCGGGCACGCTCCGGACGTGATCCTGCTCGACGGCAGCCACGACTGGCTCACCCCGCCACAGCAGGTGTCGCTGTTCGATGAGCCGGTCTCGGCCGTGCCGATGGTGCCCGTCATCACGCGGATCAAGGCCGACCTCACCTGCGCGTCCGTGGCCGCAGCGAGTGTCCTGGCCAAGACCGAGCGCGATGCACTGATGATCGCCCTGTCCGTCGATCATCCGCACTACCGTTGGCACGAGAACAAGGGCTACGCGTCGCCCGAGCACCTCGAGGCGATCCGGCGTCGCGGCACGTGCGAGCAGCACCGACGCAGCTGGCGGCTGCCGGAGCTGGCGGAGGTCGGCATCGACGAGGGGGACTGACATGGTCGGCACGCGTGACGAGCGGCTGGCGTCGTTCATCGAGCCGCTCCGGGTGCAGCCCGGCAGCAAGGTCGTGCTCGCGAAGGACTTCGACCCCTCGTACAAGGCTGACTTCATCAAGAAGGAGGACGGCGTCGAGCTGCTCCAGCGCGGCGTCGAGCTGATGGCCGAGTACCAGGAGCGACTGGCTGCCCAGGACACCTACGGCGTTCTGCTGTGCCTGCAAGCACTCGACGCGGCCGGCAAGGACGGGACCATTCGTCACGTCATGAGCGGCGTCAACCCGCAGGGCGTCACTGTGCACAGTTTCAAGGCGCCGTCCGTCGAGGAGCTCGACCACGACTACCTGTGGCGGGCGTCCCGCGCCCTGCCGCGGCGCGGTGACATCGCGATCTTCAATCGGTCGCACTACGAGGAGGTGCTCGTGGTGCGCGTGCACCCGGCGATCCTCGAGCATCAGCAGCTGCCCAAGGCGGCACGCGGTCGGGACGTGTGGAAGCGGCGCTATCGCGAGATCAACGACTGGGAGCGGTACCTGGTCGACAACGGCTTCGTCGTCGTGAAGATCTTCCTCAATCTCTCGAAGGACGAGCAGCGGCGGCGGTTCCTCGCACGGCTCGATGTACCCGCCAAGAACTGGAAGTTCTCCGCGGCGGATGCCAGGGAGCGCACCTACTGGGACGACTACCAGAAGGCGTACTCGGAGATGCTGTCGAACACCAGCACCGAGTGGGCGCCGTGGTACGTCGTGCCGGCGGACCGCAAGTGGTTCGCACGCATCTGCGTCTCGGCGATCATGGCCCACACCCTGATCTCCCTCGATCCGAAGTACCCGGTGCTCGACGCGGCCGCGACGGCCGAGCTCGCGAAGGTGCGCGACGAACTGCTCGCCGAGGGACCCCCCGCGTAGAAGCGACGCGCCATGCGACGCCGTGGCGTCCACAACCGGGCTCGTGGCGTGGCAGTTGTCCACAGACGAAGGCCGTGGCTGCTCGATGATGGCCCATCGCGGCAGGCTCGCCCCCGGGGGTGAGGCCCATGCGAGCCAAGGATGCGCTCGGCAAGTACGGCGAGGACGTGGCCGCTCGATACCTGCAGTCCCAGGGACTGATCGTGCTCGACCGCAACTGGCGGTGCTCGATCGGCGAGCTCGACATCATCGCGCGCGACGGCGGCTGCCTGGTGGTGTGCGAGGTGAAGACCCGCCGAAGTGACGACTACGGCGGTCCCTTCCAGGCGGTCGGCCCGCGGAAGGTGCGTCGCATGCGCCAGCTCGTCATCCGGTGGCTCGACGAGCAGCAGGTGCACGTGCCAGAGATCCGCTTCGACGTGATCGGCATCATCCAGCCGCTGACCGGGGCGCCGACCCTTCAGCATCTGCGCGGAGTGGAGTAGCGGTGGCGCTCGCCCAGGTCACCGGGGCAGTGATCTCCGGGGTGCGCGGCGCGGTGGTGCGGGTCGAGGTCGAGGTCTCGACCGGACTCCCGAGCGTCGGGGTCGTGGGGCTGCCCGATGCCTCGGTCAACGAGTCACGATGGCGGGCCCGGTCCGCGATCGCGGCGGTGGGTGCCAGCTGGCCGAACAAGCGCGTGACTATCAACCTCTCGCCTGCCGAGGTGCGCAAGCTGGGCGCCGGACTCGACCTGCCGATTGCCATCGGCGTCCTGATGGCCAGCGAGCAGTTGCCGGGCGTTGACGTGAGCCAGACCGCCTTCATCGGTGAGCTCGGACTCGACGGCAGGCTGCATCGCACCGGTGGAGCGCTGGCCGGCGCGCTCGCTGCCCGGACTGCCGGCATAGGGCGCATCATCGTGCCGCGCGACGGGGCGCACGACGTGTCGCGGGTGAGCGGGCTCGGGGTCTACCTCGCCCGCGACCTGGCCCAGGTGCTCGAGATCCTCGCCGGTCGCGATCCCGGTGAGGAGCCCCCGGCAGACGAGTCCCCGGGCGATGACCGCGCACGCCGACCTCGGGGACGTGCGCGGCCATGAGCAGGCGCGCTTCGCCCTGGAGGTCGCCGCCGCCGGGGGTCACCACCTCGCCATGGTCGGCCCGCCGGGCGTGGGGAAGACCCTGCTCGCAGAACGACTTCCGGGGATACTGCCCGATCTCAGCGAGGACGATGCGGTCGACGTCGCGGCGATCGCCGCCGTGGCCGGGGCGCCGCGACCAGGTCCGTCCTTCCTGCGACCGCCCTTCCAGGCTCCGCACCACTCCGCGTCGCCCGCCGCACTGCTCGGCGCGGTGCACGGCGCGCGTGTCGCTCCCGGGGCCGTGACACTCGCTCACCGCGGCGTCCTGTTCCTCGACGAGGCTCCTGAGTTCAACCGCCCCGCGTTGGAGGGGATGCGCCAGCCGCTGGAGGCCGGCGTGATCCGCCTGGCCCGCAGCGGATGGAGCGGCCTGCTACCGGCCGCCTTCCAGCTGGTGGTGGCGGCCAATCCGTGTCCGTGTGGCCTGCGGATGGGCGCCGGGCAGGAGTGCTCGTGTCCGCCTGTGGCCCTGCGCCGGTACGCCGCACGGCTCTCTGGGCCACTGCTCGACCGCATCGACATCAGGCTGGCAATGTCCCGGCCGACCCCCCGCGAGCTCGCGACGGACGAGCCCGCCGAGGCCAGCAGCGCGGTCCTTGCTCGCGTGATTCGCGCCCGCGACCTCAGCCGCGATCGACTCTCCGCGACCCCGTGGTCGACCAACGGGGCCGTCCCTGCCGCCGAGCTGCGGCGACGTTGGCCGCTCGCACGGTCCCGCCGCCGACCTCCTGAGGGAGGCCGAGCGCCGGGCCGCCAACCTTCGCGGCCCCGACCGGGTGCTGCGAATGTCGTGGACCATCGCCGACCTCGCGGGTCGCGCGCAGCCCAGTCGTGACGACGTCGCTCGGGCCCTCACCTTGCGCGGTGCCGCTCTGGCGTGGGCGTCATGACCGCGACGGCAGGGGACCTCGCGGATCGCCACGCGCTGCTGCTGCTCGCCCACATGGTCGAGCCCGGTGACCGTCAGGTGGGCCGGTTGGTCCGCAGGTGGGGACCGGTCGAAGCCGTGCGCACGGTGGTTGACGGGTCGAGCGGCCTTCGCCAGCAGGAGTCCCTCGCCGCTCGGCTGACCGGTGTCGAGCCTCGCGAGGTTGAGGCACGGGCGACCGCCTGCGGTGCGCGCGTGGTCACCCGCGTCGACCGGGAGTGGCCTTCGCAGCTCGACGACCTCGACGATGCGGCCCCCTACGCCCTATGGGTGGCCGGTGCCGGTGACCTTCGGCTCGCCGCACTGCGCAGCGTGGCCATCGTGGGTGCCCGCGCCTGCTCGATGTACGGCGAGGAGGTGGCGCGATCCTGGTCGGCCGAGTCTGGCGGCTGAGGGTTGGACGGTCGTGTCTGGCGCGGCGTTCGGGATAGACGCGGCCGCCCACCGTGGCGCCCTCGCGGCGGGTGGTGTCACCGCCTGCATCCTCGCCGGCGGCGTCGACGTTCCCTACCCTCGGGCGCACGACGCCCTGATCGCACGCATCGCGGACGAGGGCCTTGTCATCAGTGAGTCACCGCCGGGGGAGGCGGTGCGGCGCCAGAGGTTCCTGTCGCGCAACCGGTTGATCTCTGCCCTGACGAGGGCCACCGTGGTCGTCGAGGCGGCGGAACGGTCGGGCACGATGGCGACGGCCCAGGCGGCGGTCGCGATGAACCGACCCTTGCTGGCCGTGCCCGGACCGGTCACGTCCCCGGTGTCGACCGGCTGCCACCGCATGGTGCGCGACGGTGAAGCCGTGCTGGCCGCATCCATCGACGACGTCCTCGGGCTGCTGGACCTTGGTCGCGATGCGGGTGCGCCAGCGAAGCACGGCGACGAGCGTGATGCCCTGTCGGCGCACGAGCGATGCGTGCTCGATGCGATGCCGGGGCGAGGAGCCGTCACGACGGAGCGACTGGCGGTCGCGTCGGGCTTCGCGGTGCTCGAACTGCTCGGGTCGCTGGGCGGTCTGGAGGCGACGGGCTGGGTTCACCAGGATGCCCAGGGCTGGCGACTGGCCTCGAGGTCCGGCACGCGGACGACACGAAATGGGCGTGCCTGACGGCCCGGTCGGCGAGCCCCTGCGACCATGGCGGAATGAGCGAGGCGACCGAGCGCGGGTCCGGGGTGCTGCCACCGGATCTCGCATCGGCCCGCGAGGGCTTCATCACGTACGTGCGTGACGAGCGCGGCCGAAGCCCGCACACGGTCCGCGCATACGCGGGCGACATCGGAGATCTCCTCGAGTTCGTGGCCAGCCGAGGGGTCACCAGTCCCGCGGCGGTCACTCTGGGCGACCTGCGATCGTGGCTGGCCCTGCACAGCGCGCATGGCCGGTCCCGCGCGACGATCGCCCGGCGTGCCGCATCCGCTCGCAGCTTCACCGCGTGGTGCGCTCGACGGGGCCTCACTGACAGCGACGCGGGGGAGCGACTGGCGAGCCCCCGAGTGGCGCGCACCATTCCTGTGGTGCTCGACCCGCTCGAGGCCAGCCTGATGATGGACCGGGCGGCGGACTGCGCTGGCGACGGCGACCCGGTCGCCGTGCGGGATCGGGCGATCGTCGAGCTGCTCTACGCCACGGGGGTGCGTGTCGCCGAGCTCTGCGCCGCCGACCTCGACGACCTGGATCGACGTGCCCACACGATCCGGGTGCTCGGCAAGGGCGGCAAGGAGCGCACCGTGCCCTTCGGCAACCCTGCGGACCGGGCGCTGGCCGCCTGGCTCGTCGTGAGGGTGGCGCTGGCCACCCGCCACGGTGCCGACGCGCCGTTGTTCGTGGGCGCCCGCGGCGGCCGCATCGACCAGAGGGCGGTGCGCCGGATCGTGCACCGGCTGTCGGCCGACTCGGGTGGTCCGAGCATCGCGCCGCACGCCCTTCGCCATACGGCGGCGACCCACGTGCTCGAGGGCGGCGCCGACCTGCGGACCGTCCAGGAACTGCTGGGGCACTCGTCGTTGGCGACCACCCAGCGGTACACGCACGTGTCCGTCGAACGGCTGCGCTCGACGTTCGCCCAGGCGCACCCCCGAGCCGGCCGGGGCACTGATACGGACTGATCGCGTCAGGGGAGTGGCTTCAGGACGGCCGGCCGCCGCTCGACGAGGGTCCGGGGATCCAGGTACGTGGCGTCCGTGCGCAGGCCGATGTGCAGGCAGCCGATCGCCCCACCGCAGTGGCCGCCGAGGTCGGCAACGGTCCCGATCACCTCGCCGACATCGACCGCCTGACCCACGTGGACTTCGGCCGTCACCGGCTCGTACGTCGACCGAAGGGACCCATGCCCCGAATAACGGACGCTGACGACCGGAACACCGCCGACCGCGCCGACGAAGCTCACGGTGCCCGCGGCCATCGACCGGACCTCCTGGGCGGTGGTGGCGACGAGGTCGATGCCGCGATGACCGGCGCCCCAGCGGACCGAGGGGGGTGCGAACTCGCGCACGACGTCGGGCGGGGTGACCGGCCAGACGCCGTTCCCGGCAGAGGGGGCAGCGGCGAGCAGTCCAGTGGCGAGGACGAGCGCAAGGGCGAGGGGCACGACCCCACCGTGGCCCACGTCTGTGGCCACCGGTGCCGGGGAGCCCGACCTGAGGGGTCGTGCCCGTGCGGCGCTGCCCTGTGGACAGAGCACGGACCCGCAACCCGTAGGATGGGGGCACCCGAGCGGCCTCACGGCTGCGAGGGAATTCGCATGACCCGGCACCGCAGACCCGATCTGCGGCCGTGTGCTGGTCGGTCCCGCTCCGGCGGGAGTTCGGCATCCGGGGGTCGACAGGGGCATCGGACACCCGTCCGAAGCCGTCAACCGACTGCGTCGGCTCCTCGGAGCCTGCGCGAAAGAGGAGTGCATCCATGGCCGTTGTGACCATGCGCCAGTTGCTCGAAAGCGGTGTCCACTTCGGGCATCAGACCCGCCGCTGGAACCCGAAGATGAAGCGATTCATCTTCACCGAGCGCAATGGCATCTACATCATCGATCTCCAGCAGTCGCTGTCGTTCATCGACCGGGCCTACGAGTTCGTCAAGGAGACCGTCGCCCACGGTGGCACGGTCATGTTCATCGGCACCAAGAAGCAGGGCCAGGAGGCCATCGCCGAGCAGGCGACGCGCGTCGGCATGCCCTACGTCAACCAGCGCTGGCTCGGTGGAATGCTCACCAACTTCCAGACCGTCCACAAGAGGATCCAGCGCCTGAAGGAGCTCGAGCTCATCGACTACGACGATGTGGCCGGCTCAGGTCTGACCAAGAAGGAGCTCCTCGTCCTTCGCCGCGAGAAGGACAAGCTGGTCAAGACCCTCGGTGGCATCCGTGAGATGACCAAGGTTCCCAGCGCCGTCTGGATCGTCGACACCAAGAAGGAGCACATCGCCGTCGGCGAGGCTCGCAAGCTGCACATCCCCGTCATCGCCGTGCTCGACACCAACTGCGATCCCGACGAGGTCGACTTCCCGATCCCGGGCAACGACGACGCGATCCGCTCCGTCGCCCTGCTCACCCGCGTCATCGCTGACGCCGTCGCCGACGGCCTCATGGCCCGCGCCGGCGGTGCGGTCGCCGACAGCCCCGCTGCGGAGGAGCCGCTGGCCGACTGGGAGCGCGAGCTGCTTGCCGGCTCCGAGGCCCGTCGTCGAGGTCGTGGAGGTCGTCGAGGCCGGTCGGTGCGAGCCGGTCGTCGAGGCCGCGTCGAGAGTCGTCGAGGCCGGCCGCGTGCCGAGCCGGTTGCCGAGGCCGTCGTCGAGACGGTCGTCGAACCGACCGAGTAGTCCGACTGTCGCGTTCGGGGGTGCAGTACTGCCCCCGAACGCTGTCGGTCGCCTGCACTATCTGAACCGCCCTACCTGGAGGACAACGAATCACCATGGCGACTATCTCCGCCGCTGACGTCAAGAAGCTCCGCGACCTCACGGCCGCGGGAATGATGGAGTGCAAGAAGGCCCTTGAGGAGTCCGACGGCGACTTCGACAAGGCCGTCGAGCTGCTGCGCATCTCCGGCGCGGCGAAGGCCGCCAAGCGCGGTGCCGAGCGTGAGGCCTCCAACGGCCTCGTCGCGGCCGAGGGCAACGCTCTCGTCGAGGTCCTCTGCGAGACCGACTTCGTGGCCAAGAACGACGACTTCCTCGCCCTCGCCGGCGCCATCGCGGCGGCGGCGAACGCAGGTCAGCTCACCACGCGCGAGGCCGTTCTCGAGGCGACCCTGTCCGACGGTCGCACCGTCGAGGGCGCACTGGGCGAGATGGCCGGCGTGATCGGCGAGAAGCTCGAGCTCGGCCGCGTCGCCGTGCTGCCCGCTCCCGTGTCGATCTACCTCCACCACCGCGCATCCGACCTGCCTCCGCAGGTCGGCGTGATCGTGTCGTACACCGGCGACGAGGCTGCTGCCCGTGGCGCGGCGATGCAGGTCGCCGCCATGCGCCCGCAGTTCCTCACCCGTGACGAGGTGCCGGCCGACGTCGTGGCCAACGAGCGTCACATCGCCGAGGAGACGGCCAAGGAGGAGGGCAAGCCCGAGGCGGCCATGTCCAAGATCATCGAGGGCCGCGTCAACGCCTTCTTCAAGGACACCGTGCTCCTCGAGCAGCCGAGCGTCGTCGACAACAAGAAGAACGTCGCGCAGGTCCTCGCCGACCAGGGCACGACGGTCACGGGCTTCGCTCGCTTCGAGCCCGGTCAGGCTTAGCAAGACGCAATACTGGGCGGCGTCGGACGATTCGGAGGGCAGCATGAACCCAACAGGATCGACCGGCGCCGTTCAGCCGTCCCTGGAGGGGACGATCGATCGGTGGCCGGAGGCGCCCGAGGGCGGCTGGCATCGGGTCCTGCTCAAGCTGTCGGGCGAGGCGTTCGCCGGAGGTGGCGGCCTCGGCGTCGATCCTGACGTCGTGTCATCGATCGCCGCGCAGATCGCCGACGTGGTCCGGCAGGGCACCCAGGTCGCAGTCGTCATCGGCGGCGGCAACTACTTCCGAGGGGCCCAGTTGTCCGGGCACGGCATGGATCGCGCCCGCGCCGACTACATCGGGATGCTCGGGACCGTCATGAACTGCCTGGCGCTGCAGGACTTCTGCGAGAAGGCCGGAGTCGAGACCCGCGTACAGACGGCCATCACCATGGGGCAGGTCGCCGAGCCGTACGTCCCGCGCCGGGCCATCCGCCACCTCGAGAAGGGGCGCGTGGTCATCTTCGGCGCCGGCATGGGGCTGCCGTACTTCTCCACCGACACCACCGCTGCTCAGCGCGCACTGGAGATCGGTGCCCAGGTCGTGCTGATGGCCAAGGGCGTCGACGGGGTGTACGACGCGGATCCCCGCACGACCCCTGACGCCGCCCGCTTCGATCGGCTCACACCGGCGGAGGTCCTCGCGCGCGGCCTCAAGGTCGCCGACGCGACGGCCATCAGCCTGTGCCAGGACAACGACCTGCCGATCGTCGTGTTCAACCTGCTGGTCGACGGCAACATCGCCCGTGCGGTCCGGGGCGAGACGATCGGGACGCTAGTCTCAGCAGACAACTGACTGACCCGGACGGCCGGGATCACGACTGTAGGGAGTGAACGTGAGCGACCAGATCGACGACATCCTCCTCGACGCCGAGGACAAGATGGACAAGGCGATTGTCGTTGCCCGCGAGGACTTCGCCACGATCCGCACCGGGCGTGCGACGTCGGCGATGTTCAACAAGGTGATGGTGGAGTACTACGGCACGTACACGCCCGTGAACCAGCTGGCATCCATCCAGATCCCCGAGGCCCGGTCGGTGCTCATCACGCCGTATGACAAGGGCTCGTTCGCCGCGATCGAGAAGGCCCTGCGCGAGAGCGACCTGGGCATCAATCCCAACAACGACGGCGCGGTCATCCGCGTCAACCTGCCGGTGCTCAGCGAGGAGCGTCGCCGCGACTACACCAAGGTCGCCAAGAACAAGGCCGAGGACGCCCGCATCTCGATCCGGAACATCCGCCGGCACGCCAAGGACAGCCTCGACAAGCTGCAGAAGGACGGCGAGGCGGGCGAGGACGACGTGCGTCGCGCGGAGAAGCACCTCGACGACGTGACCCACAAGCACGTCGAGCATGTCGACGAGATCCTCAAGGTCAAAGAAGCAGAACTGCTCGAGGTCTGATCGAGGTGCCAGACGCCGACCCCGCGTCGGTCCCAGCGCCGGCTTCTCGCGCGGGCCGCAACCTGCCGGCAGCCATTGCCTCCGGTGTCGCGCTCGCCGTTGTCGTGGTGCTGAGCCTGATCTTCGTCAAGTGGCTCTTCGCGCTGGTCGTCATCGCCACGCTCCTCGTCGCGGTGCACGAACTGGTCGGGGCCTTCCAGGGCGTCGGCATCCGCATCGCGCGCACGCCGGTCTATGCGGCGGGGGCACTGGTGCCCGCTGCCGCGTACGTGTGGGGAATGCCCGCGCTGCTCGCCGGCACCGGCATCGCGGTGCTGGCGGTCCTCATCTGGCGGATCCGCCGCGGCTACGAGTCCTATGTCCGCGACGTGACGGCCAGCGTGTTCATCGTCGCCTACCTCCCGCTCATGGCCGGCTTCCTCATGCTGACGCTGGCGGCCGACAACGGGCCGCATGCGCGTCGTGGTCTTCATCCTGCTCACGATCTGCAACGACATCGGCGGCTACGCGACCGGCGTGCTGTTCGGCAAGCACCCGATCGCACCGCAGATCAGCCCGAAGAAGTCGTGGGAGGGCTTCGCCGGATCGGTGCTGCTCCAGGGCGTCGTCGGCGTGCTCACGTTCGTCTACCTGCTCGACGCACCGTGGTGGCAGGGCCTCGTCACCGGACTCGTGATGACGGTCACGGCGACGGCCGGCGACTTCGCCGAGAGCGCGATCAAGCGCGACCTCGGCGTCAAGGACATGGGGACGTTCCTGCCCGGTCACGGCGGCATGATGGATCGCTTCGACTCGCTGATCCCCAACGCCTTCACCTCGTGGGCGCTGTTCACGATCTTCCTCGGCAGCGGCGTGGCGTAGGCAGGCCGAAGCGATGATCACCCCACTCCCCGGCGAGCTCACCTTCGAGGCTCCGCGTCGCGGCAAGCCGCCCGCGCACCTGATGGATCTCGATCGCGCCGGACGTCGAGCGGCCGTCGCGACGCTGGGGCTGCCGTCCTTCCGCGCCGACCAGCTCTCGCGACAGTGGACCACGCGGCTGTCGGACCGTCCCGACGAGTGGACCGACATCCCCGCCGGCGAACGAACGGTCCTGGTCGATGCGCTCCTCCCGACCCTGCTGACCCCCGTCAGGGCGATCGACTGCGACAAGGGCCAGACGGTCAAGACGGTGTGGCGGCTCTTCGACGGGGCGCTCGTCGAGAGCGTCCTGATGCGCTACCCGGGGCGCGTGACGATGTGCATCTCCTCGCAGGCGGGCTGCGGGATGAACTGCCCGTTCTGCGCGACCGGGCAGGGCGGCCTGACGCGCAACCTGTCGACGGCGGAGATCGTCGAGCAGGTGCTCGCCGGAATGCGCTCACTGGCGCGAGGCGAGGTCGAGGGCGGCGCCGGACGCGTCTCGAACATCGTCTTCATGGGGATGGGGGAGCCCCTGGCGAACTACCCGGCCGTGATCGAGTCGGTGCGTCGCATCGTCGAGCCGCAGCCGGAGGGGCTCGGCATCAGCGCGCGAGGCATCACGGTGTCGACGGTCGGCCTCGTCCCGCGAATCCGCCAGCTTGCCGAGGAGGGCATTCCCGTCACGCTGGCCATCTCACTGCACGCGCCCGACGACGAGCTGCGCGACACGCTGGTGCCGGTCAACACTCGATGGAAGGTGTCCGAGGTGCTCGACGCGGCCTGGGGCTACGCCGACGCGACGCGCCGGCGCATCAGCATCGAGTACGCGATGATCAAGGACATCAACGACCAGGTCTGGCGAGCGGAACTGCTTGCCGACCTGCTCGTCGGGCACCTCGTGCACGTGAATCTGATCCCGCTCAACCCGACTCCGGGCTCCAAGTGGACGGCATCGCGACCCGAGGACGAGAAGGCGTTCGTCCGGGCGCTGGAACGTCGCGGCGTGCCCGTCACCGTGCGCGACACGCGAGGGCGGGAGATCGACGGCGCGTGCGGACAGCTAGCGGCGACGTCGTAGCACCTCCGGGCGCAGGGCCGTGGCAGACTCCGGGGCATGACGATCTCGTCCATGGGCGGTCTCGACGACGGCGGTGAAGCGCCGGCGTTCCAGAAGCTGGGCAAGGGTCGACTGACGATCGTGATACTCGGCATGGTCGCCCGTCTGCTGCTCGGGTTTCTGTTCATCATGCTCATCATGTCGTTCGTCCCGAAGAAGCCGGGCGACCCGATCGTCTATCCGCTGGTCATCGCCACGATCGGGGTCGCGATCTACATCTGGTTCTTCCGCCGCCAGGTGCGCGGCGTGTACAAGTCGCGGTACCCGACGCTGCGGGCCATCGAGTCGCTCATCCTCGTGGCCGCGATGTTCCTTGCGATCTTCGCGATGCTCTACGTGATGATCTCGATCCAGGACCAGGCGGCGTTCACCGAGCCGCTCGACAGCTTCAACGCGTACTACTTCTCGCTGACCGTGCTCGCCACGGTCGGCTTCGGCGACATCGCGCCCAGCACCGTGGTGGCGCGATCGGTGACGATGGTGCAGATGGCACTCGACATCGCGTTCATCGCCGTGGTCATCAAGGTGATGAGCAGCGCTGCTCGGCGGGCGATCCAGCAGCGTGCCCAGACGGCCGTCGAGGCGGCGGACCGCGCCGACGAGCAGGGATCGGGCGCCGCACCGTCGCCATCCAGTACGCAGGCGAAGAGGGAGACGGATCGGTGAGTCGCTACAGCGAGGCCCGCGACCAGGCGCTCAACGACCCGGCGGCCTTCTGGCTGCGCGAGAGCGCGCGGATCGACTGGATCGAGCCGCCCGACGACCGCCCTCGACAGTTACCGGGCGCCGCTGTACCGATGGTTCCCCGACGGGGTCCTGAACACGTCGGCCAACGCCCTTGATCGACACGTGGCGGCTAGGCCGTGGCGACCGCATCGCCCTCCAGTACGACAGCCCCGTGACGGGCGCCCAGCGCGCCATCACCTACACCGAGCTGCTCGATGACGTGGCGCGCTTCGCCGGCGTGCTCGCCGAGCTCGGTGTGGGCTACGGCGACCGTGTGCTCGTCTACATGCCGATGGTTCCCGAGGCAGTCGTGGCGATGCTGGCGACGGCCCGGCTCGGTGCGGTGCACTCCGTGGTCTTCGGCGGGTTCGCGCCGGCCGAACTCGCGGTGCGCATCGACGACGCCGAGCCCAAGGTCATCGTCAGCGCGAGCTGCGGCATCGAGGCGAGCCGCGTCATCGCCTACAAGCCCCTGCTGGACGAGGCCCTGCGCCTGGCCACGCATACGCCGGTGGCGAGCATCGTGCTGCAGCGGCCGCAGGAACTGGCCGAGATGGGGCCTCGCGATCTCGACTGGACGACGACTCCTGGCCGACGCCGTGCCGCATGGTCCGGTGCCGGTCCGCGCCACCGATCCGCTGTACATCCTCTACACCTCCGGCACGACGGGCCGACCCAAGGGCGTCGTGCGCGACAACGGCGGACACGCGGTGGCGATGGCCTGGTCGTTCGAGAACGTGTACGGGATGGGTCCCGGACGACGTCTGGTGGGCCGCGTCCGATGTCGGCTGGGTCGTCGGGCACTCGTACATCGTGTATGCACCGCTGATCGCTGGGGCGACGTCGATCCTGTACGAGGGCAAGCCCGTGGGCACGCCGGATGCCGGCGCCTTCTGGCGGGTCATCGCCGAGCACGGCGTCAATGCGCTGTTCACCGCGCCGACGGCGATCCGGGCGATCAAGAAGGAGGACCCGGACGCCGCACTGCTGGCCGATCACGACGTCTCCTCCCTGCGGTCGCTGTTCCTGGCCGGCGAACGACTCGACCCGGACACGTACCACTGGGCCACCGACCGTCTCGGCATCCCGGTCATCGACAACTGGTGGCAGACCGAGACCGGCTGGCCGATCGCCTCGAACCTTCGCGGCCTCGACCCGATGCCGATCAAGGCGGGCTCGCCCAGCGTCCCGGTGCCGGGCTACGACGTGCGCGTCGTCGACGGCGAGGGCCTTGACCTGCCGGCCAACCACGACGGCGCGATCGTCATCCGGCTGCCGCTTCCGCCGGGCACCCTGCCGACGCTGTGGGGCGACGACCAGCGGTACATCGACTCGTACCTCAGCGTCTTCGACGGCTGCTACACGACGGGGGACGGCGGCTATCTCGACGACGACGGCTACGTCTACGTCATGGGCCGCACCGACGACGTGATCAACGTGGCCGGGCATCGACTCTCGACGGGTTCGATGGAAGCCGTCGTCGCCTCGCACCCGATGGTCGCCGAATGCGCCGTCATCGGCGTGCACGACGACCTCAAGGGCCAGATCCCGAGGGCGTTCGTCGTGCTGAAGTCCGGGGTCGAGGTGGATCCGGCGGACCTGCAGCGGGAGGTCGTCGCAGCGATCCGCGACCAGATCGGCCCGGTCGCCGCGCTGAAGGAGGTGGTCATCGTCCCGGGCCTGCCGAAGACCCGATCGGGCAAGATCCTGCGGCGCACGATGCGGGGGATCGCGGACGGTCGGCCCGAGGCGGTGCCGAGCACCATCGAGGACGTCCGGGTGCTCGACGCGATCACGCCCCTGCTCACGACCTGACCCGCACCCGGGGATTGGATACAATCTGCGGGTGCCTGGTGCCCTGGACGGCGTGGTCGTCGCGGACTTCTCCCGTGTCCTCGCCGGTCCGTACGCGACGATGCTGCTCGCCGACCTCGGGGCGACGGTCGTGAAGGTCGAGCGTCCCGGTGCCGGGGACGACACCCGCGCGTGGGGCCCGCCGTACGCCGCCGACGGTCAGGCGACGTACTTCCAGTCCGTCAACCGCAACAAGATGTCGATCGACCTCGACCTGGCCCACCCCGACGACGCCGCCGTGGCGCGACGACTGGCAGCGCGTGCGGACATCCTCGTCGAGAACTACAAGCCGGGGTCGCTCGACCGATTCGGCCTCGACTACGCGCAGGTGAACGCGCAGAACCCGGCCGTCGTGTACTGCTCGATCAGTGGGTTCGGGTCCGATGGGGGCAAGGACCTCCCGGGCTACGACCTCCTCGTCCAGGCGATGGGCGGGCTGATGAGCATCACCGGCACCACCGAGCCGACGAAGGCCGGCGTCGCCGTCGTCGACGTGCTGACGGGACTGCATGCGGCCGTCGCGATCCTGGCGGCGCTGCACCATCGCGACCTGACCGGCGAGGGGCAGCGGATCGAGGTGACACTGCTCGGTGCGCTCCTGTCGTCACTGGTCAACCAGGCGTCGGGGTTCGTCGGCGCAGGCAGCGTCCCCGCGTTCATGGGCAACGCGCACCCGTCGATCGCGCCCTACGAGGTCTTCGCCACGGCAGACCGGCCGATGATCATCGCGGTCGGCAACGACGGCCAGTTCGCCAAGCTCGCCGGGGTCCTCGGGGTGCCGGACCTGAGCAGCGATGCCCGCTACTCGACGAACGGTGCGCGGGTGGTCCATCGCGACGAACTCAAGGTGGTTCTCGAGGATCGGCTGTCGCGACGGGGCGCCGACGAGTGGCAGGACGCGATCACCGCGGCAGGCGTTCCGTGCGGTCCGATCAACGACATCGCCCAGGGCTTCGCGCTGGCGGATCGTCTCGGGCTCGAGCCGATCGTGCGCATCGACGATGAGCGACGGTCCGAGGCACAGCCGCAGGTGGCCAACCCGGCGCACTACTCCCGTACGCCACCGACCTACCGCACGGCCCCGCCGACCGTGGGGGAGGACCGTGCGGCGGTCCTGGCACTGCTCGACCTGCCGACGGGTGCTGCCTGATGGCCGCGCAGCGCCCGGTGATGGCGCAGGACTCGGCCCTGGCCGCACTGCGCCAGGACATCCTCACCGGACAGCTGAAGCCTGGCGATCAGATCGTCCAGGAGACCCTTGCCGAGCGGTACGGCGTCAGTCGAGTCCCGTTGCGCGAGGCGCTGAAGACGCTGG
Organism: uncultured Actinomycetes bacterium; assembly: GCA_963755335.1. Lineage (GTDB taxonomy): Bacteria > Actinomycetota > Actinomycetes > S36-B12 > S36-B12 > UBA10649. The sequence continues at coordinate 1,165,655 of CAVWJW010000008.1, forward strand.
AGTCCGAGGGCCAGGTGACGTACTACCCGAATCGCGGCTACTTCGTCGCCGAGCTCAGCGTGCCCGACCTCCTGGAGGTGTACCGGCTGCGCGAGCTGCTCGAGGCCGAGGCGATCATCCGTGGGGTCCCCGACCTCTCGGACACCGCTGTCGATGCCATCGCCGCGATCGCCGCACTCGTCGACGATGCGGCCGCGCGCCAGGACGTCATGGCGATCACCGCGGCGAACAGGCGGTTCCACTTCGCGATCTTCGACGCCGCGGCCCTGCCGCGACTGATTCGACTGCTCAACCAGCTGTGGGACGCGACGGATGCCTATCGGGCGCTCTACTTCGACAACGAGGTCAACCGGACCCGCGTAGGTCGCGAGCACGCGCGCATGGTCGCGGCCCTGCGCCGTCGGGACGCCGCCGCCCTCGTCCGCCTGCATGATGAGCATCGTCAGCACAGTGTCGGGACGGTCCGCGCCGTGCTGGAGCAGCCCGCGCCCCCCTGATTGGATACAATCCGATGGATTGGATCCAATCCTTGATCTCATCCCGCTGATCCGCCTTGACCCTTGGAGGACCGCATGGCCCGCACCCCGCAGAGCCCCTTCGGCCTGTTCGCGATCGACCATCTGCTCAGCGAGGAGGAGCGGGCGATCCGCGACGTCGTACGCGAGTACGTCGACGACAGCATCAAGCCGTATGTCGGCGACTGGTTCGACACGGGCGAGATCCCGGCCCGAGAGCTGGCCAAGCAGCTGGGCACCATGGGCCTGCTCGGGATGCACCTCGAGGGCTACGGCTGCCAGGGCATGTCCGCCGTGGCGTATGGCCTCGCCTGCGTCGAGCTGGAGGCAGGGGACTCCGGCATCCGATCGCTGGTGAGCGTCCAGGGATCGCTCGCGATGTACGCCATCCACGCCTTCGGGTCCGAGGAGCAGAAGAACGAGTGGCTGCCGCGGATGGCGGCTGGCGACGCTATCGGCTGCTTCGGCCTCACGGAGGCGGACTTCGGGTCCAACCCGAGCGGCATGCGGACCGTCGCCAAGAAGGATGGTCCGGACTGGGTCCTCAACGGCTCGAAGATGTGGATCACCAACGGCAACGTCGCCGACGTCGCGGTTGTGTGGGCGCGGACGGACGAGGGCATCCGGGGATTCGTCGTTCCGACCGACACGCCGGGATTCCAGGCCAACGTCATCCACAAGAAGATGTCGCTGCGTGCATCGGTCACGAGCGAACTCGTGCTCACCGGCGTGCGACTGCCCGACAGCGCCGTGCTGCCGGAGGTCGTCGGCCTTCGTGGTCCGCTGTCCTGCCTCAACGAGGCGCGGTTCGGCATCGTGTTCGGCACGCTCGGTGCCGCACGCGACTGCCTCGAGACGGCGATCAGCTACAGCATCGATCGCGAGCAGTTCGACAAGCCGCTGGCCGCGTTCCAGCTGACGCAGAAGAAGCTGGCCGACATGGCGCTTGAGCTCGGCAAGGGGATGCTGCTCGCCCTCCATCTCGGCCGGCTGAAGGACGCGCACCTCATCCGGCCCGAGCAGGTGAGCCTGGGCAAGCTCAACAACGCCCGTGAGTCACTGGCCATAGCCCGGGAGTGCAGATCGATCCTCGGGGGCCAACGGCATCACGCTGGAGTACCCGGTGATCCGGCACATGAACAACCTCGAGTCGGTGTTCACCTACGAGGGCACGAACGAGATGCACACGCTGGTCGTCGGCGAGGCGCTGACCGGAATCGCGGCGTACCGATGAGCGGTGCGCGAGGAGTGAGCGCTGGCGAGCCCGGCAGGGGGAGCCCCGGAGGGCTGAGCCCGCGCATCCTCACGTCGGTCGTCAACGGCACGCCGGTCGTCGGCGATGAGGCGCGCCCGGATGTGAACCCCTCGGACCTGTCCGACGTCGTCGCCGAGGCCAGCATCGTCGGCCCGGACGTCGCGGCCGACGCCGTTCACGCCGCAGCCGCCGCCTTCGGGTCGTGGTCGCGGACGACGCCCTGGCAGCGGGCGGAGGTCCTGGACCGCGCCGGCTCCGAGGTCATCGCCCGGGCCGACGAGCTCGGCGACCTGCTGGCACGCGAGGAGGGCAAGACCCTCCCGGAGGCGCGGGGCGAGGTGATCCGGGCCGCGCAGATCCTCAAGTACTTCGCTGGCGTGGCCATGCAGCCGCACGGCCTCGCGCTGGACTCCGTCCGGCCGGGGATCGAGATCACGGTCACCCGCGAGCCGGTCGGAGTGGTCAGCGTCATCACGCCGTGGAACTTCCCGATCGCGATCCCTGCCTGGAAGATCGCTCCAGCGCTCGCCTTCGGCAACACGGTCGTCTTCAAGCCGGCCGACCTGGTGCCGGCGTCGGCGTGGGAGCTCGTCGACATCCTCAACCGGGCAGGCCTTCCGGCGGGGGCCCTGAACCTGGTGCTCGGGCGCGGCTCGCAGGTCGGACCCGTCCTCACGGGTGATCCGCTGGTCAACGCGGTGACGTTCACCGGCTCGGTGAGCACGGGCCGAGGGGTCCTCGCCGACACCGTGGCGCGGGGCGCGAAGGCGCAGCTGGAGCTGGGCGGCAAGAACCCCTCATCATCACCGACCGTGCCGACCTCGCCGTCGCGGTCGAGGCGGCCATCCAAGGCGGCTTCGGCTCGACGGGTCAGCGATGCACGGCGTCGTCGATCCTCGTCGTCACCGACGGCATCCATGACGCGTTCGTCGAGGGGATGAAGGAGCGGATGGGTCGCTGGAGCGTCGGCGACGCCCGGGTCGCGGGCATCGAGATGGGCCCGGTCGTCGACCAGAGCCAGCTGGAGCAGGATCAGCGGTACCTCGAGGTCGCCGCAGCCGAGGGCGCGACGATCGTCGGCGGCGAACGGCTGTCGCTCGGTGTCACGGGCCACTATCTGTCGCCCGCCCTGGCGCTGGGCACCGAGGTCGGCCACACGATCAACCGCGAGGAGGTGTTCGGTCCGGTCATGTCCGTGATCCGCGTGTCGGACTACGCGGAGGCCCTCGACACAGCCAACGCCAGCACCATGAACCTGTCCGCGGGGATCTGCACGACCGACCTCGCAGAGGCCGCGCACTTCCGTCGCAACTCGAAGGCCGGCATGGTTATGGTGAACCTTCCGACGGCCGGCGTGGACTTCCATGTGCCGTTCGGGGGCCGTGGCGAGAGCAGCTACGGGCCGCGCGAGCAGGGCACCGGTGCGGTGGAGTTCTTCACGACATCGAAGACCGCGTACACCCATGCCGGCACCCCATAGCATCCGACCGTGACCATGCCCCCGACGCTGGACGACATCTTCACCGAGCCCAACCCCGATCCCGACACCCTCGCCATTCTCGGACCGCGCGCGCCGCTTGCCGGCGTGTGGCGGGGCCGCGCCGGCACCGACGTGCACCCTGTTGCTGACGGCCGGGCGATGGCGCCCTTCACCGAGCGCTTCGAGTTCCAGCCGATCGATTCGCAGACCAATGGTCCGCAGCTGTTCTACGGACTGCGCTACCACCAGGACATCCGCGCGTCCGGGGGAGGTGGAGACGTTCCACGACCAGATCGGCTACCTGCTGTGGGAGCCGGCCACCGAGACCGTCCACATGACGCATGCCATTCCCCGGGCACAGGTGGCGATGGCCACGGGCCTGGTCGCGCCGGATGCCACCACTTTCACCCTGCGGGCCGAGGTCGGCGACCCCCATGCAGGCATCATCACCAACCCGTTCCTCGATGCGGCCTTCCACACCACGTCGTGGACGATCACGTTCCGCATCGGTCCGGGTGACTGCTGGTCATACGAGCAGACCACGATGCTCGACGTGCACGGCCGGGAGCCGGGCTTCGAGCACGTCGACACAAGCACCCTCGAACGGCCCAGCACCCCGACACCGAATCGGTTGGCTACAGCTGCAATGGCTTGATCGGGCTGGTGATCAGCGCCGGGTCGTTGCGCCAGTCAACTCCGGGGACGTCGATGTAGAGCTCGATCTCGTTGCCGTCGGGATCGGCGATGTAGATGCTGTGCGTGACGGTGTGATCGCTGGCACCGACGATGGTCACGTTGTTGTCGACCAGGGTCTTCAGCGCCTCGCGGAGATCGTCGTCGCTGTCGCCGATCTTGAGGCCAAAGTGGTAGAGACCCAGACGACGACCGCCCGGAACGCGGGCCGCGTCGGGGCCCACTTCGATGAGCAGCAGCTCGTGATGCGTGCGCTGCGACGGCGCACTGAATCCCATCGCGGGGAACGGCAGCGCATCGACATCGTCGTCGGTGATCGGCTGCCAGCCGAGGACATCGCGATAGAAGTGGACGGAGGTGCGGAGGTCGCGCACGTACAGGACGAGATGTCCGAGTTCCTTCACCTGCATCGTGCTACCTGCTTTCGGTTCCAGGGACTGTCGGGTTTGACACTGATCCGCTCTGAGGCAAGTGCTCTTGCGAGTTCCAGTCTGTCACCCCGCAGCGCCGCGACCATCAGGGTGCGTTGGACAGCGTCGCGCTGGGCGTGGCTCCCGCCGATCACGTTGATGCGATTGCGGATCGGCATGAGGATATCGACGACTGAGTCGTTGTCCCCTCGTCCGAAGTCGACCAATGCCTGGCACACCGGCACGCCGATCTGGGCTGTCATGCGGCCGTTGGTGACGTGCGGCCCCACGCTCGCGGCCCAGGAGCGGCGACGATCGACAAGCGACTGCGCCTCGACGAGGCGACCGGCCCCCACCAGGCTCATCACGGCGAAGACGTCGTTGAAGGCGTAGTAGGGGACGGCGGACGCGGGTTCCCATGCATCGGCGAGGACCGTCCAGCGGCCCGACTGGTCCTCCCCGTCCAGGAGCAGTCGCCAAAGATATCCGGAGGCGTCCAGCATCTCCATCGCCAGTCCGTCGGAGTCGGCGTGGTGCAGGACCGAGTCGTAGATCTGCAGGCCGGTCGCGACGTCGCCGGTCTCCAGGAGGTAGATCGCGTAGTGCCAGGAGTTGTGGACGTTCAAGAAGTTGCCCGAGGACCAGTCGGCGCGGCGGGCATCCATGAAGTCGATCCCGTCGACGAAGCGACCCTGCATCTCAAGCGAGTGGACCACGGCATGAATACCCCACACGTCCTTCGCGTCGAGTTCGACAGCCCGGCGCCCGACGGCTTCCGCCCGTGCGTAGTCACCGGCCTCCTCGACTCCGAAGGCGTACATCCCGAGCAAGAGCCCGAAGCAGTCGTCGTCCTCGGTCCAGGCCGTCAGAGCGGATCCGACTCGATCACGAAGTGACGTGGCGTCGCCTGTGAAGAAGTCCACCTGGTGTCCGACAGCCAGTGCGAGCGCGTCTCTCGGGTGGGCGATGGTCAGGTCCCGGAGGAGGCGACCCGCGCCGGCGAGGTCGCCCGCCGCCCATGCCTGCGCAGCGGTCACGTGCGCCGTTTCGCGTGGAAGCCACGCGCCGGAATCGGCACCCGCGAGGTAGGCCGTCAGGCTGTCGGCGGACGTGGCTGCGTCGGTCGGCTCCGTTCCGAGCAGGCCGGTATAGGCCGCGAACGCCCGGAGTAGGGGAGCCGTCGGATCAGCGGCGATGCCTGATGACACGAGCTCGCCGATGCCTGCCCGGAAGTGAAGGAGCTGGTCGAGTGCGTCGTCGAAGTATGTTGCTGCCTCGGCCGTCGTGGTGAGTTCGTTCCCGTGTCGGTCGGTGGGCACCGTGCCTCCCGGTCAATCGGTCAGTGGCCGATCTTACGAGCGAAGAGCGCAGCCCGCCTAGAGGGCCGCCCGGTGCGCGCCTCCACGTTGTCGGCGCTGGTCATGACGCGCAGGCCGACGTTGGCCCCCATCCATCGAAGCGGCTCGGGCTCCCACTTCTTGGACTCGTGGTTGACCCAGGGCAGGGTGGTCAGCGGCGTCTCGCGCTGAAGGATCAGGTCGCGCAGCGTGCGACCGCCCAGGTTGGACGTGCCGACGCCGTCACCGACGTAACCTCCGGACCACGCGAGGCCCGATCGAGCGGTCGAGGCCGCACGATGCCCACCAGTCGCGTGGCACGCCGAGCGGCCCGCCCCAGGTGTGGGTCACGGCGGAACCGCTCACGGCGGGGAAGAGATCCGTGAGGATCTCCCACAGAGCGGCGTGAACGGCGGGGTTGCGATCCTGCTCGGGGCTGATCCTCGAGCCGAAGAAGTACGGGGCCCCCCGCCCGCCGAAGGCGAGCCGACCGTCGCCGGTGCGCTGCCCGTAGATGATCAGGTGGCGTCCGTCGCTGAACGTGGATCGGTCCGAGAGGCCGATCTCCGCCCAGATGTCGTCGGACAGCGGTTCGGTGGCGAGCATCAGGGAGTAGACGGGCGCGAGGGTGCGCGTCTGGCCCTTCAGCGTGCGGGTATAGCCCTCGGTCGCGCGCACGACGAACTCGGCGCGCACCGAGCCATGGTCGGTCCGCACGACGCCTGGCTCGATCGACGAGACGCTCGTGCCCTCGTGGATGGTCACGCCGAGAGCGGCGACCGAACGGGCGAGGTGGCGCACCAGCTTCGCGGGGTTGATGGCCGCGCAGTGCGGGTTGAAGGTGGCTCCAAGGACGTCGGTGGCGTTGGCCATCGCCGTCGCCTCCTCCGCGCCCAGAAGCCGCAGGTCATCGGCGCCGAATCCCCACGTGCGCAGTGCGGCGACCTCGGCCTGCGCCTCCTGCCACTGCAGGGGCGTGCGGGCCAGCACCACGGAGCCGCCCTTGGCCCATTCGATGTCCCAGCCCTCGGCCGCGGCAACCCGACCGATCTCGTCGACGGTGTCGTTCATCGCGCGCTTCATCCGGACGGCTGCCTCACGGCCCGCCTTGCGGGCGAGGGCGTCGAGGCTGGCCGGGAACAGCGCGGAAGCCCATCCGCCGTTGCGACCGCTGGCGCCGAAGCCGGCCACCTCCGCCTCGAGGACGGTGATGCGCAGCGAGGGGTCGGCCGTGATCAGGTAGTAGGCGGTCCACAGCCCCGTGTAGCCACCACCGACGATCACGACGTCTGCCGTCGCATCGCCGGCCAGCGGTGGGCCGATCGGCATCCGCAGATCGTCGGGGAGGGTGTCCCACCACAGCGACAGCACGCGCGGATCGAGGCTCATGTGCGGGTCCAGCCGTGGACGTATTCGGGCACGGGAGTCTCGGGCAGCGACTCGTCGCTGGGCAGCGGCGTGCCGAACGACTCGTTCAAGGGCACAGTGCCGGCCCAGACATGGGCGTAGACCGGGTCGGTGACGTCCTCGGGATCGTCCTCGGGACCGCCCGTGCGGATCTTCACCGAGCATTCGTCAAGGCTCATGGCGAGCGTCATCGTTGCCGCGCGCTCCTTGGCATTCGGCTGACGGCAGTCCTGCCAGCGCCCCGGAAGCAGGTGCTCGGTGATCGTCCGCAGCGCATCGAGTTCGTCGTCTCCCGACAGCCGACGAGCAACGCCGACGACCATCGCGCTGCGGTAGTTCATGCTCGACTCGAACGCGCTGCGGGCCAGGACCAGTCCATCGAGCAGCGTGACGGTCAGGCACGTCGGCTGGCCATCGGCAAGCGATCGGAACAGCCGCGATCCGGTGGAGCCGTGGAAGACCACCTCGTCGCCTCGGCGTGCGAAGGCAACCGGGATCACGTAAGGCTGCCCGTCGGCGTCGCTCACGGCGACGTGCGCGATGAGCGCGGCGTCGAGGACGCGGTGCAGCGCAGCCACGTCGCTGACGGAGCGCTCCGGAAGGCGGCGCACCCGGGTCCGATCGGTGGACCCGGGTGCGTTCGCATTGCTGGTGGTCACAGTCGGGCCCAGGCCTCCGTCAGGACGGAGCGGAGGATCTGCTCGATCTCGTCGAACTCCTTCTGGCCGATGATCAGCGGGGGAGCCAGCTGCACGACGGGGTCGCCGCGATCGTCGGCCCGGCAGTACAGCCCGGCGTCGAACAGCGCCTTGGACAGGAAGCCGCGGAGCACCCGTTCGCACTGGTCGTCGTCGAGGGTCTCGCGTGTGACCTTGTCCTTCACCAGCTCGATCCCGTAGAAGTAGCCGGCGCCGCGGATGTCGCCGACGATCGGCAGGTCGCTGAGCTTCTCCAGCGTCTGGCGGAAGTGCGGCTCGTTCTCGCGCACGTGCTCGTTGATGCCCTCGTCCTCGAAGATCTGGAGGTTGGCGAGTGCGGCCGCTGCGGTGACCGGGTGGCCGCCCCAGGTGAAGCCGTGCAGGAACGTGTTGCGGTCGTGCTTGAACGGCTCGAAGAGTCGATCGCTGGCGATCATCGCTCCCATCGGCGCGTAGCCGGACGTCATGCCCTTGGCGCAGGTGATGATGTCGGGGGTGACGCCGAATCGGTTCATCGCGAACATGTCGCCGATCCGGCCGAAGGCGCAGATCGTCTCGTCGGCCACCATGATGACGTCGTACTCGTCACAGATCTCGCGCACGCGCTCGAGGTAGCCGGGCGGCGGCGGGAAGCAGCCACCGGAGTTCTGCACGGGCTCGAGGAAGACCGCAGCCACGGTGTCGGGGCCCTCGAACTCGATCGCCTCGGCGATCCGGTCGGCGGCCCACCGGCCGAACGCCTTCTCGTCATGCCGGAACTCGTCCGGTGCGCGGTAGAAGTTGGTGTTGGGCACCTTGATCGCGCCCGGGACGAGCGGCTCGAAGGCCTGCTTCAACGGCGGGATGCCCGTGATCGACAGGGCGCCCTGCGGCGTGCCGTGGTACGCGATGCTCCGGCTGATCACCTTGTACTTGGTGGGCTTGCCCGTCACCTTGAAGAACTGCTTGGCGAGCTTCCACGCCGTCTCGACCGCCTCGCCGCCGCCGGTGGTGAAGAAGACGCGGTTGAGGTCGCCGGGCGCGTAGCCGGCGAGCTTCTCGGCGAGCTCGATGGCGCGCGGGTGGGCGTACGACCAGATCGGGAAGAACGCCAGTTCCTGGGCCTGCTTCGACATCGCCTCGGCGATCTCGGTGCGACCATGACCGAGCTGGTTGGTGAACAGGCCGGCCAGGCCGTCGAGGTAGCGGTTGCCCTGATCGTCCCAGATGTAGGCGCCCTCGCCCCGGACGATGATCGGCACGTGACCGGAGCCGTCGTAGTAGTGCGAGTGCCGGGTGAACGCCATCCACAGGTGGTCTCGGGCCTTGTCGGCCATGAAGTCGCTGCCGGGTTCGGTGATGGGCTGCGGCGTGCTGGTCATCGTGTTCCCCAGGTGTAGATCTGCTTGCGCAGTTTCAGGTAGACGTACGTCTCGGTTGAGCGCACTCCCGGAATGGCCCGGATCTTGCGGTTGATGACCTCGAGGAGATGGTCGTCGTCCTCGGCAACGACCTCCGCGAGGATGTCGAAGCTGCCCGCGGTGACGACGAGGTAGTCGACCTCGGGCATCGCCTCGAGCTGGTCGGCGACGAGCTCGGCGTCTCCGTCGACCCGGATACCGATCATCGCGGCGCGGGCGAATCCGACCTGCATGGGATCGGTCACGGCCACGATCTGCATGACGCCGGACTCGTGGAGCCGCTGCACGCGCTGGCGCACGGCGGCCTCGGACAAGCCGACGGCCTTGCCGATGGCCGCATAGGGGCGGCGGCCGTCCTGCTGGAGCTGCTCGATGATGGCCTTCGAGACGTCGTCGAGTGGCATGCTCGGTACCCTGTCGCGTGGCGGCATGCCGGACATAATGGGCCATCGACTTCGGTGCTGGCAAGCGATTTCGCGGCAATTTAGCCAAGCCGCAACGAATTCCGTATCCTTACCGGGATTTGCATGCACATTTCACACGCCCGGGGCGTCGCCCGGCGTACACTCGGCGCGAGTCGGAGCCGGTGTCGCCCGTGAGGCCATCTGGGTTCGGCGTCATCCACTACTGAGAAGCGACTGAGGAGAGTCATGGGTTCGTACGCGGTTGTCGATCCGCACACTGGTGAGCAGATCAGCTCGTACCCGACGTCGACGGACGCCGAGATCGCCGAGGCCGTCGCTGCCGCAGCCGCCGCGCATGCGGAGTGGTCGGGCCGGTCGATCGCTGAGCGGGCGGCCGTCGTGCGTCGGATCGGTGAACTGCACGTGGAGCGCTCGGAGCAGTTGGGCGGCATCATCAATCGGGAGATGGGCAAGGCGCTGGCCGATGCCATCGGTGAGGTCGAGTTCAGCGGGGCCATCTACGGCTACTACGCCGACAACGCCGAGCGCCTCCTGGCCGACAAGCCGATCACCGACCTGGACGGCGAGGGCTCAGCGTTCATCCGCTCGCAGTCGGTCGGAACCATTCTCGGGATCATGCCGTGGAACTTCCCCTACTACCAGGTGGCGCGGTTCGCCGGCCCGAACCTGGTGCTGGGCAACACTCTTCTGCTCAAGCACGCCTCCCAGTGCCCGGAGTCCGCGGCCGCGATCGCCGCGATCTTCGCCGAGGCCGGCCTTCCGTCCGGCGTGTACAACAACCTGTACGCCACCATCGCGCAGGTCGCCGACATCATCGCGGCGCCCAGCGTCCGTGGTGTCTCACTGACGGGTTCGGAACGAGCCGGCGCAGCCGTGGCGGAGATCGCCGGGCGCAACCTGAAGAAGGTAGTGCTCGAACTGGGCGGCTCGGATCCGTTCATCGTGCTGAGCACCGACGACCTCGACGCGACTGTCGACGCGGCCATCTTCGGCCGGATGGACAACGTCGGCCAGGCCTGCAACGGCGCCAAGCGGTTCATCGTCGTCGACGAGCTCTACGACGCCTTCCTCGAGCGATTCACCGAGAAGGTGCTGGCGCTGCCGATGACCGATCCGCTGTCGTCGGCCAGCGCAGCAGCGGGCCTGGCCGAGCAGGTGGATCGGGCCGTCGCGCAGGGCGCGTCGCTGACTACTGCGGGCGAGCGCGACGGGGCATTCTTCCCGGCCGGCATCCTCACCGGCCTCACTCCGGACAACGAGGTCTACTACGAGGAGCTGTTCGGGCCGGTTGCGCAGGTCTACCGGGCGGTGGATGAGGACGATGCGGTCCGACTCGCCAACGACACCCCCTTCGGCCTCGGCTCATACGTCTTCGGCACCGATCAGGAGCAGGCCCTCCGCGTGGCGGCTCGCCTGGACACCGGCATGGTGTACATCAACGGAGTCGGCCTCGATGCCCCAGAACTGCCCTTCGGCGGCACGAAGATCTCCGGCTTCGGACGCGAGCTCGGCAGTCTCGGCATCGAGGAGTTCCTCAACAAGAAGCTCATTCGGTCACTGACCTGAGGCACCACCCTCCCGACGCGGCGGCCGACGTCGCCCGTCGGGAGGACATGGCCCGTGACGACGGGGCACCATAGGACGCGGGGGATCACGGTGACGTCCAACAGTGGGAACGCGCCCGCCACGGCGCCCGATAGTGGCGCTGGGGTATGCCCGTTGCTCGACAGCTTCATCGATCCCTTCATGATCTTCGAGCCGATCTTCGACGGGCACGGTCGAGTCATCGACTTCCGGTACGTCGAGCTCAATCGAGCGTCGTGCGAGTACGCCGGAGTCGTGCGCGAGGACCTCATCGGACGCCGCGTCCTCGAGCTGTACCCGGGCGAGCAGGGCTCGGCCATGACCCGGATGTACCTGGCCGCGTTCGCGAGCGGCGTGCCGCTGATGCTCGACGACGTGCACCTGCCCTTCGAAGCCGTCAACGCGGATCGGTATGCCGATATCGGCGTCCTCCGCGTCGGCGACCTGCTGCACTTCACGATGCGCGACGCGACCCGGCGCCACGAGGCAGTGCCGGACCTTGTTCAGTCCGAGGCGAGGTTCCGGAGCTGGCGGAGAACTCCTCCGACGTCGTGTACCTGCGCGACTTCAGCGGCATCGTCACCTGGGTCTCGCCGTCGATCACCGAGATGCTCGGCTGGGATCCCGTGGAGCTCATCGGGTCGACGGCCCGAGACCTGGTCCATCCGGACGACCTGACGGGCGTAGTCGACCGGATGCGGCGGCTCACCGAGGGCGAGGTCGTCGGCGGCGAACTGGTTCGTGCCCAGCGCTCCGACGGCACGTATCGCGTCATGTCGGTGACTGCACGTCTTCTGGACGAACAGCAGCGCGGGCCTGGCCGGGGTGGTGATCGGTCTTCGGGACGTGGACGAACTGGTGCGCGAGCGGCAGGCCGCCAGTTCGAAGCCGCCGAGCGACAGGCGATCGTGTCGACACTGCTCGATCCGCATGTCCTTCTCGAGGCAGTGCGGACGACGTCGGACGCGTCGCGACTTCGAGTTCCTCGACACGAATCAGGCCGCTGGCGACTACGCTCACGGAGGCCTTGGGGAGCTCATCGGGAGGCGACTGTCTGAGGTTGTCCCCTCGCACGGAGATCCAGAACTGCTCCGCCTGTACTCACGGTTGTGGATGCTCGCGAGCCGCTGAGCCTCGACGAGTACCCCATCCGGATCGCTGTGGGTGATGAGCCCCGGTTCATCGACCTACGCGCCGTGTGCGTCGGCGAAAGGGTGAGTCTCACCTGGCGCGACGTCACGGAGCGGCACCGCGCGTCGGGTCGCCCTGGCCGAGTCCGAGGAGCGGTACCGGCTCCTGGCCGAGAACGCTTCCGATGTCGTGCTGCGGACCCGCGGGAACATCATCGTCTGGGTGTCACCTGCGCTGACCGCACCTGGGCTGGACGCCGGGGGAGTGGATCGGCCATTCGGTGGAGGAGTTCGGGTGCCCGGCCGACCTCGACGCCTTCGTACCCGTAACCCACGGCTCCGCGAAGGGGTCCCCACTGGTCACGCGCGTCGTCCTCGGCGACACCGGCGGAACTGGCCACTGGGTCGAGCTGCACTCGCAGCTGTACCGAGGCCAGGACGGTGTGATCGACGGCATGCTGTCGACCTTCCGCATCGTCGACGACGAGGTGGCGGTCGAGCGGGAGCTGGAGCGGCGGGCCCGATTCGACGACCTCACGGGAGTCCTGAAGCGGGACGAGGCCCTCGACCTCCTGACGATCATCGGTCGCCGTCAACGCGATAACGGCGATGTCAGCGGAGTGCTCTTCGTCGACATCGACGCGTTCAAGTCGGTTAACGACCGATGGGGGCATGCCGCGGGGGACGCGGTCCTTCGCGAGGTCACGGCTCGCATCAAGCGGTCGGTGCGCGCGGTGGACGAGGTGGCCCGTCTCGGCGGTGACGAGTTCGTCGTCGTGCTCTGCGGGATCCACGACATTGCCGAGGCCGAGCAGGTGGCCGAGAAGATCCGGGTCAGCGCCGCCGATCCCATGCCCACGCCCAGCGGTCTGCGGTCCCTCACCGTCAGCATCGGTGTCACGGTGAGCCGAGCGGTCGAGTCAGGCTCGGCCATGATCACCCGGGTGGACGTCGCGATGTACCAGGCGAAGAGGGGCGGCCGCAATCGCATCGCGACGGCGCCCGATGCCCTCGCTGCGCAACCCTGACCCTCACGAGCGCCGACCCTGGACCTAGCCTTGCGCGGTGCCCGACCGCTACGGCTTCGACGTTCTCGCCGACGACCCCCATCCGCGCCCTCAGGTCCCCAGCGTGCCCGCGGAGCCTGGCTTGGTGGTCGAGTGCGCGACGTCGGGGTGGTGCGGGGCCGTGGTCGGCTGGGACAAGGGCGCGACCGGATGGGCAGTGGTCCTCGAGGACCGGCTCGGGCAGCGCCGCCCCTTCTCCCTGCTGCCGGCCGCCTTCCTGCTCGACGGCCAGATCGTCACGCTGACGCGACCGGCAGGTCCAACGGCCGCCGCACCGTCGCTTCGCACGGCGTCAGGCTCGGTGTCCGTCCCTGCCCAGCGCGCCCGGGTGGCCCGCGGGTCGCGGATCTGGGTCGAGGGCACGCAGGACGCCGAGCTGGTCGAGAAGGTCTGGGGTGCGGACCTGCGCGATGAGGCGATCGTCGTGGAGCAGCTCGGCGGGATCGACGAACTGCTGGAGCGGCTTGAGGAGTTCGGCCCCGATTCGTCGCACCGGGTAGGGGTCCTCGTCGACCACCTGGTCCCGGGGTCCAAGGAGACGCGCATCGCCGACGCCGTGACGGCCGCCTTCGGAGGCGATGTCCTGGTGCTGGGTCATCCCTACGTCGACGTGTGGCAGGCGGTGCGCCCAGAGGTGGTGGGCATCCGGGACTGGCCCACGGTCCCCAAGGGGCAGCCGTGGAAGGAGGGCGTCTGCGAGGCGCTCGGGTGGCCGGACGACACCCGGCAGGCGTGGCGCCGGATCGTGGGCGCGGTGACGCGGTACACCGATCTCGAGACGTCGATCATCGCGCGCGTCGAGGAGCTCATCGACTTCGTCACTGCTCCCTGAGCCCCCACGCCTGACGCAGCATGCAGCAGTGGCGGGCCCGGAGCGTCGTGCATGCTCCACGCCCGCCACTGCTGTTGGTGCTAGTTGCCGCCCTCGTTTAGGGTGACATCGACAGGCGCGAACGCGTCACCGGTCGTGTTGAGCCCCGCGGCGGTGAGTGCCTCGTTGGCTGCCTTGGCGTACTTGTCCGTGAACGCCTCTGCGTCCGGCTCTTTCGTGATGACCGTCGAACCCTCGAGGTTCTTGGTGTTCATCGCGATCGTCACGGTCTGGGTGTACTTGGCCGGGTCGATGACGCCGACGCCGAGCGGCGACGGCCAGATCAGCTTGTTGATCTCGTTCATCATCCACAGCTGGTGGCTGGCGCCGAGCTTGGAGCCGTTCTTCGTCACGATGTCAGCGCACTCCTGCGCGTTGTCTCGGCAGTAGATCCAGCCCTGCAGCGATGCCTGGACGAACTTCTGGGTGAGGTCCTGGTAGGCGGTGTCGCTGGTGAGCTTGTCTTGATTGGCCCAGATCGCGTCCTGGAGCATTCCGACGCCCTCAGCCTCGTAGCTGACCGCGTTGAAGTCCGACGGCTGGTAGAGCTTGCCGGTGGCCGGGTTCTTGGTCTCGAGCAGCTGCGCGTACTCGTTGTAGGTCATGGCCTCGGCAGCGTCGATCTCCTTGCTCAGCAGGCCCTTCATGTCGAACTGCTGCTGCACGAGCTCGACGTCGGCCGCCGGGTCGAGGCCGGCCTTCGTGATCGCCGCGAAGACCTCGAACTCGTTGCCGAAGCCCCAGTTGCCGATCTTCTTGCCCTTGAAGTCCGCGGCCGACTTGATGTTCGAGTCAGCCCACGAGACCTGCAGCGTGCCCGACTTCTGGAACACCTGGGCGACGTTGGTGATGAGTGCACCCTGCTCGCGCGAGGCAAGGGCCTTGGGCACCCACGCGATCGCGAAGTCCGCACCGCCCTGGGCGAGGACCGTCTGGGGGACGATGTCGACGCCACCCTCGAGGATGGTCACGTCGAGGCACTGGTCCTTGTAGAAGCCCTTGTCCTTCGCGGCGTAGTAGCCCGCGAACTGAGCCTGGGCGAACCATTGCAGCTGCAACTTCACCGGAGTGGGCGTCGTGCACGCGGCTGCGGCTGACGATGCCGGGGCTGCGGATGCTGCCGCCGACGACGCCGCTGTTGACGCTGCCGCCGACGAGGCCGGGGCCGCGGACGATGCTGCCGCTGCGGCAGACGTGGACTCGGACGAACTGGTGCTGCTGCCGCAAGCGGCCAGCGTGAGTGCACCGACGACGGCGACGCCCGTGAGGGCGGCCCATCGACTGCGTGCGATCTGTCGCATTCTTCCTCCTATGTGATGGTTGTCAGGCCGACCGTGCTCGACCCGTCCAGGGTGCCGCCCACCGCTCAACGGCCAGGACTGCGAGGTAGAACAGCAGTCCGACGATGATCGATGCGACGACGTATGCCCACGCTCGGCCGTAGGCAGTATTGGCAGCCGAAGATGCGATGCGGCTGCCAAGTCCGAGTTGTGGTCCGCCGAAGTACTCCGAGACGAGGGCGGCGATGACGGCCAGCGGGGCCGCGATCTTCATGGCGGTGAAGAAGAAGGGAATGGCGTTCGGGATTCGCAGCAGGCGAAGCACCGTGCGCGGCTGGGCGTTCATCGAGCGCATCAGCTCGAGCTGGACGGGCTGCACCTGCACCAGGCCGCGTGTGACGTTCACGAAGACGGGGAAGAACACGATGATCATCGTGACGAGAACCCGCGGCGTCCGGCTGGTGATGTTGAACATGTTGTTCAGGATCGGCGTGAGGGCGACGATGGGCACGGCCGCGAGTCCGGCGGCCAGCGGCGTGAAGAGATGGTTCACGACGATGAAGCGCTGCGCGAGCAGGGCCAGGGCCAGACCGAGGAGCGTTCCGAAGAAGAGTCCGAGCAGCGCGGTGGTGGCCGTGTACACGGACGTCGAGAGCATCAGCCCGAGGCTGCCGAAGAAGTTGGAGAAGATCAGGCTCGGTGCGGGAAGAAGGTACGGCTTGATGTCCTTGAGGACGACGAACAGCTGCCAGACGCCGAGGAAGATGACCGCGATCAGGATCGGCGGCCAGACTGCACGGAGTCGGTTGCTCATCTAGACCTCGCCCACCCGCGCGCGTACTCCGCTGCCCGACGAGCGGCCGCGCAAGGCCTCGCGCACCGCCGTGACGCCGGCGAAGAACACCTCTGCCTCGCGCGTGTCCTCGTTGCGCTCGCCGAGGCTGATCGGCACGACGTCCGTGATCCGGCCCGGTCGCGGTGACATGACCACGACACGATCCGAAAGATAGACGGCCTCCGGGATCGAGTGCGTGACGAAGATGATGCTCTTGCCGGTCTCCTTGCGGATTCGCAGCAGCTCGTTCTGCATCCGCTCGCGCGTCATCTCGTCCAGGGCACCGAATGGCTCGTCCATGAGCAGCAGCGGCGGATCGACGGCGAGGGAACGAGCGATGGCGACGCGCTGCTGCATGCCACCGGAGAGCTCCCATGGCCGGTGGTCGGCGAAGTCGGCGAGCTGCACCATCTCGAGCAGCTCCATGGCCCGCGCGGAACGCTTGGACTTGTCCCAGCCCTGCAGCTCGAGGGGCAGCTCGACGTTGCGGCGCACCGTCCGCCAGTCGAAGAGGGCCGCCTGCTGGAACGCCATGCCGTACTTCTGCTTCTGCCGGGCCTCGGCGGCACTGAGCCCCGCGACCTTGATGTCGCCGCGGGTCGCATGCGTGAGGTCCGCGATGCACCGCAGGAGTGTGCTCTTGCCGCAGCCGGAGGGCCCGATCAGCGAGATGAACTCGCCCTCGGCCACATCGACGCTGACGTCCTCGAGCGCAGTGACCTCATTCGCCAGTCCCTCGTTGAAGATCTTCCAGACACCCGTCGCCTGGACGGCCGGGTGGCTGGTCGGTGCGGCTGCGGTCATGCCTGGCCTTCCTTCGGGAGGTTGCGGGTGAGGTACACGTCCAGCAGCGTCACCAGGCCCGCGGCCAGCAGGCCGAGGACGATCGCGCCGAACACGGCGACGTAGACCTTCGCCGGCTGGCTGGTCGCCTCGCGGGCGTACTCGACGATCAGTCGACCGATGCCACCGCGCACGCCTGTCGAGATCTCGGCCACGACGGTGCCCACGACTGCAGCAGCCGCGGACACCTTCATCGCAGGAATGAGGTAGGGGATCGACGCCGGGAAGCGCAGCTGCCACAGAGTCTGGCGCGGAGTGGCGGCGTAGGAGCGCATCAGCTCCAGGGCGGTGGCGGTCGGTGCCTTCAGTCCGCGCAGTGCACCGACGCTGAGCGGGAAGAAGGCAAGGTATGCGGCGATGAACATGACCGACTGCGTGGTGCCCCACTGAAAGGAGCCGATCGAGATCCGGTTGCCCAGCCCGGTGATGAGAGGCGCCAGGGCGATCAGGGGGACGGTCTGCGAGGCGATGACGAAGGGCAGGAGGCCGCGTTCCATGAAGGCGAACCGCTGCATGACGATGGCCAGCAGCAGGCCGATACTGACGCCGATGACGAAGCCGCCCATCGCCACGAGCAGGGAGTACAGCGTGGCGGAGACCACCGCCTGGAAGACCGTGGTGTCGGAGCCGCGCACCTCGGGCTGCGAGAAGCCCTGGAACATCGTCCATACATGCGGCATTGCCGAGTCGCTGGTGTCGAAGGGCAGGGAGATGACACTTCCGAGCCACTTCACGAGCTCCCACATCACGATGGTGAGGAGGACGCCGCCCAGCGCCCACAGGAAGGAGACGAAGCCGCGACGCACGCGTCGCGCCACGTTGCTGCTGCGAGCAGGCCGCCTGCCCGCCGCTTGAACGTCGGCACTCACCGCCACCTGCGAAGACTGGCTCACGAAGGTTTCGCTCCCGTTAATTCGATGAATCGCGTCGGTTCAGGTCCGGGCCTTCAGGTGCTCGTGCACTGCAGGGATGATCTTCTCGCCGTACTCCGCCAGCGTGTGGTCCTTGTCGTCGTGCTGCAGGTACACGGCGAACTGGTTGACCCCGAGCGCCTTCAGCTCCTCGAGCCGGCGGATGTGCTCCTCGACCGGCCCGATGATGCAGAACCGGTCGACGATCTCGTCGGGAACGAAGTCGGTGTGGGTGTTGCCCGCCTGACCATGCTCGTTGTAGTCGTAGCCCTGACGGTTCTTGATGTAGTCGGTGAGGGCCTGGGGCACGGCGCCGCCGTTCTCGCCGTAGCGGGCGACGATGTCGGCGACGTGGTTGCCGACCATGCCGCCGAACCACCGCAACTGGTCGCGTGCGTGCGCGTGCGCCTCGGGGATCCGTCGGTGACGTAGGCGGGAGCGGCCACGCACACATAGACATCGTCGGGATTGCGGCCCGCCGTGACAGCGGCGTCCTTGACTGCCTTGATCGTCCACTCGGCGATCGACGAGTCGGCGAGCTGCAGGATGAAGCCATCACCGACCTCGCCGGCGAGCGCGAGCACCTTGGGCCCGTAGGCGGCGACCCAGACATCCGAGCGGCTGCGACCGGCCCATGGCAGGCGGATGTGGTTGCCCTTGTACTCGATGGACTCGCCGTTGACGAGTCCCTTCAGGTCGACGACGGCGCTCCGCAGCTCGGCAACCGTGACGGGCTTGCCGTTGGTGACGCGGACCGCCGAGTCGCCGCGGCCGATGCCGATGACGGTGCGGTTGCCGTACATCTCGTTCAGCGTGGCAAAGACGGACGCCGTTACGGTGACATCGCGTGTCGCCGGATTGGTGACCATGGGACCCACGATGACGTTGCGCGTCTCGTCGAGGATCTTGCTGTAGATCACGTAGGGCTCCTCCCACAGGATGTGGGAGTCGAAGGTCCACACGTACGAGAAGCCATAGGTCTCGGCCCGCTTGGCGAGGTCCACCACACGGGCTGCCGGGGGAGTGCACTGAAGGACGACGCCGATGTCCATCGAAGGCCTTTCGCTCGGAGTGGGCGGGCTAGCGGGTGCGGGGGAAGCCGAGGTCGACGCTGGACGTGGCCGGGTCGGGCCAGCGCGACGTGACGGTCTTCGTCCGGGTGTAGAAGTCCACGCCGGCCGGGCCGTAGATGTTCGAGTCGCCGAAGATCGACGCCTTCCAGCCGCCGAAGCTGTAGTAGGCGACCGGAACGGGGATCGGCACATTGATGCCCACCATCCCGACCTTGATGTCGTACTGGAAGGCCTTGGCCGCACCGCCGTCACGGGTGAAGATCGCCGTGCCGTTGCCGTACTGGTGGCGGTTGATGAGGTCGACGGCCTCGTCGTAGGTGTCGACGCGCACCACCGACAGCACGGGTCCGAAGATCTCGTCGTCGTAGGACCGCATGCCGGGCTTCACGTTGTCGATGAGGGAGACGCCGAGGAAGAAGCCGTCGTCGGGCAGGTCGGCCTCGCGGCCGTCGACGACGAGCGTGGCGCCCTCGCCCGGCGCGTCCGCGAGATAGGAGGCGACCTTGTCGCGGTGCTCACGGGTGATCAGCGGCCCCATCTCCGCGGATCGGATCCGTGCCGGGACCGACCTTCAGCTTGGGCAGCCGCTCGGTGATCGCGTCGATGAGCCGGTCACCGACGCCACCCACCGCGACGACCACCGAGATGGCCATGCAGCGCTCTCCCGCCGAGCCGTACGCAGCGCTCACGGCCGCATCGGCGGCCATGTTGATGTCCGCGTCGGGCAGCACGACCATGTGGTTCTTCGCACCGCCGAGCGCCTGGACGCGCTTGCCGTTGGCGGTGCCCGTGGCGTAGATGTACTGCGCGATGGGCGTGGAGCCGACGAAGCTGACCGCCTCGATGTCGGGGTGGTCCAGGATCCGGTCCACCGCAGTCTTGTCGCCCTGGACGACCGTGAACACGCCGTCGGGCAGGCCTGCCTGCTTCAGCAGGTCGGCGATGAAGAGCGCGACCGACGGGTCCTTCTCACTCGGCTTGAGGATGAACGTGTTTCCGGTGGCGATCGCGTTGGCGAACATCCACATCGGCACCATCGCCGGGAAGTTGAACGGAGTGATGCCGGCCACGACCCCCAGCGGCTGCCGGATCGAGTACACGTCGACGCCGCCGGACACCCCCTCGGAGTAGCCCCCCTTCAGCATCGCCGGGATGCCGCACGCGAATTCGATGTTCTCGATGCCGCGCGCCAGCTCGCCGGCCGCGTCGCTGGGCACCTTGCCGTGCTCGCTGGACACGAGCTCGGCGATCTCGTCGCGGTGCGTGACCACCAGGTCCCGGAACCGGAACATCACCTCGGCGCGCTTCGACAAGGAGGCGTTGCGCCAGGCGGGGAAGGCGGCCTTCGCAGAGGCAACGGCTGCGTCGACCTCCTCGACCGATGCGAGTCCCACCTCGGCCTGCTGCTCGCCGGTCGCCGGGTTGTAGACCGGGCTCGTGCGTCCGGAGGTCGAGGGGACGAGGGACCCGTTGATCCAGTGATCGATAGTGCGCACGTGCTGCTCCTTGTTCAGAATGGGCGGCGCCCCGGGCTCGGTGCGTCCGGGCCCGGGGCTGCCGATGTCAGATCAGGTACTGCGAGAGGCCACGGCGCAGGAACTGCCCGTCGCCCTTGGTCCCTACGTAGGCGTCGTCGTCGATGACGACCTTGCCGCGGGAGAGAACCGTGTCGACGTGGCCGTCGATGACGAAGCCCTCCCATGCGGAGTGGTCCATGTTCATGTGGTGCGTCTTGTGGAAGCCGATCTCCGTGCGTCCGTTCGGGTCGTAGACGACGATGTCGGCGTCGAACCCAGGCGCGATCGCGCCCTTGCGGCCGTACAGCCCGAACATGCGGGCCGGCGTGGTGGAGCACAGCTCGACCCAGCGCTCGACGCTGATCCGGCCGTCGACGACACCCTGGAAGATGAGGTCCATCCGGTGCTCGACCGAGCCGATGCCGTTGGGAATCTTCGAGAAGTCGCCGAGGCCCATCTCCTTCTGCTCCTTGAAGCAGAACGGGCAGTGGTCGGTGCTGATGACCGAGAGGTCGTTGGTGCGCAGGTAGCGCCACAGCTCGTCCTGGTGCTGCTCGGCCTTCGACCGCAGGGGAGTCGAGCAGACCCACTTGGCCCCCTCGAAGCCCGGCTGGGAAAGCTGGTCCTCCAAGGACAGGTAGAGGTACTGCGGACAGGTCTCGCCGAACACGTTCCAGCCCTCGTCCTTGTTGGCCTGGAGGACGTGAACCGCCTGCTTGGCCGACATGTGGACGACATAGAGCGGGGCGCCGGTCAGGCGGGCCAGCATGATCGCGCGGTTGGTCGCCTCCGCCTCGGTCTCCCACGGACGCGTCAGCGAGTGGTACTTCGGGTCCGTCTTGCCCTCGGCGAGCGCCTGGGCGACCAGCACGTCGATGGCGCTGCCGTTCTCCGCGTGCATCATGATCATCGAGCCGTTGCTGCTCGCCTGCTGCATGGCCTGAAGGATCTGGCCGTCGGAGCTGAGGAACACGCCCGGGTAGGCCATGAACAGCTTGAAGGTGGTCACGCCCTCGTCGACGAGCTCGTCCATCGCCTTGAGCGACTCGCTGTCGACTCCGCCGACGACCTGGTGGAAGCCGTAGTCGATCGCGCAGTTGCCTGCGGCCTTGGCGTGCCAGGCGGCCAGGCAGTCCTGCACCCGCTCGCCCTGCTTCTGCACGGCGAAGTCGATGATCGTCGTGGTGCCGCCCCAGGCGGCCGCCCGCGTGCCGGTCTCGAAGGTGTCGGAGGCGACGGTGCCGCCGAACGGCATCTCCATGTGGGTGTGGCCGTCGATGCCGCCGGGCACGACGTACTTGCCGGTGGCATCGATGACCCGCTCGGCGGTGGCCGCCAAGTCGACGCCGAGGGCGGTGGAGCCGGGCGCGAGGACCGCGGCGATCGTCTCGCCGTCGACGAGGACATCGGCACGTGCGCTGCCCTGGGCGGTGACGACGGTTCCGTTCGTGATGAGGATGGTCATGTCGGGACTCCCTTCAGGGCGGGACTACGGGCGGACGAGATCGTCGTAGGCGTCCGGGCGGCGGTCGCGGTAGAACTGCCAGCGGTTGCGGACCTCAGTCAGCAGGTCCATGTCGAGATCGCGGATGATCAGCTCAGGCTGGTACGGGTCGCCCTTGTCGCCGACGTAGTTGCCCTCCGGGTCGATGAAGTACGACTGCCCGTAGAAGTCGTCATCGCCGAGCGACTCGATGCCGACCCGGTTGATGGCGCCCACGTAGTACTCGTTCGCGACGGCGGCTGCCGGCTGCTCGATGCTCCACAGGTACTGCGAGAGCCCACGGGAGGTGGCCGACGGATTGAAGACGATCTGCGCGCCGTTGAGGCCCAGTGCCCGCCAGCCCTCGGGGAAGTGGCGGTCGTAGCAGATGTAGACGCCGATCTTGCCGACGGCGGTGTCGAAGACGGGGTAGCCGCCATTGCCGGGACGGAAGTAGAACTTCTCCCAGAAGCCCTTCACGTGGGGAATGTGCTGCTTGCGGTACTTGCCGAGGTACGTGCCGTCGGCGTCGACGACGGCCGCGGTGTTGTAGAGGACGCCGGGCTGCTCCTGCTCGTACATCGGCAGGATCATCACGATGCCGAGCTCCTTGGCGATCGCCTGGAAGCGCTCGGTGGTCGGCCCGGGAATGGACTCCGCGTACTCGTAGTACTGCTTGTCCTGCACCTGGCAGAAGTAGGGCCCGTAGAACAGCTCCTGGAAGCAGATCACCTGCGCACCTTGCGCTGCCGCGTCACGCGCGTACTGCTCGTGCGCGAGGATCATCGACTCCTTGTCACCGGTCCAGTTGGTCTGCACCAGGGCCGCGCGAACGACAGTCATGCGTTCCTCCTTCTCGCCGCGGGCACGGGCTACCGGCGACGTGGTCGATTTTCTGTGATTCTCGACCTTAGACACTTTCGAATGTGTTACAACGGCGTTTCTACAAAAACTTCCTGAGGCCCGTCCGGGCCGTTCGGGACGTGTCAGGAGGGCCTCGTGCCGCTGAGCATCGTGCCCGGCGAGGACACCGTCGACCCGATGATCGAGCTGGTCGCCGGGTCGGTTCTCGATCGAAGCCCCAAGGGGATCGCCGCCGCGGTGCACCGCCTGATCCGCGCGGGCAAGCTCGAGAAGGGCGATCGGCTGCCCACCGTCCGCGACCTCGCCAAGGAGCTGCGGGTCAGCCCGGCCACGGTCAGTGAGGCGTGGCAGGCCCTCGGCGCGGTAGGGGCGATCCGGGCCCGCGGTCGGGCCGGCACCTTCGTCCAGGACACGGTCGAGCCCACCCGGCCCACCCGGTACCTCGGCATCGGCGGAGCGCCGCTGGCCGAGGGGATCAACCTCTCCACGGGCACACCCGATCCCGCGCTGCTGCCGCCACTGCGGGAGGCGCTCGAGCGGGTGGTGGCGCACTCGTCGTCGTGGACGACCAGCTACCTCGACGACCCCGTGCTGCCCGAGCTCGATGCTCTCCTGCGCGCGAGCTGGCCCTTCGAGCCGGCTCGACTGACCGTCGTGGACGGTGCCCTCGACGGGCTGACACGAGTGGTGGACCAGGTCGTGCGGCTGGGCGACCGGGTGGCCATGGAGAACCCGGGCTTTCCGCCCCTCATCGACATCCTGGAGCGTAGCGGCGCCGAGATCCTGCCAGTGGAGCTCGACGACGAAGGCATCGTCCCCGACTCCCTCGAGACCGCGCTGGCCGATGATCCCGTCGCGCTGTTCGTCCAGCCGCGAGCACAGAACCCGACGGGGGTGAGCATGAGCGTGGGCCGCTGCGCAGCGTTGTCCCGCCTGCTCGCCGCGCATCGCACCCTGATCGTCGAGGACGACCACTCCGGCGACATCGCCACCGGCCAGGACGTGAGCCTCGGCCGCTTCCTCCCGGACCGGACGGTTCACATCCGCAGCTATTCGAAGTCGCATGGACCAGACCTGCGGATCGCCGCCGTCGGCGGCTCCGCCGATGTGATCGACCCCCTCGTGTCGCGCCGCATGCTGGGTCCGGGCTGGACCAGCCGTCTCCTGCAGGCGGTGCTCGTCCAGCTCCTCACCGATCCCGCGGCCATCGCCGCGGTCACCCGCGCGCGCTCCACGTATGCGATGCGCAGCCTCGCCGTTCGGGCTGGACTCGCCGGCGAGGGCGTCACCAGCACGACCGGCGACGGCATCAACGCATGGGTGGAGGTCGTCGACGAGCGCGCCGCACTGATCGCCCTGGCGGCCATGGGGGTACGGGTGTCCCCAGGCGCGCCCTTCATGGTCGCCGGCACGCCGAGCAACCACATCCGCGTGACGACGGGGGTGCTGGACGAGCACGATGTGGACCAGCTGCAGCACGTCATCTCGGCGCTGGCGGCTGCGGCGAAGGCCGGTCCCACCCTGCGTGGGGTCTAGGGGACAGGTGAGGGGACACACGCGTCATTTCCGGCAGTTGACAACGATATCCATGGCTGACGGCACCTTTTACCAAGTTTTTCGATTCGAAACCCTTGCCTGACCATGGTTTCCGTGTTTGTATGCCCCGACGCTTATGCCGGGTTTCGGCTGTAACGCGCCTACCGCCGAGGAGGTTTGCCCGTGACTGATGCCGTCTTCTCCGGTGGCCGGTTCCGCCCGGGAACCTCCGGAGAGACGTTCGACGTCACGAATCCGGCCGACGGCAGCCTCGTCGAGCGGATGCAGATCGCCAGCGTGGCCGACGTCGAGATGGCGGTCGGGGCTGCGCGGGAGGCCTTCGGCGACTGGTCGCGGGCCACGCCGTCCGAGCGATCGTCCGCCCTGACCGCGCTGGCGGCACGGCTCCAGACACGGGCCCGCGAGTACGCCGAGGCCGAGACGCGGCAGACGGGCAAGCCGATCCGGTTGACGACCGAGTTCGACGTTCCCGGCTCCATCGACAACGTCGCGTTCTTCGCCGGCGCGGCCCGTCACCTCGAGGGCAAGGCCGCGGCCGAATGGGACGGCGTGCACACGTCCATGGTCCGGCGGGAGCCGATCGGCGTCGTGGGCTCGATCGCCCCCTGGAACTACCCGCTGCAGATGGCGATGTGGAAGATCCTCCCGGCGATCTCCGCCGGCAACACCATCGTGCTCAAGCCCGCCGAGATGACCCCCCTCACCTCGCTGATGCTCGCCGAGGACTGCGTGGCCGCCGGGATCCCCGACGGCGTCGTGAACGTCGTGATGGGAGCCGGCCGCTCGGTCGGCGAGGCCCTCGTCAGCGACCCTCGCGTCTCGATGGTGTCGTTCACCGGCTCCACGCCGGTCGGCCAGCGCGTCATGGAGCTGGCCACGCGCACCGTCAAGCGCGTGCACCTCGAACTCGGTGGCAAGGCGCCGTTCGTCGTGTTCGACGACGCGAACCTCGAGGCGGCCGCGCACGGGGCGGTCGCCGGGGCGCTCATCAACACCGGTCAGGACTGCACGGCAGCGACCCGTGCCTACGTGCAGCGACCCCTCTACGACGCGTTCGTGGCGCTGGCCGCTGAGCTGTTCGACGGCGTGCGCCTCGGCGATCCCATGGACCCCGCGACCGATCTCGGTCCGCTGGTGTCGGTGCGCCAGCAGCAGGCCGTCGCTGGCTTCGTGGATCGCGCCCGCGGCTACGGGGCCAAGATCGCGGCGGGGGGCGTCATCCCCGGCGGCGATCTCGCCCCGGGAGCCTTCTACCGGCCGACGCTCGTCACCGACGTCGCGCAGGACTCCGAGATCGCCCGCGACGAGATCTTCGGCCCGGTGCTGGTCGTCATCCCCTTCGACACCGACGACGAGGGACTCGCCCTGGCCAACGACACGATCTACGGACTGGCGGCGTCGGCCTGGACCACGGACATCTTCCGTGGCCTCCGCGCCTCCCGCGAGATCGCCGCAGGCTGCGTGTGGATCAACGACCACATCCCGATCGTCAGCGAGATGCCGCACGGCGGCTACAAGCAGTCCGGCTTCGGCAAGGACATGTCGGACTACTCATTCGAGGAGTACACCAACGTCAAGCACGTCTCGATGGACATCACGGGCGTGGCCCGAAAGCCCTGGCACCGCACCATCTTCACCGAACCCACGACGTAGAACAACGCGAAGGACGAAGGACTCAGATGACTGCTCAGCGCCCACCCGTCCCGGCCGAACTGGCCGGAGCCATGCGTTCCGCGGTATCGCGGCGCAGGCTGCTGCAGGCGGCAGGACTCGGCGGGGTGGCTCTGGCGGCAGCGGCCTGCGGAGCCACGGCCCCCGAGTCGGCGAACGCCTCGGGAACGCCGTCGGCGGCCACGCAGCCTGACAAGTCTGACTCGGAGAAGGCGGTGAACTGGTCGAACTGGCCGCTGTACATCGACGTCGACGACGCGACCAGCAGCCGGCCGTCCCTCGACGCCTTCCAGAAGGAGACCGGGATCGCGGTCACCTACACCGAGGATGTCAACGACAACAGTGAGTTCTTCGCGAAGGTCCGCACGCAGCTGGAGCAGGGCCAGGACATCGGCCGCGACCTCGTCGTCCTGACCGACTGGATGGCCGGCCTGTGGATCTCCAGTGGCTTCGTCGAGAAGCTGGACAAGGCCGAGATCCCCAACTCGAAGAACCTGATCGCCAAGCTGCAGCACGTGGCGTTCGACCCCAATCGCGACTACAGCCTGCCGTGGCAGTCCGGCTTCGGCTGCCTGGGCTGGAACAAGGCCAAGCTCAAGGAGCTCACCGGCAGCGATCAGATGACGTCGGTGTCGGAGCTCTTCAACCCGGCGCTGAAGGGACGCGTGACAGTCCTCTCCGAGATGCGCGACACCATGGGCATCCTGATGGGCTACCAGGGGAACGACCCGTCGCAGTTCACCGAGGACCAGTTCTACTCGGCGATCGACCTGCTGACGCAGCAGGTCGACAACGGCCAGATCCGACAGGTCACGGGCAACGACTACGCCGGGTCGTTGGAGAGCGGTGACGTCATCGCGGTCATCGGCTGGTCGGGCGACATGATCCAGCTCGGCGCCGACTTCGCGATTGCGCTGCCCGAGACCGGGGGCACGCTGTGGACCGACAACATGCTGATCCCGGCGATGGCGGCGCACAAGAAGAACGCCGAGCAGGTGATGAACTACTACTACGACCCGACGGTCGCAGCGACGGTTGCGGCGTACGTTCAGTACATCTGCCCCGTCCAGGGCGCGCAGGAAGCGATGAAGTCGATCGATCCGACGTTGGTCGACAACCAGTGGATCTTCCCGACCGAGGCCACGCTGAGCAACTCATACGTGTTCATGCCACTCACCGTCGACCAGAACGATCAGTACCAGCGTGCCTTCCAGAAGGCCATTGGCAACTAGCCGCATTCGGGGCGTCACCAGGCAGCAAGCATCTAGGCGAAAGAGGATTCGGTGGCTACAAGCAATGGCAAGCGTCAGGTCGAGGACCTGCACCTGCGCAACCTGACGAAGAAGTTCGGCGAACTCGCCGCGGTCGACGACCTGACGCTGACCATCCCGGCGGGCTCGTTCTTCGCGCTCCTCGGTGCGTCGGGCTGCGGGAAGACAACGACGCTGCGCATGGTCGCCGGGCTTGAGGACCCCACGTCGGGAACGATCAGCATCGGCGACAAGGACATCACCGACCTGCGCGCCTTCGAGCGTCCGGTCAACACGGTGTTCCAGTCCTACGCCCTGTTCCCGCACCTCGACATCTTCGAGAACGTCGCCTTCGGACTGCGTCGACGCGGAGTCAAGGACGTCACCAAGCAGGTCGAGCAGATCCTCGACCTCGTGGAGCTGAGTCCCATGGCCCGCCGCAAGCCGACGCAGCTGTCCGGCGGGCAGCAGCAGCGCGTGGCCGTGGCCCGGGCGCTGATCAACCAGCCCGACGTGCTGCTGCTGGACGAGCCGCTCGGCGCGCTCGACCTCAAGCTCCGTCGGCAGATGCAGATCGAGCTCAAGCGCATCCAGACCGAGGTCGGCACCACGTTCGTGCACGTCACGCACGACCAGGAGGAGGCCATGACGATGGCCGACACGGTTGCCGTCATGAACGCCGGGCACATCGAGCAGATGGGGCACCCGGCGGACATCTATGAGCTGCCGCGAACGGTGTTCGTGGCCAACTTCCTCGGCCAGTCCAACCTGTTCCAGGGGCAGAAGTCAGGGACGTCGGGCGACGACATCGTCGTGTCGGCGCATGGCGCAGAACTTCATGCTGCCGACCGATCGGTCGTTCGCCGGGGGCAACAGCGTGATCGTCGGCGCACGACCGGAGAAGATGCGGGTGCTCGACGAGGTCGATGCGCACCAGATTCCCGAGCACCACAACCGGATCAGCGGTCGCGTCACGGATGTCTCCTACATGGGTGTCTCGACCCAGTACCTGGTCATGACGCCCTGGGAGCAGGAAGTCATCGTGTTCGAGCAGAACGTCGTCGTGGGTGACCGCTGCGAGGTCGGTGATCCCGTGGTCGTCCACTGGTCGCCCAAGCACACCTTCGGGCTCGACGGCTCGAGCGGCACCAACGTCGGCGTGGATCCCGAGGTCCTCGCTCTCGAGGCAGTCAACCAGGCCCTCGCCGCTGACATCGCGGAGGCCTGACCATGGCCCATGTTGTCCCAACGGCGGGCGTTTCGGCGTCGCCGTCCGTGGTGGCCCAGCGCCGCTCGCGAACCGGCTACGTCCTGCTCCTGCCGGGAATGGCGTGGCTGGCGATCTTCTTCGCCATCCCGCTCGTCACCCTGTTCGCCACGAGCCTGCAGAGCCCGGTCGAGGGGAAGACGGGCCGGTACCAGCCCGGCCTCCAGTTCAGCAACTACTCGGACGCCATCGCCCAGTACTGGCCGCAGTTCCTTCGGTCGTTCCTGTACGCCGGCGTCGCAACAGTCCTTGCCCTGGTCATCGCGTACCCCCTCGCTTACTTCATCGCGTTCAAGGCGGGCAGGTGGCGCTCGCTCATGCTCGTCCTTGTCGTGGCGCCCTCCTTCGCCTCGTTCCTGCTGCGCACCTATGCGTGGAAGACGATCCTCGCCGACGAGAGCCCGATCACGAGGTTCCTGAACACGCTGCACCTGCTGCCCGACGGCCGAATTCTCAACACGTGGATCGCCGTCGTTGCCGGCCTCACCTACAACTTCCTGCCCTTCATGATCCTGCCCCTGTACGCGGCACTGGAGAAGATCGACCCACGCCTCATCGAGGCTGCCGGCGACCTTTACGCGTCGCCCCGGAAGGCCTTCTGGCGCATCACGTGGCCGCTGTCGATGCCTGGCGTAGTCGCCGGAACGCTGCTGACGTTCATCCCGGCCGCAGGCGACTACATCAACGCACAACTGCTCGGGTCGGCGAAGAACCGCATGATCGGTAACGCCATCCAGACGAACTTCATCGAGTTCCGCGACTACCCGACGGCTAGCGCCCTGTCGTTCATCCTGATGGCGGCCATCCTGGTGCTCGTCTTCACGTATATCCGGCGTGCCGGAACGGAGGACCTGGTCTGATGAGATGGCTGCGTAAGAACCTCCTGCGGATCATTGCGATCCTCGTGCTCGTCTACCTGTTCATCCCCATCTCGGTCATCATGGTGCTGAGCTTCAACCACCCGGTGGGCAAGTTCAACCTCAAGTGGAACGAGTTCTCCACGGATGCCTGGACGAACCTGTGCGGCGTGCCCGGCGTGTGCTCGTCCTTCGTGACGAGCATCGAGATCGGGCTGCTCGCAACGATCTTCGCCACCGTCCTGGGCACGATGATCGCGTTCGCCCTCGTGCGCTACCGGTTCCGCGGGCGCAGCACGACCAACCTGCTGATCTTCCTCCCGATGGCGACCCCTGAGGTCGTGATGGGCGCCAGCCTGCTGGCGCTGTTCCTCAACATGCGCTTCCCGCTGGGCTTCGGAACCGTCATGGTCGCGCACATCATGTTCATCATCTCGTTCGTGGTGGTCACCGTGAAGGCACGCCTGCAGGGCCTGGACCCACGACTCGAGGAGGCGGCGCGCGACCTCTACGCGGATCCGCGGTCGACGTTCCGATACGTCACGTTCCCCCTGGTGCTGCCCGGAATCCTGGGTGCGGCACTGCTGGGCTTCTCGCTGTCCTTCGACGACTTCATCATCAGCTACTTCAATGCCGGCACGCTGGTGACGTTCCCGATCTTCATCTGGGGAGCCGCACAGCGCGGCATCCCGGTCCAGGTGAACGCGCTCGCCACGCTGGTGTTCCTCATCGCGCTGGCCATCGTCCTGGGCGGCCAGTACATCAACCACCGACGACGCCGGAAGCTCGAGGCACCGCTTACCGTTCCCACGGCACCGCCCATCGCGGCCGACGCGATGTCGCGCTCCTAGCGGGTAGACTCCGAAGGCGCACAGCACGTGCGGTACCGAGGGGCGGCACGACCGCTCACGCTGTCGAAGGGACTGGTGGGACGACGAGGCACGTAGGCCTCGCTATCCGCGATCACCGTCCTCTTCGGGAGTTCCCATGTTCTTCAGCAACAGCCCCACCGAGGCCGCGCGGCGTGCCCTCGACGGGACCCGTCATTCGGCCTACTGGCTAGATCGCCCGGATCGTCCCGGCGCGACCGTCGAACAGGTCGGCAGCGAGCACGTCGACCTTGTCGTGGTCGGCGGCGGTTTCACCGGCCTGTGGACGGCATTGCTCGCCAAGCAGGCCGAGCCAGGCCGTTCCGTCCTCCTCGTCGAGGGCGGACGCATCGCCGAGGGTGCGTCGGGTCGCAACGGCGGGTTCGTGTCGGCGTCGCTGACCCATGGCCTGGCCAACGGACTCGAGCGCTGGCCGGACGAGATGCCGCAACTTCTGCGCCTGGGTCACGAGAACCTCGACGCCATCGAGAGCACCATCCGCGAGTTCGGGATCGAGTGCGACTTCGTGCGCACCGGCGAGATCGACGTCGCCGTGGAGCCGCACCAGCTGACGGCGATCGAGGAGGCGGTAGTCAAGGCCCAGGTGCTGGGCCAGGACGTCCAGCTGCTCAGCGCGGAGGATGTCCGCAAGCGCCTCGACTCCGACTCGTTCCTCGGCGGGCTGCACGACACGACGGGTGTCGCCCTCGTCGACCCGGCGCGGCTGGCCTGGGGCCTGCGGCAGGCATGCATCGACAGCGGGGTCATCGTGCGCGAGCGCACTCCGGTGAGCGGGATCGCCCTCAGCGGTGACCACATGGTTGTCACGACGAGGCGCGGCAGCATCCGTGCCCGCAAGGTTGCCTTGGCCACGAATGCGTATCCGCCCCTGCTGCGCCGACTGCAGCACTACGTCGTGCCCGTGTACGACTACGTGCTCATGACTGAGCCGCTGACCGACCGTCAGTGGTCGGCGATCGGCTGGAGCGGGCGCGAGGGGTTCAGTGACGCCGGGAACCTGTTCCACTACTACCGGACCACCGATGACGGCCGGATCCTGTGGGGCGGGTACGACGCGGTGTATCACCGCGGCAACGGATTCGGGCCGCGCTTCGAGAACAGCGACGAGTCCTATGAACGTCTCGCGACGCACTTCCTTCAGACCTTCCCGGCCCTGGCCGACATCCGCTTCTCGCATGCCTGGGGCGGCGCCATCGACACGTGCTCGCGCTTCAGTGCCTTCTGGGGGACCGCGCACGGCGGCCGGACCGCGTACGTCGCGGGCTACACCGGTCTCGGAGTTGGGGCCTCCCGGTTCGGTGCGGCGACGATGCTGGACCTCCTCGATGGCCGTCAGACGGAGCGCACCGCGTTGGAGATGGTCCGCACGAAGCCGCTGCCCTTCCCGCCCGAGCCGATGCGCTCGTGGGCGATCGGCCTGACGACGTCGTCGATCCAGAAGGCCGACGAGAACGGCGGCCGCCGAGACCTGTGGCTGCGGACCCTTGACCGGCTCGGCCTGGGGTTCGACTCGTGACGAGCGAACCGACGACCCGGCACCGGTCCGGCGGATAGATTCCGACCATGTCCCGCTACGGAGCACAGTTCGGCCCGGACATCACCTTCCTCGGCGTCGATCGCTGCGACCTCGACGACCTGGCGTCGTTCGCCGACGCCGACGTGGTCATCGTCGGCGCACCGTTCGACGGTGGTACGTCGTATCGCAGCGGCGCCCGCCTCGGCCCGTCGGCCCTGCGTCAGGCCTGCTACCTCGACCACGACGGCTCCCGCCCGTCGCTGGCCATGCGTGTCGACGCCCTGCAGGAGATCCGGGTCGTCGACGCGGGTGACGTCGAGATGTACAGCGGCGACGCGGCCACGTCATGCGCCAGCCTGGAGAGCGCGATCGAGCGGGTCGCGGCCAGCGGGGCGATCCCGCTGGTCCTCGGCGGCGACCACACCATCACCTGGCCCGACGTCACCGGCGTGGCCCGTGCGCGCGGCTGGGGCCGGGTGTCCGTCATCCACTTCGACGCACACGCCGACACGGGGAACATCTCGTTCGGGTCCCTGATCGGGCACGGGCAGCCGATGCGGCGCCTGATCGAGTCCGGCGCGGCCCGCGGAGATCGGTTCCTGCAGATCGGGCTGCGCGGCTACTGGCCACCCCCGGACATCCTGGAGTGGATGGCCGAGCAGGGCATGCGCAGCTACGAGATGACGGAGATCGTCAGCAGGGGGCTCGACGAGTGCCTCACAGAGGCCTTCGCGATCGCGACCGATGACTGCGACGGCGTGTTCCTCAGCGTCGACATCGACGTGTGCGACCCCGGGCACGCGCCGGGGACCGGCACGCCGGAACCCGGCGGCCTGTCGGCGCGTCAGCTACTCGATGCGGTCCGGCGCATCTGCTACGTCCTGCCCGTCGTCGGCATGGACGTGGTGGAGGTCGCACCCCCCTACGACCACGCGGACATCACTGCCCTGCTGGGCAACCGCGTGGTGCTCGAAGCGCTCTCGGCAATCGCCAGGCGCCGCAAGGACGAAAGCGACGGCACGACGTGGGATCCGCGTGCTCCGTTGCTCACCAACAGGATCCCTGGAGAGTAGTGATGCGAGTCCTCGCCGTTGGCGCAGGAGGAGTGGGTACGTCGGCAGCGCTCATCGCGGCGCGCCGATACTTCTTCGAGAAGTGGGTGGTGTCGGACTACGACGCCGACCGCGCCAAGGCGGTGGTCGACCGGATCGAGGACGACCGCTTCATCGCAGCGCAGCTCGACGCGTCGAGTGCTGACGCCGTCGCCTCGCTGTGCCGTGAGCACCAGATCACGCACGTCCTCAACGTCATCGATCCGCGCTACGTCATGCCGATCTTCGACGGCGCCTTCGCGGCCGGTGCCGACTACCTCGACACCGCCATGAGCCTGTCGCGGCCGCATCCGGCGAACCCGTTCGCTGAGGTCGGCGTCAAGCTCGGCGACGAGCAGTTCGCCAAGGATGGGGAGTGGCAGGCCAATGGCCGGCTCGCCCTGTGCGGCATGGGCGTCGAGCCCGGACTGGCTGACGTCTTCGCGCGCTACGCGTCGGACCACCTGTTCAGCGAGATCGACGAGATCGGCATCCGCGACGGCGCCAACCTCGTCGTCGAGGGATACGAGTTCGCTCCGTCCTTCTCCATCTGGACGACGATCGAGGAGTGCCTCAACCCGCCGGTGATCTGGGAGAAGGACAAGGGCTGGTTCACCACCGCCCCATTCTCGGAGCCGGAGGTGTTCGACTTCCCGGAGGGCATCGGCCCGGTCGAAGTCATCAACGTGGAGCACGAGGAGGTGCTGCTGGTGCCGCGCTGGATCGACTGCAAGCGGGTCACCTTCAAGTACGGCCTCGGCGACGAGTTCATCGACGTCCTGAAGACCCTGCACAAGCTCGGCCTGGACCGCACCGAGCCCGTCTCGGTCAAGGGCCAGCAGGTGAGCCCTCGCGATGTCGTGGCGGCCGCCCTGCCGGACCCCCAGAGTCTCGGCGACAAGATGACCGGCAAGACGTGCGCGGGCACCTGGGTCACAGGAACCGGCAAGGACGGGCAGCCCAAGGAGGTCTACCTCTACCACGTCGCTGACAACGAGTGGACGATGCAGGAGTACGGCGTCCAGGCCGTGGTCTGGCAGACGGCCATGAACCCGGTGATCGCGCTGGAGCTCCTGTCGTCCGGTGCCTGGTCGGGCACTGGCATCCTCGGCCCGGAGGCGTTCGACGCCGTGCCGTATCTCGACCTGATGAGGGACGGCTACGGGCAGCCGTACGGCATCCGCGAGAGCTGACCGACGCGAAGGCGGGGCGGGTGCCATGCACCCGCCCCGCCCTCGGTCGCGCTACTTCTCCGAGAACCCGATCTTGAGGTTCTGGTAGACCGAGCCGATCTTGAGCCGGTAGGACCATGTCCCGTCGCACCAGGTGTCATTGCTGCAGAACGGGTTGAGGTCGATGTTGGCCACGCCCTTGCTGTCCGTGGCGACCTTGTTCTCGAGGACCCACTTGCCCTTCTGCTTGAACTGCAGCAGGACCTCGTGCTTCGGGGTCGCCGGCACCGCGGTGATGACCAGGTGCGGAAGCTTCGCTTGGGTCTTGTACGTCTTCTCGCGGAACAGGCGCGATGTCTTCTGCGACCCGTCGCTCCACTTCCAGAAGAACTTCTGGCTGGCCGAAGGCGCCGACGAGGGCGCGCGGCTCGCGTCGAGAGGAACGGCACCGGCGGCCGTTCCCGCGCCGATGAGCAGGGTCGCGCTGACCAGTGCGGTCGTCACGACTCTGCGCCACGTCGATCGTCGCATGGGCGGGCCTCCTGCCGTCGATGGTGCTAACGACACGTTAGGCCCGGGGCACCCCGGAATCGGGCATGAACCCGCTACTGCGCCACAGCCTCGAAGGCCTGCTCCAGAACGGTGAGGGCCTCCTCGAGCAGGTGGCGCGGCATCGTCAACGGCGGCAGGAACCGGAAGACGTTGCCGTAGGTCCCGGTCGTCAGGGTGACCACGCCGTGCGCATGGCAGTGCTTGTTGAGGGCCGACGCGAGCTCGGCGTCGGGCTCCATCGAGCCCGGCCGGACCAGCTCGATGGCGATCATCGCGCCGCGGCCACGAACCTCGCCGATGCTGGGGAACCGCTCGGCCATCGCCCGCAGGCGCGGCAGCATGATCGACTCGATGTCCTTGGCGAGGGCGTTCGCGTCGAACTCCTCCATCCAGCGGATGGACCCCAGCGCCGCAGCGCACGCGACCGGGTTGCCTCCGTACGTGCCGCCGAGCCCGCCGGGGTGAACTGCGTCCATCATCTCCGCGCGACCCGTGACGGCCGCCAAGGGCATGCCGCCGGCGATGCCCTTGGCCGTGGTGATGAGGTCGGGGACGACCTGCTCGTGCTCGCTGGCGAACCAGTCGCCGGTGCGGCAGAAGCCGGACTGGATCTCGTCGGCGACGAAGACGATGCCGTTGTCCTTGGCGAACGCGGCCATCGCCGTGAAGTAGCCCTCGCCCGGGACGATGAATCCACCCTCGCCCTGGATCGGCTCGATGATGATGGCCGCGACGTTGGTCGCGCCGATCTCCTTCTCGATGCGAGTCGTGGCGATGGCCGCCATCTCCTTGCCGGAGAGCCCACGATCGCGGTACGGGTAGGACGTCGGGACGCGGTACACCTCGGGCGCGAAGGGCCCGAAGGAGTGCTTGTAGGGCATGCTCTTGGCCGTCAGCGCCATCGTCAGGTTGGTGCGTCCGTGGTAGCCATGCTCGACCACGACGACGGCCTGCCGCTTGGTGTAGGCGCGGGCGATCTTGACCGCGTTCTCGACGGCCTCGGCACCGGAGTTGAACAGGGCCGAGCGCTTGGCGTGATCTCCGGGGGTCAGCCGGTTGAGGGCCTCGCAGACCTCGACGTATCCCGAGTACGGCGTGACCATGAAGCAGGTGTGCGTGAAGTCGGCCACCTGCTGCTGAACGCCCTCGACGACGTAGGGGTTCGCGTTGCCGACCGTGGTCACCGCGATGCCCGAGCCCATGTCGATCAGGGAGTTGCCGTCGACGTCGATGAGGACCCCGCCGCCGGCCCGGGCGACGTAGACCGGCAGTCCGACGCTGACGCCCGCGGACACCGCCTCGGTCTTGCGCGCGTGCAGGGCGAGGGACAGCGGGCCGGGGATGCTCGTGACGAGGCGACGCTCCTGGGCGATGCCGTTGTCGGTCGAGGGGTCAGCGCTCGTGGCAGTCATGTTTCCTCCGGGGGGTCGTGCCCTGAGCCTAGGACCGAGGACGGGTGTCACACTCGCTCCATGTTGGACACCGGCAGGCCCTAGGCTTGTCCGGTTCGTTGCCCCGAGGGGCCGAGGCTAGGGGAGTCGGCAGTGGCGTTGACCGTGGCCCAGGTGGCCGCCCTGCCCGATCTCGGGCTCACCGTGCGCACCGCGACGGCGCCCCTGGACCGCGAGGTGCGCTGGGTCGCCGTCTCGGAGCATCGGGACCCCACGCCATGGCTTGAGGGCGGCGACCTCCTCCTCACCACCGGGATGGCCCTCGACGACGATCCCGATGAGGCCGCCCGTTACGTCGAGCGGCTCGTCGCCGCCGACGTGGCCGGGATCGGCTTCGGCGTCGGCCTGAGCCACGCCACCCTCCCGGCGAGCCTCGTGGCCAGCGCCGAGGCGGTCGGGCTGCCGGTGATGGAGGTGCCGCAGCCGGTGCCCTTCGTCGCCGTGAGCAAGGCCGTGTCGCGACTGCTCACGGCGCAGGAGTACGCCGAGTCGGCCGCAGCCTTCGAATGCCAGCGCCGGCTCATCCGCGCAGCGATGACCGAGGCGCCGGGGCGTACCGATCAGCTCGTCGCCGTCCTCGCCAAGCACGTGCGCGGGTTCTGCCTGCACCTGAATGCCCGCGGTGAGGTCGTGGCTGCCGCGCCGCCCGACTCTGGGGCCCGGGCACCGGAGCTGCTGGGCGAGATCGAGCGGCTGCGACCGCGAGGACTGCTGGCCTCGTCCTCGCTGTCCAGTGCCGACGAGCACATCGTGGTGGTACCCATCGGCGTGAAGGGCGCGGCGGACGGATTCCTCGTCGTCGGCTCAGATCGCCCGGCGCGGGCCGCCGACCAGGCGGTCGTCAACGTGGCGGTGTCCCTCCTGTCATGGGAGGTGTCCCGTCCGGTGGCCCGCGACGGGGGCATGGACCCCTGGCGTCGCCTGCTGGTGACCGCGGCAGTTCAGGGCGGCTTCGACACGGGCCTGCTCGACGAGCTCGGCCTGGCCGGCCTCGGACCGCGCCGGGCGGCGGCCGTCGTCGTCCGCGGGCGCGCGGGTGCGCCGGTCGCCGAGGCGGCGCTCGCCGAGCTCGCCGCAGTGCCGGGCGTCCTCGCCTGCCGGCGAACCGGCGACGTCCTCGCCTTCTGCCCGCTCGACGAGGAGGGTCGCCTGCCGGGCGAGGTGCGGGCGATCGCCGACGCGCCGTCCGTGGCCGCCCTCGGGGTGTCGTGCGCCCTCGACCTCACCGTGACCAGCAACGTCCGGCAGGCGATCGACCAGGCGGAACGGGCGTCGGCGCTCGGAACCGGGATCCAGGAGTTCGACGAGGAGCCGACGCGAGGGCTGGCCTCCCTGATCGACGCGGCCACCACGGCTGCGTGGGCGCAGGGCTACCTGGGCGATCTGACCACCATCCCCGAAGGCCCGGACCTGATGAGCACCCTGCGCGCGTGGCTCGACCAGCACGGCCAGGTCGACGCGACCGCGCAGCAGCTCGGCATCCACCGGCACACCGTCCGTCATCGCATCCGACGGGCCGAGGCCGTGCTGGGTCGTTCGCTCGATGATCCGGCCGTGCGGGCTGACCTGTGGTTCGCCCTCACGGCCGCCCCCGGGCCGACCGCCTGACTTTCGCGCCCGCATTCTGGGCCTACCCTTGAATCGTCGGCGTCGATCGGAGGAATGCGTGGTGGGCTCGCGTCGCGTCGTGATCCTGGGCAGCACCGGTTCCATCGGGACGCAGGCTCTCGACATCGTGCGCCGCAATCCCGGCCGCTTCCGGGTGGTCGGCATCTCCGCCAGCGGGCGGGACGTCACGCTGCTCGCCGAGCAGGCGGTGGAGTTCCAGGTCGAGGCGGTGGCGCTCGCCGACGCCGACCGCGCCGACGACCTCGCCCGGGCCATTCACGACCGGTCCTCGTCCATCACCTCGACGGTCCTTGCCGGTCCTGACGCGAGCAGCGAGCTGGCGCGCTGGTCCTGCGACGTCGTGCTCAACGGCCTGGCCGGCGCGGCCGGTCTCGGCCCCACGCTGGCTGCGCTGGAGGCCGACCGCGTCCTTGCGCTGGCCAACAAGGAGTCGCTCATCATCGGCGGCCCGCTCGTCAAGGCGATCGCTCGACATGGCCAGATCGTGCCGGTCGACTCCGAGCACTCGGCGCTGGCGCAGTGCCTGCGCTCGGGTCGGGCCGACGAGGTACGCCGACTGGTGCTGACTGCCAGCGGTGGTCCGTTCCGTGGCTGGACGGCGGCCCAACTGGCCGAGGTCACCCTCCAGCAGGCACTCGCCCACCCCACCTGGGACATGGGGCCACTGGTGACCATCAACTCCGCGACGCTGATGAACAAGGGCCTGGAGTTGATCGAGGCCCATCTGCTCTTCGACATCCCGTTCGAGCGCATCGATGTGGTCGTCCACCCCCAGTCCATCGTGCACTCGATGGTCGAGTTCGTGGACGGCAGCACGATGGCACAGGCGAGCCCGCCGGACATGCGGATCCCCATCGCGCTGGGGATGGCGTGGCCGGGCCGCGTGGCCCATGCGGCACCTGCGTGCGACTGGACCACGGCGACCTCGTGGGACTTCTTCCCGCTCGACGACGAGGCATTCCCGGCCGTACGGCTGGCTCGTCGCGCCGGAGCCGCGGGTGGCACAGCGCCCGCGGTCTTCAACGGCGCAGACGAGGCCTGCGTGGCGGCCTTCGTCGCCGGCGAGCTGCCCTTCGTCAGGATCGTCGAGATCGTCGGGGCGGTCGTCGAGGAGCATCTGGACACGGCGGGGACGGGTGCCGCGGGTCTCGCGCACGTCGACGGGAACAGAACGACCCTCCCGGACGTCATTAGTGCAGACGCGTGGGCCCGGCGACGGGCTCGCGCCCTGATCGCGGATCCCGCCGCGACGCTGCTCGATCCGGAGGCGACGCATGCTTGAGCTGCTCGGCATCGTGCTCTTCGCACTGCTCATCGGCCTGTCGATCGCCCTCCACGAGGTAGGCCACCTGCTGCCCGCGAAGAAGTTCGGGGTGAAGGTCACCGAGTACATGATCGGCTTCGGCCCGTCGGTGTGGTCCCGTGTGAAGGGCGAGACGCGGTACGGCCTCAAGGCGGTGCCGTTGGGCGGCTACATCCGCATGATCGGCATGCTCCCGCCTGCTCCGGACGGGACCTCGCGGTCGATGAGCACCGGACGGTTCGCCGCCATGGTGAATGACGCCCGCAAGCAGTCCGTCGACGAGATCCAGCCGGGGGAGGAGGCCCGCGCGTTCTACCGCCTGCCCGTGCGCAAGCGCGTCGTCATCATGATGGGCGGGCCCACCATGAACCTGATCCTGGCGTTCATCCTCTTCGCCATCGTGCTGGTCGGGATCGGCATCCCCCAGGCGACGATGCAGGTGTCCGACGTCTCGTCCTGCGTGCCGACGGCGTCGTCTCCCACCGGCCAGCCGCTGCCCTCCGGCAATTGCGCCACCGGCTCGGCGCCGGCACCGGCCGCCGTGGCGGGGATCGAGGCCGGTGACACGATCGTCGCGATCAACGGCCAGCCGGCCACCGACTGGCTCGAGACCACGACGTGGATCCGCGCGCATCCCGGTGCCAGCGCGACCTTCACCGTCGAGCGGGCCGGCCAGACGGTCGACATCCCGGTCACCATCGCCACCGCCGTGCGGCCCGTTCTCGACGAGCAGGGCAATCCGACGTCCGAGACCGTGAGCGCCGGCTTCGTCGGCATCGGCCCCACGTTCGCATGGGTCAGCCAGCCCTGGACGTCTGTACCGCAGTACATGTGGGACCTGACGGTGCAGTCGGTCAAGGCCCTTGTCATGCTGCCGGTGAAGCTCTACCACCTGGTCGCGGACACCCTGATCGGCGGACAGGAACGCTCGGCCGACAGCCCCGTCAGCGTCGTCGGCGCCAGCCGGCTCGGTGGCGACATCGCCGCGATGGACGAGCCGATGACCGCCAAGGTCGCGACATTCCTGGGCTTGGCTGCCTCCTTGAACCTGTTCCTGTTCCTGTTCAACCTGCTGCCCGTGCTCCCGCTCGACGGCGGGCACGTGGCGGGCGCCCTGTACGAGGCGGTCCGGCGGCGGGTGGCCCAGTGGCGCGGCCGCCCGGATCCCGGCCCGGTCGACATGGCCCGCCTGCTCCCGGTGGCCTACGTGGTGGCCGGCGCGCTGCTGCTGATGGGCGTCGTCGTTATCTGGGCCGACCTGGTGAAGCCCATCTCCCTCGGCTGACCAACCCCGCCCCGACCCGACCCACCGGCCATAGCCCGCCATCGCCCGCCGTCGCCCGCCGACCTTGAGGTTGTAGGGGCACGGTGATCGGCGCAAACCCCCACAACCTCAAGGTCGGCGGGGGCAGGGGGTGGCCGATGCGGCCATAATGTCGAGGTGAGCATCAACCTCGGCATGCCAGCGGCACCTCCGCCCGTGGTCGCACCTCGTCGCGCGACCCGCCAGCTTCTCCTCAAGCACCCGCACCATCCGGTGCTGGTCGGCGGCGACGCGCCCATCAGCGTCCAGTCGATGTGCACGACGCTCACGTCCGACGTCAACAGCACGCTGCAGCAGATCGCCGAGCTCACCGCCGCCGGCTGCCAGGTCGTACGCGTCGCGGTGCCCAGCCAGGACGACGCGGACGCCCTGCCCGAGATCGCCCGCAAGAGCGACATCCCTGTCATCGCCGACATCCACTTCCAGCCCAAGTACGTCTTCGCGGCCATCGAGGCCGGGTGTGCGGCCGTGCGGGTCAACCCGGGGAACATCAAGGCGTTCGACGACAAGGTCGGCGAGATCGCCCGGGCTGCCAAGGACCACGGCACCCCCATCCGCATCGGCGTCAACGCCGGGTCCCTCGACAAGCGACTCCTCGAGAAGTACGGCAAGGCCACTCCCGAGGCGCTCGTGGAGTCGGCGCTGTGGGAGGCGTCCCTCTTCGAGGAGCACGACTTCCGCGACATCAAGATCTCGGTCAAGCACCACGACCCAGTGGTGATGATGACGGCCTACATGCAACTCTCCGAGCAGTGCGACTATCCGCTGCACCTCGGCGTCACCGAGGCCGGCCCGACCTTCCAGGGCACCATCAAGTCGGCGGTCGCCTTCGGCGGGCTGCTCAGCCGCGGGATCGGCGACACGATCCGCGTCTCCCTTTCCGCGCCGCCGGTCGAGGAGGTCAAGGTCGGGCTCGCGATCCTGGAGTCGCTCAACCTGCGCGCACGGGGCCTGGAGATCGTGTCCTGCCCGTCCTGCGGACGCGCGCAGGTCGACGTCTACACCCTCGCCGAGCAGGTCACGGCGGGGCTCGAGGGCCTCGAGGTCCCGCTGCGCGTCGCCGTCATGGGCTGCGTCGTCAATGGCCCGGGCGAGGCACGCGAGGCCGACCTCGGAGTCGCGTCCGGCAACGGCAAGGGTCAGATCTTCGTCAAGGGCGAGGTGGTCAAGACGGTCCCGGAATCACAGATCGTCGAGACGCTCATCGAGGAGGCCCTCAAGCTGGCCGAGCTGATGGGCGACGAGGCCGGGGTTCCGGTCGTCACCACCTCCTGACCTGCCATGACCATTTCCGAGGCCGTCGGCCACGTGCGGCCGCTGACCTCATCGGATCTGGCAAGCGTCCACCGCCTGCTCGAGCAGGACACCGTCGCCAACTGCTTCGTCGCATCGCGCGTGCGCGTCGCCGGTGCCGATCCGTGGCGGCTCGGCGGTGACATCCTCGGCTACTTCACCTCCGACGGGCTGCAGTCGGCCGTCTACTGCGGGGCGAACCTCGTGCCGGTCGCAACCACGCCGGCCGCGCGCGCGTCCTTCGCCGACCGACTGCGTCGCATCGGACGGCGTTGCTCATCGCTCGTCGGACCGTCCGAGGAGGTGCTCGACCTGTGGCGGCTCCTCGAGCCGGCCTGGGGCCCAGCCCGCGAGGTGCGCGCCTGCCAGCCGGTGATGGTGATCAGCGGACCGCCGGCGGCGGCGCCGGACCCGCTCGTGCGCGAGGCCACGGCCGACGATCTCGACGTCCTGGTGCCGGCTTGCGTCGACATGTTCACGGTGGAGGTCGGTGTCTCGCCGATCGCCGGTGGGGCGGCGTCGGGCTACCGGGCGCGGATCGCCGAGATCGTCCAGGCCCGCCGCAGCTTCGTGCGCATCGAGGACGGCGTGGTCGTGTTCAAGGCGGAGGTCGGTGCCGTCGGTGACGGCGTGTGCCAGGTACAGGGAGTGTGGGTGGACCCGCGCTTCCGCGGCCGTGGTCTGTCCCACGGCGGCATGGCTGCGGTGGTCGAGCAGGGACGTGCCCGCATCGCGCCGACCATCTCCCTGTACGTCAACGACTACAACACCGCTGCCCGCAAGGCATACCGCTCGGTGGGCTTCCAGGAGCAGGGCTCGTTCGCCACCGTGCTGTTCTAGCACCATGGCTAGGGTGTGCCCGTGATCCTTCGCCTCTCGACGCTGTTCCTGCGCACGCTGCGCGACGACCCTGCCGACGCCGAGGTGCCGAGCCACCGACTGCTCGTGCGCGGCGGCTACGTCCGGCGCGTTGCGCCCGGCGTGTTCACCTGGTTGCCGTTGGGCTACCTCGTGTACCGCAACGTCGAGGGGGTCATCCGCGATGAGATGGATCGCGCCGGCTTCCAAGAGGTGCACTTCCCCTCTCTCCTGCCACGCGAGCCGTACGAGCAGACGGACCGGTGGACGGAGTACGGCGACACGCTGTTCCGGCTGCAGGACCGCAAGGGGTCCGACTACCTCCTCGGCCCCACGCACGAGGAGATGTTCACCCTCCTGGTCAAGGGCGAGTACTCGTCCTACAAGGATCTGCCGCTGGTCATCTACCAGATCCAGACGAAGTTCCGCGACGAGGCGCGGCCCCGCGCGGGAATCCTGCGGGGGCGCGAGTTCGTCATGAAGGACTCGTACTCGTTCGACGTCGACGACGCGGGCCTGGCCG
The DNA here is from genome assembly GCA_963755335.1 of uncultured Actinomycetes bacterium. Taxonomy (GTDB): domain Bacteria; phylum Actinomycetota; class Actinomycetes; order S36-B12; family S36-B12; genus UBA10649. Next base: position 1,208,937 of record CAVWJW010000008.1, read on the forward strand.
TCTCGTACCAACGGCACCGCGACGCCTACATCCCGACATTCGACCGGCTCGGCCTTGAGTTCGTGATCGTGTCGGCGATGTCTGGCGCGATGGGCGGCTCGGCCAGCGAGGAGTTCCTGGCACCCACCGAGGTGGGCGAGGACTCCTTCGTGCGCTGCGCCCACTGCGACTACGCAGCGAACGTCGAGGCCGTTGCCGTTCCGGTTCCGGCGCCCGTCGACGCCAGTGGCGTGCCGGCCCCGCACCCGGAGACGACGCCGGACACCCCGACCATCGAGACCCTCGTGGACCTGTCGAACTCCCGCGCCGATCTTGCGCGAGCCGACCGTCCCTGGACCGCCGCGGACACCCTCAAGAACGTCGTGTTCATGGTGACCGACCCGGATGGGACCAAGCATCCGCTGGCGATCGGCCTGCCCGGTGACCGCGAGGTCGACATGAAGCGGCTCGAGGCCGCGCTGTCGCCCAGCGAGGTGGGGCCGTTCGAGGAGGCCGAGTTCGCCCGGCACCCGTCGCTGGTCAAGGGCTACATCGGGCCCGGCACGCTCGGCGCCGACAACGCATCCGGGATCCAGTACCTGCTGGACCCGCGTGTCGTCGAGGGCACGCGCTGGATCACGGGTGCCAACACAGCCGGGCACCACGTGTACGACCTCGTGGCCGGTCGCGACTTCTCCGCCGACGGCGTGATCGACGTCGCCGAGGTGCGCGAGGGCGACACCTGCCCCGACTGCGGTCACGGGCTCTCGCTCGCGCGCGGAATCGAGATCGGGCACATCTTCCAGCTCGGCCGCAAGTACGCCGAGGCCCTCGGGCTGAAGGTGCTCGACGAGAAGGGCGAGCTCGTGACGGTGACGATGGGCTCCTACGGCATCGGGGTCTCCCGCGCCGTGGCCGCGATCGCCGAGCAGTCGCACGACGACAAGGGACTCATCTGGCCGCGCGAGATCGCGCCCGCGGACGTTCACATCGTGGCGACCGGCAAGTCGGACGAGCCCTTCGAGACCGCCGAGGACATCGCCACCCGCCTGGAGGCACGTGGCGTGCGGGTGATCCTCGACGACCGTCGCGGCGTGTCGCCGGGCGTGAAGTTCAACGACTCCGAGCTGCTCGGCGTCCCGACGATCATCGTGGTCGGCAAGCGACTGGCCGACGGCTTCGTCGAGGTCAAGGACCGGCGCAGCGGCGAGCGCTCCGACATCGCGGTCGCCGACGCGGTCGACGAGATCACCGCGTTGGTGAACGCGGTCGACTGACGTGGCGATCAGCGCGGTCATCTTCGACTGGGGCGGCACGCTGACGCCCTGGCACGACGTCGACCTGGTCGCGCAGTGGTATGCGTACGCGGAGGTGTACGACCCGGAGAACGCGGCCACCCTCGCCCGTCGGCTCAAGGACGGCGAGGACCATCGCTGGCGCATCCAGCGTGAGTCCGACGGTGCCATCGGGTCCGGGGCACTCGACTCGCTGTTCCTCGCCGAAGGCATCGACATCAACGGCGCGCGGCACCTGCGCGCGCTGGGCAGCTACCTCGACTTCTGGGCACCGCACACGTACGCGGAGCCCGACGCCAAGGACGTGATGGCCGCACTGAAGCATCGCGGCTACAAGGTGGGCGTGCTCAGCAACACGATGTGGCCGCGGGCGCATCACGAGGAGGTCTTCGCCCGCGACGACCTCGACGGGTTCATCGACGCGGCGGTGTACACGAGCGAGCTCGAGGTGGCCAAGCCGCATGCGGCGGCCTTCCAGGCGATCGCTGCGGCGCTCAACGTCCCGACCGCCGAGTCGGTGTACGTCGGCGACCGGCTGTGGGATGACGTGCTCGGAGCACAGCAGGTCGGCATGCGCACGATCTGGATCCCGCACTCCCGGATCCCCGAGGAGCAGGTGCCCGACGGGTCGGCGCAGCCCGATGCGACCGCGGTGCGACTCCTCGACGTGTTCGCCATCGTCGAGGACTGGCAGACCGAGCCCGGCGCCTGAGCGTGTCCGCTCTGGCGATGCCCGACACCTGGGTCGTCCTGGTGCTGTGCCTGACCGCCGCGGCGGCCGGGTGGGTCGACGCCGTGTCCGGCGGCGGTGGGCTGCTGCAGCTGCCGGCGCTGCTGCTCGCCTTCCCGACCGCTGCGCCCGTCACGGCGCTGGCGACGAACAAGCTGAGCGCGATCATGGGCACCGGCGCCGCGACGGCCACCTACGCGCGCAAGGCTCCGCCCGATGTGCGCACCGCCCTGCCGATGGCGATCGCCGCGTTCGCCGGAGCAGCGGTCGGCGCACTGGTCGCCAGCCATGTGCCGGCGGCCGCCTTCCGCCCGATCATCGTGGTCGCGCTCGCCGCCGTGTGGATCTGGACGCTCGTCAACCCGGCCATGGGCCGGGAGCAGGCGCTGCGCTGGCACGGCCGGCGCCGGCACGTCGTCGTGGCGACGCTGGCGGGGCTGGGCATCGGCTTCTACGACGGGCTCATCGGCCCGGGTACCGGGTCGTTCCTGCTCATCGTCCTCGTCGGGGTGCTCGGCTACTCGTTCCTCAACGGGTCCTCGACGGCCAAGGTCGTCAATCTCGGGACGAACGCGGCGGCCCTCATCGTCTTCGGCCTGACCGGCTCGGTGCTGTGGGGGCTCGGTCTGCTCATGGGCGTGTGCAACGTGCTGGGCGCGGTGATCGGAGCGCGGATGGCCATCGCGCGGGGAAGCTCGTTCGTCCGCGCGGTCTTCCTGACCGTCGTCGGGCTACTGATCCTCAGGCTGGGCTGGGACCTACTGCACTGACGGTGTCGGCGAGGGCGTGGCGGACGCGCCGACGGCCGTGGCGGACGGGCTGGGCACGGCGCTGGCCCCCGCGGACGCCGCCGGGGCGGTGCTGGCGACCGGAATGGAGGTGTCTCCGACCGGGAAGGCCTGCGGCTCGGTTCCCCAGGTGACGGCGCGAGTGGCGCACTCGATGGCAGCGCGCACCGCCCATCGCCGCTCGGCCCCCTCGAGCCCGCTCGCGGCGTCGGCGTACAGGCCCACGAGCCGGTTGTCGACCAAGGCCATCAGGGACTTTGCGACGGAGGGGGAGTCGACCGGCGCGGGCAGCGTGTACGCCACCGCCGAGCCGGGAGGCGTGCCGCCAGCGGCCACGATGATGCTCGCAGCCCGGTCACGGTGCGACTGGTGGGAGTCCAGCGCGGTGAGCGCGCGCCGTCGCTTGGCTCCGGCGACCCGAGCACCGGCCACCGAATAGGCATAGATGGCGGCGTCCTCACCCGAGACCAGGGCGGCCATGGCGTCGGCGGTGCTCATGCCTGCAACTTCGCCAGGGCGGGGAGATGGGAGCCCTCGGACGCCGCGATGAACGTGAGGGTGCGCGCCAGCGACGCATCGGTGGCGCCCACGCAGGCCTCGACGCGCAGGGACGTCGCCGACCGTTCCGCGTCGATGAGGGCCTGGATGATCGAGCGCTGCCCGGCCGACGGTCCCGGGAAGCCGGGCACCGTCCCGGACTCCGCCGAGGCCGTCGAGGGGGTGCCGCCCAGCGCGGTGATGTGCTCGACGTGCTGGTCGCGCAGGAGCGTGAGCTGGTCGGCCAGCGTCGGCAGCCCGGCGATCGCCACGTTGTACTTGGCCACGAGCTCCTGCTCGTTAGCGATCGACTCCGACTGCGGCGTCGCGCTGGACGGCGGGAGCGTCGGTTGCACCGGCGCGCTCGGCGAGCTGCAGGCGACCAGTGCGGTCCCTCCGGCCGCGAGAGCGAGGGCGAACAGGCCCTCGCGCCGGGTCAACAGCCGGGTCGGCGCGGACGTCGACAGGTCGGGCATGTGCCAAGAATGGCATGCAGGGGTTACCCTTCCGCAGAAGGCCACAATTGCTCGACCACAACAGAACCCCGGGAGGCGTCATGTCCGCATCGAACGAGGCGGTGGCCGCGGGCCTTCGGGAGCCGCTCGCCGAGCTCGGGGTTGACGTCGAGGAAGTCGATATCCGCAAGGCCGGCCGTCGGCATGTGGTCACCGTCGTGATCGATCGCGACGGTGGCGTGGACCTCGACCTGGTGGCGGACGTGAGCCGGCGCATCTCCGAAGTGCTCGACGAGACGCCACTGGGCGAGCAGGTGCCCGGTCCCTACGTGCTCGAGGTGACCTCCCCGGGCGTGGACCGTCCGCTCACCGAGCCGCGCCACTGGCGTCGTGCCGTAGGGCGTCTGGTCGCGGTCACCACGACCGACTCAACAGAGCGGGTCGGTCGCGTGACGGCGACAGCCAACGACGAGACCGTCGTCCTTGACGTCGCCGGGGTCGAGGAGACCATCGCGCTCACCGACGTGACCCGGGCGCTCGTGCAGGTCGAGTTCAGCCGGATCGACGAGGACTAGGCGAGGGGAGGACACCATGGATATCGATGTCAGCGCACTCAAGGCGCTCGTACGCGAGAAGGACCTGTCGCTCGACCTCGTCGTGGAGTCGATCGAGCAGGCCCTGCTGGTGGCCTACCACCGCACCGAGGGAGCAGCAGCCAAGGCGCGGGTGACCCTCGATCGCAAGACCGGCCATGTCACGGTCTGGGCGGGGGAGACCGACGAGGACGGCGCCATCGTGCGCGAGTTCGACGACACCCCGGACGGTTTCGGACGCATCGCGGCAACCACCGCGCGCCAGGTGCTCCTGTCGCGGCTGCGTGAGGCCGAGGGCGACGTCACCCTGATCGAGTTCACCGGGCGCGAGGGCGACCTGGTGTCCGGGGTCGTCCAGCAGACCACCAACCCGCGGATGGTCAGGGTCGACCTCGGCAAGGTCGAGGCGAACCTGCCGCCCGAGGAGCAGGCGCCGGGCGAGTCCTATCCGCACGGAACCCGGATCAAGTGCCTGGTCACAGGGGTCCGCAAGGGCTTCAAGGGTCCGCAGGTCACGATCTCGCGCACGCACCCGAACCTCGTGAAGGCGCTGTTCGCCCTCGAGGTTCCCGAGATCGCCGACGGGACGGTGCAGATCGCGGCCATCGCCCGCGAGGCCGGGCACCGGACCAAGATCGCGGTCCGCTCGACGGTGCCGGGGGTCAACGCGAAGGGTGCCTGCATCGGCCCGCTCGGCCAGCGGGTGCGTCAGGTCATGTCCGAGCTCAACGGCGAGAAGATCGACATCGTCGACTTCAGCGAGGACCCCGCCGAGATGATCGGGCACGCCCTGTCACCGGCCCGGGTCACGCAGGTGATCATCGTCGACCCGGTCGCCCGGGCGGCCCGGGTCATCGTGCCGGACTACCAGCTGTCGCTGGCCATCGGTCGCGAGGGGCAGAACGCCCGGCTGGCCGCTCGCCTCACCGGCTGGCGCATCGACATCCGCTCGGACACCGCAGCGCCCCCCGTGGCGCAGGCGTCGGGGCCCGAGGTGTCGGACGAGCGGGGTGAGGTCGGCACGCTTGAGTGACCCAGGCGTGTCCGGGGGGACGAGCACCTCGTCCGGCGGGGTACACTCCTTCGCGGGTAGCTCGCCTGGTCCTGTGCGCATGTGCATGGGGTGCCGACAGCGAGTTGCCTGTGTCTGACCTCTTGCGGGTCGTCGCCGTGAATGGAGCCGCTGTCGCGGATCCCCAGCGTCGACTGCCCGGCCGGGGAGCGAACCTGCACCCCGTGCCCGAGTGCCTGGCAGCCGCCGAGCGGCGACGGGCATTCAGCCGCGCACTTCGGGTCGACGGTCCACTGGACCTGTCGGCCATCAGGGACGCGATCGGTCAGGCGCACGAGCAGTAGGAACAACGGCACCGGGCGACCGCCCGGCGCCTTCGAGGTCCGGTGATCCTCATCGGCGCAGGCGGATCGGGAGTGATTCGAGGATGAACACCCCATGAGCGCACGAGCATGAACATGCAGCGTTCGCACTGACGGTCCGGTGCACTCCGCCCGGACCAAGACAGGAGAGAAGTGTCCAAGGTTCGGGTCCATGAGCTCGCGAAGGAGCTCGGGGTTTCCAGCAAGGAAGTCCTTGCCAAACTTCAAGAACTCGGTGAGTTCGTAAAGTCCGCGTCCTCCACTGTCGAGGCGCCCGTCGTCCGCAAGCTGCGCGAGGCCATGCCGGCCGCGCCGGCCGCCGACGCCGCCCCCGCAAAGACGGCGCCCGCCAAGAAGTCCGCTGCCGCGGTTGAGGATGCCGCGCCGGCTTCGGTCGACGCCGCCCCCGCCCCCGTCCCGGCGCCGACCCCGGTGACGGCTCCCACGCCGGTCGCTGGGGTGCCTGCTCCGGTCGAGGCCCCCCCGGCCCCGGTCCCGGCCGCGCCCGCTGAGCCGCTGGCACCAGCGGCATCGGCCGACGCCCCCGCGACGCCTGCCGGCCCCAAGCCGGCCGGGCCGCGTCCGGGCAACAACCCGTTCTCCGGCAGCACCGGCATGGGCCGGCCCGCCGGCCCGCGTCCGGGCAACAACCCGTTCGGCGGCAGCACCGGCATGGGCCGTCCGGCTCCCGCCGTGCCCGGCGCGCCGCGGCCCAATCCCGGCACCATGCCCCCTCGTCCCGTGCGTCCGGCTGGTGCACCCGGCCGGCCCGCCGGTCCCGGCGGTCCCGGTCGTGGACCGGGCGGTCCGGGCGGTCCGGGCGGTGCTCGTCCGGGCTTCGCCGGGCGTGGCCCGGGTGGTCCCGGTGGCGCAGGCGCTCCCGGCGGTGCTCGTCCGGGCTTCGCCGGGCGTGGCCCCGGCGGCCCGGGCGCTCCAGGCGGCGCCCCGGGTGGTCCCGGTGGCTTCCCCGGTCGCGGTGGTGGTCCGGGTGGTCGTGGCACGACCGCAGGCGCGTTCGGACGCCCAGGCGGCCGGCCCTCGCGTGGCCGCAAGTCCAAGCGCGCGAAGCGCCAGGAGTTCGACAACATGCAGGCGCCGATCATGGACGGCGTCCGGATCAAGCGCGGCCAGGGCGAGGTCGTGCGGCTGCCGCGAGGCGCCAGCCTGACCGACTTCGCCGACAAGATCGACGCGATGCCGGCCGACCTGGTCAAGGTGCTCATCGGCCTCGGCGAGATGGTCACGGCCACCCAGTCGATCGACGACGACACGCTGCGCCTGCTCGGCAGCGAGCTCAACTACAGCGTCGAGGTCGTCTCGCCCGAGGACGAGGACCGCGAGCTGCTCGAGTCGTACCACCTGGAGTTCGGCGAGGACGAGGGCGGCGAGGAGGAGCTGGAGATCCGGCCCCCGGTCGTCACGGTCATGGGTCACGTCGATCACGGCAAGACCCGCCTGCTCGACGCCATCCGCAAGACCAACGTCATCGGCGGCGAGGCCGGCGGCATCACCCAGCACATCGGCGCCTACCAGGTGAAGACGTACACGGGCGATGGCACCGAGCGGAAGATCACCTTCATCGACACCCCGGGCCACGAGGCGTTCACTGCCATGCGTGCTCGTGGTGCGCAGGTCACCGACATCTCGATCCTCGTCGTGGCCGCAGATGACGGCGTGAAGCCGCAGACCATCGAGGCGCTCAACCACGCCCAGGCGGCCGGCGTGCCGATCGTCGTGGCCGTCAACAAGGTCGACAAGGAGGGCGCCGACCCGATGAAGGTCCGCGCCCAGCTGACCGAGTACGGCCTGGTGGCCGAGGAGTTCGGCGGCGACACGATGTTCGTCGACGTGTCCGCGAAGGCCGGCACCGGCATCGAGTCCCTGCTCGAGGCCGTCCTGCTGACCGCCGACGCGACCCTCGACCTGCGTGCCAACCCGCACCAGGACGCCCAGGGCGTGGCCATCGAGGCGCACCTCGACCGTGGCCGCGGCCCGGTCGCGACCGTCCTCGTGCAGCGCGGCACCCTGCGCGCCGGCGACTCCATCGTGGCCGGCGACGCGTTCGGTCGCGTGCGGGCGATGCTCGACGACGAGGGCAACCCCGTCGACGTGGCGACCCCGTCGTTCCCGGTGCAGGTGCTCGGACTCACGTCCGTGCCCGGCGCAGGCGACAGCTTCATGGTCGTCGCCGAGGATCGAGTCGCACGACAGATCGCGCAGACCCGCCAGGCTCGCGAGCGCAACGCGCTGCTCGCGAAGAACCGCGTCAAGCGGTCGCTGGAGGACTTCCTCGAGTCGCTGGAGAAGGGCGAGGTCCAGGAGCTCACCCTGATCATCAAGGGCGACGTGTCGGGCTCGGTCGAGGCCCTCGAGGACGCGCTGCTCAAGATCGACGTGGGCGACGAGGTCAACCTGCGGGTCATCCACCGCGGCGTCGGCGCGATCAACAAGAACGACGTCACGCTGGCGAGTGCCTCCAAGGCGGTCATCATCGGCTTCAACGTCCGGCCCGAGGGTAAGGTGGCGGAGCTCGCGACCGAAGAGGGCGTGGATGTGCGCTACTACAGCGTCATCTACCAGGCGATCGAAGAGGTCGAGGCGGCCCTGCGCGGCATGCTCAAGCCGATCTACGAAGAGGTGCAGCTCGGTACCGCCGAGGTGCGCGAGGTGTTCAAGTCGAGCAAGTTCGGCACCATCGCCGGCTGCCTCGTGCAGTCCGGCGAGATCCGTCGCAACGGCAAGGCTCGCCTCATCCGCGACGGCGCTGTCGTGGCGGAGAACCTCAACATCGCCGGCCTGCGCCGGTTCAAGGATGACGTGACCGAGGTCCGCGAGGGCTTCGAGTGCGGCATCAACCTCGGCAACTTCCAGGACGTCAAGATGGACGATGTCATCGAGACGTTCGAGCTGCGCGAGAAGCCCCGAAAGGCGTAGGCCGTGACGAGCGAAGCGCGGCAGCGCAAGATGGCTGACCGCATCAAGGTCATCGTGGCGGAGACCCTGGAGAAGCGGATCAAGGATCCGCGCCTGGGCTTCATCACGGTGACCGACGTGCGGGTCACGCAGGACATCCGGGAGGCCTCGGTCTTCTACACGGTGTACGGCGACGAGGACGCGCGGTCGGCGACGGCCGCTGCGCTCGAGTCGGCCAAGGGCGTCCTGCGCTCGGAGGTGGGCAAGCAGACCGGCGTGAAGTTCACCCCGACCCTGGAGTTCATCCCGGATGCGATCCCCGAGACCGCGGCGCACCTCGAGGAGCTCCTCAAGCAGGCGGCGATCGCCGATGCCGCCGTCCACGAGCAGGCGGCGGGGGCGACCTATGCCGGCGAGGCGGATCCGTACCGGCACCCCGACGAGGATCTCGAGCTCGACGAGTCGGCGGCGGACGCCAGCTAGATGCCGTCCGACGTGGGCGGCACCGTCGCCGGGCTCCTGGTCGTCGACAAGCCGGAGGGGATGACGTCGCATGACGTCGTCGGGCGGGCGCGTCGGGCGCTCGGCACCCGCAAGGTCGGCCACGCCGGCACCCTCGACCCCATGGCGACCGGGGTGCTGGTGCTCGGCGTGGGCCAGGCCACCCGCCTGCTCGGCCTCCTGGCGCTCAAGGACAAGTCGTACGAGGCCACGATCAGGCTGGGCCAGGCCACCGTCACGGACGACCGGCAGGGTGACGTCCTGACGATGGCCGACTCGGGGCTACTCGCGGCGGTGACCGACGACGCCATCGCTGCGTCGCTGGGTGCCTTCGTCGGCGTCATCGAGCAGCGACCGAGCTCGGTCAGCGCCATCAAGGTCGACGGACGCCGGGCTTATGACCGCGTTCGCGCGGGCGAGGATGTCGAGCTGCCCGCGCGGACGGTGGAGATCGCCAGCATCGACCTGGGCGCGATCCATCGCAGCGCCGACGGGATCGATGTCGGCATCAGGGTCACGTGCAGCACCGGCACCTACGTCCGGGCGATCGCCCGCGATCTCGGCGATGCGCTGGGCGTAGGCGGCCACCTCGTGCAGCTGCGCCGCACCCGAGTCGGGGCCTTCTCGGCTGCCGGCGCCGTGTCCCTCGACGAGCTCGAGGGGCGGGGTCGCGAGTGCGTGCTGGCGATGTCGGCCGTCGTCGCGTCCTGCTTCCCCGTCTGGCACGTCACGCACGAGCAGGCGCGGGCGGTCGGCTCGGGCCTGCGCATCGACTACGACGGGCCGGCGGTCCAGGAGCCGGTCGCCGTCGTCGGTCCCGACGGCCGGTTCGTGGCGATGGCCGCAGACGAGGGTGGCCGCGCCCGCTACCTGGCGGTGTTCGTGCCGGCCCCGTCCAAGTCCGGGTCCTAGGCTAGGCGCGCCATGACCTCCACCGATGCCGCGAGCCCCGCCCGGCTGGCCTCCGTCGTATCGATCGGCGTCTTCGACGGAGTGCACCGTGGGCACCAGGCCCTGCTGGCCGCCGCGCGCGAGCGCGCCGATGCCCGAGGACTCCCGCTCGTGGTGGTCACCTTCGATCCCCACCCGATGTCGGTCGTCGGGCCGCGTGTCGCGCCGCCGTCACTGGCGTCCGTGCACCGCCGCGTCGAGTTGCTGCGCGAGCACGGTGCCGACGAGGTGAGGGTGCTCGCATTCGACGAGGCGCTGTCGCACCTGACACCGGAGGAGTTCATCTCCCGGTTCCTCGTCGACGAGGTGCATGCCCACGAGATCGTGGTGGGGGAGGACTTCCGCTTCGGGCACCGCGCGGCGGGCACCGTGGCCACCCTCCAGGAGCAGGGACACGACATGGGGTTCACGGTCACCGCGGTCGGACTGGTGGGGGATGCGCAGCAGCGCTGGTCGTCGACGCACGCGCGCACGTTGATCGAGTCAGGCGACGTGGCTGAGGCGGCGGAGGTCCTGGGGCGCGAGTACGCGATCGACGGCACCGTCGTGCATGGCGACCATCGAGGACGCGAGCTCGGCTTCCCGACCGCCAACCTGGCCTGGCCCGACACGCCGGCGGTGCCGGCCGACGGCGTGTACGCGGGCTGGCTCGACACCGCCGGTGTGGGGTATCCCGCGGCCATCTCGGTCGGCACCAATCCGCACTTCCAGGGCACCGAGCGCCGGGTCGAGTCCTACGTCCTCGACCGCACTGACCTCGACCTGTACGGGTATCCGATCAGGGTGCGGTTCGTCGAGCGGCTCCGCGGGCAGCTCACCTTCGACGGCCTCGACGGGCTGATCGAGCAGATGAACAGCGACGTCGCGCTCGCCCGAACCCTTCTGACGGCCCGTCAGTAGCGGCGGATCACCACGATGACCACCACCACGGCCCCGGTCGTCGTCGAGCCGGCGCCCGCGCGGCCGGAGGCCCACTCGTGGCGTGACGTCTTCGCGGTCAGCGACCCGCGCCGGGTCGCCCTGGTCGTCGTGGGGGTGGCGGCCACCGTGTTCGGGTACGAGGTCGTCCTCATCACCGTGTTCGATGCCCGCACCTGGTGGGGCCACGACCTTGTCCGTACCTCCGGGTCCTTCCTCGTCGTGTTCGCGGTGATCGCGGCGCTGGCCGGGTACCGGTCGACGCAACGTGGCCGCCTGACCGTCTTCCTGCTGACGGGCTGGACGGCGATCTCGCTGGTGAGCTGGGTGCCGCGCCAACGGCCGCCGGCGTGGCCTGAACTGGCCCAGCTCGGCTGGTGGGCCGGCTGGTGCATCGCCATCTACGTCGCGTTCCCGGTCGTCTACGCGCTGGCCCATCGTCAGTCGATCCGCTCGTACGGCCTGCGCCTGGGCCTGTTCCGCGGGGAGCTGCGCATCTTCGCGGTGCTCCTGCCCGCCATCGTCGCCGGCGCCTACCTGTCGGCCGGACAGCCGCGGTTCCAGCAGACCTATCCGTTCTACACGGACTGGTCGGCGGGCCGCGGCACCCTCGCGGGTCTGCTGGCCTGGTGGGCGATGTACGCCCTGACGTTCGTGGCGCTGGAGTTCTTCTACCGGGGCTTCCTGGTCACGGCCGGATTCGGGCTGCTGGGGTGGTGGGCGATCCCGGCGATGGCGGCCCCGTACTGCCTGCTGCACCTCGACAAGCCGCTTCCCGAGATGGTGACCAGCCTGTTCGGGGGACTGGTCCTGGGGGTGATCGCCCTGCGAACGCGGTCGATCCTGGCCGGGGTCCTGGCCCATGTGACCCTCGCGGTGGGCACCGACGCCGCGGTCCTCCTGCGTCGCTGAGGCTGGTAGTCTTCTGGGGCTAAGACGGTCGTGGGGCGGGATTCCTCCCATCCTCCGCGATTCGTGTCATCTCAACCGCTTCCCCGGAAGCGACGAAAAGGATCATGCATGCCGCTCGACAGCGCCACCAAGCAGGAGATCATCGCCGAGTACGGTTCCAAGCCGGGCGACACCGGCAGCCCTGAGGTCCAGATCGCGATGCTGACGCGTCGCATCTCCGATCTCACGGAGCACCTCAAGACCCACAAGCATGACCACCACAGCCGTCGTGGTCTGCTGATCCTCGTCGGCCAGCGCCGTCGGCTCCTCCAGTACCTGGTGAAGACCGACATCGCGCGCTACCGCACGATCATCGAGAAGCTCGGCATCCGCCGCTAGCCCTATCCGACAGGCCCGTCCAGGTGGACGGGCCTGTCTGTTCAGCACCACAGCACCCCGGAAAAACTGAATACGGAAACCAATCCGGGGCGCCGCGACAGCGTCGTCCGTCGGTCCTCGGTAGTGACCTCCGGGGATTCCTGCAGCGCAGGTGATCCCCGTGGGCCTCGATCGAAGACCGCCACCGGCCGCGTTACGTGTGCGCCCCTGTCACAGAACAGGAGGCACCCGTGGAGGGTCCCCAGATTTCCCGCGCAGAAGCCGTCATCGACAACGGGTCGTTCGGCACGCGCACCATCGTGTTCGAGACCGGCCGCCTGGCCCGCCAGGCCGCCGGCTCTGTCGCCGTGTACCTCGACGAGCAGACGATGCTCCTGAGCGCCACGACGGCCGGCAAGTCCCCGAAGGACCAGTTCGACTTCTTCCCGCTGACGGTCGATGTCGAGGAGCGCATGTACGCCCTCGGTCGCATCCCCGGCTCGTTCTTCCGCCGTGAGGGCCGTCCGTCCGAGGACGCCATCCTCACCTGCCGGCTCATCGACCGCCCGCTGCGCCCGACGTTCAAGAAGGGCCTGCGCAACGAGGTCCAGGTCGTCATCACCGTGATGGCGCTCAACCCCGTCGACCTGTACGACGTCGTGGCCATCAACGCCGCGTCGGCGTCCACCCAGCTGTCCGGCCTGCCGTTCAGCGGCCCGATCGGCGGCGTCCGCGTCGCGCTCATCCGTGGCCAGTGGGTCGCGTTCCCGACGCACGACCAGCTCGAGGAGGCCGTGTTCGACATGGTCGTCGCGGGCCGCATCGCCGGTGACGACGTCGCCATCATGATGGTCGAGGCCGAGGCCACCGTCCGGACGATCGAGCTCATCGCCGGTGGCGCCACGGCGCCGACCGAGGAGGTCGTCGCCGAGGGCCTCGATGCGTCCAAGACGTTCATCCGCACGCTGTGCGAGGCGCAGCAGCAGCTGGCCGCCGCGGCCGCCAAGCCGATCGCCGACTTCCCGGTGTTCCTCGAGTACCAGGACGACGTGTACGACGCCGTCGAGCGCCTGTCTGTCGCGGACGTCCGCGAGGCCATGACGATCGTCAGCAAGGCCGAGCGCGAGAACCGTCTCGACGACATCAAGAAGGTCGTCGTCGCGGAGGCGGGCCAGGAGTTCGAGGGGCGCGAGAAGGAGATCTCCGCGGCGCTGCGTGCGGTCACGAAGAAGGTCGTGCGCGAGCGCGTCCTCAAGGACCACGTGCGCATCGACGGTCGTGGTCTCACCGACATCCGCACGCTGTCGGCCGAGGTCGACGTGCTTCCGCGCGTCCACGGATCGGCGCTGTTCGAGCGTGGCGAGACCCAGATCCTGGGCGTCACGACCCTGAACATGCTCCGCATGGAGCAGCAGCTCGACACGCTGAGCCCGGAGAGCCGCAAGCGCTACATGCACAACTACAACTTCCCGCCGTACTCCACCGGAGAGACCGGTCGCGTGGGCTCGCCCAAGCGCCGCGAGATCGGCCACGGCGCGCTCGCCGAGCGGGCACTCCTGCCGGTGCTGCCGTCCAAGGAGGAGTTCCCCTACGCGATCCGTCAGGTGTCCGAGGCCCTCGGCTCCAACGGCTCGACGTCCATGGGCTCCGTCTGCGCCTCGACGATGTCGCTGCTCAACGCCGGTGTGCCGCTGCGCGCCCCGGTCGCCGGCATCGCGATGGGCCTGATCTCCGGAGAGGTCGACGGCACGACCGAGTACGTCGCCATCACCGACATCCTCGGCGCCGAGGATGCTTTCGGTGACATGGACTTCAAGGTCGCCGGCACGAAGGACTTCGTCACCGCGCTCCAGCTCGACACGAAGCTCGACGGCATTCCCGCGTCGGTGCTCGCCGCCGCGCTGCAGCAGGCGCACGACGCGCGCCTGACGATCCTCGAGGTCATGAACGAGGCCATCGACGCGCCGGACGAGATGGCACCGACTGCTCCTCGCGTCATCGCTATCCAGATCCCGGTCGACAAGATCGGCGAGGTGATCGGGCCGAAGGGCAAGATCATCAACCAGATCCAGGAGGAGACCGGCGCCGACATCACGATCCAGGACGACGGCACCATCTACATCGGTGCCACGAACGGCGAGTCGGCGGAGGCTGCTCGGGCGCAGATCAACCAGATCGCCAACCCGACGATGCCCGAGGTGGGCGAGCGCTACCTGGGGACCGTGGTCAAGACCACCACCTTCGGTGCCTTCGTGTCCCTGATGCCGGGCAAGGACGGCCTGCTGCACATCTCCGAGATCAAGAAGCTCGCGGGCGGCAAGCGCGTCGAGAACGTCGAGGACGTCCTCAAGGTCGGCAGCAAGGTGCAGGTCGAGATCAAGGAGATCGACCCGCGCGGCAAGCTCTCGCTCGTGCCGGTGCTCGAGGGCGCGGACGCGCCCGCCGATGCCCAAGGCTGAAACACGCACGCTGCTTCGGGAGGGTGACGGCGGACTCGTCCGCCGCACCACCCTCCCGGGCGGCCTGCGGATCATCACCGAGCAGGTTCCGGGCGTTCGCTCGGTCGCCTTCGGCGTGTGGGTGAACGTCGGCTCACGCGACGAGAGCGGCTCGATGAGGGGTTCCGCGCACTACCTCGAGCACCTGCTGTTCAAGGGCACGTCGCGGCGTTCGGCGCTCGAGATCTCCGCCTCCATCGAGGCGGTCGGCGGTGACCTGAACGCGTTCACCACCAAGGAGTACACCTGCTACTACGCGCGGGTGCTCGACACTGACCTGCCGCTGGCCATCGATGTCGTCTGCGACGTCGTGACGGACGCCCTGATCCGCACCGAGGACGTGGAGAGCGAGCGAGGGGTGATCCTCGAGGAGATCGCGATGCACGAGGACGAGCCCGCGGACCTCGTGCACGAGGAGTTCGCCTCGGCGATGTTCGGCGACACCCCTCTCGGACGTCCGGTGCTGGGCACGATCGAGACCATCACCGGTCTGTCCCGCCGGTCCATCAATGCCTTCTACCACCGCAAGTACCGTCCCGAGTCGATCGTGATCGCCGCGGCCGGCAGCCTCGATCACGCCACCGTCGTCAAGCAGGTCCGGGCCGCCTTCGCCCACGTCCTCGACGAGTCGATCGTGGCCCAGGCCGCGCGCCAGGCTCGCCGTCCGCGGCCGCACGGAGCGAACATCAAGGTCACCCGTCGGGCGACGGAGCAGGCCAACCTCATCATCGGCGTCCCGGGCCTGACTCGCAGCGACCCCCGCCGCTACGCCATGAGCGTGCTGTCCACGGCCTTCGGCGGCGGCATGAGCAGCCGCCTGTTCCAGGAGGTCCGCGAGAAGCGCGGACTCGCTTACTCGGTGTACTCGTATGCCCAGGGGTACGCCGACGACGGGATGTTCGGCGTCTACGTGGGCTGCCTGCCGAGCAAGGTCGACAGCGTGCTCGACGTGTGCATCACCGAGATGGAGCGGCTGGCCGACAGCGGCCTGACCGACGACGAGATCGCGCGTGGCAAGGGGCAGGTCCGCGGCGGGACCGTGCTCGGCCAGGAGGACACCGGTGCCCGCATGACGCGCATCGCCAAGAGCGAGCTGCACGGGGATCCGCTGCTCAGCATCGACGAGCTGCTGGGTCGCGTCGACAACGTCACGTCCGCAGGACATCCAGGACGTGGCCCGCGACATCCTGACCGCGCCGGCGACCCTTGCCGTGGTCGGACCGTTCGACGAGACCACGACCTTCAACGCGGTCGGCTGAGATCCGTCCGAGTAGGCTCGCGTCGTGATCAAGGTTGGCGTTGTCGGTGCGCGTGGGCGCATGGGTCAGGCGGTCGTCGAGGCGATCAACGGCGCAGCGGACTGCGAACTGGTCGCAGCGATCGATATCGGCGTACCGCCCTCCGCGCTGTCTCAGGCGGGTGCCCACGTGATCGTCGACTTCACCACTCCGGACTCCGTGATGCGCACTCTCAAGGCATGCATCAGCGACGGCATCCACTGCGTGGTCGGAACCACGGGCTTCGATGACGCCAAGCTGGCCCAGGTGCGCGAATGGTGCGCAGCCAATCCGCAGGTGGGCGTGCTCATCGCCCCCAACTTCGGCATCGGCGCCGTGATCATGATGCGCCTCGCTGAACTGGCGGCCCCGTACTTCGAGTCGGCCGAGATCATCGAGCTGCACCACCCGGGCAAGGTCGACGCCCCATCCGGGACGGCCAGCCACACGGCGATGCTCATGGCCGCCGCCCGTGCGGGACTGCCCGCTCAGCCGGATGCCACGACCCACGAGTTCGACGGGGCGCGCGGAGCCGACATCGACGGCATCCACGTGCATTCCGTGCGCGCCCGCGGCCTCGTCGCGCATCAGGAGGTCATCCTCGGCGGTGAGGGCGAGACCCTCACGATTCGACATGACTCGCTGGACCGCACGTCGTTCATGCCGGGTGTCCTGATGGGAGTGCGCCAGGTGAGCGCACACCCGGGACTCACGGTGGGCCTGGCGAACTACCTCGACCTCGGCTGACGCCCTCGTGCAGATCGGGTGCGCACCGTGAGTGCGAGGACCCTCTCGTGGCTGCTGGCGGCCGCGGTTGCCGTGTACATCGTGTTCGCCGGGATGCGGGCATGGGCTCTCATCGTTACCGGCGAGCCGGCCCTGATCGTCTTCGGCATCAGCGTCGTGGTGATCCCGGCGATCGGCGTGTGGGTGCTTTGGCGTGAGCTGAGGTTCGGGATGGCCACCGCGCGCATGGGCAAGGAGCTCGGCGCCGAGGGCGGGCTGCCCGTCGACGACCTGCCCAAGACGCCGTCCGGCCGCGTGGCCAAGGACGCGGCGGACGTGAGGTTCGCCGAGTACGAGCGCGACGTCCAGGCCTCGCCGGAGGACTGGCGCTGCTGGTACCGCCTCGCTATCGGCTATGACGACTGCCGGGACCGCAAGCGCGCCCGGGCGGCGATGCGGCGCGCGATCGGGCTCTTCGAACCGTCACCGGCGGACTAGCGACCGGCCCAGTGCTCGAGCCGGAGCCGGGCCATGTCGAACGCCTCGGCCCGAAGCCACAGGTCCGGCGACGTGGAGTAGACGTGGGTCGCGATCATGACGCCGGTGCGGGTGCGCAGCATCGATCGCGAACCCGAAACCCAGATCGGCGTGCCGAGGAACGGGCATCGACCTTCGACCAGGTCGACCGAGGCCACCTCCGCCCAGGGCACCTCGCGCCGCCGCAGGACGGTCTCGATGCGAACGGCCTCGTCGGACACGTAGGTGCCGACCACCCAGCCGCGCAGGAGAACGAAGGTGGCCGTGGCGGCCACGCCTGCCGCCACGATGGTGGGGACCAGCGCGCCCGTCACCAGTGCGGACATCAGCGCGGATCCGAGGCCGATGACCGTGATCGCACTGAGGACGCCAAGGGCGACGATCCGCACCGGGCCGCGGCCCACGACGCGCACCGGCCGCACCTGCACGAACGCGTCGTCGACCGGAGCGTCCGGATCGGGCTTGGGCCAGAGGAATCCAAAGATCGGCTTGCGCGGCTCGTTCATGAGGCCAGCCCTACGGCCCGCAGGACAGCGGCGGTGATCGCTGCCACGAGCACGACGACGAGGAACGGTGCACGAAGGAGGAGGGCGACCACGGCAGCGGCGACGCCGGCGAGGCGGGCGTCGATGACCAGGGTCTGCCCCACGGCGAACGTCTGCACGGCGACGAGGGCCGACAGCAGGGCGACGGGGAGCAAACCGGTGATGCGGCGCACGCTGGGCCGGGAGAGCATCTCGCCGGGCAGCAGGTAGCCGACGAGCTTGGCCACGTAGGTGCCCAACGACCCAGCGAGGACCGCGACCCAGATCACGCCCGCCGCCCGATCAGCCATGACGCCGCGAGCGCGACGAGTCCGGCCGCCAGGACGGGGAGTCCGGGCCTGAGGAGCGGTGTCAGCACCAGGGCCACCGTGGCTCCCGCCGCGGCGACCGCCCACATCGTGCGATCGACCAGGCGCGGCCACAGCAGGGCGAGGAAGCCTGCGGGAATCGCCGCGTCGAGGCCGAGGGAGGCCGGGTTGTCGATGAGGGAGGCGCCGAAGGAGCCAGCGAACGTGCCGATGTTCCACAGCACGAAGACCGAGAGCCCGGTCGTCCAGAACGCGTGTCGCGCCGCCGCTACCGGCTCCGGGTGGGCAAGTGCCATCGCCGTCGACTCATCGATCGTCAACTGCGCCGCCCCGAGTCGGCGAAGGCCGCGAACCTCGAGGACGGGAGCGAGGCTCAGGGCATACAGGCCGTTGCGGGCTCCGAGCAGCCACGCGGTCAGGATGGCCGCGATCGCGCCGCCTCCGGCGCCGAGCACGCCGACGAGCGCGAACTGGGACGCCCCCGTGAACATCAGCAGCGACAGTGTCTGGGTCTGCCAGACGTTCAGACCGCTGGCGACGGAGATGGCTCCGAAGGAGAGGGCGTACGCGCCGGTGGCGAGGCCGATCCCCACGGCGTTCGACGTGATGCGCCGCCGGTGGGGCGGCTCCATGTCGAGGATGGGCACGAAGGGACCGTACCCGGCCGGGTGCGGGAGTCTGCGGCCTGACCCACGCGCGACGGGGCACTGTGCGAGGCTTCCCGGATGGATCGGGGCCAGGCGCTGTCGCACGCGGCCCTGGTGGACACGGAACCGTCGGACCCCGAGCCGTCGACCGCCGCGGCCGAACGACCCACCGACCCCTCCACGTACGACGCGGTCGATCGTGGACTCGTCACCCTCGCGCTCGTCTGGCAATTCCTGTGGATCGTCGGCGACGCTCGGGTGTGGCCGACCAACGTGGGTGGAGGGCTTGCCCCGCTCCTCATGTGGGGCAGCGCGCTCGCATGGCTGGCGCTCGCGGCATCGCACGTACTCGGATCGCCCCGGTGGCAATGGCCGCTGAGGATCCTCAACGTGGCGGCGCTGCTCGCGGTCTCGGTAGCCGTGCTGATCAACGCCGCCCAGCAGGCTGATCCTGACTGGGGTGCCGCAACCTCGCTCGCCGTCCTGCCCGGGGCGATGGCCGGACTCCTGTTCCCCTACGGCGGCGCGTTGGCGTGGCTGCTGACCAGCGTCACGATCGAGGTGTCCATCCTGTTCGGATTCTTCGATCCCTCGGTCGCCAGTGCAGCCGAGCAGCAGGACCTCCTCTATCCGGCCTACGCACTTGCCCTGGGCTTCGTCACGCTCTCGGCGCGCAGGGCCCTCGTGCGCGATGCCCGAGCGGTTGACGACGCGGCGACTGAGCTGATCGCGGCGGAGCAGGAGCGCCTGGTGGCCGAGGGCGTCGAATCCGCGGTGCACCGTGAGGAGCGCCTGCTGCATGCCACGGTTCTGAACACCCTGACGGCGATCGTCCGCGGTGGACTCGCCACGCCGGAGCTGCAGCAGCGCCTCCGAGAGCGTTGTCGCGAGGCGGCCGACGTGATGCGGCGGTTGCGCTATCGCGTCGAGCCGCCACCCGCGTCGCACACCGACGGCCGATGGCTGGATCGGGATCTGAGCGATGCCATCATCGACCTGTACACGACGGGTACGTCCGTCCACGCCGACTGCGCCTCGTTGCGCGAGGTCCCGGCACCGGTCTACGACGCGATCCTGACGGCAGCGCGCGAGGCGCTGGCCAATGTCGACCGGCATGCCGACGCCCGCACCGTCTGGCTCGAGGCGCGCCTGACGGCAGTGCGCGGTGGCCAGCACGCTCGGGTTGTCGTGCGCGACGACGGACGCGGCTTCGATCCGGAGGACTCGCGCGAGCGCTTCGGGGTGCTCTCGGCGATGGAGCAGTCGCTCGCCGAGGTGGGCGGAACCTCGAGCGTTCAGTCCAGCCCCGGCGGCGGGACGACCGTCCTGATCGAGTGGGATGCTCCCCGGTCGGCCCGCGAGGACCCGCCGTTCCGGCCGGCGGCCCGTGCGTTCACCATGCCCATCCTCATCGCCATGGGGTTGTTCAACGCGCTGGTGATCGTGCTCACCCGCGACGAGATCCAGGAGCCGATCGCGGCCCTCGCCGCGTTCGGGATCTTCGTCGCTCTGGGGCTGCTGATCGCCCGGGCGTCGCTGGCCGGGGAGATTCCCTGGTGGGTCGTTGTCGTAGTTGCCGTTGCCAGCCCGTTGATCTACCAGTTGCAGGCCCAGTCGGTGGTGGTCGACCACGGGACCTGGACGGACTGGGCCTCCGGGGCGATCATCGCCCTGTTCGTGGTGGCCGCCGGTGCAGGACCCACGTGGTCGTGGCTGGTGCTGGTGGCGATGTGGCTGCTCATCCAGGGCGACGTGATCCACGAGCTCCTGGCACCAGGAACGGCCTTGATCATCGCGTCGGCCCTCTTCGGCCGCAGCACGCGCCGCAACGCCGCTGCCGTGGCCGCCGCACGAAGCCAGGTGGCCATCGAGCAGGCTGCGGTGGCGGTCTCCGACGCCAGTGTCCGTCGGATGTCCATGCGCTACGGCGCCCTGCGCGAGTCCGACGTGACGGGTCTGCTGGAGGGCATCGCCGACGGCCGAATCGACCCCGACGATGACGTAACGCGATTCCACGCGGCCCTCGAGGAGCGGTTCATCCGCACGGTCATCAAGGTGGATCCGGCTCAGGACGCGGTGCACGCTGCTGCGACCTCCCTCGCAGTACGCGCCCGACGCCGGGGCATCTTCCTCGACGTCGACATCCCTGAGGTGGCGCCGCCGTGGGCGCGGACCACCGCGCTGGGACGGCAGTCGCTGCGACTTGCCATCGACGCGTCGGAGCCCGGTGGTGTGGCCCGGCTGTCCGCTCGGGACGAGAGCGGAATCTTCGCGATCCGCCTGATCACTCCCATTTCACCCGACCGGCGGGCCGACATGCTCGGCCTCCCGCTGCCCGGTGCCCTGCTGGATCCGGTTGAACCTGACATGCTGTGGGAGCTGCGCATAGCGAACGGGGGATAGGGATGGCCGGTATCGGCACATCTGATGCGGAGGCTGGGGTCGCGCCCATGCGACTGGCCCTCATCGACGATCACGAATTGGTGCGGGAGGGCCTGGTCGCCCTTCTCGAGAGCCATTCCGCGGACGACGTGCGCATCGTGTACTCGGGCGCCTCGGTGTCCGACGCCGTCGCGGCGGGCCCCACGGTCGCCCTCCTCGACGTGGACCTCGGGCCGGGGACCCCGCCCGTGGCCGACGGCACCGGCGAACTGACCGCCCAGGGCGTGTCCGTCCTGCTGATCAGCGCCTTCGACGACGCAGCTGCCGTGCGCAGCGGGCTGAAGGCCGGCGCGCTCGGGTTCGTCGCCAAGCGGGTGTCGTACGACACGCTGATCGAGGCATTGCGCACGGCGGCGCGCGGCGAGCTGTTCTTGTCGGTCGACCTGGCGGCGATCCTCGCGACGGCTGCGGACCGACCCGGCCTCAGCCCCCGCGAACTGGATGCCCTGCGGCTGTACGCCTCCGGGCTGAAACTGTCCGCGGTCGCGCACCGCATGGGCATCTCTCCGCATACGGCCAAGGAGTACCTCGATCGCGTTCGCGCCAAGTACGCGCAGGTCGGCCGGCCCGCCCGCACCCGAACGGAGCTGTACGCGGCCGCATCCCGAGACGGGCTGCTCGAGGGAGACCCCCTCGGCCCGTAGCCGGTCCCCCTCCTTGGGGACACCGTTCCGTGGACTCGCCTCGCTCGCTTCGACAAGGTGGGGGAGTCCGGCGAGAGCGGGGGACTCGCCGGGCATTTTCTTTATGGATCGTGCCAGGAACCCCCGTCAGCGAAGGTCAGCGACCAGTCGGACCTGACGCACGACCATCTCGTCGCCCTCAGGGGACAGGCCGACCAGGACGTCGCGGAAGGCCGAATCCGGGCCCCAGCCGGCGCTGTTCAGGAATGCCCGGCGGGGGGAGTCGTCCAGCGTGCACCAGATGACGGCGGACTCCATCCCGCCGGCGCGCAGGTGGTCGACCGCCGCCGCCATCAGTCGCGAGCCGTGTCCGTGGCGGACGATGCTCGGGATCGACCTCGAGGGCGAGCACCTCGGCCGTTGTCGGGTCGGCGTCGGGGTCCTGGTTCGGACCGATCGCGGCATACCCCACCACCCGGTCGTCGTCGACGGCCACGAGGAGCCGCTGGGTGGGCAGGGGCGGGTTGAGGATGCTGCTCGCCCAGTCCATCGCGAGGTCGCGGGGGTCGAGCGCGGCGAGGACCTCGGCGGGCAGCAGGTCGGCCATGCTGGCGCGCCAGGACCGCACATTGACGGCCGCGATGTCGTCGACATCGGACGTGCGCGCAAGCCGGACACCGGAGGAGGCCATGCCCGGCATTGTTCCCGAGTCCGGACGTCCGCCGTCGATAGGGTGACGTCCGTGACGACGGACGAGCAGGTGACCTTCCGCAGCGACGTGACCGTGGAACTCGTGCGCAGCAGCGCGTCGGACGCCGACGTGATCTTCGCCGCCCGCGTGTCCACCGCGGGCGAGCAGTCCCTCGAGGACGTCGACGCCGACCCAGAGCGGTCGTCGGGCCTCATCAACTACCTGATGCGCGACCGGCACGGCAGCCCGTTCGAGCACAACTCGATGACCTTCTTCGTGCGCGCCCCGATCTTCGTCTGGCGTGAGCACATGCGGCACCGCATCGCCAGCTACAACGAGGAGTCCGGACGCTACCGCCAGCTGGAGCCCGTCTTCTACGTGCCCGCGCACGACCGTCCCGTCGTGCAGGTGGGCAAGACCGGGGCGTACGAGTTCCTGCCCGGTTCCGACGAGCAGTACGCGCTGATCGACCACGACATGCACGAGGCCTGCACCGCGTCCTACTCGGCGTACCTGCGCATGCTCGACGCGGGCATCGCTCGCGAGGTGGCCCGGATGGTGCTGCCCGTGTCCATCTACTCCAGCGCCTATGTCACCGTGAACGCCCGGTCGCTGATGAACTTCCTGTCGCTTCGCCGCAAGGTCGAGGGCTCGCACTTCCCGTCCTACCCCCAGCGCGAGATCGAGATGGTGGCGGAGAAGTACGAGGAGGTGTGGTCCGCGCTCATGCCGATCACGCACGCCGCCTTCGTCAAGAACGGCCGCGTCGCGCCGTAGGGCAGTCCGCCGCGCGCCACGATTTCGGCCCTCCACGGGTACCGATAGCCTTGACCCATGCCCGGTCCCACCACTGACAAGAGCCCCTTCGGCGTGATGCTGACGGCGATGGTGACGCCCTTCGCCGAGGACGGATCACTCGACGTCGACGGAGTAGGGCGGCTGGCGTCGCACCTGGTCGACGAGCTCGGCCACGACGGCCTTGTCGTCAACGGCACGACAGGCGAGTCGGCGACGAAGACCGACGAGGAGGACATCGCCACCCTCAAGGCCGTCCTCGCCGCGGTCGGGGATCGCGCCACGGTGATCGCGGGCGTGGGCACCAACGACACGGCGCACTCGGTCCAGGCGGCCAGGGCCGCGGCACGTACGGGCGCGCACGGCGTCATGGCCGTGACGCCGTACTACAACCGGCCCCCGCAGGAGGGGCTGGTCCGCCACTTCCTGGCGATCGCCGATGCCACCGACCTGCCGATGATCACGTATGACATTCCCAAGCGCACCGGTACGGCGATCGAGCTCGAGACGTTGATCCGCATCGCGGAGCATCCTCGCGTCGTGGCGAACAAGGACGCCAAGGGCGACATGGAGTTCACGCAGTGGGGCATCGCCACCACCGGCCTGGCCTGGTACTGCGGCGACGACATCCTGAACCTGCCCATGCTGGCCGTGGGGGGCGCCGGGATGATCTCGGTCGTCGGGCACCTGGTCGGTGATCGACTCAAGGCGATGGCTGAGGCGCTGTGGGCCGGCCGTGCGACCGAGGCCGCCGAGATCCAAGCGTCCCTGCTGCCCGTCTACACCGGATGCTTCCGCACGCAGGGAGTCATCCTCACCAAGGCGGCGCTGCAGATGCAGGGCCTGCCCTCCGGGCCGGTCCGCCTGCCACTGGTCGACGCCACGCGAGGCGCAGCGCGACATGCTCCGCGCCGACCTCGCCCTCGGCGGAGTGCGCGGCTTCAGCGCATGAGCCACTCCAACCTGCCGGCTCCGGCAGCGCTTGCCGGCCGGCGGCCTGCGGATCTTCGCCCTTGGCGGACTCGGCGAGATCGGTCGCAACATGACCGTGTTCGAGATCGACGGGCGTCTGCTCATCGTCGACTGCGGGGTGCTCTTCCCCGAGGAGACCCAGCCGGGAGTCGACCTCATCCTTCCCGACTTCGGCCCGATCCTCGATCGCCTCGACGACATCGAGGCGGTGGTGCTCACGCACGGTCACGAGGATCACATCGGGGCTCTGCCCTACCTGCTGCGCAAGCGTGAGGACATCGACATCCTCGGCTCGCGGCTGACGCTCGCCCTCCTCGAGGCGAAGCTCCGTGAGCACCGGCTCAAGCCGACGCTCATCGCCGTCGAGGACGGCCACCGCGAGAAGCGCGGTCCCTTCGACGTGGAGTTCCTCGCGGTCAACCACTCGATCCCCGACGCGATGGCCGTGGCCATTCGCACGGCGGCCGGAACCGTGCTGCACACCGGCGACTTCAAGATGGATCAGGTGCCGCTCGACGGTCGCATCACGGACCTGAACGGATTCGCTCGCCTCGGTGACGAGGGGGTCGACATCCTGCTGGTCGACAGCACGAACGCCGAGGTCCCGGGCTTCGTCACGAGCGAGAAGGACATCGTCCCCGTCCTCGACGCCGTCTTCCTGCGAGCGGAGGGGCGGATCATCGTGGCCTCGTTCGCCTCGCACGTGCACCGCATCCAGCAGATCATCGACATGGCGGCCCTGCACGATCGCAAGATCGCCTTCGTCGGCAGGTCGATGGTGCGCAACATGACGATCGCACGCGACCTCGGGTACCTGACCATCCCCGGCGGCATGCTGGTCGCCTCTGACGACCTGGCCACGCTGCCCGACGACGAGGCGGTCCTCATCTGCACGGGCTCGCAGGGCGAGCCGATGGCCGTCCTGTCGCGCATCGCCAATCGGGACCATCCGATCAGCGTCGGCCCGAGCGACACCGTCGTGCTGGCCTCCTCGCTCATCCCCGGCAACGAGAACTCGGTCTTCCGCGTCATCAACGGCCTCGCCCGACTGGGCGCGCACATCGTGCACAAGGGCAACGCGCTGGTGCACGTGTCGGGCCACGCTGCCGCCGGCGAGCTGCGCTACGTCTACAACATCGTCAAGCCGACCTACGTGATGCCGGTGCACGGTGAGTGGCGGCACATGCGCGCCAACGCCGAGATCGCCGCGAGCGTCGGGATCAAGCCCGCGAACGTGATCCTGGCCGAGGACGGCAACACCGTCGATCTCGTCGAGGGGAAGGCGTCCATCTCCGGGTACCTGCCGGTGGGCTTCGTCTACGTCGACGGCATCGGGGTGGGCGACGTGACCGAGTCCTCGCTCAAGGACCGTCGGGTCCTGGGCGAGGAGGGCTTCATCTCGATCTTCGTCGCCGTGGACATCGTCGATGCCAAGGTCGTGGCCGGGCCGGAGATCCACGTGCGCGGCTTCGGCGCCGAGGACGAACTGATGGCCCCGCTCCTCGAGCAGGTGACCCGCACGATCGAGGCGGCCCTGTCCGACGGTCTCGACGACACCTTCGAGCTGCAGCAGCGGATCCGGCGAGCCGTCGGCAAGTGGATCAACACCACGCACCGGCGTCGGCCGATGATCATCCCGGTCGTGATCGAGGTCTGATCGCCCGACGCGCGACGGGCGACACGTGACGGCTGACACGTGACGGCCGACACGTGAAGGAAACGTGACGCGTGTGACTGCCGAGACGCATGGGGTCTGACCGCTACGCTCGACCCATGGCTTCCCGCACGTCGGCACGCCCTGCACGCAGTGCGTCCCGACCTCCCACCCGCTCGTCCGGCAGTCGGCCCAAGCCGGCCGCCCGGCCCAAGGCCCGGCGACCGGTCCGCCGACCCGCCGGTCCCGGTCCGGTGGCCCGACTGGTCATGGCCCTGGGCCGTGCCGTGCGGGCCATCTGGTTCGGCATCGCGCACGTCCTCGGCTCGAGCGCGCGCGCGGTGGGACGCAGTGCCCGCGACCTCGACCCGACCCATCGTCGCGACGGCCTGGGGCTGGCCCTCGTGGCCGGGGCGGCGGTCCTCATCGCCGCCACCTGGTTCGGTGTCGACGGCTGGTTCGTGTCCTGGGTCGACGTCGTGGTGACGTCGGTGCTCGGCTCCCTGGCATGGGTGACCCCGTTGATCCTCCTGGCGCTTGCGTGGCGCTTCCTGCGGCACCCCGATCAGTCGGCGACCACCGGGCGGCTCGCCATCGGCGGCTCGGCGGCCCTGGTGGGCGTCGTCGGTCTGTGGCACCTGTCGCAGGGCTCGGCCACGCCAAGCGACGGAGCCGACGCCATGGCAGCCGGCGGCGGGGTCGTGGGCTGGCTGGCCACCGCGCCTGCCGTCGCAGCGGTGGGTCCGGTCGTGTCGGCGTTCCTGCTGGTGCTGCTTGTCGTCTTCGGCGTGCTCGTCCTGACCGCCACCTCGCTCGCCTCCGTGCGCGACCGCCTCGTCCGGGGGATCCGCGGCCTCGCGACCCTCGTGCGCCGGCCGGCTCGACGTGCGTCGCAGCCCGCCTCGGATCTTCCACTCGATGAGGATCCTGACCTCGTCATGCAGCCGTTCGCGATGTCGCTCTCGCACGACCTCGACGAGGACGACGACGACTCCGCGTCGGACCACCTGCTCGTCCACGACACCGATCTGCTCGACGACGAGGACCGTCCGGCCGCGATCCTCATGGCCGGACTTGCCGATGCCCCGATCCTGCATGTGGCGGACCTGCCCACCGAGCAGCACGTGGTGGGCCACCCCGCCCGCCACGAGACCGTCGTCATCTCGAAGACACCGCCGCCCAAGGCACCCGTGCAGCTGACGCTGCCACGGCGCGCGCCCTACTCCCTCCCGAAGTCGACCGTGCTGAAGTCCGGGCCGGCGCATCGCACGGCCACCCGAGCCAATGAGCACGTCGTTGCCGCCCTGACCGAGGTCATGGAGCAGTTCGCGATCGACGCCACCATCACCGGCTTCATGCGTGGCCCGACGGTCACGCGCTACGAGATCGAGCTGGGCCCGAGCGTCAAGGTGGAGCGGGTGACGGCCCTGAGCAAGAACATCGCGTACGCCGTCGCCAGTGCCGACGTGCGCATCCTCAGCCCCATCCCGGGCAAGAAGGCCATCGGCGTGGAGATCCCGAACACCGACCGCGAGCTCGTCGCCCTCGGCGACGTGCTCACCAGCGACACCGCCGTCAACGACAGCCATCCGCTGGCGGCGGCACTGGGCAAGGATGTCGAGGGCAACTTCGTCATCGCCAACCTCGCCCGCATGCCGCACCTTCTCGTCGCCGGGGCGACAGGAGCGGGAAAGTCCAGCTGCATCAACAGTCTTATCGTGTCCATCCTCATGCGCTCGACGCCCGAGGACGTACGCCTCATCCTCGTCGACCCGAAGCGCGTGGAGCTCGCGGCCTACGAGGGCGTCCCGCACCTGATCACGCCGATCATCACCAACCCGAAGAAGGCCGCTGACGCACTGCAGTGGGTCGTCAAGGAGATGGACCGGCGCTACGACGACCTCGCCCACTTCGGCTTCCGCCACGTCGACCAGTTCAACAAGGCGGTCCGGGCCGGCAAGGTCAAGCCGCTGCCGGGCAGCGAGCGCATCGTCGAGCCGTACCCGTACCTGCTGGTGATCGTCGACGAGCTCGCCGACCTGATGATGGTGGCGCCGCGCGACGTCGAGGACGCCATCGTGCGCATCACTCAGCTCGCCCGCGCAGCAGGCATCCACCTGGTGCTGGCTACGCAGCGACCGAGCGTCGACGTGGTCACCGGCCTGATCAAGGCGAACGTGCCCAGCCGCCTGGCGTTCTCCACCTCGAGCCTTGCCGACAGCCGCGTCATCCTCGACCAGGCCGGCGCCGAGAAGCTCGTCGGCCAGGGCGACGGCCTGTTCCTGCCCATGGGCGCCAACAAGTCCATGCGCATCCAGGGCGCGTTCGTCAGCGAGGCTGAGATCAAGGCGGTCGTCGCGCACTGCCGGGCCCAGGGCGACGCCGACTACATCCCCGAGGTCACCTCGCACGTGGCCGCGACGCGTGAGGTCGACAGCGAGATCGGCGACGACCTCGACGTGCTTCTTCAGGCGGTCGAACTGGTTGTCACGACGCAGTTCGGTTCGACCTCGATGCTGCAGCGCAAGCTGCGCGTGGGCTTCGCCAAGGCCGGCCGCCTGATGGACCTGATGGAGACGCGTGGCGTCGTCGGGCCCAGCGAGGGCTCGAAGGCTCGCGACGTCCTGGTCAAGCCCGATGAGCTGCCCGGGCTGCTGATGGTCATCCGTGGCGAGGATCAGTGACAGGATCGACTGCAGGTACCGCACCACCGACATACGATGACAAATCAGAGCACCACGGGGAGGTGACATGTCCGTCGGCAAGATGCTGAATGAGGCACGGGTTGCGCGGGGCATGTCGCTCGAGGACCTTGCGCAGGTGACGAAGCTGCGCGCCTCGATCCTGGCGGCCATGGAGGACGACGACTTCAGCCACTGCGGCGGCACGGTGTACGCGCGGGGCCAGCTTCGGGCGATGGCGCCGGTCCTCGGGCTTGATCCGGAGGATCTCGTCGACGAGTTCGAGCGCGGCAGGGGCGAGCGCCCGAACGACTGACGGCGGCGGTCCGTACTCTTGGACGGTGCCTGACAACAGCAAGGTGGCGGTCGTCACGCTCGGCTGCGCCCGCAACGAGGTGGACTCCGAGGAGATGGCTGCCCGGCTGGCGCTGGGCGGCTGGACGCTCGTCGACGATCCTGAGGATGCCGACGCCGTGCTGGTCAACACCTGCGGGTTCGTCGACGTCGCCAAGAAGGACTCGATCGACGCCCTCCTGGCGGCCGCCGACCTCAAGGACGACGGTGCCGGTCCCAAGGCGGTCGTCGCGGTCGGCTGCCTGGCGGAGCGCTACGGCCGCGACCTCGCAGAGTCGCTGCCCGAGGCCGACGCCGTGCTCGGGTTCGACGACTACCCCGACATCGCCGAGACCCTGCGCCGGATCGTCGGCGGCGAGCAGCACGTCCCGCATGCGCCGACCGACCGCCGGCACCTCCTGCCACTGACCCCCGTCGACCGCTCTGCCGCCGCGGTGAGCGTTCCTGGTCACGGTGCAGCCACCGAGGAGGAGCACGCCCCCGGCTGGACGCCGCCGGTGCTGCGCCGCCGTCTCGACGGCAGTCCGGTCGCACCGGTCAAACTCGCGTCGGGCTGCGACCGGCGCTGCACCTTCTGCGCCATCCCGTCGTTCCGCGGCTCGTTCGTGTCGCGTCCGCCGCTCGACGTCGTCGCGGAGATCGCGTGGCTGGTCGGGCAGGGCGTGCACGAGGTCGTCCTCGTCAGCGAGAACTCCACGTCGTACGGCAAGGACCTCGGCGACCTGCGACTGCTCGAGGCGCTGCTCCCACGCATCGCCGCCGACACCACTGTCGAACGCGTGCGCGTGGCCTACCTGCAGCCGGCCGAGGTACGACCCGATCTCCTGGCGGCCATCGCCCAGGTCGACGTCGTCGCTCCCTACTACGACCTGTCCTTCCAGCACGCCAGCGCGACCGTGCTGCGGCGCATGCGCCGATTCGGGGGCAAGGACGCGTTCCTCGGGCTGGTCAGCAGGATCCGCGAGCTCGATCCGGCCGCGGGCATCCGCAGCAACGTGATCGTCGGGTTCCCCGGCGAGACCGACGACGAGTACGCCGAGCTGCTCGCCTTCCTCGAGGAGGCGCGCCTCGACGCCGTCGGCGTGTTCGGGTACAGCGACGAGGACGGCACCGAGGCGGCGACCCTGCCCGACAAGATCGATGCCGACGTCATCCGGCAGCGGGTCGAAGAGGTCACCGCGCTCGTCGACGAGGTCATGGCCCAGCGCGCCGAGGATCGCATCGGCGAGCAGGTGGTGGTCCTCGTCGAGTCCGTCGACGTGGATGACGACGGCAGCCCGGTGGCGATCGGGAGGGCCGGGCATCAAGGCCCCGACGACGCCTCGACGGCGATCTGGATCGGCGACGAGGGCATCGCCGTCGGCGACATGGTCCGGGCGATCGTCGTGGACGTGGACGGCGTGGACCTCCTGGCGCGTCCCGTCGGATCGCCTTCGTGAAGCCACCCATCCCCGATCGCGCGGCCGACCCGGTCGGCAACGCACCCGTGGTCAACCTGCCGAACGCCCTGACCGTGCTGCGCGTCATGTGCGTGCCGCTGCTGGCCGTCCTGCTCTACCTCGACGACGGGACCCGCGGTCCCATGCGCGACGCGGCAGCGCTGGTGTTCGTCCTCGCGTCGATCACCGACCTGATGGACGGGGCCATCGCCCGGCGCTACGGGCTGGTGACCACCTTCGGCAAGGTCGCCGACCCGATCGCGGACAAGGCGCTGACCGGCGTGGCCCTCATCGGGCTGTCGCTGATGGGCGACCTGTCGTGGTGGGTCACAGGCGTCATCCTCGTCCGGGAGATCGGCGTGACGGTCCTGCGGTTCTGGGTGATCGAGCACGGCGTCATCCCGGCCAGCCGCGGTGGCAAGGCGAAGACTCTGGCCCAGACCGTCGCGATCACGATGTACCTGGCCGATGTTCCGCTCGCCTGGTGGCCGACCGCCAGTGCCGTCGTGATGGGCATCGCGGTGATCCTGACCATCGTCACCGGCCTCGACTACGTCGTCAGGGCCGTGCGCCTGCGTCGGCAGCCGGTGGCGACGAGCACCCGGCTGGGCGAGCACCGTGGCTGATCGGCCCGATCCCGCGGCGGCGGCCGTGGTCGCCCGGCTCGTGGACCTGGGCCTGACCGTGGCCACCGGAGAGTCCCTCACCGGGGGGCTCGTGACGGCCACCCTCGCCCAGGTCCCGGGCTGCTCGGCCGTCCTTCGCGGCGGGATCGTGGCGTACCAGCGCGACGTCAAGGCGGGCCTCCTCGACGTGCCCGAGAGCGCCCTGGCGCAGGGGCTGGTGAGCGAGGCGGTGGCCTCGGCGATGGCCCGCGGCGCGGCCGCCCGGCTGGCGGCCGACGTGGGCATCGGCACGACGGGCGTGGCCGGTCCCGAGCCGCACGACGGGGTGCCGGTCGGCTCGGTGTGGATCGCGGTCTGCGTGGGGCAGGTCATCGTGGCCCGCCATCTGAGCCTGGCCGGTGACCGCGAGCAGATCCGATGTCAGACCGCTGCGGCATGCTTCGAACTGCTGGCGGAGCTGCTCTCCTCCGCCGAGGTCGGGGTTCGGCGGCGGGAATAGACGCCGATACCGGGCTGTTGGGGGCGTCAAGAGCACTCGCACGATTGCAGGCCGAGAGGTACGGTTCGGCTCTGCAGGCCAGCACCACGCAGGATCGTCGAAAGGAGGGGTCGTGATCGTTCTTCGGCAAGTCATCGGTGACGAGCTCCGCCGCCGCCGCCAGGACCAGGGGCGGACTCTGCGCGACGTCTCCGGCGCGGCTGCGGTGTCCTTGGGGTACCTGTCCGAGGTCGAGCGAGGGCAGAAGGAGGCCTCCAGCGAGCTGCTGGCGGCCATCTGCGGGGCCCTGGAGGTCTCGTTGTCCGACGTGCTCGCGTCGGTCAGCACTCACGTCGCTGAGGCCGAGACCATCGAGCCGCGCGTGCCGTCGCTCGTCTAGGGCTCACCTCGACCGAGGTGGCCGGTAGCCCTGCGGGGTGATCAGGAACCCGGCCGCGACCATCGCCGTGGCCACAGCGCCACCGGGCATCACAGCGGAGCCGTTCACCCGCGTGATCGCCGGGTGCCGTCCCGTCGTCGCGGACGACGACCCCGCCAAGGCGCTGAGCGCCGCCGTCAGGTTGGCATCGTCCGTCGTCCAGGTGAGCAGGGATCGGCCGCCCTTCTCGAGGTAGGCCGCCGGTACGCCGTCGACGAGGACGACCACGGCACCGGCCTTGCGGCCGGGCCGGTGCGTCACGTCGACCCCGCCGAGGGCCGGCCACGGCAGCGTGGCACCGTACGCGTTCGCCGGGTCGGTCGCCGCCAGCACGAGGATGCGCCCCGACTCGTCGGAGCGGTCCTGGCGGAGCTGGTCGACCGCGGACGGCACGGCGAACTGGGCCGCGCCGAGGCCCTCGATGGCGTACACGCGCTGGCAGCGACCGGTCTCCTCGAACGCGGACAGGACGCGGTAGACGGCCGAGAAGCCCCCCTCCAGCCGCTCGGCCACCGCGCAGCCGCGCGTGACGATCCCGTAGCGATCCAGGAGGGCGTCTCCCACCGCGCGAGCCCGCTCGGCCGGGGCGGCCTCAGGTGGGCCCAAGGCCGACCATCGGCCGGCCGCGGCGGGCGGTCCGGACCGTGACGGCAGGGTCGGTCGACCGCGCCGCCGCGGCGCGGACGGTCGCGCCGGTCGCCCCTCGAGGCGGGCCCGCAGGACGGCCCAGCTGTCGTTGGTGAGGTGGCCCGCCCACACCAGGGTCCACAGCGCGTCGACGACGGCGGGGTCGGGCGTGACGCCGAGCTGGCCGCCGACGCGGTCGGCGATGTCGCGGAAGAAGTACCCGCCCCCGGGCGCCAGCACCTCCAGGACGGCCCTCTCGATCGGTCCGAGGTCCTCGTCGCGGGGAGCGCCGCGCAGGAGTGGCGCGCTGCCGGCAGGTGCCAGGCAGACGATCCCGTCGCCACCGGCCAGCGGCGAGTGTCCCCACCACACGACGTCGCCGGCCGTCGTCAGCTGGTCGATCATGCCGGCGTGGAAGTCGGCGACGCGCGAGCTGAACACCGCGTTCTGCCATGTGCTCGCCGGCAGCGCCATCCCGGCGAGCTGCTCGATCACCTCGAAGCAGCCGTCGACCCCGCGCCGGGCCGGTCGCTCCCCGACGCAGGGCACCTGCTGCCACCGCGGCAGGAATGCGGCGTACGCGGCCTGCGGGACCGGCTCGATCTCCCGGCGGAGTCGGGCGATCGTGCGACGACGGATCCGGCGCAGGACCTCGGGGTCGCACAACTCGGCATGCCGGCCACCGGGTCGGAACTCACCGGACACCAGGCGCCGGGCCCGCACGAGGCGGTCGAGGACGTCACGGGCCACCGCCGGCGGGAGACCGAGGTCGTGCTCGACGTCGGCGGCGGTGAAGGGACCGTGGGTGCGCGCGAACCGGCTGACAAGGTCGCCGACGGCATCAGCGACCGGCTGGAGGTGGGCGTCGGGGATGCCGACCGGCAGCGCGATGCCGAGGGCGTCGCGCAGGCGCGCGGCGTCCTCGATGGCGGCCGTGCGGTCCTGGCCCCCGACGCGCACGAGGATCGCGCGCCGTTGGCTGCGGAGCTCGTCGAGCCACTCCGGTCGCACCCCGCGGTCCGCCGCCTCCGTCGGCGGTCATCGGGCCGAGCAGTCTCAGCAGGTCGGCGGCGGCCTCGAGATCGCGCGCCTGGGTGCCGGCAGTGCGACGTTGCAGCTCGGCCTCCACCTCGAGCATGGCGTCGAGGTCGAGCAGCTCGCGCAGCTCGGGCGTGCCCAGCAGCTCGGCGAGCAGCTGCGGGTCGAGGGTCAGTGCCTGGGCCCGGCGCTCGGCGAGCGGAGAGTCGCCCTCGTACAGGAACGACGCCACGTACCCGAACAGCAACGACTGGGCGAACGGCGACGGGTGCTCGGTGGCGACCTCGTGCACGGTGATCTGCCCATCGCGCAGGCCGGTCAGCAGCGTGCGCAGGGCCGGGACGTCGTACACGTCCTGCAGGCACTCGCGGACGGTCTCGAGGACGATCGGGAACGACGCGTACCCGGCCGCGACGCCGAGCAGGTGCGCGGACCTTTGCCGCTGCTGCCACAGGGGAGTCCGGCGGTCGGGCTGGCGGCGGGGAAGCAGCAGGGCCCGCGCGGCGCATTCGCGGAAGCGTGACGCGAACAGCGCGGACCCGCCGATCTGCGACGTCACCAGCGCCTCGATCTCGTCCGGGTCGATGGCGATGAGCGCGGCCACCGAGCGGGCGGCGTCCTCGTCGTCGGTGTCGGGGAGGCGGAGCACGATGCCGTCGTCAGCGTGCATCACGTTGGCGTCGAGGCCGATGTGCTCGGTGATCAGCGCGCCCAGGGCCAGGGCCCACGGGGCATGCACGCGTGCGCCGTACGGCGAGTGCACGACGACGCGCCAGTCGCCGAGCTCGTCGCGGAACCGCTCGACGACGACCGTGCGATCGCTCGGAACATGATGGGTCGCCTCGCGCTGCTCGCGAAGGTACGACAGCAGGTTCTCGGCGGCCCGCGCATCGAGGCCGAGTCCGTCGAGCGCCTTCTCGGGCTGGCGCGCGGTGGACGTGGTCCGGACGAACGCGCCGATCGCCGCACCGAGCGCGGCCGGCCGGCCGAGCGCATCGCCGTGCCAGAACGGCAGCCGGCCGGGCTGCCCCGGTGCCGGGCTGACGAGAACGCGGTCGTGGGTGATGTCCTCGATCCGCCAGCTCGTCGCACCGAGCGCGATCACGTCGCCCACGCGCGACTCGTAGACCATCTCCTCGTCGAGCTCGCCCACGCGCGAGCCGCCCTCGCCGACCAGGTGAACGGCGAACAGGCCGCGATCGGGGATGGTGCCGCCACTGGTCACGGCCAGGCGCTGGGCCCCGGGTCGGGCGGTGAGCAGGTCGGTCGACCGGTCCCAGACGAGCCGCGGCCGCAGCTCGGCGAACTCGTCGGAGGGATAGCGCCCGGCGAGCATGTCGAGGACGGAGGCGAAGACGCCCTCGCCGAGGTTGGCGAAGGATGACGTCCGGCGGCAGAGCTCGAACAGCCCGCCCACCGACCAGTCGTCCATCGCGACACAGGCGACGATCTGCTGGGCGAGCACGTCGAGCGGGTTGCGGGGAAGGCGCAGGCTCTCGATGTCTCCCGAGCGCATGCGGTCGAGCACGACGCTGGCGCTCACCAGGTCGCCGCGGTACTTCGGGAACACGATTCCCCGGCTGACGGCGCCGACCTGGTGCCCGGCGCGGCCGACTCGTTGCAGCCCGCTGGCGACACTCGGCGGCGTCTCCACCTGGACGACGAGATCGATGGTCCCCATGTCGATGCCGAGTTCGAGGCTGCTCGTTGCGACGACGGCGGGCAGCCGGCCCGCCTTGAGGTCCTCCTCGATGAGCGCCCGCTGCTCCTTGCTGACCGAGCCATGGTGCGCCCGCGCGATGACCTTGGGGTTGTCGGGGTGGCGTTCAGCGGCGATCTCGTTGATCTGCGCGGTGATCCGCTCGGCGAGGCGGCGCGAGTTGGCGAAGACGAGCGTGGCCCGGTGCTGCTCGATGAGGTCGACGATCTGATCGTCGATGTGCGGCCAGATCGATGATCGGGCGATCGGGTCGTCCGCTCCGGGGGAGGCGGCCGCCGCCAGGTCGGCCATGTCGTCGACGGGAACGCGGATCTGCAGGTCCCACAGCTTCGGGCTGACGGGATTGACGACCGTGGCGGGGTGCTCGTGCCGGATGAAGGCGGCGACGTCCTCGACCGGATTCACCGTCGCCGACAGGCCGATGCGCTGGGCGGGGCGGTCGAGGAGCAGGTCGAGCCGCTCCAGCGTCAGCGCCAGATGCGCGCCGCGCTTCGTGCCGGCGATCGCGTGCACCTCGTCGAGGATGACGGTGTCGATGCCCGTGAGTGCGTTGCGCATCCCCGACGTCAGCATCAAGAAGAGCGACTCGGGCGTGGTGATGAGGATGTCGGGCGGTCGCCTGCCCTGCCGGGCCCGCTCGGCTGGTGGCGTGTCGCCCGTGCGGATGCCGATCTGCACGTCCGTGGCCGGCAGCCCGAGCAGGCCGGCCTCGCGCTGGATGCCGACGAGCGGGCTGCGCAGGTTGCGGTCGACGTCCGCGGCAAGGGCCTTCAGCGGTGACACGTACAGCACGCGGCACCGGCGCAGTCGGTCCTCGGGAGGCGGGCCGGACATGAGCCGGTCGATGGCGTGCAGGAAGGCGGCAAGGGTCTTGCCGCTGCCCGTGGGGGCGACGACCAGGGTGTCGTCGCCGCGAGCGATCGCGGCCCACGCACCGAGCTGCGCGGGGGTCGGGCCCGCGAAGGCCCCGTCGAACCACGCCTGGGTTGCCGGCGAGAACCCTGCCATCAGGCCCGGCCGAGGATCACGGCGCCGGCAGCGAGCAGGACGAACGCGACGAGCTCCACCATTCCGATGCGTGCCGGTCGTGGTGTGCTGCCGTGCATGGCGAACGAGCGGGCCGTCGCGAACCCGAACGCGGGGACGAGCAGCCAGCCCTGGGGGAGTCCCCACCACCAGGCGAGAGCCACGGATATCACCAGGCTGACGATGGCGAAGGCCTCTGACATGCGCGCGAAGCGAGCGTTGGCGCGCTCGCGGATGAACGAGCGGACATGCATGGTCGATCCGGCAAGGAGCAGGCCGACCGCGATGGCAAGGATCCACACGTGCGTGGGCACGGCGGCGAGGCTCGGCGGCGCCCAGGTTCGTCCGTAGGCGCCGACCGCCCACGCCACCGGGACGAGCAGCGTGCACTCGAGGATGAACACGCCGTCGTTGATGAGTGCTCGGTCGTCGCGCCGCAGGGCGAAGGCGATGTTCACCGCGAAGGCCAGCGCGTAGACAACGCCCCACCACAGCACGAAGGGGCGCAGCAGCACCAGCGCCAGCAGGGCCGGGAGCGCGATGGACGACCACAGCAGCATCGGCCGATGGAAGCGCTCGGGCCGCGGATGTCGTGCGGTCTGCTCCTTCGCCACCGCCAGCGCGAAGTACGACCACGGGTACGCGGCCACCCAGGCCACCGCGAGGACGAGCAGCACCGGGCTCCACGGGGCGATCGCCATGCCGACGACCAGCGGCAGTCCGAGGAACGCCCACGCGCCGTGCTGCGGCGGCACGAGCGAGACCTGCCGTACAGGACTGGTCGGCGCGGTCACGAGTCGATTGTGCTGGATGGGGCAGGATGACCGTCGTGCGCCTCACGGACTTCTGGGAGCGGATGGACGAGGTCTTCGGCCCGTCCTACGCCCTGTCGTGGGCGCACGACATGGTGCTCCCGCCGCTGGGGATGACCGTGATCGAGGCGATCGCCGCAGGCATCGACACGAAGGACATCTGGCGGGCCGTGTGCGCGAGCACCGAGGTCCCCGGAGTCCTGCGATGACGATTCCCCGGGAGCCGTCGACCGACGAGGTCGTCGAGTCGTCGCCGACTCCGTCTCGCGCCGATCGTCCCGTGCAGACGCGCACCCTTCGCGTGCTGTCCGCGGGCGCGATCCTCGGCGGGCTGGCGGTGGCCGGGTCGGTCGCCGCCGGGTCGCTGATCGCGTCGTCGGTGGCCGACTCCGAGGCGGCAGCCGGCCTGGCGCAGACCGCCGGGGTCCTCGGCGCCGCCGTCCTGGCCCTGCCGCTCGCGCGCATCGCCCTGTCCAAGGGCCGACGGGCCGCGCTGTCGACCGGATACGCCATCGGGGCGACGGGCGCTGTCGTCGTGGTCGTCGCGGCCGTGCTGCGCAGCCTCCCGCTGATCCTGCTGGGCTGCTTCCTGGTCGGCGTGGCGTCGGCATCGACGTACCAAGCGCGATACGCGGCAACCGACCTGTCGGCCCCGGAGCACCGCGCCCGCGACCTGTCGTGGGTGGTCTGGGCCGGCACCATCGGCGCGGTGCTCGGACCGAACCTGCTCGAGGTGTCAGGGCGCCTCGGCAGTGCCCTGGGCCTGCCGCGGCTGGCCGGTCCGTATGTCGTCGCGGCCATCTGCCTGGCGGCGACTGCCGTCATCCTGCTGGTCTTCCTCCGACCGGACCCCTACCTGCTGGCCATCGAGCACCGGGTTGCCGCCGGTGGCAGTCACCATCGGCCGTCCCTGCGCGACGGGTTCCACCACCTGCGTGGTCGTCCGCGCGCGATCCTCGGCATCGCGTCGATCTCGCTCGGCCATGTGGTCATGGTGATGGTGATGGTGATGACGCCCGTGCACATGGCCCACGTCGACGTGACGCTGCAGCTGATCGGCCTGGTCATCAGCGTGCACATCGCCGGGATGTACGCCTTCTCGCCCGTCGTCGGCTGGCTGGTCGACAGGGTCGGCCGCGTGCCGATCGTCGTTCTCGGCGTGGTCATCCTCGCGGTGGCCTGCGTGATCGCCGGACTGGCGCCCGGTGACAACGTCCCCATGCTGGGCGTCGGACTGTTCCTGCTCGGACTGGGCTGGTCGTGCACGCTGATCGCCGGCTCGACGCTGGTCACCGATGAGGTGGACGAGGCCGAGCGCCCCGCGGTTCAGGGCCTGTCCGACCTGTCCATGAACGCCGCCGGCGCGATCGGGGGAGCGGTGGCCGGCATCGTCGTGGTGGCGAGTTCGTACGCCGTCCTGTGTGCCACCGCGCTCGTGCCGGTCCTCCTTCTCGGCGTCCTCGCGGCGATTCCGGCGTGTCGGGCCCATTCGAACACCCGTTCGATATAGATTCCCCATCACGACAGCACGCGGGCACCTGACCACAGGGCCACCCGGCACGCCGGCGGGTTGTCAGGCCCCACCGTTAGCGTCACGATCGAACCGCACGACCACGACCGCGATCCGCGTCCTGCGCCGACCGCCCGAGCAAGGAGAACACCATGGCCAGCGCCGCCAACGACCGCGAGAAGGCCCTTGACGCCGCCCTTGCCCAGATCGAGCGCCAGTTCGGCAAGGGCTCGATCATGCGCCTCGGCGAGGAGGGTCGGATCCCCATCGAGGTGATCCCGACCGGCTCCATCGCCCTCGACATCGCCCTGGGCATCGGTGGCCTGCCACGCGGCCGCATCGTCGAGATCTATGGTCCGGAGTCCTCCGGCAAGACCACCCTCGCCCTGCACGCCATCGCCAACGTTCAGGCAGCCGGCGGGCTCGCCGCCTTCATCGACGCCGAGCACGCCCTCGACCCCGACTACGCGTCGCGTCTGGGCATCGACCTCGACAGCCTGTATGTCTCCCAGCCCGACACCGGGGAGCAGGCCCTCGAGATCACCGACACGCTGGTGCGCTCCGGCGCGATCGACCTCATCGTCATCGACTCGGTCGCCGCGCTCGTACCGCGCGCCGAGATCGAGGGCGAGATGGGTGACTCGCACGTCGGCCTGCAGGCTCGACTCATGAGCCAGGCCCTGCGCAAGATGGCCGGTGCTCTGAGCAACACCAACACGACCTGCATCTTCATCAACCAGCTGCGCGAGAAGATCGGCGTGATGTTCGGTTCGCCGGAGACCACGACCGGCGGCAAGGCGCTGAAGTTCTACTCGTCCGTGCGCCTCGACGTGCGCCGCATCGAGACGCTGAAGGGCGGCACCGAGGCGGTCGGCAACCGCACGCGCGTCAAGGTCGTCAAGAACAAGGTCGCCCCGCCGTTCAAGCAGGCGGAGTTCGACATCCTCTACGGCGAGGGCATCTCGCGTGAGGGCTCGCTCATCGACATCGGCGTCGACGCGGGAATCGTCCGCAAGTCCGGCGCCTGGTACACCTACGAGGGCGATCAGCTGGGGCAGGGCAAGGAGAACGCCCGGACCTTCCTCAAGGACAACCCCGACCTTGCGAACGACATCGAGAAGCGGATCAAGGAGGCCCTGCACATCGGGCCTCAGGTCGATGCCCCCGCCGACGCACCCGAGGCGCCCGCACCCATCGACCTGTAGCGGTTCCGCCATGGTGCGCTACGTGAACGAGCCGACACCCGGCTCGCTCGCCGACGAGCAGGACGACGCCGACCCCGAGCAGGTCGCCCGGACCATCCTGCTGCGACGCCTGTCGGCGAGCCCGCGCACCCGCAAGGAACTGGCGGATGACCTGCGCAAGCGCGGCGTTCCCGACGACGTCGCCGAACGCGTCCTCCATCGGTTCGTCGAGGTGGGGCTCATCGACGATGCCCAGTTCGCTCGCCAGTGGGCCGAGTCCCGCCAACGCACGAAGGGCTCGGCGAGCTCGGTCCTGCGGCAGGAGCTGCGTGCCAAGGGCGTGGGCGACGACGACGTGGCCGATGCCCTGGCGACCATCGACCCCGAGGCCGAACGCGAGCGGGCCCACCAGCTCGCCCGGGCGAAGGCGAGGTCGATGTCGCGCCTCGAACCCGTCGTGCGCGAACGCCGCCTGATCAGCATGCTGCAGCGCCGCGGCTACTCCTATGGGGTTGCGTCGGCGGCCGTCCGCGCAGTCGTCGGAGAGCT
Source organism: uncultured Actinomycetes bacterium (assembly GCA_963755335.1). Taxonomy (GTDB): domain Bacteria; phylum Actinomycetota; class Actinomycetes; order S36-B12; family S36-B12; genus UBA10649. The sequence goes on from CAVWJW010000008.1 coordinate 1,249,438, forward strand.
GGCGGCTGACGGTGAGTCAGGCTCGTTCGACGCCGACCAGGACTAGCGGCACTCGTCAGGTCGCTGGGTTCTTCAGCAGGGGCAGCACGATGGCATCGACGATGTGCTCGATGTCCGCCGGTGTCGGGGCGGCACCGGTCATGATCACGTGATGCACGATCAGGGCCGCGGGCAACTGCAGCACCCAGGGGTCGATCGCCTGCATGGGGATCTCCCCGCGAGCCACACCCTGCTGGAGCATGGCCATCGCCTCGACCTGCTTGCGGATGCCGAACCTCGACTGGAACTCCGCTGACACCGCCGGATCGTGAGCGGCCTCGCTGATCAGCTCGCGCATGACGATGCCCAGATCCGAGTCGAGCTCGTTCGACAGCGTCGACAGCGAGGTGACCAGGTCGTTCCGCAACGAGCCGGTGTCGGGACTTGCGGCCGGGAGGGCGTTGTCCAGGGTGCTGATGAACACATCGAGGGCCAGGGCCCTGACGTTCGGCCAGCGTCGGTAGAGCGCGGCCTTGCCGGTCCCAGCACGGTGGGCGATACGGTCCATCGAGGCGCCGCGCAGGCCCACCTCGCTGATCTCGGCGAAGGCGGCGGCGTTGACCGCGTCCATCAGCTCCTCGCCGCGCCGACGCGAGCCGCCCGTGGGCGATGCAGCCATCGACATGGCCTCAGGGTAGCATTCGAGTGAACAAAGACGTTCCCTCCATTTGACAAATAGGGAACATTGGCGTTTCCTAAATTGACGCGCGTCCCGCGGTTGCCCCGCCATCAGGAAGAGGATCCATGCCCGGTCTGTCCACGTGGGCGGTTCGTCGCCCCGTCATCGCCCTCATCGCGTGGTTCGTCGCGCTGATCGCCGTCGTCGGCCTCGGCCAGGCATTCGGCGGAACACTGAACGACAAGTTCGACCTGCCCAACACCGAGTCGAAGGTCGCCACCGACCTCCTCGCCACCAGCGGCACCGACACCAGCAAGCTCGAGGGCGGCGCGTCCATCGTCTGGTCACCGGCCACCGGTACCGCAGTCGACGCCGCCACCGCGGCGCAGATCGCTCCCCTCCTGGCCAAGGTGGCCGCCCTCGACTCCGTCACCTGCGTGACCAACCCCCTTGACGCACAGGGCAAGCCGCTCGGCACCGGCTGCAACACCGGTGCGGCGGTCAATCCGGCGGCGATGAAGGCCCTGACTCCTGCCGAGCAGGCAACGCTCGCGAAGTCCTTCGCGTCGGTGAGCCCCGACGGCCACGTCGCGTACTCGACGATCACATTCCGCACGGACGCCAGCGGCAGTCTCGACGTGTCGGCCAAGGACGCCAAGGTCATCCTCGACGGGGTCAAGGCGCTCAACACGGCCGATCTCGCCGTGGGCGCCCAGGGCCAGGTCCTGGAGTTCGCCGGCATGGAGCCGCCGAGCGGTGAGCTGGTCGGCATCGGCGTCGCCATCCTGATCCTGCTCATCGCCTTCGGGTCCCTGGTCGCCGCGGGCATCCCGATCGTGGTCGCCCTCGCTCGGCCTGGTCATGGGCCAGATGGGCGTGCTGCTCATCGCCAACTTCATGGACGTCGCGACGTTCGCACCCACCCTGGCCGCCATGATCGGGCTGGGCGTCGGCATCGACTACGCGCTGTTCGTCACGAACCGCTATCGGCAGGGCCTGCTCCACGGTCACGACCCGAAGACCGCGGCGGTGGAGGCGGTCGAGACCGCCGGCCGCGCCGTGTTGTTCGCCGGCAGCACCGTGATCATCGCCCTGCTGGGCCTGTTCGTCATGCGGATCTCGTTCTTCAACGGGCTTGCGCTCGCCGCCGGTGTGACCGTCCTGTTCGTCATGCTGTCCGCCCTGTGGTTCCTGCCAGCGCTGCTGTCGCTGCTCGGCACCAAGGCGCTGTCCGTGCGCATGCCCTGGGGCAAGCGGCCCGGCTCGATGGTCGACCACCCCGAGGGCAAGGCCTGGGCGCACTACGGCCGCATGCTTCAGAAGCGCCCGATCGTGCCCGCCCTGCTGGCCCTGGCCGTCGTCGTGATCCTCGCCATCCCGGTGTTCAGCCTGCGTGAGGGCTTCGCGGACGACTCGGGCAAGCCGGTCGGCTCTCCTTCCCGCATCGCGTACGACCTGCGCGCCGAGGGCTTCGGCCCTGGCGTGAACGGTCCGTTCGTCGTCGTCGCCGACCTCTCGGGCGCCAAGAGCCCGGACGCGTACGCCCAGATCGTCGCCGGACTGAACCAGGCCGAGGGGGTCGCCGGCACGTCGCCGAGCCTCGAGGTCCTGCCCATCATGGGCAAGATGGCTCAGGCCGCCGCCCAGGCGGGTGCAGCCGACGCGTCCGCCAAGCCTCAGACGGTGCAGGCGATCGCGGTGTACCCGACGACCTCGCCCCAGGACGAGGCCACCACGGCGCTGCTGGACCGGCTGCGCAACGACGTCAATCCGCAGATCGAGGCGGCCACAGGCGCCAAGCTCTACGTGGGCGGCACGCAGGCCATCACCAGTGACTTCACGTCAGTGCTGCGTGATGCCCTGCCGCTGTTCCTGGCCATCGTGGTGGGCCTGGGCTTCCTCGCGCTGATGCTGCTGTTCCACTCGCTCGTGGTGCCGCTCACCGCAGCCATCACCAGTCTCTTGAGCTTCGCGGCGGCGATGGGCATCACGGTCGCGGTGTTCCAGTGGGGCTGGTTCAGCGGTCCGCTGGGCATTCCCGGCACCGGACCGATCATGCCGTTCCTGCCGATCATGGTGTTCTCCATCCTGTTCGGACTGTCGATGGACTACCAGGTGTTCCTGGTCTCGCGGATGCAGGAGGAGTGGAACCGGATCGGCGACAACTCTGCCGCGGTGCGCCGCGGGCTGGCCGGCTCGGGTCGCGTCGTCGTGATCGCGGCGGCGATCATGTCGAGCGTGTTCCTGGCGTTCGTGCCGAGCACCAACTCCACCATCAAGCTGTTCGGTGTCGCCCTCGCGTCCGCCGTGCTGATCGACGCATTCATCGTGCGGCTGATCCTCGTGCCGTCGCTGATGTCGATGCTGGGCAAGGCCAACTGGTGGCTGCCGCGCTGGCTCGACAAGGTCCTGCCCGAGGTGCACATCGAGCCCGGCGAGGACGAGATCAGCGACGATGAGGAGCAGGTCCCCACTACCGTGGGGGTGTGAGCACTACGCAGGGCGCGCCCATGTCGGTCGACAGTGGGCGCCCCTCGCGGAGTTCGCTCGTCCTCCTCGCCCTCGTCACGGGGGCGATCGTCAGCAATATCAACCTCGGCATCGCGAATGTGGCCCTGCCGACCATCGGCGCCGACCTCAACGCGACGCAGGACCAGCTGACGTCGATCGCGAACGCCTTCGCGCTCGGGCTCGCGTCGACGGTCCTGTACCTCGGCACTATCGGGGATCGCTACGGACGCAAGCTCCTGTTCGTGGCTGGCTGCGTCCTGACCGTCCCCACCTCGATGATGGCAGCCTGGGCTCCGAACCCGGAGTTCCTGACCTTCGCCCGGCTGCTGTGCGGCTTCGCGGCCGCCCTGCTGTTCCCGACGACCCTGTCGCTCATCGGTGCCCTCTACCGCGGCAAGGCCAAGGTCAGCGCGATCGCGCTGTGGTCAGGTCTCGGAGGAGGCGTAGCCGCCCTCGGTCCGCTCATCGGCGGGTGGCTGCTGCAGTACTTCTGGTGGGGATCGGTCTTCCTCGTCGCTCTCCCGCTCGACGTGCTGGCGCTGGCGGTGGGCCTCGTGGTGCTGCCGTGGCATGCCAAGGAGGAGGTCTTCCGGGTCGATCACCTCGGCGGCATCCTGTCGGTCTTCGGGGTCGGCGGCCTGGTCCTGACGATCGAGCACGCCGACAAGGGCATCACGCCGCGATGGATCGCGTCCCTGCTCGTCGCCGCCGTCGCACTCTCGGCCTTCTTCTGGCGGGAGACGAAGGCTGAGCGGCCACTTGTCTCGCTGCCGCTGGCGAAGGCCCGCACCTTCTGGGTCGCCTTCGTGGCCGGGGCGATCACCTTCGGCTCACTCATCGGCGCCATGTTCATCGGACAGCAGTTCACCCAGAACGTGCTGGGTTACTCGGCCCTCGAGGCGGCCGCGGTCGTCGTGCCCGCCGCTGTCTTCACGGCCATCTTCGGACAGATCGCGGGTCGGATCATCAATGCCAGGGGCTCGCAGTTCACCTTCATGCTGGGGCTGGGGGCGGTGGCAGCGGCCTTCACGATCATGCTCGTGACGTGGGTCGACGGTGCCTCGATCGGCTGGGTCATGGCCGGCTACGCGCTGGTCGGCACCGGCGTCGGGCTCGCCGCCACGCCAGCGTCACGATCCCTGATGTCGTCCGTGCCGCCCAGCCGCGGCGGTATGGGCTCCGCGTTCCTGGACCTGACGCGAGACTTCGGTGGCGCGATCCTTCAGGCCATCATGGGCGGGATCCTGGCCGGGGCTTACGCCAGGCAGATGGCCGCCGACCTCGCCTCGCTGCCCGCCGACCAGGCGGCCAAGGTCAGCAGCGAGACGTCGACCGCGCTCACCTCGTCGTACGAGGGCGCCGCCGAGGTGGCGAAGCAGTATCCGAGCTACTCCGATCAGATCGTCAAGGCGGCAGCCGATGCCTTCACCGACGGGAAGACGCTGGCGATCGGGGTCGCGCTCGTCCTGACCCTGATCGGCCTGATCCTCGTTCTCGTGGTGTACCCGCGCAAGGACTCCGAGGAGGCCTACTACTCGCGCGTGCTCAGTGACGCAGGTGCGCCGGGGTGATCGGGCCGAGAGCGTCGCGGGCGATTCACGTCATCGCACCCGTGCTGATCGTGCTGTACGCCGCTTCTGAGCGTGCTGGAGTGGCGCTCGCTGCACGCCGACGGCTCGTGGGCCTTCGTCCAGAGCCTGATGGCCGGCGGCTACTGGATCGGGGACCCCTACCGGCTCGTGGCCGACATGATCGCGGAGACCCCGATCTCCGTCCTGGCCCTCCTGGGGGTGAGCAGCCGCAGCGCCTTGGTCATCGCTCACGGCGTCGGCTACATCCTGATCCCGAGCCTTGCCTGGGCAGCAGCGCTGTGGATCTCGCGGCGCAGCGCGGTCTTCGCCTTCCTGCTGCTGGGCTACTGCGCCACCGCCCTGACGAGCGGCTTCCTCGCCATCGGCGAGTACAACTTCCTGTTCGCCTTCGCCGCCCTGTGCTTCGCCGCGATCGTTCGATTCTGGACGCGTCCGAGTCTGGGCATGGCATGGGTCGTGGTGGGCTCCGCCTTCGTCGTGATGTCCAGCCACGGCCTGACCTTCCTGCTGTCGCCGCTCCTGCTCGTGTCCGTGTTCTTGCCCATGCGGTCGCGCGGACGGCCGAAGACCGGCGAGATGCCCATGGTCATCGCCGGGGGACTGCTGCTCGCGGGCTCGGTCCTCGGGGTGCTGGCTGTCGTGCACCCCTACGCATCGCGCAACGTCGAGCGGGCGAGCGACCTCATGACGCCGCTGTCAGAGAACCACCAGCTCCAGTTCGTCCTGGTGTGGCTGCTCCTTCTGCCTCTGGCCGTCGCGGCGCGGCGACCGCTCGTTCGTCGGATCACGACGGGCGTGCTCCTGGCCGGACTCGTCGTGCTCGTCCTCACGACGGCCCTCTGGGCGTCGCCGTGGGAGCAGCACGCCTCCCGGGCGTGGGGAGCGATCGTGCTGTTCGTGCTGCTGGCGGAGGCCCTCGTGGTCGTGTGGCCCACGATGACATCACATGACATCGAGGTCGTCCCTGACACTCGGCCGGTCGAACGCCGCCTCACCGGGCTCTCCTTCGCCCTCTTCATCGCCCTGCTCATCCCGTCCGCGGTGCAGACGGTGCAGTTCGGCTCCTTCGTCCGGACGTTCGACGCCTACGTGAACGCGAACTCGGGCTTCGTCGCCAACGCCGACTTCGTCGCGCAGGTGCCGGCCGCGGAGCGCTACGGGTGGCCGGCCACATTCCCCAGCCTCAGCGTCGCGCTCGGCCTCCGGCCAGGCACAGCGATCGTCCTGAATCCGGCGGACACCGTCTGGGACCCGCCCTTCGACGATCACGATCCCCCCGACCTCCCGGCCCGGTACGCGCACTCGTAGGTCCAGGCGGCGCGAGGGCGTCCCTACAATCAACGGGTGCACCACGACCACGCCGATGCCTCCGCAGCCCTGCCGCGCACCTACCAGGTGCGAACGTATGGCTGCCAGATGAACGTGCACGACTCCGAGCGGCTGTCCGGGCTGCTGGAGGCGGCGGGGTACGTCGCGGCCGCCGACGGAGCTGTAGCGGACGTCGTCGTGTTCAACACCTGCGCGGTTCGCGAGAACGCCGACAACCGCCTCTACGGGAACCTGAGCCACCTCGTGCCGGTCAAGGCCGAGCATCCCGGAATGCAGATCGCCGTCGGCGGCTGCCTCGCACAGAAGGACCAAGGCCAGATCCTGGCCAAGGCACCGTGGGTCGACGTGGTCTTCGGGACGCACAACATCGGCTCGCTGCCCGTGCTGCTCGAGCGGGCGCGGATCGCCGACGAGGCCCAGGTGGAGATCCGCGAGGCGCTCGAGACGTTCCCCTCCAACCTGCCCACCAAGCGCGACAGCGCGTACTCGGCGTGGGTGTCGGTGAGCGTCGGCTGCAACAACACCTGCACGTTCTGCATCGTCCCCTCACTGCGCGGCAAGGAGAAGGACCGGCGGCCGGGGGAGATCCTCGCCGAGATCGAGGCGCTCGTCGCCGAGGGCGTCATCGAGATCACCCTGCTGGGCCAGAACGTGAATGCGTATGGGTCGGAGTTCGGCGATCGAGAGGCCTTCTCGGCGCTGCTTCGGGCGTGCGGCGCGGTTCCGGGCCTCGAGCGGGTGCGCTTCACCAGTCCGCACCCGCGCGACTTCACCGACGATGTCATCGCCGCCATGGCGCAGACGCCGAACGTCATGCCACAACTGCACATGCCGCTCCAGTCCGGCAGTGACGTCGTGCTGCAGCGCATGCGCCGCTCGTACCGTCAGGACCGATATCTCGGAATCATCGATCGAGTGCGCCAGGCGATGCCGGACGCGGCCATCACGACCGACATCATCGTCGGCTTCCCCGGCGAGACAGACGACGACTTCGAGCAGACGATGCATGTCGTGCGCGAGGCCCGGTTCGCCGGTGCCTACACGTTCCAGTACTCGAAGCGGCCCGGCACGCCCGCGGCCGACATGGACGACCAGATCCCGCGGCAGGTGGTGCAGGAGCGGTACGAGCGGCTCGTCGACCTGGTGAACGAGATCTCCTGGCAGGAGAACCTCAAGCAGGCCGGGCGGGTGGTCGAGGTGCTGGTCGCCGAGGGCGAGGGCCGCAAGGACGAGCAGACGGATCGGCTCTCCGGCCGGGCGCCCGACAATCGGCTCGTCCACGTCGCCGTCGATGCGAGCGTCGGCGTGCCGAGGCCCGGTGACGTCGTCACCGCCGAGATCACCCACGCGGCTCCCCACCACCTCGTCGCGGATCGCGTCCTGAGCGTTCGGCGCACGGCGCGCCGGCGATGCGGCCGAGCGAGCGGCCGCCGGGCCGCGCCGGGGGTCCTGCTCGGCATGCCGACGGTGCGAAGCGGCACGTGACCTCCGCCGTCCTGGCGATCGTCGGGCCCACGGCTTCGGGCAAGTCGGCACTCGCCGTCGCGGTCGCGCAACGACTCGGTCGTGCCGAGATCGTCGGCACCGACTCGATGCAGGTCTATCGGGGCATGGACATCGGCACGGCCACGCCGACGCCCGCGGAGCAGGGCGGCGTCCGGCACCACCTCATCGACGTCTGGGACCCGGCCCACCCGGTGACCGTCGCGGAGTTCCAGGAGCAGGCGCGGGCAGCCATCGCCTCGGTGGCCTCGCGGGGGGCCGTGCCCATCGTCGTGGGCGGCAGCGGGCTGTACGTGTCGGCGGTGCTGGACGACCTGCGGTTCCCGGGCACGGATCCCCGCATCCGCGGGCGCCTCGAGGCCGACCTCGAGACGGCAGGGGCGCCGGAGATGCACAGGCGGCTGGCCGCCGTGGATCCGCCGGCCGCGGCCGCGATCCTGCCGACGAACGGCCGCCGCATCGTGCGTGCCCTCGAGGTCGTCGAGCTCACCGGAGGCCCGTTCGTCGCGACGCTGCCGGAGCCGGTGGCCGTGTACCCCGGTCCGCGCATCGGCCTGGACGTGCCGCGCGACGTCCTCGATGACCGGATCGCGGCACGAGTGGACCGCATGTGGGCCGACGGCTTCGTCGACGAGGTCCGCGGCCTCGCGCAGGACGGCCTCGGCGAACACGCCCACGGCGTCGCGCGCCCTCGGCTACTCAGCAGGTGCTGGCGCTGCTGGCCGGTGAACTCACCGACGAGCAGGCCCGGCAGGCCACGGTGGATGCGACCAGGAAGTTCGCACGTCGCCAGCAGCGGTGGTTCCGGCGCGACCCGCGGATCCGGTGGATCCCCTACGACAGCCCGGCGGCGGTCGATGACGTCGTGGAGATGTGGGGCTCGGACACCACGACGTAGTACTCGGTGCCGAGCACGAGCTTCTGCACCGCGCCTGGGAGTCGAGTCAGCACGGCGAGCGTGCGCACGGTGCCGTCGGCGGTCGCCTGCGACCCATGCGAGCGCAGGGCAGCGGCCTTGGCGCGCATGAAGGGCCGCACGTTGACCCGATGGGTGATCTGCCGGGACGGGGTCCACGCCGTGTCGAACTCCGCCGGCGAGAACTCGCTCGGGGTCAGATGCAGGGCCGCTGCGGCGTGCACGGCCCGGGCGATCGGCTCCCGAGGCAGGGTCGCCTCGAACAGCCGCGGCGCACGGGAGCACAGCACGCTGGCCGCACGTGTCGAGCGGTGCACCTGCAGGTGGTCGGGATGCCCGTAGCCGCCGGAGGGGTCGTACCCGACCAGCACGTCGGCGGACTCCTCATCGCAGATGTCGGCGATCTGCTGACCGACGGTGAACCTGCTGAACGAGGCGAAGCCACCCACGACATCGCCGACGAGGCCCGAGTCGGGGTAGCCCAGGCTCACGGTGCGGACGACGCCGAGCGCGGCGGCGGACTCGGCCAGCTCGCGTGCCCGCGTGGCGGCGAGGTCCTGCTGGAGCTGCGAGGAGGTGAGGCCCGCGGCCCCGTCCGTCGCGACGACGAGGACGACGCGATGACCCTCGGCGGCCGCCTTCGCCATCGTGCCGGCGGTGAGCAGCGCCTCGTCATCGGGGTGCGCGTGGACGAACACCAGGGTGCGAGGGCTCACGAGGGGTCATTGTGGCGTACGGTCCTGCCTCGTGAGGATCGCCCACGTCAGCGACTGCTTCGCGCCGCGCACCGGGGGCATCGAGACCCAGGTCGGCGCACTGGCCGCCCGTCAGCTCGAGTCCGGCGACGACGTCAGGGTCATCACCGCGACGCCGGGGCACGGGGACGTGTTCGCGGGCGACGACCGGGTCGACGGCCTGCTCGTCCATCGGGTGGCAGCCCACATCCCGTTCGAGCTGCCGGTGCATCCACGCACCGGGCGAGAGGTCACCCGGCTGCTCGCCCAGGACCCGGTTGATGTCGTGCACGTGCACGCGGGCGTCGTCTCGCCCTTCGCCTGGGGAGCGATCCGTGCCGCCAGCCGGGCGGGCATCCCGACCCTCGTGACGGTGCACAGCATCTGGGGACCACTCGCCAGCCCGGGGTTCGGGCTGTCCGACGCGCTGCTGCGGTGGAGTCGCTGGGGGGTGACCCTCAGCGCGGTCAGTGACGTCGCGGCGGCGCATATCGCCGAGTCGGTGCCGAGGGCTGGGCGGGTACTGGTGGTCCCGAACGGGATCGACCCGGCCGCAGTGGAGCGTCGCGCACATCGAGGCCGGCCCGGGAGTTCTGCGCCTGGCGAGCGTCCTTCGGATGGCTCCTCGCAAGCGCACGCTCCCGCTCGTGAAGATCATCGAGGCGGCCATCCGGCGGCTCGACGGGGTCGAGGTGCGTGCGGTCCTCGTCGGCGACGGACCGGAGCGGGCCCGGGCGGAGAAGTACGTCGCAGACCAGGGCCTCGGCGAGGCGATCCGCTTCGCCGGCCGACTGGATCGTGCGGGCATCCTCGACGTCTTCGCCCGCACCGACGCGTACATCCAGCCCTCGGTGAAGGAGTCCTTCGGACTCGCCGCACTCGAGGCTCGCACGGCGGGCCTGCCGATCGTGGCCCGGTCGCAGACCGGTACGACGCAGTTCGTCCACGAGGGCGTCGAGGGCCTGCTGGCCGACGACGACGCGCGGATGGCCGCGTCGATTGTTCGCCTGGGCCACGATCGTGCCCTGCTGGCGCGCATCGCTGAGCACAACGCGACGGTCGCCCCGCTGGAGGCGTGGCCGCATGTCCTGCAGATGGTGACCGATGCGTATCGGGTTGCGGGCGCCGAGACCGGCTGAGCGCACCCGTTACAGTGCAGGCGTGGCGCGACTGAATGAAGTGGCCTTCGTCAAGGGGCATGGCACGGGCAACGACTTCGTCGTGATCCCCGATGTCGATGGGCATCTCGACCTGACTCCCGATCAGGTGCGCTGGCTGTGCGATCGGCACATGGGCGTCGGCGGAAACGGCGTCCTGCGAGTGGTGCGCACCGAGCACGTGCCGCAGATCGCCGAGTTCGCCGCGGTCGCGGAGTTCTTCATGGACTACCGCAACGCCGACGGCTCCCTCGCCGAGATGTGCGGCAATGGCGCACGTGTCTTCGTTCGCTACCTCGATGCGACCGGACTCGTCACCGACAACGAGGTCGTCATCGCGACCCGGGGCGGTCTGTGCAGCACCACGATCAACTCCGACCGGTCCATCACGATCGACATGGGCAGGGCGACTACGCCGACGTCCTCGGCCACCCCGAAGGTCGTCGTGGGCGACCGCTCGTGGGCGGCCGTAGGCGTGCTCGTCCCCAACCCCCACGCGGTGGTGTTCGTCGACGATCTCGACGAGGCCGGCGACCTTCGTGCGGCTCCCGACGTGACTCCGGGGGACGTGTTCCCGGAGGGGGTCAACGTCGAGTTCGTCGTCGAGCGTGGTCCGAACCACGTGGCCCTGCGGGTGCACGAGCGCGGTGTCGGGGAGACCCTGTCGTGCGGAACCGGAGCGTGTGCCGCGGCCTGGGCCGCGCGCCGACGCGACGATACCGGCGCGACGGGCGAGAGCACGACGCGCGTCGACGTTCCCGGCGGCACGGTCACCGTGACGGAGACCGCCGAGGGCCGCCTCCTGCTGACCGGTCCGGCCGACCTCGTCGCTCGCGGCACCCTTCTGCTGCCCGAGTAGCCGATCTCAGCGACCTCTCGGTCCGCGGGTCTCGCGCGCTGGATCAGCGCGGCAGCCACGAGGGCCTCGCCGGTCCACGGTGGTTCGACCACGGTGGCTGGCGGGCCCATCAGGTCGATCGCGGCGACGGGCGGCGCGTAGGCCGCGGCGGTGTCGCCGGTCCAGGTTGCGCGGCATGGAGGGTGGCGACGGGGGTGCGCCAGCGTCACATCACGGATGAGCCGGCGGGCGAATCGGCTCTCGCCGGGCGCCATCCGGATCAGCCCGGCCTCTACCGCGAGGTCAAGGTCGGACTGGCTCCTGAGCCGTCCGCAAGGGCCGTCAGGACATCCGGCCGGGCCGGCCACGGCCAGGTCGACCAGGGCCGACGGCTGGCGTCCGGCAGGGTCGCGAGCAGGTCCGCCTGATCGAGGGCCGCGGGGACTGGCAGCACGCGCGGCAGCGGCGCGACGCCGGCCAGTTCGTCGGCACTCAGGCCTCGCGCAGCGCGAGGGATTCCGAGCGCTTCCGCAATGACCTCCAGGGGTGCGCTGGGGTAATCGTCACCGAATTCGGCCTTGAGCAGGGCGACCGCGGCCTCGGGAGACAGTCGTTCGATGGCCAGGCGCGACCACCCGGTCAGGGCGCTCGCCACCACGGTGGTCGGCCGACTCGCGGCGATGATCGCCACAGGCAGCCGTTCCAGGCGTCGCTCCGCGAGGGCAAGGACGCCGAGGTCCGGTCTGTCGAGATCCTGCAGGTCGTCGATGATCACCAGGACGGGTGCCAGCGTGCACGCCAGCGCAGTCTGCACGGCGATCGCGGCGGACCAGTCGCCCGGTCGGGCACCGTCGGAGCGCGCCAATGGCGCGAGAGCGGCCAGCCACTCGGCAGCGATCGGGAGCGCCTCGGTGTCGTCGCGTCGTCCACGCAGGTCGACGAGCGTGAAGCCCGCGTCCTTCGCGTGTGATCGCGCCTCGCCGAGCAGCGTCGATTTGCCGATTCCGGGCTCGCCCAGGATGAGGAGGTGCCCACCCGTCCCGTCCGACGCTGCGTCGAGGACGCGAAGGAGCGCTGACCGCTCGGCGGACCTCCCGTAGATCACATACGACGGTCGCTCGCGAGCCTGCCGTGCGGCCAGTGCCGATGGTCCCCAGCCCAGGGGACATCTTCCGCAACGGCGCTGCCGCAGGACCAGTGGTTTCCCTGATGTCGGCCCGCGCGCAGAGCGCGAACCTAGAGGTGCAAGGCAACACCGAGAACTCAACCGAGGAGTCGAGATGTCAACCACACCAACGAGTGCACCGCACTTGGCCACACAGTTCCAGCGCCCGACCGAGACCGCATGATCACTTCGTTCGCAACCTCGCCATCACGTTGGGCGCGAGCGGCGTGATCCTCGCGGGCTTCGCCGGGGCGCAGTACCTGTCGAATGCGCAGGAAGCACCATCGGCGGCCACGGTCACGTCGGTCCAGGCCCTTGATGCCTACGCGCCGGGTGGCAGCGTCTATGCCGCGCAGGTTCCTACGGCGACGTTGAGTGGGCTTGATGCCTACGCGCCGGGTGGCAGCGTCTATGCCGCGCAGGTTCCGACGGCGACGTTGAGTGGTCTTGATGCCTACGCGCCGGGTGGCAGCGTCTATGCCGCGCAGGTTCCGGGTACGCCGTCAATCGTGTTGACGCCGCAGGCGGCGAAGTGGATGGGCACGAATGCCTCCTAGAGGCATCCAGCCGATCTCGGTGAGTAGGCCGGCCACGTGGGGTCAGTCCTCGGACTGGCCCCACGCTCTCGTGCTCTCAGCGCGACGAGACCTCCGGATGGAGGAGATCGAGCGCGGAACGGACCGTGCTGCTGGCCGCTTCGGGATGGTCGACGCAGTGGCGGGCCAGCTCCTCGATCATCGATGGCGTCCAGAACGACCTCAAGTGTGCTGCGGTCTGGGCCGCGGCCGCCGACTGGTCGGGCACGCTCACCCCGATCTGGTTCGCCATCTTGACCAGGTGGTCGGCACTCATGCGGTCGGGCCCGCAGATGCGCGCGGTCGCACCTCGACGGCGGTCACCTTGTACTCCGGGCAGTTGGTGGCCCAGTCCGAGTTGTCGGTGGTGACGACATTTGCGCCGCTGACCGGGTGGTGGAACGTGGTGTAGACGACACCTGCCGGCACGTCGTCGCTGATCCGGGCCCGCATGGACGTGGCTCCGGCCCGGCTGGAGACCTCGACCCAGGTGCCGTCAGCGATCCCGCGCAGCTCGGCATCGGACTCGTGCATGTCCAGGACGTCCTCGGGATGCCAGGTGATGTTCGCCGTTCGCCGCGTCTGCGCGCCGACGTTGTACTGACTGAGGATGCGCCCGGTCGTCAGCAGCAGCGGGAACTTCCGCGTCGTGCGCTCGTCTGTCGGGACATACGGGGTCGTGACGAAGTTGCCGAGCCCGCGCACGAAGCGCTCCTCGTGCATGATCGGCGTGCCCAGGGGCGCACCCTCGTTGCAGGGCCACTGCACGCTGCCCACCCGATCGAGGAGATCGAACGAGACCCCGGCGAACGTCGGAGTCAGCGAGGCGATCTCGTCCATGATCTGCGCAGCCGAGTCGTAGTGCATCGGGTAGCCCATCGCCGTCGCGAGCGCGCAGGCCACCTCCCACTCGGCCATGCCGCAGCGGCTGGGCATCACGGGACGGACCCTGTTGATGCGGCGCTCGGCATTGGTGAAGGTGCCATCCTTCTCGAGGAACGACGTACCGGGCAGGAACACATGGGCGAACGTCGCGGTCTCGTTCAGGAACAGGTCCTGCACGATGACCAGGTCCATCGCCCCCAGTGCGGCCTTGACGTGCTGGGTGTTGGGGTCGGACTGTGCGATGTCCTCGCCCTGGATGAAGATGGCGCGGAACGAACCGCCGGTCGCGGCGTCGAGCATGTTCGGGATGCGCAGCCCAGGTTCCGGTCGGATCGTCGCGCCCCACACGGTCTCGAACTGCTGGCGGACGGTGTCGTCGGACACGTGCCGGTAGCCCGCCAGCTCGTGGGGGAACGAGCCCATGTCGCAGGAGCCCTGCACGTTGTTCTGGCCGCGCAGCGGGTTGACTCCGACGCCGCGACGGCCGATGTTCCCCGTGGCCATCGCGAGGTTGGCGATGGCCATGACCATCGTGGAGCCCTGGCTGTGCTCGGTGACGCCGAGCCCGTAGTAGATCGCCGCGTTCCGAGCGGTCGCGTAGACGCGTGCGGCGTCGCGGATCTGGTCGGCCGGCACGCCGGTCACCTCGGCCAGCGCCTCGGGGCTGTTCTCGTCCAGCCGGATGAACGACTCCCAGGCCGCGTACGAGGCGGGGTCGCAGCGCTCGGCGATGAAGTCCGTGTCGATGAGCCCCTCGGTGACCACGACGTGGCTGATGGCGTTGATGATCGCGACGTTGGTTCCCGGCAGAAGCTGGAGATGGCGCCCGGCCTTGACGTGCGGCATCTGGACGAGGTCGATGCGTCGCGGGTCGATGACGATCAGCTCGGCACCCTCGCGGAGTCGGCGCTTCATGCGCGACGCGAAGACGGGATGGGCGTCTGTCGGGTTGGCGCCGATGACCACGATGACGTCCGACTCGGCGACGGAGGCGAAGTCCTGCGTCCCCGCTGACGTGCCGAACGTCTGCTTGAGGCCGTAGCCGGTGGGCGAGTGGCAGACCCGGGCGCAGGTGTCGACGTTGTTGTTGCCGAAGGCCGCTCGGATCATCTTCTGGACGACGAACACCTCCTCGTTGGTGCAGCGGGACGACGTGATCCCGCCGATCGAGTCGACACCGTGAGCAGCCTGCGTCGCGAGGAGCCGCGACGCGGCGAAGTCGATCGCCTCGTCCCAGGTGGCCTCGCGCCACGGATCCGTCGTGAGTTCGCGCACGAGCGGCGTCGTCACGCGATCGGCATGGCTGGCATAGCCCCAGGCGAACCGCCCCTTGACGCAGGAGTGGCCCTGGTTGGCGCCGCCGTTCTTGTCCGGCACCATGCGCACGAGCTCGTTGCCGCGCAGCTCGGCGATGAACGAGCAGCCGACGCCGCAGTAGGCGCACGTGGTCTTGACGGACCGGGTCGGCGTACCGAGTTCGATGACGGTCTTCTCCTGCAGCGTCGACGTCGGGCAGGCCTGCACGCAGGCGCCGCAGGAGACGCACTCGCTCTCGAGGAAGGACTCGCCGGCGCTCGCGCTGACCTTGGACCCGAAGCCGCGCCCGGAGATCGTCAGCGCGAACGTGCCCTGCACCTCGTCACAGGCACGCACGCAGCGGCTGCAGACGATGCACTTGCTGGCGTCGAACGAGAAGTAGGGGTTGGAGTCGTCCGTGGGCGCGTCGAGATGGCTTTCGCCCTGCATGCCGTAGCGAACGTCGCGCAGTCCGACGACACCGGCCATGTCCTGCAGTTCGCAGTCGCCGTTGGCCGGGCAGGTGAGGCAGTCGAGCGGGTGGTCGGAGATGTAGAGCTCCATGACGCCGCGGCGGATGCGTGCCACGTGCGGAGTCTGCGTGTTCACCACCATGCCGTTCTCGCACGGTGTCGTGCAGGACGCAGGCGTGCCGGCGCGGCCCTCGATGTCCACGACGCACAGGCGGCACGAGCCGAAGGCGTCGAGTCGATCCGTGGCGCACAGCCTGGGGATGGCGACGCCTGCTTCCGCGGCCGCCCGCATGACGGAGGTACCGGCCGGCACAGTGACGGGGGTCCCGTCGATGAGCACGGTGACATCGACGTCCGCGGTCACCGATGGGGTGCCGTAGTCGATGTCCTTCGCGATCGTCATGGACGCTCCCGCGTGAAGTCCTCGGCGAAGCCGTGCAGGGCGCTCAGCACCGGCAGCGGCGTGAGGCCCCCCATCGCACATAGTGAACCGTCCCGCATGACTTCGCAAAGGTCCTCGAGCAGGGCCGTGTTGCCGAGGGGGTCCTCGCCGTCGACGATTCGATCGATCACCTCGACGCCCCGGACCGAGCCGATGCGGCACGGGGTGCACTTGCCGCAGGACTCCTCGGCGCAGAATTCCATCGCGAAGCGCGCCTGCTGCGCCATGTCCACCGTGTCGTCGAAGACCACGACACCGCCATGCCCAAGCATTCCGCCAGCCGCCAGCAGGGACTCATAGTCCATCGACACGGACATGGCCTCGGGCCGCAGGTAGGCACCCAGTGGCCCGCCGACCTGGATGGCGCGCACCGCCCGCCCTGAGCGAGTCCCGCCTCCATAGGCGTTGACGAGTTCGTCCAGCGTGACACCGAAGGGCACCTCGACGATCCCGCCCTGCCTGATGTTGCCCGCCAGCTGGAAGACCTGCGTGCCGAGGGAGCGACCGGTCCCGATGGCGGCGTAGGCGGCGGAACCCTGCGCGGCGATGAACGGGATGGCGGCCATGGTCAGGACGTTGCTGATCAGCGTCGGCCTGCCGAACAGGCCGGCGACCGCTGGGATCGGCGGCTTGGCGCGGACGACGCCGCGCTTTCCCTCCAGGCTCTCGAGCATCGCGGTCTCCTCGCCGCACACGTAGGAGCCCGCGCCGACGCGGATCTCGACGTCGAACGCGGCACCTGTGCCGAGCACGTCCGGGCCAAGCCAGCCGCGAGCCCGCGCCATCTCGAGGGCTCGCGCCATCGTGTGAACGGCGGCGGGGTACTCGCTGCGGATGTAGACGAAGCCCTGCGTGGCTCCGACGCTGAGGCCGGCGATCGCCATGCCCTCGAGGAGGGTGAAGGGGTCGCCCTCCATGAGCATGCGGTCGGCGAACGTCCCGCTGTCGCCCTCGTCGGCGTTGACGACCACGTACTTCTGCTGATCTGTCTGCGCCGCAACGGTCCGCCACTTGATGCCGGCGGGGAAGCCGGCACCGCCGCGGCCCCTCAGCCCCGAAGCCAGCACGTCTTCGACCATCTGCTCCGCCCCGCGCTTCCCGAAGGCGGTCAGGCCGGCGAGGCCGCCGTGGGCGACGAAGTCGTCGGGATCGAGGGGATCGATGACGCCGACCCGTGCGAACGTCAGTCGAGTCTGGCCGGCCAGCCACGGAAGGTGCTCGACCAGGCCGAGTCGCGTTGGGTGGGCGCCGTCCCCGGCCAGTGCAGCGGCGACGGTGGCCAGGTCGACAAGGGTCACCGGGCCGTAGCCCACGCGCCCCTGGGCGGTGTCGACCTCGACCAGTGGTTCGAGCCACAGCAGGCCTCGCGAGCCGGTGCGCACGATGGTGGCGTCTGGCAGGAGGTGGGCGAGCCCCTCGGCGATCGCGTCAGCGCCGACCGAGCGCGCGGCGCTGTCCGCCGGAACGAGGATCCTCATCACGCATCCACCGCCGCGATCGCCGCCTCGACCGACTCCGGCGTCGCCCGGCCTTGGAGCGTCCCGTTGACCGTTGCCGAGGGGCCGAGCGCACAGTTGCCCAGGCAGTAGACGCGCTGGACGTCACAGTCCTGCGACATCGCCGCCTCCGCTGCCGAGAGCAGGGCGCGGGCGCCGACCGACTGGCAGGCCTCGCCCATGCACACCCGTACCTCGATCGCCGCAGGCGGCGTGGAGCGCAGGTCGCGGTAGAAGGTCAGCACCCCGTAGACGTCGGCCCGGCTGACGTTGAAGGTCCCGGCGATCAGGGGAACCGCCTCGTCGGGCACGTATCCGAACCTGGCCTGTACCGCCTGCAGGGCCCTCAGGACCGGGCCGGAGCCGTCCACCGAGGACAGCACCAGGCGGGCCTCGTCCGCCGACCACAGGACGGCCGTCATGCCGAGCCACCCGTCGGCACCGACGCGGCGCCCGCGTACACGTTGAGCCGGTCGGTGCGGGCGAAGCCGATGAGCACGAGGTCGTGCTCGCGGGCCAGGTCGACCGCCAGGGTCGTCGGTCCGGATATCGCAGCGACGGCTGCCACGCCGGCGGTCAGGGCCTTGTGCACGATCTCGTACGACACTCGGCCGCTGACGAGCAGGACGTGATCGGTCAGGGGGAGCAGATCGTCGAGCAGGGCCCGCCCGACCGCCTTGTCGACGGCGTTGTGCCGCCCGACGTCCTCGCGCACCCATCGCAGGTCCCCAGCGGGGTCCACCAGGGCGGCGGCGTGCAGTGCTCCCGTCTGGTCGAACATCCGCTGCTGCGAGCGCATGCGGTCGAGCAGGGGCACGACCGAGTCAGGGCGCAACGTCCAGCCGGGGGAGTGCAGCGGGCCGTCGGGCGGCCTGATCGCGGCCAGCATGTCGGCACTGCACACCCCGCATGCGCTGCTCGTGACGAAGGCACGAGGGCGGGGCGGCTCGACTGCCGACGCAAGGCTGACGCGGACGGTGTCGATGTCCTCATCGTCTTGCGACGCGAAGGCACCCATGGTGATGATGTCCGCGCTGCGGCGCACGCCCGATTCGTTGACCAGCCAGCCGGCGGCGAGGTCGAGGTCATGGCCGGGGGTGCGCATGGTCGTCATGAGCACCTCGCCGTCGAGGACGAGGGTCAGCGGCGACTCGACCGCCACCGCATCCGCGCGCGCGTCGCCGACACCGTCGAGGTACCGGACGATCTGGCGCCGGTCCGTGGTCACGCCCATACGGGTCCCTTCGGCTCATGCCCGGCGTGCTCCATCAGAACAGGCCCACGACCTGTCCGTCAACGAGGTCGATCCGTTCGCTCGACGGAACCTTGGGCAGCCCCGGCATCGTCATGATGTCGCCGCACACCATGACGATGAACTCGGCGCCGGCGGCCAGCCGCACCTCGCGGATGTTGACGCTGTGTCCCTTCGGGGCGCCTCGCAGTCCGGGATCGGTCGAGAAGGAGTACTGGGTCTTGGCGACGCAGACCGGGAAGTGCCCGTAGCCCTGCGCCTCGAGCTCTCGGATCTGAGCGCGGATCTTCGCATCGGCGGTGACCTCGCTGGCGCCGTACACACGGGTCGCGATCGCGCTGATCTTGTCCCACAGCGAGGCGTCGTCCTCGTAGACGAAGGTCATCGCGCGGGGTGCTCGCACAGTTCGACGACCTTGTGCGCGAGGTCCTCCGCGCCCTTGCCCCCGTCGGCCCAGTGCGACGCGAGCACGACGTCCACCCCCAGGGCGTTCACCCGCGCCGCGAGCAGGTCGAGCTCAGCGGGGGTGTCGCTGTCGAACCGGTTGATGGACACCACGCAGGGCAGCCCGAAGACGTCTCGCACGTTGGCGATGTGCCGCTCGAGGTTGACCATCCCCTTGGTCAGTGCCGCAATGTCCTCGGTGGTGATCGACGCGAGGTCCTGCCCGCCGTGGTACTTCAGGGCACGGACGGTCGCGACGATCACGACCGCCGACGGTCGCAGCCCCGACTTGCGGCACTTGATGTCGATGAACTTCTCCGCGCCAAGGTCCGCGCCGAAGCCGGCCTCGGTGACGACGTAGTCGGCGAGCTTCATCGCCGACGTCGTCGCGATCACCGAGTTGCAGCCGTGGGCGATGTTGGCGAAGGGGCCGCCGTGGACGAAGGCCGGCGTGTGCTCGAGCGTCTGCACGAGGTTCGGGGCCAGCGCATCCTTGAGCAGGACGGTCATGGCGCCATTGGCATGCAGGTCCCGGGCCCGCACGGGCTCGCGATCGCGCGTGTAGGCCACGACGATGTTGCCGAGACGCTCCTTGAGGTCGGCCAGCGAGGTTGCCAGGCAGAAGATGGCCATGATCTCCGACGCCACCACGATGTCGAAGCCGTCCTCGCGCGGGTAGCCGTTGCCGGGACCCCCGAGCGCGACGGTGATGTCTCGCAGCGCCCGGTCGTTCATGTCGACGACCCGCTTCCAGGTCACGCGGCGCACGTCGATGCCCAGGGCATTGCCGTGGTGGACGTGGTTGTCGATGAGCGCCGCGAGCAGGTTGTTGGCCAGGCCGATCGCGCTGAAGTCGCCGGTGAAGTGCAGGTTGATGTCCTCCATCGGCACGACCTGGGCGTAGCCGCCGCCAGCCGCACCGCCCTTCATGCCGAACACCGGACCGAGCGAGGGCTCGCGCAGGCAGATCATCGTGCGCTTGCCGATGGCGGACAGCCCATCGCCCAGGCCGACGCTCGTCGTGGTCTTGCCCTCGCCCGCCGGAGTGGGGCTGATGGCCGTGACGAGGATCAGTCTCGAGTCCGGCTTGTCAGGGAGCGTCGCGAGGAAGTCGAGCGCGATCTTCGCCTTGAAGTGGCCGTACTGCTCGACGGAGGACTCCGGGATGCCGAGACGATCCGCCACGCTGCCGATGGGGTCCATCGCTGCGGCCTGCGCGATCTCGATGTCAGTGGGCACCCGCGAGATATACCAGTCCCTGAGCACGAACATGCGTCCTTCGCGGGTTATGGTCGAGGGCGGAACATTCGGGGGTGAGCATGCGCGCGTCGGCGGTCGATCGCGTCCTCGTCTTCGGGTTCATCGTCGTCCTCGCGGTGATCAAGACCGGGACGGTCCTCGAGACGGACGTCTTCTGGCAGGTTCGCGAAGGCCAGGAGCTGCTGTCCGGTGCGGCGCTCGAGCGTGCCGACACGTGGAGCTGGGCTCCCATCCCGGGCGTCTTCGTGCCGAACTCGCCGGCCTGGGCGTGGATCGTCGGCGGCGCCTGGCAGTTGGCGGGCTCGTGGGGACTGTGGATCGTCACCTCGCTGTACGTGTCGGCCTGCCTCGTACTAGCCGTCCTCGTCGCGCGCTGGCTGGGTGCGCGGTGGATCCCGCTGACGGTGGCGTTCCTTGCCACGGCCGTGTGCTCGATGCCGCTGGTCTCGGCGCGGTCGTCCATCGGCTCGGTGGCCCTCCTCATGCTGGCCACCTGGTTCGGGGTCTGGTTCGGGTCCGGGGCGCCTGCACGCCCTGTCGTGCGCGACGGCTTGATCCTGCTCGGCGTCGGTTTCGCCCTCTCGTTCGCCGGCAACTGGTGGCACGCGTCGTGGGCGTCCCTGGCCGCCGTCACGGCTCTCGCGTGGGCGCTCGCCTGGCTGCTGCTGCCAGGGATCGGGATCCGACGGGGCCTGGCCTACCTCGTCACGGGGACCGTGGGGCTGGCGGTGGGCGAGGTCCTCGGTCCGCTGGGTGTCACCGGTTGGGCCCGCTCGAGCGACGTGCTGGCCATCTGCCGGGGGCTCGTGACCGAGTGGTCCGGACCCTTCGTCCCCGGCCATGTGTTCTGGTACGGCATCCCCGTCGTCCTCCTGCTGGCCGGGACGGTGCTCGTGCTGGGGTGGATGGCCCGCCGCTGGTGGCGGCAGAAGCACCTGAACCCCCGCGACACGCTGACCGTGCTTCTCACGGGTCAGGCCTTCGCCTTCGCCCTCGCCGGACTGATCGCCATCCGCTTCATCTGGTTCGCCGCCTTCCTGTTCATGCCGGTCGTGGCCCGCGCCCTCACTCGGGGAATGGGCACCGCGACGGAGGCCCCGGCAGGGACGAGTCGCCTTCGCGGAGCCGTCCGCGAGCGCACGAGCGATGGCTACTGGCGAGTCATCCTGGGACTCCTCCTGGTCGTACTCGTCCCTGTCGGCGTCTACAAGGCCCTGCCGCACGCCTACCCGACCACCGACCAGGCGATCGAGGCCCTCCCGCGCGACTGCCACCTGTTCAGCACCGACGCGGACGCGAACGCTGTCCTGCTGCTGCGTCCGGACGTGAAGGTCTGGATCGACGGCCGCACCGACATGTGGGGCCGGCCGCGCCTGGTCGAGGCGCTGGACCGGTTCGCCGGGCGAGGCACGCCGGACCTCGTCCCGGAGGGCACGACCTGCATCCTCCTGCCTGCGTCCGGCTCCGGTGACACGGCCGAGACCGATGGCCTGGTCGCGGGCCTCGAGAAGAGCCCTGACTGGACGGTGGCGTCTCGGGCCGGGGCTTCGGTCGTCTGGGTCCCGGCCGCACGATGACCGGCATGGACGTTGGTGGCGGTCCCAGCGGACGCGGCTGGGATGTCGTTCGGCCTGCCGTGCCCGCCGATGCGGATGGGATCGCCACGATGCACCTGCGGTCCTGGCAGGTGGCCTACCGCGGACTCATCGCCGATGCCTTCCTCGACGGGCTCGACGTGGCTGAACGCCGGGAGCGGTGGCAGCGCATCCTGGCCGAGGCACCGGCTCGTCAGCAGGACGTCATCGTGGCCACGGCAGGCTCCACCATCGTGGGGTTCGCCACAGGCGGGCCGTGTCGTGATGACGGCGATCCGGCCGGTGCGGAGCTCTATGCCATCTACGCCGATCCCGACTGGTTTGGACGCGGCGTCGGGGCAGCACTGATGATGCGGATCCTCGAGCTGCTGCACGCCGCGACGACGGTCGTATCGCTGTGGGTGATTCGCGACAACCACCGCGCACGCGTGTTCTATGCCGGGTTCGGCTTCGACGAGGACGGTGCCACCCGCAGCGAGGTCATCGGCGGCGGCGAAGTCCACGAGGTGCGGCTCGTCCGCCCAGCAGGCTGATGGGCGGTCCGTGAGCTAGGGGGTCGCCAGGCCGGCCGCCGATGCGACGCCGGCAAGGTCCGCCGGAATCGTCCGCTCCGACGGCTTGGCATGCGGCCACAGCAGGTAGCCGGCGGCGAGTGCCAGGGCGGATCCGATCACGGTGTCGAGCAGCCGCGCTCCGGCGTAGCCGGCGATGTTGCCGCTCGGCAGGCCGACCAGGATCGCGGCGGCGGCCGCGCCGAAGGCGGCCGAGAGCCACGTCGAGCGCGTGCTCAGCGCCAACGAGGCGGCGAGTGAGGCGAACGCCAATGGCCGCTCGGCCGCGTCGGGCAGGAGCAGCGAGACGGCCACGACGGCGACGACACCGACCAGGGTCCCGAAGGAGCGCAGCAGCGCCTTGGCGACGGTCGAGCGCCCGTTCGGCTGCAGGATGACGAAGACGGTGAGCATCACCCAGAACGCGTCGTGGCTGCCGTTCACCTGGAAGCCGAACATGGCGAGACCGAGGGCGATGGCCCGCCGGATGCCGTCCTTGGTGGTGTTGTCGAACGAGCGCAGCGAGGCCAGCATCGGTTGCGTCACGGACGGCCGGTCCGCGGCGAGGGGAACGATGGGAGCGGTCCCGACCGCCTGCTCGATGGCCCCCCGGATGGCAACCAGCACCAGCCCGGCCACCAGCCCGATGACGCCGAGGAGCCCGATGTCGCTCATGCTCCTGCCGATGGCGTTGTGCTCGAGCACGCCGACTCCGGTGACCAGGAAGTACGACATCGACGCGACCATGCCGATGAGCATCCCGACCGGCTTCGACGCGGTCATCACCGTCGTCGTGAACGCGACGAAGGCCATCGCCAGAGCCGCGGCGATCGCATGGCCCGTCGTCAGTGCCCCGATGGTGCTGTAGACGACCACGACGAGTCCGACGACGAGAGCCACCGGAACTGCCGTAGCGAGTCTCCCCTTGCCGCCGGCGGTGAAGGTCAGCCCGCAGACGATCGCCGACTGCACCGAGGCGAGCTCGTAGCCCAAGGCCCGCCCGGCGAGGAGGCCCACGACCATCCCGACGAGGACGGTGGCCATCAGCCGCCACGCCCAGGAGCGCGCCGGCGCGTGGTCGGTGGGCATGCCGGCAAACGTATCGGTGGGGGATGTGGACCGGGGGTTGGCCGTCCGCCCCGCCCATGACACGCTGGGACTCTCATGCCAGACGACACGACCGACACCTTCCACGACGATCCCTGGGATCGCGATCAGGGCACGGGGGACTTCGAGCTCGAGGAGCGCGCGGCCCTGCGCCGCGTGGCTGGCCTGTCCACCGAGCTCCAGGACGTCACCGAGGTCGAGTACCGGCAGGTGCGCCTGGAGCGCGTGGTCCTTGCCGGCGTCTGGACGCAGGGCACCGTCCGCGACGCCGAGCGCAGCCTGGCCGAGCTGGCCCTGCTTGCCGAGACCGCCGGCTCGGTCGTCCTCGAGGGCGTCATCCAGCGGCGCGACACCCCTGATCCGGCCACCTACCTCGGCTCCGGGAAGGCGAAGGAACTCCGCTCGATCGTCGTCGAGACGGGCGCCGACACGGTGATCTGCGACGGCGAGCTGACTCCCGGCCAGCTGCGCCAGCTGGAGGAGATCGTCAAGGTCAAGGTCGTCGACCGCACCTGGCTGATCCTCGACATCTTCGCCCAGCACGCGCGCAGTCGCGAGGGCAAGGCGCAGGTCTCCCTGGCGCAGATGCAGTACCTGCTGCCGAGACTGCGTGGCTGGGGCGAGTCGCTCTCCCGTCAGGGCGGCGGCGCCGGCGGCGGCGCAGGCGGTGGCGTGGGCACCCGCGGGCCCGGCGAGACGAAGATCGAGACCGATCGTCGTCGCATCCGGTCGCAGATGTCGAAGCTGCGTCGCCAGCTCAAGGACATGGAGTCCGCCCGCACCACTCAGCGCGCGGCCCGTCATCGCGCCGGCGTCCCTGCCGTGGCGATCGCCGGCTACACGAACGCCGGCAAGTCGAGCATCCTCAACCGGATGACCGGCGCCGGCGTGCTCGTCGAGAACGCGCTGTTCGCCACTCTCGATCCGACCGTGCGCAAGACGAAGACGCCCGGCGGCCGCGACTACACCGTCGCCGACACCGTCGGCTTCGTCCGCCATCTTCCCCACCAGCTGGTCGAGGCCTTCCGCTCCACGCTCGAGGAGGTGCGCGACGCCGACCTCATCGTGCACGTCGTCGACGGCTCCGACGATGCACCCGAGGAGCAGATCTCGGCCGTGCGCGAGGTGCTCAACGAGATCGACGCCGGCAACGTGCCCGAGCTCATCGTGATCAACAAGGCCGACATCGCCGATCCGCACACCATCGCCGCGCTGCTCCGGCGCGAGCCAGAGGCGGTCGTCGTGTCGGCACGCACTGGTCTCGGCTTCGACGAGCTGCTCGCCACCATCGAGCACGCACTCCCGTCACTGCTCGAGGACGTCGACGTCCTCGTGCCGTACAGCCGTGGCGACCTCGTGTCGCGAGCCCACCGGCAGGGCGAGGTCGACTCGGTGGCCCATGACGAGACCGGCACCCGCCTGCGGGCCAAGGTCCCCGAGGCTCTCGCGAACGAGCTGCGCGCGGTGAGCGTTGCCTGATCCCGTCGACCTCGACGAGGCGCTCGCCGCCGTCGTCGACGCCATTGGTGGCGAGCACCGAGATGGACAGCTGGCGATGGCGCATGCGGTCGCCGCAGCACTCTCTGGCTCCGGGCACGCGATCGTGCAGGCGGGAACCGGCACCGGCAAGTCCGTCGGCTACCTCGTACCGGCGGCCCTGCACGCCGCCGATGGCGGGGCCATCGTGGTGGCCACGGCGACCATCGCCCTGCAGCGCCAGCTCGTCGAACGCGACCTCCCGCGCATCGCCGAGGCCCTGGCTCCCGTCATGGGCCGACCCGTCACCTTCGCCGTGCTCAAGGGGCGCAACAACTACGTGTGCCTGCAGAAGCTGCACGGCGCGGCTCCCGAGGAGGAGGGCGAGGGACTGTTCGACACCCCGCGCAGCTCCCTCGGTGCCCAGGCCGTCGCCGTCCGGGCCTGGGCGGAGTCTACGAGCACGGGGGACCGCGACGAGTACCCCGACGACATCGACCCGCGGGTCTGGCGCGGGTTCAGCGTGGGTCGCCGCGAGTGCGTCGGCGAGTCGCGCTGCCCGTACGGCGAGGAGTGCTTCACCGTCAAGCGGCGGCAGCAGGCGCAGGACGCCGACATCGTCGTCACGAACCACGCGATGCTCGCCATCGACGCGATCGAGGGCATCCCCCTGCTGCCGGAGCACGATGCGGTGATCATCGACGAAGGGCACGAACTCGTCGACCGGGTGACGGCCGCGGTCACCGGGGAACTCACCGTGACGATGCTCGAACGCTCGTTCGCCGGCGCGCGACGGCTGCTCGATCCCGAGACCGCCGAGCGACTCGAGGTCGCCGCCGAGGGCCTCGATGACGCACTGCGCCTGCGCGCGGCCGAGCTCTCGGGCCCGACCCGGATCGAGGAGCTCAATCGCGATCTCGTACTGGCGCTGACGACCGTTCGTGACTGCTGTCACCAGGCGATGGCCGAGCTCAACGCCGACAAGGACACGTCCGACGTCGACGGGCTCGCCGCACGCCAGCGCGCACGTGGCGGCGCTGGAGGAGGTCCACGACGTCGCCGGTGCGCTGCTGGCCATGGGGGCGTTCGACGTCGTGTGGCTCGACCCGGGGGAGAACCGGGCCCCGGTCATCAGGATCGCCCCACTGTCGGTGTCGGGACTCCTGCGATCGGCACTCTTCGATCGCGCGCCGGTCGCGATGACCAGCGCGACCCTCGCGACGGGCGGCGGCTTCGACGCTCTCGTCGCGTCGCTCGGTCTCACCGACGATGTCGTCACCACTCTCGATGTCGGATCGCCGTTCGATCATGCGCGGCAGGGGATCCTGTACGTGGCTCGGGATCTGCCGGCACCGGGTCGCGACGGCGTCGCGATGGAGGCCCTCGACGAGCTTGCCGACCTGATCATTGCCGCGGGTGGACGGACGCTGGCCCTGTTCAGCAGCTGGCGGGGCGTGGAGCGGGCCGCGGACTACCTTCGGGTCCGGCTCGGCGATGACCCCAAGCTGCCGCTGCTGGTGCAGCGTCGCGGCGACGCGGTCGGCGGGCTGGTGGAGAGGTTCGCCGCCGTGCCGGCGAGCACCCTGCTGGGCACCGTGTCGCTGTGGCAGGGCGTCGACGTGCCGGGCGAGGCCTGCATCCAGGTCGTCATCGACCGCATCCCGTTCCCCCGACCCGGACGACCCGTTGCTGGCCGCACGTCAGAAGGCCATCGACGAGGCCGGCGGCTCGGGCTTCCGTGCGGTGTCGGTGCCCCGCGCCGGCCTGCTCCTGGCCCAGGGGGCCGGGCGGCTGATCAGGGGAACGAGCGACCGGGGCGTGGTCTCGGTGCTCGACTCGCGCCTCGCCACGGCGGGGTACGGCACCGCCTTGCGGGCCAGCCTTCCGCCGTTCTGGTACACCACCGACCGCGCGACCGTGATCGGCGCTCTCGAACGCCTTCGAGACGAGTTGGGCGCACCGCGGTCCGATTGACTCACGTACTCGACGCCGGGGACGATGGTGATGAAGCAGGGCGCCGGGGGTTCGCGGCCGCTCGTGGCAGGTCTCCTCGACGGCTTCGAGGAGGATCTCATGATCGAGATGCCGGTGTCTGAGAAGGGCTCCATCAACCTGCGGCGGCGGCGTGGCGACGTCCTCAAGTCACCCTCGGTCCTGGATCTGGTCGACTTCCTGCTCGCGCGCCCCAATTGCGACCAGATCGCCCAGCACCTCGTCCTTCGGCTGCTGAGCCACCACCACCTGCGTGCGGCCGTGATCAGCGTGTTCACCCCCGATGCCAGCCTGAACGAGATCGGCGCGTTCGGGATGTCCGAGCCCAGTCTCGACGGGTTCTGGCGACTGTCGCTGGATGAGCGCACGCCATTGACGGACGCGGTCCGCACGGGCGAGCCAGTGATCTTGTTGACGGCCGAGGAGGTCGAGGAGCGGTATCCGTTGCTGTGCACGGGAGGATGCCGCCCCGATCCGCTGGCGGTCTGGCCACTGGTCCTTCCGGACGAGTATGTGGGCAGCATCGAGTTCACGTTCACCGCAACGCCCGATGTCGAGACCCTCCGCTCGGACGCGACAGGAATCGCGGCGGTCCTGGCGCTCTACCTCAGCCTGCTGAGGGAAGTGCCGAACAGCGCACCACCCAGCACCGTTCCTGGCGCGGCGGAGGTCGATCCCGCGGCCACGGGCGTGCCCGAGCTGCGACTGGTGCGCGCGGAGCCGGCTCCGCTGACGCGACGGCAGCTGCAGATCCTGCTCCTCATGGAGCGCGGGCTCACCAACGCCCAGATCTCCAGTGTCATCGGGTTCAGCGAGTCCACGGTGGGACAGGACTCGCTCGAGATCTACCGCCACTTCGATGTCCATGGGCGCCGGGCGGCCGTCGAGCGGGCCAGGGCTCGTGGCCTGATCGGCAAACCGTCGGGCTGATCGGGGCCTTGCCCGCGCATTGCGCGCAGTGCATGGTCAACTGCACGCGCCCGGCAGGCAACCCCACTGCCGCTTCTTCGATGGTGGAACCGTGGTTCACGCCAACCAAGGAGGCGATCATGGGGAGGAACAAGGGCGCGTGGTCGAAAGACCGCGGCGCAACACCCACGAAGCGAGTAGGCCTGCGGTTATTGGCCTTCATCGCGTCGGTGAGCTTGATGGTCGTCGGGTTCGGTGCTCTCGGCGGGGCTCCAGGCCTCGGCAGAACCGGGCGGCCCAGGGGGCGGGGACATCTACGCGCCCAACCAGTGCGCAGATGGCTTTGACTTCAAGGATGGCAAGTGCGTGAAGACGACGTCGTACACGCCAGTCCCACCAGCGGTGTCATACACCGGCACTTGCGGCCTCATCGCCAGCGCGGACGAACCTGCGACGGAGGACGGCGTAACGGCGGAGACGTGGCTGGGCTACACGTTCGATTCGGCCACCGGCAAGTGCAAGAAGGATGGCGGGCCGGACCTGCCGGCGAAGAACGTTGAGATCGTTCTCACCTGCGACACCGCCAACGGCTGGTACCTGGCCGACGCGCCCAAGGCCGCCGACGACGTCGACGCGCAGCACTCAAGGGGCAAGATGTGCGTGAAGGACGACACCTACGAGTACGCCGATCCGACGTGCCGTGACGGTGACACTCTCGTCGGAGCAGATGCCTCGGCCACGCATGAACACCCGCAGGGTGCTCTGTGCTACACGCCGAAGGCTTACTGCGAGAAGATCACCGGCGGACAGTGGGGACCCAGTGGCGATCCTCGCGACAGCGGCAAGGACAACGGTCGCGTCGGAAAGTGCCGGCTGCCGATCACCTTCGACATCTGCCAGTTCACGCCGGCGGATCACCCGAAGGATCACGACGCCGAGGACTCGAGCAACAAGCCGGGCGACAAGCCGAAGCCTGTCCCGACCGGCACGTATGCGCTGGTCACCGTGAAGGCTGACTACAACCACGGGCAGTACAACGCGCCGAGGTTTGGTCCGCTCGACATCACACCGCTGGTTCAGGATCCGGCCGACGCGCATCACAACGTGTCTGTCGCCAGGGGTGATCAGGCATTCCTGGCTCGGGGATGCAAGGACGAAGTTCCGCAGACGCCGGTTGTCCCCGGCGGCCCGACTCCGGTGAAGGACTTCTGCTCCAACATCGCCGGCGTGCAGTGGGAGAACTACGACTGTGCGACGGGCGGGACTCCGCAGGCCGTGGCGGCTGCTGAGGCGGTAGCCCCAGTGGTGGCGCCGGCACCGGCAACGGTGGTGACCCCGGCCAAGAAGCCGACCAAGAAGCCGGCCAAGGTGACGGTGGTCGCCCCGGCTGCAGCAACAGTGCCATCGGCGGTGCCCGCTGGTGGTGGGGCAACGGCTCCGAGTGACGCCCTTCCGACATGGGCGCTGCTGATGATCGTCATCGGCGGGCTCGGCGTGGCTGCCTCCGGGATGCGCCTGGCAGGTTCCCACCTGCGCCGCTGACGCGCGCCCCTGCTGTCAGGCCGTAACAAGCGGGCGGCCCCCCGGGACTTCACCGGGGGGCCGCCCCTCGTTGTGCCGAGGTCTACATGAAGGCGTCGGGGTGGGGGCCGGTCCGTCGACCCGACTCCAGGGCGGCGATGGCGGCGAAGTCCTCCTCATCGATTCCGAAGTCGAATACCTCGATGTTCTGCCGGATCCGCTCGGGTGTGACGGACTTCGGCAGCACGACATTGCCGAGCTCGAGGTGCCACCGGATGAGCACCTGGGCGGCCGTCTTGCCGTACTTGGCGCCGACGGCAGCCAGCGCCGGGTCGGCGAGCAGCTGACCGGCCGCCAACGGGCTCCAAGCCTCGGTCAAGATGCCGTGCTGGGCGTCGAAGGCGCGGATCTCCGCCTGCGGCAGCCACGGATGCAGCTCGACCTGGTTGATGGCCGGCACCACGCCGAACCGCTCGATGATGGACTCCAGATGCGGCACGTGGAAGTTGGACACTCCGACGGAGCGTGCCACCCCGCGGTCGTGCAGGGCCAGCACGGCGTCCCAGGTGGCGAGGTAGTCACCGGTGGCAGGGGACGGCCAGTGCACGAGGTAGAGGTCGACGTAGTCCACGCCGAGGAGCCCGATCGATCGGTCGAACGCGCGGAGGGTGGCGTCGTAGCCATGGTCGGTGTTCCAGACCTTGGTGGTGATGAAAGGTTGTCGCGGGGAGGCCGCTTCCTTGACGGCCTGCCGACCCCGCGCTCGTTCTCGTAGATCGCCGCCGTGTCGACGTGTCGGTACCCGCACTCGAACGCCGCCAGGGTCGCGGCGGTGACCTCGTCGTCAGGGACCTGCAGGACGCCGAAGCCGACCTGGGGGATGCGGCGGCCGTCGTTCATGAGCGCCAGCGGGGCGAGAGTCATGCCGCCCAGCCTAGGCAGTGCGTCGTCGGCAGGTGGGTCGGTCAGACCTTGCGCAGGACGGTGACGACCTTGCCCATCACGGTGGCGGCATCGCCCAGGATCGGGGCGTAGGCCGGGTTGTGGGGCATCAGCCAGACGTGCCCGTCACGGCGCTTGAACGTCTTGACGGTGGCCTCGTCCTCGATGCAGGGCCGCCACGATGTCGCCGTTCTCCGCGGTGTTCTGCTGGCGGACGACGACCCAGTCGCCGTCGCAGATGGCGGCGTCGATCATCGAGTCGCCCACGACCTTGAGGAGGAACAGCTCACCATCGCCGACCAGATCGCGGGGCAGGGGGAAGACCTCCTCGATGTGCTGCTCGGCCAGGATCGGGCCGCCGGCCGCGATGCGACCGACCACCGGGACGTAGGCCGCCGTGGGCAGGAGCCGCTCGGGCTCGAGGTCGGGGACTGGGCGCAGCGTGGTCGGGCCGGTCGCGAGCGGGAGCGTCGACGGGTTCGGCCGCGGGTGTCGGCAGGTCGGCGACCACCAGGGCGCGCGGCCGGTTCGGGTCGCGGCGCAGGTAGCCCATGCGCTCGAGGGTGGTCAGCTGGTGGGCGACGCTGCTGGGGGAGGTGAGCCCGACGCCCTCGCCGATCTCACGCACGCTCGGCGGGTAGCCGCGGCTCTCGACGGTGTCTCGGATCACCTTGAGCACGGCCCGCTGCCGCGGTGTCAGGCCGCTCTCGTCGGCAGGGCCGTCGGGCAGTTCGCTGATCGGAGCGACCACGGGTCCATCCCTTTCGTCCTGGGGTGCCATGCGAACGGCCGTCCGATGTCAGACCCCTGCGTCAGTCTTTCGTGAGGCACGTTAGCCAGTGTTCGAAAGAAATTCAAACATATGTTCGAATGTCGGCTGGACGTGTCGCGCCTCACGTGCTACAAATCGTACAGGTGTTCGATCGTACAGACGTTCGAACCGCAGCAGCAAGTCGTACAGAAAGGCGACTCCCATGGCAATCGCGGCTCCCTTCCCCGCCGCCGGCCGCACGATCCGAGTGCGTCCCGTCGCAGCCCGATCCACCTCCACCACTCGCGCCCGTGGCACCGACGGCACGAGTGTCCGGCTCACCGCCCGAGGCCGTGCGCTCCTCATGCTCGGCAGCGTCCTGTTCCTGCTCGTGGCCGTGCTGGTCTCCGGACGGTTCACGGCCGATGCGGGCAGCGCCGGCACTGGCGCCCGCGCCACCCAGGTCGTGGTGGTGCAGCAGGGCGAGAATCTCTGGGAGATCGCCCGCCAGCTGGCCCCCGCGGCCGACCCCCGTGAGGTGGTCACGGCGATCCGGGCCCTCAACGACCTCGGGTCCACACCGGTCGTCGGTGGCCAGGCAATCGTCGTGCCGCTGTTCGACACGCCGTAGCCGAGCGCTACCCGCCGTTGCTCTTGCTATCCGGCTGGCGTCGGAGTAACTTCCTACCCCTAGATGTAGTAGTCACAACCGTGTGATTCATCAACAGGTTGTGGTTCTGCCTCAACAGGTCATCCACAGGCCGTCCCCAGTTTCCTCCCCAACTGGGCCCCCAGACCGCCGGTGCATGTGACGCCAGTGAACGAGAGTGAAAGGGGGTACACACGATGCGATGCCCGTTCTGCAAGACCGAGGACTCCCGAGTGGTGGACTCCCGCACGATCGACGATGGCCTGGCCATCCGGCGCCGTCGCGAGTGCGCCGGCTGCGGCCGTCGGTTCACGACCGCCGAGACATCTGTCCTGCTATGTCGTCAAGCGGTCGGGTGCCACCGAGCCGTTCAGCCGCGCGAAGGTGGTCACCGGGGTGCGCAAGGCGTGCCAGGGTCGCCCCGTCAGCGAGGACGACCTCGCCCGCCTTGCCCAGCAGGTCGAGGACACGCTGCGCGCCACCGGGAGCGCCGAGATCCCGGCGATGGAGGTCGGCCTGGCCATCCTGGGCCCGCTGCGCGAGCTCGATGAGGTCGCCTACCTGCGCTTCGCGTCCGTCTACCGGTCCTTCGACAACCTCGACGACTTCGAGGCGGAGATCGCCCTGCTGCGCGCCGAGGGCGAGCCCACCGGGCGTGAGCCGCAGGCCGGCGCCGTCCAACCCACGACTTCCCACAACCAGTAACCGCTCTGCGAGGAAGAAAGGCACCACCATGTCAGTGAGCACCAGCCCGGCCGAGACGTTCGTGCACAACACGCTGCACAACCCCGGCCTGACCATCGAGCGGTTGTACACGACCGAGGGCGTACACCCGTACGACCAGGTCACGTGGGAGCGTCGCGACGTCGTCCAGACCAACTGGAAGACCGGCGACGTGGTCTTCGAGCAGCGCGGGGCGGAGTTCCCCGACTTCTGGAGCGTCAACGCCTCGACGATCGTCACCACCAAGTACTTCCGCGGCGCGGTCGGGACCGACCAGCGCGAGTGGAGCCTGCGCCAGCTCGTCGACCGGGTGGTCCTCACCTACGTCAAGGCGGGCCGCGAGCACGGCTACTTCGCCACCGAGAACGACGCGATCGTCTTCGAGCACGAGCTCACCTACATGCTCGTCCACCAGGTGTTCAGCTTCAACTCCCCGGTGTGGTTCAACGTGGGCACCGTGTCGCCCCAGCAGGTCAGCGCCTGCTTCATCCTCGCGGTCGACGACACGATGGACTCCATCCTGAACTGGTACAAGGAGGAGGGTCTGATCTTCAAGGGCGGCTCCGGCGCCGGGCTCAACCTGTCGCGGATCCGCTCGAGCAAGGAGCTGCTGAAGTCCTCGGGCGGCACCGCCTCCGGCCCGGTCTCGTTCATGCGCGGTGCGGACGCGAGCGCCGGCACCATCAAGTCCGGTGGTGCCACCCGTCGCGCGGCGAAGATGGTCGTCCTCGACGTCGACCACCCCGACATCGAGGAGTTCATCGAGACCAAGGTGCGCGAGGAGGACAAGATCCGCGTCCTGCGCGACGCCGGCTACGACATGGATCTGGGCGGGCGCGACATCACGTCCGTGCAGTACCAGAACGCCAACAACTCCGTGCGGGTCTCCGACCTGTTCATGCACGCGGTCGAGAACGGCGAGCCCTTCGGCCTGACCGCCCGCACGAACGGCGAGGTCATCGAGACCGTCGATGCCAAGAAGCTGTTCCGCACCATCGCCGAGGCGGCCTGGGCG
The DNA here is from genome assembly GCA_963755335.1 of uncultured Actinomycetes bacterium. GTDB lineage: Bacteria > Actinomycetota > Actinomycetes > S36-B12 > S36-B12 > UBA10649. The sequence goes on from CAVWJW010000008.1 coordinate 1,283,195, forward strand.
TGCGCGGATCCGGGCATCCAGTACGACGACACGATCAACGACTGGCACACCAACCCCGAGACCGGCCGCATCAACGCGTCCAACCCCTGCTCGGAGTACATGAGCCTCGACAACTCCTCGTGCAACCTGGCTTCGCTGAACCTGCTGACCTTCCTCAAGGATGACGACACGTTCGACGCCGAGCGGTTCGCGCGGGCCGTCGAGTTCGTCATCACCGCGATGGACATCTCGATCTGCTTCGCCGACTTCCCGACGGAGGCGATCGGCGACACCACGCGTCGCTACCGCCAGCTGGGCGTCGGCTACGCGAACCTCGGTGCGCTCCTGATGGCGACCGGCCTGCCCTATGACTCCGACGCCGGCCGTTCGTTCGCCGCGTCGATCACCAGCCTGATGACCGGCACGGCGTACAAGCGCAGCGCCGAGCTCGCCGGCATCGTCGGGACGTACGAGGGCTACGGCCGCAACGTCGATGGTCACAAGCGGGTCATGCGCAAGCACGCCGCGGCCAACGACAACATCCGGTCGATCAGCAGCCTCGACGGAGACGTTCTCAAGGTGGCCAGCAAGGCGTGGGAGGAGTGCCTTCGCGTCGGCGAGCAGAACGGCTGGCGCAACGCCCAGGCCTCGGTTCTCGCCCCGACCGGGACCATCGGCTTCATGATGGACTGCGACACCACCGGTATCGAGCCCGACTTCTCGCTGGTCAAGTTCAAGAAGCTCGTCGGCGGCGGCTCGATGCAGATCGTCAACCAGACGATCCCGCGCGCGCTGCGTCGTCTGGGCTACGCCGAGGAGACCATCGAGGCGATCGTCGAGTTCATCGGCGAGCACGGGCACGTCATCGATGCGCCCGGCCTCAAGCCGGAGCACTACCCGGTCTTCGACTGCGCGATGGGCGTGCGGTCCATCACGCCGATCGGCCACGTGCGCATGATGGCCGCCGTGCAGCCGTTCATCTCGGGGGCGATCTCCAAGACCGTCAACATGCCGGAGACGGCCACGATCGACGAGGTGGAGGAGATCTACTTCGAGGGCTGGAAGTGGGGCCTCAAGGCGCTGGCGATCTACCGCGACAACTGCAAGGTCGGCCAGCCGCTGAGCGACGCCAAGGCCAAGAAGGTCGACGAGATCGTCGATGCCACGGCCGATGCTGTCGCTGCGGCGATCGCCGCGCAGCCGGTGCGTCGCCGCCTGCCGAAGAGCCGCCCCAGCGTGACGACCAGCTTCTCGGTCGCCGGCGCCGAGGGCTACATGACGGCGGGCAGCTACCCCGACAACGGCCTCGGCGAGGTGTTCCTCAAGCTGGGCAAGCAGGGCTCGACCCTGGCCGGGGTGATGGACGCCTTCTCGATCGCGATCAGCATCGCGCTGCAGTACGGCGTGCCGCTGGAGGCGTTCGTATCGAAGTTCGTCAACATGCGCTTCGAGCCGGCCGGCATGACGGACGACCCGGACATCCGGATCTCGCAGTCGATCATGGACTACATCTTCCGTCGCCTGGCGCTGGACTACCTGTCCTACGACAAGCGCGAGGCGCTGGGCATCTTCACCGCTGACGAGCGGGCCGCAACGGTTGCTGCCACGTACGGCCAGACGGCGCCGTCGGCGCCGGCCGCCTCGGCGGACCTCGATGTCACGGTCGACGAGGCTGCGGTGGAGGTCGAGGCCGCGGCTGAGGTGTCCGAGGTCGCGCACATCCGCCCGACGACGGCGCACTCGAGCGCCGAGCTGCTCGAGCAGATCACCGGCACAGCTTCGGACGCGCCCCTGTGCATGACGTGCGGGATCAAGATGCGCCCGGCCGGCAGCTGCTACGTCTGCGAGGGCTGCGGGAGCACGTCCGGCTGCAGCTGATGTGACCTGACGTCAGGGCCGACGAGGGCCCGGCCGAACCTCGGTCGGGCCCTCGCGCGTGGCGATCGTCGCGAGCACCATGCGCACGCCCCCCTGCGTCAGGGTCGGACCCGCGTCAGGGGCTCCAGCACGGTCATGGTGAACCGCACGGGGTGGCGTCCTTCGTTTCCGTACGCGTGCGCGACGTCGGCGACAAGGCTCGCCGCATCGCCACGACGAAGCCGCCGCGCTTCTCCATCGACCGTGATCGTCAGTTGCCCGGCGAGGACATGGAGCAGCTCGCGCGTTCCCTGTCGGTGAGGCTCCGATGCGTAGGATTCGCCAGGCTCGAGGGTCCAGTCCCACAGCTCGAGCATGTCGGGAGTGCCCGCGGAGGCGACGAGGACTGCGGCGCCTCCGAAATCGCCGCGCCACAGCGGCTCACGGTCGGCGGGTTCCGTGACGACCAGCCTCTGGTCCTGAGGTGATCCGGCAACGAGGTCGGCGAGACTCACAGTCAGGGCGCTCGCGAGCTTCAGGAGGGTAGCGATGCTGGCGTTGCTGGATCCCGCCTCGACGTTGACGATCATCCGGCGGCTGACGCCACTGCGCTCGGCAAGGTGGTCCAGCGTCCAGCCTCGCTCGGATCTGGCGTCGCGCACGCGGCGTCCCACGGTCTCGGAGACCGGCTCGCCGTCGCCAGTCGTCACATCTGTCATGGTGCTCAGCCTAGTGCAGTATCCTGCACTGTGACCTCACCGCCGATGGACCGCGTGCCGGCGTGGATGCTCGCCGTCGCGGCCATGCTCTCCGTGCAACTGGGAGCAGCGATCTCCGTCGGGCTGTTCGACGACATCGGCGTGGCGGGCACCGCGTGGCTGCGCCTGTCCCTGGGTGCCATCGGGTTCATCCTCATCGCCCGGCCCCGCTACTGGCGCTGGTCGTGGCGCGAACTGCGCGCTCCGATAGCGCTGGGGCTGGTCTCCGGTGCGATGACGCTCAGCTTCCTGGCAGCCATCGACCGGCTTCCGCTGGGAACGGCGGTGGCGATCGAGTTCCTCGGGCCGCTCACCGTCGCGGCGATCCACAGCCACAGCCGCCGAGCCCTTGCCTGGCCGGCGCTCGCCCTCGTGGGCGTCCTGCTTCTTACCGAACCGTGGCAGGGCACGCCGAGCCTGTCGGGGATCGCGTTCGCCGCCATCGCGGGCGCTGGATGGGGCCTGTACATCGTCATCACCCAGCACGTGGGGGACAGGTTCGAAGGGGTCGACGCCCTGGCGATCTCGTTGCCCGTGGCCGCGCTGGCGACTGCAGTCTTCGGCATCCCGCAGGCGTCGGGACACCTGACAGTTCACGTCCTCCTCGTGGGACTCGCGGCGGCTGTGCTGCTCCCGCTCATCCCGTGGACCTTCGAGCTCTACGCGCTGCGACGGCTGACGAAGGCGGCCTTCGGCACCCTGATGGCCCTCGAGCCGGGCATCGCGCTGGTCATCGGGATGGTGCTGCTCCACCAGGTCCCTGCCTTGGCACAGCTGGTGGGGATCGCCTGCGTCGTCCTTGCCGGCATCGCGGCCGAGCGCACCGGCGCGCGCGACCAAGACCTTCCCGACTTCGCCACCCCGACGGAATGATCGTCCCAATGTCCTTGCGGCATCGGCTTCCGCCGCTAGCATGACGGGACCTACGAAACGGAAGGGAGGCTCGAGCAATGTCCCCGTTCACCTCGGCGCCTCCTGGTTGCTTCTAGCAGCGATCCCCACGGCGCCAATGTCCTTGGAAGGCCACTCATGGCGTCAGATCGTGAATCCCCCTCCGCTGAGTTGGCGATCGCCTTTGCGGCCGTCGGCACCGTCATCCACCACATCGCAGCAGGCCAGTGGGCGTCCCCGACGCCCTGCACCCAATGGCCGGTGCGTCGGGTCGTCGGTCATCTCGTCGGCATGAATCTCGTCTTCGCCGCGACGCTGGCCGACGAGCCACCCCCCGCTCGTTTCGAGATCGCCGACAGCGACCTTGCCGCGCAGTACGACGCGTCAGCGGCTGTGCTGGTCGCCCGGTTCAGCGCGCCGGGGATTCTCGCGCGGAACATGTGCGGCCCCCTCGGCAGCGCGTCCGGTGCTGATCGACTCTGGATCAGGATGTACGACCTTCTCGCGCACGGCTGGGACGTCGCCCGGGCCACGGGGCAGCGGCTCATCGTGCCGGACGAGTTGGCCGAGAATGCCTTGGCCTTCGCCACTCGTCAGCTTGACGGGGTCGACCGCGACGGGCGCTTCGAGCCTCCTCAGCCGCACTCGGACACGGCGGACGCCCTTGATCGGCTGGCCGCGTTCCTCGGACGGGACCTTTCGTGGACACCGCTGCCGCACGTGGCGACCTGAGTTCGTCCGACGGCCCGCCGCGTGCGTCAGGCGTGGCTGCACCGCGCGCCCTTCCGCGTCAGGTGTGGCTGGACAAGCCGGACGTGGAGACAGAACACCGGACGTGGAGCAGCCACGCGTGGCGCAGGCTCGGGACGACGAGCGATCGGCTAGGAACGCGGCGAGAGCCTGATGACAGGGATGGCACGGTCGGTCTTCGTCTCGTACTTGGCGAAGCGCGGCTGCGTGGCGCAGATCGACGCCCAGGCCTGATCCCGGTCCGGGCCGTGCAACTGCTCGGCCCTCACGGCCGACTCGACCCCGTTCACGACGATGCGCACCTCGTCGGGATGAGCGGCGATGTTGTAGTACCAGGCCGGGTTGCTCGGCGCGCCGTTGGCCGACGCGACCACGTACCACGATCCGTCGGGGCCGGCGAACCGGGCGACCGGGGTCTCGCGAACCTGGCCGGACTTCGCCCCGATGGTGATGAGGAGCAAGGGGTCCAGCCCCATCGCCTTGCCGCCCTTGCCGCGGATCTTCTTTGCCATCCGCTTGTTGAACCAGGCCATGAAGGCACCGCCGGGCTGGCGCGCTCCTCGGGTGCCGTTCGTTGCGTCGAAGCTCATCGTCACTCCACTCTCTGGGACGGGCCCGACCCTGGACGTGCATCGCCGTCCAGAGTCCGTCGGACAACCCGACTAGACGGGACCTGCTGCGTAGCCTTTCACCGTGGGTTCGACCCCGCCTGTCGAGGCACCGTCCACGGGGGCTCCGCCGACTGCGGGCTCTTCGTCTTCGCCTCGGCGCTCGGTCGTCGCGTCCCGCGGCCAACCTCGCCTGTCCCGGCGTCCTCAGCCCAGATGGATGTCCCGGCGCGCGAAGCGGGCGAGGCCGAGGCACACGAGTAGTCCGGCCACGGTCGTCATGACGAGCAGCGGCATCCAGGACATGCCCTCGGCGGGCTGGTACGGCGTGGCCGAGAAGGGCAGGACGTCGAGAACCCACGTCGGCAGGTGGAGGGCATCGCCGACGACGACGACGATCCACATCGCGCCGAGGACGCCCCACGACAGTGCCACCGCGAGCCGCGGCAGCCAGCCAAAGAGTGCCACGGCGATCCCGACGAAGATCATGACCGCCGGCCAGTAGGCCAGTGCATCGAGCGCGAGCCAGAGGGCCTGCCCGGAGTCGCCGACCGTCGAGCCGTAGCTGAGTCCCATCAGCGCCCCGCCGACGAACAGCAGGACCGCCGAGCCGACGATGGGGATCAGCAGGCGCTGCAGGGCCCATCCCGATCGGGACACCGCCCCGGCGAGCTGGTGCTCGATGAGGCCGTTCGCCTCGTCGCCGCGCAGCGTCAACGAGGTCTGGATGGCGAAAACCGTCGTGATCATGGCGATCATCGTGATCAGCAGCGACAGCAGCGCGTTCACGCCCGTTCCGCGCATGATGGCCGCGACGCTGGGGCTGGCGTCGGCCATCATCGTGTTCATCGCGTCGATGACGGAGCCGAAGAGCACCGCGGTGAGCAGGATCGTCAGCGTCCAGCCGATGATCGGCCCGCGTTCGAGGCGAAGGGCGAGCCCGAGCGGCCGGGCGTAGCGGGCAGGCGCTGACGCCCGACCGGCTCGCTCGGGCAGGAGCCCGGCTCCGAGGTCCCGGCGGGACTCGAGGCGGGACGCCACCGCGAGCAGGACGGCAGTCAGGGCGAGCATCAGTCCGAGCGGCCACCAGCGGTTGCCGCCCCACGGCTGCATCTCCTGGCCCCAGCCGATAGGGGAGACCCACGTCAGTCGGCCGTCGCCGAGGTCGCCGATCATCCGCAGCACGTAGAACGCGCCGAGGACCGTCGAGGCGAGCCCGTTCGCGGCCCGGGACGTGGACGTCATCTGGCCGACCAGTGCGGCCACGCCGACCGCAACGAGGCCCACGCCCGCTACCGACGCTCCGAGCACCAGCGAGCCCGTGATGCCCGACCCCTCGGGGTCGAGTCCACCGGCGACGGAGACGGCGGCGATCCCGATCCCGACGGCGATGCACAGGATCGATGTCACCAGCCACGTGGCGACGGAGTAGGCGTGCACGCCCAGCATGCGCGAGCGGAGAAGTTCGGTCCGCCCGGCCTCCTCGTCGGCTCGGCCGTTCCGGGTGACGAGGAACACGACGCCGAAGGCCAGCATCAGGGCGCATGTCATCCAGATCTTCGTCCAGACGGCCCCGCCCATCGTGGCGGGTGCAGCGGCGAGTCCGGTCAGCGCCTTGATGGCCGGCACGTTGCTGATGGCGGCGAAGTCGTCGAGCGCCGCCTGCGTGCGGAAGATGTCGTGGTAGTAGGCCTCGACATAGGCGAACAGGCCGACGATGACCAGCCACCACACCAGCAGACGAATCCTGTTGCGGCGCAAAACGAATCGAATCATCGTCCCGGTGCCCGCGAGGGTGTCGTGCGCCGGCCGCTGACCGACGGGGAGGGCAAGCGGCGGCGGAGCCGCAGTGGTGACCGTCATCGCTCGGTCCCGTTGAGCGCGGCGAGCTCGGGCTCGTAGTGGCGCAGGAACAGCTCCTCCAGCGACGGCGGGTTGGCCACCAGCGATCGCGGATGCAGCGCAGCGACCGCTGCGAGCACTACGGGGAGTTCCTCGTCGTCGACGGCGAACGTCACGTGGCCGTCGATGCGCTGCAGATCGTGCACCCCGGCCAGGGTGGTGAGGCTGTCAGGGCTCGCGTCGATTGAGACGGTGACCTGCGAACGGGTCAGGTGCCGCAACTGCGCGATCGTGCCGGCCTCAACCGTCACCCCGTCGCGGATGATCGTCACCTGGTCGGCGAGCCGTTCCACCTCGGCGAAGATGTGGCTCGACAGGAGGACGGATCGACCCTCCGACCTCACCTCGCGAATGCACTCGGTGAAGGCCGCCTCCATCAGCGGGTCCAGTCCCGAGGTGGGCTCGTCGAGGACGAGCAGCTCAGCCGTCGACGCGAGGGCGGCGACCAGGGCCACCTTCTGCCGGTTGCCCTTCGAGTAGGCGCGGGCCTTCTTGGTCGGGTCGAGGTCGAAGCGCTCGAGCATCGTCGCCTTGCGCTTCGGGTCGAGCGGGCCGGACAGTCGGCACAGGATGTCGATCGCCTGGCCACCGGTGAGGTTCGGCCACAAGGTGACGTCGCCGGGTACGTAGGCGATCGATCGATGGAGGCGAACGGCATCGGACCACGGGTCCCCACCGAGAACGGTTGCCCGACCGCCATCCGCGCGAAGAAGTCCCAGCAGGATGCGGATCGTCGTGGACTTCCCGGAGCCGTTCGGGCCGAGGAAGCCCGTCACCTGGCCGACGGGCACCGTCAGGTCGAGGCCGCGCAGGGCGTGGACCCGGCCGAAGTCCTTCGTCAGGCCGCGCACCTCGACAGCGTTGTCGGTCTGGCCGGAAGCCATGGATGTCTCGGTCACTGTCGACTCCTCCGGGTTGCCGGGTTCGTGGTCTCTGCGACGTACGCGAGGTAGTCGTCGAGCATGCTGCGGTCGGCGAGCAGGCCCTCGGTGAGCAGTTCGAGGGTGGGCAGGATGCTGTCGTGCTGGCCGGTGCGCAGCGACGCGACGAATTTCTCCGGTGAGGCGGTCCGGCGTCGTCACGAACTGCACGACCAGCGCGCCCATGGTCTGGTACGTCAGGTACCTCAGCCGGGCCTCCTCGTTGCGCGAGGGCCGGACCAGTCCCGAGGCCACCCCGTCGGCCATCACCTGCCGCATGTCGTCGATGAGGTGGTCGATGAACTCTCGCGCAGACGTGCCACCGGCGAGGATGACGCGCAGCATGTACACGAGCACCGTGGCCGACATTCCCGGGGCGCTGAGCGCCTCGAGCAGATGGGCGCTAGGGCGGGCGACCCCGTCCGTCTTGATGACGCGGTACTGCCGCAGCACCTCGGCGTCGCACTCGGCCCGCAGCGCGTCCTTCGAGCCGAAGTGATGGGTGATCAGTGCTGGTGAGACCCCGGCGTGCGCGGCGATCGTCCGGAACGGAGCGTCGAAGCCGTCCGCGGCGAAGCACTCGATCGCCGCCTCGCGGATCCGCGCCCGGGCCGTCAGGTCCTGCGTGGAGAGTTCGTGGCGCATGACTGTACGCACATACAGCAGGCTAAACGCATGACCAGTTCATGGCAACCCGTATCGAGCGGCAGGTGAAGGCGAGGTAAGACCAACTCCAGTGATACGTCAAATCTGGCGTGTTGGATGGTCAGTAGCCGGTTGGCAGCCGAACCGTATAGGGCGCCTCGAGCGAAGCGAGCTCCTCGGCGGTCAGCGTGACCTCGAGGGCGGCCACGGCATCGGCGAGATGTGGCAGCTTCGTGGGGCCGACGATCGGTGCGGTGACGCCGGGGTTCGCGAGCACCCATGCGAGCGCGACCTGGGCCATCGGGATGCCGTGCGCGTGGGCCACCTGCTGCACCGCGGCGACGATGGCCTGGTTGGACTCACCGTCGATGAGATTGCGCTTGGCCATGTCGTCCGTGTCGTAGCGCAGGGTGCGCTCGCCCCACGGCCGCGCCAGCCAGCCCTTGGCGAGGGGACTCCAGGGAAGGCTCGCCACGCCCTGGTCGGCCAGCAGGCCGAACATCTCCCGCTCCTCCTCGCGCATGAGCAGGCTGTACTGGTTCTGCATCGAGATGAAGCGGGTCCACCCGTTCAGGTCGGCGGTGTACTGCATCTTCGAGAACTGCCACGCCCACATGGACGAAGCGCCGATGTAGCGGATCTTGCCGGCCTTGACGAGATCGTGCAGCGCCTCCATCGTCTCCTCGACCGGCGTCTCGGGGTCGAACCGATGGATCTGGTACAGGTCGACGTAGTCGGTGCCCAGGCGCGTCAGCGAGAGGTCGATCTGCTCCATGATCGCCCGGCGCGACAGCCCGCCACCCCCGGGACCGTCGTACATCCGGAAGTTGACCTTCGTCGCCAGCACGATGTCCTCGCGGCGCGAGTAGGCCTTGATGGCCCGGCCGACGATCTCCTCGGACGTGCCGAATCCGTAGACGTTCGCGGTGTCCCAGAAGGTGATACCCAGCTCGAGGGCCTGGCGGAAGATGGGCTCGGCGGCCACATCGTCGAGCCCCCACGCGTTGAAGCCGCGGGACGTGTCACCGAAGCTCATGCAGCCCAAGGCGATCCGGCTGACCTTCAGGCCCGAGGTGCCCAGCCGTACGTAGTCCATCGATGCTCCGTTTCCTGTCCGAATGGGTGTCGGGTCATACCGCTTCGAGGGACGCGTCGTAGGTCGTGCGCGACGCCTCGATGGTGTCGATGTGCTCGCGGGCCCACGCGTCCAAGGCGGCGAGCGGGGCAATGAGTGAGCGGCCTGGGTCGGAGAGGTCGTAGTCGACGCGCGGTGGCACCTGCGCGAAGACGGTGCGTGTGACCAGGCCGTCACGCTCGAGGCCGCGAAGGGTCTGGGTCAGCATCTTCTGGCTCACGCCATCGATGCGTCGGGCCAGCTCGCTGAAGCGCATGGGTCCGGTGGCGAGGGCGCCGACGACGAGAACCGTCCAGCGATCGCCGATGCGATCGAGGACGGTGCGGCTCGGGCAGCGCGAGTCGTACGGGTCCGGCAGGGGTCCTGCCTTCGTGCCGTCCATGCTCACCTCCGGGTAAGTACCCCACTTTGAAGTGCCTGCTCTCCAATGGGAAGCATCGGGCAAGTATGCCGGTTGCCAGCGACGAGTGCGACCGACCGGTCGCCCGAGCCTTCCTGGAGGAAGCATGACCATCGTCGTCACTGGAGCCACCGGCCAACTCGGCCGTCTCGTCGTGGAGAACCTGCTCGATCGGGGCGTGCCGGCCGCGGACATCGTTGCCGTGGGCCGCTCGACCGACAAGATCGCCGACCTCGCCACGCGTGGCGTGACGGTCGTCGCAGCGGACTACGCCGACCCGGCAAGCCTCGACGCCGCATTCGCGGGCGCCGACAAGGTGCTCCTTGTGTCGAGCAGCGACTTCAACGACCGGGCCGGACAGCATCGCAATGCGATCGACGCGGCGCAGCCGAGCCGGCGTCAGCCACCTCGCCTACACCTCGGGCCCGAAGGCGACGACGTCGTCGATCCTGCTGATGGCCGACCACAAGGCCACCGAGGAGTACCTGGCGGAGTCGGGCGTGCCCAGCACGGTGCTGCGCAACGGCTGGTACGTGGAGAACTACACGGCGCAGGTGGATGGCTACCTGGCGCACGGGATGGTCGGATCAGCTGGCGACGGAAAGGTCAGCATCGCGCCGCGAAGCGACTTCGCGGAGGCCGCAGCCGTCGTCCTGACCACCGAAGGTCACGTCGGGCAAGGTCTACGAGCTCGGCGGCGAGGCGGTCACGCTGGCCGAGCTCGCGACGCTCGTGTCCGAGGCGACCGGCACCGAGGTTGCGTATGCGGACGTCCCGCAGGAGGTGTTCGCCGGGATCCTCACCGATGCCGGCCTGCCCGCACCCATGCCGCTGGTGTTCGCGGACATTGACCGCGGCATCGCCGCAGGCGAGCTCTACGTGGATCCAGCCGATCTGGCCGCACTGCTTGGACGTCCGGCCACGCCGGCCGCGGGCGCTGTGCGGGAAGCCGTCAGCGCTCGCTGACCTCCGGACGACCCCCACACACGTTGCGAAAGCGCAACTCGCGTGGGGGTCGGTCCTGCACCAACCCGCCGATCCCATCGACGGCGGGGAATCCTCGTAGCGGGGGCAGGCGACTGGCGCCAGGGGGTGGTTCGAGCTGACCACCTGGTCCCGCGTCTACCAGTTCTGGCTCATCGCCGGCTCGGTGCTCGTCATCGCGCTGCTCGATCTGGCTTTTCTCGACGTCGGCTTCCGCACTTTTCTCGTCGTACCCGTGGTCGCGTCCATCGTCCTCGGCCGGCCTCGGTGGACGTTGGTCTTCAGCATCCTGGCGCTGTTTGCTCTACGTCGGCGTGAGCCTGTCAGACGCCGAGAGCGCGGTGCTCTTCTGGCGCCGGCTTGCGGTCCTCGGTGTGACATTCTCCGTCTCGGTCCTTCTGGCCACCGTGGTGCGGCGCGACCGGGCACAGTTGGAGCAGAAGGCACAAGATCTCCAGCTGCTCGCGGAGAACAGCACCGACGTCGTCTTCCGAGGGACCCCTGACGGGCGCCTCGTCTGGATCTCGCCGCAGGTCTCCGATCACCTCGGCTGGCCGGCGGAATGGCGGCGCTCGAGTCACTGCCAGGACAGCTCTTCGTGTCAGTGAACGTGTCGGCCCGCTCGCTGTCGTCCGACGCGTACGCGGACCAGCTGGTGTCGATCCTGCGTGACAGCGGGGTCGAACCTGCTCGGCTCCATCTGGAGATCACCGAAACGGCGCTGCTGGACGTGTCGCGTGCGGTCGTCGGCAGGATGCAGCGGATCGCCGACGCAGGCGGTCACTGGTACGTCGACGACTTCGGCACCGGCTACTCGTCCATCAGCCACCTGCGCGACCTTCCCGTACGCGGGCTGAAACTCGACCTCTCGTTCACCCGGGGCGTGGGCCAGGGGGACCTTCGCAGCATCCGGCTCGCCCATGCGCTTGCGGGCCTGGCCCAGGGCCTCGGACTCGACTCCGTCGCCGAGGGCGTGGAGACAAGGAGCAGGCGGCAATCCTCCGCGCGCAGGGCTGGGCGGCACGGGCAGGGCTGGCTCTACGGGAAGGCAGCAGCACTGCCCGTCGTGCCGTGACCCTGGGGCACAATCGACTAATGCCGGCGAATGACCCCAACAGTCAGCGGTTCGGCGAGGTGGCTGACGCCTACGACCGCGGTCGACCCACCTACCCCGCCGCCACCGTCGACTGGCTGCTCGCGAGCGCCCCGCGGCGGATCCTCGACCTGGGCGCCGGCACCGGCAAGCTCACCGAGGCGCTCGTGGGTCGCGCTGAGAGCGTTGTCGCGGTCGAACCGTCGTCTGGCATGCGCGACGTGCTGTCGGCCAAGCTGCCGACCGTGGTCGTGCTGGACGGCACGGCAGAGGCCATTCCGCTGCCCGACCAGAGTTGCGATGCGGTATTGGTGGCGCAGGCCTGGCACTGGGTGGATCCAGGACCGGCCACTGCCGAGGTGGGACGCGTGCTCGTGCCTGAGGGCGTCCTTGGGCTGGTCTGGAACTACCGCGACGAGGACGACGACTGGACGGCCGGCCTCAGCGCAATCCTGACCGAGTTCGGCACGAACCCGGACGCCGGATACGAGCCCGTGGTCGGTGCGCCGTTCGGCCGTCTTGAGCACCACGCCGAACGATGGACGAACCACGTGACATCGGCCGACGTCGTGGACATGGTGCTATCCCGCAGCTACGTGATCGCCCTGCCCAAGGCGGAGCGTGACCGTCTTGTCGATCGCCTGCACGCGCACATCGCTCTAGCGACCGTCCACGTGGACGGCCGAATCCTCGTGCCGTACGTGACGCACGCCTACGTCACGGGGCGGCCTGGCTGAACGTGACTGGTCGCAACGGTGGCGCCTGTCGGCCTACCTGAAGTCGGGGAGAGGAGTGATCATGAGACTTCCCGACACCTATACGGCAGTCAATGAGACCGGGTGCTGCCCGGTCCCCAACGTGGCCGACTGGGACAAGGCAACGCTCGAGTTCAGCCACGAGCCCTTCATCCGGATGTACACGCGCAGTGTCTTGTTCATGCCACTCAACATGGGCAGGGTGATGACGGCCTTGAACGAGGCTGCTCAGCGCGCGGACGTGCTTCTGCCACCAGAACGCGGAATGATCCTCAGCCGCGCTGTGTCGCCGTGGCGCGCAGAGCACCTATACGCAGTGTCCGAACCCATATCGGGTGCCGACAACGTGGAGCTATCAGGCACCTTCTTGTCGCGCGTGTTCGAGGGTCCCTACCGTGAGGCAGGACGCTGGCACCGAGCCCTCCTCGACTACGCCAGCGCGCAAGGCAAGGCGCCGCAGGACGTGTACTTCTTCTACACGACGTGTCCGACGTGTGCCAAGCACTACGGGGTGAACTACGTCGTCGGCCTGGTCAGCGTCGCGCCGATCACGCACCCCGTTCCCTCGCCCTGACCGGAACGAAGCGGGGTCGGCACCTCGAGGTGCCGGCCCCGCTTCGTCATTGGGTTGGGAAGGAAGCGCTGCTACTGCACGGCGAACGGTCCGGCCGTCCCTCCCGCCGAGGACTCGACCCAGACCGTCGCGGGGCGGGTCGCCGGGGCGGCACCGTTGCGCAGTCGGATGTCGAACGTTCCCGCCGGGACCCCGGCCGCCACCACTGCGCTGCCGATTACCGGACCGGAGAGGCTGCCGGTGTGCAGGCGAACCGTGGCTCCGGTCAGCGAGCCGCCGCCGGTGACCCGGAAGTCACCCGCCTTCCACGTCGCCTTGGCGATGGAGACCTGGTCGGGCACGACCAGGACGCGCACGTCGTCGATCGCGGTCCCGCCGCCGGCCGTCACCGTCAGCCGGAACGTGCGTGCGGCGTTCGTCTGCGGGTACGCGTAGGTCGGCAGGACGAACGTCGGCGTGAGTGTGTTGGCGCCACTCAGGACGACGGCGTCGGGATCGTTGGCGCCGTTGGTGATCTGGCTCCAGGAGAACGTGGCACCGCCGGTGGTGGATCCGGCCCCGTTGAGCGTCACTGTCGTGGCGTTGACACCGCGGGTGATCGTCTGGTCAGGACCGGCGTTGGCGACTACCGAGCCCGTCGGAGTGATCGGCCCGAAGCGCACCGACAGCGGCCCGTAACCATTCGCGTTCTTCGCCTGGATCTTGGCGTAGAACGGAGTGTTCGGGGTGAGCCCGTTGATCGTCAGCGTGAGGTTCGGCGTCTCGCGGAGCGGCCCGACCAGCGCGTTGCCGGCGTCGTACAGCTGAATGCCGTAGAGGGTGCTGGAGGGGTCGTTGGAGGTCCACGTCAGCGTGATGAACCCGTTGCCGACGGTTGCCGGACCGAACGTGGGCGGCGCAGGCGTCGGCGTGTTCGTGATGACGAAGACCGCTTCGCCCACCAGGGAGGCGTTGCCCGAAGGATCGAATCCGACGTAGCTCACGGTGGTGTTCGCGGAGATCGCGAAGGCGCCGGTGTACGTCGTTGCCGTTGCGGCAACATCGCCTGCGGGATCCAGCGGACTGGTGCCGTCGAGCGTGTAGAAGATCTGGGTGCCGGCCTCGTTGGACGTCAGGGTGACGTTACGGGTCGTGGCGAACGAACCCCCGTTCGGCGTCGCGGTGATGACAGGGGGCGTCACGTCGGTCACGGGTGCCGCATGGATCGGCGGCCAGGTCTGGCCGACACTGCTGACCGAGACGACCTCCACGTCGAAGGCGTCCGTCGGCGACAGTCCGGTGATCGTGGTGCCGGTGGCGCCGACGCCGGTGATGCGGCGCCCGACCTCGAGTTGCTCACCGCCGGTGACGGTCTGGCTGATCGCATGCACGCGGTAGCCGGTGATCGGCGGCGTGCCCGGGACGGCGACCGCGGGCGTCCAGGTCACCTTGAGGCCGCCGGCGATCGTGGCGGCGATGACATTGGTGGGGCCGGCCGGGCCCGAGGCGAGCGGCCCGTTCGGGCAGCCGCCGAAGCCGGGGCCGCCAGGGGTGTCGAACTCGGCGATGGTCAGTCCCTGCCGGTTGCCCGCGAGGTCGACCGTCTCCCACGACATCATCCGCTCGCCCAGGAAGGCGTTGGCAGCGATAGCCGCGTTGTCGGCCCCGGTCAGCGGGCCGGCGCCGTCAGGATCGTCGAAGACCCACGTGGCGACGAACGTCGTCGCGGTGGGGAACTCCAGGCTGGAGGCGTAGCCGCCGGTGGCGGCCGGTGTCAGCGGACCCGGCAGTGCTCGCACGTCGCGCTTGCCGATGTTGGTGCTGACGAACAGGGGCTCGATGATGCGGGCCTCGGTGTTCGCCTGCGGCACCGTGGCCCCGATGTGGCCGGTCACCTTGACAGTGTCTCCGGCCTGGACCGAGCCGGTGGTCACGTAGGCATCACCGGTACGGGTGTCGCCGGCGGCCTGGGCGCCGAAGCGCATCGAGACGACGTCTCCGGGCTGGATGTCTGGCGTGACCTTCAGGCTGGTCCCGTTGCCCCAGCAGACGCCACCGGGATGGTTCACCTCGAAGGCGATGTCGCCGGCCGCGACCACGGCGGTCGCCGACCCGATGATGCCAACGCCCGGTCGCGTGACCTCGACGGTAGCCGTCTGGCCGACGCGGCCCTGGTAGCCCGTGATCGACACGAAGTCGCGGTCCGGGAAGACGCTGATGTTGTCCGGGAAGGTCGGTACCGCCGCCGAGGCGGCGGGTGCCGGCCCGAACGTCAGCAGTCCGAGGACCGTGGCCGCGGCAACGCCAACGACCACCCCGGCACGACGACGCCCGGATGAATGCGGAAATGCAGTAGCAGAAGTACCCATCGAAACTCCCCAGTTCCCCAACCCCGTGCTCCACCTATCCCAACAACAGGTAAGAACGAAGTAACCCGATTCCAAGTTTCATGAGTTCCAAGTCGGGTGGAAGCCGCTGTTGAGGGGGTGCGCTTCCCCTAAAACGCGGGGTGACGGCGGCCGCTGAGCGGTATCCCTGTGACAGGGTGGAGGGGTGCCCGGCCCTCGATCGTCGTTGGTCATCCTCGACTGTGACGGCGTTCTCGTGGACAGTGAGCATCTGCTTCTCGACGTGCGTCAGCAGGTGCTTGCCGAGCTCGGAGTGCACCTGGAGCGCGCCGAGATGGTGACGAGGTTCGTGGGCACGCCGCACCGGGACTTCGTGGGCCAGATCGAGGAGCTGACGGGCCAGTCGTTGCCACCGGACTGGGAAGACGACTACAAGGAGCGGTGCCGACAGGTCTTCGAGAAGGACCTTGTGCCCGTGACTGGCATCGTGGCGGCACTCGACGCCATCGATCTGCCCATGTGCGTCGCCTCCAGCGGGAGCCACGAGAAGATGCGCCTGACCCTCGGGATCACCGGCCTGCTTCCGCGGTTCGAGGACGTCCTCTTCAGCGCGAACGACGTCGAGCGTGGCAAGCCGTTCCCTGACCTCTTCCTGCACGCGGCCCAGCGGATGGGATTCCGCCCTGATGCGTGCGTCGTGGTGGAGGACAGCGAGGCCGGGGTCGCGGCCGCCCTGGCGGCCGGGATGGGTGTTGTCGCCTTCGCGGGCAGTGTGACTGCTCGCAGGAAGCTGATGCGCCCGGGTGTGCAGGTCATCGACGCGATGGTCGACCTGCCCGCGGCGATCGCCACGCTCACCGCCTAGTGCGGCATCTGCATGGGCTGGCCGGGTTGATCGGACCCGATCTGAAGTGGGCGCATCATCTCGTTGTCCTCGTGCTCGAGGATGTGGCAGTGCCACATGTAGCGGCCCGCGGGACCGAACCTCATCCGAATGCGCGTCACCTCACCGGGATACGCGATCACCGTGTCCTTCCACCCTCCGTCGACGGCCGAGGGCGGGCGCGCGGAGCCAGTAAGTGTCACGCTCTTCGTCGCGGGGTCGAGCGTGACCGACTGACGGTCCACTACCTGGAAGTACACCGCGTGCAGGTGGATGGGGTGGGCGTCCTCGGTGGTGTTGTAGAGCTCCCAGGTCTCGGTCGCGCCCGGCTCCGTTCGCTCCGTGACCGGGGCACCCCAGTCGTACCCCTTCCACGTGCCGGCCTTCGACACCGTCCCGAGGATTCCGGCCACCGGGGCGTCCGCGAACCGGACCGACATCTCCTCGATGATCGACAGTCGCCTGACCCGACCTCCCGTCAGGTGGGCAATGGGAGGCAGCCTCAGGAACTGCGGGGGCGTTGATTCATCCGGAACGCTGGTCGGCCCGACCCGGAACTGCATGACCTGTCCGGTCGTGCGCGCGTCGGCAGGGTGGAAGTCCTTGCCCGGCTGCCCGCCCCCGAACGGCTCGTCGGGCGCGACGTTCCGCAGCACGTGGCTGCCGACGGGGACGTTGGTGAAGTCGAGGATGACGTCTGCTCGATCGGCCGGGCTCAGCAGGAGTCGTCCCCGCTCGTGGGCGTCTAGATCGAGCGGGCGGGCGAGGAAGCCGCCCTCACTGCCGATCTTCCAGGCGGAGGCGCCCGGGATGGACGAGAAGTCCAGCATGAGGAACCGGGCATCGCACGCATTCAGGAGCCGCAGTCGGTAACGACGCTGCTCCACCGGAATCCACGGCCACGTGGCTCCGTTGACCAGGATCGTGTTGCCGAAGAACTCGGGGTTCCAGTACGGCGGCAGGTCGCTGGCGGGTTGGTAGGGGCCGGTGATCCCATCGAAGTACGTGCGGCTGAGCGGGTAGAACAGCGATCCGTCCGGCCGGAACGAGCGGTCCTGGATGAGCATCGGAAGGTCCTCGGCTGGGAGGACGGCCGGCTGGCCCGTGCGGTCGTCGACAACTGCCTCGTCGCCCTCTGCACCGCCGCGCAGGATGAAGAAGCCGGACATGCCGGCATACACGTTGAGTCGGGTCACGCCGAGCGTGTGGTCGTGGAACCACGACGTGGACGCGCGCTGGGCGTTCGGATACTGGTAGATCGCCGAGCCCGCCTCGGCGTAGCTCCCGAAAGCACGCTGGGACTTCCTCCGGAAGAACGCGTACCAGCGCCCGTGTCGGGCGTACCCCGCGGGGATGTTCGTCGCGTTCGGCAGGAACCACGCCTCCGAGTAGCCGTCGCTCTCGTCGCCGAGGTCGATGGCGCCATGCAGATGGGTGACGACCGGGACCGGCCCCTCGTACGGGGGAACTCGGACGCCCTCGAGCGGGTAGTCATCACGGCCCTTCGGCCCAGTGCTGGGGTTCGCCCAGTGCAGGTACGGGTCCACGCGGAACAGGGGCTGCAGGAAGTGGCCGCGCTCGTCGACGAGGTCGTTGATCCACTTCACTCTCACCGGGCGCCCGGCGCGGGCCTCGACCGTGGCTGACGGCGTGCTGAACGTCGCTGCCTGGTCGGGGTCGGCGACCGCTGCCGGTCCGTAGCCCCACACGGTCGTTCGAGGCAGCGGAACGGGGAGCATCTGCTGCTCGAACTGCCGCACGGCGATCTCGTAGTAGTCGATCGGAGATCCGTTCCAGGTCAGGTCGGTGCGCGCCTGGGGCATCGTTGCCGGGATGACCAGCTGGGTCGCGTACTTCGGGATGCTCCGCGGATCCAGCAGCATGGGCGTCCCGACCGCCTCGGCCGCCCACCTCACACCGCCGGCCGTGGCCACGAAGAACAGCCCGAAGCCACCGGCTGCCGCCCGCAGAACCGAGCGCCGCGTCACGGAGCTCTGATCGCCGTCAATCGGACGAGAGATCATCGGCGCCGCGCGATCCAGGTGGCCCGCAGCGTGCTCGACGATGCGGACACGTCGGTGTACTCGTCGACGACTCCCACAGTCGCCAATCCTGCGTCAGCCAGGGCCCGGTGCACCAGTCGATCGTCGTGGAAGTACTGAAGGTGGTCCTCGGCAAACGACTCCCCGTCGCGCGTGACGACGATCCGGCTGTTGCAGGTCCGTGCCTCGAGGTCGACGTCGCTGGTGATGACGAAGGCGTTGCCGTCGGTCTCCCCGTTGATGAAGGTGTGGGAGGACACGTAGGCGAGCATCGCCTCCGTGTGAAGGTCGAAGACCAGCCAGCCGCCCGGTCGCAGACGCGCCGCGATGGCCGCGATGGACGTCGTGAAGTCGTCTGCGGTCAGGTAGTTGAGGCCGTCAAAGGTGCTGATGGCCGCGTCGAACGTCCCATCGATGTCGAGGCGCGGCAGCCGTTGCTCGAGGAGCGTGACCTGGGGGCCGAGCAGGCGGCCAGCCCGGGCGAGCATCGCCGTCGAGGCGTCGATCCCGACGACGTCATAGCCGCGTGGAATCAGCTCGGCCGCCATCAGCCCCGTTCCGCAGCACACGTCCAGGACCGCGGTGACCCCAACCACGTCCGAGCTCCAGAGGTCGTCGAGGAACTGGGCCCACAATGCGAAGCAGGGGTCCACGACGATCTCGTCGTAGACCCCTGCCAGGCGTGCGTACGGCTCGAGCGGCTGCTCGGTGCTCAACTGTCAGATGCCGAGGATCTTGGCTTTGGCCGCGCTGAACTCCTCGTCGGACAGGATGCCCTGGGCGTGCAGGTTCGCGAGGTTGGTCAGCTGCTCGGTCTGCGGGTCCACGGCCGGTGCGGCTGGGGCGGCCGGGGCCGGGGGAGCAGCGGCCGCGGCAGCAGCCTGCTGCTCGTTGTACTGCTCCTGAGCCTGCTGGTCGTACTTCGTCGCCTGGCGGTGGGCGACGCGGCCGGAGACGGCGGTTGCGGTGCCGGCGACGACGGCCGTGCGGGCGGCCATGCGCATGAGTCCCATGGGATTTCCTTTCGAGTGCGGTGGGTAGGCAGGTGGTCTAGAGGGAGTCGACGAATTCCTGGACGACGGCCGCGGGGATGCGGATGTTGTCGATGACGACCCCGTTGGCGTTGAACACCGCGCCGACGAAGCGGGCGGCCCAGAGGTTCTCGAAGGCGATGAGAAGCGCGGAACTGTTCAGCGGCAGGTCCTCGCTGATCTCCTCGGCGTCCTCGGCACCAAGGGCACCGGGCTCAGCGATCTCGATCTCGAGGAAGCCAGCACCGGAGGCGTCGAGGTCCTGCGCCTCGATGGTGGCGATGTTGCCCTTTTCGTCCTTCAGGACGAAGAGCAGGTCGAGGATGCGGACAGTCTGGTTGTCGATGAGCTCCTGCAGCGCAGGCACGATCTCACCGGAGAAGTTGTTGCCGGGGAACCCGATGATCACGATGTCGACCGGACCGTAAGCCATGTACTGCCTCCTATGCCGTCACCACGGCCCGTCCCTCGGACCCGGCGCAATCGCCTGTGACGGTAGCAGGATAGTCGGCCCCCTGCCGCAGTGACGTCATCCCTTCCGGATGATGGCGATCGAGGCGTGGTGCCGTTGCGGGGGCTACGATCGCAGCGTGCCGTACCTCCTGGCCGCCGCCGCCGTCGCCGCACCGATCTTCCTGGTCGTGCAGGCGATCCGCGGGCGCGTTCGGATGCAGTCGTGCTGCTCGGTACCGGCCGACAGGGACCGTCGGCTGAGCGCCGATCGTGCCTGAGCCCGACCGGATCGTCGCCTCCCGGATCCTGGCGGCCCGAGCCTCCCGCCGTTGCCTCACTGCTCCCGCGGGCGAGACCGCCATCACGACCGAGCAGGCGTACCGCGTGCAGTCGCTGGTGCATCGAGCACGCGTCGAGCGCGGCGAGCGGCCCGCTGGCTGGAAGCTCGGCTACACCTCGGCGGCCATGCGCGCCCAGATGGGGATCGACGAGCCGAACCTTGGCCCTTTGACGGACGCGATGCTCCTTGCTGATGGCTCGGCCGTCCCTGGCTCGGTCATCCACCCGAGGGTGGAGCCCGAGATCGCCCTCGTGGTGGCCGCCGACATCGACACCGTTCGTGCCTTCGACCGGATCGACGAGCATGTCTCTTCGGCTCGGGCCAGTCTCGAGGTCGTCGATTCGATCTGGCGCGACTACCGGTTCACCTGGGCCGACAACACCGCGGACGGGTCGTCGGCCGCCTTCGTCGTCCTGGGGCCGGAACTCTCCCTCGAGGGACTCGCCGAGCTGCCCGTGACCCTTGTTCGTAACGGCGAGCGCGTCGGCGAGGGCGTCGGCTCCGATGCAATGGGGGATCCCTTGGTCGCCCTGTCGTGGCTCGGCGCCCGCCTGCTCGAGCGCGGAGATCGGCTGCGCGCGGGCGAGGTGGTCATCACCGGCGGACTGTGCGCGGCCGTCGAACTCCTGCCCGGGGACGTCGTCACGGCGTCCTTCGACGGGACACCGGTGTCGGTGCACCGCCGGCAAGGCAACGACCCCGCTCCGGATGGGAGGGTGGGTCGGTGACTTCGGGTACGAGCGTGAATCTCGCCAAGTGGGCCTACCTGTCGATCGCGGCAGCCGTGGCCACGATCGCACTGAAGTCGGCGGCCTACTTCCTGACCGGGTCCGTGGGCCTGCTGTCCGACGCCCTCGAGTCGGTGGTGAACCTGGTGGCCGCCGTGCTCGCGCTGGTCGCCCTCACTGTGGCGGCGCGCCCCGCCGACGACACCCATCACTACGGGCACGGCAAGGCCGAGTACTTCTCGGCCGGCGCCGAGGGCGTCATGATCTTCGTGGCGGCGATCCTCATCATCGTCTCTGCCGTTCAGCGGCTGATCCATCCGCAGCCGCTGGAGGAGCTGGGCATCGGCCTGGCCATCACGCTCGTGGCCACCGCGATCAACGGAGTGGTGGGAGTGATGGTCCTGCGCGCCGGGCGAGCACACCGCTCGATCACCCTGGTGGCCGATGGCAAGCACCTGCTGACCGACGTATGGACATCGGCGGGCGTCATCGTCGGCGTGGGCCTGGTCGCCATCACCGGCTGGGTCCCACTCGACTCCCTCGTGGCGATCGGCGTGGCCATCAACATCCTGTGGACCGGCTACGGGCTCGTGCACCACGCGCTCGACGGCCTCATGGACCACGCCCTGCCCAAGGCGGACGTCGAAAGCGTGAAGGGCGTGCTGCGCACCATCGCCGCGGAGCATCCCTGGGGCGACCTGGAGTTCCACGCACTGCAGACCCGCGAGGCCGGCCGCGAGCGATTCGTCTCCATGCACGTCCTCGTCCCCGGGGACTGGACGGTCACCCAGGGCCATGACCTGCTCGAGCACGTCGAGGAGGCCGTCATCGCGGTGCTGCCTGACGCACACGTCCATACGCATCTGGAGCCGCGCGAGGACCCGCGTTCCTACGAGGGCACCGAGGGTGACGCGGTGATTGCCTCGGGGGAGTGACAATGGCGGATTCGGCCATCGGACTCCCTCGACTCGGATGCGCCGTCCTGCTGCACGGCTTCAGTCGCGGACCACGGCACCTGAGGGTGCTGTCGGCCACGCTCAACTCTGCGGGCGTCGCCACCGTGCGGCCGGCACTCAGCGCCTGGGACTGGTCGCACGGGATCAACAACTCGAGGTTCCTGACGCGGGTGGCCGCGCGGATCGGCGCGGGCCTGCCTGCCGGACCTGTCGTGGTGTTCGGCCATTCCGCCGGGGCCGCAGCGGGCGCCTGGATCGCCGCCGATCTCTTGGACTCCGGCGTCGACGTACGGCGGCTGGTCATGGCCGACGGCGTCGAAAGTCCGGCCGGTCTCGTGCGTCGAGCATGGGAGGGCCTCCAACCGATCGACGTGGTGGACGTCGTTGGTGACCCGAGTCGGTGCAATCGTCACGGTGAGCTCGCCGACTGGCTGCAGCGCCAGACCCGTCCCTCCATCGTCGTGCCGATAAGCGGCGGCGGGCACGGCGACATCGAGGTGGAGCGGAGCCCTGGTGTACCAGTGGGCGTGCGGTGACGTCTCGAGCGACGCCGTGCGTCAGCTCGTTCTCGACGCGGTCGTCACGGCGACGATCGACGGCCTCACTCGGGATCGGTGACGTCGGCCACCTGAGCGCCCAGGGCCGCGATGGCGTCGTCGGCCTGCACGATGACGGCGACTCCATGCCCGCCGGCGCCCAGGGCGACCTCGCGCCCCTGGACGCGCTCGTCGGCGATCACGGGCAGGGCATGCAGCGGTGCCGAACGGCGTGATGGTTCCCCGCTCGAATCCCGTGACGTCCTTGGCGGTGGCCGCATCCGGCATCGACAGCCGGCTGACTCCGAGGAGGGCGCGCAGCTTCGGCCATGAGATCGTCCGGTCGCCGGGGACGAGGACGAGCAGGAAGTCGTCCTCGGCCCGACGCACCACGATCGTCTTGACGACGTCCTGCACGGCGACGCCGCGGGCCTCGGCCGCCTCGGCGAGGCTCGACACCCGACCGTGGGTGACGGTGCGGTGCGCGATGCCCGTCGCTTCGATGGCCTGCGCGGCACGCTGCTGGGGGTTCGACGGCTCGCTCATGCGAACAGTGTGCAGGAGCGGTTCCCCCTGTCTGGCACAGGTCCGGGAGGAATGGCAGGATCGCGCCATGCGAATCGCCAACGACGTCACGGAGCTCATCGGCAACACCCCCCTCGTCCGGATCCGCAAGGTGACGGACGGAGCAGGCGCCGAGGTCGCCGCGAAGCTGGAGTTCTTCAATCCCGCCCACTCGGTCAAGGACCGCATCGGGGTGGCCATGATCGATGCCGCTCAGGCCGCCGGTCTCATCGGGCCCGACACGATCGTGGTCGAGCCGACGTCGGGCAATACGGGCATCGCCCTCGCGATGGTGTGCGCGGCGCGGGGGATCAAGATCGTCCTGACGATGCCCGAGACGATGTCGATCGAGCGGCGCGCTCTGCTGCGCGGCTACGGCGCTGAGCTGATCCTCACCCCGGGTCCCGAGGGGATGGGCGGCGCGATCGCCCGCGCGACCGAGCTCGCCGAGTCCGACCCCAAGTACTTCATGCCGCAGCAGTTCAAGAACCCGGCCAACCCCGCCATCCATCGGGCCACCACCGCCGAGGAGATCTGGAACGACACCGACGGCAAGGTCGACATCTTCATCGCGGGCGTCGGCACGGGCGGCACGATCACCGGCGTCGGCCAGCTGCTCAAGGAGCGCAACCCGGGCGTGCAGGTGATCGCCGTGGAGCCTGCGGCCTCGCCCGTCCTCGCGGGTGGTCAGAAGGGACCGCACCCGATCCAGGGCATCGGCGCGGGCTTCATCCCGGCGATCCTCGACACCGACGTCTACGACGAGGTCATCGGCGTCGCGGCCGACGAGGCACTGGCCATGGCGCGTCGTGCGGCGGTCGAGGAGGGCCTGCTCGTCGGCATCTCCTCGGGTGCGGCGCTGTGGGCGGCCCGCGAGGTCGCACAGCGACCGGAGAACGCCGGCAAGCTGATCGTCGTCATCATCCCGTCCTTCGGCGAGCGCTACCTGTCCACGGCACTGTTCGCCGGACTGTCCGAGTGACCCAGGGTCGCACCGTGCTGGGCGGGTTACGGCGGCGGGCCGCCCGCGCGCTGACGACCATGCGCAGCGACCTTCGGTCCGTCGTGGAACGCGATCCTGCCGCACGTACCGAGGTCGAGGTCGCCCTCCTGTACCCGGGAGTCCACGCGGTGTGGGCCCATCGGGTCAGCCACGCGCTCTGGCGCAAGGGGGCGCACCTGCCCGCCCGCACGATCTCCCAGGGCGCTCGCTTCCTCACCGGGATCGAGATCCACCCGGCGGCCGACGCTCGGCCCGCGGCTCTTCATCGACCACGGCATGGGCGTGGTCATCGGCGAGACGGCGATCGTCGGCGCCGACGTCACGATCTACCACGGCGTCACCCTCGGCGGCACGAGCCTGGCCACGGCAAGCGCCACCCGACCGTCGGCGACCGCGTGACGATCGGCGCGGGGGCCAAGGTCCTGGGCAACCTCGTCGGTGGGCGACGACTCACGGATCGGCGCGAACGCGGTGCTGGTGCGATCCGTCGATGACCACTCCGTGGTCGTCGGCGTACCGGGCCAGGTCATCGCGCACGGCATCACGTCGGAGCCCGATACCCGCCCGAAGCAGGACTCGCCCGACGGCTCCCGATCCGGTGGGCCTGGCCGTCTCGACGCTGCTCACGCGGGTGGATCGACTGGAGGAGGAGGTGCTCGGTCACGAGCACGAGCACCACAAGAGCCCGCAGAAGACCGCCAGCGGTGAATGGGAACTCGACTGGCGGGTCAGCGACTTCTCGATTTGACGCCCGGGCACGCTCCACCGCAGCGTGGAGCGTCAGAACCGACCGATGAGGGGTGCCACGATCACCTTGACGATCATCGCGGCGGGGTACACGAGCGCATAGCCGAGGTTTACCCTCGCGTCGTCATGCGTCTGCTCGTTCGAGTAGGCGAGCACGGCGGGCTGGGTCTGGCTGCCGGCGAGGATGCCGCCCATGCGCGGACCGTAGATGCCAGCCAGCAGTCGTCCGCCGATGAGGATGGTCGCGGCCGTGATGGTCGTGACGACGATGCCGACCGCGAACAGGCGCAGTCCGGTCGGACCGGCCAGCGCGTCCGCCAGGGCCGCACCCGAATTCGATCCGGCGTAGGCGAGGAACAGGCTCATGCCGAGGGCGGTGAGGGTGGCCGCGACCGCGTGCGGGATCGTCCACAGGACCGGCCCGGTGCGCTGGAGGCGACCGACGATCAGGCCTACCACCAGGGGACCGCCTGCCATGCCGAGGGCGAAGTGGCCGCCGCCGGGCAGCGGGAACTGCAGCAGGCCGATGAGGACGCCGAGTGCCAGGCCCAGGGCAAGGCTGGTGATCGAGTAGGCCGAGGCGCCCTTCTCGGAGTCGCCCAGGAAGTCCGCCACGTCGTCCATGCGCCGTCGCGGGGCGACGATCCGGACGCGGTCACCGACCTGCAGCACGAGGTCGTCGGTAGCCAGGAGATCGACGTCACCGCGACGAACGCGGGTGGCGACGGCGCCGAACTTGCGACGCAGGTGCAGGTCGCCCAGGTGCTGCCCGGCGATCTTCCGGTTCGATACGGCGATGCGGCGATAGTCGACGAGGGAACGGTCCAAGGTGAGCGCGACGCTCGACAGGATGCCCCACCTGGGCGGTGAACCGCTCCACGGCCTCCTGCTCGCCGATGACGGTGATGATGTCACCGGGCATGGGAACGCCGTCATCGGTCGCGACGTCAACGATGCCTGGATGGCCGGGGGTGTCGCCGCGCATGATGCGGGAGAAGACGATGTGGTGGTCGTACTGGTCGGCCAGGACTCCGAAGTCGGGCAGTCCGGCCGTCTCGACGCGGACGGTCGTTCCGTCCAGCTGGGGCGGCAGCGGGTCTTCGACGACGGGCGCGAGGGCCTTGTTCGGGGCCGACATCCGCAGCCCGATCGCGGCGGCGAGCAGCATGCCGAGCACGCCGAACAGGTACGTCACCGAGTAGCCGACGGTCGGGCAGGTCGGAGGCCCAGGCCTCGGTGGCGGCGGCCAGCGCGGGGGTGTTGGTCAGCGCGCCGGCGTAGATGCCCGACAGGATCGGGCCCTCGAGGCCGAGTGAGTGCGCTGCCGAGCACGGTCACGACGGCGCCCAGCAGGAGGCCGCCGATCACCACGCCCAGGGCGCGACCACCCGTCTTCATGGCGGCGAAGAACGACGGTCCGGCCCCGACCCCGATGACGTACGCGAAGACGGCGAGGCCGAAGGTGCCCAGGATGACGCGGCAGCTTGAGGCGGTCGTCGTACGCCGAGAAGGCCAGCGCGGTGAACAGCACCGCGGCCGGGCCGAGGGAGAAGCTGCCGATCTTGATGGCCCCGATCGCCCCGCCGATCGCGAGGATGACCATCAACAGCAGCAGTGGCTGCTCGGCGGCGATATCGGCGTACTGCTGCAAGATCTGGCTCACGTCCACGGGATTCATTATTGCGGGTCGACGCCTGCAAACGCTTACGTCACCGGCGTGACGTCACTCACGCGGCCCTGCATCGCCCGCCCGCCCGCACGTCAGCCGGCGGTGCCGGCGTCGTGGCCCTCGAGGACCAGCCCGTAGGCGACGGCCCATCGATGGTCGAGGGTCCCCGCGACTCTCGCCCGCCCGACCGTGACGTCGCGCAGGGTCGGTGCCAGGGCCTCGAGCAGCTCGTCATCGCCGGCCGGCCCACCGGTCACGACGACCTGGCTGGGCCGCGCAGACGGGTCCACAGCAGCGAGGAGCCGGGTGAGGTTGTCGGCGAACACCCACCGCTTCAGGGACAGGCGCAGCGATCGCCATTCGGCCAGCGACAGGCTGCGCGAGAACGGCAGGTCGCCGCTCGGCCCCCGCACGACGAGCCAGCCGACGGTGCCATGCGGCGCGGCGGAGTCCAGGAAGCGTCGCTCGCCGGACTCGTCGGAGACCACGTGCGGAGCGTCCACGCGGCTTGCCGGGCCGCGCTTCACCCACTCCGCGGCGCCACCAGAGATGGCGAGGGCATGACGGGTTGCGGCGGTCATCAGCTCGCCGCTGCCGGCCGCTGTGGCGCTGCGGCCATGGGAGTCGATGAGGTCGACCGTGCCGCCCCCGAGGTCGAGCACCCACGCGTCCGCGCTCGCGCCGGGGGTCGTGAGCGAGCCGCGTCGGCTCGCGGTTCCCTCGTCGCTGATCACCTCGACGGCTCCGCTCCACTCGCGGGCGAACGCGTCCGTGCCCTCCGTGGACCAGCGGTCGGCTGCGAGGGACGACACGACGAGGGACTGCTCGCGCACCGTGCCGGCTCGAAGCCCCGGCAGATCGCTGACGTCGGTGAGGTCCACCAGCCACAGGTCGTCGACCCGCTCGTGCGCGCCCCCAGGTGCGCGCAGCGACCGAACCGCCGGGAGGGTCAGCTGCAGGAGGATAGACCGGGCCGACGGCAGGTCGACCTCGCGGTCGTCCCGCAGCAGCACGCTGCCGCGGTCGGCGACGACCGCGCCCTCCGGCGCCGCCGACTGGCGAAGCCGCCCGATCACCGCGTCACGGTGCCCGCGGGTAACGGCCGCCGCAGACACGGCATGACGCTGCTCGTCGAGGGCCAGCTCCAGGGCGTGCACCAGCCAGAGCGGGTCGGCGAGCGTCGTGACGAGCTGCCCCGACCCGGCGACCTCCAGCGCGATGAGGTCGCAGGCGAGGGCCTGCGAGGGGTCGACGCAGTCGGCCACCGGCAGGGATCGCTCGAGGCGGGCAGCCACCAGGGCCGCCTCGTCCCCGGCCAGCAGCACGCCGGCGATGTCGCTGCGACGTGACTGCCAGGCGACGATCGCGGCTGTCGTGGCCCGGAACCCCAGTGGATCCTCGGCGACGAGCACCAGCGGTCCGGCGCCGACCGTGGCGGGATCCGAATCGACCCGAACCGGGCGGCCGACGCCGCTGCCGGATCCTGCCGGGGTCGAGGCGCCGGTGGACAGGACCGTCAGACGACCTAGGTCGGCGGGGGCCTCAGGGACGTCGATCCGACCGGTGTGCACGGGCCGCTGCGGGGTGACGAACACCGTCTCGATCTCGAGCGTTCCTCGTCTGGCCGCCCGCGCCAGCAGTGCGGCCGCCGCTCGCGCCGGACTCTGCCGAGCCCTTCCGGCCTCGAGTGGGAGCCCGTTCGGTCGACGACGACATGGGGAGGTGACGCCGAGACGTCGGCGACGACGACCTCGGTGGTCGAGTTCCCGATGTCGACACCGGCGACGAGCTTCACGCCAGCAGGCCGCGCGCCAGGTACGCCTGGGCTGCCTCCCGCACCAGTGCGGCGTTCAGCGGAGCGTCCCGCGCATCGAGGTCGCGCGCGATCTGCTCGAGCTGCGCGCCCGTGGACCGACGCGGGCGGAGTGCCTCGTAGATGGCCAGCACGAGGTCGTCAGGCAGGACGGACAGTTCCGCTGCGCGCCGGAAGTTCGCCGCCAGCTGCGGGTTGCCGTGGCTGGCCGCCACCTCTGCCTGGTGCTCGAGGGTCGACGGGTCGATGCGGATGTCGTCCACGGCGACATCGCCACCGCGTACGGCGTCGAGCGTGATGTCGTCGACGGATCGACCGGACTTCGCGCGGGTCACGATCGCACCACCTCCATCTCCTCCGGTCCCGCAGTCGGGTCGCACCACTGCCGTTCGATCGCCACCAGCGACACGACGGTCGTGTGGTACCGGGCCTCGATGGCCTCGTCGGAGTAGGGATTGCGCTCCGGCTCGGGCGTGGCCCCCTTCGCATGCCGACCTGCGTTGACACCGAGCTGGCGATAGGACTCCCGGCTCAGGCTCGGCGCGACGGAGTACAGCTCGAGGTTCGCCAGCGGCGAGAGGTCGCGTCGGTGGATCAGGGCAGTGCCCTTGGCCTGCAGGCCGACGCCGATGCCGGAGCCCGAGAGGCGGGCGGCCGTCAGGCCGATGAGGCCGAGATCGATCGTGTCGTTGATGCGGACCACGCGGCCGACGCAGCCTTCCTCCTCTAGGCCGGCGAGCAGCTCGTCGAGTGCGTCGTCGACGGTGAGACCCGCTCAGGGTCTGCCAGATCGCCCGACCGGCCGCGGGGGAGACACCGATGACGACGTCACGGGGGTCGTCCCGGCGTTCGGCGGGACCGGTCGCCCTCAGGGTGCTGGAGGCGTGCTCCTGCTGCTGGGCGCGAAGGTCGTCGACGGATCGCTGCTGACGGATGGCGTCGATCTCCCGCTGCCGCTGCGGCGTCGGCTCGTAGCCGGTGCCGGGGCCGGAGTAGTCGTTCGGATCCGTGACGAGGGACAGGATGTCCATCTCCTCGTTGAAGATCGCCGCAGTCTGGAGATAGTCGCCGTGCACGCGGGCGTGCAGCATCTGCAGCATCCGCTCGGCCTCGACCTCGTAGCCGGCCTCGTCGAGGGCCCGGATGACGTCGATCATGGTGATGTTGGTGTCGCGGATCAGGCGGGACGCCGACAACGGAGTCATCAGATCGGCGTCAGGGACGTCCTTCGAGCCCGCCGCGTCGACCGCCTGCGCCGCCCAGGCATCGGTGAAGTCGCCGAGACCGAGGATGCGGTACACGTCGCGTACCGCGGCGACGGCCCGTTCGCGCAGTGCGGCAACGTGCGGTTCGGCCGCTGTGCGCAGTCCGGCATCGACTCCCCAGTCGCGTTGCATGGCCAGGAAGTCGTCGATGTCCTCGGAGTTCCACTGGCTGGGCCCGAACATGTTGTCGTAGCGCTGGATGGAGCCGAAGCCGCTGCAGATGAAGTCGGAGCCGCCGATGAAGATCGGGTGCGTGCGTGACGTGCGCCGCACGTCGGACTCGCTCATCAGGGCGTCGTTGCCGGTGCAGGCCTCGAGGTTGCGCACCATCACCATGAGGTTCTCGGCCATCAGGCTGCGCACGCCACCGGGCACGGCGCCGGCGACAGACGCGGAGTCGATCCCGCCGTTCTGGACGCCCTGCGAGCCGATCGCCCGGGCGAGGGCGACGCAGCGGGACTCGAGGTAGAACATCGAGCAGCCTTCGGCGCTGCCCATCAGGGCCTCCGCGCCCCCGCCTGACGTCACGCGCATCTTGATGCCCCGGCTGGCATACGCCGAGGTCAGGAAGGCCTTCGACCATGGGGTGTCGTCGCCGTCGATGAAGATCTGCTCGGTGCCGTACAGGGACACCGTCTCGGCGTACGACACGAGGCCGCGCATGCCCATCTCGAGCTCGAGGGCCTCCTCGACCGAGCACTGGACGAGGATCCCTGGCGAACCGACGGCCGCGCCGATGCTGACGGCGATGGCATTGGACGGAGCATCGCCGAGGACGGGAACGGTCGTCTCGATCTCCCGGAAGCCGAAGGCGGCCGCGGTCGCGGCGTCCGCGGCCAGCAGCAGTGGGTCATCGGACCTGTTCGTCACATGGGCCTGGTTGCTCGGCGTGCGTCGGGCCCGGCACTTGGTCATCGCGAGGGTGAGCTCGGCCGGCCGCAGCAGGGTGAGGACGCAGGCGAGCTTGGCCGGCGTCATGCCGCTGGCCAGCCGCACGATCTCGGATCGTGGGACGCCCGGATCCACGATCATGCGGGCGAAGGCGAGGTCCGGGACGCCCATGGCCTCGTCGGCCACCGTGAGGTCGAGGCCGTGAGCGGCGATGAACGCGTCCAGGAGGTCGAAGTCCGCCGCCGCGCGCGAATCCATCTCCGTGACGCGGCCGTCGGTGATGACCAGCGAGGGTGCGGGATCCGCGGGGGAGGCGAACGCCATCAGTCCGAGTGCGGCGTCCTCGACGGCGAAGCCGTCGAGGTTCACGCGCTGCTCGTCCATGAAACGGAAGCGGCCGATCGGCCGCCGACCATCGCCCTCGCTCATGCGTCACGCTCCGTCTCGAAGGCAGCCCGTGCGGCCTCGGCGGCTGAACGGTCCTGGTTGGCCGAGCCACCGCTGACACCGACGCCGCCGACGACACGGTCACCGTCCCACAGCGGCAGCCCGCCGGCGAACGCGATGTAGCGGCCGGAATCGGCGGAGTTCATGCCGGCGAGCTCGGCACCGGGGGAGACCAGCGCCGTGAGCTCGTGCGTCGCGGACCTGTGCGCCACCGCCGTGAAGCCCTTGTCGCGGGCGAGGACCGGACCGGCGATCTCTGCTCCGTCCATGCGCTGGAACGCGATCAGGTGCCCGCCCCCGTCGACCACCGCCACGGAGACGAGGGCGCCGGCGGACGCGGCGCTGTTCAGTGCCGCCGCGCACATGCGTTGCGCCAGGGCCAGATCCATCTCGAAACGAGTCACCCGCGCCATGCTGCTGCGACCTTCCGCATCTGTTCATGCATGCCGTTCATGGGTTGGACGGCTCCGAGCACGCTCTTCGGCACCTTGCACACGACTGTGTAGTTCGTGTCGACGACATTGGCGATCGGGGTGAGGGCCGCCTGCGACACGAGCTGGTAGGCGTCGATGATCGTCTGTCCGGTCAGCTCGGAGACCCACAGGACCATCTGCTGGTGCGCGATGCGGAAGGCGTCCTCGAGCGGGCGCGCCGATCCCGTCGTCATGACGAAGTCGTCGCTCTCGATGCGCGGCCAGGGAGTGGGGTGTCCGTGCACGATGTCGAGGACCACCGTGCTGTCCATGGCGCACTCCACCGCCACGCCGCATGTCTCGCCCTCCCCCTGCCGGGCATGGCCGTCGCCCAGGCTGAACATCGCTCCGTCGACGTTGACACCCAGGTAGCAGGTGACCCCTACGCGCATCTCCGGCGTGTCCATGTTCCCGCCCCAGTCGCCGGGGGCCAGCGAGGAGCGCACTTCGCCGAGGGCGGGCGCCACACCGACGGTTCCGTGCATCGGATCGAGGGGGAGCGCGGCCGTGAAGGGAGTGTCCGCGGCCATGTAGCGGACCAGGGCCTCGGCCCGGTCGATCTCGTAGATCCAGGTGCGTTCCAGCAGTGCGCCGTGCAGCATCGCCGTCGTAGGTGTGGCCGTCAGCGACCCGAAGAACGGCACGGTGCTGCTGACACCCCACGCCTCGCGGGGCTCGATGGACACGAAGTGGACGGCGAGGGTGTCACCGGGTTGTGCGCCCTCGACGTAGAAGGGGCCGGACTGGGGGTTGAGCAGGCGCGGGTCGCAGACCTGGCTGGCGAGGTCGGACGTGCTGCGCACGCGGCCGCCGAAGCAGTCCATCGTCCACGTCGACAGGACCGTCCCGGGGCGGACGGACGCGACGGGGGGCACCCCGCCGAACGTGTAGGTGTAGGTGGTCGGATCAGCGTCGGCGTCGGGCTCCCAGCGAAGCTCCTCGGGCACGGTTCCTCCTCGCGAACGGTGGGGAAAGTCTGAGGGGTGCACGCCCGTCGGGCAATGCACCCCTCAGCGAGTGTTTCAGCGGGTCAGCCCCGGCTGTGCGCTTCCTCGATCGTCGTCCGGCCGATCTCGGCGTAGATCTCGGGGCGCTTCGCCTTCAGGTAGAGCGCGTACACGACGCCGATGAGGAACAGGCCGATGACGTAGTACGGCATCCACTGGAAGACGAGGCTGTCGGCGGCCAGCCCGGCGGCGAAGCTGCGGTTGGACCACAGCAGGTAGAGGGCGTAGATCATGCCCGCGGCGCCGACGATCGGGGCGACGAGCGTCATGAGGAAGTTGCCCTTGTTCACCTTCTTGACCCAGAAGTACCAGATGACCGCGAAGGACGTGATCGTCTGGACGATGAGCACCATCGCCGTTCCGATGAGCGCCAGGATGCCGTAGACGTTGACGTACGGAATCAGGTCAGGCGTGGCCTGCGGAACCCCGTTCGCGTCGGGCACGTACACGTTGGTGAACAGCAGGAACAGCACGCACAGCAGGAGCGTGATGCCGCTCTGCACGAACGACGCGATCGCCGGCGACCCGTGCTTGACGTTGACGTGGCCCAGGGTGTTGCGGACCGAGGAGGCCACGCTCTCGCGTCCCATCGCGTAGAGGTACCGCGAGGCTGCGTTGTGGAAGGCCATCGCACAGGCGAACGAGCCGATCACGACGAGCAGCTTGTAGACGTTCTCGGCGAGGCCGCCGAGGTTCGCGTTGACGAGGTTGAGCCACAGGTCGACGGGCGAGGCTCCGGCGGAGACCTCGACCGAGGTCTTGGCGCCGTTGCCGACGACGACCATCCACGACATGAAGGTGTAGAACAGGCCGAGGCCGATGACTGCGATCATGGTGGCGAGGGGGACGTTGCGCTTCGGGTTCCTCGACTCCTCGCCGTAGACGGCGGTCGTCTCGTAGCCGACCCAGGACCAGAAGGCGAAGAAGATTCCGATGGCGGAGGCGCCTGCCGCGACGCTCGTGCCGAAGGCTCCTTCAGGCAGCGAGCTGAAGGCGGCTATCGGGTTCACCGTGTCGGCCGCCATGAAGCCGTCCGGACCGCCCTTGATCAGCACGGAGATGCCGAGGGAGGCGAGCAGCAGCACCTCGCACACCAGGGTCACGCTCAGCACGCTGGCCGCGAGGGAGATGGAGAAGTAGGTGAGGAGCGCGATCACGGCGATGCCGAGGATGGCGATCCAGATCCAGTTGATGGTCAGGCCCATCGGGAGGAAGACGTACTGCGAGGCGAAGTAGGCGAACCCGCCGATCAGCGAGCCCTCGAAGATGATGTAGGCGACGGCGGCGAGCATGCCCGGAGGCCATGCCCCAGACCTGGCCGAGGCCCTGCGAGATGAAGCCGTAGAAGGCGCCGGCCGTGGTGACGTAACGGGCCATGGCCACGAAGCCCAGCGTGAAGATCGTGAGGACGATCGTGGCGAACAGGAAGCCGCCCGAGACGGCGATGCCGTTGCCGTAGCCGATCGCGATGGGGACGTTGAAGCTCATGGCGGTGATCGGCGCCGCGTTCGCGACCGCCATGAACAGGACGCCGACCAGACCGACTGCCCCGACCTTGAGGCGGGCAGCCTCCTTGGTGTTCAGCTGGTGATCACCGGGCAGCGCATGCGGCCCGTCCTCGAGGTTGCTCGTGCTCATGAACCGTCCTCCCGTGGCCGACCCGCGTGATGCAGGTCACGATTCGCGGAGTATGGCGCCATCCTTGGACCGTTACAAGCATTTCCACGTATTCCGGTCTGGAATTATCCCGATGGAAACACCGAAACGGTCTGTTAACCGTCCGGCAACACGCCAGAGACCACACCGATACGTTGAACATCCGGATTCGTTCACGAGGGGGCGAGGACTTTAGTCCTCGTTTACGGTATTGATTTGGTCTGCCAATTCGGTATGGTGTGCGGGTGACCGACCAGGCCGAAGCGGCGCCGGAGTACGACTACGGGCTGTTCACGTTCTCCTCCAAGGCCGAGGTTCTCGACAAGGCGAAGGAGTACTGGAACCCGGGCAAGACCCAGTTCTGGATCGACTCCGGGGTGCCCCTGGTGATCGACCGGCGCGAGGGCTACTTCCTCTGGGACATGTCCGGCAAGCGGCTCATCGACCTGCATCTCAACGGCGGCACCTACAACATCGGCCATCGCAACCCTGAGGTCGTCCAGGCGCTCACCGTGGCGATGCAGCACTTCGACATCGGCAACCACCACTTCCCGGCGCTGGCCCGCACCGCGCTCGCCGAGGCGCTGATCGCGTCAGCACCGGCCGGCCTCTCGAAGGTGATGTACGGCAGCGGCGGCGGCGAGGCGATCGACATCGCCCTGAAGACGGCGCGCAACGCCACGCAGAAGCGCAAGATCGTCTCGATCATCAAGGCCTATCACGGTCACACGGGCCTCGCCGTCGGCGCCGGCGACGAGCGGTTCTCCAAGTTCTTCCTCGCCGACCAGCCGGAGGACTTCCCGCAGGTTCCCTTCAACGACCTCGAGGCGATGGAGGACGCGCTGCGCGGGCGCGATGTCGCCGCCGTGATCATGGAGACGATCCCTGCGACGTTCGGCTTCCCGCTGCCTGAGCCCGGCTACCTGCGGGCCGTCAAGGCACTGTGCGAGCAGTACGACGCGCTGTACATCGCCGACGAGGTGCAGACCGGACTCATGCGCACGGGCGAGCTGTGGGGCATCACCAAGGAGGGCATCGAGCCCGACATCATGGTGACCGGCAAGGGCATCTCCGGCGGCATGTACCCGATCGCCTGCGTGCTGGCCAGTGACGCCGCCGCTGGGTGGCTCACCGAGGACGGCTTCGCGCACATGTCGACGTTCGGCGGGGCGGAGCTCGGCTGCATCGCGGCGATGAAGGCCCTGGAGATCTGCTCGCGCACCGAGACCCGCTCGATGGTCCACTACATCGCCGACCTGATCGGCTCGGGCCTGCGCTCGATCCAGGCCGACGTACCCCGACTGGTTCATCGGCATCCGCCAGAACGGCGTCATCTTCGGACTGGAGTTCAACGACCCGCAGGGCGCCAAGTACGTGATGCGGCGGCTGTACGAGAACGGCGTGTGGGCGATCTTCTCCACCCTCGACCCGCGGGTGCTGCAGTTCAAGCCGGGGATCCTGCTCAAGCCGGAGGTCGCCGAGGAGGTCCTCGACCGCGTGGAGGTCGCCATCGGCCTGGCCTACCGCGACGTGACGGGTGCCGGGGGTGGTCGTCGATGACCGCGCTGCTGGCGGACATACCACTGGAGCCGGCCGGCGTGCCGCGCGGTCGGGCCATGGTCGAACGCGCCGAGTGGGCCGCCCGGGCGTTCGCCTCCTACGACATCGAGACCGTGCGTCGCATCGCCAAGGCCGCGGCAGAGGCGGGCGAGAAGCATGCGCGGACGTTCGCCGAGGACGCGGTCGCCGAGACCGGCTTCGGCGTCGCGGAGCACAAGGTCCTCAAGAACGTGGCCTGCTCCATCGGCATCTGGAACACCTACGGCGGCAATGACTACGTGACACCCGTCGTCCACGACGACCAGCGGGTAGTCGAGATCCCGCGACCGGCGGGAGTCGTCTTCGCCCTCACGCCGTCGACCAACCCCGTGGCCACCACCTACTTCAAGATCATGCTCGCCCTCCTGACGCGCAACGCGATCATCATCAGCCCGCATCCCTATGCCAAGAAGGTCTGCGCCGCGGCAGCACGGGTCATGGGCGACGCCGCCATCGAGGCGGGCGCACCCGACGGGTGCATCCAGGTCGTCGAGGAGCCTTCCGTCCCGCTGATCGATGCGGTGATGTCGGATCCCCGCGTCGATGTCATCGTCGCGACGGGTGGGACCCCGATGGTCCGGGCGGCCTATCGAAGCGGCAACCCCGCGCTCGGCGTCGGTCCGGGCAACGTCCCCGTCCTGGTCGATGCCACGGCCGACCTGGCGATGGCGGCGCGTCACCTGGTCGCGAGCAAGGCGTTCGACAACTCGATCCTGTGCACCAACGAGTCCGTCGTGATCGTCGAGGAGAAGGTGGCCGCACCGTTCGCCGCCGCCCTTCGGCGTGAGGGCGCCTACGTCCTCGAGGGTGAGGAGATCGATGCCGTCCGGGGGGTGATCTTCGAGGGAGACCACTTCAACGTCGCTTGGGTCGGCCGCTCGGCCCGCCAGATCGCCGAGGCCGCCGAGGTCAAGGTCCCGGCGAACACGCGGATCCTCGTGGCGCCGTTCCCGATCGTGGTGCCGGAGGAGATGCTCGCCCACGAGAAGCTCTGCCCGGTTCTCGGCCTGGTGACGGTGCCGAGTGCATCGCGAGGGATCGACGCCGCCAGGGCCGTCCTGCGCATCACCGGCGCCGGGCACAGCGCGGCGATCCACAGTGCGGATCCGGGCACGGTCATGGCCTTCGCGGCCGCCGTACGGGTGCTTCGCGTGTCCGTGAACGTCGGCAACAGCCTGGGCGGCGCGGGCATCGAGACGAACCTGGCCCCGTCGATGACCATCGGCACCGGGTTCTTCGGCGGCTCGTCGCTGGGCGAGAATCTCGAGCCCAAGCACCTCGTCGACATGACCCGTATCGCGTACAACGCGGACACCCGTGTGCCCATGCCGAGCTTCGCCGACCTGACGCCCTGGGCGGCGCCCACGGGGGTCGTCCCGGCGTACCCGTTCGCGTCGAACCTGGCCGACGCGCCGCGCCTGGTGCCCCCCACCCCGACCCGATGACGGGACCGGCGAGCTCCGCGAGGAGATCCGCCGACTCGTCGTCGAGGAACTACGACAGATCATCAAGGGCTGACACCGTGGCTGAACTGCGCTCCTTCATCTTCCTGGACCGGCTCCAGCCGCAGACCATGTGCTACCTCGGCACCTGGGTCCGTGGCGCACTGCCGCGGGCGGACTACGCCGCCCAGATCATCGAGGTGGCGCCGGGGCTCGACATCGAGCCGCTCACCGACGTGGCGCTCAAGCATGCCCACGTGGGGGCCGGGATCCTCTTCGTCGAGCGGCAGTTCGGGTACCTCGAGATCCACGGCCCGACGAGTGCGGTGCGCAGTGCGGCGGACGCCGCCCTCGAGCAGCTGGGAGCCACCGCGCACAGCGCGATGCGCCCGCAGATCCTCGCCTCACGCATCGTGCCGAAGATCGACCGTCAGCACGCGTTCCTCATCAACCGGAACAAGATCGGGTCGATGGCGCTGCCGGGGGAGTCGATGTTCGTCCTCGAGATGCAGCCGGCCAGCTACGCCATCCTCGCCGCGAACGAGGCGGAGAAGGCCGCTCGCGTCAAGGTCGTCGACTACCGCATGGTCGGTGCCACTGGTCGCGTGTACCTGACCGGGACCGAGTCCGAGGTGCGGGCCGCGGCCGAGGCCGCCGAGGCCGCGCTCCAGGCGGTGGCGTGATGACGACTAGCGGTCCTGTCTCGAACGACCTGCTGCGGGAGGTGATCCGCGACGTCGTCCGCGAGGTCATCCGGGAGGTGGTGGCCGAGGAGATCGCCGCGGCGTCCCTCGCCCGCACGGTCAGCCCAGGAGCCCCCACGCCGGCGAGCGGCGGTCGCCTCGGGCAGCCCGGCAGGTTCCGTGTCAGGCGCGACCCGGCTCGAGCGCGGGGCGCTCACCGAGCGGCATGTCCGCGCCGCCGGTCCGTCCGCCACCATCACCATCACGCGGGCCGTCGTGGTCACGCCGCTCGCCAAGGAGCGCGCCAAGGCCATGGGCGTCGAGATCATCCGGATCGAGGAGTAGGAGTCACCATGCTGCGTGCACGAGTGGTCGGAAACGTGTGGTCGACCCGCAAGGTGTCGTCGATCCCCAACGGCGCCTTCCTGGAGGTCGAGGTGGAGCCGGGCGGCTCCCGCCTCATCGCGTTCGACGTGCTCGGATCCGGCATCGGCGAGGCGGTGCTCGTGTCCACGGGCTCGGTCGCCGCGTCCTGGTTCCCCGGCGAGGCACCGCCCATCGACGCCCTCATCATCGGCTCCATCGACGAGAGCGGCAGCCCGACTGCGTGACCGCAGCGGCCACGAACATCCACGAGCTCATCAACAGAAGGGAAGCACCATGTCCAACAACGCGATCGGCATGATCGAGACCAGGGGATACGTCGCGGCGCTCGCCGCGGCCGACGCCATGGTCAAGGCGGCCAACGTGACCATCGTCAGTCGCGAGCAGGTCGGCGCCGGGCTCGTCGCGGTGACCATCTCGGGCGACGTCGGCGCCGTGAAGGCCGCCACCGAGGCGGGCTCCGAGGCCGCCAGCCAGGTCGGCGAGCTGGTCAGCGTCCACGTCATCCCGCGCCCGCACTCCGAGCTCGCCAAGAACTTCAGCGTCAGCGCACAGTGACCGCGAGCGGCCTCACCGCTTCCGCGTCGCCTGAGCTCCGGGTCTACCTGCAGCTGGAGGACCTCCAGCCGCAGTTCGCCGCCTACCTCGGCACGCCGACGCGGGCACGCGGCTACCCGCCCTACGCGGGCCAGCACGCGCTCATCGTCGAGGTCGCGCCGGGCCTGGCGATCGAACGGGTGACCGACCTCGCCCTGCGATCCGTGCCGGACGTGGTGCCGGGGATCCTGTTCGTCGAGCGCCAGTTCGGCGTCCTCGAAGTGCATGCCGACGACCTCGACCAGGTGCAGGCGGCCGGGCGGGCGATCCTCGACGGCATCCATGCCGAGGCCGACCATCAGCTGCGCCCGCGGATCCTCTTCCACGACGTCGTCGAGGACATCACCGACCAGCATGCCGTGATCATCAACCGCAACCGGCAGGCCTCCATGCTGCTTCCCGGGCAGAGCCTGCTCGTGTTCGAGATGACGCCAGCCCTCTTCGCTGCCATGGCGGCGAACGAGGCCGAGAAGGCGGCCCCCGACATCACGCTCGTGGATGTCCAGATGATCGGGGCTGCCGGCCGGGTCTACATCGGTGGCACGACGGAGTCCGTCGAGATCGCCCGCCAGGCCATCGGCGCGGCTTTGGCTGCGGTCATCGGTCGCGACCAGTAACGTCCCGCACGAGTCGAAGGGGAGGGCCCGTGGACGATCCGGTGTCGTCGTTCGAGCAGTTCGCCCACGCGGCCCTGCCCGTGTACGGCCTCGACCCGTCCGCAGAGGTCACCCTGCTGAACGTGTCGGAGAACGGCACCTTCCGCGTCGATGACCCCTCCCAGGGCAGATCGGTGCTCCGGGTGCATCGCACCGGGTACCACGCCAAGCAGGCCATCCGCTCCGAGCTGGCGTGGATCTCGGCGCTTCGCGCGGACGGCGTCGTCCGCACGCCGGCCTACCTGCCCACGCTCGGCGGGGACGACGTCGCGGCGGCGCGGCTGCCCGACGGGCAGGAGCGCTACGTCGTGCGGTTCGCCTGGGCGGACGGCATCGAGCCCACGGAGGACCGACTTGCGCAGGACTTCGAGCAGCTCGGGGCCATCACCGCCCGTCTGCACGAGCATGCGCGCCAGTGGCATCGGCCGACGGAGTTCACCAGGTTCGTCTGGGACTTCGACACCTCGTTGGGCGAGCGGGGCCACTGGGGGCGTTGGCAGGACGGCCTCGCCGTCGGGCCGCAGGAGGAGGAGATCCTCGGCAGGTGCGCCGACCTGCTGAGGAGTCGGCTGGCCCTCTACGGCACCGGACCGGATCGGTTCGGCCTCGTGCATGCCGACATGCGGCTGGCCAACCTCCTCGTGAAGGGAGACGACGTCACCGTCATCGACTTCGACGACTGCGGACTGTCGTGGTTCATGTACGACCTCGGCTCGTCACTGTCCTTCATCGAGCATGAGCCCTACGTTCCCGAGCTGATCGACGCGTGGGTGCGCGGCTACCGAACGGTCACGACGCTGCCCGCCGACGACGAGGCGGAGCTGCCGACGTTCGTCATGCTCCGACGGCTTCTGCTGGTGGCGTGGATCGGCTCGCACGCCGCCACCGAGACGGCGCAGTCCATGGGCGAGGAGTTCACGGCCACCAGCTGCACACTCGCCGAGGAGTACCTCAGCACAATGTCCCGGTGAGAGGGGAAGGCATGTTCACATCCATCGCGGGCCGCTCGGTGGTCGTCACCGGCGGGACCAAGGGCATCGGCAAGGGCATCGCGCGCGTGATGGCGAAGGCGGGCGCGCACGTCCTGGTGACCGGGCGCAACCGCGAGGACGCCGAGAGGGCCGTGCGCGAACTCGACGAGCTCGGCGCCGGCAAGGTGGCCTACTTCCTCGGGGATGTGGCCGACGCAGCCGACTGCCGGGCGATGGCGCAGGCGGCCGTCGACGCGTTCGGCGGTATCGACATCCTGTGCGCGAACGCGGGCATCTTCCCCGACGCCAAGCTGGTCACCATGACCGAGGCCGACATGGACCAGGTGTTCGACACGAACATCAAGGGCACCTTGCTGTCGGTCCAGGCATGCATCCCCGCGCTCACGGCCTCCGGGCGCGGGCGGGTGATCCTGACGTCTTCGATCACCGGACCGATCACCGGCTATCCCGGCTGGGCGCACTACGGCGCGAGCAAGGCGGCGCAGCTGGGCTTCATGCGGACCGCGGCCATCGAGCTGGCGCCCCGGGGAATCACCGTCAACGCCGTGCTGCCCGGCAACGTGGCCACGGAAGGCCTGGCCGAGCTCGGCGAGGAGTACCGCACGGCCATGGAGATGTCGATACCGCAGCGACGGCTCGGCGAGGTCGAGGACATCGGGAACGCCGCGCTGTTCTTCGCCACTGACGAGGCCGCGTACATCACCGGGCAGGCCCTCGCGGTGGACGGCGGCCAGGTCCTGCCGGAGTCGCTGGCCGCGCTGGAGGCGATGTAGCCCATGGCCGATGCAGGGCTGGACGATCTCGGGGCCATCGGCCCCACCGGCGAGGAGGTGCGTCGGCGGATCGTCGGGATGGTCGAGCGCGGCACGCTTGCAGCCGGGCCAGAAGCTGGGTGCCGAGCGGGAGCTCGCCGTGAAGCTCGGGCGTCAGCCGGTCCACCCTTCGCCAGGCGCTCGCCTCCCTCGAGGAGGCCGGGATCGTCCGGCGTGTTCCGGGCCGCGGCGGCGGCACGTTCATCGCGTCCGCGAAGGTCGAGCGCGACCTGTCCCGCATCGTCGGGATCCCGATGCTCCTGCGCGACCAGGGCTTCACCGCCGGCTCCCGCGTCGTCAGCGTCAGCGTCACCACGGCCGGTCCCGATGCGGCCGAGGCGCTGGGCATCGCGGAGGCCGACTTCGTCGTGGACCTGGTGCGCATCCGGCTGGCCGACGGCGTCCCGATCTCGCTCGAGCACGCGGTGTTCCCGGCCGAGCTCGTACCGGGGCTTCCCGAGCGGGGTCTCGGCGGCTCGATCTACGAACTGTGCGACCGCGAGTACGGCCTTCGCCCGGACGAGGCGATCGAGCACATCGAGGTCGTCGCCGCATCACCCGACGAGGCGTCGATCCTGGCGATCGACGCCGGTGCGCCGCTGCTGTCCGTCACTCGCACCACCCGCACGGCCGAGGGGATCGCCTTCGAGTACTCGCACGACCTGTTCCGTGCCGACCGCACGCGCATCAGCGTCAAGGTGAAGGGCTCGCCGACCACCGAGAAGGCACGGCTGCGCGGTCGGGTCATGGAGCTCGTTCCGCCGCACGACATCGATCAGTAGTCAGGGCACGCTGGATACATGAACGCCACGCCCCGCGTCTGCGCGGTCCGGGATGACGCCCTGGGGGAGCACGATGCCGTCGGCCTCGTGAAGGCGGTCCACGCCCGCCAGGTCACGGCGGCCGAGCTGGTGGCGGCGGCCATCGACAGGGCCCGAAGCGTCGACCCGGCACTTCATGCCGTGGTCGCCTGGGCGGCGGACCCGACGTCGGCCACGGGGCCCTTCGCGGGGGTGCCGACCTTCATCAAGGACAACGAGGCGGTGGCCGGCCTCCCCTCGCGCTCGGGTTCGCGAGCGACCTCGGCCCGTCCGGTGGCGCAGTCCTCCGCCTTCGTCGAGCAGTGGCACGACTTGGGGCTGAGCATCCTGGGCACCTCAGCGATGCCGGAGTTCGGGCTGACGGCGTCGACCGAGTCTCTGCTGTCCGGTCCGACGCGCAATCCCTGGGACCTCACCCGGTCACCGGGCGGCTCGTCCGGAGGGTCCGCGGCGCTCGTGGCAGCAGGCGCGGTGCCGATCGCCCATGCGAACGACGGAGGCGGTTCCATCCGCATCCCCGCAGCATGCTGCGGGCTCGTCGGCCTTAAGCCCTCGCGCGGCCGGCTGCTCCTGCCCCAGGGACATGAGCGGCTCCCCGTCGCGATCGCCACGCAAGGACTCCTGACGCGCAGCGTCCGCGACACGGCGCGGTTCTATGGCGAGGCGGAGAGGCAGGCCCAGGCCGGCTCCGCACTGCCGCCTGTCGGCGAGGTCGTCGGGGCGAGCCGCCGACGCCTGCGGATCGCCTTCGCTCCTGAAGGCCCGCCCGGGCTGCCCGTGGATCCCGACGTGCAGGCGGCGGTCGTCGGTGCCGCCCGCCTCCTTGATGCGATGGGGCATCATGTCGAGCAGGTGGCCTATCCGTTCGGTGAGCAGCTCGGTCGCGACTTCCTGCGCTATTGGGCTGCCCTGGCCTTCGCATTGCAGTTCGGCGGGACTCCGGTGCACGGCCCCGACTTCGACGCTCGCCAGCTGGAGCCGTTCACGCTGGGCATGAGCAGGTTCTTCCGCTCCGTCGCGCCGCGCATGCCGGCGAGCATCCGGCGGCTTCGGCGGTTCGTGGACGAGTACCCGATCGCACTGGGTAAGGCCGACGTGCTTCTCACCCCTGTGACGTCGCAGGTGGCACCCATCATCGGGTTCCTCGCGCCGGACCTGGACCTCACCACTCACCTTGTGCGCCTGCTGCGCTACGCCTCCTTCACGATGGTGCAGAACGTCTCCGGCGCTCCGGCGATCTCGCTGCCGCTCGGCAGGAGTACCGACGGCCTGCCGATCGGCGTGCAGGCAGCCGCGCGACGAGGTGATGACGCGATGCTCATCGAGCTCGCGTTCGAGCTGGAGGCGGCCGCCTCGTGGGGGAGGGCGCTCAGCGACGAAGGGCTGGCGCCATCGTCACCTTGAGGCTCTCCGGGCTCATGCTCGTGCGCATCGCGAGATCGACGTCGTCGAGCGCGAACTCGTGGCTGACCATCTCCGCGAACGGGTAGCGGTCGGCGTAGCGCTCGAGGAGGTCGAGAGCGGGGACGTAGCCCGTGGACGGGTGGTTGGTCAGGCCGATCAGCCGGATGTTCTTGCTGCAGATGTGTCGATGCACGTTGATAAGGACGTCGCCCACGTCCGCGAACACACCCATCTCCAGCATCATCCCGCCACGCTTGAGCATCTCGATGCCCTCGACGAATGAGGCCGTCCCGTTGGCCATGTGCAGGACGACATCCGCACCGCGGCCGCGCGTGAGTTGACGAATGAGGTCGACGCGCTCCTCAGTCGACGTTGTCGACACGTTGACCGTGTGGTCGGCGCCCATCTGCTTGGCGAACGCCAGCCGCGTCTCGCTGAGGTCGGTCACGACGATCTGGCCGGCGCCCATCATGTCGGCCTTGGCGACGTGGAGCAGGCCCAGCGGCCCAGCGCCGATGACGACGACGGTCGCACCGGAGTTGAAGCCCTCGTAGGACATGGACGAGAACTCCTTCAGCTTGTCGAGCGACGCGGCGCAGGCCATGAGTTCGGCCAGCACGGCGATGCGCGGTGACAGGCCGCTCGGAACC
This sequence comes from uncultured Actinomycetes bacterium, assembly GCA_963755335.1. Taxonomy (GTDB): domain Bacteria; phylum Actinomycetota; class Actinomycetes; order S36-B12; family S36-B12; genus UBA10649. Next base: position 1,327,317 of record CAVWJW010000008.1, read on the forward strand.
TTGTACACGAACGTGTCAGGACGGATGTACATCTGCTCCGCCCAGCCGCCCATCAGATGCGGCCACTCGGCCGACGAGTACGAGTTGCCGTAGCAGCGGCTGTTCTCGCACCACACGTAGCCCATGACGTGCTTGCACTCGTAGCAGTGTCCGCACACGACGTCGGGACACATGACGATGCGGTCGCCGACTGCGAGCGCCTGCCCGGAGAACTCGAGGTGCCGAGCTGCCAACGGAGTGATCTCGGACACGACGCCAACGTTCTCGTGACCCTGGATGATCGGGAACGGGGTCGTCGACTCCGCCTTCGTCCCGGCGTACTGCTTCGTCTCGCCCTGATAGGTGTGCTTGTCGGTGCCGCAGATGCCGGACAGCTCGATCTCCATCATCAGCGCGCCATCGGGCAGAACCGGCCGGTCGAACTCCTGGATCTCGTACCTGCCTGGTGCCGTGAGGACAGCAGCCCGCACCTTCTCGCCGATGCCGTCCACCTCTATTCCCGTCAAGCATGCGCCCTGAGAACGTGTGGAGTCTCACGGTAGTCCCGTTCCGCGTGGGTCGAATGGCCCTACTGAGCCGCCACGTGCCGACTAGTGTCGAAATGTCAACAACTGAAGGGTGCGGACGTGGCGTTGTGGGAATGTCTTGATGGCAACGAGGCGGTGGCTCTGGTAGCCCACCGCCTCAGTGATGTGTGCGCCATCTACCCGATCACGCCATCGTCGGCGATGGGGGAGTTCGCCGACGCGTGGAGCGCAGCGGGACGGACGAACCTGTGGGGCACCGTGCCCCAGGTGGTGGAGATGCAGTCGGAGGGCGGCGCGGCGGGAGCGCTTCATGGTGCCCTGCAGAAGGGCACCCTGGCCACGACATTCACCGCCTCGCAGGGCCTGCTGCTCATGCTGCCGAACATGTTCAAGATCGCCGGCGAGCTCACGCCTGCCGTGATCCACGTCGCGGCCCGTGCCCTGGCGACGCATGCACTCTCCATCTTCGGCGACCATTCCGACGTCATGGCGGCGCGCGGCACCGGCTTCGCCCTGCTGTGCTCGTCCTCTGTCCAGGAGGCGCACGACTTCGCGCTCGTCTCGCACGCCGCGACGCTGCGCACCCGCGTCCCCTTCCTCCACTTCTTCGACGGGTTCCGGACCTCGCACGAGGTCGACAAGATCCAGCTGCTCGACGACGAGGACCTGCGGGCAGTCATGCGCTACGGCGATGTCCTCGACCACCGCGCCCGCGGCCTGACGCCCGAGCGTCCGGTGCTGCGCGGCAGCGCGCAGAACCCCGACGTGTTCTTCCAGGCGCGGGAGGCGGCCAACCCGTACTACGACGCCGTCCCCGGCGAGGTCCAGGCCGTCTTCGACCAGCTCGGCGAGCGGACAGGACGCCGCTACTCCCTCGTGGAGTACTACGGCGCCGCCGACGCCGATCGCGTCGTCGTGCTCATGGGCTCTGCCGCCGGCACCGCCCAGGAGGTCGTCGACGCCCTCAACGCGACCGGGGAGAAGGTCGGTCTCATCACCGTCCGCCTGTACCGTCCGTTCCCCATCCAGGCCTTCCTCGAAGCCCTGCCTTCGACCGTCACGTCCATCGCGGTGCTCGATCGCGTGAAGGAGCCGGGTGCCCCGGCCGAGCCGCTCCACCTCGATGTCGTCCTCGCCCTGCATGAGTCCCAGCGCGCCGTTCGCGTGATCGGGGGCCGCTACGGCCTGGGGTCCAAGGAGTTCACGCCCCAGGATGTGGCCGCGGTGTTCACCGAGCTTGCGTCGGACCACCCCCGTCCGCGGTTCACCTCGGGCATCGTCGACGACGTGACGCACCTGTCGCTGCCCCGCGACCCCGACTTCCACGTCCAGGGCACCGCCAGCAGCGCCGTGTTCTACGGCCTCGGCAGCGACGGCACCGTGGGAGCGAACAAGTCGAGCATCAAGATCATCGGCGACAACACCGACCTGTGGGCCCAGGGCTACTTCGTCTACGACTCGAAGAAGTCCGGCTCCGTCACCGTCTCGCACCTGCGCTTCGGTCCCGACCCGATCCGCTCGACCTACCTGATCGATGACGCCGACTTCGTCGCGTGCCACCAGTTCGGTCTTCTCGAGCGGTTGAACGTCCTTGATGCTGCCCGCCCGGGCGCGACCTTCCTCGTCAACGCCCCCCAGGCGCCCGATCAGGTGTGGGAACACCTCCCGATCGAGGTCCAGCAGCAGGTGATCGCGAAGGGGCTCGATGTCTGGGTCGTCGACGCGACGAAGATCGCCCGCGAGGTCGGTCTGGGGGGACGTATCAACACCGTGATGCAGCCCTGCTTCTTCGCCCTGTCCGGAGTGCTCGATCGCGACGCCGCGGTGCACCTGATCAAGGAGAGCATCGAGAAGACGTACAAGAAGCGGGGCCGCACGGTCGTGGAGCGCAACCACGCCGCTGTCGACCGCGCGATCCTGGAGATGCATCAGGTCCAGGTGCCGACGACGGCGGACTCGACACTGCGACGGCTCCCGCCGGTTGCTGCCGGCGCGCCCGACTTCGTGCGCGAGGTCACCGCTCGCATGCTCGCCGGCGAGGGCGACCTGCTGCCGGTGAGCGCCCTGCCCATCGACGGGACGTTCCCGACGGGCACGGCCAAGTGGGAGAAGCGCGGCCTCGCCGACGACATCCCGATCTGGGACGCCGACCTGTGCATCGACTGCGGCAAGTGCGCGATCGTGTGTCCGCACGCCGCGATCCGATTGAAGGTGTATCCGGAGGCGGCGCTCGCCGACGCCCCCGACTGGTTCAAGAGCAAGCCGTACGGGGGCAAGGAGCTTCCCGCGGGCACGCGCCTCACGGTCCAGGTCGCGCCGGATGACTGCACGGGCTGCGGGATCTGCGTCGACGTCTGCCCGGCTCGCAGCAAGTCGGAGGTCAAGCACAAGTCGATCGACCTGCTGCCGGCCGCCGAGCATCGCGACGCCGAGCGCGTCCAGTACGACTTCTTCCTCGGGCTTCCCGAGGTGGACCGCTCAGCGGTGCGGCACGACACGGTCAAGGGGTCGCAACTGCTCCAGCCGCTCTTCGAGTTCTCGGGGGCATGCTCGGGATGCGGCGAGACCCCGTACCTGAAGCTGCTGACCCAGCAGTTCGGCGACCGGATGGTCGTGGCCAACGCCACGGGCTGCTCGTCGATCTACGGCGGCAACCTGCCCACGACGCCCTGGGCGACCGACGCCGCCGGCCGCGGCCCGGCCTGGAGCAACTCGCTGTTCGAGGACAACGCGGAGTTCGGCCTGGGGATGCGGCTCGGAGCGGACGCCCAGCGCGACGAGGCGCGGCGACTGCTGTTCGAGCTGTCCGACGAGGTCGGCACCGACCTGGCTGCCAGCCTGCTCGAGGACGAGCCCGGTCCGGCCGATGAGCCCGGCATCGCCCAGCAGCGACGCGAGGTCGGAGAGCTGCGCGAGCGGCTGCGCGGGTCCGTCAACCCGAAGGCCCGCATCCTCGAGAGCCTCGCCGACGCGCTCGTGCCGGTCTCGGTGTGGATCGTCGGCGGCGACGGTTGGGCCTATGACATCGGCTTCGGCGGCCTCGACCACGTGCTGTCGAGTGGCCGCAACATCAACATCCTGGTGCTCGACACCGAGGTGTACTCCAACACCGGTGGCCAGGCGTCGAAGTCGACCCCGCGCGGCGCCACGGCGAAGTTCGCGTCGCAACGGCAAGGTCACGCGCAAGAAGGATCTCGGGCTGCTCGCCCAGGCCTACGGCGACGTGTACGTGGCCCAGATCGCCCTCGGCGGAAACGAGACGCAGACGGTCCGGGCGATGCGTGAAGCGGCGGCCCACGAGGGGCCCAGCCTGATCATCGCCTACAGCACCTGCATCGCCCACGGCATCGACATGGCGACGTCGATGACGCACCAGAAGCAGGCGGTGGCCTCGGGCTACTGGCCGCTGTACCGCTACCACCCCAGTCCCGAGGCGGGCACCCATCCGTTCAGCCTCGACTCCAAGAAGCCGACGGTGCGCCTGCACGAGTTCCAGGAGCAGGAGACCCGCTTCGCCGTCCTCGAGCGCTCGGATCCCGCGCGGGCCGAGCACCTGCAGGCGCTGGCCCAGGCCGACGTCGACGAGCGATGGCACTACTACGAGCAGCTGGCCGGCGTCGAGCGGAACATCCCGATCGACGAGAACGAGAACGCCAGCCATCCGGATCACGAGGAGGAGCTTGCGGAGAGGGGCGAGACGTGAACATGGAGTCGGTCTACCTGGGCATGACGTTGAGGTCCCCGCTGGTGGCGTCGCCGTCACCGCACACTGGGCGCCTCGACACTCTGCTGCGACTCGATGACGCCGGCGTCGGCGCCGTGGTCCTGCCGAGCCTCTTCGAGGAGGAGGTCGAGACCGAGTCGATGACGCTCACCACCCGCATGGAGGCTGGGTCGGGCGTGTTCGGCGAGGCGCCGGGGTACTTCCCCGACCTGGACCTCGACCACCTGGGCCTCGAGCGGCACCTCATGCTGGTGGAGGAGGCGAGCCGTCGGCTGTCGGTCCCCGTCATCGCCAGCGTGAACGGCCGGTCCGCCGGCGGCTGGGTGCGATACGCGCAGGACATGGTCGAGGCGGGCGCGCGCGCAATCGAGCTGAACATGTACGACGTCGCCGTCGATCCGACGATGACCGGGGCCGAGGTCGAGGCCGGATACCTCGATCTCGTGCTTGCCGTGTGCTCAGCCGTGGACGTACCGGTCACCGTCAAGCTGTCGCCGTACTTCTCCTCCTTCGCCAACTTCGCGCGACGGGCGGTCGAGCACGGAGCCAGCGGCCTGGTGCTGTTCAACCGGTTCTACCAGCCGGACCTGGACCTCGAGACCCTCGACGTGACACCGAAGCTGGAGCTCTCGCGGCCTGGCGAGCTGCGACTGCCCCTGCGGTGGATCGCCGTGCTGCGGACACAGCTGCCGAAGACGAGCCTGGCGTTGACGTCCGGCGTTGCGGCCGGCAGCGACGTGGCCAAGGGCCTGCTGGCCGGAGCCGATGTGGTCATGAGCACCTCTGAGCTCCTGCGCCAGGGACCGGAGCGGGCCCGCGAGCTCCTTGCCGACCTTCGGGCGTGGATGGAGGAGCACGACTACGAGTCGGTCGACCAGTTGCGGGGCAGCGTGGCCCAGCACGCCGTGCCGGATCCCGGAGCGTACGAGCGCGCCCAGTACCAGAAGGTGCTCAAGTCCTGGCACAACTGAACGTCGCCTGAACCTTCGTTCGGGCGCGGGTGTGCTGGAATGGACGGATGAGCCCGAAGCGAACCGCCCGCCGATCAGTCGTCAGCGTCCTCACCCTCCTGGCCCTCGCCGTGGCCGCGCTCGTCGGCGCCCGACCGGCCAGCGCGGCAGTGTTCGTGACCCTGACGGTCGCGAACGGCACGGTCGGGGTCGCGCAGAAGGTGACCGCGGCCGTCGACTCGTCGGCCATCGGCTCCCCGCCCGGCACCGTCGTCATCACGGCCGACGGCACGCAGATCGGCACTCAGAGCGTCGGAGGCTCGAGTGGCGGCACGGTCGATCATCTCGTGGACACCCACGTCCGCCAGGAACTCGGTGATCGTGGCAGCGTTCACGGCCGACACCGGCGACCTCGCCTCGGCGACCAAGACGGTGACCATCGCGAAGGTCGACACGGTCACGGACACGACCGTTCCCGGCTCGGCGGCGACGAACACCCAAGTGACCCTCGCGGCTGTGGTCCGCGTACGGGACGGGAACTACGTTCCGACCGGCGGCGTGACGTTCTACCGCAGTGACGGCAGCACGCTGGGAACCGCCCAGCTCGACCGCAACGGGCGAGCAAGTGCGACCTATCGCACGCCCAGCTCGGCGGGCACGGTCAGCCTCTACGCGATCTACAACGGCGACGCGAGTGCGAATGCTTCACCACGTAGCGCAACGGACACGATAAGGGTCACCACGGTCGCCGCGACAGTCGCGCTCAGCGCGCCGCAGACCAACTACGTCAACTCACCCGTCGTGCTGACGGCGAGGATCACCCCGACGTCCGGCACCGGCACCGTGGACTTCTCGGTCAACGGGAAGTACATCGGCACCGGCAGGGTTGCCGGCGGCGTGGCGACGCTCACGTGGGTGCCGAGCGCCTTGGGCACGTTCACGGTCACGGCGAACTACAGCGGTGGGAACGGCGTGGGCACGGGAACCGCGTCCAACCGTGTCAGCGTGACGATGCCGCAGAAGCCCGACCTCATCACGCTCGCCCTGGCCGGCACGTCGACCGTGTGGCCCGCCGGCTCGACCCACCCGCTGTCCAACGGTGCGACGCAGTCCTTCACCGTCACCAGCTCGTCCGGCCTGCCGGTGACCTTGTCCGTCACGGGGCCGTGCGCGATGACGGCACCCACGACGCTGCACGTGCGCGGCGTCGGCGCACCGTGCGTCCTGTCGGCGTCCACGGCCGGTGGCAACGGCTACTCGCCGACCACCCAGAAGTACACGATCGTCACCGCCTCGGGTCCCCAGACCGCCAAGGTCAGCGCGCCGAAGTCCGGCACCTACAAGCGCGGTGCGACGCTCAAGCTCAGCAGGACCTCCACGGTGACGAACCTGAACAAGCCCGTCACGTGGAAGGTCACCAAGGGCACCAGTGTCTGCAAGGTGGCCCGCGCCGGCTCCTGGTACAAGCTGAAGCTGGTCAAGCGGGGGACCTGCAAGGTCCGTGGCTCGGCACCGGCGATCCCCGGCCAGTGGACCGCCTTCACGACCAATCGCACGTATACGGTGCGGTGATGACCACCCTTGCCCTCCGATCCGCCATCCTCGTCGTCTCGACGATCTTGGTCGCCGGCTGCTCGTCCTCTGGCACCACCGCCGAGAGCACGCCGACCCCCACCCCCACGCCCACGCCGCCCTCGGTCGTATGGGCCGGTGACGTGTGCGTGGGCTTCGATCGCGTCAAGACCAGCGTCGGCGCCCTCGGGCACAACCTCACCTTCAAGACATCCACGGACGCCTCGCTGATCGATCAGGCGAGCAGGCAGCTGCGCATCCAGGTGCTCGCGGTGGCGGACGCTGCCGACTCGCTGATGACCACGCTGCGCGAGGTGCCCGTCGACTTCGTCGCTGCCAACGACATGGTCGTGTCGCTCACCCAGCCGAGCCAGGCGACCAAGTCCGCCATCACCGAGGTCACCGCGCACCTCGACGCGGCCGGCAGCGCCGGAAACGTGATTGCGGCCGCGGGCGAGGTCGGACAGGCGATCGCCGCCGCAGGAACCGCCTTCGAGTCGGGCAAGCAGCTGGTCTCGGCGATTGGAGACGCGACCACACAGGCGAAGGGCGAGCTGCAGGACGCCTTCGCCGCCGCGCCAGCGTGCGCAGCGCTCACGGGGTCGCCGTCACCGTCGGCATCGTGACCTCGCCGCCGGCTTGACCCTGACGCGGCGTGAGGCCGTAGCGTCATCGATGTGAACGACCACCTGCGCAGTGTCAGCGAGCTGGCCAGGCTGTCCGGCGTCACCGTCCGGACGCTGCACCACTACGACGAGATCGGCCTGCTGGTGCCGACCGACCGCAGCCGTGCCGGCTATCGGCTGTACGACGATAGCGACGTGCAGCGGCTGGCCCAGATCGTCGCGTACCGGGCCACCGGGATGTCCTTGACGGACATCGACACCGTGCTGTCCACTGACGGCGAGGTGCGCGCCGGTCATCTGCGTCGTCAGATCGAGCTGCTCGACGAGCGCCGCGAGCTGCTGGCCCGCCAGCGGCAGGTGCTGATCAAGGCATTGGAGGCGATGGGAATGGGCATCAACCTCGATCCCGAGGAGATCTTCGAGGTCTTCGGCGAGGACGACCCCCGGCGAGTACGAGGCGGAGGCAGCGGAGCGCTGGGGGGAGACGGACGCCTACGCCGAGTCGTGGCGACGGACGTCCTCGTACACGAAGGAGGACTGGCAGCGCGCGCAGGCGGACGCCGAGGCGGTCGTGGAGGGCTTCATCGACTGCAAGGCGGCCGGTCTGTCGCCTGAGTCGGCGGAGGCGATGCGCGCCGCAGAGAGTCATCGCGAGAACATCACGCGCTGGTACTACGACTGCACCTACGAGATGCAGGTGGGGCTGGCCGACATGTACCTGGCCGACCCTCGATTCATGGCGAACTACGAGAAGCGGATGCCGGGACTCACCCAATACGTCCACGACGCGATCATGGCCAACGCACTGCGCGACTGAGCCCGTCGCCTAAGGTCGCAGGGTGGGCACCTCCGGGACCGTGGTCGGCGAGGACGGCGTGGCGCGCTGCGCCTGGGGCGACTCGACTGCCGACTACCGGCGCTACCACGACGGCGAGTGGGGCCATCCCGTCCACGGCGACAGCGCGTTGTTCGAGCGGATCACGCTCGAGGCCTTCCAGTCGGGACTGTCGTGGCTGACGATCCTGCGCAAGCGCCCGGCATTCCGCGCGGCGTTCGCGGAGTTCGATCCGGAGCAGGTGGCGGCCTTCGACGACCAGGACGCCGAACGGCTGCTCGCCGACGCCGGCATCGTCCGCAACCGGCGCAAGATCGAGGCGACCCTCGTCAATGCCCGGGCGGTCCTGGCCCTGCAGGACCGCGACGGTCCTGAAGCGCTCGACACCCTGGTCTGGTCCCATGCCCCGGCCCGCCACCGACGTCCGGCATCGCTGGAGCAGGTGCCCTCGCAGACGCCGGAGTCGCAGGCGCTCAGCAAGGCGCTCAAGAGGCAGGGCTTCGTGTTCGTCGGTCCGACAACGATGTACGCGGCGATGCAGGCGTGCGGGCTGGTCGATGACCACGTGCGCGGCTGTCACCGCGCCGGCGGAACCGGCTAGGCGCTGACCGCCGGAGCGGGTTCGACCACTGGTGGCGGGAACGGTCGTTCGGGATCGCGGCCGGTGAGGTACTTGGCGACGGAGTAGATCGCCCCCGCCACGGGAACGGCGATCAGTGCGCCGACGATGCCCATGGCGATCCCGCCGGCGGCGATGGCGAAGACGATGGCCAGCGGATGCAGGCTGACCGCCTTGCCCATGACGAGTGGCTGAAGCACGTCACCGTCGAACGAGCCGACGACGACGGTGAGCGCGATCACCAGGAGAGCGACGACGGGTCCTCGCTCCGCCAGGGCCACGACCGCCGCGAAGAAGGTCGCCACCGGGGCGCCGATGACCGGGATGAAGGCGCCGAGGAAGACCACGGCTGCCAGCGCAGGCGCGAGTGGTACTTGAAGGATCGTCAGGCCGATGAACACGAGCACGGCGTCGGCGAAGGCGACGATGACGATGCCGCGGGTATAGCCGGAGATCGCATCCCAGGCCAGGTGCCCGGAGACATCGATCGGGCTCTGGGTCCGCTTGGGCATCCACGAGACGACCCATCCCCAGATGGTCTCGGGCGTCATCATGAAGAACACGACGCCGTACAGGAACACCGACGCGGCGATGACGAGCGTGCCGACGGATCCGAGCGCGCCCATGGCGTCGCCGAGCAGCCCCGTGGCCACGGTCTTGCCCCAGGACTGCGCCTGCTGCAGGAGGTTGTGGATGCTGGCATCGCTCAGCTGCAGCGGTCCGGTCCGCAGCCAGGTCTCGAGGTCGTTGAAGCCGCTGGTGAGCGACGCGACCAGCTTGGGCCCCTCCTGGATGGTGGCACGCACCACGACGGCGAGGATGACCACGACGGCGGCACCGATGACGATCAGCGCCAGCGCCATGCTGATGACCTTGGGCAGGAACCGCTGGAGCAGGTGCATGAGCGGCTGAGCCCACGCGGTCATCAGCATCGCGAAGAAGATCGCGAAGGCAACGGGGAGGATCTTGTTGAGCACGGCGCCGGCCAGTGCGACGCCGGCGAGGACGACCAGGACTCGCCAGGTGATGCCGGCCAGCAGGCGGAGCGTGTCAGGGACTTGCGCCGCCGGCGTCTGGTCGCTCATGCCCTGAGGCTACTCACGCATCGAGATGGAGGGCCGCGCGCTCGCCGACGTCGGGGACGGTGATCTCGTCGTCATTGGATCGCGCCACGAGGTAGCTCGCATCGTCGAGGAACTTGACGGAGAAGAAGCCGCCGGGCGCGCGATAGCGGCCAGCGTCACCCGGGCCGAGGATGGTTCCGTCGATCTCGATGCGGCCGGACACCACGTACGTGACGCAGCCCTTGCTGTATCCGTGGGCCGGGACCACGTCGCCCTTGCGGCCGTGGACGATCGTCATCATGGCGCCGTCGGTGCGCAGGCGGGTCACCTCGGAGCCGAGGACGTTGCGCTCCCAGGTCATCTCGTCGGCGCGCACAGTGGTGAAGCCAGCCATGGTGTTCCTTCCGGTCTGAGGTGACGAACGCTAGTCGATCCGCACGGATCCATGCGGGGTGGAGAACCACACGGCGTTGACGCCCGGGTCACCGTCGTCGACCCAGTCGACCTTGATGCCGTCGAGTGGCACCTCGTGATCGGCGCCCAGCCAATCGGAGATGGTGTCGGGGTCGCCGTTCATCTCGACGCTCTCGATCCCGACCGCGCCCCCGCCAGTGGACGGGTGGTGGTCGGTCGGGGTGGTCCACTGGATGAAGAAGGGGAGCTGCGGATCGTCGAGGACGTCGAGCACGCCGATCTGCTTCCAGCACAGCTCGAAGCCGTCCGGGCGGATGCGGTGGCCGGGGCGTCCGTCGCGGCCCAGCCGGGACTCGACGACGGCGAGGTCATCGACGGAGACGGTCCAGCTCATCCATCCGCCGCCGTCCTCGGCGCGCCGGGCGACCGCACGGCCGAACGGGGCCTTGTCGGCCGCGGGGTGGTCGAGCGCCGACACCACCTCGAGGTAGCAGCCGTTGGCCAGGGGGAGGATGAAGTTGCGAGTGCCGAACGACGGGTGCCGTCCGCCGTCGACGAACGTCGCCCCCAGATCGGAGCCGATGCGCTGGACGACGTCGGGCAACTCGGCGGTCGTGCACGCGTACGAGATGTGATCAAGCCGCATAGTCGCATCCTGCCCAATGACCCGAAGGCACGTGCAGTTGCCCCCCACATCCTCCGTTTGTGGCAGGCTCGGCGCCATGAGTGATCCCTCCGCATCCCCGATGGCCAAGCTCGACAAGAAGAAGTCGATCATCCTCGGCGTCATCGGCCTGGCCATCGTCGTGATCATCTTCGTGAAGGTCATTCCGCAGATCGGCGACTACGCCGCTGCTGCAGAAGCGTTGCAGGCCATGGGCATCGGCGCGATGATCGTGGTCGGCGTTGCTGTCGTCATCTACCTGTTCGCCTACGGCTTCCCGTTCATGGCGGCCACCCCGGGCCTGAAGTACTGGAAGTCGCAGCAGGTCAACCAGGCGGCCTTCGCGATCAGCAACGGCGTTCCCGCCGGTGGCGCGTTCGGCCTCGCCGTCCAGTTCGCGATGCTGACGTCCTACGAGGTCCCGGGCACGACGGCGACGGCGGCGATCACGGCAGTCGGCCTGTGGAGCATGTTCGTGAGCCTGGGCCTGCCCATCTTCGGAGTCGCGGCGCTGGCCGCCTCCGGTGGCGACCTCGCCTACGCGTGGGTCGCACCCGTCGGCCTGGCGATCCTCGTGGTCGGCATCACGCTCTTCGTGCTCGTCATGCGCTCGGAGAAGCTGGCCGTCAAGATCGGGAACCTGGCCAACCGGATGCTCGGGCCGGTCCGCGGAAAATTCAAGGTGCCCAAGGACCTCGACGCGTCGGCCCCCATCATCAAGTTCCGGTCCGACATGTACGGCCTGCTCAAGAAGCGCTGGGGTCGCATCACGGTGGCGCAGCTGTCCGTGATCATGACCCAGTTCCTGATCTTCTACGTCGCCCTGCGCGGTGTGCAGGGCTGGGACGAGCCGGGCGCCTCGGTGCTGGCCGCGTTCGGCGCCTTCGCCACCGCGCAGATCATGCTGATGGTCCCCATCACCCCGGGTGGATTGGGCACCGTCGACGCGCTGATGATCTCGCTGCTCGTCAGCATGGGCGTCTCCGAGGGAGACGCGACCGCGGCCGACCTCGTGTGGCGCGCAGCGTCCTACGTGCCGCAGATCATCATCGGCATCATCGCTCTCATCTCGTGGTTCCGGAAGGCGGGCCAGACCTACGCGGCTGCCGCACCGACCGAGGATCCCGCCCCGGCGGCGTGACGCACGGCGTGTCGTCGGCCGACCTCTGACGTCACGCGCCTAAGGTTGCACCGACCTGGTCGTCGCGGGAGGGGAAGCCTTCGGCGGCCAGGTCTCTTCACGTCCCGGTACGTCCGGGCGGCGCCGGATTTCCTATAGTGACGCCGTGCGATCCGCGGGGGACACTCGGCGCTGGGCGCGTTATGCAGCCCTCGGTGACAGCTTCACCGAGGGACTGTGCGACGACGTCGGCCCCGACGGCCGGCATCGCGGCTGGGCCGATCTCGTGGCCCTCGATCTCGCCGCCCGATGGGGCGGGATCGACTACGCGAATCTCGCCGTCCGCGGCCGGCTGATCCGGGAGGTCGTTGCTGAGCAGGTGCCCGACGCGATCGCGCTGAAACCCGACCTGACCAGTCTCGCCGTCGGGATCAACGACACCCTGCGCAGGTCGTTCGACGTCCACCAGGCAGCCACTGACCTCGAGAACGGAGTCCGGGCCCTGCGGCAGGCGGACAGCGACGTGCTCATCTTCGCCTTCGGCGATCCGGCCCGACGCTCCCGCGTCGTGGGCCTGATCCGCGAGCGCATCCGCCTGTACAACACGGCGGTCGAGGCCATCGCCCGGCGCTACGACTGCTTCGTCGTCAGGTACTGGGATGTCGCCGTGATGGACGACGACCGACTGTGGGCCGACGACCGGCTGCACCTGTCCCCGGCGGGGCACGTGGTGGCCGCCGACAGCGCCCTCGAGGCACTGGGCCTGATCGACGGCTCATGGCGCACGCCGCTGGTTCCGGAGCCGCGGCCCAGTGCCCTCGATCGCAGGCGCCGGCCACGCCCGGTGGGTGCGCGGGCACCTCGGACCCTGGCTGGCTCGTCGCGCGCGTGGGATCTCCTCGGGCGACGCCGTCGTGGCGAAGCATCCGGGCTGGGTCCGGGTGACCGCGGGGGAGTTCATCGACCCCTGACCGGGTTTGCCGCCCAGGCGCGGCGTGACGTAGCGTGAGGAAACCTGACAATTCTTCCCGGCCTCGGCCGGGTCGACTGCAACCGGAGGATCAATGCCACGACCCAAGGTCTCCACGGATCGCCCGGGCGAGCGCCAGGGCCGTCCTCAGCTGACGCGCGAGGGCTGGGCCCGACTGCAGGATCGGATCGTCGACATCCGGGAGCGCCAGCTGCCCGACCTGCGGCCCCTGCTTACCGAGACCGAGCGTGACGAGCGCATGGTGGCGGACTTCGAGCGGCTGATGGAGGAGGCCGACGCCATCGACGCGCTCCTCGGCACGGCCGACGTCATCGTGATCGACCCGGTGTCGGTCGACGGGCGGGTCGAGCTCGGGATGCGCGTGCAGGTGGTGCTCGCCGACGGCACGACCACGTGGGTCCGACCGGTGCACCCGGACGAGGCGTTCCTCGACGACGAGCGCGTGTCGGCGACCTCGCCGCTGGCGATCGCGCTCATCGGTGCCCGAGCCGGGCACACGGTGTGGGTGGACGCTCCCACAGGCGCATGGCCGTGCGAGGTCCTGGGCATCGACCTCGACGGCGTCGCGCTCGAGGACTAGGCGTCGACGACCGGTCCGCCGTCGTCCACAGGAGCTCCGCACAGGGGCGGCCTTCCCCAGACCGCGTGAGGCAGGACCTGTAGGCCAGCAGCGGGCCAATGCTCGCGAGCATGGCAACCTCTCCTGTAGGCGATTCCCTTGTCCTGCGCAGTCCCGATGCGATGGTCGCTGCACTGCCGTACCTCGTGGGGTTCACGCCCCATGAGAGCGCGACGGCGGTGTGGATCGCTGCGGGTCGACTGCTGCTCACGCAGCGGATGGACCTGGCCGGCTGGCTCGTGGACTCGCGCGCGTGGCTTGCCGCGCTCTTCGAGCATCCGTCCGCAAGGGCCGCCGACCAGCTGATCATGGTGCTGACCAGCAGCAGCGAGGTCCCCACTTCCCTCGTGGACGAATTGCGCGCCGGCGGCGGAGCATCGCGAGGTACTGGTCCGCGACATCCTGATCGTGGACGATGGCAGGTGGCGCAGTGCCATGTGCACGGACGAGGCCTGCTGCCCACAGGTGGGCCGGCCCATCGATCCGCAGGTCCTCGTCGAGGTCTCGGCCGAGTTCACCGTCATGGGTGCCGCCCCCCTGGCGGATCGCGACGAGCTCCTCGCCTCCCTGTCGGCCGACCCCGGGCGGATCCGGCAGGTCGAGGCCAGCGCCGCCAGTGCCCGTCGACCCCGGAGGGGCCGCGACATCGAGGGATGGCGTGACGAGTCCATCGAGCGGACCGTGCGGCTTCTCCTGCCCGACTCGCGCGTACACGGCACGAAGGCTCCCGGCGGGCTCGCGGACATCGCCGACGTGGCCGCGCTGCTGCACGGCCTTGCCGACATCCGGGTACGCGACACGGTCCTCTGGGAGCTCGCGGCCGCACATCCGGATGCGCTCCGTGGTGCGCTGGCCCAGCTGACCGCGGGAGTGCGGGCCGCGCCGGAACCGCTGGTCGCGCCAATCGCGACCACGTGCGCGGTGGCCGCGTGGCTCCTCGGCGATGGCGCCCGTGCGTCGATCGCCGCCGAGCGGGCCCTGTCGGCCCGCCCGGACTACACGCTCGGACAACTCGTCCTTCAGTCCCTGCGCGGCGGACTGCCGCCGACGACGTGGCGCTCGGCGATGGCCGGCGTCTCCCGCGATGAGTGCCGCCACGGCATCACGAACGCGGACCGGCAGGCCGGCTGAGGTCGGCACGTCCGCTGCACGGACCGGCTCGACAGGCCCCAAGCGGGGTTTTGTCAAGACGCAAGGCTCTGGCTATAGTTCGCGGAGGTCAAGAGTTCCAGCGCTCAGCTCCGGCTTGCTGGACGGCAACCCTCCACCGCGGTGGGGTGCTCCGGATGAAGACCTGGCCCGGACTTTCGGGCAAGCGCGGGTCTTGCGCAGGGCAAGACCCCGGAGATATTGCGAGGTCTGAATGCGCTGTTGTTGTCGAATGCCTAACAGCTGAGCCTGGCGCCGCACGGCGTCCCTCAGCGACCTGGATCGCGAATCGATCCCCCCACGAACGTCTGCCGACGTGCGTTGTCGGCCCTATCCCACCATCATCCGCCACGGCGGCAATACAAGGAGACATCCATGAGCACTGCATGGTCGTTCGAGACGAAGCAGATCCACGCGGGTCAGTCACCCGACGGCACCACGAACGCGCGGGCGCTGCCCATCTACCAGACGACGTCCTACACCTTCAACGACACGACGCACGCGGCGAACCTGTTCGGGCTCAAGGAGCTCGGCAACATCTACACGCGCATCATGAACCCGACCCAGGCGGTCGTCGAGGATCGCATCGCGGCCCTCGAGGGCGGCGTCGCCGGCACTGCTGGTGGCCAGCGGCCAGGCCGCGGAGACCCTCGCCTTCCTCAACATCGCCGAGGCGGGCGACCACATCGTCTCGAGCCCGAGCCTGTATGGCGGCACGTACAACCTGCTGCACTACACGCTGCCCAAGCTCGGGATCACCACCACGTTCGTGGAGAACCCCGATGATCCCGAGTCGTGGCGCGCGGCGGTCCAGCCGAACACCAAGCTGTTCTTCGGGGAGTCGATCGCCAATCCGAAGAACGACATCCTCGACATCGAAGCGGTCGCGAAGGTGGCCCACGAGGTCGGCGTGCCGCTCCTCATCGACAACACCGTCGCCACCCCCTACCTGATCCGCCCGCTCGAGTGGGGCGCTGACATCGTCATCCACTCGGCGACCAAGTACATCGGCGGCCACGGCACGTCCATCGCGGGCGTCATCGTCGATGGCGGCACGTTCGACTACGCCCAGTACCCCGAGCGCTTCCCGAACTACAACCAGCCCGACCCCAGCTACCACGGCCTCGTGTACGCCCGCGATCTCGGCGTCGGCTCGGCGTTCGGCGCGAACCTGTCCTTCATCCTCAAGGCACGCGTCCAGCTCCTGCGCGACCTCGGCGCGGCCGTCTCGCCGTTCAACGCATTCCTCATCGCGCAGGGCCTGGAGACCCTGTCCCTGCGCATCGAGCGGCACGTCGAGAACGCCAAGAAGGTCGCGGAGTGGCTCGAGGGTCGCGACGAGGTCGAGTCCGTCAACTACGCGGGCCTGGACGTCGAGCCCATGGCACGCAGCTGGGGCTGAAGTACGCACCCAAGGGCACCGGCGCCGTGCTGGCGTTCGAGATCAAGGGCGGGGTCGAGGCCGGCCGGCCTTCGTGGAGGCGCTGGAGCTGCACAGTCACGTGGCCAACATCGGCGACGTGCGCAGCCTCGTCATCCACCCGGCCTCGACCACGCACTCGCAGCTGTCCGAGCGAGGAGCAGCTCGCCGCGGGTGTCACCCCGGGCCTGGTCCGCCTGGCCGTCGGCATCGAGAACATCGACGACATCCTCGCCGACCTCGACGCCGGCTTCCGGGCAGCCAAGCAGGTCTGACACCCGATGGCCGCGTACGGTCCGCTCTCCTACGACGGTCCCCCTCCTGCCAGCGGCGCCTGGCGCGAGGGTGACCCCGTGGGAGAGCGGCTGTTCGCCGACGTCGGTGCCCTGACGACTGAGTCCGGCGCAGAACTGCCGCAGGTCCGGGTCGCGTACGAGACATGGGGCACGCTCAACGAGGATCGCAGCAACGCGATCTACGTCTGCCACGCCCTGACCGGCGACTCGCACGTCGACCGGTGCCGGCCGGCGCCGGGCACGTCGACCGGTGGCTGGTGGCATCAGCTGGTCGGGCCGGGCTTCCCGGTCGACACCGACCACTGGTTCGTCGTGTGCGCCAACATCCTGGGTGGCTGCCAGGGCACGACCGGTCCGTCGTCGATCGCCCCCGACGGCGCGCCCTGGGGAAGCCGGTTCCCGGTCGTCACCGTGGCGGACATGGTCGAGGTGGAACGACGCATCTGACCGACCACCTCGGCATCCAGACGTGGGCACTCATGCTCGGCCCCTCGTTGGGTGGGATGCGTGTCCTCGAATGGATGGTGCGCTACCCCGAACGGGTTCGCGGCGGACTCGTGCTCGGCTCGACCGCCGCCGTCACCGCCGATCAGATCGGCACGCACGCAGCGCAGATGGCCGCGATCCGGTCGGATCCGGCCTTCCGTGGCGGCGACTACTACGACGCGGATCCCGGCGAGGGCCCGCACGTCGGCATGGGCATCGCCCGGCAGATCGCGCACCTGACCTACCGGTGCGAGACCGAGCTGGACCTGCGGTTCGGACGTGATGCGCAGGACGGCGAGGATCCGTACGACGGCGGCCGGTTCGCGGTCGAGTCCTACCTCCAGCACCACGCCGACAAGCTGGCCCGCCGCTTCGACGCGAACACCTACGTCGCCCTCACCGAGTCGATGAGCCTGTTCGACGTCGGCCGCGGACGAGGGGGAGTGGCCGCTGCCCTGGGCACCATCGAGGCACCGCTGACCGTCGTGGGGATCGACTCCGACCGGCTGTTCCCGATGCGCCTGCAGCAGGAGATCGTCGACCTGACACCCGGTGCGGACCGGCTGCATGTCCTGCACTCCCCGTACGGCCACGACGGCTTCCTGGTCGAGGACGAGCAGGTCGGCATGTTCCTGGGCCATGCACTCGATCGCGTGCGTCGGCGCGACCCGCACTGAGGACCAGTGCAGCCGTTGTCCACAGGCGCCGGTGCGACCCTGACGTGCTGACGACGATTCGCCTACCGTCGACAGGTGAGCTCGACTCCACCCTCCCCTGCGATGCGGCTGGTCCGCGCCGTCCTGGCAGTGCTCGCCGCTGCCGTCATCGTCGTGCTGGTGCTGCAGTCAGGCGGTACGGCTCGAGCCGCTGACGTCCGAGGCGACAACGGCCAGGATCGCTACGTCGGGACGGGCGGTCTGATCCTTCCCGGCGGGGTGGACTCGCGCACGCGCGTCGAGGTGGCCGGCTGCGGCGGCTGCCGCTGGAGACTGTCGGCGCCGTGTGCCCTCGAACTGCCCGGCACTCCCTTCCCCGGCCAGTCCGCGTGCCTGAGCGTCGCTCGCGGCTGCCCGGTGTCCGGCGAGCTGCTGCGCGTGTGGTTCGAGCCCTCCGGCGGGGCGTGGACCGATCGCGGGCTGATCTGCCTGCGGGACGGCGGTCCGGTGACCGTCGCACGGCTCGCCGGGACCGCGAGGGAGCGCTTCGCCCACGATCTTCCGCCCGTCGCGATCGGCGTCACCCCCGCCAGCGGCGTCCTTGCCCAGATCCCCGTCGTCTTCGCCAGTGGACAACCCGCCGGTGTCTTCACCGCCCGCTACGACCTGCTGGGGGAGGAGGTCCACCTCGTTGGGCAGCCGCGCTGGTCGTGGACGTTCGGCGACGGAGCCACGCTGGTCACCGACGATCCGGGCGGCTCGTATCCGCACCTGGCGGTCAGCCACGCCTACCGGCGGGCCGGGCGCGAGCCCGTCGACCTGCGGACCGACTGGTCGGCCTCCTTCACCGCGGCGGGCCTTGGGCCCTTCCCGATCACCGAGCCCGTGAGCCAGACGGCGAGCCGATCCGTGGCGGTCGGCGAGGGCCGGGCGCTGCTCGCCGTGCGGTAGGCCCCCTGATTACTCGTTCGGCGGTCGGCGTGGCACAATGGCGGGAATACCGGCCCGTTTCCAAGCCTTGTGCTTGACACGGGCCCTTGTCGTGGGTCAACGCGAGAAAGGCACCCCCACCTCGATGGCAAAGTCCACCGCTGCACCTGCACACGCACCCGCCACGCCTGCCGCCGCCAAGAAGGCGACCGCGCCGGCCAAGCCGGCCGCCAAGAAGGCCGCTCCCGTCAAGAAGGCTCCGGCCGAGACCCCGGAGCCGGCCGTCAAGAAGGCCGCTGCCCCGGCGAAGGCGCCCGCGGTCAAGAAGGCCGCATCGCCCGCGACCGCCAAGGCCGTGGCCGACAAGCCCATCGCCGCCGTGAAGAAGGCCGCTGCCCCGGCGAAGGCGCCGCTGCGAAGAAGGCTGCTGCTCCGGCGAAGGCGCCCGCGCAAGAAGGCGGCCGCGCAGCGCCAAGGGCAAGGAGTTCGTCGAGGTCGTCGAGACCGAGGACGGCCTGGTCGAGGTCGAGGACATCGACACGATCGCCGACGTCGATCCCGAGGAGCTGGTCGAGGCCGCGGTGCTCGAGGCGGACCTCGAAGCCGACATCGTCGAGGAGCTGGCCACCGTCGTGGAGGAGGAGGCGACCGAGACCGAGGAGGAGAAGGCCGCCGCCGTCGAGGAGGAGGAGAAGGGCTTCGTCATCTCCGACGTCGACGACACCGACGAGCCCGTCCAGACCGTCACCGTCGCCGGTGCCACCGCCGACCCGGTCAAGGACTACCTCAAGCAGATCGGCAAGGTCTCGCTGCTGAACGCGGAGCAGGAGGTCGAGCTGGCCAAGCGCATCGAGGCGGGGCTCTTCGCCGAGGAGATGCTCAACGACACCAAGAAGCTCGACAAGAAGATGCGTCGTGACCTCGAGTGGATCGCCCTGGACGGCCGACGCGCCAAGAACCACCTGCTCGAGGCGAACCTGCGCCTGGTGGTCTCGCTGGCCAAGCGCTACACCGGTCGCGGCATGCTCTTCCTCGACCTGATCCAGGAGGGCAACCTCGGCCTGATCCGCGCGGTCGAGAAGTTCGACTACACCAAGGGCTACAAGTTCTCCACGTACGCCACGTGGTGGATCCGTCAGGCCATCACCCGCGCGATGGCCGACCAGGCCCGCACCATCCGCATCCCGGTGCACATGGTCGAGGTCATCAACAAGCTGGCCCGCGTGCAGCGCCAGATGCTCCAGGATCTCGGTCGCGAGCCCACTCCCGAGGAGCTCGCCCGCGAGCTCGACATGACGCCCGAGAAGGTCGTCGAGGTGCAGAAGTACGGCCGCGAGCCGATCTCCCTGCACACCCCGCTGGGCGAGGAGGGCGACAGCGAGTTCGGTGACCTCATCGAGGACTCCGAGGCGATCGTCCCGTCCGACGCGGTGTCGTTCACGCTCCTGCAGGAGCAGCTCGAGTCGGTGCTCGACACGCTGTCGGACCGCGAGGCCGGTGTGGTGCGCATGCGATTCGGGCTCACCGACGGTCAGCCGAAGACTCTCGACGAGATCGGCAAGGTCTACGGGGTCACGCGCGAGCGGATCCGGCAGATCGAGTCGAAGACGATGTCGAAGCTTCGTCATCCGTCGCGCTCGCAGGTTCTGCGCGACTACCTCGACTAGCAGCAGTGCCGATAATGCCTAGCCTGATCAAGGTCAGGGCGATCGGCGACGGCGGCGCGCCGAGCGTCGTCGAGGTCACGATGGCCAACGCCGATCGTCGCAACGCAATGGGCGCCGAGATGCTCGCCGAGCTGGGGGAGGCACTCCACGAGGCAGAGGACGCCGGGGCTCGCGCCCTCGTGTTCCGGGCCGAGCCGGGAGTCAGCACGTGGTCGGCGGGCTACGACATCGCCGAGCTGCCGACGGACGGATCCGACCCGCTCACCTGGACCAACCCCCTCGAGGGGTTCCTCCACGCGGTGCGCGAGGCGCCCTTCCCGGTGATCGCCGCCGTCGAGGGCGGGGTGTGGGGCGGCGCCTGTGAGTTCGTGCTCACCTGTGACCTGATCGTCGCCGTCCGCACCGCGACCTTCGCCATCACGCCGGCGAGGCTCGGCGTTCCGTACAACACCGCGGGGGTCGCCCACCTGCTGAGCGCGCTTCCGCTCAATGTGGCCAAGGAGATGTTCTTCACGGCGCTGCCGATCTCGGCGGAGTCGGCTGCCGAGCACGGCGTCGTCAACCGGCTGGTGGCCGACTCGCAGGAGCTCACCGACACCGCCACCGACCTGGGCCGGCGAATCGCCTCGCTGGCGCCCCTGGCGATCCGCGCGATCAAGGGCGAGATGACGGCATTGACGAACGTGCGCTCACTGACCAGTGACGACTTCGAGAGGCTGACGGCACTGCGGCGCGCGGCCTGGCTGAGTGAGGACTATCAGGAGGGCATCCGTGCATTCGCCGAACGCCGGCAGCCGAGCTTCGAGGGGCGTTAGCCCTTCTCGGTGAGTCGATGGGTCTCGTCGAGGATCTCGACTGCCTGCGGACGCAGGACGGCCTCGTGACGGTTCCAGTGGTGGCTGCAGAACAGCAGGTCGGTGCCCCCGGGCAGAACGACCCGCACGAATGCCTGCGCGCTGCAGCGATCGCAACGATCGGTGGCGCTGAGGGCTGGCGCGGTCAGTGTCGGGGTCATCGCCCGGTACCTCCCTGTCTCGTCGTCCTGCGTCGTGGTGCTCTGTCACTTGCTACTAACAGTCTGACACGGTTCGGATGTTCCCCCCGCACCATGCGGCGTGGGTTCGCCCACAGCGAAGAACGTATCCGAGCACAAGGGCACAAATGTGACACGCGGCGTCGAACGTCCGGCGTGTCACGGTCCGCGGCTAGGTTGAGGGGGTGACCGAACCCCGTTCCACCGCCACCCGTCCGGGCCCGAAGGACGCCATCTCGGCCCGCTACTCCGCCAAGGATCTTGCCGTTCTCGAGGGGCTCGAGGCGGTGCGCAAGCGGCCCGGCATGTACATCGGGTCCAACGACGGCCGGGGTCTCATGCACTGCCTGTGGGAGATCGTCGACAACGCCGTCGACGAGGCACTGGCCGGTCACTGCAAGCGCATCATCGTCGACCTGCATCCCGATGGCTCGGTGGAGGTCAGCGACGATGGCCGGGGCATACCGGTCGACGTCGAGCCCAAGACGAAGCTCACCGGCGTCGAGGTCGTCATGACCAAGCTGCACGCGGGCGGCAAGTTCGGCGGCGGCTCGTACACCGCATCCGGCGGCCTGCACGGCGTCGGCGCCTCGGTGGTCAACGCACTGTCGTCGCGGCTCGACGTCGAGGTGGACCGCGGCGGCAAGATCCACATGATGTCCTTCCGGCGCGGCGTGCCCGGCATCTTCGATGGCGACGACGAGAACGCGTCATTCACGCGCAAGAGCGGACTGCGGATCCTCGGCTCGTGCCCGCGCAACCGCACCGGTACGCGCGTGCGGTTCTGGCCGGACCGTCAGGTGTTCACCAAGGACGCCGAGATCGACCGCGAGCTGCTGCGCGAGCGAGCCATGCAGAGCACCTTCCTCGTCCCGGGCCTCATGATCACCCTGCGTGACGCGCGTGAGACCGCAGAGCCGTGGGAGGAGTCGTTCCAGCACAAGGGCGGCATCGCCGAGTATGTCGGGTACCTGTCTGCCGGTGAGCCGGTCAGCTCGATCATCCGGCTCACCGGGTCGGGGCACTTCCACGAGACCGTGCCGGTGCTCGACGACAAGGGCCACCTCACGCCCCAGGAGGTCGAGCGCGACCTTCACGTCGATATCGCGCTGCGTTGGGACGCTGGCTATGACACGACCCTGAAGTCCTTCGTCAACGTCATCGCCACGCCCAAGGGCGGCACCCACGTGGCGGGATTCGAGCGCTCGATCGTCAAGGTGCTCAACGACCAGCTGCGCGTGGCGAAGGTGCTGCGCGCCAACGAGGACAACATCGCCAAGGACGATGCCCTCGAGGGCCTCACGGCGGTGGTGGCCGTCCGGCTGGCCGAGCCGCAGTTCGAGGGCCAGACCAAGGAGGTGCTCGGCACCCCGGCGGCGGCGCGGATCGTGGCCAACGTCCTCACCAAGGAGCTCACCTCGTGGATCACGTCGCCGCCGCGCGGCGACAAGGCATCGGCACGCGCCGTGCTCGAGAAGACGGCCAACGCCATGCGCGCTCGGGTCGCCGCGCGAGCGCACCGCGACGTGCAGCGCCGCAAGACCGCGTTGGAGTCCTCGGCACTTCCCGCGAAGCTGGTCGACTGCCGCAGCGACGACGTCGAGCGCACCGAGCTGTTCATCGTCGAGGGCGACAGCGCGCTGGGCACGGCGAAGACGGCGCGCAACTCCGACTTCCAGGCCCTGCTGCCGATCCGCGGCAAGATCCTGAACGTCCAGAAGTCGTCCCTGGCCGACATGCTCAAGAACTTCGAGTGCGCGTCGATCATCCAGGTGATCGGAGCCGGGTCCGGGCGCAGTTTCGACCTGTCGCAGGCTCGCTACGGCAAGGTCATCCTGATGTCCGACGCCGACGTCGACGGCGCGCATATCCGGTGCCTGCTGCTGACTCTCATCCATCGCTACCTCAAGCCGCTGCTCGACGAGGGTCGGGTGTTCGCGGCGGTGCCGCCCCTGCACCGGCTCGAGATCGTCAACCCGGGCAGCAAGGCCAACGACGTGGTCTACACCTACTCCGACGCCGAGATGCACGCCGTGCTCAAGGACGCCGAGAAGCGGTCGAGGCGGGTCAAGGAGCCGGTCCAGCGGTACAAGGGCCTGGGCGAGATGGATGCCTCCCAGCTGCGCGAGACGACCATGGACCCGGCGCATCGAACGCTGCGCCGGATGACGATGTCGGATGCGGCCGCGGCTGAGCAGGTCTTCGACCTCCTCATGGGCACGGAGGTGGCTCCGCGGAAGGACTTCATCGTCGAGGGAGCAGCCGGGCTCGACCGGGAGCGCATCGACGCCTGACCATGACCGGTGCCGGCACTGGCTAGGCTGCGGTCCGTGGCAGAAGCAGCAGAATCACGACCGTTCCCGACCGACGCCTTTGCCGATGTCATGTCGGCCAACGCCACGTACTCCGAGCACTTCAGCGCCTCCGAGCTCAGTGGCTGGGCGAATGAAGGGCTGGCCGTGGTCACGTGCATGGACTCGCGGATCGATCCGCTGTCCGTCCTTGGCATGAAGGCCGGGGACGTGAAGATCCTGCGGAACGCCGGCGCCCGCGTGACCGAGGACGTCCTGCGCACGCTCGTCCTCGGCGCCTACCTGCTCGGGGTGACCCGCGTCCTGATCATGCCGCACACGGACTGCAAGATGGCCGGGGCGACCGAGGACGAGATCCACGCCATCATCGCGGAGCGCTTCGGAGTCGACACGCGCAGCGCCGAGTTCCGCACGGTGACCGACCAGACGTCAGCCCTGGCCACCGACGTCACCCGCGTGCGCGCGTACCCGTTGCTGCCCCGTGACCTCGTGGTCGGCGGGGCCCTCTTCGACGTGCGAACCGGGCGGCTCCTGCCCGTCGATATCTGACCCGCTCAGCCGTTCGGGCGCACCTTTGCGTACGGCTCCCCGCCGATGCCCCAGTCATCCGCACTGACCTCGTAGATCGCCACCCGCACCCGCGAGTGGTCGGTGCCGAGGGCGTCATGAACGGCCTGGGTGAGCTGCTTGATGAGGTCGTGCTTCTGCTCGACGGTGCGGCCTTCGACCATCGTGACTTGGACCAGTGGCATCGGATGCTCCTGAGGTGTCGGTGAACGGGGGGGGGTCAGACGCAGGCGATCTCGACGGTGCCGAGACGATCGAATCGGGCGACCACGCTGTCACCGGGCTGCACGGCCACCGCTTCGGTGAGCGCTCCGCACATGACGACATGGCCCGCCTGCAGGCCCCGGCCGCGCGCGGCCAGCTTGCGCACGAGCCAGGCGACAGCCCCAGCCGGGTGACCCATGACAGCAGCACCGGCGGCCGTGTGCATGAGCTGGCCGTTCTTCTCCAGCGTTGCACCGACCAGGCGCAGGTCGAACCCTCGAGGATCGACGCCCTGCCCGCCTAGGACGAAGCCCGCGCAGGAGCAGTTGTCGGCGATGACGTCCTGGTAGGTGAACTTGTATCCGGTGAACCGCGAGTCGATCACGTCGACGGCGCCGAACACGAGATCGGTGGCCGCGATCACGTCGCGCGCCATGACCTGAGGGCCCTCGAGATCCTTCTTCAGGAGGAACGCGATCTCGACCTCGCATCGGGGCTGGATGAAGCGCGAGCAGACCAGGGGCTCGCCCACGTCGATCTGCATGTCGTCGGTGAGGATGCCGGACAGCGGCTCGCCCACGTTCATCTGCAGCTGCTTTGCCTTGCTGGTGAGTCCCGTCTTCGCACCCACGACGACCTGGCCCGCGTCGACGCGCGCCTGCACCACCGCGTCCTGGATCTCATACGCAGTGACGGGGTCGAGGTCAGGCCATGTGTTCGTCAGCGGCTCGATGCCGTGGACGTTGGCGGCCGCCTCGATGAGGGTGCGCGCCAGGACTTCCCTGTTGATCGGCTCAGACATCTGCCAACTCCGCCTCTGCATGCTTGCGGGCCAGCTCGAGGGCCACGTCGATGATCATGTCCTCCTGGCCGCCCACGACCTGGCGACGTCCGAGTTCGAGCAGGATCTCGGCCTGCGACACGTTGTAGCGCTTCGCCGCTCGTTCGGCGTGCAGCAGGAAGGATCCGTAGACCCCCGCGTACCCGAGGATGAGGCCAGCGCGGTCGATGACCTGCTGGCGAGGCATCAGCGGACGCACGATCTCCTCCGCCACGTCCATGAGGGCCAGCGGATCCACGCCCGTCTCGATCCCGTACTTCGCGCTCACGGCGGCGAGGATCTCCGTGGGGCAGTTGCCCGCGCCGGCGCCGAGCCCGGCCGACGTGCCGTCGAGGTTCTTGGCGCCCTCCTGGTAGGCCGCGATCGAGTTGGAGACGGCCATGGCGAGGTTGTTGTGCGCATGGACGCCGAGCGGGACGTCGAGGGCGTTGACGAGGGCATTCACCCGCACCTTGACGTCCTCGGTGGTCATGGCTCCCGCCGAGTCGGCGATGTAGATGGTGTCGGCCCCGTAGGACTGCATGAGCAGCGCCTGCTCGACGAGTCCCTCGGGCGAGTTCATGTGGGCCATCATCAGGAAGCCGATGGCCTCCATGCCCAGGCCCTTGGCCACCTTGATGTGCTGCTCGGTGATGTCGGCCTCGGTGCAGTGCACCGCGATGCGTGCCACCGAGACGCCCATCTCGTTGACCTCGCGAAGGTCATCGGCCAGGCCGATGCCGGGCAGGAGGAGGCATGCGATCTTGGCGTTCTCGGTGACTTCGCAGGCCTTCGCGATGAGTTCCTTCTCGGGGACCGCGGAGAATCCGTAGTTGAAGCTCGAGCCGCCGAGACCGTCGCCGTGCGCGATCTCGATCACCTGCACGCCGGCGCGGTCGAGGCCCTGGACGATCTTGATGACGTCCTCGGCGTAGTACTGGTGGCTCAGCGCGTGCGACCCGTCGCGCAGGGTGGAGTCGATGAGGCGGTAGTCCGTCGTTGTCATGCCTGGGCTCCTTGCGTGCGATGGGCGGCGATGGCCTCGCCGACGCGCTGGGCGGCGGCCGTCATGATGTCGAGGTTGCCCGCGTAGGGGGGCAGGTAGTCGCCGGCACCCTCGACCTCGAGTAGGACGACAGCCCGATGGGGGACCTCGCCGCCTGGCGTGAGGAACGGACCCTCCTCGATGACCGGGGGGTTCTTGAGCCGGTAGCCCGGCACATACTGCTGGACGGCCTTCTCCATCTCGTAGACGGACGAGAGGACCGCGTCGTGATCCGTACCCTCGGGGAGGGCGCCGAACACCGTGTTGCGCATCATGATGGGCGGCTCAGCCGGGTTGAGGATGATGATGGCCTTGCTCAGGTTCGCTCCGCCGATCTCGCGCAGGGCCGTGGAGGTCGTCTTGGTGAACTCGTCGATGTTCTGGCGCGTGCCGGGGCCGGCCGACTTCGACGACACGGTCGACACCATCTCGGCATAGGGCAGGTCCGCGACGGCCCGCCGGATCGCGTAGACCATCGGCGTCGTGGCCTGACCGCCGCACGTGACCATGTTGATGTTCGGTGCGTCGAGGTGCTCGAGCAGGTTCACCGCGGCGATGACCTTCGGGCCGATAGCGGCGGGCGTGAGGTCGACGGCCATGATGCCCGCGTCCTCGTAGTTCTGGGCCTGGGCCTTGTGCACGTAGGCGCTGGTGGCGTCGAACACCATGTCGATGTCGTCGGCGTGGTCGAGGACCCACTGCGGGCCCTCGTGCGGGCCGTCAATGCCCAGCTTGCGAGCACGGGCGAGGCCGTCGCTGTTGGGATCGATGCCCACGAGGGCGACGAGCTCGAGTGCCGAGCCCTCGGCGTTCAGCAGCTTGATCATCAGGTCCGTGCCGATGTTGCCGGAACCGAGGATGGCGCATCTCATCGTCATCGTGCCTACTCCTTCGCCATGCGGATGGTGATCGGACCGAGTCGATCGAACTCGGCCCGGAAGACGTCGCCGGGACTGACGGGCACCATCGCGTGCAGGGCCCCGGTCATGATCACGCTGCCTGCGGGCAGCGTCACGCCCATCGGGGCGAGGGTGTTGGCGAGCCAGGCCACAGCGGCCATGGGATCGCCGAGGGCGGCGGCGCCGGCCCCCGTGGCGATCAGCTCGCCGTTGCGGGTGACGACCATGCCGACGAGGCGCGGGTCGATCCCGTCGAGGGGGACAACCTGGCTGCTGAGGGCGATGGCGCCGTTGCTGGCCAGGTCGGCCACCGTGTCGGCCAGCTTGATCTTCCAGTCCTTGATGCGCGAGTCGACGATCTCCAGCGCGGCGACGAGGCCACGGGTGGCCTGGCTTGCAGCAGCCGGGGTGCAGTTCGGCCCGGCGAGATCCTCGCCGAGAACCACGCCGATCTCCGCCTCGATCCGTGGCGCGATGAAGCGATCGACGGGGATCTCCACCCCGTCGCCGTACACGGTGGACGCGAACACCGGACCGAAGTCGGGGGAGCCGACGCCCAGAAGCTGCTGCATCGCGGCCGAGGTGAGCCCCAGCTTGTAGCCGGAGATGGTCTCGCCGTCGTCGAGCAGCATCCGGACCAGGTGTGTCTGGATCGCGTAGCCGTCCTCCATGCCGAGATCGGGCAGCGCCTCGGTGAACGCGGCGATCGGCTCTCGATCACGGCGGGCGGTGTACAACGCGGCAGCGAACGACTTCGCCTGGTCGTCGGTCACGATGACCGTCATGGTTGGTCCCTCTCGTTCGATGGGGGTCGGTATCCAAGCCTTCTCGAGATGGCGGCCGCTGCGTCCTGGCACGGCCGCGGATAGCGCTTCAGTGCGTCGCCGTCGAGGCCGGCCGTCGGCACGACCACGGAGATCGCCGCGACCACGGCCCCGTCGGCGTCGCGGATCGGGGCAGCCACGCTGGCGACGCCCATCTCGGCCTCGTTCACGTTCTCGGACCAGCCGCGCTCACGGATCTCCGCCAGCTGCGCACGCAGGACGGTGACGTCGGACACCGATGCCTCCGTGCGTCCGGTCAGCTCCCAGCCGTCGAGGAGCTCCTCGAGCCGCGACGGCGGCAGGAACGCGAGCAGCGCCTTGCCTGAGCCCGTGCAGTTCGCGGGGAAGCGATGCCCGACCCGGCCGAACATCCGCAGCGTGGAGGCCGTCTCGCGCCGTTCCACGTAGACGACCTCGCGTCCGTCGAGCACGGACACCTGGACGGTCGCCTTGGTGGCCGCTCGCAGCTGATCCATGACCGGTACGCAGACCTCGTGCAGGATGCTGTACGTCGACACCGAACGGCCGAGCTCGAACATGGCCAGGCCCAGCCGGTAGGCACCGGTGCGGGGGTCGCGCTCGAGCAGCCGCTCCTCGGTGAGCGTGTTGAGCAGACGGTGAGCGGTGCTCTTGCCCAGGCCAAGCCGGCGGGCCGCCTCGGTGACGCCCATCTCCCGGCGCTCACCGGCGAACTCCTTGAGCAACCGGGCTGCACTGGCGACGCTCGACAGGCTCGAATGGTGTCGATGGCTCACGGAATCGGTGCGTACGGCACCGTCCGTGGCCTCAGGCTGCATGCTTCAGGACGCTAGCACCGGGTTTCCCGCATCGCGGGAAGCCGTTTCATCCTGCGGAACGGTACCTGCGCAACGGCGTCCGACGGGGCATCGCTTTCGCCGTTCGCGAGAGTCCGTCGACCGGTCCGGACACAATGGCCGGGGGAGGTGCGCGTGCCGGACGTGCTGTGGCTGCAGGAGGTTTCCTCCGCCGACGTCGCACTGGTCGGGGGCAAGGCCTCGAGCCTCGGCGAACTCATCGGCGCGGGGCTGCCCGTGCCGGCGGGCTTCGCGGTCACGATCGAGGCGTACGTCGAGAGCCGGGACACATCCGGCCGAGGACTGGCCCTCGGCGACCTCCTGACACGGGCGCACGGTTCTGACCTGACCGTTACCGCCTCCGCCTGTGAGGCGGCCCGCGAACTCGTCCGCACGATGCCCATCGCGCGGCATATCGACGAGGCGATCCGCGGCGCCTACCGACAGCTCGGGGCGCTGATGGACGACCCCCGCGTCCCGGTCGCCGTTCGCTCGTCGGCCACCGGGGAGGACTCCCTGGACGCCTCGTTCGCAGGAGAGCACGACACGTACCTGTGGGTGCGCGGCGAATACGACGTCGTCGACGCGGTCCGGAACTGCTGGGCGAGCCTGTTCACGGCGCGAGCCGTGTCGTACCGGACGGAGATGGGACTGGACCATCAGGGCCTGGCCATGGGCGTGGTCGTCCAGGCGATGGTGCACCCGGTGAGTGCTGGCGTCGCCTTCACGCTCAACCCGTCCAACGGCGACCGCTCCGTCACGGCCGTCGACTCCTCGTGGGGATTCGGCGAGGCGGTCGTGTCCGGAGAGGTGACGCCCGACAGCTTCCTCGTCGACAAGGTGACCAACGCCGTGGTCCTGCGGGTCATCTCGGACAAGAGGCACGAGTTCGCGCTCAGCCAGGACGGCACCGTGGCGCGGGTGAGCGTGCCGCCGCCGCGGTCGACACAGCCGAGCCTCGATAACCGCGAGATCCTCGAGATCGCGCGACTGGCGCGGGCCTGCGAAGGGCATGCCGGTTGTCCGCAGGACGTCGAGTGGGCGCTTGTCGCGGCTCCCGGCGAGGGGACTGCTGTCGTGCTGCTGCAGACCCGGCCGGAGACGGTGTGGAGCCGATTCAAGCGGGACGGCGTCGTGGCACCCGCGCCTCGATGGACGCCGGTGGCCGACCTTCGAGTGGCCGACCGGTTCCGCAGCCCGTTCGACGTCGAGACACCGCCGGGTGCCGAGGGCTGGCCGGACCTCTACACGTACTCGACGCTGTTCAGCGAGGGTCGCAGGGCGAGCGAGGAGGCGAAGTTCTGGTTTCAGGACGGTGTGCACTGGCCGGACCCACTACCTCCGTGGGATGCGACCTTGATGGAGTTCGCCCTCGCCGCCCTGTCGCAGTACAACACGCGTCAGCTCCTGCTGCCGTCGACCAACGGGATCGAGTTCCGGGTGCTCAACGGGTACGTCTACCTATCGCCGGTCGGCGTCCGCGCCGACGAGGTCGAGGCGCGCGTGCTGGAGTTCGCCGAGCGAGCCGACTTCTACTACACGCACTGGGACGAGCTGTACCAGCGATGGATGGGCAAGATCACCACACTGGTCGACGCCCTGCACGCGCTGAGGTTCGAGCCCCTTCCGGACGTCGAGGACGTGGACGAGGTCGTCCGGTCCGGTTCAGGGGTCGGATCCGGATTCGCCCTCCTGTCGGACTATCGCCGGCTCGTCGACCTCGCCATGCAGCTGTGGCAGTACCACTTCGAGTTCCTCAACCTGGGCTATGCCGCCTACCTGGAGTACTTCGGCTTCTGCAAGAGCGCCTGGCCGAGCATCCCGGACCTGTCGATCGCGACCATGGTGGCCGGCGTCGAAGTCGACCTGTTCCGTCCCGACGACGAGCTCAAGAAGCTGGCCGGGCTGGCCGTCACCGGCGGGCTGGCTGCGGCATTCGACAAGCCCGACGCCGCAGCCGTCACGGCGGTGCTCGCGAGGACCGAAGCCGGTCGAACCTGGCTGGCCGCGTACCAGGACTGCTCCGAGCCGTGGTTCAACTTCTCCACCGGTTCGGGCTTCTACCACTCCGACTGCATCTGGATCGAGTCGCCGGACGTCCCCTTCGGCTTCATCCGGGACTACATCGCGCGCCTGCAGCGCGGCGAGGTGCTGGATCGCCCGGTCGCCGCGATCCGCGCCGAACGGGACCGGCTTGTGGAGGAGTACGTCGCGTTCCTGCCGGACGAGGCATCACGACGCGAGTTCCGGACGAGGCTCGACCTCGCACGAAAGGTCTTCCCCTACGTCGAGAACCACAACTTCTACGTCGAGCACTGGTGTCACTCCGTCATCTGGCGGCGGATGCGCGAACTCGGCGGAGTGCTGGCCGACCGAGGCTTCTGGCCGCGGGCCAACGACATCTTCTACCTCAAGCGGACCGAGGTGGAGGACGCCCTGTGGGACTACTACGCCGCCTGGGCAACGCCGTCCCAGCCCGCGGGCCCGGCGTACTGGCCGACCATCGTCGAACGCCGACGCGCGGTTCTCGCCGTCCTGCGGGCGGCATCGCCCGATCCGGCGCTCGGGGCGCCGCCCGAGGTGGTGACCGAGCCCTTCACCGTCATGCTCTGGGGCATCACCTCCCAGAGCGTCAGCAACTGGCTGGGCGGCACGACGTCGTCCGACGGTGAGCTCACCGGGTTCGCGGCCTCGCCGGGGCTCGTCGAGGGCACGGCGCGGGTGATCATGTCGGCGGACCAGATCAGCGATGTGCAGGACGGTGAGATTCTGGTGGCCCCCCTGACGGCACCGAGCTGGGCGCCGCTGTTCGGCAGGATCGCCGCAACCGTCACCGACACCGGCGGAATCATGAGCCACGCAGCAATCGTGTGCCGCGAGTACGGACTCCCGGCGGTGACGGGCACGGGGGTCGCCACCACCATGATCGCGACCGGCATGAGGCTGCGGGTGGACGGGGCACGCGGCACGGTCACGATCCTGGGCTGATTCGGCCCTGAGTGACGGCCCGGGCGGTCCACGTCGCGGCAGCCCAGCCACTAGGTTTGACCGGTTACCGCCCATCACGTCGAGGAGAGCGCATGTCACGCCCAGTTCGGGTTGCCGTCATCGGTTCGGGTCCTTCTGGGATGTATGCGGCGGACGCACTGGTCAACCAGACCGACGTGCCGGTAGAGGTCGACGTCATCGACCGGCTGCCCGTGCCCTTCGGACTCGTGCGCTACGGCGTGGCTCCGGACCACCTCAGCATCCGCTCGGTGCGCGACACGCTCAACAAGACGCTCGACAAGCCGGGTGTCCGCTTCCTCGGCAACGTGACAGTCGGTCGCGACGTCAGCCTCGACGACCTCCACCGGTGCTACGACGCGATCATCTTCAGCTACGGCGCATCGCGGGACCGTCGGCTCGGCATCCCCGGCGAGGACCTCGCCGGCAGCGTTGCAGCCACTGACCTCGTGGAGTGGTACTGCGGCCATCCCGACGCGGATCGGGCCACCTTCGAGGCCCTGCTGCCGAGCACCACCAGCGCGGTCGTCGTCGGCGTCGGCAATGTCGCGGTGGACGTCACGCGCGTCCTGGCCAAGACGGTCGCGGAGCTCGATCACACCGACATGCCGCAGTACGTCTTCGACACTCTCGCGAAGTCGCAGGTCACCGACATCCACGTGCTGGGTCGCCGTGGACCGGCTCAGGCGGCCTTCACCACCAAGGAACTGCGTGAGCTCGGGGAGCTCACGGACGCCGATGTCATCGTCTCAGTCGCCGATATGGAGCTCGACGACGTCAGCCGGGCAGCTGCCGAGAGCGACCGCGCCGTCCTGCGCAACGTCGACGTGATGCGGGAGTGGTCCACGCGTTCGCCAGCCGGCAAGCCGCGCCGCATCCACCTGCACTTCTTCGCGCGCCCCGTCGAGCTGCTCGGCGAGGGACGCGTCCAGATGGTCGTCGTGGAGCGCACGGCGCTCACTCCCGAGGGCGGGGCGGCCGGCACGGGTGAGTTCTTCGAGCTCGCCGCCGATCTCGTCGTGCGCAGCGTCGGCTACCGCGGCACCGCCATCGACGGCGTTCCTTTCGATTCGGGCCGCAACGTCAT
Source organism: uncultured Actinomycetes bacterium (assembly GCA_963755335.1). Classification (GTDB taxonomy): domain Bacteria; phylum Actinomycetota; class Actinomycetes; order S36-B12; family S36-B12; genus UBA10649. The sequence goes on from CAVWJW010000008.1 coordinate 1,360,258, forward strand.
CCCGCACACGGACGGGCGCGTGCAGGCCGACGCGGCGAACGTGGCGGGGGAGTACGTGGCCGGCTGGATCAAGCGGGGACCCACCGGGATCATCGGCACCAACAAGAAGGACGCGGCAGCCACCGTCGCCTCGCTCCTCGCCGACGTCGCCGCCGGCGTCCTGCCCGAGCCGGCAGCACCAGGCGGGATCGACGCACTGCTGTCCGAGCGCGGTGTCGATGTCGTGACGACCGAGGGCTGGCGGGCGATCGATCAGGCCGAGCGCGATCTCGGGGCGACCCGCGGTCGTGACCGCACGACCATCCACGAGCGGGGGAGCCTGCTCGACGCCAGCAAGGCCTGAGGGCCTAGAGCCAGGGCTCCGTCGGCGTCAAGCCCACGCAGAGCCACTCGATGCCGGGCACGGGGGTCTTGCCGCACGACTCGAGCCGGTCGCGTTCTAGCGATCTGGACACGACAGTCGTGCGCCACGCTCGGCCATCGGCATGGCGAACCTCCACGTCGATCGAACCCAGTCCCTCCGGCAGGCTCATCGGCACCCGCACCGCCCGGGCGGTTCCTTCGGTGACGCGCAGCACGTCAAGCGCGTCGACGTCGCCGACGCCGTACTCCCGCTGCACCTCGGCGGCCGCCACCTGGCCCGGCGGAAGCAGCGAACTGCGCCCACGGAAGTGATCGAGGACGACTCCGTTCACGGAGGCCCGATGGTGCACTGTCATCGCGGCCTCGAGATCGAGGCGGCCGTGGACGGTCCCGGCGGGCAGTGTGAGGCAGACGGGGGCGAATCGATGCCCGCCGATGTGGCTGCACTCCCACACCTCGCGGCGTACCTCCGGTTCCAGGTGCTGCATCATCTCGGTCACGAGGGCGCGGCCGTGGAGCGCACAGCAGCGGTCGCGGCCGCTGTGGGTGCAGACGAACATCACCGGCGTGCGGACGATGTCGCCGAATCCGGGCAGGCTGCCCTGGCCGATCGCGGTGAGGTCCCAGGCGAGGAGTTCGCTGAGCGAGTCGACCTCGGCGTGGCGCATGAGCAGGCCGCCGGCCGCGGACCGGGCGATCCACACGTGGCGGCTGGACGCCTGCGAGCGTTCTGGTCGATCCGGATGCCGAGCCAGGAGCACGGACACCCCGGTGCCCTTGTGCTGGGCCAGGTGCGCGGCCACTGCTGGGTCGAGGTGGCTGTCGGTGAGGGCATCGCGACCCCAGGGCCCCGGCTGCTCGATGACGATCCAGGCCGTGGCGTACGGCGCCGTCCCGGTCAGCGGCTCGTGCGCGGCGAGGGCGTCGATGGAGCAGGTGCTCACAGCGCGCCGCCCAGCCCCGCCATCGGGGCTGCGCCTGGGGTGCCGGTGCCGTCACGGCGCGGATCGACCTCGGGGAGTGACACCGGAACGCCCGATGCGGTCGCCGCCCGGGCGGGACCCTTGCCCACCCACGCGAGCAGCAGCCGATCCTCGCCGGAGCGGAACTTGTGGCAGCGCACCCCGCCGGTGGCACGGCCCTTCCCCGGGTACTCGGCGAACGGCGTGACCTTCACCGTGCCCACCTCGGTGCCCGGCAGGGCGGCACCGCTGCCGGCCACCGTCACGACCACGGCGTCGTCCGCGGGGATGAACGCACGTGAACGCGATCACCTCGGACCCGCGGGCCAGCTTGATGCCGGCCATGCCGGCCGCCGCGCGGCCCTGCGGTCGTACGCTGGCCGCCGGAATCCTGAGCAGCTGGCCGTCGGACGTCACGAACACCAGCTCGGCGGCCTCGGCGTCCGACTCGGCCAGGCGGGTTGCTCCGACCACGCGATCGCCCTCGTCGAGCCGGATGACCTCCCAGGAATCCTTGTTCAGCAACGAATCCGGGATCACCCGCTTGACCACGCCGGTGGCCGTGGCAAGCGCCAGGCCGCCACTCTCGTCGAGCGTGGTCAGGGCGAGGGCCACCTCGTCGCGGGGCAGGTCGACGAAGGCGCCCAGTGGCGCACCGGCCGACAGGGCCGGCACTCCGGAGACGGCGGGGATGCTCGGCAGATCGATGGCGCTCAGGCGCAGCGACCCGTCCGGCACTGGTGACGAGCCCGAACTCGCCGCGGGTGGTCGCCGGGATCGCGCTGATGACGACGTCGTGGGTCGAGCGCTGGGCATGCGAGCTGTCCGGGGCCGTTGAGGTGTCGGACGTGCGCGCGAGCAGCCCGGTGCTCGACAGCAGGATCACGCACGGCTCGTCATTGACCTCGAGCGGCACCCGGGCGACCACGGGGGCTGCGGAACCCTCCATGAGCAGGGTCCGGCGCGGCGTCGCGTGTGCCTGCGCCACGGCGCCGATCTCGTCGGCCACGGTGGCGCGAAGGACCGTCTCGTCCTCGATGATCGCCGTCAGCGCCTCGACCTCGCGTCGCAGGTCATCGCCCTCCTTCTCCAGCTCGATGCGGGAGAACTTGGTGAGGCGGCGAAGCGGCATGTCGAGGATGTAGGTGGCCTGGACATCGGACAGGTCGAAGACGGTGATCAGCCGGGTCTTCGCCGAGGCGGCATCGTCGGACTCGCGGATGAGCTGGATGACCTCGTCGATGTCGAGGATCGCGACGAGGAGGCCCTCGACCAGGTGCAGCCGGTCCAGGGCCCGGGCCCGCCGGTAGACGCTGCGTCGGCGCACCACCTGGAGCCGGTGGTCCAGCCAGACGCGCAGCATCTGCACCAGGCCCATCGTCTGCGGCTGGCCCTCGACGAGGGCGACCGCGTTCACGTTGACCTGGTCCTCCATCGGCGTCAGCTTGAACAGGTGCTCCAGCACCGCCTCGGGATGGAAGCCGTTCTTGATCTCGATGACCAGTTGCAGGCCGCTGTCGCCGTCGGTCAGGTCGACCACGTCGGAGATGCCCAGCAGCTTCTTGCCCTGCACGGCGTCCTTGATGCGATCGATGACGCGCTCGGGCCCGACGTTGTAGGGCAGCTCGGTGACCACGATGCCGCGACGTCGCGGCGTGATCTGCTCGACCCGTGTGCGGGCGCGGACCCGGAAGGTGCCGCGACCGGACTCGTACGCATCGCGGACGCCGTCGAGACCGACGATCACGCCACCGCCGGGGAAGTCGGGACCGGGGATGAAGGTCATCAGGTCGGCGAGGGTCGCCTCCGGATGCTGCAGGAGGTGCCGCGCGCCGTTGAGGACCTCGCCGAGGTTGTGCGGGACGAGGTTCGTCGCCATGCCCACCGCGATGCCCGACGCGCCGTTGACCAGGAGGTTCGGGATGGCGGCGGGCAGCACGGCGGGCTCGGTCTCGCGGCCGTCGTAGTTGGGCCCGAAGTCGACGACGTCCTCGTCGAGCCCCGCGGTCATGTCCATGGCCGGCGCGGCCAGCCGCGCCTCGGTGTAGCGCATCGCAGCGGGACCGTCGTCGAGGGAGCCGAAGTTGCCGTGGCCGTCGACCATCGGCAGCCGCAGCGAGAACGGCTGCGCCATCCGCACCAGCGCGTCGTAGATGGCCGAGTCGCCATGCGGGTGCAGCCGGCCCATCACCTCGCCGACCACGCGGGCGCTCTTGACGTGACCGCGGTCTGGGCGCAGGCCCATCTGCGCCATCTGGAACAGGATGCGGCGCTGCACCGGCTTCAGGCCGTCGCGCGCGTCGGGCAGCGCCCGCGCGTAGATGACCGAGTAGGCGTACTCGAGGAACGAGCCCCGCATCTCATCCGAGACGTCGATATCGACGATCCGGCCGTCGCCGGGCGCCTGTGCCGTGCGGCTGGAGCGGCGGGCCATGCAGTGTCTCCTCGAGCGCCCCGGCGGGGCCTGGTCGTGCGGGCGGGTGCGGAACGATTCTCCGGCTCAGCGGGGTGGCGGGCCCGCTCCGACACGGCTGCAGGCCTCGGCGGCCAGCGCGAGCGCGGCAGCCAGCGCCTCACCGAGGGGCGCGCCGGACAGCCAGGCGGGCAGGAAGCCCGCTGCGAAGGCGTCGCCTGCCCCGGTCGTGTCGACGATCTCCGCGGTGGCGGCCGGCAGCTCGAGCCGGTCGTCGGGCGTCGCCGCGACCGCACCGCGAGGTCCCAGCTTGATGACGACCACGGGGACCAGTTCGTGCAGCACCTCGAGGGCATGCTCCGGGTCGTCGGTGCCCACCAGGACGGCCGCCTCTGCGGCGTTCGCGAGCAGGACGTCGACGCGGGGCAGTGCCGACATGATGAGGTCGACATTGGACTCGAGCGGGCCCACGGAGGCGGTGTCGAGGCTCACCGTGCAGCCACGTTCGTGGGCCAGGTCGAGGACGGCCAGGCCGGCGGCCCGGCTGGCCGGGTTGAGCAGCGTGTAGCCCGACAGGTGGACGTGGTCGACGTGCTCGCCCAGCAGCGCCGAGACGTTCTCGGGGGTGAGCAGCGAGTTGGCACCTGGGTCGGGGAACATCGTGCGCTCGCCGCTGCCGTCGACGATCACGACGCACGTGCCGGTGGGGCGCTCGGTGGCCCGGTGCACGCGGCAGTCGACGCCGGCACCGCGCAGGCTGGCGGTCAGGGCCGCGCCGAACGCATCGGAGCCGACCGCACCGATGTAGGCGACCGGGACGCCCTTCGCCCCCAGCCAGGCCGCGGTGTTCGCGCCGCTGCCGCCCGGCTGCAGGCTGATGCCCGCCGGGGTGTCGCTCGCATAGACGATGTCGGAGTCGATGCGCGCGGTGACGTCCATCATGGCGTCGCCGATGACTGCCACGCGCGCGCGGCCGGGCAGGCGAAGGGTCATGTCAGCTCACGCCGGATGCGGACTCGGTGGCGGCGATGCGCGCAGCGAGCTCGGCGTTGCGCACGATGATGCGCTCGTTGACCATGAGGCTGGCGCCGTGCGTGGCTCGGTGGAAGTGATCGAGCAGGAACGGCGTGACGTCCTTGCCGCGGATGTTCCGCGCGGACGCAAGGCGCAGTCCCTCCTCGAGCACCTGGTCGTGCAGGTCCGGGTCGAGCTGCTCGGACTCCGGCAGCGGGTTCGCGACCACGAGGGCAGCGGGGATGCTCAGGGCGTCGCGGGCGCGCATGATCGCCGCGATGTCGTCGACGTTGTTGACCGACCAGTCGCAGGTGAAGCCTGAGTCCGACAGGTAGAAGCCGGGGAACTGGTTCGTGCCCATGGTCAGGATGCCGACGTTGAGGGTCTCCAGCCGTTCGAGGGTCGCCCCCACGTCGAGGATCGACTTCACGCCGGAGCACACCACGGTCATCGCCGTGATGGCGAGGGTGTTGAGGTCGGCGGACTCATCCCAGCTGTCGCGCGCTTCGCGGTGAACGCCGCCGAGTCCACCGGTCGCGAACACGCGGATGCCAACGAGCGAGGCGAGGTGGCTGGTGGCCGCGACGGTCGTGGCCCCGCTCCCGCCGCGGGCGACGAGGGTCGCCAGGTCGCGCATGCTGACCTTCACGACGTCGTCGCGGTTCGCGACCTGCTCGAGCAGCGGCTCGTCGAGGCCGATGAGGACGTGGCCGTCGAGGATCGCGATGGTGGCGGGAATCGCACCGCGGGAGCGAACGATGTCCTCGACCTCGGTGGCCACCCGCAGGTTCTCCGGACGGGGCAGTCCGTGACTGATGATCGTCGACTCCAGGGCGACCACCGGGTGACCGTCGGCGAGCGCCTGGCGGACCTCGGGGGCGACCACGAGGAGGTCGGAGTCGAGCAGGGCTGTGCCCGCGAGCTGCTGCGTCGATGTCACGCACCGACCCTACCCGCGCATCGCGGGGACGGAACCCTGACGGTCGCTTCGTCTCGCGTCCCCGACCACAATGGCCCCATGACCGAGCCGGGGCCCGACTCCTACCCGGCGCGCTGGGAGGCGGACGTCCTTCTGCGCGATGGTCACCCTGTTCACCTGCGCCCCATCACCCCCGCGGACGGGGATGCCCTCCGGCTCTTCCACACCTCGCTGTCGGACCGGACCGTCTACTTCCGGTTCTTCTCCGCCAAGCCGGCCCTCACCGACGCCGACGTTCGGTACTTCACCCACGTCGACCACACCACGCGGGTGGCGCTGATCGCCCTCGACGCCGGCGTGATCGTCGGCGTGGGCCGATTCGACGCCCTCGGGGACGGCAGCGCCGAGGTGGCCTTCGTGATCCGGGACGACGCCCAGGGCCTGGGCCTGGGCTCGGTCCTGCTGGAGCACCTGGTCGCCGCCGCCCGTGAGCTTGGCCTGACCCGGTTCGTGGCCGAGGTCCTGCCCGAGAACGCCCGCATGCTCGCCACCTTCCGTGAGGCGGGCTTCGAGGTCCGGCAGCGTCGCGAGGAGGACGTCCTCGCGGTGTCCTTCGCCATCGAACCGACGCAGTCGAGCCTGGCCGTGATGGAGGCCCGCGAGCACCGTGCCGAGGCGCGTTCGGTGCACCGGCTCCTGCATCCCGCGCGCGTCGCCGTCGTCGGAGCCTCCCGCCGGCCGGGCGGCCTGGGCCATGCGCTGCTGCGCCACCTCGTCGGCGCGGGCTTCACCGGCGACCTCGTCGCCGTGCATCCGGAGGTGGACGTGATCGCCGGCGTCCGCTGCGTGCGCTCGCTTACCGAGCTGACCGACACCATTGACCTTGCCGTCGTGGTCGTGCCGGCCGATGGCGTCGGCGCGGTGATCGAGGATGCCGAGAGCGCCGGCGTCCACGGACTCGTCGTCATCTCCGGCGGCTTCGGCGACGCCGGCGAGGCCGGCCTTCGGATGCAGGCGGAACTCGTTGCGCTGGTCCATCGCACGGGCATGCGGCTCGTGGGTCCGAACGCACTGGGCCTGATGAACACCGACCCGCAGGTGCGCCTCAACGCATCCTTGGTGCCGCGGCTGCCCGATCGCGGGCGGATCGGGTTCTTCTGCCAGTCCGGAGCACTCGGCGACTCGATCCTCGCGAGGTTCAGCCGCCGGGGCCTCGGCCTCTCCAGCTTCGTGTCCGCCGGCAACCGCGCCGACATCTCCGGCAACGACCTCCTCCAGTACTGGGAGGAGGACCCCGACACCGACCTCGTCCTCCTGTACCTCGAGACGATCGGCAACGCGCGCAAGTTCGCCCGTATCGTGCACCGGCTCTCGCGCAGCAAGCCCGTGGTGATGGTCCGTGCCGGCGGGGCCGGGCAGCGGCATCCGCTCGGCCATGCCGTCCGCAGTACGGAGCTGAGCCAGAAGGCGGTCGATGCCATCCTCGGCGACTGCGGGCTGATCATCGTCGAGAGCATCCACCACCTGCTCGACGTCGCGCAGGTGCTCGCCAGCCAGCCGCTGCCCAGCGGACCGGGCCTGGCGATCGTGAGCAACAGCGACGCCCTGGCGGTCATGGCGGCCAATGCCTGTGAGCGCACCAGCCTTGCCGTGGTCGGCGAGCCGGTGACCTTCGCCCGTCAGGAGTCGGCCGAGTCGTACGAGCGCGCCATCGACGCTGCTATGGCCGACGAGCGGGTCGGCTCGGTGCTGGCCATCTTCGTGCCGCCCATCGAGCATCCCTCGGGGGATGCCATCCGCTCGGCTCTCGGGCGCTACGCCGGTCGGATCGGCGATGACCGCGGCGGCAAGCCCGTGGTGGCGCTCATGGTCGGCGACGCTTCCGACGAGGCCAGGGGCGATGGACCCACCGGCGCTCGAACGAGCATCCCGTCGTTCAGCGACATCGAGGACGCGGTTCGGGCCCTCGATGCCGTCACGCGGTACGCCAACTGGCGCAGGTCGCCGTCGAGCGGGCGCCCGTCGTTGGTCGACCACGTGATCGACGTTCCGGACCTCGCGCCCGGTTCGCTCGCGGGGGAGCCTGCCGTGGAGGCGTGCCGAGCCCTCGGCGTCGAGGTGACCCTCGACGAGGCCGCCGACGCGTCACCGGGGCTGCGGGTGCGTCTCAGCGAGGATCCGCTCTTCGGTCCCGTCATCAGTGTCGGGGTAGACGATCCCGTTGCCGACCTGCTCGATGATCGGGCGTACCGACTGGCGCCCGTTACGCCTGCCGGTGCGCGACTCATGCTGGCCTCAGTCGCCTCCCTTGGCGCGATACCTGAGGAGGAGCGGCCGCGAACGACGCCTTGCTGGAGCGGCTGGCCGACCTGATCAGTGCCGTGAGCCGGACCGTGGCACACCGACCCGACATCGCCGAGATGGACCTGCGACACGTTCACACCGCCGAAACGGCCACTGCCTCACTCGGGGCGGCGGAGGCCCGGATGACGCTCGCGCAGTCCGCCACTACCCCGGAGCCTTCGGCCCGGCGCATCTGAACTGGTGGCCGGGTGCCACTGGCCGCCGTAGATGGAACAATGCGGGAATGACCGACGCGGCACTTGCCCAGCAATTGCGCTCCGACATCCAGAGGTCCGGCTACTACCCGGACCTCGTCGCTGACGCCCTGGACACCGCGCTCGCCGGCGAGCCGCTCGCCTCCTATGTCGTCCACCACGAGGCCACCTTCGACCGCGACGAGCTGCGACGGCACGTCACCGTGCTGGCGCTGACCCCGACGCGGCTCATCGTCGGGCACACGGACGAGCACCCGGTGGACGAGGGCAACCCCCAGGCGTATGCGTCGGCCTCCACTGAGGCGGTCCGCATCGAGCGCGTGGACTCCGTTGTCGTCACCCGCGTCGTGAGCGACCCCGCGGTGCACAAGCCCGGCGGCCCCGCCGCCGAAGTGGTCCTGACGATCGGGTGGGGAGCGGTGAGCCGCATCGACCTCGAGCCGGCCACCTGCGGTGATCCCCAGTGCGAGGCCGACCACGGCTACACCGGAACGGCGTCCAACGACGATCTCTCCGTGCGCGTGTCCGAGGCCGCGGATGGTGCGGACGTCGTCCGCCAGGTCCTCGCCTTCGCCTCCGTGCTGTCCTCGTCGACCGCCGCTCGCGCTCGCTGACCTGCGTGCCTCGCCTGGGGCTGACGGACGTCAGCACGTCCGCGGCTGCCGCCGTGGGCGTGGCGGGCTTCGCCGACACCCTCGGGATCGGCCCGTGCCGGCAGGTGGTCGTCCTTCTCGTGGACGGCCTGGGCTGGAACCAGCTGCAGGCCCGCCCCGACCTCGCACCCGTGCTCACGGCCATGTCCGCCGTGCCGATCGACGCTTCGTTCCCGACGACGACACCGGTGGGCCTTGGCTCGTTCGGCACGGGGCTGCTCCCCGGCGCCCACGGACTGGTCGGCGCGTCGTTCTGGCTGCCGGAGTCCGAGGCGATCCTCAGCCCGCTGCACTGGGGCAATGACCCGCTGCCGGTGGCCGTCCAGCCGGAGCCGACGGTGTTCGAGGTCGTGGCCCGGTCGGGTGTGACGACGTCGACCGTGTCGCCGGCTGCCTACGCCGACTCGGGACTCACCCGGGCCGTCCTGCGCGGCCCCGTCTACCGCCCCGCCGACGACGTCGATGACCGGATCCGGGAGGTGAGCGCGATCCTCGCCCGCGGAGGGGCATCCTTCACGTACGTCTACTGGCCCGAGCTCGACCGCGTCGGCCACGAGTTCGGCGTCGACAGTGAGCAGTGGCGGGCCGCCCTGGTGCGGGTCGATGAACTCGTCGCGCGACTTGCGGAGGCCCTGCGCCCAGGTGCCGCGCTCGTCGTCACGGCCGATCACGGCATGGTCGACTGCCCGGCTGACCTGCGGATACAGCTCGACGACGACCGCCGGCTGATGGACGGGGTACGTCATCTGGCCGGCGAGCCGCGGGCTCGCCACGTGTACGTGCGTCCCGGTGCCGCGCACGACGTCTGCGAGGCGTGGCGCACCGTCCTCGGCGACCGGGCGACCGTCATGTCCCGGGCCGAGGTCGAGAGGTCGGGGCTGATGGGTGACGTTGATCCCGCCTTGGCCGGGCGGCTCGGCGACGTGATGGCGGTGGCCAACGGCTCGGTGATGCTCGCCAGCCGGGTCGACGCCAAGGTGTCGCAGCTGCTCGGCCAGCATGGTGCGCTCACCGACGACGAGGTGCTCATCCCGGCGGTCATTCACCGCGTTCCCTGACGCGCCGGTCTGGCACGATGTGCCCGTGGCCGAGCTGATCTTCTACGCGGGAACCATGGACTGCGGCAAGTCGACCCTCGCCCTCCAGACCGATCACAACCACTCCTCACGCGGTCGCGCCGGGCTCGTGCTGACCCGCCTGGACCGGGCGGGGGAGTCGATGCTCAGCAGCCGCCTGGGCCTCTCCGTGCCTGCCATCGAGGTGACCGAGGACCTCGATCTGCGCGCGATGGTGGTCGAGCGACTCTCCGCCGGGGCGCGGCTCGACTACCTGATCTGCGATGAGGCGCAGTTCTACTCGGAGGCGCAGATCGAGCAGCTGGCCCTGATCGTCGACGAGCTGCGCATCGACGTGTACGCGTTCGGCATCATGACCGACTTCCGCACCCGGCTGTTCCCCGGATCCGCCCGCCTGGTGGAGCTGTGCGACCGGGTGAGCGTCCTGCAGGTCGAGGCCCTGTGCTGGTGCGGGTCGCGGGCGATCCACAACGCGCGCACGCTCGGCGGGCACATGGTGGTCGAGGGCAGTCAGGTGATGGTCGGTGACACCCACAGCGAGTCGCTGGTGTCGTACGAGGTCCTGTGCCGGCACCACTACCGCAGTCGCACGACGGCCGCGCGCGCCGAGCAGGAGCACATCTCCGCGCAGCCTCTGCCGTTCGCGGAAGCCTGACGGGGCGCTACTCGTCGGAGGGGGTGGCCCCGAAGAGGATCTCGTCCCAGCTGGGCACGCTCGCGCGACCGCGCCGGGCCTTGGGCTTGCGGGCGGCGGCCTTCTTCGCCGGCGCCTTCGGCTCCGCTGCGGGCTGCTCCTGGCGAGCCACGACGACGGTCTCCTCGGTGTAGTCCGGCGCGGACTCGACCGGCTCCTCGGCCACCTCGGCTCGACGACCTCGGCGACGGACTCGTCCTCGGCATCCGGCACGGCCATCAGGCGTGGACGCGTCTCCGCCACAGCCGGCTCGGGGCGATCGGCGATCAGGTCGAGGGCGTCGGTGAGGTCCGCGATGTCGTCGGACTCGCGGCGCACGCCCATGAGCATGCGCGCGTTGTCGTCGAGCGGGTGGATGTTGCGCCCGGTGTGGTCGTAGGTCCACTCGGCCGAATGCACGCCCGTGTCGTCGGTGTAGGTGGCCGACACGACCCACTTGCCGTCCTCGCGCCGCCAGGCATCCCAGGCGATCGCCTCGGCCTCCGGCTCCACCCCGAGCGCGGCACTCGCGGTCTGGTGAAGGGTGGACCCGCCACCGGAGCGACGTACCTCGACCAGCTGGGCCTGCTCGGCGATGTAGGCGCGCTCAGCAAGGAGCGGCTCGGCATAGCGCAGCACCTTGTCGATCGGCCAGCCCGTCTCGGCCGCGATCAACTCGGCTGAGGCACCGGCGCGTACGCGAGCCTGGATCTCCCGAGGGCTGAACGTGTGCAGGGCCATCTCCAACTGCCGGTCGGTGACTGCGGCGAGCCGCGGGTCATTGGCTACGAGGAACTTAGCGCCTTTGTCGTCCGAAAGGATGACAGCGTCGCCTTTTGGTGTCGTGCCGACGATGGTCAGTCGCCTCATGGCTGATGCCCCCTTCCGCTCGCGTCCGTCGGCTCATCGCGCACCCCTCCCGGAGCGGGCCCGGGGAGCGCATCGTTGGTGCGTGCGAAGCCCGGAGCGCTGGGCGCCCGGTCTGCACACGCTGCCTGAAGGGTCCCACGCCCGGCCAGCGCGGTGACGCTCGCCATGGCTGCGCAGAGGGCCGGAAGGACGAACGCCACCGTGGTGCCGCGGGCATCGATGATGATGCCGTTCACCGCGGTGCCGAGCGAGAACCCCAGGGCGAGTCCCGAGTTGGTCCACGTCAGGCCCTCGGTGAGGAGCGCACCTGGCACGAGCCGCTCGGTCAGGGAGAAGATCGCGATGAGCCCCGGTGCGACCGCGATCCCCGCGAGGAACGTGGTCACGGCCAGTACCGGCACCGTCGAGACGAACGGAGCCGGCACGAGTGTCAGGGCGAGGACACCGGTGAGGAGCACCACCTGGCGGGGCAGGTCGAGGGACCACTGCCGGGAGCCGAAGACCAGGCCGCCGAGCATCGAGCCGGCAGCCCACAGCCCGAGCACCAGTCCGGACGCGCCTGACTTCCCCGCCTCCTCCGTGAAGGCCACGACCGTGACCTCGTAGGTGCCGAAGACCGCGCCCACCCCGAGCGATGCGACGACCATCAGCAGCATCCCCGGCCGTCGGATCGCGCTGCCGGGCCCCTCCGAGTCGTGGTGGCGGGCGTCGCGCGTGGCCGGCGGCTCCGTCCGTCGCTGGACGGCAAGGGCCAGTGACCCGGCCACGGTGAGCACCGCAGCCACGATCAGTGGCAGCGGCAGGGCCACCTGGAACGCCAGGAAGGCCGTCAGGAGCGGCCCGATCGTGAAGATCAGCTCGTCGACGATGCTCTCGATGGCGAACGCGCTGCTGAGGTTCGCCGCGGGGGCCGTGTGCGCCCAGCGGGCCCGCACCATCGAGCCGATCGCCGGCTGCGAGACGCCGGCAAGGGCGGCCGCAAGCGCCTGCACGGCGAGCGGGAGTCCCTCCTCGACGGCGACGACGAAGGCGAGCAGGCAGAGCGCGTGGGCGATGGCGAGCCAGGGCAGCAGGCGGCGCTGTCCGAACTGGTCCACCCAGCGACTGGTGACCAGCGCACCGCCGGCGGCCGCGATCTGGAAGGTGGCCGACAGCAGGCCGGCGAGGGCGTAGGAGCCGGTCAGGTCGCTGATGAGCAGGACGATGCCGAGACCGACCATGGCGATCGGCAGGCGTCCGATGAACGCGCTCGACGAGAACTGCCACGCACCAGGGACCTGGAAGGCGCGACGGTAGGTGCTGAGCATGACCCCGACGGTATCGCTGGGAGCGCAGCGGGCCGAGTTCGGCAGGATGGGGGCATGTCGCAGCCGATCCGCCCGCTGGCCGAGGTCCTGGGCCTCCACCCCCTGCTGCCGCTCGCCTGGCGGGCAGCGGTCTCCGCCGGCGCATTCCTGCGCGACGAACGACCGCGCCAGCTGGTCATCGACACCAAGAGCAGCCCTACCGACGCGGTCACCGTCATGGATCGCGCCGCCGAGGCCATGATCTCCGCGGCGCTGCTGGGCGCCCGACCGGCGGACGGCCTGTTAGGCGAGGAGGGCGGCGAGCGCCCGGGCACGTCGGGCACCCGGTGGATCGTCGACCCGCTCGACGGCACGGTGAACTACCTGTACGAGCTGCCGATGTGGGGAGTGTCCATCGCGGCGGAGGAGGAAGGCGTCGTCACCGTGGGTGTCGTCATGACTCCCGAGTTCGACGAGGGATACGTCGCGGTTCGGGGCGAGGGCGCGTGGCGCGTGGTCGGCTCGGATGCGCATCGCCTGCAGGTCAGCGCCTGCACGTCCCTCGGCGCGGCCCTGGTCACCACGGGCTTCGGCTACGACGGCGCGATGCGCCAGGCGCAGGCCGGAGTCGTCACCGGGCTCATCCCGCAGATCCGCGACATCCGGCGGATGGGGGCGGCTGTCGTCGACTTCTGCTGGCTGGCCCGGGGCCGCGTCGACGGCTACTACGAGAAGGGCCTCAACGCGTGGGACTACGCCGCGGGAGCGCTCATCGCCGCCGAGGCGGGGGCGGTCGTGAGCGGTCTGCGCGACGACGACCTGTCGGCCTTCATCTTCGCGGCGGCGCCGGGCATCGCGGCACCGCTGCGGTCGGCCCTGCTCGCTCTCGACGCTGACCAGATCTAGCGGCCGCGCGCACGGACCGTTCAGTCGAGGCAGAACTCGTTGCCCTCGGGATCGGCCATGACGATGTGGCCGGCGCTCATCGGAGGGGCCGGCTCGTAGCGACGAAGCCGCGTGGCACCCAGTGCGACCAGACGCTCGCATTCGGACTCCAGCGCCGCCATTCGGTCCTCGCCCGTCAGCCCCGGAGCCGCGCGGACGTCGAGGTGCACGCGGTTCTTGGCGACCTTGTCCTCGGGCACCTGCTGGAAGAACACCCGTGGCCCGTGACCCTGCGGATCCTCGATCGCGGAACGGGAATTCCACAGGCTCGCGGGCACCCCCATGCGCTGAAGGAACTCGTCCCAGGCAGCGAGCGGGTCGTCGCCGTCGTCCAGCGTGACGCCGGGCGGACCCGGGTGGACGTAGCCCAGGACGTCACGCCAGAACGACGATAGGGCGCGTGGATCTCGGGCATCGAACGTGATCTGGACGTGACGGCTCATCATTCGCCTTTCGCGCTGAGCCGCTCGAGCACCGCGAGGGCGTCCGCGGCCCGATCGATCGGCACCAGCAGGTGGTCGTGGAAGTATCCGGCGACCATGTTGCACGAGATCCCGGCGTCCGCAAGGGCCCGGCTCACCGTGGCGGTCAGGCCGACTCCCGCCAACGACGAGTGCACGCGAAGCGTGATCCAGGCGGCGACGAAGTCGTACGGCCACTGCATCTCGTCGGCGATCTCCCGACGGACGAGATGCGTGACGCCCTCGTCCTCGCAGATCAGGGCGTCGGCGTCGGTTCGCTCGACGGTCGGACGGGTGACGAAGACGAACTCGTCGTCGCGCACGACGGGGGAGAGGGTCCGAAGGATCCTCGTCAGATCGGTGTCTCCCGTGGCGGGCCGGTCGGCGGTCACGGCTAGTCGAGCTTCTTCAGCTCGGCGCAGTACCAGTGCACGTTGCGGACGTAACCCGCCACCGCGTCGGCGAACTCGTCGTCGGCGACGACGTCCGGGGTGATGGTCGCAGGCACGCCGAGTGCGCGGGCGTTGCGCGGAACGACCTTGTTGTTGCCGACGAGGGCATTGGCACCCACGAGGGCATGCGGACCCACCTCCGCCCGATGCAGGACGGTCGAGCCCGACCCGACCAGGGAGTCGTCGTGGATCGTGCAGCCCTCGAGGTGCGCGTTGTGACCGATGACACAGCGGTCGCCGATCACCGTGTTGAGGCTGCGGGTGCAGTGCACGATCGTGCCGTCCTGGACCGACGTCTGGCTGCCGATCACGATCGAGCCGACGTCGCCGCGCAGCACGGCGGTCGGCCAGATGCTCGACTCGGCGCCGATCGTCACGTCGCCGATGACTACCGCATCGGGGTGGACGAAGGCGGATGGATGGATCGTCGGTCGACGTTCACCGAGGGCGTACACGGGCATCTGAGGCTCCTTCGCCAGCCGAATCGGGGGTGTCCATGGTGCCGCGAGTAACTCCGGGGGCTACCCTGCCACGACTTGGCAACGGACATGAGGCACAATCTGCGCGGCACCACCGGGCGCTTGGGAATGATCCGGCAGTGAACGATGTTCTCGCGCCTTGCAGGACGACGGACCGATCGACGGAGGGCAAGACACATGGCAACCGACTACGACGCGCCTCGCAAGACCGACGAGGAGCTCGCAGAGGACAGCCTCGAGGAGCTGAAGGCCCGTCGGGCCGACAAGGCCTCGTCCGCCGTCGACGTCGATGAGGCTGAGCTGGCCGAGAGCCTCGAACTTCCGGGCGCCGACCTGTCCGACGAGAGCCTGACGGTGCGCGTGCTGCCGCGTCAGTCCGACGAGTTCACCTGCAGCTCGTGCTTCCTGGTGCATCACCGCAGCCAGCTCGATCACATGGGCAAGACCGGCCCGGTCTGCAAGGAGTGCTCGTAGCTACTTCGCGACGAGCTGGCGCCGGGCGCCGACCTTGTTGATGATCCGGTAGACCGCTACCTCGGCCACGGCAGCGGCCGTGGTGATGGCCGCTGTCCAGACGATGGCCTGGATGGCGGAGGTGCGCGGGTCGCGCGCCTCCGGTGGCTTGCGGCCGGTCGACTTCTCGTAGCCCTTGTTGAACAGGTTGCGCACGACGATGGTCACCGCAATGGCAGCCACGGGCGCGACGAGGTGCATCAGCGGGTTGACCTGCACCTCGACCTCGACGTCGGCGTTCGACTCACCTGACAGGTCGGACAGGTCTGACAGGTCTGCTTCCGTGGTGTCCATGATTCCTCCGTCGACGGTGCTCGGCGTCACATCGTTGCAGTGAGCGCGGCCGCCGCGCGAGCGGGGTGCCGCGAGCTGAACAGCCAGGAAGGATGCGGATCCTCGGGGTCCGTCACCGACACGAGCAGGCCATCGCGCGCCGACCAGGGACGCAGGGCGGCGAAGACCCGCGCATCGGCGCCGGGTCCGCGCAGCTCGCGGATGCGGTCGCGACCCACCACCTCGACCTCACCGACGAAGGCCCGCGGCAGGCGGGCGCCGGCTACGGCGAGCACGTCGTCGTCGATGCGGATGGACGGCGCCGTGATCCACAGGAGCCAGGCCGTCAACGCGCCCGCGAGCGCCATGACCAGTACCGCCTGCGGTGGTACCGAGGGCGGCCCCGTAGGCGACGGCCAGGCAGCCCACGATGACGAAGGCGAAGATCCAGACCCACCAGGTGGGCAGCAGCCGCTCGCGGTATGTGCGGGACGTGGTCACTCGACAAGCCTGTCACGCACGGCAACGGCACGTGCGGCAGCCACCAGCCGAGTAGGGTCCGAGCCGTGCCAGCGCGACAGGACTCCTCCGGGGACAACCGGCCCAAGGGCCTGCTGCCCACGTCCCCGCCGCCGGATGCGGTCCTTCCGATGAGGGCGCCCAACGCCCCGGCCCCGGGCTCGGCCATCCCGTCCCACTACCGCTGGTGCTTCGGCTGCGGCAGCGAGCACCCGACCGGCCTGCACATGCAGATCACGGCGGGCCAGGGGCTGACCGTCACAGGCGTGTTCACCGCCACGCGAGGACCATCAGGGGGCGCCGGGCCTCGCGCATGGTGGGCTGCTGACCACGGCGATGGACGAGATCCTCGGGTCCTTGAACTGGCTGCTCGCCGGCCCCGCCGTCACCGGCCGGCTCGAAGTGGACTTCCGCCGTCCGGTGCCGGTCGGCAGTCGCCTTGTCGTGTCGGCGGACGTCGTGGGCGTCAAGGGTCGCAAGGTGTTCACCCGCGCCCTGGGCCGGCTCGGCGATGCCGATGGCCCCGTCGCCGTGTCCGCGGCCGCCCTGTTCATCCAGGTGCCGCTCCAGCACTTCGTCGACCACGGCACGGCCGAGCACGTCCAGCGGGCGATCGATGACCGAGCCGCGGGTGGCCCCGCCTGGCGACCCGACGGCGAGGAGCACAACGTGGAGCTGAACCCGTGACCGACGTCGACGATGCTCATCACCCGGCTGGACGCGGGACTGCCGCTGCCGTCCTACGGCCACCCCGGGGATGCCGGCCTGGACCTCTACGCGCGGACCGACTGCATCCTGGCGCCGGGGAGCGAGCCCTCGTGCCGACGGGGATCGCGATCGCACTCCCGCCGGGCTATGCGGCCTTCGTCCATCCGCGCAGCGGACTGGCCCTGAAGCAGGGCGTCGGCGTCGTCAACGGGCCGGGCACTGTCGATGCCGGCTACCGCGGAGAGATCGCGGTCATCCTGATCAACCACGATCCCTCCCATGGAGGTCGCCATCGTGCGCGGCGATCGGATCGCGCAGCTCGTGGTGCAGAGGGTGGAGCAGGCAAGGCTTGTGGAGGTCGCCGAACTGCCCGGCTCGCACCGGGGTGAGGGTGGCTTTGGCTCCACCGGGGGCCACGCGGGGTAACGTAACGGCTTGATAACGGCCACGAGGGTCGAGGCAACGGGGAGAGGTACGGCGTGACCGAGCGCACCGAAGGTCCGTGGGACATCAGCGAGATCGATCTCGCCGATGACGTCGAACGGCTCGACCTTGGTGCGCTGAGGGTCGTCGCGGCCGAAGGCGTCGACGTCCAGGTCCAGGTCGACGAGACCACCGGCACCGTCGTCCAGCTGACGTTCGCCCGCGCCGACGGCGCCGTGCAGGTGCAGCCGTACGCGGCCCCGCGCAGCGGCGGCCTGTGGGACGACGTGCGATCGCAGCTCAAGTCCTCCATCAATCAGGGCGGCGGACTCGTCGAGGAGAGCAGCGGCTCCTTCGGCACCGAGCTGCGCGCGCAGATCAAGGCGGACGGCAGCAACGCCATGCAGCCGGCCCGCTTCGTCGGGATGGAGGGACCGCGCTGGTTCCTTCGCGCCGTGTTCCTCGGTGCGGCCACGAAGCCCGGCCCGACGACCGACATCCTCGAGACGCATGGTGCGCAACCTGGTGGTCGTGCGCGGCGGAGAGGCCATGCCCGTCGGGGCGCCCATCCCGATGCGACTGCCCGAGACCGACGCGCCCGTCGAGGGAGAGGTCGGCGAGGTGCGGCTCCCGTCGCCGTTTGCACGAGGACCCGAGATCACGGAGACGAGGTAGCCTTCCTTCATGGCCATACAGCGTCCTGAAGCCGAGCCTCGCGGGCTGTCGGGCCTGTGGCATCGGTTCACGCGCACCCAGGCGGAGGTCGAGGCAGCCGAGCTCAAGGAGCACCTGAATCGAGACGGCGGCACCGGATGTCGCACGCATCGACTGCTGCGTCCCCGGTGAGACCGTCAGCATCAGCGGAATGGTGCGCAGCATGACGATCCGACCCCGCAGCACGGTGCCCGCGCTCGAGATCGAGCTGTACGACGGGTCCGGCAGCGTGTCGGTCGTCTGGCTGGGCCGTCGCCGGATTCCGGGCATCGACCCGGGTCGCAAGATCACGGTGCGCGGCCGACTCACGTGCAACACCGCGCGCCCCACCATCTACAACCCGCGCTACGAGCTCAAGCCGACGATCGGATGACGTCGCCAGAAGAGCCGGCGGCGGAGTTCGAGACCCGCGACGACGTCCGCGCCGAGACCGTCCTGCTCGAACGCGCCATCGGTGGCTGGCGCGGAATGATCGACTCCGGTGTCCCCACACTCGTCTTCGTCATCGCCTACGTCGCCACCAGTCAGAACCTTGGCGTCTCGGTGTGGGCGGCCCTTGCCTCGGGCATCCTGATCGCGGCCTGGCGCATGATCCGCCGCGAGCCGCTCGGCCAGGTCTTCGCCGGGTTCGTCGGCGTCGGCATCTCGGCTGCGTTCGCGAAGTACACCGGCAAGGCGGAGAACTACTTCATCCCGGGCTTCCTCCAGAACCTGGGCTACGGCCTCGCGTTCCTCATCTCGATCATCGTGCGCTGGCCACTGCTCGGCGTCGTCATCGGCTACCTCACCGGCGACGGCACGACGTGGCGCCAGGACAAGGAGCTGCGCCGGACGTACGCGGCTGCGTCGTGGATCTGGGTCGGACTGTTCTTCGGTCGGCTGATCGTCCAGGTGCCGATGTACCTCGCCGGTGCCGTGGGGATGCTGGGGATCACGAAGATCGTCATGGGCGTGCCCCTGTACGTCGCGGCCGCCTACTTCACCTATCGCCTGCTCCACCCGATCTGGGTGGCCAAGCGCGGCACGGCGGAGGAGCAGGCCGCCCTGGCCGACAAGCAGCCGGTGCCGGACGAGGCAGTGGTTCCGTCAGCCGATCAGGAGTGACCGAGCAGGCGCTGCAGTTCTGACTCCTGGTCAGGGGCCGCCACGAAGAGCAGTTCGTCACCCGCGTCGAGCGGGTCGTCGGCCGACGGGGCGAACACCCGGGGGCCACGCACGATCGCGACCAGGGCTGTGTCGGTCGGCCAGTTCTGCGCACCGACCCGCTTGCCGACGACGGGGGAGTCCGACGACAGGGTGATCTCGACGAGGTTCGCGTCGCCCTGCCGGAAGGTGAACAGGCGCACCAGGTCGCCGACGCTGACGGCCTCCTCGACCAGGGCAGAGAGCATGCGGGGGGTGGACACGGCCACGTCGACGCCCCAGGACTCGTCGAACATCCACTCGTTCTTGGGGTGGTTCACACGCGCCACGACGCGGGGCACGCCGTACTCCGTCTTGGCGAGGAGCGAGACCACGAGGTTGACCTTGTCGTCGCCGGTTGCCGCAACCACCACCTGGCAGTGCGAGAGCATCGCCTCGTCGAGGGCGGAGATCTCGCAGGCGTCGGCGATGAGCGTGTCGGCACCCTCGACGACACCAGGACGGGCGAGTTCGGGGTCCCTGTCGATGAGCAGGACCTGGTGGCCGTTGCCGACCAGCTCCCGCGCGATGGCGCGGCCGACCTTGCCGGCGCCGGCGATCGCGACTCTCATCAGGCCTCCTGGGGTCCGAGCTCGAAGGAGTGCTCGACGCGCTCCCGCGAGTCGGTGGGGTACAGGGCGTGCACGAGGTCGCCCTCCTGCAGGACGGTCTCGGGATTCGGCAGGAAGGCCTGGCCGTACCGCGTGACGAAGGCGATCCGTGCCCCGGACGCCACCTCGAGCGCAATGGCAGTCCGGCCGAACCACGGCCTCCCGACGTGCACCTCGGCGAGGGCGACCGTGCCACTGGGATCCACGTAGTCGTCCTGGGCGCCCATGGGGAGGATCGAGCGCATGATCTGGTTCGTCGACCAGGACACCGTGGCGACCGTGGGGATGCCCAGCCGCTGGTAGACCTCGGCGCGACGAGGGTCGTAGATGCGGGCCACGACCTGCGCGACTCCGTAGGTCTCGCGAGCGACCCGCGCAGCGAGGATGTTGCTGTTGTCGCCGCTGCTGACCGCGGCGAAGGCCTGCGCGCGCTGGATTCCGGCGGTCTCGAGCGTCTCGCGGTCGAAGCCGACCCCGGTGACGGTCTGGCCGGAGAACTCCGAGCTCAGCTTGCGGAAGGCGCCGGGATCCTGATCGACGACGGCAACCGAATGCCCCATGTCGTCCAGGCGGTGGGCGAGGAGCGAGCCAACGCGCCCGCACCCGAGGATCACGATGTGCACGTCCGAACGCTACACGGCGGCCCATGCCGTAGTTGCCCGACTGGCATCTCGGCCGGGTGCCACGGCGACTAGGCTCTCGCAACGTGCCGGTGTCGGACTCCGTTAAGCGACTCTTCGTCGGGCGTGCCCTCACCAGCGAGCGCCTCGGCGAGACGATGCTGCCCAAGCGCATCGCCCTTCCGGTTTTCGCCAGCGACGCGCTCTCGTCGAACGCCTACGCGACGCAGGAGATCCTGCTCGTCCTCTCGCTCGGCGGCTACTCGCTCTACACGTACGGCGCGCTGGGTCGCCGCGATGGTCGTCGTCATCTACTTCACGGTCGTCGCGTCGTACCGTCAGAACGTCCACGCATATCCCAGCGGTGGCGGTGACTACGAGGTCGTCTCGAAGAACCTCGGGCCCGAACTGGGGAGTGTTCGTCGCGAGCGCCCTGCTGATCGACTACGTGCTTACCGTCGCGGTGTCGATCTCGTCCGGCGTCGCCAACCTCGGCTCGACGATTCCGTTCGTCGAGAAGCACAACGTCTGGTTCGCCGTCGGCCTGATCATCCTGATCATCGGTGCTCAACCTGCGAGGGGTGAAGGAGTCCGGTGCCTTCTTCGCCATCCCGGTGTACTTCTTCATCCTGACGATCTACATCATGATCGGCTACGCGATCTTCCAGGCGGTGACGGGTCAGCGAGCTGCAGGCGGAGAGCGCGAACT
Source organism: uncultured Actinomycetes bacterium (assembly GCA_963755335.1). Taxonomy (GTDB): domain Bacteria; phylum Actinomycetota; class Actinomycetes; order S36-B12; family S36-B12; genus UBA10649. Next base: position 1,381,654 of record CAVWJW010000008.1, read on the forward strand.
GGACGATCGTCGCTGAGAACACCTTCACCGGGGCGGCCCTGGTCTTCCTCGTCGCTCGCGCGTTCTCGTCCGGCACCACCGCCCTGACCGGCATCGAGGCGGTCGCGAACGGCGTACCGGCGTTCAAGGAGCCGAAGTCGAAGAACGCCGCGACCACGCTGCTCCTGCTGGGGATCATCGCGACCACGATGTTCAGCGGGATCACCTGGCTGGCCCTCAAGACGCAGGTCAAGGTCACCGAGTTCGACAAGGACCTCATCGGGCTGCCGCCGGGGCAGCAGCAGAAGACGGTCATCGTCCAGATCGCCGACGCGGTCTTCGAGGGACAGCACTGTCATCGTCCTGGTCGTCGCCCTCGCCACTGCGACGATCCTCGCCCTCGCAGCGAACACGGCGTTCAACGGCTTCCCGGTGATGGGCTCGGTGCTGGCCAGGGACGGCTACCTGCCCCGCCAGCTGCACACTCGCGGCGACCGCCTCGCGTTCAGCAACGGCATCCTGACCCTCGCCGGGCTGGCGATCGTTCTCGTGATCATCTACCAGGCCGACGTCACCGGCCTGATCCAGCTCTACATCATCGGCGTGTTCGTCTCGTTCACGCTCAGCCAGCTCGGCATGGTCCGGCACTGGACCCGGCTGCTGAAGACCGAGGAGGACGCCAAGGAGCGCGCCCGGATGGTGCGCTCGCGCGTGATCAACGGCTTCGGCCTGGTGATGACCGGCTCGGTCCTCGTCATCGTGCTGGCGACGAAGTTCACCAAGGGCGCGTGGATCGTCGTCGTCGCGATGCCGCTGATCTTCCTGCTGATGCGCGGGATCCACAGCCACTACGAGCGCGTGGCTCGCGAGATCGTCACCGAGGAGGACGAGCGCATGACGTTGCCGGCGCGCGTGCACGTCCTCGTCCTCGTCAGCAAGATCCACAAGCCGACGATGCGCGCTCTCGCCTACGCCCGAGCGACCCGGCCGACTGCCCTCGAGGCCATCACGGTCGACGTGGACCACGAGGACACCGTCAGGCTCGAGGAGGAGTGGGAGCGTCGGGAGATCCCGGTGCCGCTCAAGGTGCTGGCGTCGCCTTACCGCGAGATCACCCGCCCGATCCTCGACTACGTCAGGACCCTGCGGTCCAACAACCCCAATGACCTCATCACGGTCTACATCCCCGAGTACGTCGTGGGCCGGTGGTGGGAGCAGCTGCTCCACAACCAGTCGGCCCTGCGACTGAAGAGTCGACTGCTGTTCACCCCCGGCGTCATGGTCACCAGCGTGCCGTGGCAGCTCGAGTCGAGCGAGCTCATCGCCGATCGCGAGTCGTAGCCGATGGCTGCCGAGCCCGGCACGCTTGCCGTCGGCGATGTCCGCGACGTTCTCATTGGGCCGGTGGCCCATGGGGGTCACTTCATCGCCCACAGCGACGGTCGCACGCTCTTCGTTCGCCATGTCCTGCCGGGGGAGCGGGCTCGAGTTCGCGTCACCGAGGTGGCGGCGCGCATCGTGCGGGCCGATGCCGTCGAGATCCTGGAACCGTCGCCCGATCGCGTTCCCGCACCGTGCCCCTGGTCCGGTCCGGGCATGTGTGGCGGGTGCGACTTCCAGCACGTTGCCCTCCCTGCCCAGCGGAACTTGAAGACCCAGGTCCTGCGCGAGTCCCTGCAGCGGTTCGGCGGCATCGCCGCGGACGACCCGATCCTCGGAGTCACGGTCGACGAACTCCCGGGCTACCCGGACGGCCTGCACTGGCGCAGCCGGATGACCTGGGCGACCGGACCGGATGGCACCCGTGGACTGCGTCGACACCGCAGTCACGACGTCATCGGCGTCGACGAGTGCGCAGATCGCCGTGGAGGCTGTCGCGACGCCCGGACTCGCCAGCCCAGGGCAAGGTCGACCGCTCGGTTCGCGACCGCACGTGGCGGCTGACCGAAGGCGACTTCTGGCAGGTCCATCACGTGCCTGCCTGAGGCGCTGGTCGACGCTGTCCTCGAGTTCGGCGAGCCCCGGCCGGGCCAGCTGTGGTGGGACCTGTACGCGGGCGCCGGGCTGTTCGCGGCGTTCCTCGGCGAGGCGGTCGGTGCCGAAGGGACCGTCGAGGCGGTGGAGTCCGCGCCCCAGGCGGTCCGCTCCGCCCGTCGGGCGCTCCATGATCTGCCCTCCGTGAGGCTCCACGAGTTCGAAGTCGAGCGATGGCTGCAGGCGGCCAGCGGGCTCACCGCCGACGGCGTCGTCCTCGACCCACCTCGCGCCGGGGTGGGCCGCAAGGTCGTCGACCGCATCGCCTCGGCGGGCCGGCCTACGGTCGTGTACGTCGCCTGCGACCCGGTGGCCCTCAGCCGGGACGTCGCCCTGTTCGCAGGTCATGGCTACCGGCTTGCCGCACTCCGATCCTTCGATGCCTTCCCCATGACCCACCATTTCGAGACGGTGGCGCTCCTGCTGCCGACCGGGACCTGATTCGCGTTGGTGGTCACTGACCATCCAAGGGACGCCGATCGCACCCGCCTGACCGTGGATCCCGCGCGTAGCCCTCTTACCATCGGGGCGTGGGGATGTTCCCTGGGCGTGCGGGTCTCGCACCGCGCGACGGGGTGATGGGTGCGAGACACGGCGGGGGCCGAGGCGACTCAGGCTCCGCCGCGGTCGAGTTTGCCATCGTGCTCCCCGTCCTCCTGCTGCTCGTGATGGGGATGCTCGAGTTCTCGCTCGTCATGCGGGACTGGCTGGGCGTGTCCTCGTCGGTCCGCGTCGGAGCGCGTGTGGCCGCCACCGGTGCCGGATCCGGCCCTGTCGCCACCTGCCCGAACGCCGACCGGCCGGGTGCCGGGTGGGCGACCCCAACCTGGTCGTCGCTACGGCCATCGCCATCGCGCAGGCGGGTACAGCGATGCCGAAGAACTCGATTGACGAGCTCTGGGTGTACCAGGCGAACAACGCCGGCTACCCGACCAATACCGTCCCCTCGATCGCCAACGGCTGGAACAACAACGCGGACGGCGCCACGACAGGAGCGGCGGCCTTCGTGCCCGCTGGCTGCACGAACTCGTGCATCAGGTACGTCTGGAACGACGCCTTCGGCCGATTCGTCTACGGCGGTGGCAGCTGGGACTCGCATCTCATCAATGCCTGCATTAACGACCCGAAAGGGCAGTCGGTCGGCGTCTACATGAAGGCGACCCACCCCCTGATCACCCGGATCTTCGGCGCCAACATCGGGCTGCAGGATCACTCGGTCATGAAGTTCGAGCCCCTCCCTCCGATCAACTGCCAGCAGGACGCCCACTCGTGATGCGGCGATGCATCCGGTCGCTGGTCGTCCGACTCCGCTCGGATGACGGGGCGATAGCGATCGTCGCCGCGGTCATCATCCCGCTGATGCTCGTGCTGTGCGGGATAGCGATCGACGTCGGCCGGTGGTACGTCGAGGTGCAGAAGGTGCAGAACGCTGCGGACTCCGCGGCGCTTGCCGGCGTGACCTGGATGCCGAACTACTTCAACAACGCGCAGACGAAGGCGATCGCGGCCTCCGCCCAGAACGGCTACCCGAACTCCGGCAGCACGAGCGTGACGGTCATCAAGGGCCAGAACCCCAGTGAGCTCATGGTCACGGTGTCGAGCACGATTCCGAACACCTTCGGCGCTCTCTTCGGAAACCCGACGACCACCATCGTGCGGGGCGCCCTCGCCGACTACCAGGGCACCGCGCTCATGGGGAGTCCGTGCAACACGCTCGGCAACGAGCCCCCAGGGACGACCTACGCCAGCGCCGACCAGCCCCAGGGCAATGCGATTCCAGGGTCGCCGGCGGGTTACGCCACCTGCCAGGACCCCTCGCCGAACTTCTGGTCAGGGATCGAGGGTCCGGCGACAGCGAAGATCCAGGGCGACCGCTTCATGACGACGGTGTGCGACTCGACGACGACGGACTGTGTCGATCCGAACGACCTGACCCCGCCTAATGCGCCATATCCCGAACAAGGAGTACAACAAGGCGGGGTATTTCTACGTCGTGCGCGTCGGCGTCCTTGGCCGTGGGCCACGACATCAAGATGCAGATCTACGATCCCGCATATGTGAACACGGGGCAGGACTGCAGCAGTCTACCGGGCACGTACGATCAACGGCATGAACCCCTTCGCACCGGACTCGGCCGCCCGCTATCAGGCTTCGGCTGACTCGACCGTTCTGCACGGGCGACTCCGATCCAGGGGGCAGCGGCACTCAGCCGGGACTGACAACGTTCGTTCGTGATGCGTGGTCGGTCCGCGGACTATGTACCCGAGCACGCACGCGTGATGAAGGACATCAGCTGAGACCGCCGACACCGTCGGGAAGTGCGTCAAGCAGTATCGCGGCGTCACTAGCGCGCCAACCGTCTGCTCCAGCGGCGACTCGATGACGGGGATCGGCAACTCGAGGCCCAGCTTGGCCGCGGTGTTCCACCAGTGGGTCGACCTCTGCACCTTCCACCCGGACAAGACGGGTGACTACTACCTGCAGGTTCGTACGAATGCTCCCTTACGACGGCACGATGCGGAGACCGTCACGAGGGGCGACCCCGTCGTGTACACCGGCAATCCATCAGGCCTGCGGACTCGCGGAACGACACGAACGGACGAGGAGCGAACGCGTACGCGCTACGGGCGATTGTCGATCCGGCTGCGGCAAGCCGCTTCGCAGCTCAATGCGGACGTGTCGGTCGCGGGATTCGAGCGCATGCCGGTCTACCAGAACGCGACGGCCAGCACCGCTCTCTTCAACTTGCTGCAGGTCAAGCCCGACGCGGCAGGCAAGGACTTCTACTTCTCCTTCTTCGACGCCGGCGACGCCAGCGGGTAACGGCACGGTGAAGGTGATCCGACCCGCAGAGAACATCACCGCGGGTCAGACGGCGTTGCCTGGGTGCAAGAGCGTCAAGAGCGGGGTGACGACGAACATTGTCGGCAACGTCTGCCAGTCGACGATCTCCAGCGCGATCGAACAATGGACGACTCCAGACGATGACCGTGCCAGTTCCGACCGGCTATACGTGCGTCGGCACGTCGCCGGGCGGTTGTTGGTTCCAGGTGGAGATCAAGTTCTCCAGTTCCGGCTCGGTCCACGACTTCACCACGTGGACCGGGACCATCGGCGGCGATACGGTGCGATTGCTCAAGTAGCGACGGCCGGGTCCGTGCGGCCAGCCGCGCGTCGATGAGATATCTTGACGTCGAGATACTTTCGTCGTGGAATGATCTGCGCAGACCCGACTTCGGAGGAGATCGCCGGTGGCCAGCAAGGACAGTTTCGGAGCACGCGGCACCCTCGACGTGGGTGCCGCGACGTATGAGATCTTCCGCATCTCTGCCGTGGAAGGCTCGGCGAACCTGCCCTTCACGCACAAGGTGCTGCTCGAGAACCTCCTGCGGACCGAGGACGGCGCGAACGTCACTCGCGAGACGATCGAGGCCATCGGCGCCTGGGACCCGGCGGCCGAGCCGTCCGAGGAGATCCAGTTCACGCCGGCCCGCGTGGTCATGCAGGACTTCACCGGGGTTCCGGTCGTCGTCGACCTGGCCACGATGCGCGAGGCCGTCGTCGACCTCGGGGGTGACCCGGCGAAGATCGAGCCGCTTGCGCCCGCTGAATTGGTCATCGACCACTCCGTCATCGCCGACTTCTTCGGCACGCCCCAGTCCGAGGCGCAGAACGTCGACCTCGAGTACGAGCGCAACTTCGAGCGCTACCAGTTCCTGCGCTGGGGCCAGAGCGCCTTCGACGAGTTCAAGGTCGTGCCGCCGGGCACCGGCATCGTCCACCAGGTCAACATCGAGAACCTCGCCCGCGTCGTCATGGCGCGCGGCGGCCAGGCGTACCCCGACACCGTTGTCGGCACCGATTCGCACACCACCATGGTCAACGGCCTCGGCGTGCTCGGCTGGGGCGTCGGCGGCATCGAGGCCGAGGCGGCCATGCTCGGCCAGCCCGTGTCGATGCTCATCCCGCGCGTCGTCGGCTTCAGGCTGACGGGCGAACTGCCCGCCGGGCGCCACCGCCACCGACCTCGTCCTCACCATCACCGAGATGCTGCGCAAGCACGGCGTCGTCGGCAAGTTCGTCGAGTTCTACGGCGACGGCGTCACCGCGGTGCCGCTGGCCAACCGCGCCACCATCGGCAACATGAGCCCGGAGTACGGCAGCACCGTCGCGATCTTCCCGATCGACGGCGCGACTCTCGACTACCTGCGCATGACCGGCCGCACGGCCGAGCAGCTCGCCCTGGTCGAGGCCTACGCCAAGGAGCAGGGCCTGTGGCACGACGCGGCCCACGAGCCGACGTACTCGGAGTACCTCGAGCTCGACGTCAGCACCGTTGTCCCGTCGCTGGCCGGTCCGAAGCGCCCGCAGGACCGGGTTCTGCTGAGCGAGTCCAAGTCCGCGTTCGAGACGGCGCTTGAGACGTACACGAAGGATGCCGCAGCTGGCGTCGACGTGACCATCGGCGGCGAGGCCGTTCGCGTCGGCCACGGCGCCGTGGCGATCGCCGCGATCACGTCGTGCACGAACACGTCCAACCCCTTCGTCATGATGGGTGCCGGCCTGCTCGCGAAGAAGGCCGTCGAGAAGGGCCTGTCCCGCAAGCCGTGGGTCAAGACCACGCTCGGCCCGGGCTCCAAGGTCGTCACCGACTACTACGAGAAGTCCGGCCTGAACGTCTACCTCGACAAGCTCGGCTTCGACGTCGTCGGCTACGGCTGCACGACCTGCATCGGCAACTCCGGTCCGCTGATCCCCGAGGTCAGTGCCGCTGTCAACGAGGCGGACCTCGCCGTCGTGTCCGTCCTGAGCGGCAACCGCAACTTCGAGGGTCGCATCAACCCCGACGTGAAGATGAACTACCTCGCGTCCCCGCCGCTGGTCGTCGCGTATGCGCTGGCCGGCACGATGGACATCGACCTCGCCAACGAGCCCCTCGGAATCGGACACCGACGGTGAGCCGGTGTTCCTCGCCGACATCTGGCCGACGCCCGGCGAGGTGCAGGACGTCATCGACGCAACGATCGACTCCGACATGTTCGCCACCCGCTACGCCGATGTCTTCGCCGGTGACGAGCGGTGGCAGTCGCTGCCCACCCCGAGCGGCTCATCGTTCGCCTGGGACAAGAAGAGCACCTACGTCCGCAAGCCTCCGTACTTCGACGGCATGCCGGCAGAGCCGACGCCGGTGCTCGACATCACCGGCGCGCGCGTCCTGCTGAAGCTCGGCGACTCGGTCACGACCGATCACATCTCACCGGCAGGCAACATCAAGGCCGACAGCCCAGCCGGCATCTACCTCGCCGAGCACGGCGTGGACCGCAAGGACTTCAACTCCTACGGCTCGCGTCGCGGCAACCACGAGGTCATGATCCGCGGCACGTTCGCGAACATCCGCCTGCGCAACCTCATGCTCAAGGACATCGAGGGCGGCTTCACCGTCGACTTCACCACGCCCGACGACGAGACCGTGCCGGTCTACGACGCAGCCCAGGCCTACGCGGCCCACCACACGCCGTTGGTGATCCTCGCCGGCAAGGAGTACGGCTCGGGCTCCAGCCGTGACTGGGCAGCCAAGGGCACCGCGCTGCTCGGCGTGCGCGCCGTCATCGCGGAGTCGTACGAGCGCATCCACCGCTCCAACCTCATCGGCATGGGCGTCCTGCCGCTGCAGTTCCAGCCCGGCATGAGCGCCGATGCGCTCGGCCTGATGGGCGATGAGGTCTTCACGATTCACGGCATCACGGCGCTGAACGACGGCGTCACGCCCCGCGAGGTCGATGTCGAGGCGGTGGCGATCGACGGACGGACCGTGGAGTTCACGGCCCTCGTCCGCATCGACACCCCGGGCGAGGCCGACTACTACCGGCACGGCGGCATCCTGCAGTTCGTGCTCCGCTCGCTGCTGTAGATGGCCGTCCGCCCGGGAGCGCCGGTCGGCTGGCCACGCGACCTGCCGCCTCCGGGCACGGACGAGTTCGCGAGCAAGGTTGCCGGCTGGCTGCTCGACCGTGGGCCGGCAGACCTTCGGCTGTCGCCGATCCGTCAGTACCCGCTGGCTCTGGCGCGCCTCGTGACGCACTCCATCGAAGGCCAGCTCGAGGGCACCCGGCGCGCCTACGCCAATGCGCGCGTCGAGCTGAGCGACGTCCTCGAGCCGGCGCAGATCACCACCGTCCAGGCTGCCCTCGAGGCCGAAGGCGCCCGACTGCTGAACGTGCAACGCGAGGTCGCTCTCGTGGAAGAGGCACTTCGACGCTGACGATGTCGAATTCATCCGGGTTGTGAGGGTAGCGTCGGGGGTCAAAGGGGACGGGGATGTACGAGAAGGTGCTGGCACCGTGGTTTTCATTCGTGACGCGCGTGGCAGGTGAAGGGGACCAACGAGGACGGAGCCACGGCGGTCGAGTACGCCATCCTGGTATCGCTCGTCGCGGTCGTCATCGTGGTCGCCGTCGCACTGTTCGGCACGCGAACCAGCGGCATGTTCGACTACGCCGCCAACTCGCTCGTGTCGAACTGCCAGCGCAAAGGCCTGTGCACAAGGGGTTCTTGCAGGACCCTCGATGTCAGAGGGTCCTCGTATGGTGAAGGCATGTTCCATTCACCGGCGCCCGACGTCGAGTCGACGCTGACCTCGGCGCGGGTGCGCCTGGCGTTGCTCGTCTGCATGCGGCCGGGCACCGATGTGGTTGACGCCCTTGGCGAGATCGATGAGTGTCGTCTCGAGCCAGTCGATGCGGTGACCTTCCTGCAGGTCGTGGAGCGCATCACCGCATGGCTGAGGTCGCGACGCAACGCAGCGTTGATCGCCGCCGCGTCGCCTGTGCCCCGTGTCGAAGAGTTCACCATCCTCGAGCCTGACGATCGCGAGCGGACGTTCCGCATCGCTGACGTCGTGCGCGAGGAGATCGCCGTCGCTCTGCGCTGGACGCACTCAGCGGCCCAGCGCGAGATCGACTCGGCGCGGATCCTTGCCGGCCCCTTGCTTGCCACGGGATCGGCACTGGCCGCAGGCGAGATAAGCGCACAGCATGCGCAGGTGCTCGTCGAGCACGCCCGCCGACTCCCGGGAGCACTCGCGGCCGCGGTGGCTGCCGACTGTGGTGGCTCGGTGGGGCTAGCCGACGACGAGGCGGTCGAGCGAGCTCAATTCGCCGTCGCCTGCCAGGCGCTCCAGGCGCGGGTGCTGCCCACCGCACGTCGCAACACCGTGGCCCGTACGCACACGCAGGCGAACCGCGTCGTGCTGGCCATCGACGCCGAGGGCGTCCAGCGCCGTCGGCGCGAGGCCCTGTGCACGCGCGATGTCTACGTCTCCGACCAGCTCGACGGCATGAGCGTTCTGATCGCACGGATGGCCACCGAGCATGCGCATGCCATCCTCAGCGGGCTCGATGCCACAGCCAAGGCGGACCAGACGTCGCCACTGACGATGGGGGAGCGACGCACCGAGGCGCTGCTTGACGCAGTCTTGGCAGCTGACTGCCCCGCTCGGACCCGAGCCGACGAACCGCGGATGCGGGCGCATCTCGACCTCGTCATCGATCTGCCGACCCTGCTGGCGCTGCGTCACGAACTCGCGCCAAGTCACGGCCTGGCCACGGATGATGGCCTGCCGGTGCACGACAGCGAGACGGGGAGCGTGTGCGGCGAGGCACGACTGCGCGGCGTCGGCGCCATCCCAGCCGTCGCGGTGCGCGAGCTGCTCGCCGATCCCGAAGTCGCCATCACACTTCGCCGAATGATCTGCGACCCCACGACCGGGCACCTGCTCGACTACGGCCGCCGCACCTACGCCATCCCCGATCGACTGCGCGAGTTCATCGTCGCCCGCGACCGGACCTGTCGATTCCCGGGCTGCCGCAAGCGCGCTGATCGCTGCCAGATCGACCATGCCATGGCCTTCGACGAGGGCGGATCGACGTCGCCTGCCAATCTGGGGGCACTCTGCGTTCGGCATCACCAGCTGAAAACCCATGCCCGATGGCGAATCACGTCGAGCGAACCGGACGGTGCCTGCACCTGGACCAGCCCCCAGGAGCGCACCTACGAGCACGATCCCGGCCCGGTCTTCGGCCCCACGCCGTTCTAGGGCGGTCAGGAACCGCTTCGGCGGGTAGTTCTCCAGTCGATCACCTAGACTTGCGGGGTTGCGTTTCGTCGAGGGAGGACCATCTTGAGCCTGCTGGACGGCATCCGCGACCCCCGCGACGTCCGCGCTCTCGATCCCGAGCAACTGCCCGAGCTGGCCGAGGAGATCCGCTCCTTCCTCGTCGAGAAGGTGTCGGCGACCGGTGGTCACCTCGGCCCGAATCTCGGGGTCGTCGAGGTCACCATCGCCCTTCATCGGGTCTTCCGCAGCCCTGACGACATCATCGTGTGGGACACCGGCCACCAGGCCTACGTCCACAAGATCCTGACCGGCCGCGCCCCTGGTTTCGACCAGTTGCGCCAGCGCGGGGGCATGTCCGGCTACCCGAGCCGCAGCGAGAGCCCGCACGACGTCATCGAGAACTCCCACGCCTCGACAGCACTGTCGTACGCCGACGGCCTGGCCAAGGCCTGGGAGCGCCGCGGCCTGCTCGCCACGCAGCATGTGGTGGCCGTGATCGGCGACGGAGCGCTCACCGGCGGCATGGCGTGGGAGGCCCTGAACAACATCGCCGCGTCGACCCGGCCGCTGGTGATCGTCGTCAACGACAACGCCCGCTCGTACTCGCCCACCATCGGCGGGCTCGCCCATCATCTCGCGACCCTGCGCACGACCCGGGGCTATGAGAAGTTCATGAAGTGGGGCAAGCGCACGCTGCTGCGCACGCCCGTGGTCGGGGACCCGATCTACGGCGCGCTGCACGGCATGAAGAAGGGCGTCAAGGATGTCGTGGCTCCGCAGGGCATGTTCGAGGACCTCGGCCTGAAGTACATCGGTCCGGTGGACGGCCATGACGAGCAGGAGATGGAGTTCGCGCTCAACAGGGCCAAGGAGTTCGACGGACCGGTCATCGTGCACGCCATCACCCACAAGGGGCGGGGCTACCTGCCAGCCGAGAAGGACGAAGCCGACCGCTTCCACGGCGTGGGCGTCATCGACCCCGACACGGGCCGACCCCTGAACGCCGGCGGTCCGTCCTGGACCGGGGCCTTCTCCGACGAGATGGTGAGCATCGGCCACGAGCGTCCCGACGTGGTGGCCATCACCGCGGCCATGCTCGGACCCACCGGACTCGATCGCTTCGCGGAGGCATTCCCCGAGCGCACCTACGACGTCGGCATCGCCGAGCAGCACGCGGCCACCAGCGCTGCAGGAATGGCGTACGGCGGACTCCATCCCGTGGTGGCCCTCTACGCCACCTTCCTCAACCGCGCCTTCGACCAGGTTCTGATGGACTGCGCCCTGCACAAGGCCGGCGTCACCTTCGTCCTCGACCGTGCCGGCGTCACCGGCGACGACGGTGCCAGTCACAACGGCATGTGGGACATGGCCATGCTCGAGGTCGTGCCGGGGCTGCGCATCGCGGCACCACGCGACGAGGCCACGCTGCGCGCGGAGCTGCGCGAGGCGGTCGACGTCCCCGACGCCCCGACCGTCGTGCGCTTCCCGAAGGGGGCGCTGGGACCTCGGATACCCGCGATCCGCAGCGGGGTCGGCTACGACGTCATCGCGGAGTCCGGTCGCCCGGAGGTCCTGATCGTCAGCGTCGGCGCATTTGCGTCGTTGTGCATCGACGTGGCCGAGCGGCTGAAGGCGCAGGGCTTCGGCGTGCTGGTGGTCGATCCACGCTGGGTGAAGCCGCTGCCGGAGGCGCTGGTGGGCCTCGCGTCAGCCGCGCGCCTCGTCGTCGTCATCGAGGACGGCATCCGAACCGGAGGCATCGGCGCCGCCACCAGCCAGTTGCTGCGCGACAACGGGGTCGAGGTGCCGGTCCGGAACTTCGGGGTGCCTCAGCGCTTCCTCGATCACGGAAAGCGGGCCGAGGTGCTGGCCGAATGCGGACTCACGGCCCAGGACATCTCCCGCGCGGTCGTCGAGACGATTGCCATGCGCACGGACGTGGAGCAGGAGTCGCGGAGCGACATCACCCCGTGAGCAGCCAGTCCACCACCTGCTGAGCGGTCCAGCCGTCGGGGTAGAGGGCGGCCAGCTGGCGCGGGCCTTCGCCGTCCGAGCCCAGGGTGACGATGGGATGCTCGCTGTAGCCGTCCTTGCGCGTCTGGCCCATGCCGACGGCGGTCACCAGGCCGTTGCAGATGCACTGCCGACCGACGGTGTCCTCGATCGTGCCGCCCTTCTTGACGTACATGTGCTCGGGCTCCGACGCGCAGCGGTAGCCGACCGTGTCGGCGTCCTTCAGGTACGGCGAGCGCAGGAAGCCGAGGTCGCACAGTCGCGGCCGGGCCGCGTACACAGCGGTGTCGGAGAGGGTGCCCTCGAGCTGGGCGACCTTGAACGGGAAGCCGGTCGGCGAGGCGAGAGGGTCGGTCTTGACGTGCAGCGACTTGTCGACGATGCGGGAGATCAGGGTGCGGCGGATGGACTCGTCGAGACCGGAGTCCTGGCTCAGCGCGAAGTCGGTACCCACCTGCACGCCCTTCGCGCCGGCCGCGCGCGCGTCGACCAGTGCCTGCGGTGTGCCTGCCGCGCCAGCGAGCCAGAACGGGAGACCGATAGCCTCGATCTTGGCCAGGTCGGGCTCGTCGCGCGGCCCGAAGATCATCTCGCCGTCCTCGTCGATGACGGTCTTGCGCGGCGGTGCGTTGTGGCCGCCAGCGGGCGGAGCCTCCACGACGAAGCCATCGGGACGCACGTCGGCGTCGCGCGCCAGGAACTGCGCCAGGACGTGGGCAGAGACGATGGCGAGGAAGGGCGGGCGACCCAGCTCCGGCAGGCTCGGGCCGACCAGCTCGCGCGGATCGAGGTCAAGGGTGAACTGCCCGGCGTCGGCGCCGTCGACGTCGATGGGGAAGTGCAGGACGTCGCCACGGGCAAGCGTGTCGAGCGCCCGCGGGATCTCGCGGGGGATGCCCGCGCCCATCAGCACGGCATCGACGCCGGCGATCATCGCGCCGAGCAGGGTGCCCGGCGTCGAGAGCTGGATCTTCTCCAGACAGTTGATGCCGACGATCCCGTCGTTGTCCTCCTTGGCGAGGAACACCTCCGCGAAGCTACCGAGCACGACCAGTTCGGTCGACGCCCGATGCGGGTGCACGGTCAGGTGGGGGAGCGGCACGTACGGCGTTCCGGGATCCTTGCCGCCCTCGCGGTACAGCCGGTCGATCGCGCGCTGTGCCATCTCCTGGTTCGGGAAGTTCCGCAGGGCGCGCAGCACGTCGAGGTCGCCGTCCTGCAGGCGACGGGCCAGCACGAGGTCGAGGGCGACGCCGCTGACGACGCCGAGCTGTCCGCGCCGGGACACGGCCTTGGCGAGGCGCCACGACGACACGGCAGCCCCCATCCCGCCCTGGATGATGGGCGGCAACTGGTCCGCTGTGAGCACGCGTCCTCCTGGAGGTAACCTACGAAGTCGTAGGTTACGCTACCGTAAGTTACGGGCTTTCCCAACCCGCGCGTGAGGCTCAGGAGACGAGCGAGGCCACCCCCCGCGGCAGGAACCGTCCGCCGGCGACCCTCTCGGCAGCACCGCTGCGATCGAGGTACGGCGTGATGCCGCCCAGCCAGAACGGCCAGCCGGCGCCCAGGATCACGCACAGGTCGATGTCCTGTGGCTCGGCCACCACACCCTCGTCGAGCATCCGGCGGATCTCGTCGGCCAGGGCGTCACCGATGCGCTCGAGCACCTCATCGCCGGTGAGTGGTGCGTCGCCCTGACGGAACAGCGCGACCACCTCGGGGTCGATCGACAGGCTGCCGTCCTCGCCCTTGACCTCGAAGGACGCCTTGCCCGCATCGACCATCGCGCGGAGGTTGTCCGACACGTAGAAGCGGTCGGGGAAGGCCTCATGCAGTGTCTCGGACACATGGAAGGCGACCGCCGGACCGACGAGCCGGATCAGTGCGAATGGTCGCATCGGGAAGCCGATGCTGTCCGTCGCCGTGTTGGCGACGTCGAACGGCGTGCCTTCATCGATCGCACGCACGATCTCGCCCATGTAGCGGTTGAGGAGTCGATTGACGACGAAGGCCGGCGCGTCCTTCACCAGCACGCAGTTCTTCTTCAGCGACTTGCCCACCACGAACGCGGTGGCGACGGTCTCGTCATCGGTCTGCTCGGCCCGGGCGATCTCCAGTAGGGGCATCACCGCCACCGGGTTGAAGAAGTGGAAGCCGACGACTCTCTCCGGGTGCTTCAGGTCGGCTGCCATCGCGGAAACCGACAGTGACGACGTGTTGGTGGCAAGGATGCACGTGTCCTTCACGACAGCCTCGACCTCGGCGAACACCTGCTTCTTCACCTCGAGGTTCTCGAACACGGCCTCGATCACGAAGTCGGCGTCGGCGAAGGCGGCCTTGTCGGTGGAGCCGGAGACCAGTCCCACGAGTCGATTCGCCTTGTCCTGAGTCAGCCGACCCTTGGCAACCTGCTTGGCCACGTCATCGCGGACCCACTGCAGGCCCTTCTCGACTCGTTCGGCATCCAGGTCCGTCATGACGACAGGCACCTGCAGCCGCTTGGCGAACAGTGCCGCCAGCTGGCTGGCCATCAGGCCCGCACCGACGATGCCCACCTTGGTGACCGGCCGCGCCATCGACTTGTCGGGCACGCCGACCGGCCGCTTGGCCCGCTTCTGCACGAGGTCGAAGGCGTACAGGGAGGCCCGAAGGTCCTCGCCCATGACGAGGTCGGCCAGGGCGTCGTCCTCAGCGTCGAAGCCCTCGCTGCGGGTGGCCGTCTTGGCCGCCTGCACGAGGTCAAGGGCTCGGTACGGCGCAGGGGTGGCGCCGTGCAGCTTGTCGTCGAGCATGGCCCGGGCGAATTCGACGATGCCGTCCCACGACTCGCGGTCCGGCTCGGCTCGATCGACCTTGACGGTCCCGGTGACGACACCTGCGGCCCAGCGGATGGACTGCTCGAGGAAGTCCGCCGGCTCGAACAGCTCGTCGACGATGCCCAAACGCTTGGCATCCTTGGGCTTGAGCTGCTTGTTCATCTGCAGCGGGTTGGCGATGATCACCTCAAGGGCGTTGGCCGGGCCGATCAGGTTCGGCAGCAGCCACGCTCCGCCCCAGCCGGGGATGAGGCCGAGGAACACCTCGGGCAGCGACATCGCCGCGGCGCCGGTCGACATGGTCCGGTAGTTGCAGTGCAGCGCCAGCTCGGTGCCTCCACCCATCGCCGCACCGTTGACGAACGCGAACGTCGGCACGGCGAGTTCGCCGAGGCGCCGGAACACGTCGTGACCCAGCTTCCCGAAGTCGTGGACGATCGACCGGTTGTTGACGCGCCCGATCGCTGACAGGTCGGCGCCCACCGCGAAGATGAACGGCTTGCCCGTGACAGCGATCGCGGCGAGGTCGGGCATCGCGGCGACCTTGTCGAGGGCCTCGTCGAGAGCCGCATCGAAGGAGGCCAGCCCGGCCGGACCGAAGGTGGACGGACGCGTGTGGTCACGCTCGTTGTCGATGGTGATCAGCGCCATCACGCCTGCGCCGTCAGGCATGTCGAAGACACGCACGCGTGCGTGCGTGATGACCTCGTCGGGGTTCTCGGTCACGCTGGTGGCCTCGCTCATCACTTGCTCCCTGCGTAGTCGACGTTCTCCCAGATGACCGTTCCGCCCATGCCCAGGCCGATGCACATCGTGGTGATGCCGTACCGAGCCTGTGGGTTCCGCTCGAAGTCGCGGGCCAGGTAAGTCATGAGTCGGATGCCGCTCGACGCGAGCGGATGACCTACGGCGATCGCCCCGCCCATCGGGTTGACGCGCGGGTCGTCGTCCTTGATGCCGAAGTGATCGAGGAAGGCGAGCACCTGCACGGCGAAAGCCTCGTTGACCTCGAACAGGTCGATGTCATCGATGCTCATGCCAGCCCGCGCGAGCGCCTTCTCCGTGCTCGGGACGGGCCCGACGCCCATGATCTCCGGCTCGACACCGGCGAACGCGAACCCGACCATGCGCATCTTCTTCGTCAGTCCGAGGTCGTCGGCCACCGACTCAGCGGCGAGCAGCGCCCCGGTCGCCCCGTCGTTGAGGCCCGAGCTGTTGCCCGCGGTCACCCGACCGTGCGGGCGGAACGGGGTCTTGAGCCCGGCGAGGCCGTCCAGCGTCGTCTCCGGGCGTGGACCCTCGTCGGCGGTCATCAGGCCCCAGCCCAGTGCGGCCGAGCGCATGGCGATCGGGACGAGGTCCGGCTGGATCCAGCCGTTGGCGTACGCCGCTGCGGTCTTCTGCTGGGACCCCAGGGCGAACGCGTCGGCGCGCTCCTTGGTCAGGTGCGGGAACCGGTCGTGGATGTTCTCCGCCGTGGCGCCCATGATCAGCGCATCCGTGTCGACGATCCGCTCGGCGAGGAACCGCGGGTTCGGGTCCATGCCCTCGCCCATCGGGTGCCGCGACATGCTCTCGACGCCGCCGGCCAGGGCGACGTCGTAGGCGCCGGCCATGATCGCCGAACTGAGCGTGGTGACCGCTGTCATGGCGCCCGCGCACATCCGGTCCACGGAATAGCCCGGGACGGAGTGGGGCAGGCCCGACAGCAGCGCCGCACTGCGGCCGATCGTCATGCCCTGGTCGCCCATCTGCGTGGTCGCCGCCACGGCGACGTCGTCGATGCGGTCAGGAGGAAGTTGCGGATTGCGCCGCAGGAGCTCGCGGAAGACCTTGACGACGAGATCGTCGGCCCGAGTCTCGGCGAAGGAGCTGCCGGCCCTGCCGAAGGGCGTGCGGACCCCATCCACGAACACGACGTCTTGCGCGGCTCGTCCCACCACGACTCCCAGGGTTGGTCGGATCTCCGCCCGTTCGAGCGGATCGACTCATATTACCCGTGGGTAACTTGTCTGGCTACTGCCCAGTAACTTCGGGCGCGGCGGGCATGGCGGCCAGAGCCGGCAACAGCCCCGGCAGGGCCAGCTCGATCTGCCACGACCGGGCGCCCGCCGCGGCCAGCACGGCCGTCACCGACTCCGCGGTGGCCGGATCCGGCGGCTCCCAGCACAGCCGGCGCAGCAGGTCGGGCGTGAGCAGGTTCTCGGCCGGGATGCTGAGGTCCTCGGACAGGCTCGACACGAAGGCTCGGGCCGCCTCGAGGCGCGCGTGGGCCTCGGGATCGCGCTCGGCCCAGACCCGTGGCTGCGGCGGACCGCCCGCAGGGGTTGCGCTCAGCGGCAGGGCATCCGCGGGCAGCACAGCGGCCTGCTGGAGTGCCGCCCACCACCGGGTGAGGTAGCGCTGCGCCCCGCGCCCGCGGAACTCCTTGAGGTTCATCAGGTCCTCGACGGTCGCCGGATGCGCCTGCACGGCGGCGACGATCGCGGAGTCGGGCAGGATCCGGCCGACCGCGATGTCGCGCTGGCGGGCGATGTCGTCGCGGACCGTCCACATCGCGCGGATCGCCGCAAGGTCGCGGGGCTTGCGCAGCCGATGGATGCCGGACGTTCGACGCCAGGCCTCGTCGCCTCGGTCGCGCGGAGTGAACGTCAGCAACGACTCGAACTCCTGGCGGGCGAACTCCCACTTGCCGTCGGCGACCAGCTCGCGCTCCATGATGTCGCGCAGCTCGACCAGCACCTCGACATCGAGCGCGGCGTACCTCAGCTGCGCGGTGCTCAGGGGTCGGATGGACCAGTCCGTCGCGCCGTGCCCTTTCTCCAGGCCGAGGCCCAGCTCGCTGGCCACGAGGGCGCCAAGGCTGACCCGATCGCGGCCCAGCAGCCGTCCGGCAAGCTCGGTGTCGAAGAGGGCTGACGGTCGAAGTCCCACCTCGGCGAGGCACGACAGGTCCTGCGTGGCCGCATGGAGGATCCACTCCACGCCGGCGGTGGCCTCCTGGATCGGTGACAGATCAGGGACGGCGATCGGATCGATCAGGGCCGTGCCTGCGCCCTCGCGCCGGATCTGCACGAGGTAGGCCCGCTGGCTGTAGCGGTAGCCGGAGGCACGCTCGGCGTCGAGTGCCATCGGTCCGGTGCCGCCGGCGAGCGCATCGGCATACGCCTGCAACGCCTCCACGTCGGTGATCACCGGCGGCACGCCGTCGCGTGGTTCGAACGACGGTGGCACGAACGGCGCTTCTTCCGTCGTCGGCTCGACCTGGTCGTCGGACTCGGGCTGTGACAGTGTGCTCAGCCCCGATTCCTGCGCCGGTTGGCTCCGACGTGCGTGATGCCCAACGGCAGGGGCGGCAGGCCCGCAGCCTGGGCCAGCAGATCCAGCCACGCCTTGACGTGCACGGCAAGGTCGTCGACCGTCTCGCCGGTCTCCTGGTCCTCGACGGGCGTCCAGGAGGCACGGATCTCGACGTAGCCATCGCCTGGGCGATCGACCATGGTGCCGAACGAGCGTCCCGAGGATCGCGTGACGGTGCCGCCGAGCTGGGTCGCATGGGCGCCGGCGTTGGTGAGGCATTCGGTCACCCAGCTCCAGCCGACGTCGTGCAGCATCGGGTCGTCGACGAGGTCCGTCTCGAGATTGGCGCGAACGAAGACCACGGCGCGGAAGCTGCCGTCCCACTCATCCACGCCGTCGGGGTCGTGCAGGAGGACGAACCGGCCGCTGGCCGTGGCGTCGTCGGGATCGCTCATCTCGGCGGTGAGCGCGACGGCCGACGGGGCGAGTCGCTGGGGTGCTGGGGCCTCGTCGATCTCGAACTCCGGGCGCACGGAGACCGACTTCACCTGGGCGAGGGCCCGGTCGAAGGCATCCGTTCGGGACGTGATGGTCCGCACCCCTGCAGGCTATTGGTTTCGGCTCCGCGGGGGCGTCGGACGCGCCGTTAGGGTTGCCCGGTGGCCGTCCTGCTCGCGCTCCTCTCCTCGGCCATGTGGGGAACGTCCGACTTCCTCGGCGGCCTGCTCTCCCGCCGGCTGCCGCCGCTGGCGGTCTACGGCTTCTCCCAGGCGATCGGGTTCGTGGTCCTGCTGGTCATGGCCACCGTCACGGGCGGCTGGTCCGCCGATCCCGGGTACTGGCCGTGGGCGATCGCGGCGAGCACCGTCGGCATGGTCGCCATGCTCGCGTTCTACCGGGCACTGTCGATCGGACCGATGGGCATCGTCTCGCCGCTGGTAGCGGCGTCCGTGCTGGTGCCGGTGGCCGTGGCGCTGCTGCGTGGCGAGACGCCCACCTCGCTCCAGATCCTGGGCATCCTGGCGGCGGTGGTCGGCATCCTGCTCGCCAGCGGACCGGAGCTGTCCGGGGCCGAGTCGGCAAGGCCGCTGATCCTGGCCGGCGTGGCCGCGCTCGGTTTCGGCGGCATGTTCGTCTTCATGGCCGAGGGCAGTTCCCACGACCCCCTCATGACGATGACGGGAATGCGCATCACCACCATGCTGATCTTCGCGGTGGTGCTGCTCAAGGCGCGCACGTTCGGCGGTGCCACTCCGCGAGACCTGATACCCCTCGCCGTCATCGGCGTGTTCGACGCCCTCGCGAACGTGACGTACGGCTACGCGACGACCATGGGCCTGCTGTCGACGACATCGGTACTGGGTGATCTGTATCCGGTCGTCACTGCCGTGCTCGCGGCGATCCTGCTGCACGAGCGCCTCCGCGCCGTCCAGTACGCGGGCGTGGCGGTGGCGCT
The DNA here is from genome assembly GCA_963755335.1 of uncultured Actinomycetes bacterium. Lineage (GTDB taxonomy): Bacteria > Actinomycetota > Actinomycetes > S36-B12 > S36-B12 > UBA10649. The sequence goes on from CAVWJW010000008.1 coordinate 1,401,371, forward strand.
GGCCGGCGTGATGCTCATCAGTGCGGGGGGCTGACCGGCTCCAGCGTCATCGAGATGGAGTTGATGCAGTAGCGCAGATCCGTCGGCGTGCCGTAGCCCTCGCCCTCGAACACGTGGCCGAGGTGCCCACCGCACGCGGCACAGCGCACCTCCGTGCGGACGCTGCCCAGGGATCGGTCCTCGATGTAGACGACCGAGTCCTTGGCCAGCGGGGAGTAGAAGCTCGGCCAGCCGCAGTGCGAGTCGAACTTGGTGTCGCTGCGGAACAGCTCGGCGTTGCAGGCGCGGCATCGGTAGATGCCCTCGGTCTTCGTGTCGGTGTACTCGCCGACGAAGGGCGCCTCGGTGCCCGCCTCGCGCAGCACGTGGTACTCGGCCGGCTTGAGCTCCACCCGCCACTCGTCCTCGCCTTTCGCGACTGAGTAGGCGTCGCCGTCCGGGCGGGTCGGGCCGTCCTTCGCTGGTGTCGAATGCGTCATGACACGGACGTTAGCCGCAGATCAGCCCTCGCGCACCGTGCGGACGCCGAGCAGCAGGCCGAAGCCGATGAGGCCGGCGCCGCTGATGGCATCGGTCCAGCGCAGCGCGGTGTCGTTCATCCGGCCGCCCAGGGCGCCGGAGACGCCGGCGAGGCACAGGTGGAACGCGAGCGACCCGAGCCCGATGCCGATCACGAAGGCGAGCGCCGACGACGGCCCGGCCGCGACGTTCGCGGTGGCGGCGCCGGAGAAGACCGCCCCCCACGTGAGGATGGTCAGCGGATTGGACGCCGTCGCGATGAGCCCGGTGCGCAGGGCGTGCCGCGGCTGGAGCACCTCGCTCGAGTCCTCGGCACCCAGCCGGACCCGCCATGCGTCGCGAAGGGTCCGCGCCCCGAGGTAGATCAGGACGCCCGCGCCGACCAGGCCCATGCCGATGCGCAGGGGCGCGAGCTGCAGAAGTGCGGCGGCCCCGAGCGCGCCCAGGACCGCGTAGCCGAGGTCGACGATGGCGGCACCGAGTCCGATCGCCGCTCCGGACCGCCAGCCGTATCGCGCACTCGTGCGCACGCACAGCAGCCAGATCGGCCCCACGTTGGCCGCAGCCAGCGCTCCGATTCCCAGGCCAGCAAGCAGGGCTCCCCACATGCGGGCAAGTATGGTCCTCTACGTGAGCGACATGCTGGATACCCGCGCGACGTGGTTGACCGACGACGAACTGCAGTCCGCGCGACAGCGCCTGCCGATCGTGTACGTCGACGCCGTACCGGTCCGCGTCGACGGCACCGGCCAGGTTGTCGTCCGTCGGCCTGCTGCTCCGCGGAATGCCCGATGGCTCGATCTCGCGCGCCATCGTGTCCGGGCGCGTCCTGTACGGCGAGCGCATCCGCGATGCGCTGCTGCGACACATCGAGAAGGACCTCGGGGGTCTTGCACTGCCCAGCATCCCGGCATCTCCGCAGCCGTTCAGCGTCGTCGAGTACTTCCCGAGCCCCGAGGTCACGGGCTTTCACGATCCGCGCCAGCATGCCGTGGCCCTGGCCTTCATCGTGCCGGTCCGCGGGGACTGCGCCCCGTCGCAGGACTCGCTGGATCTGGTGTGGGTCACTCCCGACGAGGCCACCGCACCGGATTTCCAGTCGGAGATGACCGGCGGCCAGGGTCGGCTGGTACGGATGGCTCTCGCCCACTGCGGGCTGCTCGCGTAGGTCCCGAGCCCTGTTCCCTAACGCGGTGGGAACCGCGGCGCCCGCTTCTCGATCTTCGCCATGACGGCCTCGCCCAGGTCGGGCCTCGTGAAGGCCACCCGCATCTCCGCGAGTGAGTCGTCGACCGCATCCTCCAGGCCCTGACCATCGACGCGAAGCAACTGCTGCTTGATCACGGCGAGCGCCGAGGGCGAGCAGTTCATCGCCACGTCGTGGGCCCACGCCATCGCCGTGCCGACGACGTCCTCGTCGACGGCGTTGACGAGGCCGAGCGCCTTCGCCTCGGCTGCGTCGATCGTCCTGCCACTGAGCAGGAGGTCGGTGGCGGTCGCAAGCCCGGCCAGCCGGGTGAGCAGCCAGGATGAGGCGTACTCCGCGATCAGTCCCAGTCGGCTGAACGAGGTGCTCAGGGTTGCAGTCGGCGCGGCGAAGCGCATGTCGGCGCTCAGCGCCAGCACGAAGCCGATGCCGGCGCAGGGGCCGTTGATGGCGGTGACGACCGGAGTGCCGAGCGTGAACGCCGCCAGCGGGAGGGTGGTCAGCGACTGCCCGTCGAGGTAGCCGTCAAGGCCTTCGGCCCCCTCGGCCAGCACGCCCAGATCTGCGCCCGAGCAGAAGCCGCGGCCCGCGCCCGTCACGACGATCGCACCCACATCCGGATCCGCGTCGGCCCTCTTCAATGCCGCGGCGTAGACCTCACCCATGCCGGGGAGGATCGCGTTCAACCGGTCGGGCCGGTTGAGGGTGATGAGGGCAACGCGCTCGTGCACCTCGTACAGAACGGTGCCGTCCAGCGAGCGCGCGGTGGAGTCGTAGGTCGAGGTCAACTGGCCTACCGCTTCGCGGGAGCGTCGTACGGGTCGATGCCCAGGATGGTCTCGTCCTCGGGTGTGAGGTCGCGTGGGGCACCGTCGAACTGGTCGCGGTTGGGGTCGGCGCGCTCGGCATTCTGCTCGTCGTCGAGGTAGGCATTGTCGTCGAGATCGCCCGGGTCGACCACATGCATCGCTGCCTGCTCGGCCGTGATCCACGGCGCCGGCGTGAGCCCCCCGGCGTGCATCGGATCGTCGCTCGCGTCCTCGGCGTCCTCCATCGCGAGGACGTCCTCGATGTCCTCGAGCGGGTAAGGAAGTTCGTCTGCACCCTCGCCGCCGCCACCGTTCAGGGCGTTGTGCGTCGCCTCCGCCTCCATGATCATCGTCAGCCGCTCGGCCTGATCTGCTGCATCACCAGCAGCGTCGATGCCGTGCGCAGTGGCGTGGGCAACTTCCTGAGGCGACGCGGCTCCCGCGACCTTCTCGGTCATGCTGATCACCTCCGGCTCCCTGTGTTCTCACCACCACAGTAAACCTCTCGCCGCCGGTGTCGCGCCGACTTGCACTCTCGCAGCACTTGACTTTTCGGCCCCTCGCACGCTCACTTCCGAGGCCATTTCCGGCATCCGACGGGGCCACGTTGTGTCAGGCTGTGGCACATGACTGCACTCGCTGACAACGTCTCGGACCTGCGCCTGCTGGCCGATCTCGAGCCGGTGGTCTCTCGCGAACTCGACCGGCATGCGAGCACCGCGCGCGAATGGTTCCCGCACGAGTACGTGCCGTGGAGCCAGGGCGAGGACTTCTCCGGTCCGCTGGCGGGGCGGCAGTGGACGCCCTCGGAGGAGCGCTTCGACGATGCCGTCCGCACGAGCCTGATGGTGAACCTGCTCACGGAGGACAACCTGCCCAGCTACCACTTCGAGATTGCGACCATCCTGGGGCGGGACGGCGCGTGGGGCCAATGGGTGGGTCGATGGACGGCCGAGGAGGGACGGCACAGCATCGCGATCCGCGACTACCTCTTGGTGACGCGGTCGATCGATCCGGTGGCGATGGAACGCGCCCGCATGGTGCACATGCAGCAGGGCTTTCGGGCGATCCATCCCGGCGTGCTCGCCGGGCTCTCGTACGTGTCGTTCCAGGAGCTGGCCACGCGCGTGTCCCACCGGAATACCGGGGCGGCCACCCTCGACCCGATCGGAGAGCAGCTCTTCGCGCGCATCGCCCTCGACGAGAACCTGCACATGCTCTTCTACCGCAACGTGATCGACGCCGCGTTCGACATCACGCCCGACCAGACGATGGAAGCGGTGTGGGGCTCCGTTCGCGACTTCGCGATGCCCGGGCACGGAATCGAGGGCTTCGCCCGCAAGTCGGTGCAGATCGCCGTCGCGGGGATCTACGACCTGCGTCAGCACCGCGACGAGGTGGTCATGCCCGTGCTGCGTAAGTGGCGCGTGTTCGAGCGCGAGGATTTCGGGCCGGCCGGGCAGAGGGCGCGCGATGAACTGGCCGCGTTCGTCGAGGAGATGGATGTCGCGGCGTCGCGCTTCGAGGAGAAGCGCGACGCACTGAAGGCTCGCCTGGCGGCGCGACGCCACTGAATCGGTGCGGTCAGGCGCGCGTGGCGATCCAGTCGTCGACGACCCGGCCGAGAACCTCGAGCGGCAGCGCGCCCGAACCAAGTACGACGTCATGGAAGTCCCTGATGTCGAAACTCCCGCCGAGGGCCGCCTCGGCCCGATCACGCAGCGCTTCGATCTCCAGTCGGCCCGTCATGTACGAAAGGGCCTGGGCCGGCATGGCGATGTACCGATCGATCTCGGACTCGATGTCGATCGGTGCCACGGGAGTGTTCTGCGCCATGTAGTCGACGGCCTGCTGACGGGTCCAGCCGAAGGCGTGAAGCCCTGTGTCGACGACAAGGCGCGCCGCGCGCCACGCGTCGGCTGAGAGCATCCCCATCCGCTGGAGGTCTGAGGAGTACAGGCCCATCTCATCGGCAAGTCGTTCGGAGTACAGCCCCCATCCCTCGACGTAGGCGGTGAAGAACGACATGCGGCGGAGCAGCGGAAGGTCGGGCGTCTCGAGCGACAGGGAGATCTGGAAGTGATGCCCGGGCACGGCCTCGTGATAGGCGGTCGCCTCGAGGTCGAAGGAGGTGCGCTCCTCGGGCCGGTTCACGTTCGCGTAATAGGTGCCCGGCCGAGATCCGTCGAGGGCCGGCTGCATGTAGTAGGCCGGGGCTGCGCCCTCGGCCTCCAGCTCAGGGATCTGCTCGAGCTCGCAGATCGCCTCGGGCGTGCGGCCGAACCAGGACGTCGAGACGACCTCCGCGCGACGCACTGCCGCCTCCGCTGCATCGAGGATCTGCTGAGAGGACTCCCAGCGCAGGGCAGGGTCCTCGTTCAGGTGCCTGAAGATGGCCGGCACATCGGTAAGGCCGAAGAGCTCAACGCCAAGGGCCGAGAACTCCGCGTGGATGCGCTCGACCATCGCGATGCCCACGGAGTGAAGGTCCTCCGGCGTGCGATCCGTGGTGGTGTGGAAGCGCATCAGGTTCCGGTACCGCGCCATGCCATCGGGGAGGTGCACCAGGCCGACCTCGTCGACGGAACGCCCGGTGGGAAGCACCTCGGCGACTAGGTGGTCGCGGTGCGCGGAGAAAGCGGGTCGGACGACGTCGGCGAGGATCTGGTCGCGTCGCCGGATCCACTCGTCCAGTCCGTCCCATTCGGCAGGACCCTCGATGGCCATCGGGTCGGTGTCGGCGCCGAGGTACATCTGGATCTGGTCGATGGCCATGTGCACGAGATGAGCCACGGGCGTGAGGCCCTTGGCGCGACCCTCCGCCAATCGTTCCTCTGCCTGCCGAAGGTAGCGCGGGATCTCGCCAAGCCGGCCGAGGTAGTCGCCAGCCTGCTGGGCGTCCGTCAGGACGACCATGCGCACGTACGCGAGGGCGATTGATGCCGGGGCGACCGGGAAGGCCGAGACCGTGTACTCGACAGCCTCCGCCATCCGGGCGTTGTCGAGGTACTCGACCTGGCTGATCACCACATCGCGCGTGATCGACCCCTGCGCGGACAGCGAATCCGGGTCAAGTGCGAGTGCGGCATGGCGGATCTCGGCCATGCGGTTCGTGAGGTGCAGGTCGCTGGCCCGCGACAGGTCGGCCAGGTGCGCATCGTGATCGCGGATCCCGATGAGGGTGGCCTCCAGTGGGTCGCTCTCCAGATAAAGTCCGAGGAGCAGGTCGGCGAGGTCGTCGATCGCGGTGTCAGTGTCCGTCGTCATGCCCACACGCTAGGCCACGTCGACAGGTGAACGTATCGCGACGGAAGAAGGGAGCACCACGGTGAACGAGTTCCACCGGCCCGCCGACAACGACGTGGTGACGGCGCTCGAGGCGGTCATCTGGCAACGCGACTACGTGGCAGCCACTGGCGCACTCGTGGCCGCCGCGATCCTCGAGGCCGTGCGATCGGACCTGCAGGACGAGGGACCTCTAATGGACATCGTCCCGTCGACCGTCCGGTTCGGTGACCTGGTGGGCTTGCGCATCATGGCGGCCGTTCATCGGCTTGCCCTCGTGCGCGAGGCCCCTGCGGTGGCGATCCACCTGCCGACGCTGGGCGGGATCCCGCCCGTCGCAGGCGATCGGGCCGCCTTCAACAGCGCAGTGGTGACAGCCCTCGCCGACCACCCCGACGTGCTGGCCGCCAGCCTTCGCCAGACGCCTCAGACCAACGAGGTCGGGCGTTCGGCGCTCCTTCGATGCGCCCTGGCGCGGATGCCGGCGGCCAAGGAGGTCCGGCTGCGCGAAATCGGCTGTTCGGCGGGCCTCAACCTGCGTGCCGATCACCTGCCGGGCGTGCCCGATCTCGAGGTCGGCCCGTTGCCGGCAGTGCGTGACCGCGTCGGCTGCGACCTCGATCCGGTGGATCCCCGTACCACTGAGGGCCGCGTCCACCTCACCTCTTATGTCTGGGTCGACGACGTGCTGCGCTTCGAGCGCCTTCGTCATGCGCTCGACGTGGCAGCCAGGGTGCCCGCGACGCTCGTACAGGAGGACGCCGCATCCTTCGTCGAGGGTCTCGAACTCGCCGAGGGAACGACGACGGTCCTGTGGCACAGCGCGATGTGGCCCTACCTCGCCGAGGAGCAGCGCCTGCGAATCCTGGCGGGGCTCGCCGGGCTCGGGGCCCAGTCAACGCCCGCGACGCCGCTTTCGCACGTGTCGTGGGAGTGGACGGGAGCGCCGACCGATCCGGCGACCTCCTTCGAGCTCGTCATCCGCACGTGGGACGGGGACAACGAGGACGGTGAGCCGTTCCTGCTGGCCCGCGGCGGAGGCCATGGAACGAATCCGGCGCTGGTCGACGGGGCGCCGGTGCGGCTCAGCGCCGAGCCACTGCCGGCGTGATGCCGGCCTTCGCGGCAAGCTCCGTCGCTACGCGGACGATCTCGTCGGCGAGCGCGTCGCTGGTGGTCAGCGGTCCGGTGTCGAGCTGTGACTTGCTGAGCTTGTTGCCGGCCGCGTCAGCGATCAGCGGGTGGTGCACGAACACGGCGTCGCGGAACGAGGCCACACTCACGGCGCACGCGATGTGGAGCTGAGCCGCGGTGGAGGGCAGTAGATCGCTGCCACGCACGACGTGGGTGACCTCGAGGTCGCGATCCTCGATGAGCGATGCCAGCTGGTAGGAGGGTCGGTCGTCGCGCCGCCACAGCACGAAGTCGCCCATCTCCGCGGCAAGGTCGATGGAGCGTCCCGATACGTCGGTCGTTGTGCCGATCGGCACGTGCAATCGCAACGCGGACTCACCCGGCGTGAGGGGGAGTTCCCGGGATCGGCAACCGCGCACGCACGTCAGCGACCGCGCCGCGCGCAGATCCGACCTCGAGCACTCGCAGGCGTAGGTGTCGAGCTGACTGATCCATCCGTGGAGCACGTCGCGGTAGAACTCGGTCCTGTCCCTCATCGAGAAGCGGGCCTCGAACTCGGCCGTGTCCCTCGGGCCGGCGTGCCACTGGATGTCCAGCCAACGGAGGACGCGGAAGATGTCGTCCACGTACTCGGGGCGATAGCGATCCGCGTCGACGTCGTCGATGCGGAGGATCACGGTGCCGCCGTGGGCGCGCGCCAGCCAATCCACCAGGAGGGCATTGACGCAGTTGCCGACGTGCAGGTAGCCGCTCGGCGTGGGCGCGAACCGGGTGATCACGCCTGCAGCCCGGCGGCCCGTCGCTTGACTCTGGCGGCGGACTCGTCGAGGTACTCCTGCCCGCCGAGCGCCAGCAGTGCGTCCCGCACGGCGGAGATGACGTCGTCATCCGAGCCTGCGCGGTCGATCGCAAGCGGCGCGGAGAGCCGGATCTCGATGTGCCGCCGCCACCCGGATGCGTCCGGGTAAGCCGTGTGGATCGCGAGGACCGGAGCGGTGGGATTGTCGCGGATGAGGGGGATGAGGACGCGGCCGTGCAGCCGATGCAGGCGCTGCGGATCCGGGGAGCGGGTGCCCTCGGGGTAGACACCGACCTTGTGACCATCGGCGAGCGTGGCCGCAGCCATCTGGAGGGCCCAGTCGGTCGCTTCTTCGTCCCCTCGGCGCAGCGGTATCTGGCCCATGAGCCGGAAGAAGACGGCACCCCGTCGTCCGAACACCTCCGCCTTGGTGAAGGCGGTCACCCGCCACCAGTGGCTGATCACCGCTGCCACCGGATCCATGGCCGAGACGTGGTTGCCGACAAGGATGGCGGGGCCTGCGGGCACGTTCTCGTCGCCGCGCACCGAGACCTTCCAGCGCAGCCGCAGCACGCGCATCGCCGCGATGGTCGCCCCGTACGTGCGGGCGCGGCCGGGGCGACCGATCCGGACGCCGGGGTGCAGCGACCGTCCGGACGCGACGAGGCGTTCGTACTGAGCCCCGGTGATCGCCGTCATGACGCAATCATGCGGCATGGGACGGCCGCTAGTGTTCTGACGCAGACGATGCCTACTACCAGGGAGTGTCATGGCCACCGCTGAGGGCGAACGCCTTGCCGAGGCCCACGCTGGCTCCGCCGACTGGCGTCGATGGGGAACCTACCTGAGCGAGCGTGCGTGGGGGACCGTGCGCGAGGACTACAGCGCCGACGGTGATGCGTGGAACTACTTCCCGTTCGAGCACGCCCGCTCCCGGGCGTATCGGTGGAACGAGGACGGCCTCGCCGGCTGGTGCGACCGTGACCAGACCATCTGCCTGGGACTGGCACTGTGGAACGGCAACGACGCGATCCTCAAGGAACGTCCCTACGGGCTCGCGAACATGCAGGGCAACCACGGCGAGGACGTCAAGGACTACTGGTTCTACACCGACAACCTGCCCACGCATGCCTACGCGTCGATGACGTACAAGTACCCGCACGCGGCGTTCCCGTATGACGACCTCCTGAAGGTCAACGGCGAGCGCGGACAGGATCAACCCGAGTACAAGCTGTTCGATGCGCTGAAGGACGACTGGCTCGCCAACCGCTACTTCGACGTGCAGGTCGAGTTCGCCAAGGCGTCTCCTGAAGACCTCGTATGGCGGATCACCGTCGTCAATCGCGGCACCGAAGCGGCCACCGTCCACGTCCTGCCTCACCTCTGGTACCGCAACACCTGGTCGTGGGAGACCGATGTCAAGGCGCCCAGCATCACGGCGTTCGGTGCATCGGGACGTGCACACCAACCACCCGAACCTCGGAGAACGGTGGATGTGGGTCACCACCTCTGATGGGGCTGCGCCGGAGCTGCTCTTCTGCGAGAACGAGACGAACAACGAGAAGCTGTTCGGGTCGCCTAACGACAGCGCGTTCGTCAAGGACGGGATCGGCGACTACGTGGTCTCGGGCATCGCGACCGGCGTGAGTCGCACATCGGGGAGCAAGGCGGCTGCCCATGTCGAGCGCATGCTCGGGCCGGGCGAGTCCTTCGTCGTCACCGTGCGATTCGCCCCGGCGAACCTGCAGTTGCCCTTCGACGACGCCGACGCGGTGCTCTCGGCACGAAAGGCGGAAGCCGACGAGTTCTACGGCGATCTCGCGGCCAGGTCACTCAGCGCGGACGACCGACTGGTGCAGAGGCAGGCTCTCGCGGGCCTGCTGTGGTGCAAGCAGTACTACCACTACGCGGTGCGCCGCTGGCTCGAAGGCGATCCCGGTCAGCCGCCCTCCGCCGGAGCAGCGGAAGCAGGGCCGCAACTCGGACTGGCAGCACCTGGTCAATCGCGACGTCATCCTCATGCCTGATGCCTGGGAGTACCCGTGGTACGCCGCATGGGACCTGGCCTTCCACTGCGTCACGATGGCGATGATCGACCCGGACTTCGCCAAGGACCAGATCCTGCTTCTCCTGTCCTCGCTCTACCAGCACCCGCACGGTCAGATCCCCGCCTACGAGTGGAGCTACGGCGACACGAACCCGCCGGTGCACGCCTGGGCCGCCTGGCAGGTGTACCAGCTCGACGCGAGGGCCAAGGGAGCCGGGGACCAGATGTTCCTCGAGGCGGCATACCGCGCCATCACCCTTGACGTGATGTGGTGGCTGAACAAGCAGGACGAGCAGCAAGCGGGGGGTGTTCGGCGGCGGCTTCCTGGGCATGGACAACATCGGGGTGTTCGACCGCGACGAGCCGCTGCCGACCGGGGGACGGCTCGCCCAGGTCGACGGCACCTCATGGGTCGCCACGCTCATCCTGCAGATGCTGGAGATGACGATCGAGCTCGCCAAGTTCGAGTCGAACTACGACCGCATGATCGGCCGCTGGGTCTGGGACGGGTGGCTGATCGCCAGCGCGCTGGAGAAGGGCACCGCCGACGTCAGCCTGTGGAATGACGAGACCGGCTTCTACAACGACGTCATCGAGCTTCCCGACGGCACTGCGCACCCGCTCGAGGTCTTCTCGATGCAGTCGCTCGTGCCGCTCTTCGCGTCGATCGCGATCCCGATCAGCGCGCAGACCGAGCTGAAGATCCTCCAGGACAAGATGGTGGCCCTTCGCGCGGCGTACGAGTCGCCGGCCGAGTCGATCAATCTCCGTCTCGAGGGCGGTGACGGCACGCATGTGGGCATGGCCGTGGTCCGCAACGAGCGACTCACGTCGATCCTGCGGCGCGTGCTCGACCCCGAGCAGTTCCTCTCGCCGTACGGGATCCGGTCACTGTCCCGGTACCACCTCGACCATCCCTACACGTACTACACGAACGGACAGGCCTACGAGGTCAAGTACATGCCGGCCGAGTCGCTCAACCGCATGTTCGGCGGCAACTCCAACTGGAGGGGCCCCATCTGGTTCCCGATGAACTTCCTCCTCGTCCAGTCCCTCAACTCCTACGCGCGCTTCTTCGGCGACACCTACTCGCGTCAGCGATCCGAGCGGGGCGAACAACGACGTGCCGATCGCCGGCGTCGCCGACGACCTGGCCGCCCGCCTGTGTGCGATCTTCCTGCGCGACGGCGACGGCAGACGCCCCGTGCTGGGAGCCAACGACTACTTCCAGCAGGACCCGCATTGGCAGGACCTGATCCCGTTCCACGAGTACTTCGACGGCGATGACGGCCACGGCCTCGGTGCAAGTCACCAGACCGGCTGGACGGCAACGGTCGCGCTCCTCCTTCAGTACGGCGGGGCGCTGCGCTTCGGGAAGTTCTCCTGACCCAGTGGTGCGCTCAGGCCGCGCAGCACTACCTGTGGCCGCACTGACGTCACGCTCCTCATCAGCGGCGGTGTCTCTAGGTTCGTGAGACATCAACCAAGGGAGTGGAATGACGAAGAACGTTCGCCTGGCCGTCGCGGTCGGAGTCCTGGGCCTCACAGCGGGCCTCGCGGCCTGCAGCAGCTCCAGCACGCCGGCCAACCCGACCTCGGCCGCCAGCAGTCCGGCCGCCAGCAATCCTGCTGCAGGCGCCGGGGCTTCTGCCGGATTCGCATCTCCGACTGCTGCCACCACAGGCGGCGACGAGACCACGGAGCCCAGCACCGAGGCATCCACCGAAGGCGACAACGGCTGACGTCACAATGGGCTCATGGAGTCCGCGATCCCGCTGGCATTCACGGCCTCGTGGGCCAGCGGGATCAACCCGTACCTGCTGGTCCTGCTCACCGGTCTCCTGGGACGATTCGCCAGTTGGGACATACCCGAGGGCCTGCAACGCACCGATGTCCTGATCATCTTCGCCGTGCTGGTCGTCGTCGACACGATCGCCGACAAGATCATGTACGTCGACTCGGCGTGGGACGCAGTGAACACCGTCATCCGACCGGTCGCTGGCGCGGTCGTGGCAACGCTCATCGCCGCCCCGTCGGTGGATCTGCCGACCGCGGTCATCGCGGCGGGGGGCGGCACGATTGCCCTCGTCACTCACGTGGCCAAGGCCACCACCCGGGTGGCGGTGAACTCGTCGCCCGAGCCGCTGAGCAACATCGCGGTGTCCGTGGCGGAGGACCTCGCGGTGGCCGGAGTCGTCGTCGTGGCCGTGGTGAATCCGTGGATCGCAGCCGCGATCGCACTGGGCCTGCTCGTCGGTGCCGTCGTGGTGGCGCTGCTGCTCGTGCGCCTGACTCGAAGGGGACTGCGCCGACTGACACGGGGTAGCCTGCAACGAGCAGGGCGATCAGTGATCGGGGGAGAGAGCTCGTGAAGTGGTTCACCGGGATCGTCGCCTTCGTCCTCTTCGCCGTCTTCCTGCTCGTGCTGCTCGCCTTCAGCGTCCTGCTCTCGTTCGACCTGCCGCGCAAGGCGGCCGGGATCGCCGCCGAGACGGTCTGCTCGGCCGCGTTCATGGGTGGGCGCTCCGACACCGCTGAGCAGCTGATGGCGTCCGATGTGCGTCCCGCGAGCCCGCTGCTCCTCCCGACATCGGCGACGATCGACCAAGACTCCAAGTCCGTGACGGCGAAATGGCTCGGCCTGATCTCCCGGCGTGCCTCGCTGCTCGACAACCGTGGGTGCGTCCTGGACGCCGAGCCCCAGCCCGATGCCGTTGCCTACGTCCCGGCCCCGCTGCGGCCCGAGGCCTGGCCCGAGGGCGACGCGGCGCTCGCGGTCGCCGACCTGCCGGACGGCGTGGACCCGACCCGATTGCGCGCTGTCGTCGACCAGGCCTTCGTCGGCGCCGGCGACCCGGGGGCCGCCAACACGCGTGCTGTGGCCGTGGTGCAGAACGGCCGCCTCCTGCTGGCCAAGGAGTCGGACGCGATTCGGCCGTCGGTGGCCCTGCACGGATGGTCCGCGACCAAGACGGTCGCGGCGATGCTTCTGTACAAGCGCGCGGCCGAGGTCGGTCTCGACTTCGCCACTCCGGTGGTCGACGCGTTCCCCTCGGGTCGGGAGCCCGCATGGGTGGCGCAGTGGCGCCAGGACGACCGACGGAACATCACCGTGGCAGACCTGCTGTACATGCGCGACGGACTCGATGACGACGAGGGCTACGGGCCGGCCGGCGCGGTGCTACAGATGCTCTACATCGCGCCGGACATGGCCGCATGGGCGGCCGACCACCGCGCCTCGCATCCGGCCGGGACGTACTGGCAGTACCTCAGTGCGACCGCGAACATCCTCGCCGCCGTCACCCGCGGCCAGTTCGCCACTGACCAGGAGTACTGGGACTACTCGAGGAAGGCCCTGTACGAGCCCATCGGCATGACGTCCGGCTCGCTGGCAACCGATCTGGCCGGCACGTGGGTGGGGTCGTCCTACCAATGGGCAAGTGTCCGTGACTGGGCGCGCCTGGGCCAGGTCATGCTCGACGACGGCAGGTGGGGGTCGACGCGGGTCCTGCCTGCTGGCTGGCTGAAGTTCGCGAGCACGCCGGCCATGGCATCGGGTGAAGGGCGCGGCTACGGCGCACAGTCGTGGCTGCTGGGCGACCCCGTCGCGGGGGAGTGCAAGGCCAATCCGGGCGTGCCAGCGGACACGATCGCGATGGAGGGCCACTGGGGCCAGCTGGTCGCCATGGTGCCCTCGCGCAAGGCAGTCATCGTGCGACTGGGCTGGACCTTCGACAGCGACGCGTTCGACGGGTGCCAGCTGGTCAGCGACGTCCTCGCGGCCTTGCCGCAGAAGTAGGCGAGTGTTCGGGCGTCTAGCCGCTGAACCCCAGGTGAATGTGGTCCTGGTGCGTCCGATCGCTGAAGTACTGGCGCCCGTTGAGCTGCACCGGACCGCCGACGTTGTAGGCGCCGTGCGCGACTCCGAACTTCATCCCGGCGACGGCCAGAGGGTGGTTGGCGGGCACCACCAGTGGTCGTCCGTCGAGTGCCCAGATGTCGACAGCCCGGCCGCGGGGGTGATCGCTGAGCCGGGCCGTGCCGAAGACGTGCAGGGGATGTCCCGACCGCAGCACGCTGACGTCCACGACGTGGGCGGTGGCCATCGACGTGAGCAGGGATAGCACGGAGTCGTGGATGTTCCCGGCCCGCACGTCGGCGGTTGCGGCGAAGGGCAGCCGCAGTCGGCTGTTGGCAAGGACGCTTCGTGCTACGCGCGAGAGTTGCGCGGTCACGGGACCCGGCCGGGCCGGATTGACCTCGACGACCTTCCAGTGCGGTGAGGATCGCACCAGCCGAACGTCAAAGGTGCTTCCGCCCGCCCGCACGATGCCCGTCTGGTCGCGCGTCCACTGGTCGACGACGACGAGCACGCTCGACGAGCTCGACAAGATGCCGCCGTACTGGGCGTCCCGCACCTGGAGCACCGCTGCCTCTCCTGGGCCGAGGAGGTCGGCCAGTCCGTCGACGAGGGCCGAGCTGTAGCCCGCCGCGGCGGCGCGGCGGCGCGCATGGGCCATGTCGCCGGCGCTCCCGGACCACGAGCCCACAGCCTCCAGCAGGGCCGTGGCCTGCGCCTTCACCGCGGGCTCGACCTCGCCGCGTCGGGGCGTCCACGGTCGCGTCGCAGGAAGGCCCGCGTCAGCCCGAGCGGCCGGCCGCAGCGTGGCCCCGGATGTCAGGGCCGCGGCGCTGAGGCCGACCAGTACCTGACGACGGCTGAGCTCCACGCCTCAGTATCACCCCGACGGCGGTCGGGGTGCTGATACGCGCATCAGGCTCGGCTCAGGCTCGGCGGCGTACAACGTTCCCATGACGACGACTCAGCTGGCCGCCATCGAACGTCAGGCGCGCATCTACGTTCAGCCTCATCTCACCGGAGGCGCCGCGGATGCGGCCATCCGCGCGATCATCGCGTGGGAGTGGGCCAACCCGGACGCCGGACCCGAGCGCCGATCAAGTGCGTGGCACAGGCTCGTCAGACGGACCTGAGTGGTGACCCGTCAATCTCGAACCCGGTCCCGCTGAGATCCGGTGTGAGGAGCGGCATCGCTTCGGCGATGGCTGAGCGAACGGACTCGAGCTGCAGGGAGGCTCGGTGGGCGTCCGAGGATTCCCACAGCTCGACGACGTGGACGAGATCAGGATCCTCGCCGTCGCGTCCGACCTCGTACATCAGGCAGCCGACCTGCTGGGTCTCACTGTTCGGTCGAATGAGGATGTCCACGATGCGGTCACCCTGTCCTGGCTGGGCACGAAGGGTGCCGAAACGCGCGTAGGTCATGGCATCAGTATCGATCGCCGGCATACAGAGGCCCAACGGTTGCGCACCATAGGTTGACCACATGAGCTACCGACTCGTCGACCTGAACCATCCGTTCGGGGATGGAACCTTGACGTATCCCGGACTGCCGGCACCGGTCGTCAAACCGCATCTGACTCGCGAGGCATCGCGGGACGTGTATGCGGAGGGGACGGAGTTCGAACTCGACGTCATCACGATGATCGGCAACACGGGCACCTACCTGGACTCACCGTTCCATCGATACGCGGACGGAACCGACTTGTCCGGGCTGCCGCTGGAGTCCCTCGTGGACCTCCCGGCGGTCGTGGTCCGTCACGATGCCTTCGTCGGTCGGGGGATCGGCGCGGCTGACTTCGCGGGACTCGAGATCGCGGGGCGGGCGGTGTTGCTGGACACCGGATGGGATGTCCACTTCGGGACGGACGCCTACGGAGTCGACGCGCCCTTCCTGTCCGCGGATGGTGCCGAGTACCTCGCCGCTCAGGGAGCGGCCCTCGTGGGCATCGACTCGGTGAACATCGACGACACCCAGTCCGGCGGCACCCGTCCGGCCCACTCGATCCTGCTGGCCAGCGGGATCCCGATCGTCGAGCACCTGACTGGCCTCGCCGGCCTGCCCGCCACGGGTGCCCTGTTCACGAGCGTCCCGCCGAGGGTGCGGGGTTTCGGGACCTTCCCCGTGCGGGCCTTCGCCAAGGTTCCGTGAGCATGCCCAGCCCGGGAACTCGCATGACCTCAGCTTGGCAGCACGAAGGTGAAGGCGGCCCGCATCTGTGCGGGTGAGTTCTGCGCGACCTTGATCAGCATGCTGGGGCTGAAGATGCCGTCCTCGTCGTTGTGGGTGGATCCGGGGAAGTAGAGCTGCGACGTGAACGTCGTTCCACCCCGCGGGGTGATCTTGACGTGGATGTGCTCGGTACGTCCCGGATACTGACCGGGAATGACCGTGACGAGCCGGTAGCGCCCGGACGCGTCGGTGGTCTGGACGCCGCGCAATCGGTATCCCGCGTTGTCATAGTGACCAAGGCCGTCCGCCTGCCAGAAGTCGAGCTTGGCTCCGGCCAGGGGCTTGCAGCGCGCATCCAGCACGCGACCAGTGAGGACCATTGGCGTTCCGACTGTGTCGGCCTGGGAGATCTTCGCCCGCGCGGGTGCATTGGGCTTGTAGTACGGACCGGACGTCTGAGCGACGGCCGTTCTGGCGCCCTGACATGTGGCCGCGCTGGCGCTTGGTGCCACCATGAGAGCCGAGCCGGCCAAGGACAACGTGACGACGGCCACCCTCACGATGCGCTTCATGTCGGAAGACTAAGTGCATGACCCCGTCAGGAGACAAAGGTCTCAGCGGCGAGCGCGTGCGGCCGCGGACTTCTCCGTCTTCGCGGTGCGGGTGACAAGGGTGCCGTCGGCAGACTCGAGGTGCGCCCGCACGAACCACTGGAACTTCTCCAGTTGTGCGGCCTGCGTGATGAGCACGTCCTGGCCGACGGGGTCGGACTCCTCGGTCGCCGCGATCGCCTTGCGGTGCGAGGCAATGAGTCCGGTGTAGACGACGTCTAGGGCACCCAAGTGCGCGATGGCATCGTCCCGGCCGATGGCGAAGTCATCCCAGGTGCGAGCGGCCACCAGCGCTCCGGGCGTGCCGATGGGGGTGCCTCCCAGCGTGGCGACCCGTTCGGCTGTCTCGTCAGCCATCAGGCGGACGGCCTCGACCTGCGGGTCGAGCATCAGGTGGACCGCGATGAAGTGGGGACCGACCACGTTCCAATGGATGTGCTTGAGGGTGAGGCTCAGGTCGGTCAGGGCAGTCAGCCGATCCTGCAGAATCGTCGTGACTTCACCGGCGTCGGACTCGTTCACGCCTGGAACGGTGAAGCTCAGTCGGGTCACACCTCGCGTCGCCATTGTCAGTGCCTCCGTTGTCGATCGTGATGGGCTTCCGGTCTTGGTACCCCGCCAGACAGGCCGTGAATCGACTATTTCGGGCCATCGACAACGACGGTGAACCACGCTTACGTTCGTGACATGACGACCATCGTGACGCGACTGAAGATCACCGCCTGGGATGAGAAGCCGGTATCCGAGTTCGACGACGGCAGCAAAGTGACGCGTGCCTCCGTCTCGCTTGCCGAGGGAATCGAAGGCCTCACCTCGGGATCCTTCGAGTCGGTCATGTTCTACCGTCCCGACGGGACGACCCACTACGTCATGATCATGCAGCTGGCCGCGAGCCTGGACGGGCGCACTGGTGAGTTCGTCCTTACGGGCGAGGGTTCCTACAACGGAACCACAGCCACGAGCGAGGCCACGGTGGTGCACGATTCGGCGACAGGCGGACTATCGGGGATCACTGGCTCGTGCACGAGCGAGTCCACCCACGCCGACTATCCGTTCATGCCGCTTGTGCTCACCTACGAACTGCCCTGACACGACCACACTGACGGCGACCAGCATGTGCCGTTTTGCGCGGCGGTTTCAGGGGTACCCGTACGGCATGACTCACGACGACGGCGATCAGCGCATCTTCTCCCTGACCCAGCTATCCGACGGTCGTCTGGAGATCGCCCGTGCCTCCACCGATCGACGGAGTTCCGTCTCCTTGCATCAGGGTGAGGCGTGCGTCCTGAGGCAGACGGTGACGGCCCTTCTCGCCGGACAGCGGATGGACCTGGAACATCCGCCCGACGAGGCATGGATCCTCGTCATCGTCGGCCGCATCAGCCTGCACAACCTCGTCGAGGGCAGCACCGTGCATGGCATCCCCGTCGGCGATCTCGTGCAGCTGCCGCATGGACCGCACGCGCTTCTCGCCGACGAGGACAGCGCCGTGCTGCTCACGGTGGCCAAGGGGAGCCGGCCCGGCTGAGATCGCGAAAGGCGAGTGTCGTGCCCTAGGGTCAGCCGACGGGCGGCCCTTGCCGCCGCGCGGACAGAACGTCCCGCAGGATCGGCGGGCACGGCAGGGGAGGCACCGTGGGGGCGACCGCACCGCCGGCGGCCGACAAGGCGGCACTGGGGAAGACCATCATCCGACGAGGCGCGGTCGCGGTCGCCCTCACCCTGCTCCTGGTCGTCCCGGCCTTTGCCCTGATGGCGGCAACCGGCCAGCCCGCGGCGACCTACTCGGCCCTCGCCACGCTCATCGGCGTGGTGGCCGTCATGGCAGGGGGACTGCGCATCGCGACCATCACCGCCATCGTCGTAGCGCTCCTGGCTCCCGTCGTCGTCGTCGCCGGCCTGACGCCGATCACCGGTGCGGCCCTCATGGCGATCATGACCATGACCGTCGGCCGGCTGTCGACGTTCGGGCTGCATCGCGCCACGATGCTGGTGCCGATCCTCATGGCCTGGCCGATGCTGGCACCGGTCCCGTGGCTGCCCCACGACCGCATCGACGAGGTCAACGCGCTTCTCGCCAAGCACGGCACGTCCCTCGCAGACGCGCTAACGACAATGCCGGCGAAGCCGGGCAGCTCCCCAGGGCCGGGCTCGTCGAGCGGTGACGCCATGAGCCACCTGCTGGTGGAGCTCCGGATGGATTCGACCTACTTGACGTGGCTCGTCCTGTTCTTCTTCATCGGGGCCATCATTCCCGTGGTCATCGGCTGGTTCCTGCGACACCGGATGAAGGCGCCGGCACTCACCCCGCATGCCCGCCGCGAAACCGTTCCGTACACCGTCACCATCACCGTGCTCGCCGCTGGCGCCACCTACTACTTCCTCAACAACCCGACGCTGCCGGGCGGGGCGTTCTTCATCGCGGTCATCCTGGTTCTCACGCAGGTCGGCAACGACGTGGCGTGGCGACTCACCCTGCAGCGGGTCATCGGCACCTTCGTCGGCGTAGCCCTCTTCGTCGGCATCAACACGGTCGTCGGAAGCACCAGCTACACGGAGGTCTTCGGCCTGCCCTTCCCGTTGGAGATCTACCTCATCGGCATTCTGTTCGGCGTCGCCGCGATCATCGCGAAGTTCAGCCCGCGGCACTGGATCTACTTCGTCCTCATCGTCCCCGCGACCGCCTACCTCAACTCGTTCACCGTCGGGGAGGCAGCCGGCCTCGGCAAGGCGCGCCTCGTCGACAACCTCGTCGGGGCCGCCCTGGTCATCCTCGCCGCGCTGATCACCCTCGGGGCTTCGCGCCTGTACTCACGGCGCTTCCCGGTCGACCCCAATGCTCCCATCGCCGCATCGCCTGCCTAGAGCACCCACGCCTTCCTCGCTAGCCTGCCACTCGTGCTCATCGCTCCCGCATCCCTCAACGACGCGGCACGGACCATCGCGCTCTGGACGGACGCTGGCCTGACTCGGCCCTGGAATGACCCGTCAGTCGACTTCGTCCGTGCCCTTGAGTCCGAGCAGGCGACCGTGCTCCTGGCTACCGAGATGGACAGCCTCCGCGGGAGCGTGATGGTAGGAGACGATGGCCACCGGGGGTGGATGTACTACCTGGCTGTTGCGGTGGATGCACAGCGACGTGGGGTCGGCGCTGCACTCGTGGGCGCCGCAGAGGACTGGCTCACCGGACGCGGTCAGACTCGCGTAAGGCTGATGGTGCGCAACGAGAACCACTCGGTCGTGGACTTCTACGCGGCGCAGGGGTACACCGATCAGGACTGTGTCGTTCTCGGGCGCACGCTGGATGCCTGATCCGGCGTAGGCGAGCTCCAGACGGGATTTCCGGGAAAGACGAAGGCCGCTTTCGCGGGGGCCTTCGTATCGCTGTCTCAACATGCTTCGGCCCCGACGACCCGGTCGAGTCGATCCCCGACGGGCTCCTCCTCAGCCTCGCCGTGAACGGCGACCCAGTGGCGTCCGTCGAGCTCGAGCGTCGCGTCCGACTCCAGCTCGAGGGGAAGCCGCCGCATCAGTGGTGGACGTGGACTGCCCAGGTTTGACCCGACCGAGGACCCGGTACCGCGACCTCACGAGTGACCCCGTGGCCCTTGACCGCGAAGACCTCGACGGCGACCCCGTGCAGGCGCTGTGGCGCATGGTCACCGAGGCGCGGAAACGCCGCGACCCCAGCACCGCTGCGGCACCGGGGTCGACGAGCGGTTGACTACCCGAGGCTGGGGATGCTGCGCGTGCAGACCCACCGGCCGCTGATGCTCTGCGCCCAGCCCTGCCAGGACTGACGCCACCCGACGTCGCAGGTGGCATCCTTGCTGGAGCGCCCGACTGTCTGAAGCCAGGCAGGAATCGGCGGCGCGTCGGCCGCAGGTGCGGGACACGCAGTCGACAGGAGGGCGCTGGCCTGACAGGCGAGGCGGGCGCAGGGGGTCTTGAGCACCCGCCCCTCTGTCGCGGTCTCCCGTTGCAGGGTCTGCAACCGCAGTAGAAACGCTACGCGCGTGAGAAGGCCGATTGCATGTCAAGCGAGGTCAGGAAGCCTGCCCAACAACGCACTGACATGCCGCGGGCGCGTGGGCGGCCATATAACGGAGGTGAGCCGCCCACGCAATCCCCACTGGCGACCCAAGGGGGGCTGGACGCCTGCCGGGAGTGGCGGGGACCGTACTGGTGGGGTTGCCAGAAATCGTCACCGCCAAAGCGCAGATTATCGACGGGAACCATCACTAAGAGCGGTCATTACCTTTCGGTCACACGGTCGCCCCGGTCGATGTAGTCGGAGCCACCCGCAAGGTGGCGCGCGACATAGCGAGTTACGTCCCCCGTGGGGGATATAACTCCGAGCGGTCGCGACGTTCCCGGTGGGTGGCTCCGTGCCCTTGGTGCAGGTCGGTGTGGCGCAAGGAGGTGCGCTGCCCGTTGAAGGCCTCAAGGGTGCCGGCCTTACTTCCGCGTGGTTCCCTAGGCAAGGGTGCCTGGACAAACGAAAACCCCCACTTTCATGGGGGAATTCGCCTGCAGATGTCTCAACCGACGTGTCCGAGGGGGGACTTGAACCCCCATTCCCCGTAAAGGGAACTAGCACCTCAAGCTAGCGCGTCTGCCAATTCCGCCACTCGGACGAGGTGTGCTGGAGAACTATACCCATCTCGCGTCCCCGGCCCGAATTGCCTCCGAGGTCGGGACGGTGAACCGGTCGAGCGGGCAGGATGTGGGCATGAGTGATGCGGCGACGACTGGCGACTGGCAGGTACTTCCCGGGGCTGAGGACGAAGTGGTGACCCTGACCCAAGAGCTCATCAGGATCGACTCGAGCAACTGGGGCGATGCTCCCGAGACGGTGGGCGAGGCCGAGATCGCCGACTACTGCGCCCAGCGGCTGCGCGAGGTCGGGCTCGACCCCGAGATCATCTCGACGACGAGTGACGAGCGCCGCGCCGTGGTGGTGCGGATCCCCGGAACGGATCCGGATGCCGGCGCGCTGCTCCTGCACGGCCACATCGACGTCGTGCCCGCGATGGCCGAGGACTGGTCGCGGCCGCCCTTCGCCGCGGAGATCGCCGACGGGTTCATCTGGGGGCGCGGCGCCGTCGACATGAAGAACATGGACGCGATGATCCTGGCGGTGATCCGTGGCTGGGCGAAGGCCGGCATCCGGCCCCGGCGCGACATCGTCGTCCTGTTCCTGCCTGACGAGGAGGCCGGCAGCAAGCATGGCTCGCACTGGCTGGTCGAGCACCGTCCCGACCTGTTCCTCGGGGTCACCGAGGCGGTCGGCGAGGTCGGCGGGTTCTCGATCACCGTCCGCGACGACCTGCGCCTGTACCCCATCCAGACGGCCGAGAAGGGGATCCGCTGGATCCGGCTGCGGGCCAAGGACCGGGCGGGTCACGGCTCGATGCTGCATCACGACAACGCCGTCACGGCGCTGTGCGAGGCGGTGACCAAGGTGGGTCGACACCAGTGGCCGATCCGGCGAACCAAGACCGTCGACCGGTTCCTCGACGAGCTGTCCGAGGCCTACGGCATCGACCTCAGCAGCGGGGAGATCGAGGACGTGCTGAAGCATCTCGGGACGCTCGGGATGCTGGTGGGGGCGACGCTGCAGAACACGGCGAATCCCACGATGCTGCAGGCCGGCTACAAGCACAACGTGATCCCCGGCGAGGCGGTCGCGAGCATCGACGGTCGCGTCCTGCCCGGCTATGAGCACGAGTTCGAGGAGACGATTCGCCAGATCGTCGGCGATGCGATCAGCATCGAGTCGGTGACCGAGGACGTCGCCATCGAGGCACCGTTCGACACCGCGACCGTCGACCTGATGGCGAGCGTCCTGCGTGCCGAGGATCCCGGCGCGCGGACGGTGCCCTACATGATCTCGGGCGGCACGGATGCCAAGGCATTCACGAGCATCGGGATCGACTGCTACGGCTTCAGCCCGCTGCAGATGCCCACCGACGTGGACTACTGGCGGCTCTTCCACGGCGTCGACGAGCGTGTCCCGGTGGCCGGGCTGCAGTTCGGCGTGCGGGTGCTCGACCGCTTCCTGCGCGCCTGCTAGCGACGTCGTCTCCCGTGAGATGCCCGCTAGGCGGTGCGGAGCATGCGATACACCCGTCGCCGCAGTCGCACCTCGCGACGGCCGTCCGGGTAGATGCGCGTGTAGTCCAGCTCCCAGTGCTCCACCTCGGCGGCGCCGGTCAGCAGCAGCCGAGCCGACTCGCGGGTCGTACCGCGGGGGAGGGACAGGTCTCGGTACTCCCAGGTGGCCCGGCTCCTGTCCATGCGTCCTCCTGACTACCGACGCTGAGCCCAGCCGGCCTCGGGGTACCCCAAGGGCGGAGCCGACACGTCGTCCAAGGCGGTGAGGATCTCCTCGGGCAGTTCGAGCTCCTCGGACGCCAGCGCCGCGATGAGCTGGTTGTTGGTGCGCGCCCCGAGGATCGGGGCGACGACTCCGGGACGATCGCGGAGCCAGGCCAGGGCGACCTCGGTGGGCGAGGCCCCGAGGCCCTCGGCAGCCGTCGCGACGGCGTCGACGATGCGGCGCGCACGCTCGTCGAGGTAGACCTGCACCCAGCCCGCCGAGTCGGCGTTCGCGCCACGGGAGTCGATCGGCATGCTGTGCCGGTACTTGCCGGTCAGCACGCCCCGGCCCAACGGCGACCACGGCAGGATGCCCATGCCCAGCGCCTGGGCGGCCGGGATGATCTCCCGCTCGATCCCGCGCTCGAGGAGCGAGTACTCCATCTGTGCGGTCACCAGGCGGGCGCGGCCGGGCACCGCCTCCTGCCACGTCGCGGCCCGGCTCATCTGCCAGCCCGAGTAGTTCGAGATGCCCACGTAGCGCACCTTGCCGCTAGCCACCGCGGCATCGATGGCGGCCAGGGTCTCGTCCATCGGGGTCCACGGGTCCCACGCATGAAGCTGCCACAGGTCCACGCAGTCCGTGCGCAGACGACGCAGAGACGTGTCGAGGGTGCGCAGCAGGTGTCCGCGCGAGCCGTTGAAACGGCGGTCCGGTCCGGGCGTCGACACTGCCTTGGTGGCCAGGACGACCTGTTCGCGAACCTCGAACTCCTCGACGAGTTCGCCGACCATCGCCTCGGAGACGCCATCGGCGTAGACGTCAGCGGTGTCGATCAGCGTGCCGCCGGCATCGAGGAACGCCGCCAGCTGATCGCGCGCCTCGTACTCGTCGGTTCCGCGACCCCAGTTCATCGTGCCGAGCGCCAGGCGGCCGACCCAGAGGCCGGATCTGCCCAGCGGCCGCAATTCCATACGGGCACGCTACCCCGATCGAACAGGGCCGCGCCCTAGGCTCGCCTTGAATCAACACAGGAGGAACGCGATGCGACTGGGATTGAACCTCGGCTACTGGGGCGCCGGCAACGACGCCGACAACCTCGCTCTTGCGCGGGAGGCGGACCGGCTGGGCTACTCCGTCGTCTGGGCGGCCGAGGCCTACGGCTCGGATGCGGCGACGGTCCTTGCCTGGGTGGCGGCACAGACCGAGCAGATCGATGTCGGGTCGGCCGTGTTCCAGATCCCAGGACGCACGCCGGCCAATACGGCCATGACCGCCGCGACGCTCGACACCCTCTCCGGCGGCCGCTTCCGGCTCGGGCTCGGGGTGTCCGGGCCCCAGGTGTCCGAGGGCTGGCACGGCGTGCGCTTCGACAAGCCTCTGGGCCGCACGCGCGAGTACGTGGCGATCGTGCGCAAGGCGCTGGCCCGAGAAAAGGTCTCCTTCCAGGGCGAGTTCTTCACGCTGCCGCTGCCCGACGGGCCGGGCAAGGCACTCCGGCTCACCGTGCACCCGGTACGGGACAACCTGCCGATCTATCTCGCCGCCATCGGGCCCAAGAACCTCGAGCTGACGGGTCAGATCGCCGACGGCTGGCTCGCCATCTTCTTCTCGCCCGAGAACGCCGGCGAGATCATGGCGCCGCTCCGCGCGGGGCGCGAGTCGGCCGGCAAGTCGATGGACGGGTTCGACGTGGTACCGACGGTCCCGGTGGTGCTCGGTCCCGACGCACAGGCGTGCGCCGATCCCATTCGCGCCTACTCCGCGCTGTACATCGGCGGCATGGGCAGCCGCGACAAGAACTTCTACAACCAGCTGGCCACTCGTATGGGGTACGAGCAGGCCGCCATCGAGATCCAGGAGAAGTACCTCGCCCGCGACTACTCCGGTGCCGCGGGGGCCGTGCCCTTCGAGTTCATCGACTCGACGTCGCTCATCGGACCCGCGGAGCGGGTGCAGGAGCGGCTGCATGCCTTCGCCGAGGCAGGGGTGACGACGCTGACACTGGCCACGTACTCAGGGACTCTTCAGGAGCGGATGGATACCCTCCGCACCATGTCGGAGGTCCTCGACGCATCAGGATTGGCTACGTAGTGTCATGGTTTGAGGCAATCGTCCTGGGCGTGGTCCAGGGCCTCACCGAATTCCTTCCGATCTCGTCGAGCGCACATCTGCTGATCGTCAGCCAGCTGTTCGGCTGGGATGACCCGGGCGCCGCCTTCACCGCGGTCACGCAGATCGGCACCGAGATGGCGGTGATCATCTACTTCCGCCGCCAGATCGGAGCCATCCTCCGAGCCTGGGCGAAGTCGATCACCAACGCCGACGCACGCCACGACCCGGACGCGCGCATGGGCTGGCTGGTGCTCATCGGCACGATCCCGATCGCGGTCCTCGGCGTGCTCTTCAAGGACCAGATCGAGACGGTCGCCCGGAACCTCTGGCTCGTCTCACTGACGCTGATCGTCTTCGGCATCCTCCTCGGTGTCGCCGACGCCCTGGGTGCCCGCGTGAAGACCGAGAGGGACCTGACGGTCCGCGACGGCATCTTCTACGGCCTCGCGCAGTCCTTGGCGCTCATCCCCGGGGTGTCGCGCTCCGGCGCGACCATCACCGCGGGCCTCGCGATGGGCTACACGCGGGCATCGGCCGCGCGCTACGCCTTCCTGCTCGCGGTGCCCGCCGTGCTCGCTTCCGGGCTGTTCGAGGCGAGGAAGATCGGCGACGAGACGGTCGCCTGGGGACCGACCCTCCTCGCCACGGTGATCGCCTTCTCCGTCGGACTGGCTGTCATCGCCTGGCTGATGAAGTGGCTGACCACGCGCAGCTACCTGCCGTTCGTCATCTACCGCGTCTGCCTGGGGCTCTTCGTCATGCTGCTGCTGGCGCTCGGCGTGCTGAGCGCCTGATCACAGCCAGCCGGACTTCTTGAACGCCCGGAAGAGCAGTACGCAGATCCCGCCCATCACTGCAAGGACGGCGGGATAGCCCCACACCTGGTGGAGTTCGGGCATGTTGTCGAAGTTCATCCCGTAGATCGCGGAGATGGCGGTGGGCACCGCCGCGATCGCGACCCACGCGCTGATCTTCCGCATGTCGCGGTTCTGCTTGAGGTCCTGCAGTGACGTCGACGCCATGAGCATGGTCATCAGCAGGTTGTCGGCGTTCTCGACCGAGTCGTTGACGCGCAGGACATGCTCGCCGATGTCGCTGAAGTACCGCCGCAGCCCTTCGGGGATGCCCCCGAAGTCGGCGTTGACGAACATGTGTGCGGGAGCCACCAGCGGGACGATCGCCCGGCGGATCTCCTGGTTCTCGCGCTTGAGGTTGTAGATGCGCTGAGGCGTCAGCCGGCTCGCGTCGTCGGAGAACACCTCGGTCTCCACCTCGGCCACGTCCTCGGACACCTCGTCCATGACGATGACGTACGCGTCGACGGCGGAGTCCATCACCGCGTAGAGGACGCCGTACGGACCATGGGCCCGCAGGTTCGGGCTCGCCGAGACTCGCGATCGGATGCCGGCGAGGTCGCCGATCGACCCGTGCCGGACGGTGACGACGTACCACGGACCCACGAACACCGACACCTGCCCGGTCTCGACGTCGGACGTTCCCTCGACGTAGTCGAGCAGCTTGAGCAGCGCGAAGACCGTGTCATCGTCACCGAACTCGATCTTCGCCCGCTGCGACGAGTTCGCGGCGTCGTCGACGAGCAGGGGATCGAGGCCGAACGCCTCCTTGACGGCGGTGAGCTCGTCGCGTGACGGCTCGAACAACCCCACCCAGACGAAGCTGCCCGGGTTCGCGGCGCATCTCTCGCGGAGCTCGTCGAGGGCCACCGGCATGCGCCCGGACGCGTCCATCGGCTCGACGTCGCTCATGACCGCGCCGTCCGCGTGGTACCAGCCCATGCCCCTGATCACGTCCACATTGTGCTGGACAGTCGGCCACTGTCTACGCTGACTCGCATGACGACGGTGCTCCTGATTCGGCACGGCCGCACCAAGGCGAACGCCGAAGGGGTGCTGGCCGGCTGGACTCCGGGCGTCGTCCTCGACGAGAAGGGCGAGGAGCAGGCTCGAGCCCTGGGCCGCCGGATGGCCGCCGTGAAGCTCGCCGCCGTGATCACGTCACCACTCGAGCGCACCGTGCAGACCGCGGACCTCATGCTCGAGGCGGCCGGCTTCGAGGTGCCCCGGCATGTCGACGAGCGAGTGGGCGAGTGCCGGTACGGCGACTGGACGGGGGTCTCGCTGAAGTCCCTCGCGAAGGACCCGATGTGGAAGGTCGTGCAGGCTCATCCGAGCGCGGCCGTGTTCCCCGGCCCTGAGGGCGAGTCGATGGCGGCCATGCAGGCCCGAGCGGTCGGCGCCGTGCGGCAGTGGAACACCACCCTCGGCGACGACGCCGTGTACGCCGTCGTCAGCCACGGTGATGTGATCAAGGCGATCCTCGCCGACGCGATGGGGAACCACCTCGACCAGTTCCAGCGCATCGTGGTCGATCCCGCCTCGGTCAGCATCGTCACCTACACGCCCACGCGGCCGTTCCTCGTGCGCACGAACGACATCGGGGGAGACCTGTCCGGCCTCGTCCCGCCACCCCGCAAGGGACGACGACGCCGGTCCAGCGACGCGGCAGTGGGGGGAGGGGCAGGCGCATGACGCGTCAGGTCTTCGAGTTCACCGCGCCCGACCGCTTCGTCGTCGGCACGGTCGGCATGCCCGGCGAGCGAACCTTCTTCCTGCAGGCGCGCCAGGGCAGCCTGATCGCCAGCGTCGCCCTGGAGAAGGCCCAGGTGGCGGCACTCGCCGAGCGCGTCGACCAGCTCCTCGACGAGGTCAGTGGGACGCGTGCCGAGCCGGAGGAGATCCCGGAGACGGCGCCGGCCGAGCTGAGCGACACGCGCCCGCTCGACGTGCCGATCGGCGAGGAGTTCCGCGTCGGGGCGATGGCCCTCGGATGGGATGACGCGACACGCCGGGTCGTCATCGAGGCCCATGCCGTCGCGGAGGAGGACGAGGAGATCCCAGACATCGCCGTCGACACCGCGGACGGCCCGGACACCTTGCGGGTCTGGATGACGCCGGGATACGCCCGAGCCTTCGCCGAGCGCGCCCGGACCGTTGTCTCGGCCGGCCGGCCGCCGTGCCCCTTCTGCAATCAGCCGCTCGACCCCCAGGGTCACATCTGCCCACGAGCCAACGGCTTCCACCGTCGCGCATGACCTCCGCCGAGTGGCTGGTCGACGACGACCTGAACAGCCTCCTCGCGCACGGCGATCTCGACATCGAGGGCCGCCTGGCGGAGGCGTCCAACGCAACCCTGCGCTGCACGATCGAGGCAACGGACGGACGCCGGCTCACCTGCGTCTACAAGCCCGTGTCGGGTGAGCGACCCCTGTGGGACTTCCCGGAGTGGACGCTGACCCATCGGGAGATGGCCGCGTTCGAGCTCTCTGTCGCGGCCGGCTGGGATCTGGTCCCGCCAACTGTCTGGCGCGAGGACGGTCCCGTGGGCGCCGGCATGTGCCAGCTGTGGATCGACGAGGACCAGGCGTCGTCGAAGGTGGCAGTCGTACGCAGCCGGCGGGCCCCGCAGGGTTGGCTGCACGTGCTCGACGCCGAGGACGGTGCGGGCCGCAACGTCGAACTCGTGCATGCTCCCGACAAGGTGATGGAGACCATGACCGTCTTCGACGCCGTGGTGAACAACGCCGATCGCAAGGGCGGCCACGTCATCACCGATGTCGAGGGACGCACCTGGGGAATCGACCACGGAGTCACCTTCTCCGTGGACGAGAAGCTCCGCACCGTCCTGTGGGGCTGGTCCGGCGACACGATTCCGACCCGGCTGCTCGACGACCTCGAGCGATTGGCGTCCACACTCGGCACCTCGTACGACCCGGTCGATCGGTGGCTGGCGGACGACGAGAGGGACATGCTGCGACTGCGCATCCGGCGCCTGCTCGCCGACGAGCGATACCCGCTGCCGCCCTCGCGCTGGCCCGCCGTTCCCTGGCCCGTCTTCTGAGCCGGAGCCATGGCTAGGCTGACCCGGTGAAGTCGTGGCCCGCGCCGTACCTCCCCGAACTCCCCGGCAGCGGACCGCCGCTGAGTCTGTTCGACACCGGAACCGGTCGGATCCGGCCTACCGAGCCAGGACCGACCGCCCGGATGTACGTCTGCGGCATCACCCCGTACGACGCAACTCACATGGGACATGCCTTCACGTACGTCGTCTTCGACCTGATCAACCGCGCCTGGCGCGACGCGGGCCATGACGTGCACTACGTCCAGAACGTCACCGACATCGACGACCCCCTGCTCGAGCGGGCGGTCGCGACAGGGCAGGACTGGCAGGAGATCGCCCTCCGGGAGACCGCCCTGTTCCGCGAGGACATGACCGACCTCAACGTGATCCCGCCACGCGACTACATCGGCGCCGTCGAATCGATCCCTTCCGTCGCCTCGCACGTGGAGACCCTGCAGTCCAAGGGCGCCGTGTACTCCGTCGAGGGCGACCTCTACTTCCGCGTCCGCAGCGACCCCCAGTTCGGTCGAGTGGCGCACCTCGACGACGCCGCGATGGTCGCGACGTTCGCCGAGCGCGGCGGCGACCCGGACCGGCCGGGCAAGGAGGATCCCCTCGATTGCCTGGTCTGGCAGGGGGCCCGACCCGACGAGCCCGCGTGGGACACCCCGCTCGGGCACGGACGGCCCGGCTGGCACATCGAGTGCGCTGCCATCGCCCTGGACCACCTCGGGATGACGATCGACGTGCAGGGCGGCGGCACCGACCTCGCCTTCCCCCACCACGAGATGAGCGCGTCCGAGGCACAGGTCCTGACCGACCAGTGGCCCTTCTCGCGGCACTACGTCCACTCGGCCATGGTTGCCTGGCAGGGCCACAAGATGTCCAAGTCACGCGGCAACCTGGTGTTCGTCTCCGTCCTGCGGCGTTCCGGAGTGGATCCCAACGCGATCCGGCTGGCGCTGCTCGGTCACCACTACCGATCCGACTGGGCCTGGACCGACCACGGGCTCCAGGCTGCGGTGTCCCGGCTAGAGAGTTGGCGAGCGGCGGTCGACAGCCCCGCCGGCCCGCCAGCCAGCCCGACACTGCAGCGGGTGCGCGACGCCCTGGCCAACGACCTGCGCACCCCCGAGGCGCTGGACGCGATCGACGACTGGGTCCGCGCCCAGCAGTCCGGTGACGCCGATGACGCGACCGCACCCGATCTCGTCCGGCGCACGGTGGACGCCCTGCTCGGCGTCCGCATCTAGGCCGACGAGCCCCCTCGCGTCAGCGGGGACTATTTCGCCTTCTCGTCGTGCCCGCCGAACTCCTTGCGCATCGCGCTGAGGATCCGGTCGGCGAAGAGCCCGTTGCCCTGCGACTCGAAGCGCTCGAACAGCGAGGCCGTCAGGACGGGACTGGGCACGCCCTCCTCGATGGCCGCGATGGACGTCCAGCGACCCTCGCCCGAGTCCGAGACGCGTCCGGAGAACTCGTCGAGCTCGGGGGAGCGGTTCAAGGCGATGGCCGTGAGGTCGAGCAGCCAAGACCCGACGACACTGCCGCGGCGCCACACCTCGGCGATGTCCGGCAGGTCGAGGTCGTACTGGTAGAACTGCGGATCCGACAGCGGGGCAGTCTCCGCGTCGGCGTCGCGCGTGACCTTGCCTGCGTTGGCGTGCTTGAGGATGTTCAGGCCCTCGGCATAGGCGGCCATCAGGCCGTACTCGATGCCGTTGTGGACCATCTTGACGAAGTGGCCGGCGCCGCTCGGGCCGCAGTGCAGCCAGCCGCGCTCGGCCGGGGTCGGGTCGCCATCACGGCCGGGCGTCCGGGGGGCCGAATCGAAGCCGGGGGCGATCGTGTCCCACAGGCCGGTCAGCCGCTCGACCGCCCGATCGGGACCGCCGATCATGAGGCAGTACCCACGCTCGAGGCCCCAGACCCCACCGGAGGTGCCCACGTCCAGGTAGTCGATGCCCTTGGCTGCGGCCGCCTCGCCACGCCTGATGTCGTCGCGGTAGTAGGAGTTGCCACCGTCGATGAGGCAGTCACCGGACTCGAGCAGGTCGATCAACTGTCCGACCACGTCCTCGGTGATGTGCCCGGCCGGAACCATCACCCATACCGCGCGGGGCGCGGGCAATGCGGCTACGAGATCCGCGAGGCTCGAGGTCCCGGTCGCGCCCTCCGCGGCCAGTGCGTCGACGGCCGCCTGCTGCGGGTCGTAGACCACCGCAGAGTGCCCGTCGGCCTTCGCCCGGCGCACCAGGTTGGCACCCATGCGTCCGAGGCCGACCATTCCGAGCGTCACTCGCGCTGCCTGCTGGGACACGGTGGACTCCTTCTGGTCGGGGACGCCCACGCTAGTGGAAGGCTGGTGCCATGACGACACAGCTGCCTGCGGACGATCCCACCCTCACGACGGCCTGGACGGCGCTCACCGCCCTCGCGGAAGGCCTGTCGGGCGTGACGATCCGCCAGCTGTGCGACGCCGATCCCACCCGCCCTGCCGTGCTCACCTTCAAGGCCGCGGGGATCCACCTCGACCTCTCCCGGCAGCGCGTCACGGCCGACGCCCTTCGCGCCCTGCTGGCGCTGGCGGACGAGCGAGGCGTCCTGGCCTGGCGCGATCGGATGCTCTCGGGCGAGCACATCAACGTCACCGAGGACCGCGCCGTCCTGCACACCGCGCTTCGACTGCCAGCCGACGGGTCGCTGCACGTCGACGGCCAGGACGTGGTCGCCGACGTGCAGGCGGTGCTTGCCCGGATGGCCCTCTTCGCCGACGGCGTCCGCTCGGGTGCGTGGCTCGGGGCCACGGGCGAGCGCATCCGCGCCGTCGTCAACATCGGCATCGGCGGCTCCGACCTCGGACCGGCGATGGCCTACCTGGCCCTGCGCAGCCACAGCGACCGCGACATCGACTTCCGCTTCGTCTCGAACGTCGATCCCACCGACCTGGTCGAGGCGATCCGTGACCTCGACCCGGCCACGACGCTGTTCATCGTCGCCTCGAAGACCTTCACGACCCTCGAGACCATCTCCAACGCGCAGGCGGCCCGTTCGTGGCTCGTCGGTGCGCTGGGCGAGGACGCGGTCAGTCGCCACTTCGTCGCCCTGTCCACCAACGAGGAGAAGGTGTCGGCATTCGGCATCGACACCGCCAACATGTTCGGCTTCTGGGACTGGGTCGGCGGTCGCTACTCGATGGACTCCGCCATCGGCCTGAGCACGATGATCGCGATCGGCAGCGACGGCTACCGGCAGCTGCTCGATGGCTTCCACGCGATGGACGAGCACTTCGCCACGGCCGAACCGCAGGCCAACGTGCCACTGCTGATGGGGCTGATCGCCGTGTGGAACCGCAACTTCCTCGCGATCGAGACGACAGCGGTCCTGCCCTACTCGCAGTACCTGTCCCGGTTCCCGGCGTACCTGCAGCAGCTCACCATGGAGAGCAATGGCAAGAGCGTCCGCCTCGACGGGTCCGTCGTCGACTACGACACGGGTGCCATCTTCTGGGGAGAGCCCGGGACGAACGGGCAGCACTCGTTCTACCAGCTGCTGCACCAGGGCACGACGACCGTCGCCTGCGAGGTCATCATCGTGGCGCAGAGCGACAACCCCGTCGGGGAGCAGCAGGACATGCTGGTCGCCAATGCGCTCGCCCAGGCCTCGGTGCTGGCCCGGGGCCGCACGGCCGCGGAGGTGGCGGCCGACGGAACACCGGAGGAGCTCGTCGCGCACAAGGTCATGCCCGGCAATCGTCCGGTGTCGGTGCTCACCGTCGCGAAGGTGGATCCGTTCACTCTCGGTGCGCTCGTCGCGCTGTACGAGCACAGCGTGTTCGTCCAAGGGGCGGTGTGGGGCCTGGACTCGTTCGATCAGTGGGGCGTGGAACTGGGCAAGAAGGTCGCGATGGGCATCCTCGGGGCGCTGGACGGGTCTGCTCCCGCCTCGTTCGATCCCGAGACGGACGCGTCCATCGCCTTGTACACGTCGCTGCGCGGCACCCCGTAGGGCTCGGGCGGCAGGGCTAGCGGTCGTCGGCTCCGCGTCGGCGCAGGTAGCGCTCGAACTCGCGGGCGATGGCCTCGCCACTCGCCTCGGGGAGGTCGGCTGCGTCGCGCGCCTCCTCGAGCTGCTTGACGTAGTCGGCGACCTCCTCGTCCTCGGCAGCCAGCTCGTCGACGCCGATCTCCCAGGCGCGAGCCTCCTCGACCAGTTCGCCCAGGGGGACGGGCACGTCGAGGATGTCCTCGATCCGGCGCACCAGCGCCAGCGTGGCCTTCGGGCAGGGCGGCTGGGCGACGTAGTGCGGGACCGCCGCCCACAACGACACCGACGACATGCCGAAGCGTCCGCAGGCGTCCTGGATGACGCCGACGATGCCGGTCGGGCCTTCGTACGTCGACGGCTCCAGGCCCAGGTCGGCGCCCATCGAGGCGTCGGACGTCGTCCCGGTCACTGGCACTGGCCGGGTGTGCGGGATGTCGGAGAGAAGCGCCCCGAGCGTCACGATCATCGAGACGTCGAGCTCGGCGGCCAGCCCCAGGATCTCCCGGACGAACTGCTGCCACTTCATGTTGGGCTCGATGCCCTGGACCAGCACGATGTCGCGCGGGAACAGTGGCACGCGCGCCACGTAGATGCGGGTCGCCGGCCAGGTCAGGCTCCGGACCCCGGTCTCGTCGACGCTGATGTGGGGGCGATTCACCTGGTAGTCGTAGTACTCCTCGGAGTCGAGGTCGGCCAGCGGCTGTGCGTCCCATACCTCGCGAAGGTGGGCGATGGCACCGGAGGCGGCGTCGCCCGCGTCGTTCCAGCCCTCGAAGGCGGCGACGAGGACGGGATCGACCAAGGTGGGGAACTCGTCGTACTCGATCATGCACCGCCTCTCATCGTCGTGCTCGGCGCAACCGCGGAAGCGGCGACGGTATCGATGAACCCTGCCACGAGTGCCGGCCACTGCAAGGGTACGTCGTGGATCGCGCCGGGCCACCGGTGGACGAGCATGTTCGGATGGCCGGCAGCATCGCGTACCGCGCGCGCCTTGAGGTCGTTCCAGGGATCGTCCGCGTCAGCGTCCGACTGCCGCGGGTCGCAGACGACGGCCCACAGCGCCGTTCCCGCGGCCGAGCAGGCAGCGATGTCTGCGGCTGGGTCGGCGTCGAACAGGCCGTCGAGGACAGCCATGTGCCGGTCGAGGCCGATGCGCGTGCGCAGGAGGCCGTCGGCATCCGCGATGAACGTGGGCTCAAGGGCCGCCTTGGTCTCGTCCGACCAGTGGGTCCCCAGCTCGCCGGACCTGATCATCGACCACAGCCGGTCGGCGGGGATGCCCAACGGAGGCGGGGTGAGGCGGGCCCGCACCTCGTTGCGCGGTCCCATGCTCGCGGGAGTCCAAAGGCCGCCGTCGATCAGGGCGGCCGCGGCGACCCGCTCTGGGTGGGCGGCCGCCGCTCGCAGCGCGACGGAACCGCCCCAGGAGTGACCGACGACGACGGCCGATGGCCACTCGAGCGCATCGAGGCAGGCGACGACGTCGAGTGCACAGGCGGCCAGCGAGTAGTCAGCGTCGATCGGTGTGTCGGACTCGCCGTGCCCGCGCTGGTCGAGACTGGCGATCGGCATCGAGCGCAGGCGGGAGATCACCGGTCCCCAGAACAGCCGCTGCTGGCTGAGCCCGTGCAGCAGCAGCACCGGCACTCCGCTGCCGGGCTCGCCCCACGACGAGAACGTCAGCGCCGCGCCCTGCGCGCCGATGAAGCGGGTGTCCTGGCGCGCCGTCGACATGACGTCACCGTAGTGCGTGCTAGCGCTTGCATCCTCGATCGGTAGGCTTGATGGAATGTCAGGATCACCTTCCACCACGCCCCACCCCGCCCGCGGTCGCGGTTCGCTCCGCGAGGCTCTGTCCAAGCGCGTGGTCGTGGCCGACGGAGCCATGGGCACGATGCTCCAGGCGGCGGATCCGAGCCTCGACGACTTCCAGGGCCATGAGGGCTGCAACGAGATCCTCAACGTCACGCGCCCCGAACTGGTCGCGAGCGTGCACGACGCCTACTTCGCCGTCGGGGTCGACTGCGTGGAGACCAACACGTTCGGCGCCAACCTCGCGAACCTCGGCGAGTACGGGATCTCCGATCGCATCTACGAGCTCGCCGAGGCGGGCGCCGCCATCGCACGACGCGTCGCCGACGACTGGACGGCGCCCAGTCGGCCGCGCTGGGTGCTCGGCTCGGTGGGCCCGGGCACCAAGCTGCCCAGCCTCGGCCACGCACCGTATGCGGTGCTGCGCGACGCGTACCAGCAGCAGGTTGCCGGACTGGTCGCCGGCGGCGCGGACGCGATCCTTATCGAGACCTCCCAGGACCTCCTGCAGGCGAAGGCCGCGATCATCGGCGCTAGGCGCGCCCTTCGCGAGGCTGGTTCCGACCTGCCCGTCTTCGCACAGGTCACCGTCGAGACAACCGGCACAATGCTGCTCGGCACGGAGATCGGCGCGGCGCTCACGGCGCTCGAGCCACTCGGCATCGACCTGATCGGGCTGAACTGCGCGACGGGCCCGGCCGAGATGAGCGAGCACCTCCGGACCCTGAGCAAGACCGCCATGGTGGGGATCTCCAGCATGCCGAACGCCGGCCTGCCGGTCCTCACCGCCGACGGCGCGCACTACCCGCTCAGCCCTAGCGAGCTCGCAGATGCGCACGACCACTTCACCCGCGACTTCGGCCTGAGCCTGGTCGGCGGCTGCTGCGGCACGACGCCCGAGCATCTCAAGCACGTGGTCGACCGCGTGCGCGGTCGCGAGATCGCGCCTCGGCGTCCCCACCACGAGGCAGCGGCCGCGTCGCTGTACCAGGCCGTGCCGTTCCGCCAGGACACCGCCTACCTGTCGATCGGGGAGCGCACGAACGCCAATGGCTCCAGGGCATTCCGCGACGCCATGCTGGCCGCGAAGTGGGACGACTGCGTCGAGATCGCCCGCGACCAGATCCGCGATGGCGCGCACCTGCTCGACCTGTGCGTCGACTACGTCGGCCGCGACGGCGTCGCCGACATGCGCGAGCTCGCGGGGCGTCTCGCCACCGCGTCGACGCTGCCCATCGTCCTCGACTCGACGGAACCGGCGGTGCTGACCGCCGGCCTGGAGATGCTCGGCGGACGCGCTGTCATCAACTCCGTGAACTACGAGGACGGCGACGGACCCGACTCGCGCATGAGCAAGATCATGCCGCTGGTCATGGAGCACGGTGCCGGAGTCGTGGCCCTGACGATCGACGAGGAGGGGCAGGCTCGCAGCGCGGAGTGGAAGATCCGCGTCGCCGACCGACTCATCCGCGACCTGCGCGACCACTGGGGCATGTCGGTGGGCGACATTCTCGTCGACACCCTGACCTTCCCCATCGCGACCGGCCAGGAGGAGACCCGCCGCGACGCCATCGAGACCATCGAGGCGATCCGCCAGCTGAAGACGCTCTACCCCGACGTGCAGACGACGCTCGGGGTCTCGAACGTCTCCTTCGGCCTCAACCCGGCCGCCCGTCAGGTGCTCAACTCGGTGTTCCTGCACGAGGCCATCGGCGCCGGGCTGGACTCAGCCATCGTCCATGCCTCCAAGATCCTGCCGATGTCGAAGATCCCCGACGAGCAGCGGCACGTGGCGCTCGACCTGGTGTACGACCGTCGGACGTTCGACCCCGACGGCAACTGCACCTACGACCCGCTGCAGGAGTTCCTTGCGCTCTTCGAGGGGGTCGAGGCGCGCACCCTCAACGCGTCCAAGGCCGAGGAACTCGCGGCCCTGCCGCTGTTCGAGCGGCTCGAGCGGCGCATCATCGATGGCGAGAAGCAGGGGCTCGAGGCGGACCTCGACGAGGCCTTGCTCACCCGCCCCGCGCTGGAGATCATCAACGAGACGCTGCTCGCCGGCATGAAGACGGTGGGCGAGCTGTTCTCCACCGGCGAGATGCAGCTGCCGTTCGTGTTGCAGAGCGCCGAGGTCATGAAGACGGCGGTGGCGTACCTCGAGCCGTTCATGGAGAAGGCCGACGAGGCCGGCAAGGGCACCATCGTGCTGGCCACCGTCAAGGGCGACGTCCACGACATCGGAAAGAACCTCGTCGACATCATCCTGAGCAACAACGGCTACACCGTCGTGAACATCGGCATCAAGCAGCCGATCAGCGCGATCCTCGAGGCAGCCGAGTCATCGAGCGCCGACGTCATCGGCATGAGCGGCCTGCTGGTCAAGAGCACCGTGATCATGCGCGAGAACCTCGAGGAGATGAACTCGCGGAAGATCGCTGCGAAGTTCCCCGTCGTCCTCGGTGGCGCCGCACTTACCCGCTCGTACGTCGAGCAGGATCTCGCCGACATCTTCGACGGCGAAGTCCGCTACGCCCGCGACGCGTTCGAGGGGCTGCGGCTCATGGACGCCTACATGGCCGTCAAGCGCGGGGTGCCCGGCGCCGTGCTTCCCGAGCGTCGCGTCCGTCGCGTCACGACGGCCGCCCGCCCGACCACTACGGCCGAAGCCGACATGCCTGCGCGCTCCGATGTCGCCATCGACGTCGACGTCCCGACGCCGCCGTTCTGGCGCGATCGGATCGTCAAGGGCGTGCCGCTCGCCGAGTACGTGCCCTACCTCGACGAGCGCGCGCTGTTCCTGGGCCAGTGGGGCCTCAAGCCGTCGCGTGGGGACGGGCCCTCGTACGAGGAGCTGGTCGAGTCCGAGGGCCGGCCCCGACTGCGGCATTGGCTCGACCGCATCCAGACGGAGGC
This sequence comes from uncultured Actinomycetes bacterium, assembly GCA_963755335.1. Lineage (GTDB taxonomy): Bacteria > Actinomycetota > Actinomycetes > S36-B12 > S36-B12 > UBA10649. Next base: position 1,438,944 of record CAVWJW010000008.1, read on the forward strand.
CATGATCGAGCCGGCCGTCGTCTACGGCTACTTCCCCTGCTACTCCGAGGGCGACGACCTCGTCGTCGTGAACAACGTCGACGAGCGACGCGAGCGCGTGCGCTTCGCGTTCCCGCGCCAGCGACGCGACCGGCACCTGTGCCTCGCGGACTTCTTCCGTCCGAAGGAGTCAGGAGAACTCGACGTCGTCGCGTTCACCATCGTGACGATGGGGCACGCGGCCTCGCGAGCGACGGCGACCCTGTTCGAGGCGGACTCGTACCGTGACTACCTCGAGCTGCACGGCCTGTCCGTCCAGCTCACCGAGGCCCTGGCGGAGTACTGGCATGCGAGGGTCCGAGACGAGCTCGGCCTGGCGGCGATGGACAGCGCCGATCGCGACTACCTGATCGCCAAGCAGGGCTACCGCGGATCGCGGTACTCCTTCGGCTACCCGGCCTGCCCGGACCTCGAGCAGCAGGTGCAGCTGATGGAACTGCTCGGACCGGAGCGGATCGACGTGACGCTGTCCGAGGAGTTCCAGCTGCACCCCGAGCAGTCGACCAGCGCCATCATCGCCCACCACCCCGAAGCCAAGTACTTCAACGCGACCTGACGTGACGACCTCACCCGCTGCGGTGCTGTTCGACATGGACGGCACCCTGATCGACAGCGAGGGCCTCTGGCTGCAGGCCGAGATCACCGTCATGGAGGAGCTCGGCGCCCCCTGGACCGAAGCGGACCAGGCGTTCTGCCTGGGCGGCCCGCTCGAGCGGGTCGTCCGGTACATGCTCGAGCGCAGTGGCAGCGAGGAGCCGGCCACCCACGTGATGGTCCGCCTGCTCGACACCATGGAGGCGCACCTCCTGGCGAGCCCGCTCGCGTGGCGACCCGGTGCACGGGCCCTGCTCGCCGAGGCGCGCGAGCGCGGTGTCCCGACCGCCCTGGTGTCGGCGTCGTGGGGCCGGCTGATCGACGCGGTCGGCGACAAGATCGATGTCGATCTGGGCTGCCGCGCCTTCGATGTCGTCGTGGCCGGCGACGACGTCACCAACAGCAAGCCGCACCCCGAGCCCTACCTGACGGCCGCCCGCCTGCTGGGCGTCGAGCCGGCCGCCTGTCTCGCCCTGGAGGACTCGCCGACCGGCGTGGCGTCGGCGACGTCAGCGGGCTGCCGGGTCGTGGCGATTCCGCACATCGCCGAGATCGACCCGCGTGGCGCCCTGGTGGTGACCTCGCTGGAGGGGTGGACCGTCGACTCGCTGTGGGCGGCCATCCCCGGCTGAGTCAGCGGCGGCTACTCGGTGGGCTCGGGGTCGACCCGGGCGCTCGAGGTCGGCCAGGCATCCCGGGCCGGCAGCGCGGGGGCTGTGCCGCCCCAGGCTGGGCACAGCGCGCGATGGCTGCACCAGTCGCAGAGCTTCGAGGGCGACGGATCGAATGCCTCCGCGTCGGCCGCACGACCGATGGCATCGCGAAGGGCCAGCACCTTGCGCTCGGTCGAGCGGAGCTCGGCGGCGTCGGGCTCGTAGCGCAGCAGTTCGGAGTTGCCGAGGTACATCAGCTGCAGCAGCCGCGGGACGTCGCCGGTCATGCGCCACCACACGAGCGCATAGAAGCGCATCTGGAACATGGCCTTCGTCTCGAAGCCGGCCCCCGGGGAGCGACCCGTCTTGTAGTCGACGATCCGGACGTGGCCATCAGGCGACAGGTCGACGCGGTCGATGAACCCTCGTGCCTCGAACGCGGTGTCGAGCTGGACGGATACCCCGAGCTCGCGCGCATGCGGCTCCAGGCGACGGGGATCCTCAAGTCCGAAGTACGACTCGATCAGCGCCGCCACCTCCGGCCCGCCGATCTGCTCACGGACGACCTCGGCCGACTCGGGCTCGTCCTTCTCGAGGTCGGTGAACGCCCGGAGGACGAGTTCGCCGGTCGCCTCGGGCGTGCGCTCGGCGGCGGGCAGGTCGAACAGTGTCTCGAGCGCTCGGTGCACGAGGGACCCGCGGATGGCGGCGATCGACGGCTCCTCAGGCAGCCGGTCGATGGACCGGAACCGGAAGAGCAGCGGGCAGGTCATGAAGTCGGAGGCCCGCGACGGCGACAACGAGGTGGGGAAGGGAAGGCTGACCGCGGACATGCCCGAAGCCTATGCAGGAGGGCTGACGGATAGCCTTCGATCGTGGAAGCCGAAGCAGGGACGCCCTCGCCGACGTGGCGCCGCACCGGTCCGTTCGCCGAGGGCGATCACGTGCAGCTCACCGACGCGAAGGGCCGGATGCACACCATCCGCCTCGAGTCCGGCCAGGTCTTCCACACCAATCGCGGTGGCTTCCCGCACGACGAGGTGATCGGACTGCCGCAGGGGAGCGTCGTGCGCTCGGCCAACGGAACGCCGTACATCGCCCTGCGACCGCTGCTCGACGACTTCGTGCTCTCGATGCCGCGCGGCGCCCAGGTCATCTACCCCAAGGACGCCGCCCGGATCATCGGTCTGCTGAGCATCGGACCGGGCGCCAGGGTCGCGGAGGCGGGCGTCGGCTCAGGCGCCATGACGTGCTCCCTGCTCCGTTCGGTCGGGGAGACCGGCGAGGTCCACAGCTACGAGCTTCGCGAGGAGTTCGCCGCCGTGGCAGAGCGCAACGTCGCCAAGTGGTTCGGCGTGCGCCCACCCTCATGGCACCTGACCCTCGGCGACATGGTCACGATCGCGGAGCGTGACCTCGACGGGGTCGTGCTCGACATGCTGGCGCCGTGGGAGTGCGTCGACGCGGTGGGCGACGCCCTGGCACCCGGCGGGGTGCTGGTGGGGTACGTGGCGACCACGACGCAGATGTCTCGCCTCGTGGAGACGCTCAGGGTCGCTGGCGGCTGGACGGAGCCCCGCGCCGAGGAGTCCCTCATGCGCACCTGGCACCTCGAGGGCCTGGCCGTCCGGCCCGACCACAAGATGAACGGGCACACCGCCTTCCTCGTGACGGCCCGTCGGCTCGCCCCCGGCGTCAACGTCCCGCCGCGCCGGCGTCGCCCAGCCAAGGAGAACTACGGCGACGACTACACCGGTCCCCGCCCGCAGGAGGACGAGTTCGAGGAGGGGCACGCCTGATTCGTGTCCCGGAGGCAATTCGCCAACGTCGGGTTACAGTGGCGACGAGCATTCACCGGGAGGCGATATGACCGAATCGGAAGGCCTGCTGTCGCGGGTCCACACGCTGGAGTCCGCCCTCAGCGAGGTGCGCGGCGAACTCGCCGCCCAGAAGGACCACAACCAACGGCTGATCACGACGCTGCGTGATGCGCGCGAGCAGATCGTCACGCTCAAGGCGGAGGTCGACCGACTGGGGGAGCCGCCCAGCGGGTTCGGCACGTTCCTCGCAGGCGCACGACGACGGCACCGCCGACATCGTGTCGTCCGGACGCAAGCTCCGCGTGGCCGTCAGCCCGACCATCTCGGCCGACGACCTGCGGCCGGGCCAGGAGGTCATGCTCAACGAGTCGCTCAACGTCATCGACGTCCGGTCGTTCGAGGACACCGGCGAGATCGTGACCTTCAAGGAGCTCCTGGACGACGGGCTTCGCGCCCTCGTCGTGGGCCACACCGACGAGGAGCGGGTCGTGCGGGTGGCACAGCCGTTGCGCGAGATGCGCATCCGCGCCGGGGACTCGCTGCTGTGCGATGTCCGGGCCGGATACGTCTACGAGCGGATCCCCAAGTCCGAGGTCGAGGAGCTCGTCCTCGAGGAGGTCCCCGACATCCGCTATCAGGACATCGGCGGCCTAGGGGAGCAGATCGAGGCTATCCGGGACGCCGTCGAGCTGCCGTTCATGCATCCGGAGCTGTTCGCCGAGCATCAGCTGAAGGCGCCGAAGGGCATCCTCCTGTACGGGCCGCCCGGCTGCGGCAAGACGCTCATCGCCAAGGCGGTGGCCAACTCCCTGGCGAAGAAGGTCGCCGAGCGCACCGGCCGCGAGGAGGGGAAGTCCTACTTCCTCAACATCAAGGGCCCCGAGCTGCTGAACAAGTACGTGGGCGAGACGGAGCGGCACATCCGGCTGGTCTTCCAGCGGGCCCGGGAGAAGGCCTCAGAGGGCATGCCGGTCATCGTCTTCTTCGACGAGATGGACTCGCTGTTCCGCACGCGGGGCAGCGGCGTCTCCTCCGACGTCGAGAACACGATCGTGCCGCAGCTGCTCAGCGAGATCGACGGCGTGGAGAGCCTTGAGAACGTCATCGTCATCGGGGCGTCCAACCGCGAGGACATGATCGACCCCGCGATCCTCCGCCCGGGTCGCCTCGACGTGAAGATCAAGATCGAGCGGCCGGACGCCGAAGCGGCGCGGGACATCTTCACGAAGTACCTCGTGCCCACGCTGCCCCTGCACCGCGTCGATCTCGCCGAGTACGGCGACGAGCCCGAGGCGGCCTGCCGAGCGATGATCCTGCGGGCGGTCGAGCGCATGTACGCGGAGACCGACGAGAACCAGTTCCTCGAGGTGACCTACGCCAACGGCGACAAGGAGGTCCTGTACTTCAAGGACTTCAACTCCGGGGCCATGATCGAGAACATCGTCGCCCGCGCGAAGAAGAGCGCCATCAAGGACTTCCTCGAGACGGGGGAGAAGGGCATTCGCGTCCAGCACGTCCTCTCGGCCTGCATCGACGAGTTCCGCGAGAACGAGGACCTGCCCAACACGACGAACCCCGATGACTGGGCACGCATCTCCGGCAAGAAGGGCGAACGGATCGTCTTCATCCGGACGCTGATCCAAGGCAAGAAGGGCTCGGAGCCCGGACGGTCGATCGAGAACGTGGCGAACACCGGGCAGTACCTCTAGTGCGACCGTCCCCACGTCGACGCGAGGCTGCTGTCGCGTGAGCGTCCACCGCGTCATGGGGATCGAGACGGAGTACGGCATCTCGGTGCCCGGTCACCCCACGTCCAACGCGATGGTGGCGAGCTCGCAGATCGTCAATGCCTACGGGCAGCACGCCTTGCGCGGAGCGCGGCGCCGCACGCACTGGGACTATGACGTCGAGACGCCGCTGCGCGACGCGCGCGGCTTCGACATGACGCGCGCGGAGGCCGATCCGAGCCAGCTCACCGACGAGGACATGGGGATGGCCAACGTCATCCTGAGCAACGGCGCCCGCCTGTACGTCGACCATGCGCATCCAGAGTTCTCCACGCCCGAGGTGACCAATCCGCGTGATGCCGTGCTGTGGGACCGGGCCGGAGTCGAGATCATGCGCATGGCGATGCGTCTCGCAGCGTCGATCCCCGAGTCGCGGCCGATCCTGCTCTACAAGAACAACACCGACAACAAGGGCGCCTCCTATGGCTGCCACGAGAACTACCTCATGCGTCGGGCCACGCCCTTCGCGGACATCGTTCGCCATCTCACGCCGTTCTTCATCACCCGGCAGGTCTTCACCGGAGCCGGTCGCCTGGGCGTGGGCCAGGAGGGCCGAACGGTCGCCTTCCAGCTGAGCCAGCGGGCGGACTTCTTCGAGGTCGAGGTCGGCCTGGAGACGACGCTCAAGCGGCCGATCATCAACACCCGCGACGAGCCGCATGCGGACCCGGAGAGGTTCCGTCGACTGCACGTGATCGTCGGTGACGCCAACCTCAGCGACACGGCCACCTACCTCAAGATGGGAACCACCGCGATCATCCTGGCGATGATCGAGGAGGGCGCCTTCCGCGGAGCCGACTGGTGGCCGGCCAAGGCCGTCAACGAGATGCACGCGGTCTCGCACGACCCTTCCCTGACGCACGTCCTCACCCTCCATGACGGGCGTCGACTGACCGCTCTCGACCTCCAGGAAGAGCTGCACGATCGCGCGCGGCGCTTCTGCGAGGCCGAGGCGCATGCGCCCTTCGACGCCGAGACCCGCCACGTGCTCGATGAATGGGAGCGGGTGCTGACCGCGCTGAGGTCCGACCCGATGCTGCTGGTCACCGAGCTCGACTGGGTGGCCAAGCGAGCGCTCATGGAGGGCTTCGTCCGGCGCGATGGCCTGGCGTGGGACAGCCCCCGTCTGCAGCTGATCGACCTGCAGTACGCCGACATCCGGCCGGACAAGGGTCTGGCGGCCCGACTCGAGGACCGCGGCCGCCTCGCGCGGCTGTTCTCCGATGAGGAGGTGGGCCGGGCCGTGACCCGGCCGCCGGAGGACACCCGCGCCTACTTCCGCGGCGAGTGCATCCGGCGCTACCCGGACGCCATCGCCGCGGCCTCGTGGGACTCCGTGGTCTTCGACGTGCCGGGCAGCGAGGCCCTGCTGCGGGTGCCGACCCTCGAACCCGTGCGGGGAACCCGCGCGCACGTCGAAGGCCTGCTCGACTCGGCTCCGGACGTGACCGCGCTGATCGCCCGCCTCACGGCCAGCTCCGCGAGATAGCCTTTCCCCATGGCGCAACGAGAGTCAGCAGACCACCGCAAGGTCGAGCGCGACGCTGAGGTCGACGAGGAGATCGCCGCAACCGTCGATTCCGCACCGACGGAGCTCGACACCGACGTCGACTCCATCCTCGACGAGATCGACAGCGTCCTCGAGGAGAACGCCGAGGACTTCGTGAAGTCCTTCGTCCAGAAGGGCGGCCAGTGACCTCACCCCTCGGCCTGCCGGATCCCTACCGCGCGACCGGGTCGGCGTCGTTCGTCGACTTCCTTGCGGCACTGCATCCTGACCGACTTCCGCGCCTCGAGGCGACGGCGCCCAGCCACCTCGCCCCTCACGGGACCACGATCGTGGCACTCCGGACGCGCGACGGTGCGGTCATGGCCGGCGATCGCCGCGCCACCATGGGCAACCTCATCGCGCAGAACGACATCGAGAAGGTCTTCGCGGCCGACGACTTCTCCATGATCGGTATTGCGGGCACCGCGGGCATCGCAGTCGAGCTCGTCCGCATCTTCCAGGTCGAACTCGAGCACTACGAGAAGATCGAGGGCCTCTCCCTCTCCCTCGACGGCAAGGCCAACCGGCTGTCGACGATGCTCCGCGGCAACCTCGGTCTGGCGATGCAGGGCCTAGCCGTGGTGCCGCTGTTCGCCGGATTCGACGAGGCGCGTGGCACCGGGCGGATCTTCTCCTACGACGTCACGGGCGGACGCTACGAGGAGCACGACTTCTACGCGGTCGGCTCGGGTTCGAGCTTCGCCCGCGGCTCGCTCAAGAAGCTCTTCAGCCGCGACGCGACGTCCGACGAGGCGATCCGCGTCGCCATGGAGGCCCTGTACGACGCTGCCGACGACGACAGCGCGACGGGCGGCCCCGACATGGCCCGTGGGATCTACCCTGTCGTCGCCGTCGTGGATCCGTCCGGCGTCCGCATCCTCACCGACGATGACGTGGCGCCGATCGCCAGGGCGATGGTGGATTCGCGCATGACCCGTCCCGACGGGCCGCGTGCCGGTGGCGCGGGGGAGGAGTCATGAGCGTCCCGTTCTACGTCTCGCCCGAGCAGATCATGCGCGACAAGGCGGACTTCGCGCGCAAGGGCATCGCCCGCGGCCGCAGCGTCGTGGTGATGCAGTACGACGGCGGCATCGTCTTCGTCGCCGAGAACCCGTCCCGCGCCCTCCACAAGATCAGCGAGCTGTACGACCGCATCGGCTTCGCGGCGGTCGGCAAGTACAACGAGTTCGAGACCCTGCGGGTGGCCGGCGTGCGGCTGGCCGACATGCGCGGGTACTCCTACGACCGCAGCGATGTCACCGGCCGAAGCCTGGCCAACGCCTACGCGCAGACCCTCGGCACGATCTTCACGGAGACGGCGAAGCCCTTCGAGGTCGAGATCGTCGTGGCCGAGGTGGGGGCATCGTCTGCCGACGACCAGCTCTACCGGCTGATGTTCGACGGGTCGGTCGCCGATGAGCATGGCTACGTGGCGATGGGCGGACAGGCCGAACCGATCTCGGCCGACCTCCAGGACCGCTGGCAGGAGGGGCTCAGCCTCGCCGATGCCGTTCGGCTGGCACACGGCCTGCTCGAGACGCATGGCGGAGAGGGCGCACGGACCCTTGCGGCAGAGCACCTCGAAGTCGCCGTCCTCGACCGGACGCGACCGCGCCGCAGGTTCCAGCGCATCAGCAACGGCCGACTCGCCGAGTTGCTGGTCAGCTAGGAAGCAGCGCGCCGGCCGTAGCGCAGCATCACGACGCCGCTGGTGAACGTCCGGGTCGACTCGAGCCACAGGGGCCACGGCGCGGCGCGATCGCCGAACAGTCGCCGACCCTGGCCGAGCACCACCGGGTGCACGTACAGCCAGATCTCATCGATCAGGTCGAGGTCGAGGAACGTGGCCGACAGGACCGCTCCGCCCATGACCATGTCGCCGTGCGTGGCACGCTTGAGCTCCTCGACCTCACGGGGGTCGACCGACCGCACCAGGGTGGCGTTTGGCCCGACGCCCTCGAGGGTGCGCGAGTAGACGACCTGCGGCATTGACCGCCAGATGCCGGCGTACTCGATGATCGCCGCCGGTGCCGATGGGTCCTGGTCGGCCGTCGGCCAGTACTCGGCCATCATCTCGTAGGAGACGCGGCCTCCCAGGAAGGCGCCCATCACCTTCAACTCGTCGTTGAAGTGCTGATGCAGCTCCTCGTCGACTGTCGCCCATTCCAGCGAGCCGTCGGCGTCCTCGAACATCCCGTCGATGGAGACGGAGCAGAACAGGATGATCTTGCCCACGACATCCACCTTCCGGGCCGAGAACGGTTTCCGGACGTACTGTAGGGCGATGGACCGCAGGATCTTCGGAATCGAGACGGAGTACGGGGTCACCTGCACCTTCAACGGCCAGCGGCGACTGAGCCCCGACGAGGTGGCCCGCTACCTCTTCCGCCGCGTCGTCGCCTGGGGCCGCAGTAGCAACGTCTTCCTCACCAACGGCTCGCGCCTGTACCTCGACGTGGGCAGCCATCCGGAGTACGCGACAGCCGAGTGCGACGCGATCCCGCAGCTGGTGACCCATGACAAGGCGGGGGAGCGGATCCTCGAGGGCCTGGTGACCGACGCCGAGAGCCGCCTGCGCGAGGAGGGGATCTTCGGCGACATCTACCTGTTCAAGAACAACACCGACTCGGCCGGCAACTCCTATGGATGCCACGAGAACTACCTCGTCGAGCGGCGTGGGGAGTTCGCCCGGCTGGCCGAGCGGTTCATCCCGTTCCTCATCTCGCGCCAGCTGATCGCCGGTGCGGGCAAGGTGATGCAGACCCCCCGCGGGGCCGTCTACTGCCTGAGCCAGCGCGCCGATCACATGTGGGAGGGCGTGTCGAGCGCCACGACTCGATCGCGGCCGATCATCAACACGCGCGACGAGCCGCACGCCGATGCCGACCTCTATCGCCGCCTGCACGTGATCGTCGGTGACAGCAACATGAGCGAGACCACGACCCTGCTCAAGGTCGGGTCGGCCGACCTCGTGCTGCGCATGCTCGAGGCAGGCGTCGTCATGCGCGACATGTCCCTCGAGAACCCCATCCGGGCCATCCGTGAGATGAGCCACGACGTCACCGGAAAGAGGCCGGTCAAGCTGACCACGGGCCGAGAGCTCTCCGCCCTGTCGATGCAGTGGGAGTACTTCGAGAAGGCGGCGGATTTCGCCGAGCGGCGCGGGCTGGTGGACGAGCCGTCCGGAGTGACCCGGCGGGTGCTGGAGCTGTGGGGGCGCACCCTCAAGGCGATCGAGGCCGAGGACACCTCGGTGATCGAGCGGGAGATCGACTGGGCGATCAAGCGCCGCCTGCTGCAGCGCTACATGGACAAACACGGCCTTGGCCTCGACTCCGCGCGGATCGGGCAGCTCGATCTCGCATACCACGACATCAACCGCAGGCGGGGCCTGTACTACATGCTCGAGCGTCGCGGGCTCGTCGAGCGCGTCACGAACGACCTGACCGTGTTCGAGGCGAAGTCCGTCCCGCCGCAGACGACGCGGGCCAAGCTGCGAGGTGACTTCGTGCGGCGGGCGCAGGAACGGCGACGTGACTTCACCGTCGACTGGGTGCACCTCAAGCTGAACGACCAGGCCCAGCGCACGGTGCTCTGCAAGGACCCCTTCGCCAGCGTGGACGAACGAGTCGAACGCCTCATCGCCAGCATGTGAGCATCCGTTACGCTGACCGGGTGAAGAAGCCTGTGCTCGCGGCCGTTGCCGCCGTCCTCATCCTGACCGTCGCCGCCTGTGGCAAGCAGACCGACGATCGTGTCTCCGGATCCTCGGCTGCCGGCTCGCCCGCCGCCTCGCCCGCCGTCTCGGCGCCTGCCGCGTCGTCCGCGGCGGCATCCGCCGCAGCCTCACCGATCGCCTCGGCGATCAAGTCGTCCATCGCGGCGTCCACGCCCTTCGTCACGGTGGACTGCACCAGCGGTCAGGTGGCGCCCACCGACCAGCCCTCGCCCAATGGCACGACCATCGGCCCGGTCACCGGCGTGATCCAGCCCAACGGCGCGCCCGCGATCACGGTCGCCACGGACGCGACACCGGCCACCGAGCTCGGGGTAGCCGACATGAAGGAAGGCAGTGGCGCGGCCGTCAAGGCCGGCGACACGCTGACCGTCGACTACTGCGGCGTGGGCCTTGGCGGCAAGACGCTGTTCGACTCGTCGTACCAGCGCGGCACGCCGGCCACCTTCCCGCTCGACGGCGTCATCGCCGGCTGGCAGCAGGGCCTCGTCGGCATGAAGGAGGGCGGCACCCGTCTCCTCGTCATCCCCGGCGCGCTCGCCTACGGCGCCAACCCGCCCGGTGGCAGCGGGATCCAGCCCGACGAGACCCTGATCTTCGTCGTGGCGCTGCAGAAGATCGGCTGACCGACCCGGCCGAAACTGCTCGAACCGACATCCCTTCGCACTGCCCCAGCGCTCACCCACGCACCGAGGAGACCCCATGGCGACCAAGCCCGAGATCGACTTCATCGAGGGCCCGGCCCCTGACGAGCTGGTCATCACCGACGTCATCGTCGGCGAGGGCGCCGAGGCGGTCGCGGGCGGCCGGGTCGAGGTGCACTACCTGGGCGTGGACTTCGAGACCGGCGAGCAGTTCGACGCCTCGTGGGATCGCGGCGAGTCGATCACGTTCCCACTCAATGGCCTCATCGCCGGCTGGCAGGAGGGGATCCCGGGCATGCGGGTCGGCGGACGCCGTCAGCTCGTCATCCCGCCCGCACTCGCGTACGGCGAGGCCGGCAGCGGCCATCGGCTCAGCGGACGCACCCTCGTCTTCGTGATCGACCTGCTCGACGTCGGATAGGGGCCGGATGAGCGAGCGCGTCGATCGGACCGAACGGCTCCTCAATCTGGTCATGTGCCTGATGGCCACGCACGGGGCCGTCTCGCGCAGCGACATCCAGCGCGCAGATCCCCGGGTACGGCGACTCGGCCTCGGCACCGGCCTTCGAGCGGATGTTCGAGCGTGACAAGGACGAGCTTCGATCGATGGGCATCCCCATCGAGACGGTCACCGACGCGTCCGGCGACGTCCAGGGCTACCGCATCCCTCGCGAGTCCTATGTCCTCGAGGATCTCGATCTCACCGTTGCCGAGCGCTCGGCGATCGCCGTCGCCGCGCAGGTGTGGGCCACGGCGGCCATCGGGCCGGTGGCAGGCACGGCCGTCCGCAAGCTCGAGGCCGCCGACTCCGACGACTGGGCGCCGGCCCAGCTCACCGGCTCCGTTCAGGTGACCTCGGCGGATGCCGCGCTGCTCCCTTTGATGAGCGCGATCCGGGGCGATCACACCGTGACCTTCGCGTACCGCGCGCCGACCGATCCCGAACCGCGCCAGCGCGAGGTCTCGCCCTGGGGTCTGCGAGCGTCCTCGGGCCGCTGGTTCCTGGTCGGCTTCGATGAGCAGCGGGAGGCCCTGCGGACCTATCGGGTCTCGCGCATCGTCGGTCCGGTCACGGTCGCGGCGAAGTCTCGCGCGCACCCGCCCGCCGACGACTTCGACATCTCGGCCGCCGAGCGCCCCGACGACGAACCGGGCGCCCGGGCGACGGTCCAGGTGGCCACGGGCAGAGCGGCGTCACTGCGCCGGCTGGCCGTGACGACCACGGCAGTGACCGACGGCGACAGGCTCGATGTGGTCGCGTACTCCCGCGACGGCCTGGTGTCGCTCCTGTGCGCGGCGGGGGCCGATGCCCAGGTTCTCGCGCCGGCCGACATCGTCGCCGACGTCCTGGCATCCCTTCATGCGATCCGCGACGCGCACTCGGACGTGGCCCCATGAGTGCCGGCGACCGGCTCAGCCGGCTGCTCGCGCTGGTGCCGTGGCTGGTGGCGCACGACGGCGTGACGATGGCCGAGTGCGCCGATCACTTCGGCGTCACCGAGCAGCAGCTGGAGGTGGACCTCTGGCTGCTGGTGGTCTGCGGCCTGCCCGGCTACGGACCGGACCAGCTCGTCGACATCGACTTCTGGGACGAGGGCCGGATCCACGTCCTGGACCCGCAGACCCTGAACCGCCCCCTGCGACTGACCGGCGAGGAGGCGACAACGCTCCTCATCGCGCTGCGCATGCTGGCGCAGCTGCCCGGCGTCGAGGACCGCGCAGCCGTCCTGTCGGCGGCCGCCAAGCTCGAGGAGGCCGCCCAGCTGGCCAGCGCCGGTGCCTACGTGGCCATCGATGTCGGCGTCGATCCTCAGGTGCGAGAAGCGGTCGACACCGCGCTCCGCGAGGAGCGCGAGCTGACGATCCAGTACGCCGCGGCGACTCGCGACGAGGTGACCACTCGGACCATCCAGCCGCGCCGGCTCTTCTCGCTCGACGGCGTCAGCTACCTCGAGGCCCACTGCCTGTCCGCTGGGGCACTGCGGACCTTCCGCCTCGATCGGGTGCTGTCCAGCATCGTCGGTGACCGGTTCGAGCGGCCTCAGCCCGACACAGAAGCAGCCACGCCCTCAGCCGAGCCTCAGGGACCCCGGCCGCCGCAGCGGACGGCCACTGTCCTGCTCGATCCGTCGGCGCGCTGGATCATCGACGTCCACCACGCGACGGAGAGCCCCGCTCTTCGTGAGGACGCCCGCACGGAGGTGACGCCTGCCGGTGCATTCGGACGAGTGGTGCGTCCGGCTGGTCCTGTCCCTGCGGGGGGCCGCCACCGTGACCGCTCCGTCATCCCTGGTCAGGGCCGTCGCGATAGCCGCTGAGGCTGCTATCGCGGCGTACCCTGACCACGTAAGGTAAGCCCACCCGCGGGGAGCTGGGGATTCGATCTAAGGAGTAGCACCATGCTGGGTCAACTACGGGGCTGGGAATGGCTCATCATCGTGGCACTGATTCTCTTGCTGTTCGGCGCCAAGCGACTGCCTGACGCAGCTCGCGGTCTGGGCCGCTCACTGCGGATCTTCAAGGCGGAGACGAAGGGCCTGACCGGAGACGACAGCGCCACGTCCGAGGACGCGACACCGGTCACCCCGGCGACTCCCGCTGTAGCTCCGCCCGTGGCTGCTCCGCCCGCCGCGCTGCCGCCCACGACCGAGGCTCCGCAGGCAGCCGTCGCCGAGCCCCGTCCCGTGGAGCAGCCGGAGCGGACCGAGGGCTGATCCGGCCCTGAATGGCCATCAAGGAATCAGGAGCCAAGGAGAGCGCACCCGCCAAGCCCGGCGCGATGCCGCTCACCGAGCACCTGCGTGAGTTGCGAAACCGGCTCGTCAAGTCCGGCATTGCCATCCTCATCGGGATGGTCATCGGGTGGATCTACTACCCGCAGCTGTTCAGCTGGCTCAGTGCACCCTTCAATGCCGTCGTCGACGGAGGCCCGCGCGGAGGGCCGCACGGTCACCCTCGCGCTCACCGGGCGTCGCCGACCCGTTCGTCCTGCAGATGCAGATCGCCGCGGTCGCCGGACTGATCCTCTCGTCGCCGGTATGGCTGTACCAGCTGTGGCGGTTCGTCACGCCCGGGCTGCACCGCCACGAGCGCCGCTGGGGCCTGGGCTTCGTCGCGGTCGCGGTGCCGCTGTTCCTCGCGGGCGTCGCTCTCGCCTATGTGGTCCTGCCGTACGGCCTGCAGATCCTCTTCGGCTTCACTCCCGATGGCGTCGAGAACATCGTGGCGGTGGATCGGTACCTGTCCTTCTTCCTCCGCATGATCATGGTCTTCGGCATCGGCTTCCTCGTGCCACTGCTGCTCGTCGTGCTCAACTTCGCCGGGGTGCTGTCCGGCCAGCGGCTGCTGAGCTGGTGGCGCTGGATCATCGTCTCGGTCATGGTCTTCGCGGCGGTCGCCACGCCCACGGGCGACCCGATCAACCTGATGCTGCTGGCCGGGCCCATCCTGCTTCTGGTGATGCTGGCCGTGGGCATCTCCCTGCTGAACGACAAGCGGCGGGCCCGACGGCGCAAGGATGCCGGCATCGACTTCTCCGATCTCGACGACGACGAGATCTCGCCGCTCGACGAGACACCGTCGCCCCTCGACACGACCCCTTCTCCGATTGACGACGACCCCTCACCGCTCGACGAGACCACCTAGTCAATGACACAGGGCGAGGTGTGGGTCATCGCGAACCCACAGGCCGGGGCCGGCCGCGGCATTCGCCACGCCAGCGAGGTCACGCGCAGGCTGCACGCGGCGGGTATCGCGACCCGCCTCATCAGCCCGGCCTCGGAGGACGCGACGGTGCACGTGAGCGCGGCGGCCGTGGCGGCGAGGGCGCGCGCCGTGATCGCCAGCGGCGGTGACGGCACCGTCCACGCCGTGTTGCAGTCCATCGTCGGCACGCAGGTGCCCTTCGGGATCATTGCCGGCGGGTCGGGCGATGACATCGCCGCAAGCCTGGGCTTCCCGGTCCACGGCGCCGTCCCCATCGGCGACTATCTGGTCGCGTCGCTGTCGGCGATGACGACTCGAGCGATCGACGTTGGCTCGGTCACCTGTGCGGACGGGGCGACGAGGTTCTTCGTCGGGGTCCTGTCGACCGGCTTCGACTCCGCCGTCAACGAGCGGGCCAACACGATGACCCGGCTGGGTGGACAGCGGTACAACGTGGCCATCCTCCGCGAGCTGGCCTCGTTCCGGCCGGTGGCCTACGACGTGACGATCGATGGCACGCGGATCCAGGCCGAGGGCATGCTGGTGGCAGTCGGCAACGGCCACCGGTACGGGGGCGGCATGCTGGTGTGCCCCGACGCGACACCCGACGACGGACTGCTCGACCTGACCTGGCTCGGGGCCGTCTCGACCCCCACCTTCCTGCGCTCGCTGCCCTCGGTCTACACCGGTCGGCACGTGACGAAGCCATTCGTCACGACCCACCGCGGCCGCGTCCTGTCGATCAGCGCACCGGGCCAGATCGCCTACGCCGACGGCGAACGCATCGGGCCTCTGCCCGTCAGCGTCGAGGCGGTGCCCGGCGTGCTGCGCGTGCTGCAGGGCTGACCTCCCGCGCAGGCCGTAATCTGCTGTCATGCCCACCGCCGCCGAGCGCTATGCCGCCGCGATGGCCCGGGGCAAGGCCGACCGCACGCACCTCGGGGCCTTCTCGCGCGAGTACGTCTTCGGCCTCGACGACTTCCAGCTGCGGGCCTGCCGCGCCCTCGAGGACGGACTGGGGGTGCTCGTCGCCGCGCCCACCGGCTCCGGAAAGACCGTCGTGGGGGAGTTCGCCATCCACCTGGCACTGGCCGAGGGACGCAAGTGCTTCTACACGACGCCGATCAAGGCCCTGTCCAACCAGAAGTACAACGATCTCGTCGACCGCCACGGGGCGGCCAACGTCGGCCTCCTCACGGGCGACAACAGCATCAACGGCGAGGCGCCGATTGTCGTGATGACGACCGAGGTCCTGCGCAACATGCTGTACGCGGGCTCAACGACGCTGCATCGCCTCGGCTACGTGGTGATGGACGAGGTGCACTACCTGGCCGATCGCTTCCGCGGCGCCGTGTGGGAGGAGGTGATCATCCACCTGCCCGAGCCGGTCACGGTCGTGGCGCTGTCCGCAACGGTCAGCAACGCCGAGGAGTTCGGCGCGTGGCTGGAGACCGTGCGCGGGGAGACGGCGATCGTCGTCGAGGAGCATCGCCCCGTGCCGCTGTGGCAGCACGTCATGGCCGGACCGCGGATGTACGACCTGTTCGTCGACGACGACCAGCACGTGGTCAACCCGGAGCTGGTGCGGATCGCGCGGGAGCAGGAGCGCCAGGACCGCCCGGCACACCGCGGTCGACAGACCCGGGACCGGTCACGCCATCGCGGTCCCAAGACGCCGTGGCGAAGCGAGGTGGCCGACCGGCTCGACCGCGACGGGCTCCTGCCCGCGATCTACTTCCTCTTCAGTCGCGCCGGCTGCGACGAGGCGGTACGCCAGTGCCTGCATGCAGGCCTGCGGCTGACCACCGCCGACGAGCGCCGCGAGATCCGCTCGGCCGCCCTGAGCTCGACGCTCGAGCTCCCCGACGAGGACCTCGCCGCGCTCGGGTTCGACGAGTGGCTTGAGGCGCTGGAGCGCGGCCTCGCCGCCCACCATGCGGGACTGCTCCCGGTGTTCAAGGAGATCGTCGAGGGCCTGTTCCAGCGTGGTCTCATCAAGGTCGTCTTCGCGACCGAGACCCTCGCGCTCGGGATCAACATGCCGGCCAAGTCGGTGGTCCTCGAACGACTGGTCAAGTGGAACGGCGAGACCCACGTCGACCTCACGCCGGGGGAGTACACCCAGCTCACCGGTCGAGCCGGCCGACGCGGCATCGACATCGAGGGGCATGCCGTGGTGCTGTGGCAACCCGGGCTGGATCCGCGCCAGCTCGCCGGACTCGCCTCCACGCGCACCTACCCGCTCCGCTCGTCGTTCCAGCCCTCGTACAACATGGCCGTCAATCTCGTCTCCCGCATGGGTCGGCACGCGGCACGCGAGGTCCTCGAGACATCGTTCGCGCAGTTCCAGGCCGATCGCAGTGTGGTGGGCCTGGCGACCGAGCTGCGCAAGGTCGAGGAGGCTCGCGACGGCTACCGCCAGGCGATGGACTGCCACCTCGGCGACTTCTTCGAGTACTCCGAGCTGCGCGAGGCGATCAGCCAACGTGAGAAGGACCTGAGCCGACGGGCCGCCGCCGAGCGACGCGACGCCGCCGAGGAGTCGTGGCACAACCTGCGCCAGGGCGACGTGTTCATGATCCCGTCCGGCCGACGATCCGGGCCGGCCGTCGTCCTCGACAGCCGACGACATCGCAGCCCGCGCGACGTCAACCGGCCCATGGTCCTCACCGCCGACGGGCAGGTGCGGCGCATGTCGAACGCCGACACCAGCCAGCCGGTCGTGGCCTTCACCCACATACCCGTCCCGAAGGGATTCGTCGCCAGGGATGCGCACGCCCGACGCGACCTCGTGTCGGCGCTCAAGTCCGCCGTGGCCGACGTGCCTCACGACCAGCGCCGCCGACGCATGTCAGGAGCGGACGACACCGAGATCCAGGAGCTGCGGGCTCGCCTGCGGGCGCATCCGTGCCACGGCTGCTCCGATCGCGAGGTGCACGCCAGGTGGGCGGAGCGCTATCACCGGACGGCGCGGCAGATCCGCGAGATCGAGCGCAAGGTCGACGGGCGCACCAACTCGATCGCCAAGCGCTTCGACCGGGTCTGCGAGGTACTCACCGATCTTGGCTACCTCTCCGCGTCGGGCGACTCCGCCCAGGTCACGGAGTCAGGCCGAACCCTCATGCGGCTCTACACCGAATCCGACCTCCTTGCCGCCCAGTCGCTGCTCGACGGGCACTGGAGCGCCCTCACGTCCGCCGAGCTCGCAGCAGTCGCGTCGGCCGTCGTGTACGAGTCGCGAGGTTCGGAGGACGAGCAGCCCGTCCCGTCACCGACCCAGGGCATCCGCGTGTCCGTCGAGCGCCTCGTCGACCTCTGGGGCGAGCTGCACGAACTCGAGGCGCGGCACGGGCTGTCGATCACGCGTCGCCCGGACCCGGGGATGGTCGACGCGACCTACCGGTGGGCCACAGGGGCCAACCTGCTTCAGGTGCTCACGCACGCCGACATCACGGCCGGGGACTTCGTGCGCTGGTGCCGACAGGTGATCGACATGCTCGGCCAGATCGCCCAGGCCCTAGAGCCCGGCGACCCGCTCCGCATGCGCGCCAACGAGGCGGCCGATCTCGTCAATCGAGGCGTGGTGGCCTACTCGTCGGCGGTCTGAGCGGACAGGGCCGCGATGAGCGCCTCCGCCTGACGCTGCACGCCCCACTCCTCGGCGATGCCGGCAAAGGCGTCAGGGTCGGCGGCCGGCCGCTGGGCGCTGACGTCGAGGTCCGTGACGGCAAGCGCGACGGTCCGTGCCCGCCGCACCGCATCGGGGTCGGCGAGGAGGGACCCAGCCAGGCGCGGCGTCATCGGCTTGCGTGCGGGGGTGGCCTCGGCCACGGCCAGAACCTCCTCCAGACCGCCGAAGGCGGTCACGAGAGCCGTCGCCGTCTTGGCTCCGATGCCGGCGACCCCGGGGAGTCCGTCCGACGGGTCGCCGCGCAGAACGGCGAGGTCGACGTACTGAGCCGGGCCCACACCGAACCGCTCCACGACAGAGTCCGGATCCAGCAGCGGCCACTTGTCCATGCCGCCGTTGACGGTGAGGAGCAGGGACACTCGGGCATCCACCACCTGGACGAGATCACGGTCACCCGAGACGACGACGACCGGGCGCTCCTCCTGTGCGGCCACCGACGCGATGACGTCGTCCGCCTCGTAGCCGTCGACCCCCCGCGCTCCGATCCCGGCAGCGGCCAGCAGGGCGAAGATCGCGCGGGCCTGCTCGCCCAGGGACTCCGGCTCGGCCTCTGCGCCCGCCGCACGGCCCTCCTCCGAGTCGGCCACGCGATGTGCCTTGTAGGTCGAGATGAGGTCCACGCGCCACTGCGGCCGCCAGTCGTTGTCCCAGCAGGGGACCACGTCGACGGGTCGATGGTCGACCACCAGCCGCGTGACCGTCGGAAGGAACCCCCGCAGCGCGTTGTTCGGGCGGCCGTCCGGGGCGGTGAGGGACTCCGGCTGGGAATGGAAGGCGCGGTAGTACAGGGAAGCGGAATCGAGGAGCAGGACCGGTCGCGGCGCATCGGGCATCACCGAAGTCTGGCAGACGCCGCGCTCGCCGGGGCAGCGCATAGACTCGACGAACCAGAGGGAGGGCGCATGCTCGGGAGTGATTTCGGCGGCCGCATGGCCGCGGTCGCACGTGAGGCTGCCGCCTCCGGAATCGACGCGGTGCTCGTTACGCCCGGACCTGATCTGCAGTACCTCGTGGGTTACGAGGCGATCCCGTTGGAACGGCTCACCTGCCTGGTCATCCCTGCCGCGGGCGACCCGTCCCTCGTCGTGCCACGGCTCGAGCTCCTCGCCGCCCAGGCGAGTCCGGCCCAGGCCCTGGGCCTCGCCATGCATCCCTGGGGCGAGAACGACGACCCGTTCGCGCTGGTGGCCGGCCTGCTGCCGGCCGCGGCCACCGTGGCGGTCGACAACCACATGTGGGCCGAGAAGGTGCTGCGCCTGCGCGACGCCATGCCCGGGGCGCGGCAGGTGCTGGCCGGGCAGGCGATCTCCCAGCTGCGGATGCGCAAGGACGCGCGGGAGATCGACGCGCTGCTCGCGGCCGGTGCGGCCATCGACACCGTCCACGCAAAGGTCCCGACGTTCCTGCGGCCCGGTCGCACCGAACGTGAGGTGGGTGCCGACATCGCTGCGGCGATCCTCGATGCGGGCCACGTGCGCGTCGACTTCGTCATCGTCGCGAGCGGGCCCAACGGCGCCAGTCCGCATCACGAGGTCTCGGACCGGGTCATCGAGCGCGGCGACGCGGTCGTCGTCGACATCGGCGGCACGATGCCGGACGGGTACCGCAGTGACTGCACGCGCACCTACGCGGTCGAGGCAGCCTCGTCGGCCTTCCTCGAGTCCTATGCAGCCCTGCAGGACGCCCAGGCGGCGGCTGTCGCGCATGCGCGGTCCGGCGTCTCATGCGAGAGCATCGATTCCGCGGCGCGATACGTCCTGACGGGGGCGGGGCTGGGACCGCTGTTCATCCACCGCACCGGCCACGGCATCGGGCTCGAGACGCATGAGGAGCCCTACATCGTCGCGGGCAACGAGCTGCTGCTCGAACCGGGAATGGCCTTCAGCATCGAGCCCGGCTTCTATCTGGAGGGCGCGTACGGCGCCCGCATCGAGGACATCGTGATCGCCACGGTCGATGGCGTCCTCGTCGCCAACAACCAGCCCCGCGAGCTGGTGATCTCGTCATGAGCATCGCCTGGCGCGGCGCCTCCGTCACCCGGTTGATGCCCTCCCAGGAGTCCGTCGACCTGATGGCCATGGTCGAGGAGTTCGCTGCTGAGTCGCTGGCACCACGCGCCGCACAGGCCGAGGCCGACTCGGCCTTCGCCCGCGACGTCTTCACGACGATGGGGGACCTCGGCCTCCTCGGACTGCCGTTCGACGAGGAGTACGGGGGCGGGCAGCAGCCCTACGAGGTGGTGCTCTCCTCCCTCGAGGAGGTGGCTCGCGCCTGGCTCAGTGTCGGCGTCAGCCTAAGCGTGCACTACCTGTCCTGCTTCGCCCTCGCGAACTACGGCACGCGCGAGCAGCGCGAGCGCTGGCTTCCCGACATGGTGGGCGGCACCCTGCTCGGCGCGTACTGCCTGTCGGAGTCGCACTCCGGCTCCGATGCAGCGGCCCTGGCGACCCGCGCCGAGCAGGTGGACGGCGGCTTCCGCGTCAACGGCACCAAGGCGTGGATCACCCACGGCGGGCGGGCCGACTTCTACTCGGCGATGGTGCGCACGTCGGACGACGGCGCGCGCGGGATCTCGTGCCTGCTCGTGGACGCCGACAGCGCCGGGCTCGGCTCGGCACCCCCCGAGCGCAAGATGGGAGCCACCTCGTCCCCCACCGCCCAGGTGATCTTCGACGACGTGTTCGTCGACCAGGACCGCCTCATCGGTCCGCTTGGCGGCGGCTTTCCCGTCGCGCTCGCCGCCCTGGACGCCGGGCGCCTCGGCATCGCCGCGTGTGCCGTCGGCCTGGGTCAGGCCGCCCTCGACGCCGCGGTCGACTACGCGCGCACGCGCCAGCAGTTCGGCCGGGCCATCGCCGACTTCCAGGGGGTCGCCTTCATGCTCGCGGACATGGCCACGGCGGTGGCTGGCGCCCGCGCGCAGTACCTGCATGCCGCGCGCCTGAAGGATGCCGGCCTGCCCTACGGGACGCAGGCGGCCATGGCGAAGCTCGCCGCGACCGACGCCGCGATGAGGGTGACCACGGATGCCATCCAGGTTCTGGGCGGCGCCGGCTATACGCAGGACTTCCCTGTGGAGCGGTACTTCCGCGAGGCCAAGGCCCTGCAGATCGTCGAAGGCACCAACCAGATCCAGCGCATGGTGATCGGCCGGGCGTTGCAGAGCGGTTCTGGTCGGTGACGGCACCTGCCTGGTCCGCCACGGAGCGCGTCCTCCTGCACGGCGGCACGATCTACTCGCCGGTCAGCCCGTTCGCCACGTCCATGCTCGTCGACGGCGACACGATCGCGTGGCTCGGCGAGGACTCGGCCGCGGATGCACATCGCGACGCGGCGGACCGGGTCGTGGACCTGCGCGGCGCACTGGTCACGCCCGGTTTTGTCGACGCGCACGTTCACACCACCAGCAGCGGCCTGACTCTCACCGGGCTCGACCTGTCCCGCACGACGTCCCTCCAGGAGGCGCTCGGCCTGCTGGAGGCGAGGGCCCGGAGTCTGCGCGGGGGAGTCATCCTCGGCCACGGCTGGGACGAGACACGTTGGGCCGAGCGAAGGCCGCCGACACGAAGCGAGCTCGATCGCGCGTCCTGGGGGAGCGTGGTCTACCTCTCCCGGATCGACGTGCACTCGGCTGCGGTGTCGAGTGCCCTGCTGGCCGCGGTGCCCGGAGTGCGCGACCTCGTGGGCTACGACCCCGACCAGCCGCTCACCCAGCAGGCGCACCATGTCGTCCGCGAGGCCGCGCTGGCCACGGTCTCCCCGAGCCAGCGGCGCCGGGCGCAGCGCACGGCGCGCGAGCACGCCGCCAGCCTCGGCATCGTGGCGCTCCACGAGATGGCCGGTCCGAGCATCTCCGGGATCGACGACCTCAGCGACCTCATCGAACTGTCCGCTGCCGAGTCGGGTCCGCTGGTGTTCGGCTTCTGGGGAGAGCTCGCCCAGGAGGGCGGGATCGAGCGAGCCCAAGGTGCCGGTGCCCATGCCGTCGGCGGCGACCTGTCGGTCGACGGAGCGCTCGGCTCGCGAACAGCGTGCCTGTCGATGCCCTACCTCGACGCGCCGCACACCCGGGGCGCGCGCTACCTGACCGTCGACGAGATCACCGAGCACGTGGTCCTGGTCTCGCAGGCGGCGATGCAGGTTGCCTTCCACTGCATCGGCGACGCGGCCTGCGCGGACGTGCTCTCGGGCTTCCGGGCCGCGGCGGATCGGCTGGGCCCGGAGGCGGTTCGCCGGCTCGGACACCGCCTCGAGCACGTCGAGATGGTGACCGACGCTGGGGTGGCGACGATGGCTGAACTGGGCATCGCCGCGAGCATGCAGCCGATGTTCGACGCGCTCTGGGGCGGGCCCCAAGGCATGTACGAGCAGCGACTGGGAGCAGGGCGCGCCACGACGATGAACCGCATCGGCGATCTGGTGGCCGCTGGCGTCGTCGTGGCCTTCGGTTCGGACTCCCCGGTCACCGACCTGGGGCCCTGGCAGGCTGTCCGGGCCGCGATGCTCCACCACCAGGCCGACCAGCGCATCTCGGCGCGGGCCGCCTTCTCCGCGCACAGCCGGAGCGGCTGGCGAGCTGTGGGACGTTCGGACGCTGGCGCGCTGGCGCCTGGGGCACCGGCGCACTACGCCGTGTGGGACGTCAGCGAGGTGGTGGTGCAGGCTCCCGACGAGCGGCTGGCTGCCTGGTCGACCGATCCGCGCAGCGGCACGCCCGGGCTGCCGGCACTGATCGACGCATCGCCGCTGCCCGACTGCCTTCGCACGGTCGCCTCGGGTCGGACGATCCACGAGGCACTCGAGGACTAGCAGTGGAGCCCTTGCTGACTCTGCCGCGCGCGACGGCGCTGGCCGTCGCGGCCGGCGTCGTGATGTGGCTGGCCTATCCACCGGTGGCCTTCGGCCCCTACGCCATCGTTGCCGTGGCCATGCTGACCACCGCCGTGTGGCGCTCGTCCGTGCGTCGTGGACTGGGTCTGGGCTTCCTGGCGGGCCTGGTCTACTTCGCCCTGCTGCTCGGCTGGATGAGGGTCATCGGCTGGGACGCCTGGCTGCTCCTCACTCTCCTGTGCGCGGCCTGGATCGGCCTGGCCGGGATCGGCACCGCGCTCGTCACCCGACTGCCCGCCGCGCCCCTCTGGGTCGGGTCGGTGTGGGTGCTCAGTGAGGCGCTCCGCGGTCGCATCCCGTTCGGCGGCTTCCCCTGGGGCGAACTGTCGTTCGCGCAGGCGGGCGGACCGCTGGCGCTGCTGGCCCCGTGGGGGGGATCCGCCGTCGTCTCGTTCGCCGTGGCGTTCATCGGGGCGGCGATCGTCACGATCGCCCTGGACTACCGGGCCGGTGGGCGCACCTGGGCGGTCGCCTGGCTCCTGG
The DNA here is from genome assembly GCA_963755335.1 of uncultured Actinomycetes bacterium. GTDB lineage: Bacteria > Actinomycetota > Actinomycetes > S36-B12 > S36-B12 > UBA10649. The sequence goes on from CAVWJW010000008.1 coordinate 1,462,535, forward strand.
CCTGCGCGGTCCTGGTCTTCCTACCGGCCATCGTCGGCCTGCCCTCGTCGGGCGACACCACGGGGGGACCCTCGTCGGCACCCATCGCCATCGTCCAGGGCGGCACGCCTGAACTGGGCATGGGGGCCCTGGACGTGCGTCGAGCCGTCCTCGACAACCACGTGGCCCAGACCCTCGACCTCGCCGAGGCCATCGCCGCCGGGAAGGCACCGCAGCCGGACTTCGTGCTGTGGCCGGAGAACTCCTCCGACATCGACCCCTTCTCCGACGGTTCCGCTGCCACCGCGATCTCGGCCTCGGCGAAGGCGGTCGGGGCCCCGATCCTCGTCGGGGCCGTCATCTCGGTCCCCGACAACCCGAACGGCGTGTGGAACGTCGGAATCGTCTGGGACCCGGTGGCCGGCCCGCAGGAGATGTACATCAAGAACCATCCTGTGCCCTTCGGCGAGTACATCCCCTTCCGTGATTTCCTCGCCCAGCACATCGCCCGGTTCGACCGCATCCCCCGTGACTTCATCGCCGGCACCAAGCCGGGCAACCTCACCATCGGCTCCATCCCGGTGGGCAATGTCATCTGCTTCGAGGTCGCCTACCGGGAGGTGGTCGATGCAGTCGTCGACGGGGGAGCACGGGTGCTCACCGTCCAGACCAACAACGCCACCTACGGCGGGACCTCGCAGCCGGCTCAGCAGCTGGCCATCGAGCGGCTGCGCGCGATCGAGTTCGGCAGGTCCGTGGTGGTCTCCGCGACGAGCGGGATCTCCGCCGTGATCGCGCCCGACGGGACCTTCCTGGACCGCATCGACGAGGGCGACGTCGGCTGGCGCGTCGCCGACGTTCCCCTGCGTGGCACGACGACCTGGGCGACTCGGTACGGCCACACGTTCGAGATGATCCTGTGCGCGACCGCGGTGATCGCGCTCGCTGTGGCCGTCCTGTGGTCGGCGCGTCGACGGCGCCGACCCATCGCCTAAGGTGACACGGTGACGTCCGCCACCTTCGCCGACCTCGGCCGCATCGTCGTAATCATCCCCACGTTCAACGAGCTCACGACCATCACGCCGATCGTCACGCGAGTGCGAGCAGCGGTTCCCGAGGCGTTCATCCTCATCGCTGACGACAACTCGCCGGACGGGACAGGACGCGTCGCCGACGAACTCGCCGCAGTCGATGACCACGTGCTCGTCATGCACCGGCTGGGCAAGGAGGGGCTCGGCGCCGCCTACCTCGCCGGTTTCGCGTGGGCCCTGCAGGAGGGCTACGACGTCGTCGTCGAGATGGACGCCGATGGGTCGCACCAGCCCGAGCAGTTGCCGCGCCTGCTCGACGCCCTGCGGTCGGCCGACCTCGTGCTCGGGTCACGGTGGGTGGCCGGCGGCAAGACCGAGAACTGGCCCAAGTCCCGCCAGTTCATCTCTCGCGGGGGCAGCGCGTACACCCGCTTCATGCTGGGCGTTCCGATCCACGACGCCACCGGGGGATACCGCGCCTTCCGGGCCGACACCCTCCGCCGGCTCGACCTCCACGAGGTCGCGTCGCAGGGCTACTGCTTCCAGATCGACCTCGCCTGGCGTGCTCTCCAGCGCGGCATGAAGGTGCGTGAGGTCCCCATCACGTTCGTCGAGCGCACCTCCGGCGCCAGCAAGATGAGCCGCAAGATCGTCGTCGAGGCGCTTTGGCGGGTCACGGCCTGGGGCGTCGACGACAAGGTCACCCGTGTTCGCAAGCGTTCCCATGCTCGGCGGGCCGCTGGCGGTGGGTCGGCCTGATGGCGGCGTTCCGCAGCCGGCTGCTGGTCTTCGGCTATCCGATCCTCGAACTGGTGACCATCTACCTGGTCGGTCAGTGGATCGGCTGGGGCTGGACCTTCCTGCTCCTGCTGCTCGGGATACCGGCGGGCTTCGCGCTCATGCGCAACGCCGGCGACGCAGCCATGCGCGACATCACCAGCGCCGCCGGCACCGGTGCGCAGGTCGACGCCAGCCGGCACACCCTGGCATTCGTCGGTGGACTGCTCGTGGCGATCCCCGGCTTCTGGAGTGACCTGCTCGGCGTGCTGCTGGTCATTCCGCTTACCCAGCGCCTGTTCCGGTCACGCTCGCGCGTCTGGTTCTCCGAGCGCTTCACGGCCGTGCACGTGCCAGGTGTCCACAATCCCGGGGGTGACGTCATCCAGGGCGACGTGCTGCGGAGCACCGACGCTCGAGACGACGAAGCGGGCCCCCCGAACCCGGGGAGCCCGCCGCAGATCGAAGGCTAGGCGGACTTGCGCAGATGCGCGTGCGCCTTGGCCGTCCCGTCCTGGCCGTGCAGAAGTTCCAGGCGCTCCTGCAGGAGCGCCTCTAGATCGGCGATCGTGCGACGCTCGAGCAGCATGTCCCAGTGGGTACGCACGTGCTTCACGGGCTTGCCGGCGGGCATCTCGGCGTCCGGGCGCGTGCTGGTGCGTCCGCACCGGCACGTCCACTCGAAGGGGATCTCCTCCGCCTCGACGGAGAAGGGCACGAGGGTCTGATGACCCTCAGGGCACAGGTACGCGATGACCAGACGCTCAGCAGGCGCCACATGCGCATCGGTCTCGTAGCTCAGGGCACCCAGTCGGCTGCCGCGCATTGACTCACTCATAGTCGTCCCTCTCCGTGCCGGGTTGTCCTTGCCGGACCACCTGTCGTGTTGACACATATGACGCCGTTGTTATTCCCCAGGTTCCCTCCGGCTGAAACCCGGCTGAGCTCGGCACGGATTCCGCCGCGGGACACAGGTCTGGGGGAGTCTGCCCTATTTGTCCGGATATTGAGGGGTAAAGCCTGGGTAAGTTCTGTCCGACAGGCCCGTTGAGCGGCATTTTCACCATTCTGGCCGGGCATCATTCAGGGGTGACTCGGCTCCGTTCGTCGGGGCGACGGACAGGCGGAGTCCTGGCCCTCGCCGCGCTGCTGGCTGCCGGAGCGTGCCTCTCGGGCACCCCGGCCCAGGCCGCCACCAGTGGTCCCGCGCCGCTCGTCAAGATGCAGGCGAACCGACAGGTGCACCCGAGCGACCCCGTCCGGCTGGCCGTGCTGCGGGTCACAGCGCGCAAGCCGATCACGGTCGCATGGGGGGACGGCTCCACGACCCGCATCACCGGCGGCTGCTCCGCTGCCGTGGCCCGACGGCACCCGTTCAAGTGCGCGGCCAGGGTCGAGCACGCCTACGACCGGACCGGTGTCTTCCGGATCATCGTGTCCCGCGCGCCCTACTCCGCCTTCCGAGCCGTGCTGCACGTGAAGGGCGCAACGACCGCAGCGGAGCCCGCACCCCCCACCGCGCCGGCGCCGCCCGCGGCCGCACCGGCGACGACGCCCGGCATCGGTGCCGGCGCCCCTGCCGCTGCGTGGCGCGTCCAGATGCTCGATCGGGTCAATGCGCTGCGCCGGGCGGCCGGGGCTCCGCCGGTGTCCTTGTGCCAGCCTCTGGTCGCCTCAGCGCAGGACTACGCCACGTTGATGGCGACGACCAACTACTACGGCCACGTCGGCCCTGACGGCAGCCAGCCCTGGGATCGCATGAGCGCGCACGGCTACCAGTGGCAGGGCGCGGCTGAGAACATCGCCGCGGGGTTCGACGATCTCGACAGCGTGATGAAGGCGTGGCAGGCCTCCCCAGGCCACTACGAGAACATCGTCAACCCGGCTTTCGTCCACGTGGGCTTCGGTTCGGCGTCCAAGTCGGGCAGCACCTACGGCACGTACTGGGTCCAGCACTTCGGCTACGGCGGCAGCTGCGGCTAGCCTTCGGCGGGCAGATCACAGCCAGTCGCGGCGCTTGAACACGGTGTACAGCGCGATGCAGACCCCTGCCATCAGGCTGAGCGCCAGGGGATAGCCCCACACCTTGTCGAGCTCAGGCATGTACACGAAGTTCATGCCATAGATGGTCCCGATCAGGGTCGGCGCGAAGAGGATGGCTGCCCAGGCGGAGATCTTCTTGACCTCGAGGTTCTGCTCGTTGCTGGCGATCGTCAGGGCCCGCATCTCCTCGTTCTGCTGCTGCGCGACCATCGTCGCGTTGACCGTCAGCATGTCGCGCAGCAGCATCTGGAAGCCCTCGACGCGCTCGGTCACCTGCGTGTTGTGGTCGGCTACGTCGCGCAGGGAGCGCCGCAGCTCCTCACCGATGCCGTACTTGTCGAAACCCCCTTCGAGGGCCTCGAAGATCATCGTGAGCGGGTTGGTGGCGCGACGGAACTCGATGACCTCACGCGAGAGCTCGTAGATGCGCCGCGACACCTCAGGGTCGCCGGAGAACACCTCGGTCTCGATCTCGTCGATGTCGTTCTCCAGTCCGGCCACGACGGGCAGGTAGCCGTCGACGACCCGGTCGAGGATCGCGTACAGGACGGCCTCGGGACCCAGCGCCAGGAGCTCGGGATCGTCCTCCAGTCCGGTCCGCACGCCGGCCAGGTCCGGCGACTCGCTGTGCCGCATGCTGATGACGAAGTTCGGACCGACGAACACGTGCAGTTCGCCGAATTCCACCTCCTCCACGTCGTCGAGATAGCGAGCGGCGCTGAGGACCACGAAGAGGGTGTCGCCGTACCGCTCGAGCTTCGGCCGCTGGTGCGCGACGATCGCGTCCTCGACCGCGAGTTCGTGCAGCGAGAACTCCTCGGCCAGGGAGATGACCTCCTCGGCGCTCGGCCGGTACAGCCCGATCCAGGCGAAGGCCTCGTCGTCGTTGCGCAGGACCTCGTACACCTCGGCAAGGGACTCGGGCGTGGCTATCCGCGCGCCCTCGCGGTACACCGCGAGGTTGATGACACTGGTGTTCGGCGAGAAGGCGACGTCGGAGGACAGGACCGGACGACTCGGCTCGATCGGCGTGTGCCGACGGCGGCCACGAGCACCGCGCAGGCTGGAGAACATCCGTTCGCGCATTGCCGTCGTCCTCTCAGACGCTCCTCGCCCTAGTACACCATCGGAGCCGAGCTCAGTCGGTGCCGAACTCCATCGCCGCACGATCGAGCAGCTGGTCCTCCTCGACGAACTCCTCGGTGGTGACGCCGGTGATCGCCTCCGCGCCGCCGGCCTCCAGTTCGCCCACGAGCTGGGCCTGGCCGGCGGGGAGGTTGCCCTGCGCGGCGTACAGCTCGAGCTTGCTGCGGGTGTCGGCGATGTCGAGGTTGCGCATCGTCAACTGGCCGATGCGATCCACCGGCCCGAAGGCGGCGTCCTCGGTGCGCTCCATCGACAGCTTGTCCGGGTGGTAGCTGAAGGCGGGACCGCGCGTGTCGATGATCGAGTAGTCGTCGCCGCGACGCAGGCGGATGGTGACCTCGCCGGTGACGGCCGACGCGACCCAGCGCTGCAACGACTCCCGCAGCATCAACGACTGCGGGTCGAGCCACCGGCCCTCGTAGAGCAGTCGCCCGAGTCGGCGTCCCTCGGCGTGGTAGTTCGCGATCGTGTCCTCGTTGTGAATAGCGCTCAGCAGCCGTTCGTAGGCGATGAAGAGCAACGCCATGCCGGGCGCCTCGTAGATGCCCCGGCTCTTGGCCTCGATGATCCGGTTCTCGATCTGGTCGGCCATCCCGAGCCCATGGCGTCCGCCGATCACGTTGGCGGCATCCACGAGCTCGATGGCGGACTCGAAGCCCGCGCCGTTGATGGCTATGGGGCGCCCCTGCTCGTACCTGACCGTCACATCCTCGGACGGGATCGCCACGGACTCGTCCCAGAAGCGCACCCCCATGATCGGCTCGACGAGCTCGATCGATGCGTCGAGATGCTCGAGGCGCTTGGCCTCATGCGTGGCTCCCCAGATATTGGCGTCGGTCGAATAGGCCTTCTCGACGCTGTCGCGGTACGGCAGCCCGTGCGCCACGAGCCACTCGGACATCTCCTTGCGCCCGCCTAGCTCGTTGACGAAGTCGGCGTCGAGCCACGGCTTGTAGATGCGCAGGTTCGGATTGGCGAGCAGGCCGTACCGGTAGAAACGCTCGATGTCGTTGCCCTTGTACGTGGATCCGTCACCCCAGATGGAGACGCCGTCCTCCCGCATGGCTCGCACCAGCAGCGTGCCGGTGACCGCGCGGCCGAGGGGAGTGGTGTTGAAGTACTGCTTGCCGCCCGAGCGGATGTGGAAGGCGCCGCAGGCGATCGCCGCCAGGCCCTCCTCGACCAGCGCGGCACGGCAGTCGACGAGCCGCGACAGCTCGGCTCCGTACTCCATGGCGCGGCCCGGCACCGATTCGATGTCAGGCTCGTCGTACTGCCCGATGTCGGCGGTGTAGGTGCAGGGAATCGCTCCTCTGTGGCGCATCCAGGCCACGGCCACCGAGGTGTCCAGGCCACCGGAGAAGGCGATGCCGACGCGCTCGCCCACGGGCAGGGAGGTCAGTACTTTCGACACACGCCTAACCTAGGGGCCGCTGGGCTCAGCTCGTCGACCGCCCCGCAGGCTCGCCCGAGTCGACGTCAGCCGCGCCGGCGGGCCCCCGCGCCGAAGGACGAAGCCAGGCGACGCCCACCGCGGCGCAGCCGACGAGCAGTCCCGGGACCAATAGGCCCAGCAGGAGCAGGAACGACGCGCTTCCGGCCAGCGCGAGGCTGGCAACGCGGGAGACGGCGGCGAGGCGCATGCGCAGATTGTGCCGTGACCCCCTGACACCGCGTGCGGGTTCGTACACTCAGGCCATGACCTCCGCCATGGCACGCACCCGCCTTCTCGTCGGAACCGTCGCGGTCGGACTCGCCGCGGCACTGCTCGCCCCTGCAGCGGCCCACGCCGAGACGGTCTACACGTTCGCGCAGGTGCAGAGTCACGGCACTGCGCAGGACTGCTGGACCATCGTCAACGGCGGGGTGTACAACCTCACCGGTTTCATCGGTCGGCACGAGGGCGGGTCGAAGGTCATTATCGGGCTGTGCGGGATCGACGGAAGCGCCGCCTACAACGGCCAGCACGGCAGGAATCAGGGCGGCGAGAACGAGCCCGCACGCGCCCTCGCCCGGTATCGCATCGGAGTCCTCGACCCGGCGTCGGTGCCCAAGCCCACGGGCAGCTACACCATGGCCCAGGTGGCCGCCCACGACAAGGCGGCGGATTGCTGGTCGGTCGTCGACGGGAAGGTGTACAACCTCACGTCGTGGATCTCCAGGCACCCCGGCGGACCCGCCGTCATCACGTCGATGTGCGGGAAGGACGGGACCGCCCTGTTCGACAGCCAGCACAAGGGCTCGGCCAGTGCGACAGGGACTCTGAACGGCTTCGTGCTCGGCACCGTGAGCGGCTCGTCGACCACGTCGGCCCCGCCAACGGGTACGGGCATCACGAAGTTGTACACGATGGCGCAGGTGCGCAAGCACCACACCAAGTCGAACTGCTGGGCCGTCCTGCATAAGAGGGTCTACAACCTGACGAAGTGGATTCCGCAGCATCCGGGTGGCGCGGCCACCATCACCGCGACTGTGCGGAAAGCGTGGTGCCGCGGCATTCAACGCGCAGCATGGGGGAGCGGCCGGCGTCGCCTCGATTCTGGCTGGATTCCAGATCGGGCGAATCGCCTAGACCATCTGCTGATACCGCACGTCCACGCGGGTCTGGTTTGATTCGCTCGTGACCATCACTGCATCCGTTGCGACGTCCGTGCCCGCCGACAACCCGTTCTTCCTCGTCACTGGCCTTCCCGTGCACACGCTGGTCGTGCACTTCGCCGTGTCGATGATCCCGTTGTCGGCGATCGCGCTGGTCGCGATCGTGCTCGTGCCTCGCTGGCGCGGTGCCTTCCTGTGGGCGACGCTGATCGGCCTGACGATCGGCACGGGTGCGGCATTCGTCTCGAAGGAGTCGGGCGAGGCGCTCTCGGCCGTCGTCGGTGTCCCCAAGACGCACTCGACGTACGGCGACATCCTTCCGTGGGTATCCCTACTGCTCCTGCTCTTGGCGATCCTGTGGACGATCCTCTGGCGCAAGACGCCTCAGCATGCGCCGACGCCTACGATCTCGCTGGGCTCTGGTGCGCAGCTGGTCGTCGGCCTGATCGCGATCGTCGTGTCGATCTTCGCCTTCGGCCTGACCGTCGTCGTCGGCCACACCGGCGCCGAATCCGTCTGGCAGTCACGGAGCCTGGACACCGAGGCGCAGGAGGACGCCAAGCCCACGCCTGCGCCCACCGCCGGCGCGCCGTCCGGCTCGGCGGCTGCCTCGGGCGGCTACTCGATGGCCGACGTTGCCGCGCACGCCACGCCCCAGGACTGCTGGAGCGTGGTGAACGGAACGGTCTACGACCTCACGGCGTGGATCCCGCAGCATCCGGGCGGAGCCGGAGTGATCGAGGGCATGTGCGGCCAGGACGGCACTGCCGCATTTGAGGGGCAGCACAGCGGATCGTCCAGCGCCGAGGCGGCTCTCACCGGGTACGCCCTCGGCCCGTTGGGCGGCGCTCCAGCGGCCAGTTCGGCGCCGGCAGCCTCGGCTGCCGGATCGACCGCGGCGTCCTCTCCCGCTTCCTCGCCCGCAGCTTCTGCCGCTCCCGGCGCCATCACGATGGCCGACGTCGCCAAGCACTCGACGGCGCAGGACTGCTGGTCCGTGGTGGACGGCAAGGTCTATGACCTCACTCAGTGGATCCCGCAGCACCCTGGCGGCCCAGGGGTCATCGAGGGAATGTGCGGAGTCGACGGGACCGACGCCTACAACGGTCAGCACGGCGGGTCTGCGGAGATCGCCGGCATCCTCGCCACGTTCGAGATCGGCACCCTCGCCGCCTGAATTGCCCGCTAGGTCGCCTCACCCCTCGGACGCCTTACCCAAATCTGGGGTTTCTCAGACGTGGACTTTGGCCCCGCCTCCCTAGGTTGACGGGGACTGGCCGTTCCGGCTGCGCGCCGTTCATCGGCGCGACGGTCGCTGGAACCGGCGGACCGCGGACAGAGGGGCACAATGATGGGTTTCCGGACGAAGGCAGGCCGCTTGGCACTAGGGGCGGTCCTTCCGCTCGCCGTGATTGCCGGGGTGCTCACTGCACCGGCCGTGAGCGCGACCGCCTCGGCGACGGTGACCGCGCCCACCGTCGCCCGTACCGCTGAGACCGTGTACACCCTCGCCGACGTGGCCAAGCACGCGCACGCGAACCGACTGCTGGTCCGCGATCAACGGCGGCGTGTACAACCTCACTGCGTTCATCCCCGTCCACGAGGGCGGATCGGCTCGGATCATCGCCCTGTGCGGCATCGACGGGTCGGGGATGTTCAACGGCCAGCACGCCGGTCAGTCGTCGCCCAACTCCACGCTGGCCCGCTACCGCATCGGCGCCATCAACAGCACGCCACCGCCCGTGCCCTCCACGACCTACACGTTCGCGCAGGTCCAGACCCACAACACGACAAGCAGCTGCTGGTCAGTCGTCGGCACCACCGTGTACGACCTCACCGCCTGGATCCCGAAGCACCCGGGCGGCAGCGCCGTCATCACCGCCATGTGCGGGGTCGACGGTTCGGCCAGCTTCAACGGCAAGCACGGCAGCACGTCTGCGACGCCTTCGACATCGGCCCAGAACCAGCTTGCCCAGTTTGCGATCGGCAGCCTCAGCGGCACGACCGGCGGCGGAACCGGTGGGGGAACGACGCCGACTCCCAACACAACCGCCCCGTACACGTTCGCCCAGGTCCAGGCGCACAAGACTTCCAGCGACTGCTGGACCGTCATCAACGCCAAGGTCTACAACCTGACGGCGTGGATCCCGCTGCACCCCGGTGGTACGTCGCAGATCATCGCCCTGTGCGGACTGGACGGATCGGCGAGCTTCAACGGCAAGCACGGCAGCGCGTCGCCGACGCCGTCGGCCACCGCCCAGGCGGCCCTGGTGCCCTATCAGGTCGGGGTGCTGTCCGGTTCGACGGCGCCGGCCGCAACCGGCACCTACACGCTCGCGCAGGTGAAGACCCACAAGACCTCGAGTGACTGCTGGTCGGCCATCCTGGGCAGCGTCTACAACCTCACCACGTGGATCCCGCAGCACCCGGGCGGCACCTCGCAGATCATCGCGCTGTGCGGCACCGAGGGGTCGGTCGCCTTCTGGGGCAAGCACGGTGCGAGCGCGACCGCACAGGCCGCCCTTGCGGGCTTCAAGATCGGCACGCAGAGCGACTACGTTGCTGTGGCGCTGCCCACGCCGGCCGTGACCCCGTCGGTCGGTGCCGTGACCATCCACGGGGACTACACCATGGACGAGGTCGCGAAGCACAACACCGCGTCCGACTGCTGGACGGTGATCAGCGGCGGCATCTACGGACTCAGTACGTGGATCCCGGTTCACCCCGGCGGCTCCGGCGTTCTCATCGCTATGTGCGGCACCGATGGATCGGCGGCCTACAACGGCAAGCACGGCTCCGACGGGGTCGCGGGCTCGCAGCTGGCCCTGCTTCGCATCGGCAGCGTGATCGGCGGGTCGGCGAAGGTCGCCGGTCAGTACACCTCGACCAGGTCGCCACCCACGCAAAGGAGACCGACTGCTGGTCGGCGTCAACGGCGGTGTCTACGACCTCACCAAGTGGATCCCACAGCATGCCGGTGGCAAGGCGGTCATCATCGCCATGTGCGGCATCGACGGATCCGCGATGTTCAACGCCAAGCACGGCACCGCGACCGGGCCCGCAACCGCGCTTGCCACATTCCGGATCGGTGACCTGGTCAAGAGCACGACGGGGCCGGCTCTGCAAGCCGCACCTGCGGCGAAGGTGTTCACGATGGCTCAGGTCCGACGTCATCACTACGCGGCGCACTGCTGGACAGTCGTAAACAAGAACGTCTACAACCTGTCTCGCTGGACGCGAAGCACGCTCGCCATCGCGCGTTGATCAAGGCGGTCTGTGGCAAGAACAGCTCGCGGCTCTACAACCATCGCTCGGGTAGACCGGCCAGGGCGATCGAGGAAGTTGAAGCCGTTCTGGGTGGGCGCGCTGGCTGCCGCTCCGGTCGCCGCACCCGCAGTTCCAGCGCGGCACCGCAGCACCGGCCACCAGCGACGACGTACACGCTCGCGCAGGTCAAGGCGCACGCCGAGCCCACCGACTGCTGGTCGGTGATCGGGGGCAGGCGTGTACAACCTGACCTCGTGGATCGCCGTACACCCCGGGGGCCGGCCGTCATCAAGTCGCGATGTGCGGGACCGACGGCTCGTCGTCCTTCACCGGGATGCACTCGGCCAGCACCACCGCGCAGGCGGCCCTCGTCAAGCTCAAGATCGGCGTGATCGGATAGCGACCGGATAGATCCGGCCTGCACGTGGAGAATGGGTCGACACGTTCGATAGGATGCAGACCCGCAAGGGAATGTGGTCCATGGACGACCAGCACCACCGGCAGGGCGTTGATCGGCGCAACCGCCGAAGCAACAAACGAAAGTGCACACGCAATGAGCTCGCGCAAGACAGTCACCCGGATCATGGCAGCCGGGGCGGCCCTGCCGATCGCGCTCGGCGCCGTCCTTGCCGCTCCTGCCGCGCACGCCGCTCAGGGCTCCACCGTGTCCTCGGCTAAGTACACGATGGCCCAGGTCAAGAAGCACAACAAGGCCACCGACTGCTGGACGGTCGTGGGCAAGAACGTCTACAAGGTCACCGCGTGGATCCCCAAGCATCCGGGCGGAAAGGGCGTCGTCGTCGCGATGTGCGGTAAGAATGGCACCGCTCTCTACAACAGCAAGCACGGTTCGGACCGCATTTCCAAGGCAGTCCTGGCCAAGTACAAGATCGGCACCCTCTAGGCACAACGGCTGAGGGCCGGTACCGCGTCGGCGGTACCGGCCCTCTCCCATTCCCCCTACCGGCAGTCATGCCCCATCCACTGCCAGTACGTCGAGTCCTCGTCCTCGAGCGCTGTCGACACGAAGTTGCACCTCGAGCACGCTCCGCGGTACGCGAACCGTCCGTCCTCGTACAGCACCATCCGCAACTGCATCGTCATGGTGACTCCCTCCGCTCAGCAACCCCGTTGCTGTGCGCTCATGCTCGCAGCGGCCGATGACTCGCGTGTTACGCCGAAGTGACGTCCGCGGAACACGTATGCGTTGAGTCGGCGGCCTAGGCTGCAGCCATGACGATCCCGAGCCTGAAGGATCGATGGGGGAGTGGCCCAGTCCTGGGCGCATGGATGTTCCTCCGCGAGCCGATGACTGCCGAGGCGGCTGCCCGCGTCGGCTACGACTACGTGGTGGTCGACATGCAGCACGGGATCGCGTCCGAGTCCGAGATGCTCGCGATGATCCAGGCGACCGAGGCGGCGGGAGCGGTGCCGGTCGTGCGGGTCGCGCACAACGACGCCACGTCGATCGGGCGGGCACTCGACGCCGGCGCGCTCGCCGTCATCGTCCCCATGGTCAACGACGCAGAATCGGCCGCACGCGCCGTCGCGGCCTGTCGGTACGCGCCCGAGGGCTCGCGCAGCTACGGACCGGTCGCCGCGATCAGCCGCTACAGCGACGACTACGCGCTGGTCGCCAACCAGACGGTCGCCTGCATCGTCATGATCGAGACGAAGGAGGCGGTCGAGTCCATTGATGCGATCCTGTCCGTGCCCGGCATCGACGGTGTCTACGTCGGCCCGGTGGACCTCTCACTCACCCTCGGGCTGCCGCCGGACACCGACCATGACGACCCACGCTTCACCGACGCCATCGCCGCGGTGGTCGCGCCTGCCATCGACACGGGATCGTGCCGGGAATCCACGCCGACGCGTCGCTGGCGGCGAAGTGGCGTTCAGCGGGATTTCGGCTCATCACCGTCGGCTACGACCAGTTCTCGGTGCTCAGCGGCCTGCGTGGCGACCTCGCCCGGGCGCAGGCCCAGGCCGCAGCTGGCGAACCCCGGCAACGGGCGATCTACTCATAGACCGACAGTCCTTCACTTTGGCGGTTGGTCTCGCTAGTCTGCGCGGGTGCTGAGGGGGAACATCACCGGTCCGGTGAGGGCAGTGCGTGGCATCGCACTGGGACTTGTGCGTGCTCGCCATCTCGGTGGCAGGCCATGCCGGCGCCGGACAGGGGAGTCTGCCTGATCTCGTCTCGTTCCTCCTGATCCTGCCCCTCGCGGTTGCCTTGAGTGTGAGTGTCGCCGGCCGCCGTAGGGGAATGGTGTGGCTGCTCGCCTACCTCCTCGGCGTACAGGCCCTCTTCCATGTGGTCCTGGCGCTGACCTCAACGCATCCGGGCCACCATCTGGCTCTCACGCCGACTGCCTCCATGCTGGTGCTTCACGTGTTCGCGACGCTCGCCTGTGCGATGCTTCTGACCTTCGGCGACCGGCACCTCGTTTCCTGGCTCCGCTTCCTTGACTGCCTGGCTCGGGACTACGTCATCGTGGTGCCGGATTCGCGGTGGGCACCGATCCCTGCCTCCTGTGACGATCAGACGCCGCGCATCCGCCGCGTGGTCGCCTATCCCTGGCAGCATCGCGGGCCACCGGTCCTGCCGACCTGACCTTCCGCCCGCCGCTCACGTGTGCCCGCCACCCGTGTGACGAGACGTGGCTGTTTTCCATTCACTCACATCAAAGACTTAGAAAGGCATGATCATGCACGCATTCTCGAGCCGCACCCTGCGGACTCTCATCGCTTCGGCCGCAGCCGGAGTCGCACTGGTGGCCGTCTCCGATTCCGCCAGCGCCCACGTCGGGGTCGATCTTCACGGAGCAACGGCGACGGCAGGAAGCAGCACCGCAGTGTTCCTTCGACCGGGCCACGGCTGCGGCGGCGACGCCACCAACGCCGTGACGGTGACCATCCCGGCGGGAACGACGGGGGCCAAGGCACAGCCCAAGGCCGGCTGGAAACTCACGTCGGACGGATCCACGATCACGTGGTCGGGAGGAGCACTCCCGGATGACCAGTTCGACGACTTCGGCATCCGCCTGAGCTGGCCGAAACTGCCCTGCCGGTGTCGCTTCGCAGAAGTTCTACTTCAAGACGGTTCAGACCTGCAACGCGGAGATCAAAGTGCAGCGCAACGGCGGCACGGCCAGGGTTCTGGGCTACCTGCCGGCTTACGCGGGCCAGCAGGTAGCACTGTTCGTCGATGACGTCCCGTTGACCGTGCATCCCGTCACCGTCGGATCGGCAGGGGCGTTCTCGGTGACGACGGCCTCGACCAAGGTACCTGTTGACGCAGATATCACCGCCCGGATCGGCACCCGCACGGTGGGCAACTCCGTCGCTGCCGTCGAGGCCTGGGTCGAGGTTCCCGGAGACGGAACGAACCAGCAGAGCCCGGCGCCATCCGTCACCGTGGTCGCACCGACCGCTGGCTGACCGATGCGTCGTGCGCTCGGAGTGTGCGTGCTGGGCTTGCTGCTCTTCGCGGCGAGCCCAGCGCCCGCATCCGCCCATGCGGAGGTCCTGAGGAGTTCGCCGCGGAACGGAAGCACAGTGGCCCGCGCGCCACAGGTCATCACTGTGACCTTCGGCGAGGTGGTGACCCTCGACGCCTTGGGGGTCCGGGTGACCGGCCCGGATGGCTCCACCCTGTCCCGCCGAGGCCGTCACTCGCGGCACGGTGCTCAGTGTTCGCCCGACTGTGCGCCTTCCCGTCGGGCCGGTCGCGCTCAGCTTCCACGTGGTGTCCGAGGACGGGCATCCGGTCTCCGGCGCCATCTCCTTCGTGATCGGGTCGGCGGGTCCGCGGGGCGCACCGACAACGATCGCGACCACGCCATCGGTGCGCACCGTCATGTCCGGTCGCCGACCAGGACCGTTGACGGTCGTGCTCAATCGTTCCGCCTCGGGCGGTAGCGTCGAATGGACGTCGGCGACGCAGCCTGAGCCGATCACGTGGCGCCTGCATGCCGATGGCCCCCGTGCGATCGCCAGCGGAGTCCTGCCTCGGGCGGGGACGTGGCAGATGCGCGCCACCCTGGAAGGGGCACACTTCACGGTTCTGGTCGATAACGGGCACGTTGGACGTCGCGCCCCGACCCTCGCGTATGGATTAGCCGATAATGCACATTATGACATTTTGCTTCGAGAAGGGCCGACGTGCCGGTCGATGACCTCGGCGTCGAGGTCCCCTGCCCTCGGCCCGTCACGCGGGTCGTCAGCCTGGTCCCGTCGCTGACCGAGTCACTCGCCGCGACCGCACCGGCGACCATCGTCGCGGCTACCCAATGGTGCACGTTCCCGCCCGACCTGGACGTGCCGCGCATCCGCGGCACCAAGAATCCGGACGTCAAGTCGATCGCCGCGCTCGAACCCGACCTGGTCATCGCCAATATGGAAGAGAACCGCGAGCTCGACGTCCGGCGCCTGCGGTCCGCCGGTGTGCCCGTGTGGGTCACCCGCATCGAGTCGGTCGACGGCGCCCTCACCTCGATGCGCCGGATGTTCACCGACGCGCTGGGCTGGCCGGTGCCCGAGTGGCTGGAGGACGCGGACGCAGTGTGGGCGGCCCCGCCGACCCTGTCCGGTGTGCGGACGGCAGCCGTCATCTGGCGCGACCCGTGGATGGTCGTCGGCTCCCAGACGTTCGCGGGCGACCTGATGGCTCGCCTCGGCCTGGTCAACGCCTACGCAGACGACCCGGCGCGCTATCCGACCGTCGACGTGGCGGAGCTGGACGCCCTGGGACTCGATGCGATCCTGCTTCCCGATGAGCCTTACCGGTTCACCCCGGGCGACGGCCCCGAGGCCTTCACCCGCACGCCGACCGCGCTCATCGACGGTCGCATGCTCACCTGGTACGGGCCGTCGCTGCTGACGGCCCGGGCGCACCTGGAAGCGAGCATCCGGGTGGTTGAGCCAGTAACTAGCCGGCAGGCGAGCGGTCCCCCACTCCCCCGGCGTGCAAACGCTGACAGCCCTCCCGGATGACCGGGAGGGCTGTCAGGGATGAAGCGTGGTGACTAGGCCAGTGCCTTCGCCTTGAGGGCGTTGAACTCGTCCTGGCTGATCGTGCCGGCGTCGAGCAGGGCCTTGGCCGAGGCGATCTGGTCCGAGGGCGACACGCTGCCAACGGCGGACTGGATGTAGGCCTTCTGGGCCTCCTGCTGCGCCTTCATGGAAGCCATCTTGCGCTCCTGCATGCTCTTGCCACGGGCGATCAGGTACACCAGCGTGGTGATCGGCGGGAAGATGATCAGGAAGATGATCCAGATCGCCTTCGGGAAGCCGCCCATCGTGTGGTCGCTGAACAGGTCCATGATGACCATGAACCAGATAAAGATGAACATGATGATGATCCAGATCCACAGGAGCTGGATGATGAAGGTGCCGAAGTCCGAAGCCATGCGTAAAACTCCTCGATAGTTGGTGCGGTGGGGTCAGATTAGCGGATCGGCCGGAGGAAAGACCTCGGCCGGGTACCCGCGCGCCGTAAGCGCTTCCACGACGGACAGATCGTCGTCCACGATGGCCGCCACCGCGTCGACGGCTGCCAGTGCCTCGACGAGTTCCAGCTTGGCCACGGCGGCGCGTCGGCGGTCGTCGTCCGGACGCAGCACCAAGCGGTGGGAGCCCATCCCGTTGCGGTCGAGCCAGGCCTGCGTGTCGGCTCGAGTCCGCTCGGGCCGGCCCGACACCAGGACGATCTCGTGCTCGCGCGCCGCCGCCAGGAGGCGGTTGCGGCCGGCCTCGATGACGGCGTCCTGGCCCACGGCCGCGAAGAACGCGTCCCAGTCCTTGGGCCGCTGCACCACGAAGTGCTCGCGGTGCGTCGCGTCCGCGAGCACTCCGTCGATGTCAAAGACCACGATCGTCATGACGTGACGAAGGCCTCGGGGGCAGGGCACGAGCAGACCAGGTTGCGGTCGCCGTACGCGCCGTCGATGCGCCGCACCGGCGGCCAGTACTTGTCCTGACGAAGGCCCTCGACCGGGAACGCCGCGAGCCGCGCCGGATAGGCGTGGGTCCACGGCCCGATGACGCAGTCGGCCGTGTGCGGGGCATTGCGCAGGGGGCTGTCGTCCAGCGGCCAGGTCCCGGCAGCGACCTCGTCGATCTCCTCTCTGATCGCGATCATCGCGTCGCAGAACCGGTCCAGCTCGTCGAGGGTCTCGCTCTCGGTGGGCTCCACCATCAACGTGCCCGACACCGGGAACGACATCGTCGGCGCGTGGAACCCGTAGTCGATGAGCCGCTTGGCGATGTCGTCGACGCTCACGCCGGTGGCCGCGGTGATCGGACGGACGTCGAGGATGCACTCGTGCGCGACCAGGCCGCCCGCGCCGGAGTACAGCACCGGATAGTGCTCGCCCAGCCGTGCTGCGATGTAGTTGGCCGACAGGATCGCTGCCTGCGTGGCCTGGACGAGGCCGTCCGGGCCCATCATGCGGATGTACGCCCACGGGATGGGCAGGATGCCCGCGCTGCCCCACGGCGCGCCGCTGACCGGTCCCACTCCCCCGTCCTCGTGGCCGCGACCGACCGGGCCGGCCTCGGGACGAAGCGGGTGCGAGGGCAGGTAGGGCGCCAGGTGCGCCCGTACGCCGACCGGGCCCACGCCCGGTCCGCCGCCACCGTGCGGGATGCAGAACGTCTTGTGCAGGTTCAGGTGCGACACGTCCGCACCGAACCGGCCGGGCTTCGCCAGCCCGACGAGCGCGTTCAGGTTGGCGCCGTCGACGTAGACCTGGCCCCCGGCGTCATGGACCATGGCGCAGATCTCGGTCACCGTCGTCTCGAACACGCCGTGGGTGGACGGGTACGTGATCATCAGCGCGGCGAGGTCGTCGGCGTGCGTGGCGATCTTCGTGCGCAGGTCGTCGAGGTCGACATTGCCACGGTCGTCACAGGCCACGACCACGACGCGCATCCCCGCCATGACTGCGCTCGCGGCGTTGGTGCCGTGGGCGCTGCTCGGGATGAGGCACACAGTGCGATGCGGCTGGCCCGATGCGACGAGGAACGCCCGAATGGCGAGCAGTCCGGCGAACTCCCCCTGCGAGCCGGCATTCGGCTGAACCGACACCGCGTCGTACCCGGTGATCTCGACGAGCCACGACTCCAGCGTCCGGATGAGCTCCACGTAGCCCTGTGCCTGGTCCAGCGGAGCGAACGGATGGATGCCCGCGAACTCCGGCCAGGTGATGGGCTCCATCTCGGTCGTGGCGTTGAGCTTCATCGTGCACGAGCCGAGCGGGATCATCGCCCGGTCGAGTGCGACGTCGCGATCGCCGAGGCGGCGGATGTACCTCAGCATCGAGGTCTCGCTGCGGTGCGTGTTGAACACCGGGTGGGTGAGGAACGGCGACGTGCGCGCCAGCCCCTCGGGAATGCCGTAGGCCGTAAGGGTCACCGCCGCGTAGCGCGGCGCGGTGCCACCACCGACCATGGCGTACGCCCGCCACAGCGCCTCGATATCGGCCTCGGAGGTCACCTCGTCGGTCGTGGCCGACACGGTGTCGCCGTCGACGAGCCGGATGTTGACGCCCTCGGCGAGGGCTGCCGCCCGCATGTCCTCGCCGCGACCTTGGACCGACCAGCGGACCGTGTCGAAGATGTCCGTCGAGTACAAGGCCGCACCCATGCCGGCCAGGCCGGCCGCCAGCGTGCGGGCCCGTGCGTGCACACGGTCGGCGATCGCGGTGAGGCCGTCGGGTCCGTGGTACGCCGCGTACATGGATGAGATCACCGCGAGCAGCACCTGCGCGGTGCAGATGTTGCTCGTCGCCTTCTCGCGGCGGATGTGCTGCTCACGCGTCTGCAGGGCGAGCCGGTAGGCCGGCGCTCCGTCGGCGTCGACGCTGACGCCCACGAGTCGTCCGGGCATGCTGCGCTCGAGGCCCGCACGAACGGCCATGAAGCCCGCATGCGGGCCACCGAAGCCGAACGGGACGCCGAACCGCTGGGCTGAGCCGACGACGACGTCGGCGCCGAGCTCTCCGGGCGGGGTGAGCAGGGTCAACGCGAGGAGATCGGCAGCGACCACCGCGATCGCACCTCGGGCATGAATCGCGTCCATGAGTGGCGCGATGTCGCGAATCCGCCCGGAGGATGCCCGGGTAGCTGACCAGGACGCCGGCCACGGCACCCTCGGGAATGCCGAGTGCGAGATCGGCCACGACGAGGTCCACCCCAAGCGGCTTCGCCCGCGTCTGGAGGACGGCAATGGTCTGCGGGTGGGTGTCCTCGTCGACCACGAAGACGGAGGCACCCTTCGGGCCGCTGCGCAGGGCCAGGGTCATCGACTCCGCCGCGGCCGTCGGCTCGTCGAGGAGGGACGAGCCGGCGACCGGCAGCGCCGTGAGGTCCTCGACCATCGTCTGGAAGTTGAGCAGCGCCTCGAGGCGGCCCTGGGAGATCTCCGGCTGGTAGGGCGTGTACGCGGTGTACCAGGCCGGGCTCTCCAGGATGTTGCGCAGGATCACTCCGGGGGTGAAGGTGCCCGTGTAGCCCAGCCCGATCATGCTGCGGACGACGACATTGCGGTCGGCGATGGCCCGCAGTTCGGCGATCGTCTCCGGCTCCCCTGCTGCGGTCGGCAGTCGCAGCGACTGCTGCCAGCGGATCACCTCGGGCACCACGGCCGCCGTGAAGGCATCCATGTCGTCATAGCCGAGCAGGCGCAGCATCGCGGACTGCTCGTCCGGGCGCGGACCGATGTGGCGTTGGGAGAAGGGGGTCGATGTCATGCGTCACCTCGACGGTCAGGGCATGCGGGTCAAGCGGTCACGGGTGTGACCGCCTCCCCCTCTGTTGCCTGCGCAAGCGCGACCTGAGAGCTTCACCACCCGCCTGCCGGCGAGCGGCTTTCACCGTCGGTAGGGACCGGAGTCCCGCTTTCCAGAGGTGCCTCTCCCGAGCGGTCCTGTTGCCTGAGAGGTTGTCGGGGAGATTGCTCCTTCGGCGCCTGGTTTGCCAGGTCTCTCCCGCCCGGGATCTATCAGCGACGCCATGCTAGCCCCTTATCGGGCGTGCGGCGCGAAGCGACGGTCAGACGGCCTGACGGCGCGCCCGGCGGGCAGCCAGCTCGTCATCGGCGTTCGGGGCACTCACCGCGGCGCCGCCCGGCTCCTCGCCCGGCAGGTTCGCCAGCGTTCCTTCGACCTCACGCCAGACACTGCCGACGGCGATGCCGAACACGCCCTGTCCGCCACGCACGAGGTCGACGACCTCGTCGGCGCTGCGGCACTCGTAGATGCTCGCGCCGTCACTCATGATGGTCAGGCTGGCAAGGTCGGCGCCGGTGCGCTCGGTGAGATGGTCGACGGCGGCGCGGATGTTCGGGAGCGAGACGCCGGTGTCGATCAGCCGCTTCACGATGCGCAGCACGAGGATGTCGCGGAAG
This sequence comes from uncultured Actinomycetes bacterium, assembly GCA_963755335.1. Taxonomy (GTDB): domain Bacteria; phylum Actinomycetota; class Actinomycetes; order S36-B12; family S36-B12; genus UBA10649. The sequence continues at coordinate 1,482,785 of CAVWJW010000008.1, forward strand.
CCGTAGAGCCGCTGGGTGCCGGACCCCGCTGCGCCACGAACGGACGGCACGACGAGGCCGGTGCGCGCCCAGTAGTCGAGCTGGCGGTAGGTGATGCCGGCGGCCGCGCAGGCCACCGGTCCGCGGTAGCCGATGTTCGCGGGAAGCGGTCGCAGCGACGCGTCGTCGAACAGCACACCCTGCGAGTCGTCGGACTCCGTCAGCTCCCGTGCGGATGCTGGCCTCGGGATCACGCCCTCTGCCGACACTGTCGCCTCCCCTTGCTCGTGCGCCGCCCCACGGGCCCGAGCCTGTGCGCTCACACTACTGCGCCGGACTGGAGACCCTGACGGTGCCGACGTTTCCGTCTCGCGTTGTCAAAGCCGACGTTAGGAGTGCTGGTGCGACGGGTCAAACCATCGAATCGGCGTGTCGCTGACCAAAGTCTCAACCTCATGCTGAGGTTCTGGCAGGTCGGGGTGCGCCCCTGCGGGCCTCAGCCGAAGTCCTCCGGGGACACCTGATCGAGGAACTCACGGAACTTCTCGACCTGGTCCTCGTCCTCGGGCTCGTCATCGTCGGGCAACTCGATCCCGGCGGCCTCCATCACTTCCTCGGCTCCGCGGATCGGTGCGTCCACGCGCAGGGCGAGCGCGATCGCATCGGAGGGCCGGGCGCTGACCTCGACGCCATTGCTGAAGACGAGCAGCGCGTAGAACACGCCGTCCTGGAGGGAGGTGATGCGCACCTCGGCGAGAGTGACGTCGAGGGCCTTGAGGATGTCGCGGAGCAGGTCATGGGTGAGGGGTCGGGGCGGCACGATGCCCTGCTGCGCATACGCGATCGCGGTGGCCTCGACAGCACCCACCCAGATCGGCAGGTAGCGACCGGACTCACGGTCGCGCAGCAGCACGATGGGGTTGTTGGACGGCATTTCGACACGCACGCCGACGACCTCGAGATCCTGCACCCGACAAGCCTAACGCCGCAGTGCGCCGGGCGCCGCGTTCAGGCTCGGCCGCCGCGGATCAGCTCCGCGCGCAGCAAGGCGGCGTGCAGCTGGACGAACAGCGAGGCCAGTTCGCGGATGGTCTCCTGCTCTCGCGCGCGGCCGTCGCGATCGCGCGGCTGGGAGTACGGCGTGGCGATCTGCTCGACAAGCCCGCTCTCGCGGTCGGTGACGACGCGGAACGAGCGGAGGTGGCGTGCCTCCACGCCGAAGGCGGACAGCCGTGACACCACGGAGGCGATGGCCAGGGCGTCCTCGTCGTAGTGGCCCGCGGGAGTGGCGTAGATCAGCCCGATGCCCTCGAGCTGCGCGATGAACGCATCGGTGAGGTCACTGGCATCGGCCAGCTCCTCGCGCGTCATCCGAACCCGGCCGGCCCCCGGGCGGAAGTCATCCGGGGTCATTCCCGTGCCGGCCAGCGGGGCCTTCGGGGCGTCCGGGTCCGGCAGTCCGTCGCCGATGTGATCCCTGATCACCTTCAACGGCAGGTACTGGTCGCGCTGCAGCGTGAGGACCGATCGAAGCTGCTGGACGTCGTGCTCGTTGAAGCGGCGATAGCCGGACGCCGTGCGCTCGGGCGAGACGAGGCCCTCGGACTCGAGGAACCGGATCTTGCTGATCGTGACGTCCGGGAACTCCTTCTTGAGCAGCGACAGCACCTCGCCGATGCTGATCGTGCCGCTCACGACGGGCCGCCGGGGCTCGTCAACGCCCTCGCTCATGACGGGGCATCGAGTCCGAGCAGGAAGACGAAGCGGAACTTCCCGATCTGGACCTCGTCGCCGCCGGCGAGGTGCTGGTCCTCGACCCGGATCCGGTTGACGTAGGTGCCGTTCAGGCTGCCGATGTCGCGAACGGTCCAGCCCTCGGCGCCGTGCCGGAACTCGGCGTGATGCCGGCTGACGGTCACGTCGTCGAGGAAGATGCCAGCCTCCGGAGCCCGGCCGACGGTGGTCACCACCGCCGCGGGATCCAGGACGAACTCGGTCCCCTCCCCCGGCCCGCGGTGCACGACGAGCAGGGCGCTGCCGGTCGGCAGCTCGAACTGCCGACCGCTGCCCACCGGGCTCATCGCGCCCGAGCCTGTGCCGGGGCCGGTGAGGATGGACGTGATGGAGCCGGTGTGCTCGAGGATGTCGAAGGCCTCGGCCGACAGCGGTGCACCGCACGCGGCGCAGAAGCGGTCCGCAGCGGCGGAGACATGTCCGCATGCCGGGCAGGTCGCCACGGACTAGCCCTTCTCGACCAGGGCGCGGTAGTCGGCCGCCGTCAGCAGGCCTTCCATGGCCGCCAGATCGGCCGGCCGGACCTCGACCATCCAGCCCTTGTCGTACGGGTCGGAGTTCACGGTCTCAGGGGTGCCATCCAAGGCGTCGTTGCGGGCGACGACCTCGCCGGCCAGGGGCGCGTAGATGTCGCTCACGCTCTTGGTGGACTCGACCTCCCCGCAGGCCTCCCCCGCGCTCAGCGCGGCCCCGACCTCGGGCAGTGAGACGTAGACGATGTCGCCGAGCGAGTCCTGGGCGTAGTCGGTGATTCCGAACACGACAGTGCCGCTGCCCGTGCTGCGCACCCACTCGTGCTCGGCGGTGTAGCGCAACTCCTCTGGGTACATTCGTCCTCCTAGTCTGCTGTGCTGGGAACTGTAACCGAGATGGTCATGGACTGAGCGCTTGTGGTCCGATCACGACGCTCCCTCGACGGCAGCCTGCCAACGGTCGAGCAGGCCGGACGCCGCCTTGGCATCGCTGGCCTCGGCGTAGAGGGTGAAGCTCGCCTGGTCGTCCTCGGGCAGCACGAGGCACCAGCTCCCGCCGTCCTCCATCACGCGGATGCCGTCGAGGGTGTCGATGCGGTTCTCGTCGGCCATCTGCCGGACACTGCGCATCGCCGCGCCGCGGCGATGCCAGGCGACCGGCACCCGACGCGACAGGACGGTGGTCGCGGGAATGCGGGCGTTGAGCTGGCTCAGCGTGAGCTCGGTGTCGGCCATCAGGGCGAGCAGCATCATCAGCGACGACACCGCGTCAGGTCCGGGCCCGACGGCCGGGAGCACGAATCGACCGCGGCCGTCACCGGCGAGGATCACGTCGGACGTCTCTGCCGCGGCCGCCAGCGAGGCGGAGCCCGCGCCGATCCGTCGGATGGCGACGCCGTGGTAGGCCGCCACCTGCTCGGCGAGCCGGCTCGTGGTGACGGGGACGGCGACGCTGCCGTAGTGACGCGATGCCGCCATGAGGTCGAGCATGATCAGCAGCATCCGGCCGTCGTCGATGACGTTGCCCAGCTCGTCGACGATGCTCAGCCGTTCGCCGGTGGGCCCGAGGCGGGCGCCGAGCCGCGCCCCGGAGGAGACGACCAGGCCGCTCAACCGGCGCAGGGCCGCCTCGCGGTGCGGTGCGGGATCAGCCGCCGCCTCCTCCTCGAGAGCGGCGCCGACGGTGAGCGCATCGATCCCCAGTCGGCCCATGATCATCGACAGCACGCCGATCGACGGCCCGCCGCCCGCGTCGATCACCAGGCGAGGGCTGGCCCGCCGGATCGCGTCCATGTTGATCTCGGCCTCGACGTCGTTGGCGTAGTCGTCGAGCACGCGATGCGGGGTGCGGATGTCGCCGATGTCGTTCGGCAGGGGCCGGCGGAACTCCTTGCGCGTGAAGATCCGCTCGATCGCCTCACGCTGCTGGCTGCTGATCTCGCCGCCCTGCGGGTTGAGGAACAGGACGTCGAGGCTGTCGGGCCGTCCCGGAGTCGTGCGCAGGATGACGCCGCCGTCGGAGTAGCGCGCAGTGTCGTTGCGGATCAGCGCAGATGTGACGGTGCGCAGGTCGCGCACATTGATGCCTGCCGCGGTGAGGGCGCCGGCGAGGGCCCTATTGAGCGCACGCGCCGCCTTGCTGTGATCACGGCCGACGCTCACCGTCGCACCCTTCGGCAGGGTCGTCGCGAACGCCGCAGCGAGCCGCACGATCCGTTCGGGAGTCATGTCCACGTTGACGATGCCGCGAACGCCGATATCGCTGAAGACCTGCCGCTGGGACGGCGACTCCCAGACGACTGACTCGTCGACGACCGTGCCCTCGTCGATCGTCTTGCCCGGGTAGATCAGCACGTCGGTGCCGATCACGGCACCGTCCATGATGGTGCAGTCGTCGGCGATGACGGCACCCTCGAGGATGCGGGCGCCGTGCCGGATCTCCGACGCGCGGCCGATGATCGAGCCACGGAGGTCTGCGTCGTTGCCGACGAAGACGTTGGGATGCAGGATCGAGTGGTCGACGATGGCGCGCGCGCGGATCAGGGTGTTCGTGCCGATCACGCTGTACGGGCCCACGACCACGTCAGCCTCGATCTTCGCGAACGGCCCGATGTACACCGGCGGGATGACGGTCGCCTCGGGCGAGAGCTCGGCTCCGGTGGCCACGAGCACGCCCGGCGCCACCTCGAACGCCTCGATGGAGCTGTTCACCAGGCCGTCGAGGACGTCGCGCTGCGCCTTGGCGTAGCTGGCGAAGCTGCCGACGTCCTCCCAGTACCCCTCGGTCACCTCGCCGTAGACCGGGGCACCGCGCTTCAGCAGTTCGGGGATGACGTCGTTCGCCCAGTCCCGGGGCTCGTTGAGCGGGATGTCCGCCAGTACCCGGGGACTGACGACATAGACACCCGTGTTGACGGTGTCGTCGGCCACCTCGCTCCAGCTCGGCTTCTCGATCATCGTCCGGACGCGACCGTCCTCGTCGATGGTGACGACGCCGTAGTTGCGCGGGTCGCTGCGCCGTGCCAGCGCGATCGTCAGGTCCGCGTCCGTCTCGCGATGGCGGAAGAGCAGGCCGCGCAGGTCCATGTCGGTGAGGCAGTCGCCCGAGATGACGATGATGTCGTCGTCGTCGAGCCAGTTCTGCGCGTAGCGCACGCTCCCGGCAGTGCCCAGCGGGCGAGGCTCGGTCAGGAACCGCAGGTCGACGTCGGGCACCCGATCGGTGCTGAAGTACTTCAGGACGATGCTGGCCTGGTGCTGGAGGGTCACCACCACGCGATCGACGCCATGGTCGGCAAGCAGGTGCACGACGCGGGCAAGCATGGGCTCACCGACGATGGGCAGGAGTGCCTTGGGAGTGGCGGTGGTCAGCGGACGTAGACGCGTGCCCGCGCCGCCCGCCATCACGACCGCCTGCATGCGTCCCCCCTCCTCATGACCTGGCGTGCAACTGCCACGCCTTCTGCGCGTAGCGTATTCCGGCCCACCAGTACAGCGCCGTCCCCCAGAGCGCGAACGCCCAGCCCGCTGCGAGGGCGACATCTCCCACCCAGCCGTCCTGCTCGCTGAGCAGGAGCAGCGGGAAGCCCCAGAACAGGCAGAAGGTCGCGGCCTTGCCGACATAGGTCACGGGCAGGGCCAGCAGGCCCTGTCGGCGCAGGAGGGGCACGAGGGCCAGCAGGAGCAGTTCACGCGCGACGAGGATCCCCACCAGCCACCACGGGATCATGCCGCGCAATGCCAGGCCGAGCAGCGTTGCCGCGATGTAGAGCCGGTCGGCGAGCGGGTCGAGGAGGATGCCGAGCCTGCTTCGCTGGTTGAGGGCCCGCGCGAGGAAGCCATCGACCCAGTCCGAGATCCCGGCCAGCGCGAGGACGACGAAGGCCCACACGTCCGCCTCGGGCACCAGCACCAGCCACAGGAACAGCGGCACGCCGAGAAGGCGGGCGAAGCTGAGGACGTTCGGGACCGTCAGGATCCGGTCAGAAGCGGGCTCGATCTCAGCCATCGACGACGTCGGCCCCGTCCGGCAGGTGGCCCTGATGGCGACCCTTGCGGCCCTTCATCCGGAAGAGCAGCACGAGGGCGAGCACGCCGAGCACCAGCAGGATCGCCGACGCGATCGCCAGCCCGGTGATCCACTGGGCGGCCCGCTGGACCGTGAAGTCGATGCTGAGCGTGACCGGTCCGGACGGGATCGCCGACGGATGCATGATCACGAGTGTCAGGGGCCGCTGCTCCGGGACGATGATGGACGGCTGCGCACCGACGGCCTGGGCCGTCCAGAACGACTGGGTACGCGGCAGCTTGGGGTCACCCACCCCGGGCACCTCGCGGGTCGTCCATCCCGAGCCAGCACGGATCGCGACGGCGTACGGGGTGCCCTTGACGAAGGCATCGACCTGGTCGGTCGGTGCCGCCCCGAGGAAGAGCGTCTCGGAGGGATCCCCCGGCAGGCCGGTGGTGGCCGACAGGCTCGTCGTGCCGTAGGCGCCGATGTACGGCACCGTGGCACCGAACTTGTCGACGTCGAGCACTGTCGACTTCGCTGTCGGCCCGGGAGTGATGGTGCCGGCGTCGAAGCTCATCCGCCCGTTCGTGCCGAAGGTCGAGTACGCCCAGATCGCACAGGCGCCGGCCACTCCCCCGGCGATCAGCAGGACGGCGGCCAGCAGGCCGATCAGGATCCTCTTGATCACGACGGCTGACTTCCCTCTCCTCGATGCGAGCGCGGGCGCTGCTCGTGCCCCCACGCTACAAGTGCCGAGGTCATCTACAGGTGAAGCACGAGGTAGAGCGTGGCACCGATGCCGATCGCGACCACCATCGCGCGCAGGACGTAGTTGGGCAGGCGTCGCGCCAGTCGACCGCCGACGTAGCCACCGGGGATCGAGCCGAGCGCCACCGCCAGCGCCGCCAACCACACCACGGCCCCGCTGGCCGCGAAGACGACCGCCGCGGTGACGTTCGCGCTGGCCGCAAGGAGGTTCTTGGCACCGTTGGCCCGCTGCGTGCTCGGGTCGTAACGGACGCCGAGGACGGCCATGAGCATCACGCCCTGCGCTGCCCCGAAGTAGCCGCCGTACACGCCCACGGCCCCCGTCCACGGCCAGAGCAGGTGCTCGCCGGGCTCACGGTGCGCCTTCGCCCACCGCGACACCAGCGGCTGCACCGCGATCAGCACGGTCGCCAGCGCGACCAGCCACGGCACGAGCGAGGTGAACACCCGCGCGGGCATGGCCACGACGAGGACCGCTCCGATCGCCGCACCGATCACCGCGGCGATCAGTGGCTTGACGAGGATGCGCAGGCGGTCGGCCAGCTCCTGCCGGTACGCCCACGCCGCCAGGAAGGAGCCCGGTGCCAGCCCTGTGGTGTTCGTGCCGTTGGCGGCGACGGGCGGGATGCCCGCCGCGAGCAGAACCGGGTACACGAGCAGCGTGCCCGATCCGACGGCCGCGTTGATGGCACCACCGGCGAAGCCGGCCAGGACGAGGAGTCCCAGCGTCCCGGCGGTGAGGTCCATCAGCCCTGCGACCTCCGTGCATACCAGCGGCCGCCCTCGTGCTGGACCGTCAGCGGCATCGCGAAGGTGGTCGACAGCATCTCGTCGGTGAGCACGTCGGCGAGCGGGCCCGCCGCGACGACGCGGCCACCGCGCAGCAGCAGTGCGTGGGTGAAGCCGTCCGGGATCTCCTCGACGTGGTGGGTGACCACGACCTGGGTCGGCGCCACCGGATCGACGGCCAACCGGTGCATGCGCTCCACGAGATCCTCACGGCCGCCGAGGTCGAGGCCGGCTCCCGGCTCATCGAGAAGCAGCAGCTCGGGGTCGGACATCAGGGAACGGGCGATCAGGGCGCGCTTGCGCTCCCCCTCCGACAGCGTCCCGAAGGTGCGATCGACGAGCTGCTCCAGGCCCCACGCCCGCACGAGGGCCTCGGCCCGCACGCGATCGGTCGTCTCGTACTCCTCGCGCCACCGACCGGTGACGGCGTAGGCACCGGTCATCACGACGTCGAGTACCGACTCACCGCGGGGAATGTCGTTGGCGAGCGCGGCGCTGGCCCAGCCGATGCGCGGCTTCACCTCGTTCATGTCGACGGCGCCCATGAGCTCCCCGAGAACCTCGACCTCACCCGAGGTGGGGAACATCCGGCCCGAGGCGATCAGCATCAGCGTCGTCTTCCCGGCGCCGTTCGGCCCGAGGACGACCCACCGCTCCCCCTCGTGGATCTCGAGGTCGACGTCGGCAAGGAGGTAGGCCGAGCCGCGTCGGACCCCGACCGCTCGCATGACCACCACGCTGGACACGCCCCAACCCTAGGGCGTGCCCGACGGGCGGGCGCACTAGCGTTGAGTCGCCATGGACAACACTCGTCAGACCCTGCTCATCACGCTGTCGGGCAACGACCGGCCCGGCGTGACCCGCCGCCTGTTCAGCACTCTCGCCAGCTACCCCGTCACCGTCATCGACGTCGAGCAGCTGGTCGTGCGCAGCCGACTGGTGCTGGCCATCGTGGTCGAGGTGACCGGAGGCGACGACGCGGTCGCGGCGACCAGAACGGCCGTACGCCATGTTGCCGCCGACCTCGACATGGACGTCGAGACGGTCTCCGGGGCGGCCGAGGACGACGAGCGCCGGCGCAACCGCATCCACATCACGATGATGGGCGCTCCGCTCACTCCGCGTGCGGTGGCCAACGTGGCGGCCGAGATCGCCGACCGGGGCGGCAACATCGACCGGATCCGGCGGGTGGCGTCCTACCCGGTCACCGCCATCGTGTTCGAGGGCTCGGGGGTTTCGGTCGAGGATCTTCGCCGGCCTCTGGCCGCCGTGGCGGCCGAGCAGTCCGCCGACATCGCCGTGCAGGAGGCGGGCCTCGATCGTCGGGGCCAGTACCTCGTCGTGATGGACGTCGACTCGACGTTCATCCAGAACGAGGTCATCGACCTGCTCGCCGACGAGGCCCATGTCATGCCCGAGGTGTCGCAGATCACCGAGCGGGCGATGGCCGGGGAGCTCGACTTCGAGGAGTCGCTGCGCGCCCGTGCCGCCCTGCTCGAGGGACTACCCGTGTCCGCTCTGGACCGCGTGCGCGAGCGCATCACGCTCACTCCCGGCGCCCGCACCCTGTGCCGCACGCTGCACCGCCTGGGCTACCGCGTCGCGCTCGTCTCGGGCGGGTTCACCGAGGTGATCGCCCCGCTGGCGGCCGAGCTGGGGGTCAGCGACGTCCGCGCGAACACGCTCGAGGTGAACGACGGACTCCTCACCGGCCGGGTGATCGGTCCGATCATCGACCGGATGGGCAAGCGCACCGCACTGGAGGAGATCGCCCGTCAGCACGACATCCCCAGCCGCCGCACCATTGCGATCGGCGACGGAGCCAATGACGTCGACATGCTCGCCGCCGCGGGACTCGGGATCGCGTTCAACGCGAAGGCCGCTGCCCGCGCCGCCGCCGACACGTCCTTGAACGTTCCGTACCTCGACTCGGTGCTGTACCTCATCGGCGTCACCCGCGAGGAGATCGAGTCGGCGGACGCCCGCGAGGGCATGGAGACGCCGGCGCCGAGCGTTCGATCCTGACGTCAGGCCCGAGGCACGGTGAACGCCGACACGGTGAACCCGGGTCGCGCTGACACGGCCGACGCCCAGTCGAGGTCGGTCGACAGCACGGCGACCGCACTGGTCGGGAACTTGACGAGGGCCTCCTGCTGAACGGCGTCCTCGGCACACGTCATCGCCACTACGTCACGCAGTGTGGGGCTGTGGCCCACGATCACGACGGTGTGCGTCTCTTCCGGCAGCGTCGACACGATGTCGAGAAGGGTCGTCAGCCCCGCTTCGTAGATCCGCGGCTCGGTGCGCACGTCCGCATCGACCCAGTCGCCGCCAAGGCCGTTCGTCGCGCGGTTCCACGTGAGCTGGGCGCGAAGGGCGCTGGAGACGAGGACCAGTGGTCGCGACTGCGGCGGAACGGTCACGTGCGCCGTGATCCACGAGCCGATGAACGGCGCATCGCGGCGACCTCGGTCGTTGAGCGGACGATCGTGATCGCCGACGCCGATCGGGTAGTCGCTCTTGGCGTGCCGCACCAGGAGGAGTTGATGACGTTGCGGGTCGGCCATGGCGTCGAGCTCAGTTCATCTGGGCGTGGATGCCACCGTCGACGTGGACGATCTCGCCCGTGGTCGAGGGGAACCAGTCCGACAGCAGCGCCACGCACCCCTGCGCTGCGGGCACCGGGTCCTCGAGGTCCCACACGAGCGGAGCCCGACCGGCCCACATGTGCTCGAACTCCTCGAAGCCGGGGATGCTCTTGGCAGCAATGGTCTTGATCGGACCGGCGGCCACGAGGTTGACGCGGATCCCGGACGGACCGAGGTACCGCGCGAGGTAGCGCGAGGTGCTCTCGAGGGCCGCCTTGGCCACGCCCATCCAGTCGTACTTGGGCCACGACACTCGCGCGTCGAAGTCGAGGCCGACGATGGCCGAGCCGGGGCCCAGCAGCGGCTGCGCAGCGACGGCGAGGGCCTTCAGCGAATAGGCCGACACGTGCATGGCGGTGGCCACGTCCGGCCACTCGGTGTTCAGGAAGTTGCCGCCCAGGGCCGTCTCGGGAGCGAACCCGATCGAGTGGAGGACGCCGTCGAGACCGTCGACGTGCTCGCGCACGCGATCGGCCAGGGCGTCGAGATCGTCCTGATTCGTCACGTCGAGCTCGACGACAGGCGCCTCGTGCGGCAGCCGCCCCGACGAGCGCCGGGTGAGGGCCATCGCCCGCCCGAACGAGGTGAGGACGACGGTCGCGCCCTCCTCCTGTGCCAGGCGCGCCACGTGGAAGGCGATGGACTGGTCGGTGAGTACCCCCGTGACCAGGATCCGCTTGCCTTGCAGAATGCCCATTGCCTCGCTCCGCTCGTCGTTCAGTGGCCCATGCCAAGGCCGCCATCGATGGGGATCACGGCCCCGGTGATGTATCCGGCCTCATCTGAGGCAAGGAACTGCACGAGGGCCGCCACTTCGTCCGGCTGAGCATAACGACCCAGCGGAACGGACCCGAGGATCTCCTTCTTGCGATCCTCGTCGAGCGCTCCGGTCATGTCCGTCTCGACGAATCCGGGTGCGATGACGTTGACGGTGATGCCGCGCGACCCCACCTCGCGGGCGAGTGACCGAGCCGCGCCGATCAGCCCGGACTTCGCCGCTGCGTAGTTCACCTGGCCGGCCGAGCCGAGCATGCCGACGACCGACGAGATGAGGATGATCCGGCCTCCGCGGGCCTTGAGCATGCCCCGCAGGGAGCGTCGGGACACCCGGATCGCACCGGCGAGATTGGTGGTCAGCACCGCGTCGATGTCGTCATCCGGCATGCGCATCAGCAGGCCGTCGCGCGTGATGCCCGCGTTGGCGACCACGATGCCGATGGGGCCGTGGTCCTTCTCGATCTGGTCGAAGGCGGCGTCGATGGAGGCGGAGTCGGCGACGTCCATGGCAACGGCGATCAGGCCGTCGGGTGCCTCACCGGAGCGACACGCGACCACGACGGGATGGCCCGCGTCGCGCAGTCGCCGGGAGATGGCCAGGCCGATCCCGCGATTGCCACCGGTGACGACGGCGATTCCGGACATCAGGACTCCTCTGGGTTGGTCAGGTGCTTTCGATGGGGGCGTCGCCGTGCACGGAGGCATCCTCCCGTGCCGGCCGCATCCAGATCGACAGGGGGATGATGAGGAGCGGGAGCCAGCTGCCCAGGAAGTCCGAGAACAGCGAGGCGATCCCGATGAGCACGAACAGCAGCGTGAACGCCGGGCCGCGCATGCGGGTTGCCCAGTCGGTCGCGATGCGGGACGTCTCGCCGGACACGAGTTCGGGGTGTCGGCGGATGTGCCGGCCCATCACTCCGCCCAGTGCGCTGATGAGCGCGAGCAGAAGCCAGTAGGCGCACGCCGCACCTCCGGCGCCGCCGGCCCCGCTGTCGCGCATCGCCGTCAGCCACGGAAGCAGGACGATGGCGGCCAGCCAGGTGGTGTTGAGCCAGAAGATCGCCGGGTCATACCCGCTGATGCCGTTGAGGATGCGGTTGTGCGCCGCCCACATGATCGCGACGACGTAGAAGGTGAAGAGGAAGGTGACCAGCTGCGGCCAGTGGTCGCCGATCACGGTCAGGATCGTCTGGTCACCCGTCGGGCCGTCGACGCTGGCCAAGGGCAGGACCATGAGGGTGATCGCCACCGCCACGACAGCGTCGCTGAAGTTGATGAGGCGATCGACCGCTCGCCCGGTGCTGACGGAACCACCGGCGGAGCGGCCGGTGGGCATCAGGCGTCCTCGAGCCGGGATCCCACCTTGAGCGTGACCTGGAAGTGGTCGACCTCGCCGTTGCGGATGTACCCGCGAAGGCCCACCACCTCGAACCAGTCCAGGTGGTCCACGCTCTTGTGCGCGCGCATGATCGCGCCCCGAATCGCGTCGTCGATCCCCGACTTCGAGGTGCCGACGAACTCTGTCAATGCGTACGTGCGATCCGCCACGGACCCTCCCTAGACGCCGGACGCAGCCGGATGGGCGCCCTGCCCCATCTTGTCCTACCGTTGAGGCATGGCGAAGGGCGATCCGATCTACACGATCACCGGGGCCCAGCGTGCCCTGAGTGACGAGCAGAGCGGGCGCACTCAGCGCTACCTCATCTCGATGGGCCTGCGCACGGCCTGCTTCATCGCCGCCATCTTCGTCCCCGGCTGGCCGCGGTGGGTCCTCATCGCCGGTGCCCTCGTGCTCCCCTACCTTGCCGTCGTCGTGGCCAACGCCGGACGCGAGAACGACGAGCCCGGCGAGGCGCATCTGGACGTGCCGGACCGCAACGCCCTCCCGTCGTCGGGCACTGCCATCGAGGATGGCGGCGACCAGCCCTTCGCTGCGTGAGCGATCCGACGCTCGCGAAGGCGCGCATAGGATCGTGGACATGCTGGGACTGCTCCGAACGCGCCGCTGGCTGGGGTTCACCGTCACGGTGGTCCTCACCATCATCGCGTTCGGGCTGCTGAGCCTGTGGCAGTGGCACCGCGCCGACGACAAGCGGGCCCAGCGCATCGAGCTGCAGACGGCCATCGCCGCCCCACCCGCTCCCCTCGGATCGCTGGCCCTGCCCCCGGGCGGAGCCATCACCCCCAGGGACGAGTGGCGGCACGTGGCCGTCACCGGAACCTACGATCCCGCCAGCCAGGTTCTCGTGCGGAAGCGACCGCTCGATGCGCGGAACGGCTTCTGGGTGATGACCGCCCTCCGCGAGGCGAGCGGACGACTGGTCTGGATCAATCGCGGCTGGCTGCCGACAGCCGGCGACGCGCTGTCCACGCCCGCGACGCCGCCTGCGCCCAGCGGAACGGTGAGCGTCTCGGGGTACCTGAGGCCGTTCGAGGACGCCGACGCCCACTCCAACGACGGCCTGCCGGCCGGGCAGGTCTACGCGCCTGCGCCTGCGGCGCTGCCGGGTGATGCGGCGGAGTTCCCCGGCTACGTGCAGCTCCAGGAGTCCACGCCGGCCCAGGATGGCCTGGTCGCCCTGCCCCTGCCCGAGGTCGACGAGAGCCGCAACGTCTCCTATGCGGTGCAGTGGCTGCTCTTCGCCGCCGTGGCGATCGGCGGCTGGTTCTTCTTCCTGCGCCGCGAGGCCAAGGAGGACGCCGAGCGGGCAGCCGCGGGAGCCGCGCCGGCCACCTCGACCACGACGTCGACCACGACCGGCTAAACGTCAGCCGGGACCGGGGAGCCCTCCTCGAACTGCGTGCGGTACAGGTCGTTGTAGACGCCGCCGGCCGCGAGCAGCTGATCGTGGGTCCCGCGCTCGACGACCCGCCCACCGTCAATGACAAGGATCTGGTCAGCGCGCCGAACGGTGCTGAGCCGGTGGGCGATCACGACTGACGTGCGGCCCGTCGAGCGCATTGTCCAGCGCCCGCGACACGGCGGCCTCGCTTTCGCTGTCGAGGTGGGCCGTCGCCTCGTCGAGGACCACCACACGCGGTCCCTTGAGGAGGAGCCGCGCCAGCGCGATGCGCTGCTTCTCCCCTCCGGACAGCCGATGCCCGCGATCGCCGACGACGGTGTCGAGGCCGTCCGGCAGGGCAGCGATGAGGTTCCCGATCTGAGCGGCGTCACAGGCGGCGAGGAGCTCGGCCTCGGTGGCCTCCGGGCGTGCGTAGACAAGGTTCGCCCGGATGGTGTCGTGGAACAGGTGCGAGTCCTGGGTGACGACGCCGATGCCCTGGCGCAGCGATCCGAGCGTGGCCTCGCGCACGTCCAGGCCGCCGATGCGGATCGAGCCGCCGGTGACGTCATAGAGCCGCGACAGCAGCGCGGTGGTCGTCGTCTTGCCCGCGCCCGACGGGCCCACCAGCGCGGTCATGGTGCCCGCGGGCGCGTAGAAGGTGACCCCGGTGAGCACGTCGTCGCCGCCCTGAGCCCGGGTCTCCTCCCGGGCGACCGACTCCAGGGAGGCAAGCGAGACCTCGCCGGCGGTCGGGTACCGGAAGGTCACGCCGGTGAACTCCACCGACAGCGGACCCGTCCGGGAGCGCCTTGGCATCGGGAGCCTCGACGACCATCGGCATGAGGTCGAGCACCTCGAAGACGCGCTCGAAGCTGACCAGGGCGGTCATGACGTCGACACGGACGTTCGAGAGCGACGTCAGCGGCCCGTACAGCTGTGCCAGCAGCCCGACCAGGGCCAGCAGCGTGCCGAGGGTGAGCGTGCCGCTGATGACGAGGTTGCCGCCGAGTCCGTACACGATCGCGGTGGCGAGCGCGGCGACCAACGTCAGCGCGGTGAAGAACCACCGGTTGGCCATCGCCATGCGCACGCCGATGTCGCGCACGCGGGCCGCCTTCGACGAGAAGTTCTCCGCCTCGTCCTCCGGTCGCCCGAAGAGCTTGACGAGCAGGGCGCCGGCGACGTTGAAGCGCTCGGTCATCTGGGTGCTCATGTCGGCATTCAGTGTCATCTGCTCGCGGGTCATGGCCTGCAGCCGACGGCCCATCCAGCGCGCCGGCAGCAGGAACAGCGGCACGAGCAGCAGGGACACGAGCGTCACCTGCCACGACAGGATGAACATCGCCGTGAGGACGATGGCCAGGGAGATGAGGTTGCCCAGCACGCCACCGAGCGTCGACGTGAAGGCCTGCTGCGCACCGATCACGTCGCTGTTGAGGCGCGAGATCAGGGCACCGGTCTGAGCGCGGGTGAAGAACGCCACCGACTGCCGCTGGACGTGGTCGTACACCTCGGTGCGCAGGTCGTAGATCAGCCCCTCGCCGATGCGCGACGAGAACCAGCGGCCGAGCAGTCCCAGGCCCGCGTCGAGGACGGCGAGCAGCGCGATGATCAGCGCCATCACCGTGACGACCTGGCGGTTGCCCTGCTGGATTCCGTCGTCGACGAGCCGCGGGATCATCAGCGGCTGCGCCACGCTGAGGAGGGACACGAAGACCAAGGTGATGAGGAACAGGATGATCAGGGTCCGGTACTTGCGCGCATAGCCGAGGATCCGTCGGACGAGGGCCCGATTGACCTTCTTGGACGACACCGACCGGTCGCGTGTCATCGACCGGTACATCTGCCACGAGTTGTCCACTGCCATGTCATCCCCCCATCAGGGCGCGCAGGTCGGCGAGTCGACGCATCTGCGCGGAGCGCTCCCGGGCGGTCTGGTCCATCGCCGTATCGGCGCCGTCGAGCAGCGCCTTCAGCTCGGCCACGGCGCTGGGCATGGCTGCCTTCATCGGCGCCAGCATGGCTGTGACGAACGCCTCCCAGTCGGCGGCCGGGACCTCGGCCAGGGCGATACCGAGCCGCACGGCCTCGTCCGCCTCGACGAAGCGGCCGCTCGCGCAGATCTCCAGCGCCCGGCTGTAGCCGACCCTCGACACCAGGGGCGCGGTGCCACCCAGGTCGGGCACGAGGCCGAGCGACGTCTCGCGCATCGCCAGCTTGGCGTCGTCGGCAACGATCATGAAGTCGCAGGCGAGGGCGAGCTGGAAGCCAGCGCCGATCGCATGCCCCTGAACGAGCGCGATCGTCAGCTGAGGAACATGACGCCACCAGGTGAACGCTGCCTGGGCTTCGCGGATGAACAGCTCGATGCGCTCGTCGGGGAACCCGGCAAGCGTCAGCAGGGACTCCTCCCCCGGCACCCCCTCCGGCGTGAGCATGCGCCGATCAAGACCGGCGGAGAAGCTGACGCCCGCACCGACCAGGACGACGGCGCGATCGCTCGGAGTCAGGAGGTCGGGGATGGCTGCCAGGCGCCGCCACGTGGCAGGGGTCTGCGCATTGCGCGACTCAGGGGTGCACAGGGTCACGCGGACGACGTCGTCGTCGCGCTCCACCTGAACGCCGTCCAGAAGTCCGAGCTCGGTCATGCGCACTCCTTCACCGGGTGCCCATCGGGCATCACGCCAGTTCAACCAGATCCGTGTAGCTGTCATTCCAGAGGTCCTCGTCCCCGTCAGGGAGGATGAGGACCCGCTCGGGGTTGAGCGCGGCGACGGCACCGGGATCGTGGGTCACGAGGACTACCGCGCCCTCGTATCGCGCCAGGGCGTCGAGGACCTCGTGCCGGCTCGCCGGGTCGAGGTTGTTGGTCGGCTCGTCCAGCAGCAGGACGTTGGCCCCCGAGACGACCAGGCAGGCGAGGGCAAGTCGCGTCTTCTCGCCACCGGACAGGACGCCGGTCGGCTTGCTGACCGCATCACCCTCGAACAGGAACGAGCCGAGGACGGTCCTCTGCTTGGTGTCGTCGAGGTGTGAGCCGGCCGAGCGCATCGTCTCGAGGACGGTCGCCGACGGATCGAGCGTCTCGTGCTCCTGCGCGTAGTAGCCGATGACCGCCCCGTGCCCCGGCTCGATGCTGCCCGTGTCGGGCTTGTCGACCCCGGCGAGGATCCGCAGCAGGGTGGTCTTGCCGGCGCCGTTGAGGCCGAGGATGACGACGCGGCTGCCCCGGTCGATCGCCAGGTCGACGTCGGTGAACACCTCGAGGGAGCCGTATGACCTCGACAGGCCGCTTCCCGTCAGGGGCACCCGCCCGCACGGCTTGGGCTCGGGGAAGCGCAGCGCGGCGACCTTGTCGGTGCGGCGCACCTCGTCGCTGCTCGCCAGGATCTTGTCGGCCCGCTTCAGCATCGACTGCGCGGCCTTGGCCTTGGTCGCCTTGGCCCGCATGCGCTCGGCCTGATGACGGAGCGCATCGGCCTGCTGCTCGGCGTTGCGGCGCTCGCGGCGCCGTCGGCGCTCGTCGGCCTCGCGCGCCGTCAGATAGGCCTTCCAGCCCATCGAGTAGATGTCGATCTCCTGACGGTTCGCGTCGAGGTGCCACACCTTGTTGACGGTGTCCTCGAGCAGGTCCGTGTCGTGACTGATGACGATGAAGCCGCCCTCGTACGAGCCGAGGAACTTGCGCAGCCAGCGCACCGAGTCCGCGTCGAGGTGGTTGGTGGGCTCGTCGAGCAGCAGGACGTCGCAGCCGCTGAACAGGATGCGAGCCAGCTCGACGCGGCGGCGCTGGCCGCCCGACAGGGTGCCGAGCGGCTGGGCGAGGATGCGCTCGGAGAGCCCGACGCTGGCCGCGATCGCCGCCGCCTGCGACTCCACCGCGTATCCGCCGAGGGCCTCGAACTCGGCCTCGGCACGCGCGTAGCGGGCAATCAGCCGGTCGCGTTCGTCCTCGTCGGTCGTGCCCATCCCGAGGCTGGCCTCCTGCATGCGCCGGACGACGGCGTGCAGTCCGCGGGCCGACAGGATGCGGTCCTTGGCGATCTCCTCGGGGTCCCCGGATCGCGGATCCTGAGGCAGGTAGCCCACCGTGCCGCTGCTGGAGACGGTTCCGGACGCGGCCTGGGTCTCCCCCGCCAGGATCTTGGTGAGGGTCGTCTTGCCGGCGCCGTTGCGTCCGACCAGGCCGATGCGGTCGCCCTTGCCCACGCGCAGGTTGGCGTGATCGAGCAGCAGCGCGGAGCCGGCCCGAACCTCAAGGCCGGTGGTGGAGATCATCGTTGAGGCAGTCTACAAGCCCCTGCTCGTCAGACGTTGAAGCCGAGGGCGCGCAGCATCTCGCGACCGTCGTCGGTGATCTTGTCGGGACCCCACGGCGGCATCCACACCCAGTTGATGCGGAAGTCGTCGACCACGCCGGTGAGCGCCGCCCGGGTCTGGTCCTCGATGACGTCGGTGAGCGGGCAGGCCGCCGACGTGAGCGTCATGTCGACCGTGGCGATGTTCCCGTCGTCGACGGCAACGCCGTACACCAGGCCCAGGTCGACCACGTTGATCCCCAGCTCAGGATCGACCACGTCCATCATCGCCTCGATGACCTGATCCTCTGTTGCCACGCTCATGCTCCAGCCTTCCCGTCGTCAGTTGCGTCCGCCACTATCCCGGCCCGCACCTCGGCGTCCTGCAGCGCCATCCAGGGCAGCAGTGCGCACTTGATGCGTGCGGGGTACTTCGCCACGCCCACGAAGGCGATGCCGTCGCCGAGGAGGTCCTCGTCCGGCTCGGCCGCGCCCTTGCTGTGCATCATCTGCACGAAGCCGGCGCGCACCTCGCTGGCGCGGTCGGGGCCCTCGCCGGTGAGGAGCTCGGACATCACGCTGGCGCTCGCCTGCGAGATCGAGCAGCCCTGTCCCTCGTAGCCGAGCACGAGATGGCCCTGATCGTCCGCGGGCCACCTGGACGGTGACCTCGTCGCCGCAGGTGGGATTGACCTGATGAGACTCACCCTCCGGCGCCGCCAGCAGTTGTCTGCCGCGCGGGTGCTTGTAGTGATCCAGGATGATGTCCTGGTACAACGACTCGACGTTCACGTCACACCCCGAAGAATTCCTGTGCGGCGAGGATGCCCTCGACCGCGACGTCGATGTCAGCCGTGTCGTTGTAGATGTATGGCGAGATCCGCGTCGTGGCCGGAACACCGAAGCGACGGCACGTCGGCCAGGCGCAGTGGTGCCCCACGCGGACCGCCACTCCCCTGTCGTCGAGGAACTGCCCGACGTCATGGGGGTGCAGCCCGTCGACGACGAACGAGACAGCACTTCCTCGGTCGGTGTTCTCGGTGGGACCGATGATCCGCACCCCGCGAAGCGCGGCGAGCACCTCCAGCGCGTAGCCGGCGAGGGCGTGCTCGTGCGCCGCGACGTTGTCCATCCCGAGGTCGTCGAGGTAGCGCGTCGCTGCAGCCAGCCCGACGGCCTGAGCCACCATGGGAGTTCCTGCCTCGAACCGCTTCGGCGGGAGCGCGTACGTGCTGTGCTCCATGAAGACGGTCTCGATCATCGAGCCGCCCGAGATGAACGGCGGCATGGCCTCGAGGATCTCGGTACGCCCCCAGAGCACGCCGATGCCGGTGGGTCCCAGCATCTTGTGACCGGTCCAGGCGACGAGATCGGCCCCGAGCAGCCCCACGTCGACGGGCATGTGCGGCACGGACTGTGATGCGTCGACGACGCCGATGGCGCCGACGCCGTGCGCCCGCTCCATGATCGCGCGTCACCGGGTTGACGGTGCCGAGGATGTTGGACTGGTGGACGACGGAGACGACCCGTGTCGTGTCGTCGATCACCCGATCGAGTCCGTCGAGGTCGAGACGGCCGTCGTCGGTCAGGCCGATCCACCGCAGCTCGACGCCGGTCTTGGCGCAGACCTCCTGCCACGGCACGAGATTCGCGTGATGCTCCATCTGTGTCACGACGATGGAGTCACCAGGGTGCAGCACGAACCGCGGATCCATCTCCGCCCCGTGCGCCGCCTTGGCCGTCGCGTTCGAGAAGGCATAGGCAGCGAGGTTGAGGCTCTCGGTCGAGTTCTTGGTGAAGACGATGTCGTCGGACTGCGCACTCACGAACGCCGCGACCTGGGCGCGAGCGTTCTCGTACGCCTCGGTCGCCTCCTCGGCCAGCTGGTGCGCGCCGCGGTGGACTCCGGCGTTGCTCGTCTCGTAGAACGTCCGCTCGGCGTCGAGCACCGCCGTCGGCTTCTGGCTCGTGGCGCCGCTGTCGAGGTACACCAGCGGTCGTTCACCGCGCACGGTCCTGCTCAGGATCGGGAAGTCCTTCCGGATCCTGTCGACGTCGAGTGGCTGGGTCACGATGCTCCTACGCGCTCGCTGCCGTGACGTAGCGCTCGTAGCCCTCCGCCTCGAGAACGTCGGCCAGCTCGGGCCCGCCCGTCTCGACGATGCGGCCGTCGACGAACACGTAGACGACGTCAGGCGCGATGTAGCGCAGGATGCGCGTGTAGTGGGTGATCAGCAGGACGCCGCCACCGGTCGACTCCTTGTAGGCATTGACCCCCTCGGACACGATCCGCAGTGCGTCGACGTCGAGACCAGAGTCGGTCTCGTCGAGAATCGCGATCTTCGGCTGGAGCAGCGAGAGCTGCAGTATCTCGTGACGCTTCTTCTCGCCGCCGGAGAAGCCCTCGTTCACGTTGCGCTCGGCGAAGGCGGGGTCCATCTGCAGCGCAGCCATGGACTCCTTCATCTCCTTGATCCACAGGCGCAGCTTGGGGGCCTCGCCGCGGACCGCCGTCGCCGACGTGCGCAGGAAGTTGGAGACGGAGACTCCGGGCACCTCGGTGGGGTACTGCATCGCCAGGAAGAGGCCGGCGCGTGCTCGCTGGTCGACGCTCATGGCCAGGACGTCCTCACCGTCGAGGGTGATCGTGCCGGAGGTCACGGTGTACTTCGGGTGGCCGGCGATCACGTACGCGAGCGTGGACTTTCCGGAGCCGTTGGGGCCCATGACCGCCGCAGTGCGCCCTGACTCGACCGTCAGTGTGACGCCGCGCAGGATCTCGCGCGGACCGTTATCGGTGGTGACGGATGCGTGGACGTCCGTGATGACAAGCGAGCTCATGATTCCTCTGTTCGGTGAGTGGTGGTCACTGGCCGGGGGCCGACATGGTGGCGCGGATAGGGGTGGGATCGATCTCGATGACGGCTTCGTCGTCCTCGCCGACCACGCGCAGGTCGTACGTAGCGACAGGCGCGATCGCGGGCAGGCTCAGGGGCACCCCGGTGCGCAGGTCGAATGCCGAGCCGTGGAGCCAGCACTCGATGGTGCAGCCGTCGATCTCGCCGTCGGCCAACGACACATCCGCATGCGAGCAGCGGTCATTGATCGCGAAGAAACCCTCAGGCGCGTGGACGATGGCAATCGCGGTGCCGTCGACGGTGACCCGCTTGGCGCGATTCACCGGCACGTCACCAGCGAGGCAGGCCAGCACGAACGCGCTCACTCCTCGTCACCCGCCTCGCTGACGGACTCCATGCCGAGCCTGTTGCTGATGCGCGCCATCATGCGCTCGCGCCACTCGGGTGACGGTATCCGGGCCAGCACGTCGACGAAGAAGCCGCGGACGACCAGCTGCCGGGCGGTGCGCTCGGGAATCCCGCGCGACTGCAGGTAGAACAGCTGCTCGTCGTCGAACCGGCCGGTCGCCGAGGCGTGGCCGGCGCTCACGATGTCGCCGGTCTCGAGCTCGAGGTTGGGCACCGAGTCGGCTCGCGGACCGTCGGTGAGCAGGAGGTTGCGGTTCATCTCATAGGTGTCGGTGCCCGTGGCCGTGGGCCGCACGAGCACGTCGCCGATCCACACCGTGTGCGCGCCCTGGCCCGACAGCGCGCCCTTGTAGACGACGTTGCTCGAGCAGTGCGGCAGCGCGTGCTCGACGAAGATCCGGTGCTCGAGGTACTGGTCGCCTTCGGCGAGGAACGCGCCCAGCAGCTCGGCGCTGGCCGCCCGCGCCGAGATAGGAGACGGAGGGCAGCATGCGGACGATGCGTCCGCCCAGGGTCGCGACGGCGCCGACGAACCGCGCATCGCGATCGATGTCGGCGTGCCACTGCCACAGGTGGATGTTCGATGCCGGGCCGTCGAGGACGGACACGCACGGTGAGCTCCGCGCCGGGCTCCACGTGGGTGACGATCGATCCGCTCACGTCGACGGAGGCGTCGTGCACGAGGATGACCGTCGCACGCGAGTGGCGGCCCACGCGGATGTCGATCAGGCCGTAGCAATGGGCCGCGTCACCGCGGAGCTCGACGACGATCGGCTCGTCCACGAGCTCCTCATCGGCGACGCGAACGCGAACGGCAGTTCGGACACCGGCGCGCGCCACCGCCGACGGCCGGTCGGTCGGCAGCCAGGCCGTCGTGTCGGCGTCGTCGACATCGACCACGCTGACGTGGCCCGACGGCGCGGCCGCGAGGGATCCCGCCAGAGGGTCGAGCTCCATGAACCACGACAGCTCGGAGACGGGCGTGAAGCGCCATTCCTCCTCACGGCCATGCGGGACGGCGAAGTCATCGATCCTCGATGACGCGACCCGGGGCGCGTGGTCGGTCGGAGGGGCTTGCAGAACGGTCAACCCACTGCACCTTCCATCTGGAGCTCGATAAGGCGGTTGAGCTCGAGGGCGTACTCCATCGGCAGTTCCCGCGCGATCGGCTCGATGAAGCCGCGCACGATCATCGCCATCGACTCCTCTTCCGAGAGGCCGCGCGACATCAGGTAGAACAGC
Source organism: uncultured Actinomycetes bacterium (assembly GCA_963755335.1). Classification (GTDB taxonomy): domain Bacteria; phylum Actinomycetota; class Actinomycetes; order S36-B12; family S36-B12; genus UBA10649. Next base: position 1,505,116 of record CAVWJW010000008.1, read on the forward strand.
TGATCCTCGCTGATCTTCGACACCGTCGCCTCGTGACCCATCGAGACGTCGTCCTCGCGGACGTCGACGTACGGGTACGTGTCGGATCGGGAGATGTCGTCGACGAGGAGCGCGTCGCACCGCACGGTGCTGCGCGAGCCGTGCGCACCCTCGAGGATCTGGACGAGGCCGCGGTACGAGGTGCGTCCGCCGCCGCGGGCGACCGACTTGGAGATGATGTTCGACGACGTGTTGGGGGCGGCATGCACCATCTTCGAGCCTGCGTCCTGGTGCTGGCCCTCGCCGGCGAAGGCGATCGAGAGGGTCTCGCCCTTGGCATGCTCGCCGGTGAGCCACACGGCGGGGTACTTCATGGTGACCTTCGAGCCGAGGTTGCCGTCGATCCACTCCATGGTGGCGCCGGCGTGGGCCACTGCTCGCTTGGTGACCAGGTTGTAGACGTTGTTCGACCAGTTCTGGATCGTCGTGTAGCGGCACCGTGCGCCCTTGCGCACGATGATCTCCACGACCGCGGAGTGCAGCGAGTCGCTCGAGTAGATCGGTGCCGTGCAGCCTTCGACGTAGTGCACGTAGGCGTCCTCGTCGACGATGATCAGCGTGCGCTCGAACTGGCCCATGTTCTCGGTGTTGATGCGGAAGTAGGCCTGCAGCGGGATCTCGACGTTGACGCCCTTGGGGACGTAGATGAACGAGCCACCCGACCACACGGCGGTGTTGAGGGCCGCGAACTTGTTGTCGCCGGGCGGGATCACCGAGCCGAAGAACTCCTTGAAGACGTCCTCGTGCTCGCGCAGCGCCGTGTCGGTGTCGAGGAACAGGACGCCCTGCTCCTCGAGGTCCTCGCGGATCTTGTGGTAGACGACCTCGGACTCGTACTGCGCGGCGACACCCGCGACGAGGCGCTGCTTCTCCGCCTCCGGGATGCCCAGCCGGTCGTAGGTGTTCTTGATGTCGTCGGGCAGGTCCTCCCAGCTGTCGGCCTGCTTCTCGGTGGACCGCACGAAGTACTTGATGTTGTCGAAGTCGATGCCACCGAGGTCGGAGCCCCAGGTCGGCATCGGCTTCTTGAAGAACAGCCGCAGGGCCTTCAGCCGCATCTGCAGCATCCAGTCGGGCTCGTTCTTGCGCGCCGAGATGTCGCGCACGACGTCCTCGTTCAGGCCACGACGCGCGTTCGCCCCCGCGGTGTCGAGGTCGCGCCAGCCGTACTCGTATCGTCCGATGTCGTCGATCGACGCGGCCGTCTCCTGCGCAGCACTGCTCATGCCGGCACCTTTCCGAAAGCGCCGCCGTGGGCGGGCGCGTGGGTGGACTCGTTCGGGATGACTGCGGTGCAGACCTCGTCGCCGTGCGCGAGCGTGGCCAGGCGGGTGACGTGCCGACCCAGCACGCGGCCGAGTGCCTCGGTCTCGGCCTCGCACAGGATCGGGAACTCACGGGCGGCGTCGACGACGGGGCAGTTGTGCTGGCACAGCTGGACGGCCACCGCGCCGAGCGGCTCGACCTGGGCGGCGTAGCCGGCTCGGGTCAGCGCCTCGGCGACCTCGGTCGGAGAGGCATGGCCGCCCAGGCCGGGGCCGGCGGCGGCCGCCGCGAGCTTGTCGGCCCGGCGGTTCGCGAACGCGTGCACCGCGTCGTCGCCGAACTCCGTGGACATGAAGCGCAGGGCCGACAGCGCGAGGTCGTCGTAGGCGGAGTCGCAGGCGGCCCGGCCGCGGGCGGTCAACGAGAAGACCATGCCGGGTCGGCCCCGGCCTCGCTTGGGCGTGGGACCGTAGGGGGCGCGCTCCTGGCCGACGACCAGACCGGCGTCGATGAGGGCGGTCAGGTGCTTGCGGACGCCGGTGGTGGTCAGGCCGACGGTCTCCGCCAGATCGGAGGCGGTCGACGGCCCGGTCTGCAGCAGGGCGCGCGCCACCCGCTCCGCAGCCTCTCCGGGGAATTCCATAACCGTATTGTTGCGTAATTCGCGGGGACTGCAACCGCCGGGGTCCCCCTTCCGCTGTCGGCCTATGCTCCGCACGTGCCGGACCCCGCCCTGACCATCGAGGACCTGGTCATGCGCTACGGGGCCACGACTGCCGTGGCGGGGCTGTCGATGACCGCCCAGGCGGGCCAGGTCACCGCCCTCATCGGGCCCAACGGAGCCGGGAAGACGTCCACGATCGAGGCGTGCGTGGGCCTGCGCCATCCCTCGTCGGGGCGCATCCGACTCCTGGGCGAGCAGCTGACGGGAGGCGTGCCGGCCGGCTTGCGATCGCGCGTGGGCGTGATGCTGCAGGACGGCGGCCTCTACTCGACGGCGGCGCCCCTCGAGTTCGTCCGCTACGTGGCGGCGATGTACCCCGACCCGGAGGATCCGCGCACCCTGCTCGCCGACCTGGGCCTCGACCCGGCACTGCGCACGCCGATCCGCCGCCTGTCCGGAGGCGAGCAGCAGCGGGTGAAGTGCGCCGCCGCACTGGTCGGGCGCCCCGACCTGGTGTTCCTCGACGAGCCGACCGCCGGGCTCGATCCGCTCGCTCGGCGCGGCATCCACGACCTCGTGCGGGCGCTGACGGGGCGTGGCACGACGGTGATCCTCACGACGCACCTGATGGACGACGTCGAACGACTGGCCGACCACGTCGTGGTCATGTCGCGCGGCCGGGCCCTCAGGTCGGGCACGGTCGTCGACCTCATCGGGGCCGACGACAGCATCACCTTCCGCGGACCCCGCCACATCGACCTGGGCGACCTGCGGTCGGCGCTGCCCGCCGAGTGCGTCATCACCGAAGACCATCCCGGCCACTATCGGGTCGTCGGATCGACCGACCCGATGGTCCTGTCCGCCATCGCCTCGTGGTCGGCGCAGCACGGAGCCACCACGGCCGACCTGTCGGTCGGGCGCCGGTCCCTCGAGGACGTCATCGTCGAGCTGATCGGAGAGCGCCCGTGAGCGGCACGTCGACGGCACACGCCCACTCCCCCGCATCGCGAGCCACGGCGCACGGCCGATGGGAGACTCGACTGCTGCTGCGCAACGGCGAGCAGCTGCTCCTGACCTTCGCCATCCCGATCGGCCTGCTCCTCGCCCTGACGCTCACGACGATGTTCTCCGCCACAGCGGGGCAGTCCCGGGTCCCGAACGCGCTCGCGACGGTTCTCACGGTGTCCGTCATCAGCTCGGCGTTCACCTCCCTGGCGATCGCGACCGGCTTCGAGCGTCGCTCGGGCGCCCTCCGGTTCATGGCCACCACTCCCCTGACCCGCGTCGAGCTGCTGGCCGGCAAGTTCGGCGCCACCGCGGTCGTGACCGTGCTGTCGTGCCTGACGGTCAGCGTCGTCGCACTCGCTCTGGGGTGGCGACCCACCGCGGCCACCGCCTGGGTGCCGGTGCTGGTCGTGCTCGGCACCGCCGCGTTCGCGGCCTGGGGCATGGCCCTCGCCGGACTGCTGAGGGCCGAGGCCGTGCTGGCGGTGGCGAACGGACTGTTCCTGATCCTCGTGATGTTCGGCGGCGTGATCATCCCGTCCTCGTCGCTCCCCGGTGCCGCTCGCGACGATCGCGCCATGGCTGCCGTCCGGAGCCCTGGCCGACGCGCTGCGCGCCTGCCTGGTCGACCTCCACGCCCCCTCGGTCGGCTCGATCGCCGTCATGGTGATCTGGCTCGCAGCGGGGACACTCGTCGCCGGACGGACGTTCCGCTGGTCATAGGGTGAAGGCCGTGAGTCCTCCCACCGGCGCCTGCAGTCCCGCCGTGCGGGGCACCTTCATCGCCAACCTCGTCGCCCAGGTCGGCATCCTCGTCACCGGCGCCGTCGTGCGCCTGACCGGCAGTGGCCTGGGCTGCCCCACGTGGCCGCAGTGCACGGAGGGGTCCTACACCCCTACGGCCCGACAGCCGGAGGCGTGGCACAAGTACATCGAGTTCGGCAATCGCCTGCTGACGTTCGTGCTGGTGATCCTGGCGATCGCCGCCGTCGTCGCTGCGTGGTGGGATCGCCGCGAGCGACGTCGCAGCGGGCGACCCGTCCGCCCGGTGATCATGCTTCTCGCCCTCATCCCGATCGTCGGCACGGTCGCCCAGGCCGTACTGGGCGGGATCACCGTCCTCACCGGCCTTCATCCCGTGACCGTGTCCGCCCACTTCCTGCTGTCGATGGCGATCGTCGCGGGCGTGGTCGCGCTCGTCGTGCGTTCCGGTGATCCGGGCGACCAGCCGATCACCGCCCTCGTGCCGCGCCTCGTGTCGTCCCTCGCCTGGGCCCTCGTGGTCGTCAGCGCCGTCCTCGTCGTCCTGGGCGTGCTCGTCACGGGCAGCGGGCCGCACAGTGGCGACGCCAAGTCCGAGAACCGCTTCTCGTTCGACCCGCGCACGATCTCGTGGCTGCACGCCGATGTCGTGCTGCTGTTCCTCGGGCTGGCCATCGGCCTGCTGGTCGTGCTCATCGTGATCGGCGCACCGAAGCCTGCCATCGGGCGGACGTGGCTGCTCCTCGGCATCGCCGGCGTCCAGGGCGCGCTCGGCTACGTCCAGTACTTCTCCGGGCTGCCCGGCGCGCTCGTGGCCATCCACGTCCTGGGCTCGGGGCTCGTGTGGGTCACGGTGCTGTTCATCCCGCCCGCCCTGCGCCTGCGCGGCGTCGTGACGATGGAGACGTTCAGCGAGTCAGTGCAGGAACGGGTCGATCGCCACTAGCAGGAACAGCAGGGCGAGATACGTGATCGAACCGTGGAACAGACGCATCGCCAGTCGCGTGACATCCGCGGCGTCCTTCACCACATGTCGTTGAAGTCGGTACGCCTCCCACAGGAAGCCCGCACCGAGGATCGCCGCACCGATCGCGTAGAGCCAGCCCATGGGTGCGACCGGAATGAGCAGCAACGACACCGCGACCATCACCCACGTGTAGACGACGATGTTGCGCGCCACCACTGCACTCGACCGAACCACGGGCAGCATCGGCACGCCGGCCGCCTCGTAGTCGTCGCGGAACTTCATCGCGAGCGGCCAGTAGTGCGGCGGGGTCCAGAAGAAGATGATGAGGAAGAGCACCACCGGGGTCCAGGTCAGCGACCCGGTGATGGCCGCCCAGGCAATGAGCACCGGCATGCAGCCGGCAGCGCCTCCCCAGACGATGTTCTGCGACGTGCGGCGCTTGAGCAGCATCGTGTAGACGACGGCATAGAAGCCGATCGCGATGAGCGCAAGCGCCGACGACAGAGGGTTGGCCAGCACCAGAAGGACCGCGGCGCTGAGGAGCGAGAGGACGATGCCCTGCACGATGCCGGCGCCGGGCGACACGATGCCCATGGCCGCCGGGCGATGGACGGTGCGACCCATCATGGCGTCGATGTCTCGGTCGTAGACGCTGTTGAACGTGTTCGCCGCTCCGGCCGCCAGCGTGCCGCCTACGAGGACGGCGATGGTCGGAGCCAGCGGCGGCAGGCCGCCGGCGGCGAGGAAGGCGGTCGGCAGGGCCGTGGCGAGCAGGAGTTCGACGATGCGCGGCTTGGTCAGCGCGACATGGGCACGGACACGATCTGACGCGGTGACGGTGCCGTCCGCGGCCATCGCGATCCCCACCCAATCTCCCCATCACCAGCGGCGGCCGAAGGGCCGCCAACGCGCCGGTTCACTGTACCGGGGATGCGCGCCAGGGTTGGCCACGGGACTGCGGGTAGCGGGCCAGCATTGGCTAGGGTCCTGACATGGCCTCCTCCTCCCTCGCCCCCTTCGACTGGTCCGCCGACGACGACCAGGCGGTCACCTACCTTCGCGCGCTCGCGGCCGACTCCGTGCAGCGCGTCGGCAACGGCCACCCCGGCACGGCGATGAGTCTTGCGCCGGTCGCGTACCTGCTCTTCCAGAAGCTGATGCGGCACGATCCGAAGGACCCGACGTGGCTCGGGCGCGACCGCTTCGTGCTGTCGGCGGGCCACACCAGCCTGACGCTGTACAGCCAGCTCTTCCTCAGCGACTACGGGCTGTCGATGACCGACCTGGAGTCCTTCCGCACATGGGGCAGCCGTACGCCCGGCCATCCCGAGTTCGGTCACACCACGGGCGTCGAGACCACCACCGGACCGCTCGGCCAAGGCCTGGCCAACGGCGTCGGCCTGGCCTACGCAGCGCGCTACGAGCGCGGGCTGTTCGACCCGGACACGGCCGATGGAGACAGTCCGTTCGACCACCGCATCTGGGTGATCGCGGGCGACGGCGACCTCGAGGAGGGCGTCACCTCCGAGGCGTCGTCCCTCGCCGGACTGCAGAAGCTCAACCGGCTGTGCGTGATCTACGACGACAACCACATCTCCATCGAGGGCGACACCGCGATCGCCTTCCACGAGAACGTGTGCCAGCGCTATGAGTCCTACGGCTGGGCCACCCACCAGGTCGGCATGAACGCCGACGGCTCCATCGACGTGCCGGCGCTCTACGACGCCATCGGCAAGGCCGTTGCCGAGCCCGACCGGCCCGACCTTCATCCAGGTGCGCTCGATCATCGGCTGGCCCGCACCCACGCTGCGCAACACCGGCAAGGCGCATGGTTCGGCCCTCGGCGAGGCGGAGGTGCGCGCGACCAAGGAGCTCTTGGGCCTGGATCCTGACGCGCACTTCGCCTTCGACCCTGCCCTGCTCGCCCGCGTCCGCGAGAACCTTCGGCACCGAGTCGACGAGGCCCGGTCGACCTGGGATGCCGCCTTCGCTGCCTGGCGCTCCGCGCAGCCGGACAGGGCCGCCCTGCTCGACCGGCTCCTCGGCGCACCAGCTGCCCGAGGGACTCGAGGCGGCGTTCCCGCGCTTCGAACCCGGCGGCTCGCGTCGCCACCCGCAAGGCATCCGGCGACGTCATCAACGCGATCGCCGGCGTCATGCCCGAGCTGTGGGGCGGCTCGGCCGACCTCGCCGAGTCGAACAACACGACGATCGAGGACGCCGACAGCTTCCTGCCGCCGGGCAACCCCATCCCGAACGGCTCGCCCTACGGCCGCGTCCTGCACTTCGGCATCCGCGAGCACGCCATGGGATCGATCCTCAACGGGATCGCAGTCGACGGACTCACCCGCCCGTTCGGCGGGACCTTCCTGGTCTTCTCCGACTACATGCGCGGCGCCGTGCGCCTTTCCGCGCTCATGCAGACCGATGTCACGTACGTGTGGACCCACGACTCGATCGGCCTCGGCGAGGACGGACCAACGCATCAGCCGGTCGAGCACCTGTGGGCGCTGCGAGCCATGCCGGGCCTGTCCATCGTGCGCCCGGCCGACGGCAACGAGACAGCCGCCGCCTGGCGGGCCATCCTGCATCGCCGGGGACCGGCCGGCCTGATCCTCACCCGCCAGAACGTGCCCACGCCCGACACCGACGCCGACACCGTTCGCGACGGGGTCATGCGCGGTGCCTACGTCGTTGCCGACTCCGATCAGCCCCAGGTTCAGCTGCTCGCCACCGGCTCCGAGGTGCAGCTGGCGACGACCGCAGCGACCGTGCTGGAGGCCGCCGGCATCGGCACCCGAGTCATCTCGATGCCCTGCCTCGAATGGTTCGACGAGCAGCCGCAGGGGTACCGCGACAGTGTCCTGCTGCCGTCCGTTCGCGCTCGCGTCTCCGTCGAGGCGGGCGCCACGCTCGGCTGGTATCGCTACGTCGGCACCGATGGTCGAGTCGTCGGACTCGACCACTTCGGCGCAAGCGCCGATCAGGCCACGCTGTTCCGGGAATTCGGCATCACCGTCGAGAACATCGTCGCCGCAGCGCGCGAGAGCATCGCCGCTGCCGGTCGCGACTGACGCCCAAGGGAGAACCATGACGACCAACGCACAACTGCAGCAGCTGACCGACGCCGGTGTGTCGATCTGGCTGGACGACCTCGACCGGGATCGCCTTGAGTCCGGAACGCTCGGCAACGTTGATCGAGACGTCCTGCGTTCGCGGAGTCACCACGAACCCGAGCATCTTCGACAAGGCCATCTCCCAGGGAGCGGAGGCCTACGCCGACCAGATCGACATGCTGGCGAAGGAGGGCTGCGACGTGGACGCGATCATCCGCGCCCTGACCACCGACGACGTCCGCTCGGCGTGCGACCTGTTCCGGCACCTCTTCCACGAGAGCGAGGGCGAGGACGGCCGCGTGTCCATCGAGGTCGATCCGCGACTGGCGCACCGCACCGAGACCACCATCGAGCAGGCCCGAGGGCTCTGGGACACCGTCGGTCGCCCGAATGCGCTCATCAAGATCCCGGCCACCGTCGACGGCCTCTCGGCCATCACCGCAGTCATCGGCAGCGGCATCAGCGTCAACGTCACCCTCATCTTCTCGGTCGATCGGTACCGCGCCGTCGTGGATGCGTACATGGCCGGCCTCGAGGAGGCCGCCGAGAACGGTCACGACCTGAGCCGCATCCGAAGCGTCGCGAGCTTCTTCGTGAGCCGCATCGACACCGAGGTCGACAAGCGGCTCCGCGCGCTCGGGACCGATGAGGCCACCGGGCTGCTCGGCAAGGCGGCCCTGGCCAGTGCCCGGCTGGCCTGGGCCGCCCACCAGGAGATCCTCGCGTCCGACCGGTGGCAGGCACTCGCCGCCAAGGGCGCGCACCCGCAGCGCCCCCTGTGGGCCTCCACCGGAGTCAAGGATCCCGCGTATGACCCCACCACCTACGTCGTCGACCTGGTCGTGCGTGGCTGCGTCAACACGATGCCGGAGCCGACCCTCGAGGCCGTCGCCGCCAGTGGCGTGATCCCGCAGGACTCCATCAGCGGGACCGCGGAGCAGTCCGCGCAGGTGTGGGCGGGGCTCGAGGCGCTCGGCATCGGCAACGCCGACGTCTGCGCCCAGCTGGAGAGCGAGGGAGTCACCAAGTTCATCGACTCCTGGGAGCAGCTGCGCGCAACGGTGGCCAAGGCCGCTGGGATCGAGGCCTGAGGTGAGTCCGCTGCGTCACCCCGCCTTCTCGGCGAACCCCCTCCGCAACGCCCTCGACCAGCGACTCCCCCGCGTCGCTGGCCCCTGCGGCATCGTCCTGTTCGGCGTCACCGGCGATCTGTCGCGCAAGAAGGTCATGCCGGCCATCTACGACCTCGCCAATCGTGGGCTGCTGCCGCCGGGCTTCGGCCTGGTGGGCTTCGCGCGCCGCGACTGGGAGGACCAGGACTTCGCCCAGATCGTCCACGACTCGGTCCGCGAGCACGCGCGCACGCCGTTCCGCGAGGAGGTGTGGCAGCAGCTGTGCGAGGGCATCCGCTTCGTCGCGGGCGATCTCGCCGACGAGGACGCCTACCTGCGCCTGAAGGACGTCGTCGAGGAGCTCGACACCTCGCGCGGCACGGGGGGCAACCACGCCTTCTACCTGTCCATCCCGCCCGGCCTGTTCCCTGTCGTGCTCCAGCACCTGAAGTCGTCCGGCCTGGCCGAGGACAAGCCGGAGGCGTGGCGGCGGGTCGTCATCGAGAAGCCGTTCGGGCACGACCTGGCCAGCGCCCAGGAGCTCAACCGCGTCGTCGGCGAGGTGTTCTCGTCCGGCTCGGTGTTCCGCATCGACCACTACCTCGGCAAGGAGACGGTCCAGAACATCCTGGCGGTGCGCTTCGCCAACTCCATGTACGAGCCCCTGTGGAACAGCAACTACGTCGACAACGTCCAGATCACGATGGCCGAGGACATCGGGATCGGCGGCCGGGCCGGCTACTACGACGGCATCGGGGCAGCCCGCGACGTCATCCAGAACCACCTGCTTCAGCTCCTCGCGCTCACCGCCATGGAGGAGCCGCTGTCCTTCTCGCCTGACGATGTCAGGATCGAGAAGGAGAAGCTGCTTCGCGCGGTCACGCTGCCGCGGGAGCTCGACAAGCACACCAGCAACGGGCAGTACGCGAACGGCTGGCAGGGCGGCCTTCCCGTGGTCGGCTACCTCGAGGAGGAGGGCATCAACCCGGAGAGCACGACCGAGACGTACGCCGCGATCCGCGTCGACGTCGACAACCGTCGCTGGGCCGGCGTGCCGTTCTACCTGCGCACGGGCAAGCGGCTGGGTCGCCGGGTCACGGAGGTGGCCGTCGTCTTCAAGCGGGCGCCGCACCTGCCGTTCGCGAAGACGGCCGTCCAGGAGCTGGGCAACAACGCGTTCGTCTTCCGCATCCAGCCCGACGAGGGCATCACCGTCCGATTCGGCTCGAAGGTGCCGAACACCACGTCGGTGCAGGTACGCGACGTGACCATGGACTTCCAGTACGGCGAGTCCTTCGTCGACTCGAGTCCGGAGGCGTACGAACGGCTCATCCTCGACGTGCTGCTCGGCGACCCGCCGCTGTTCCCGCGCCATGAGGAGGTCGAGCTGGGCTGGGAGATCCTCGACCCGGTACTCGACTTCTGGGCCGAACGCGGCAAGCCCGAGCAGTATGCATCCGGCGGGTGGGGGCCCCACTCGTCGTACGACATGATCGCGCGCGACGGACGCACATGGAGGCGGCCATGAACGGCCGCCGACCCAAAGCAGGAGGCGGCCATGAACGGCCGCCGACCCAACAGCAGGAGGCGGCCATGATCCGGCTCGAGGACACCAGCGGGGGTGCGGTCGCGTCCGCGATCGCAGGAGAGCGCCACCGGATGGGCTCGGGAGCCACGGGGATGGTGCTGACGCTGCTCATCCTCACCGATGAGGAGTACCAGGCGGACGCCACCGCCGCGGCCGTGTCGGCCGCACGGCAGCACCCGATGCGGATCGTCACCCTGATCCCCCGACCGGGCAAGCACGAGGCTCGGCTCGACGCCGACATCGCCGTCGGCGGCGACGACGGTCCCGGTGAGGTCGCCGTGCTGCGCCTGCGCGGGCCGCTGGCCGACCACGCCAACTCGGTGTGCATCCCGCTGCTGCTCAGCGATACGCCGGTCGTCGCCTACTGGCCCGAGGGCGGGCCGGACAGCCCGTCGATCGACCCGATCGGTCGTCATGCACAGCGCCGCATCACCGACGCGGCCGCGTCGGAGGACGTCCAGCGCGAGCTCGTCCGCCGCCGCACGGGGTACTCCCCCGGCGACACGGATCTCGCCTGGACCCGCCTGACCCCGTGGCGCGCGGTGCTCGCCTCGATCCTCGACCAGCCGATGGGTGCCATCACGGCGGCCACCGTGCACGCCGAGGACGCCAACGCGAGCGCCATCCTGCTGGTCACCTGGCTCAATCGCGCCCTCAAGGTGCCCGTCGACCTGCAGGTCAGCGAGGGGCCCGGGCATCACGCAGGTGCAGCTGGCCACGGACGACGGCGACTGTCACCGTCAACCGCCCCGACGGCTCCACCGCGGTGCTGTCCCGACCGGGGATGCCGGACTCTCGGGTGTCGCTGCCGCGTCGCGAGCTGGCCGAGTTGATGGCGGAGGAACTGCGTCGCCTTGACCCGGACGAGGTCTACGGAGACGTCATCTCGCACGTGGAACTGGCATGAGCCCCGTCGAGGTGGTGCGCCACCCCGACGCGGCCGACCTGGCCGAGTCCACCGCCGGGCGCCTCATCACGACCATCGTCGAGCGCCAGGCGGCTGCCGGTCACGCCTCGATCTGCCTCACCGGCGGACGCGTCGGCACGGCCGTCCTGGCGGCAGTCGCCGCGAATCCGGCCCGCGACGCGATCGACTGGTCGGCCGTCGACATCTGGTGGGGTGACGAGCGCTATCTGCCGGCCGGCGATCCCGAGCGGAACGAGACCGGGGCGCGCACGGCGCTGCTTGCCCTCGTCGACGTGGACCCGGATCGCGTCCACCCGATGCCGACGCCGGAGCAGTCCGGCGGTGACGTGGACGCGGCGGCGCTGGCCTATGCCGACCAGTTGGCCAGGGCCACGCATCCCGATGACCACGGCCGTGCGCCGTCGTTCGACGTGCTGATGCTCGGCATCGGGCCGGACGCCCATGTGGCCTCGCTGTTCCCCGAGCAGCCCGCCCTGCACGACGATCGCGCCTGCACCGCGGTCCGCGGGGCACCCAAGCCGCCACCGGTGCGGCTGACCTTGACCTTCCCGTCGATCCAGGGAGCGAAGGAGGTGTGGATCCTCGCCAGTGGCACCGAGAAGGCCAGCGCCGTGCGCCTTGCCCTCACGGCGGAGGCGGGCCCGTTCCAGGTGCCCGCCGCAGGCGCCCGCGGTCGCGAGCGCACCCTGTTTCTGATCGACGAGCCGGCCGCGGCCAAGCTGCCCTCGGGCATGGGTCGGCCGGGCGCGTAGCGCCCACGTGACGACCTGCACCAACGAAAGGATGGGGGCCCGGGTCGTTGACCCGGGCCCCCATCCTTTCGTCTTCGTCTTCGCTATACGCCGCGGAGCTTGGCCAATGCCTCTTCGAGGATCGCTGCGCCGTCCTTGTCCGAGCGACGCTCCTTCACGTACGCAAGGTGCGTCTTGTACGGCTCGATCTTCGGCGGAGCGGGCGGGTTGTCCTTGTCCGGTCCGGCGGGAAGGCCGCAACGCGGGCAGTCCCACTCATCCGGGACGGCGGCGTCAACCGCGAAGCTCGGTCGTGACTCATGACCCCGCGAGCACCAGAACGACACCCACATGCGTGGTGCGGCCTCGCCGCGCTCGGCCTCGCCCATGGGGCCAGCGCCGACACGGCTGCCGCGGATTGCACTTCCTCCGGCCATTCCTTGTTGTCCCCTCGTCTACTAGGCCGCGGCGCTGACGAGCAGCCCGACAGCAACGATGCAGGCGGCCCAGATGAGGGCCGAGGCCTACCGTGAGCCGATCAAGGTTCTTCTCGGCAACGGACGAGCCGCCGATGGACGAGCTGACACCGCCGCCGAAGAGATCCGACAGACCGCCACCCTTGCCCCGGTGAAGCAGGATGAGGACCACGAGCAGCACGCTGGTGATCACGAGGATGACGGCGAGCGCGATCGTCAGCGCGGTGATCATTCACAAACTCCCATGGTGTGCTGCCCACGTCGCGGGCGGTCAAGAGGGTCGGGCCATTCACCCGAACCCCTAGAGGATAGACGCAGGGTGCGTCAGGAGACCAACTCGGGCGGGTGCATCCGGAATCGCACGATACCGACGAACTCGTCGGGGTCAAGGCTCGCCCCGCCGACCAGCGCGCCGTCGACGTCCGGCTTGGCCATGATGCTGGCCACGTTGGACGACTTCACCGACCCGCCGTACAGGATCCGGACGGCCGCTGCGGCCTCGGCCCCGAACGTCTCCTTGACCCGTTCACGGATCGCGCCGCACACCTCCTGCGCGTCCTCGGGCGTGGCGACCTCGCCGGTGCCGATCGCCCAGACGGGCTCGTAGGCGATGACGAGTCCGGCGACCTGCTCGGCCGTGAGCCCCTCGAGGTCGGCATCGAGCTGCGCGAGCACGTGAGCCACGTGGGTGCCGGCCTGCCGGATCGGCAGCTCCTCGCCCATGCACACGATCGGCACGATCTCGTTGCGCAACGCGGCCTTCGCCTTGGCGTTGACGACCTCGTCGGTCTCGCCGTTGTACTGGCGACGCTCGCTGTGGCCGACGGCCACGTACGTGCAGCCGAGCTTGGCCAGCATCGGGCCGCTGATCTCGACCGGTGTACGCCCCGGAGTCGTTGACGGAGAGGTCCTGCGCGCCGTACTGGATGTCGTACTTGTCGCCGTCGACCAGGGTCTGCACCGAGCGGATGTCGGTGAACGGCGGAAGCACCGCGACGTCGACGGACGCGTAGTCGTCATCGGTCAGGGCGAAGGCGAGCTTCTGGACGAGCGCGATGGCCTCGAGGTGATTGAGGTTCATCTTCCAGTTGCCGGCCATGAGCGGCTTGCGGGTCGTTGCCATCAGGCGTTCTCCTCCAGGACGGTGAGGCCCGGAAGGTCCTTGCCCTCCAGGAATTCCAGGCTTGCTCCCCCGCCCGTGCTGATGTGGGTGAACGCAGCCTCATCGACGTCGAGGATGCGCACGGCTGCGGCCGAGTCGCCGCCGCCGATCGACGGTCATCGCGTTGACTGTCGGCCATCGCGCGGGCCACGGCCAGCGTGCCCCCGGCGAACGGCTCCATCTCGAACACGCCCATCGGGCCGTTCCAGACGACGGTGCCAGCATCGGCGATCCTTGATGCGAACAGCTGGCGGCGTCTTCGGGCCGATGTCGAGGCCCATCCAGCCGGCAGGGATCGCGTCGGCGGCCACCACCTGCGTCGCGGCATCCGCGGCGAAGGCGTCGGCGATGACGACGTCGACCGGCAGGAGCAGCTCGACGCCCTTGGCCGCGGCCTGCTCGATGAAGCCCTTGACGGCGTCGATCTGGTCGGCCTCGAGCAGCGAGGTGCCCACCTCGTGGCCCTGGGCCGCGAGGAACGTGTACGCCATGCCGCCACCGATGAGGAGGCGGTCCACCCGGGTGATCAGGTTGCCGATGACGCCGAGCTTGTCGCTGACCTTCGAGCCGCCGAGCACGACCACGTACGGGCGATCGGGGTCGGTGAGCAGCTTGCCGAAGACGGATGCCTCCTTGTGCACGAGGCGACCGGCCGCGTTGGGCAGCAGGCGTGCGACATCGGTGACGGACGCCTGGTTGCGGTGCACGACGCCGAAGCCGTCCGACACGTAGACGTCCGCCAGCGCGGCCAGCTCAGCGGCGAGGGACTGACGCTCCTCGGCCACCTTGCTGGTCTCGCGGGCATCGAAGCGGATGTTCTCCAGCAGCACGACGTCGCCGGGCTGCTCGGCTGCCACCACTGCGGGCGCATCGGCCAGCGTCGTCAACGGCACCGTGATGCCGAGCAGCTCGCCGAGCCGCACGGCCACGGGAGCGAGGCTGAGCGCGGGCACCGGCTCGCCCTTGGCGCGGCCGAGGTGGCACACCACGACGACCTTGGCACCTGCGTCTCGCAGGAAGGTCAGAGTCGGCAGTGCCGCCCGGATGCGCCCGTCGTCCGTGATGACGCGGGCGCCGTCCGGACCGTCGGCCAGCGGCACGTTGAAGTCCGCGCGGACCAGCACGGTCCGCCCGGCGACCTCAAGGTCGTCGAGTGACTTCATCGCGGAACCTCAGAGCTTCGAGCCGACGAGGTTGACGAGGTCGACGAGGCGGTTGCTGTAGCCCCACTCGTTGTCGTACCAGCCGACGACCTTCGCCATGTTGCCGTTGGTGTAGGTCAGGCCCGAGTCGAAGATGCACGACGAGGGGTCGGTGACGATGTCGGTCGAGACGATCGGGTCCTCGGTGTACTGCAGGATCCCCTTGAGCGGGCCCTCGGCGGCGGCCTTGATCGCGGCGTTGATCTCTTCCTTCGTCGCAGCGGTCTTCAGCTCGACCGTGAGGTCGGTCGCCGAGCCGGTCGGGACCGGGACGCGCATGGCGTAACCGTCGAGCTTGCCCTTGAGCTGCGGCATGACCAGGGCGATCGCCTTGGCGGCACCGGTCGTGGTCGGGATCATGTTGAGGGCGGCGGCGCGGGCGCGACGCAGGTCCTTGTGCGGGTAGTCGAGCACGTTCTGGTCGTTCGTGTACGCGTGGATGGTCGTCATGAGGCCGCGCTCGATGCCGAATGCGTCGTCGATGACCTTGGCCATCGGTGCGAGGCAGTTGGTCGTGCAGGAGGCGTTGGAGATGACCACGTCGGTGGCGGGGTCGTAGTCGCCGTCGTTGACGCCCATGACGATCGTGATGTCCTCGCCGGTGGCCGGCGCGGAGATGATGACCTTCTTGGCGCCCGCAGCGACGTGCTTCTTGGCGTCGTCGGCCTTGGTGAAGAAGCCGGTCGACTCGATGACGATGTCGGCGCCGACCTTGCCCCACGGCAGGGCGGCGGGGTCGCGCTCGGCGAAGACGGGGATGGCCTTGCCGTCGATGACGATCTCGCCGTCGCCCGCGACGACGTCCTTGCCCAGGCGGCCGAGGATGCTGTCGTACTTGAGGAGGTGCGCGAGGGTCTTGGTGTCGGTCAGATCGTTGATGCCCACGATCTCGACGTCTGCGCCGCTGGTCAGCACGGCCCGGTAGAAGTTGCGACCGATACGGCCAAATCCATTGATGCCGACCTTGACTGTCACTGTCTACTCCTCGGTGAAGGAACTCCGCCTTGTGAGCGGGTGCAGGGCGGGTTCGCCCGCAAACGCTTCCATCCTAGCGAAGACCGTTACCGAAGTGTTACCCAGCCAGCGCCGATTTCACCGACGCGGCAACGACGTTCCGGCCGTCAGGCCAGCATGTCCGGGCCGAGGGCCGCCTCGGTGCCGGGCACGCCCAGCTCGCTGGCGCGCTTGTCGGCGAGTGCCAGCAGGCGACGGATCCGACCGGCGATCGCGTCCTTGGTCATCGGCGGATCGGCGAGGGCGCCGAGCTCCTCGAGGCTGGCCTGCTGATGCTCAAGGCGAAGGCGCCCTGCGACAACGAGGTGGTCCGGGACATCGGGGCCGAGGATCTCCATGGCGCGCTGAACGCGGGCCCCGGCGGCCACGGCCGCGCGCGCGGATCGCCGCAGGTTGGCATCGTCGAAGTTGGCGAGCCGGTTGGCCGTGGCCCGCACCTCGCGGCGCATCCGCCGCTCCTCCCAGGCCAGCACGGATTCGTGCGCGCCGAGGCGGGTCAGCATGGCGCCGATGGCGTCGCCGTCGCGGATCACGACCCGATCGACGCCGCGCACCTCGCGCGACTTGGCCGAGATCCCGAGCCGCCGGGCCGCGCCGACGAGCGCGAGCGCAGCCTCGGGTCCCGGGCAGGTGATCTCCATGGACGATGAACGGCCCGGCTCGGTGAGGGACCCGTGGGCAAGGAAGGCGCCTCGCCAGGCGGACTCGCAGTCGCACAGGCCCCCGGAGACGATCGCGGGCGGCAGGCCGCGAACCGGGCGACCGCTGCCGTCGACGATCCCGGTCTGCCGAGCGAGCGCCTCTCCCCCGTCGACCACCCGCACGAGGTAGCGCGTGCCCTTCCGCAGGCCACCGGACTGGACCATCGTGACGTCACTCTCGTGCCCGTAGATGTCGAAGATGTCCTTGCGCAGGCGACGTGCGGTGGCGCCGGTGTCGACGTCGGCCTCGATGACGATGTGCCCGGACACGATGTGCAGGCCGCCGGCGAACCGGAGGATGGTGGACACCTCAGCCTTGCGGCAGCACGCCTTGGTGATCTCGACGCGGCTGAGCTCGTCCTTCACCGCGGCCGTCATCGCCATTGCGCTGTCTCGCTCCGATCCCCTGCTCAGGCGCGTCACGATTCATGCCGCGGCTCAAACCTAGGCGAGCACCGTATCGAATGCGACCGCGAGGCGCTGCGGGTCGTGCTGCCCAGCGGTGTCGGGGCCGGTGCGGGCGACCTCGGTGAGGAAGAGGTCGGCGCCGAGGTCGGCCGCCGAGCGCTCGAGAGCGGCGCGGTCCTCGACGTGATGTCGGTCAGCGATGACGGTGTCGATCCGCAGATCGGGCAGGAAGTTGTAGAGGACGTCGAGGTAGGTGTGGGCGTGCGAAGTCCGACGTCTCGCCCACCTGCGGATTGAGGTTCAGCACGACGATGCGCTTCGCCTGGCTCGCGGTGATGGCCTTCGCCAGGTCGGGGATGACCAGGTGCGGGATGACGGAGGTGTACCAGCTGCCCGGTCCGAGGACGAGAGCATCCGCCTCGCCGACGGCCTCGAGGGCCTCGCGGCAGGCGGCAGGCTCCGGCGGGTCGAGAGCGAGATCGAGGACGGTGCCCGGCGTCGTGGCCACCTCGACCTGGCCGCGCACCACGGTGATCTCGTCGGGCCGGGCGGGGTCGTGACCCATCACCTCGGCCACGATGGTCAGTGGGACCGTGGTGCACGGGAGCACCCGTCCATGGGCCTCGAGCAGTGAGCCGACCCAGTCGAGGCCGGTCACGGCGTCGCCGCTCTGCTCCCACAGTGCCGTGATGAGCAGGTTCCCGACGCTGTGGCCGGCCAGCTCGCCCTCGCCGCCGAACCGTGCTGGATCACCTGCTGCCAGGTGCGACCCCACGAGTCGTCGCCGCACAGGGCCGCCAGGGCCATCCGGAGGTCGCCGGGCGGGATGATGCCGAACTCCTGGCGCAGCCGGCCACTCGAGCCGCCGTCGTCGGCCACTCCCACGACCGCGGTCAGCGAGTCGGTCACCCGGCGCAGGCCCTGCAGCGAAGCCGCGAGGCCGTGACCGCCGCCGAGCGCCACGACGCGGCGCCGTGAACGACGCCCCAGCGTGCCGCTCAGGCGAGCACCCCGGTGGTTGCTCATTCGCGACCGAGATCGCGGTGCGTGCAGGTGGTGCGGATCCCGCTGGCGGTCAGTCGGGTGGCCAGGGCCTGCGACATGGCCACGCTGCGGTGCTTGCCGCCCGTGCACCCGATGGCGACGGTGACATAGCGCTTGCCCTCGCGGATGTAGCCGTCGGCGACGATCTGGACAAGCCGTGAGTACGTGTCGAGGAACTCCTGAGCACCTGGTCGACCGAGCACATCGACGGCGACCGGCTCGTCGAGCCCGGTGAGGGGCCGCAGCCGCTTCGTCCCAGAACGGGTTGGGCAGGAAGCGCACGTCGGCGACCATGTCGGAGTCGACAGGGATCCCGTACTTGAACCCGAACGAGACCACCGTGCACGACAGCACCACCGGCTCGGGCTCGCCGAAGGCGTCCTCGATCCGGCGACGGAGGTCGTGGACGTTGATCGACGTGGTGTCGATGACGAGATCGGCCTTCGCGCGCAGGTCGCCCAGCAGCTGGCGCTCGGCCTGGAGGCCGTCGAGGATGCGTGCGCCGTGCTGGAGGGGGTGGGGCCGTCGCGAGCTCTCGAATCGGCGCACCAGCGCCTCGTCGGACGCCTCGAGGTACACGACCCGCACGTCGACGCCGTCGCGCGGCAGGGTGCGCACGATCTCGTCGATGCGGGCGAAGAACGAGCCGCTGCGCGCATCGAGGACGACCGCCACGCGCTCCACGTCGGGCGTGTGCCGGGCGAGGTCGATCGCCGACTCGAGAAGGGACGGCGGCATGTTGTCGATGACGAACCAGCCGAGGTCCTCCAGCGCGCGGGCAGCAGTCGACCGCCCGGCGCCCGACATCCCGGTGACCAGGACGAGCCTCAAGGAGTGCTCCGGCACCTGCGATTCGTCCACGACAGTCCCTTCGAAGGCCTCCATCATCCCGGTCCGTCACCTGCTTCGCCCGGCGCCACGGCGTGCAGCGCCGCGAATACCGACGCGGCAAGAACCGGACCGACGCCGGGCACCGTCACAAGCTCGTCCTGGCTCGCGGCCCGCAGCTGCTTGACCGAGCCGAAGTGACGCAGCAGCGCCTTGGCCCTCGCTGGGCCCAGGCCCGGGATGTCGTCGAGCACGCTGGCCGTTGCCCGCTTCCCTCGACGCTTGCGATGCAGCGAGATCGCCGTGCGGTGCGCCTCGTCGCGCACACGCTGAAGCAGGTAGAGCGCCTCGCTGGTGCGCGGGAGGATCACCGGGTCGAGCTCATCGGGGATCCACACCTCCTCCAGCCGCTTCGCGAGCCCGATCACCGGCAGGTCGTTGACCCCGATCGCCATGAGCGCGTCCTGGGCGGCTCGCACCTGAGGCGCCCCGCCGTCGACGACCAGGAGTGCCGGTGGGTAGGCGAACCGCTCCCGCACCGGCGCGATCCCCTCGGGTGCCGGCTCGGGCTCGACGTCTGCGGGCCTGTCGCGCTCGCGGAACCTCCGGGTGACCACTTCGGCCATGGCGGTGAGGTCGTCGGCGTGCGGGGTCCGGATGACGAACGAGCGGTAGTCGCGCTTGCGGGGCAGCCCGTCCTCGAACACGACGAGCGAGGCGACGGTGTCCTGGCCCTGCAGGGTGGAGATGTCGATGCATTCGATGCGAAGCGGCGGCTCCGGCAGGGACAGGTAGTCCTGCAGCTCCTTGAGCGCCTGACTGCGCGTGGTGAGGTCGCTCGAGCGCTTCGTCGTGTGCAGCCGCAGCGTTCCCTCGGCATTGGCCAGGGCGGTCGCCATCAGCGCGCGCTTGTCGCCGCGTTGGGGGGTACGCACGACCACGCGTGATCCGCGCAGCTGGCTCAGCCATTCATTCCAGGCCGTCGAGTCGTCGAGCGGCGTGGAGACGAGGACCTCCTTGGGCGGATCGAGGATGACCATGTCGGCGTAGAGCCGCTGCATCACGCGCTCGAGGTAGCCGGACGTCGTGAGGTCCTCGGCCTTCTCCAGGACGAAGCCGCGCTCGCCTCGGATCCGGCCACCGCGCACGTGGAACACCTGGACACCCATCTGCAGGTCGTCCTCGACGACCGCGATCACGTCGGCATCGGTGCTGTCGTCGAACACCACGGCGTTGCGCTCCATCGCCCGGTTGAGGGCACCCAGCCGATCCCGCAGCCGGGCCGCCTCCTCGTACTCCTGGCGCGATGATGCGAGCAGCATGCGGCTCTCGAGCTCGCGCAGGAAGGGCTCGGTCTGGCCGGCCATGAAGCTGCAGAAGTCATCGACCAACGCCTGGTAGCCGGCCGCGTCGATCCGCCCGACGCACGGGGCGCTGCACTTCTCGATGTAGCCCAGCAGGCAGGGTCGACCCACCTGCTTCGCCCGGCGGAACACGCCGTCGCGGCACGTGCGGATCGGGAACACCCGCACCAGCTGGTCGAGCGTGTCGCGGATGGCCCATGCATGCCCGTAGGGCCCGAAGTACCTCGTGCCCTTGCGCTTGGCCTCACGCACGACCGCGGCTCGCGGGAACTCGTCTGCCGTGTACACGGCGAGATACGGGTAGCTCTTGTCATCGCGGTACTTGACGTTGAATCGCGGGTCGTACTCCTTGATCCACGAGTACTCGAGCGCCAGCGCCTCGACCTCGTTGGCCACCGTGACCCAGTCGACCGACGCGGCCGTCGTCACCATCGACCGCGTGCGCGGATGGAGGCTCGTGGGGTCGGCGAAGTAGGAGTTCAGCCGGGAGCGCAGGTTGCGGGCCTTGCCGACGTAGACGACCCGGCCGTGCCCGTCGCGGAAGCGGTACACGCCCGGACTGGTCGGGATCTCGCCCGTCGCCGGGCGATACGAGGCCGGGTCTGCCATGCACCCAGCCTAGGAGCGGGGGCTGACGCGGCTCGTCGGGTGTCGGGCCTGCTCAGCCGTTGAGCACGACGTTGCCTCCGCTGACCGCGACCGGCGCAGCCGCCAGCGGCTGGGTCGCCGGGCCCTGGAGGACGGAGCCATCGGTGGCCGAGAACTTCGAGCCGTGGCACGGGCAGACGATCTCGTTGTTCTCGACCGAGCCGACCAGGCAGCCCTGATGCGTGCAGATGGCGGAGAACGCCTTGATGTCGCCCTCCTTCGGCTGGGTGACCACGACCGCCGCGTCCGGCAGGATCACGCCGCCGCCCACCGGAACGTCGGCGACGGGAGTCAGGGCAACGGACCCGGCAGCGGCACTGCCGCCCGCCGCAGCGGACGAGGCCGCACCCGTTCCCGCCTGGGTCGGCGCGGCGGCGCTGCTCTGCTCACTGGAGGAGCCCGAGGAGCACGCAGCGACGACACCGCCGACGGCAACCAGCCCGCCGACCTGGAGCACTGCTCGACGATCCACGTTCATTCCGCACCTTCCGCCCGGTAGGCCTCCACCCTAGGCGGCCTCCCGATCGACCACGCGGCGGGACAACCGCCCCTTACCCAACGCGAACAAGCGGTCACGCCAGGACGATGGAACCGCCCTGCACGGCGACCGAGGTGGCGGCGAGCGCCTGTGTCGCGCGGTCCGGTCAGCACGGAGCCGTCCGTCGCCGAGAACTTCGAGCCGTGGCACGGGCAGACGATCTCGTTCGCCGTGACCTCAGCGACCGCGCAGCCCTGGTGCGTGCAGATCGACGAGAACGCCTTGAAGTCGCCAGCGGTCGGCTGGGTGATGACTAGCGCCGGGTCGGCGAGGATCACGCCGCCGCCCACGGGCACGTCGGCGGTCGCGGCCAGCCCGGCCGTGGCGGAACCGGCCGGCGCGACGCGGCTGTGGTCGACGCGGCGGAAGGCGCTGGGGCCGATGCGGCAGGCGCGGTCGAGTCCGCGGACGATGACGAGCTCGAGCCGCACGCTGCAACCAGGCCACCGACGGCCACGACACCGCCGATCTGCAGAACCGAGCGACGTTCGAGATCCATGTGTCCTCCTGAGGTAGGCCGCCAACCTACGTCAGCGGGCAGCGCTCGCCCGGGTCCTACGCGCCGTGGCCGCTCCCCCAGTTTTGGGCGTCTTGCGGCTCGTTCGGGCGGCCGGCGGAGCCGGGAGCATCGCCGCTAGGAAGACCCCGGTGTGACTGTCGGCGAGGGCGGCGATGTCCTCGGGCGTCCCCGTCCCGACGACGCTGCCGCCGCCTGAACCACCCTCGGGACCCATGTCGATCACCCAGTCGGCCGTCTTGATGACGTCGAGGTTGTGCTCGATGACGATGACCGTGTTGCCCTTGTCGACCAGGCTCTGCAGGACGCCCAGCAGCTTGCGGATGTCCTCGAAGTGCAGGCCCGTCGTCGGCTCGTCGAGCACGTAGACGGTGCGGCCGGTCGAGCGCTTCTGCAGCTCGGCGGCCAGCTTGACGCGCTGGGCCTCGCCGCCGCTCAGCGTGGGTGCCGGCTGGCCCATCCGCACGTAGCCGAGACCGACGTCGACCAGCGTCGACAGGTGGCGGGCGATGGCCGGCACGGCCGCGAAGAAGTCCAGTGCCTCCTCGATCGGCATGTCGAGCACCTCGGCGATCGTGCGTCCCTTGTAGTGGACCTCGAGCGTCTCGCGGTTGTAGCGAGCACCGTGGCACACCTCGCAGGGCACGTACACGTCGGGAAGGAAGTTCATCTCGATCTTGATGGTGCCGTCGCCCGAGCAGGACTCGCAGCGACCGCCCTTGACGTTGAACGAGAAGCGACCCTGCAGGTAGCCCCGGATCTTGGCCTCGGTCGTCTCGGCGAACAGCTTTCGGATGTTGTCGAACACGCCGGTGTAGGTCGCCGGGTTGCTGCGCGGCGTGCGGCCGATGGCGCTCTGGTCGACATGGACCACCTTGTCGACGTGCTCGAGGCCGGAGACCCGCTTGTGCCGGCCGGGCACCGTGCGCGACCCGTTGAGGTCGCGGCTGAGCACGTTGAACAGGACGTCATTGACCAGGGTCGACTTGCCCGATCCACTGACACCGGTGACCGCGACGAAGTTGCCGAGCGGGAACGCGACGGTGACGTCCTTGAGGTTGTGCTCGGACGCCGAGTGAACGGTGATCAGCCGGCCGTCGTGGGGGCGCCGGACATCGGGGATCTCGATCGTGCGGCGGCCACTGAGGTACTGGCCGGTCATCGAGTCGGGGCTGGCCAGGAGGTCGGCCACGGTGCCGCTGACGACCACCTGGCCGCCGTGCTCGCCGGCGCCCGGTCCGATGTCGACGACCCAGTCGGCTGCCTTGATGGTGTCCTCGTCGTGCTCGACGACGATCAGCGTGTTGCCGAGGTCGCGCAGCCGCACGAGCGTCTCGATGAGCCGGTGGTTGTCACGCTGGTGCAGGCCGATGCTCGGCTCGTCCAGGACGTAGAGCACGCCCACCAGCCCGGAGCCGATCTGCGTGGCCAGTCGGATGCGCTGCGCCTCCCCACCGGCGAGCGTGCCCGCCGAACGATCCAGCGAGAGGTAGTGCAGCCCGACATCCTTGAGGAACTGCAGCCGCTCGTTGACCTCCTTGACCACCCGGGCGGCGATCGCGGCGTCCCGATCGCTGAGCCGCAGCTCGGCAAGCAGGGTCGCGGCATCGCCGATCGGCAGGGCGGCGATCTCCGCGATCGAGTGGTCCTCGATCGTCACGCCGAGCGAGAGCGGCTTGAGGCGCGCTCCCCCGCAGGCCCCGCACGGGACCTCGCGCATGAAGCCCTCGAAGCGCTCCCGGCTGGCATCGGAGTCGGCCTCGGCATGACGGCGCTGGACGAACGGGATCACGCCCTCGTACGACGTGTAGTAGGAGCGCTGCCGCCCGTAGCGGTTCTTGTACTTGACGTGGATCTCGACGGGGTGGCCGTAGAGCAGCGACTGTCGGGCCTTTGCGGGCAGCTTCTTCCACGGCGTGTCGAGGGAGATGCCGAGCTCGTCGCCCATCGCCTCGAGCAGGCGCTTGAAGTAGTCGCTCACCATGCCGCGCGACCAGGGAGCCAGGGCGCCTTCCGCCAGGCTCAGGTCGTCGTCGGGGACGATCAGCTCGGGATCGACCTCGCGGCGCGTGCCGAGCCCGGTGCACTCCGGGCAGGCGCCGAACGGCGAGTTGAACGAGAACGACCGTGGCTCGAGCTCCTCGAAGGACAGCCCGTCGTTGGTGCAGGCCAGATGCTCGCTGAAGGTGCGCTCCCTCAGCGGATCCTTCTCGTCGAGGTCGACGAACTCGAGGACGACCAGGCCGCCGGCCAGCCGCAGCGCCGTCTCGACAGAGTCGGTCAGCCGGCGACGGGAGTCGGGCTTGACGGTCAGGCGGTCGACGACCACCTCGATGGTGTGCTTCTCCTGCTTCTTCAGCGTCGGGACATCGTCGAGGCCGACGACCACGCCGTCGACCCGCACCCGCGAGTACCCCTGGGTCTGCAGCTGGCGGAACAGGTCGGCGTACTCGCCCTTGCGCTCGCGGATGACCGGCGCCAATACCTGGAAGCGGGTCCCCTCGGCCAGCGCCAGCACCTGGTCGACGATCTGCTGCGGCGTCTGCCGGGCGATCACCGAGCCGCAGACCGGGCAGTGCGGCACGCCGATGCGGGCATACAGCAGGCGCAGGTAGTCGTACACCTCGGTGATGGTGCCCACGGTCGAGCGCGGGTTGCGTGAGGTGGACTTCTGGTCGATGGAGACGGCCGGGGACAGGCCCTCGATGAAGTCGACGTCGGGCTTGTCCATCTGCCCGAGGAACTGACGAGCGTACGACGACAGGCTCTCGACGTAGCGGCGCTGCCCTTCGGCGAAGATCGTGTCGAAGGCGAGGCTGGACTTGCCCGACCCGGACAGGCCGGTGAACACGATGAGGGCGTCGCGAGGCAGTTCGAGCGAGACGTCCTTGAGGTTGTGCTCGCGCGCTCCCCGAACGATCAGTTGCTCGCTCACGGGAGTCCCTTTCAACCGGCTAAGGTTCGTGCGTCGTCTTCGGTGCAGTCGTCTACGGAGTGGAGAGACGAATGTATAACGGGCGTGTGACAGTCGCCGGACCGGCAGACGTCCACGAGCTCGGCCACCTGGTCGTGAGCAAGCTGGCAGTGGGGCCGTACAACAACAACACCTACCTGCTCCGCGACCGCGTCAGCGGGAGCCAGGTGCTGATCGACGCCGCCGCCGAGCCCGACCGCATCCTCGAGCTGATCGGCCCCGAGGGGATCGACCTGATCGTCACGACCCATCGGCACCCGGACCACTGGCAGGCGCTGGCCGCCGTCGCAGAGGCCACAGGCGCCCCAACAGCCGCACACGTGCTCGACGCGCCCGGCATCCCGGTGACCACGGACCTGCTGCTGGCCGACGGCGACCAGGTCTTCGTCGGGGAGTGCGCGCTCGAGGCGATCCACCTGGTCGGGCACACGCCCGGGTCCATCGCGCTCCTCTACGACGACCCCGATGGCCCGCCCCACCTGTTCACCGGGGACTGCCTGTTCCCCGGGGGCGTCGGCAAGACCCTGAGCCCGGAGGACTTCGAATCGCTGTACGGCGGCGTGGTGGGCCGGATCTTCGACCCCCTGCCGGACGAGACGTGGGTCTACCCCGGCCACGGCTGGGACACGACCGTGGGGGCCGAGCGACCGCAACTCGCCGAGTGGAGGGAACGCGGATGGTGAGCGAGAGCGCCCGCACACTGGAGCTGCTCCGGCAGCGGGACCAGCAGAAGCGGAAGACCCAGCTGTGGGTAGGACTGGTGATCGTGTGGGGGGCCCTTGTGGGCTGGTTCGCCTACCTCGCCGTGCGGGCGATGACCTCGGATGCCGGACCTCTTGCGGCGTGGGCCGCTTACCTCGTGCCGCTGGCCATCCTGGGCGGATTCGCGATCCTGCATGTCACGAGGCGGCGCGGTGTCGAGGCGCAACTCCTGGAGTCGACCGAGGCTGATCGGCGCCGGGGCTAGTCAGGCCGGTTCGTCGGGCGCGGGCTCCCGATCGTGATGACCGTCCGTCATCCGTCCCGCATGCGCCGTGGCCTCGGGATCGCGACGCACCTTCAGCCATGAGGCGACCCCGACGACGACCAGCACGATCAGGATGAAGATCAGGCTCTGTGCCGTCGAGATGTGCGGGATCGACGGATTCAGCTCGCTCAGGTACGTCAGGATCAGCTTGACGCCGATGAACACGAGGATCACCGACAGGCCGGTGGACAGGTACACCAGCTTGTCGAGAAGGCCCTTGAGCAGGAAGTAGAGGGCTCGCAGGCCCAGCAGTGCGAACGCGTTGGCGGCGAACACGAGGTACGGGATCTGCGTCACGCCGAAGGTCGCCGGGATGGAGTCGAGGGCGAACAGCAGGTCTGTCGAGCCGATCGCCACGACGACCAGCAGCATCGGCGTGGCGATGCGCCTGCCATTCTCACGCGTGAACAGGCGAGGTCCGTCGAAGTCGTCCGAGAGCCGAATGCGACGGCGCGCGAGGCGCACGACGGCGTTGTCCTTCGGCTCCGGGTCCTCGTTGCGATGACGGGCCAGCTGGATGCCCGTCCAGATGAGGATCGCGCCGAAGATGACGAACGTGAAGGCGAACGCCGACAGTGCCGCGGCGCCCACCGCGATGAAGCGGCCCGCAGGATCAGCGCCAGCACGACGCCGATCAGCAGCACCCGCTGGTGGAGTTCGAGGGGCACGGCGAACTGGGCCAGGATGATGATGAACACGAACAGGTTGTCGACGCTGAGCGACTTCTCGACGAGGTACGCCGCGAAGTACTGGGAGCCGACGTCGCTCCCCTGCCACACCAGCATCGCGACGCCGAACGCCACGGCGACACCGATGTAGAAGACCGACCAGAGCAGGGCCTCCGTGAACTTGACCTCATGAGGCCTGCTGCTCACCGCGACGAAGTCCAGGACGATCAGCCCGATGATTCCCGCGATCGTCACCGCCCAGAGGGCCAGTGACACCTCCATCAGACCGTGCCCTCCTCGCTCTCGTTGCGCGTCGCATACACACTAACCGCAGCGGTGATGCCCAGCACGGTGACGATGACCACCAGCGACAGCCACACCGGGATGGTCGGCACGGCGAGGTCGGTCGTCGTTCGCAGTGCGTCGAGGATCATCTTGACGCCGATGAAGGCCAGCACGATCGCCAGCCCCTCGTTGAGGTAGCGAAGCCGACTGAGGACGTCATGCAGCAGGAAGTACAGCTGCCGCAAGCCCATCAGGGCGAAGGCGTTCACGGTGAAGACCAGGTACGTCTCGGATGTGATGCCGAACACCGCCGGAATGCTGTCGATGGCGAACAGCAGGTCGGTCGTGCCGATGGCGACCATGACCATCGCCATCGGCGTCAGAGCCCGTCGTCCGGCCACCCTCGTCGTGTAACGGTGGCCGTCGTATGCCGTTGACGTCGGCACATGATTGCCGATGAACTGGACCAGCCCGTTGCCGTTCGGGTTGGGCTCCGCGTCATCGCTCGCCCACACCTTCCATGCCGTGAACAGCAGGAAGGCCCCGAAGATGAAGAAGGTCACCTCGAACCGCTCGATCAGCTGGGCACCGAGAACGATGAGCATCCCGCGGAGGATCAGTGCGATGACGACGCCTACCAGCAGCACACGATGCTGCAGCGCAGCCGGCACCGCGAAGGACGACATGATGACCATGAACACGAAGAGGTTGTCGACGCTGAGCGAGTACTCCGTGAGGTAGCCCGCCACGAACTGGCCCCCGTACTCCCAGCCGAAGTACGCCCCGACGAAGATGGCGAAGACGACAGCCGCGCACACGTAGAAGGCCACCCAGCGCAGGGCGTCCGATCGAGTGAACGGCTCGTTCTTGCGGTCGACGATGATCAGGTCCGCGACGATGACCCCGACCAGGGCGAGCAGCGTCACCGCCCACAGCCCGGCGGAGACATTCATCCGACGATCATGCCGTGCCGGCCTCCCGCATCCCGCGCAGCTCTCGCTTCAGGTCGCTCACCTCGTCGCGCAGCCGGGCCGCGAGCTCGAAGTGCAGCTCGGACGCCGCCTGGTGCATCTGCGCCGTGAGGTCCTCGATCAGGCTGGTCAGCTCGTCGGCAGCCAGCGACCGGCCCGCGCGCTTGGCGCCCCTGCTGGCCTTGGCCTGGCTCTGGAGGAGCTCCTCGGTATCGGCATCCTCCCGGGCGAGCAGGTCGGTGATGTCGGCGATCTTCTTGCGCAGCGGCTGAGGGTCCAGCCCCCGTTCCTCGTTGTAGGCGACCTGCTTGGCGCGGCGCCGGGTGGTCTCGTCGATGGCGCGCCGCATCGATGGCGTGATGCTGTCCGCGTACATGTGCACCTGGCCCGACACGTTGCGGGCCGCGCGGCCGATCGTCTGGATGAGGGAGGTCTCGGACCGCAGGAACCCCTCCTTGTCGGCGTCCAGGATGGCGACCAGGGACACCTCCGGCAGGTCGAGTCCCTCGCGGAGCAGGTTGATGCCGACGAGGACGTCGAAGACGCCCATCCGCAGCTCGCGCAGCAGCTCGACGCGGCGCAGGGTGTCGACCTCGGAGTGCAGGTACTGCACCCGGACCCCGTGCTCGAGCAGGTAGTCGGTGAGGTCCTCGGCCATGCGCTTGGTCAGGGTGGTCACCAGCACGCGCTCGCCGATCTCGGCGCGGCCCTTGATCTCGCCCATGAGGTCGTCGATCTGGCCCTTGGTCGGCTTGACGATGACCTCGGGGTCGACGAGCCCGGTGGGCCGGATGACCTGCTCGACGACGTCGCCCTGGACCTTGGCCAGTTCGTAGGAGCCCGGCGTCGCGGACAGGTAGACGGTCTGCCCGATGCGCTCCACGAACTCGTCCCACCGCAGGGGCCGGTTGTCCATGGCGCTCGGCAGGCGGAAGCCGTGGTCGACGAGGTTCCGCTTGCGGCTCATGTCGCCCTCGTACATCGCCCCGATCTGCGGCACGGTGACGTGCGACTCGTCGATGACGATGAGGAAGTCCTCGGGGAAGTAGTCGATGAGGCAGTTCGGCGGGCTGCCGGCCTCGCGCCCGTCGATATGCCTCGAGTAGTTCTCGATGCCGGCGCAGGAGCCGATCTGGCGCATCATCTCGACGTCGTAGGTCGTCCGCATGCGCAGGCGCTGGGCCTCGAGGAGCTTGCCCTGCCGCTCGAACTCGGCGAGGCGCTCCTCGAGCTCCACCTCGATCCCGCTGATCGCCCGCTCCATGCGCTCGGGACCGGCCACGTAGTGCGTCGCCGGGAAGACGTAGACCTCCTTGTCCTCGGTCAGGATCTCCCCCGTGAGCGGGTGCAGCGTCATGAGGCGCTCGATCTCGTCACCGAACATCTCGATCCGGACCGGGTGCTCCTCGTAGACGGGGAAGATCTCGACGGTGTCGCCGCGGACCCGGAAGGTCCCGCGCTGGAAGGACACGTCGTTGCGCGTGTACTGGATGTCGACGAAGGCCCGCAGCATCGAATCCCGATGGAACTCGTCGCCCACCCGCAGCCGGACCATGCGATCGACATACTCCTGCGGGGTGCCCAGGCCGTAGATGGCCGAGACGGTGGCCACCACGATCACGTCGCGTCGGGTCAGGAGGCTGTTCGTCGCCGAGTGACGCAGGCGCTCGACCTCCTCGTTGATCGAGGAGTCCTTCTCGATGTAGGTATCGCTCTGCGGGATGTAGGCCTCGGGCTGGTAGTAGTCGTAGTAGGAGACGAAGTACTCGACGGCGTTGTCGGGCAGCAGTTCCTTGAACTCGGTGGTGAGCTGCGCCGCCAGTGTCTTGTTCGGCGCCATCACCAGCGTCGGCCGCTGAAGCTCCTCGACCAGCCACGCCGTCGTCGCGCTCTTGCCCGTGCCGGTGGCGCCGAGCAGCACGACGTCCTGCTCGCCGCCACGGATGCGCGCGGCCAGGTCGGCGATGGCCTCAGGCTGGTCGCCCGAGGGCTCGAAGGGGGCCTTGACGGTGAACGGCGCGACCTTGCGCTGCAGGTCGGTGATCGGACGGGTCATCCGGTCACCGTAGAGCCGGGGTCTGACACCTCGCTGCTGAGCAGCCATGCCCAGAGCTCAGCGACCGCGGCGCCGGTCTCCTCGACGGTTCCGCTGTTGTCGATCACGGCGTCCGCCGCCTCGATGCGGTCCTCGCGGGCCGCCTGCACCTCCATGCGACGGCGCACGTCCGCCTCGTCGAGGCCCCGCAGCCGGACCGCACGGTCCATCTGGACGTCCTCAGGCACATCGACGACGACGACCACATCAACGAGATCGGCCTGGCCGGTCTCGACCAGCAGGGGCATGTCGTAGACCACGACGGGGACGTCGGGCGCGGCGGCCAGCCGACGTGCTGCCTCGGCACGGATGAGGGGATGCATGATCTCGTTGAGCCGCGCGGTGGCCCGCGGGTCGCTGAACGCCATGGCGGCCAGCTCGGCCCGGCTCAGCGAGCCGTCCTCCCGGAGGATGCGCGGCCCGAACTCGGTGACCAGCTCGACGAGGGCCGCCTCGCCCGGCTCGACGAGGTCACGGGCGATCTGGTCGGCGTCGATGATGACGGCGCCCCGGTCGGCGAGCATCGCCGCCACCGTCGACTTGCCCGACCCGATTCCGCCGGTGAGGCCCACGCGCGTCATATTCCGACCCTACTGCGCCCCCAACCCTCCGTCCCGCGTCGGCGACGGAAGCGAGAAGCGGGGCCGGGCCCGAAGGCCCGACCCCGCTCCCGTTGCTGTGCGGTGCTACTCGCCCGTGAGCTTGTCGCGCAGGGCCTGCAGCGCCTCGTCCGACGCCAGGGTGCCTTCGGCATCCGGGGTCTCCGAGGAGTAGTTCGACACCGAGTCGCCGGCCTCGAGGGCGGCCGCCTGATCGGCAGCGCGAGCCTCGTCGACCTGCTTGCGGTGGGCCTCCCAGCGCGCATGGGCCTCGGCGTACTGCCGCTCCCACTCGGTGCGCTGGTCCTCCGACCCTGCCTTCCACTCGCCGGTCTCCGGATCGAAGCCGTCCGGGCCGATGTAGTCGCCGGCCTCGTTGAACGCCGGGGCCATGCCGTACAGGTAGGGGTCGAACTCCTCGCCCGACGCACCGTCGGCCGAGTCGTTCGCCTGCTTGAGCGACAGCGAGATGCGGCGACGCTCGAGGTCGATGTCGATGACGCGCACGAAGATGTCGTCATTGACCTGGACGATCTGCTCGGGCAGCTCGATGTGACGCTCGGCGAGCTCGGAGATGTGCACGAGGCCCTCGATGCCCTCCTCGACACGCACGAACGCGCCGAAGGGAACGAGCTTGGTGACCTTGCCGGGCACGACCTGGCCGATCTGGTGGGTCCGGGCGAAGTGCTGCCACGGATCCTCCTGCGTCGCCTTGAGCGACAGCGAGACGCGCTCGCGGTCCATGTCGACGTCGAGAACCTCGACGGTGACCTCCTGGCCCACCTCGACGACCTCGGACGGGTGGTCGATGTGCTTCCAGGACAGCTCGGACACGTGCACGAGGCCGTCCACGCCACCGAGATCGACGAACGCACCGAAGTTGACGATCGACGAGACGACGCCGTTGCGGATCTGGCCCTTCTGCAGCTGCGTGAGGAAGGTCTGACGGACCTCGCTCTGCGTCTGCTCGAGCCACGCACGACGCGAGAGCACGACGTTGTTGCGGTTCTTGTCGAGCTCGATGATCTTCGCCTCGAGGGTCTTGCCCACGTACGGCTGCAGGTCGCGGACGCGACGCATCTCCACCAGCGAAGCGGGCAGGAAGCCGCGCAGGCCGATGTCGAGGATGAGGCCGCCCTTGACGACCTCGATGACGGAGCCCTCGACGACGCCGTCCTCCTCCTTGATGCGCTCGATCGTGCCCCAGGCGCGCTCGTACTGCGCGCGCTTCTTGGACAGGATCAGGCGGCCTTCCTTGTCCTCCTTGGTGAGGACGAGTGCCTCGACGTGGTCACCCACGGAGACGACCTGATTGGGATCGACATCGTGCTTGATGCTCAGCTCACGGGAGGGGATGACACCCTCGGTCTTGTAGCCGATGTCGAGAAGTACCTCGTCGCGGTCCACCTTGACGACGGTGCCCTCGACGATGTCGCCGTCGTTGAAGTACTTGATCGTTGCGTCGATCGCCGCCATGAAGTCTTCGGCGGAGCCGATGTCGTTGATCGCGACCTGGGGGGACGCGGTGGTTGTAGAGATGGTCATGGAGTAGGGGTCATTTCGTAGTAGGTACGTCTCGCGGACGCGAAACCCCACAAGGCTACCGGCCCGGCTTATGCGGGGTCGAATCCGCCCGGTTTGTCCCGATCAGCCGGGTCGGTCCTAGTGGGCGGCGTCCTGCCAGCTTGCCCCGAAGCCGACGGACACATCGAGCGGCACGGACAGGTCAGCAGCGCTGCCCATGGCCAGGCGGACGAGCGTCTCGAGAGCCTCCTTCTCGCCGGGGAAGACCTCGAGGACGAGCTCGTCGTGCACCTGAAGGAGCAGCCGGCTGCGCATGCCTGCGTCGGCGAGGGCCTGCTGGACGTTGAGCATCGACACCTTGACGATGTCGGCCGCCGAGCCCTGGATCGGCGCGTTGAGCGCCATCCGCTCGGCCATCTCCCGCCGCTGCCGGTTCTCGCTGTTGAGGTCGGGCAGGTGCCGGCGCCGGCCGAGCATGGTCTCGGTGTAGCCATGCGCGCGGGCCCGCTCGACGACCTCGGCCAGGTAGTCCCGGACGCCTCCGAACCGCTCGAAGTACTCGTCCATGAGGCGGCGGGCCTCGTCCGGCGAGATGCCGAGCTGCTGGGACAGGCCGTACGGCGACAGGCCGTAGGCCAGCCCGTACGACATGGCCTTGATGCGCCGTCGCATCTCCGCGTCGACCTCCCCCGGCGCGACGGAGAACACCCGGCTGGCCACCGTCGTGTGCAGGTCCTCGCCGCTGCGGAAGGCGTCGATCAGTCCGGCATCCTCGGACAGGTGCGCCATGATCCGCATCTCGATCTGGCTGTAGTCGGCCGTGAGAAGGGTCTCGTAGCCCTGGCCGACGACGAAGCAGCCGCGGATCCGCCGGCCCGCCTCGGTGCGGATCGGGATGTTCTGGAGGTTGGGGTCCTGGCTGGACAGTCGCCCGGTCGAGGCCACCATCTGATTGAAGGTGGTGTGGATGCGCTGCTCGGCATCGGCCAGCGGGATGAGTCCGTCGACGGTCTGCCGCAGCTTGGAGCGGTCGCGCCAGGCGAGCAGCTGCTCGAGCAGCGGGTCCTCGGTCTGGGCGAAGAGCTGCTGGAGGGCCTCGGCGTCAGTGGTGTAGCCGGTCTTGATCTTCTTCGTCTTGGGGAGGTTGCGCTCGCCGAAGAGGATCTCCTGCAGCTGCTTGGGCGAGCCGAGGTTGAACGGCCGCCCGACCAGGCGATGGGCCTCCTCCTCGGCGCGGCGCATGTCCGCGCCGAACTCCTCGGACAGGGCCGTGAGGCCGGCCACGTCGACGGCGATGCCCGCGAACTCCATGTCCGCGAGCAGCGG
This sequence comes from uncultured Actinomycetes bacterium, assembly GCA_963755335.1. GTDB lineage: Bacteria > Actinomycetota > Actinomycetes > S36-B12 > S36-B12 > UBA10649. The sequence goes on from CAVWJW010000008.1 coordinate 1,538,665, forward strand.
GACCAGCGGAACCTCGACGCGCAGCAGGAGGTCGGCGGCACCCTGGGCGACCAGTCGCGTCTCCAGCTCCTCGGCCAGTGCACGGATGGCCGAGGCCTGACCGGCCAGTACGGCTGACGGGTCCTCGCCGGTGTCGAGCATCAGCTGGTCGGAGCCGGTCTCGGTGTCGAGCGTGATGCCGAGCACCCGATGGCAGACCTCGGCCAGCCCGAACCCGCGCTGCCCGGGACTGTCGAGGTAGGCCGCCAGCGCGGTGTCGATGCGCAGCCCGCCGAGCTCGGTGCCGGCCGTCAGCGCCGCGAGCGCCGGCCCCTTGGCGTCGTGGAAGTCCTTGGCGATGGCCGGATCAGCCAGCCAGGCAAGCGCGACGGCCCACTCCGCCTGCTCGGTGCACGTCAGGATGCCGACCTCACCGCGGTCGTCGAGCACCGCCATGGCGTCGATGGCGCCCCTGCCCTTGCCGAACCGTCCGGCGATCGCCACGGCCGCGCTGCCCTTCCCCGCGGCCAGCCACGCCGGAGCCGTCGCCGCGGTGAGTTCCACGACGGGGGCGCCCTGACCTGCTGCGGGCTCTGCCGCGGGGACATCGTCGTCGCTCGCCGGCCGAACCTTGTCGAGCCGGTCACGAAGGGCCCGGAACTGAAGGGTGTCGAACAGCTGGTCGACCGCCGACCGGTCCCATGGCTCCAGGGCGAAGGAGTCGAGCTCCACGTCGAGGGGCACGTCGTCGACCAGCTGGGTGAGCCGCCGGTTGACGAGGACCTGTGGCAGGGCGGTCCGCAGCGCGTCGCCGACCTTGCCGCCCACCTTGTCGACGTTGTCGACGAGCGAGCCCAGCGATCCGTACTCGCGCAGCCACTTCGCCGCCGTCTTCTCGCCCACGCCGGGGATCCCGGGCAGGTTGTCGGACGGGTCGCCACGCAGCGCCGCGTAGTCGGGGTACTGCACCGGAGTCAGTCCGTACTTGAGCTCGACGGCCTGGGGCGTCATCCGCGCCAGGTCGCTCACACCCTTGACCGGGTACAACACCGTGACGCGATCATCGACCAGTTGGAACGCGTCCCGGTCGCCGGTCACGATGTCGACCTGCCAGCCGACGTCCTGCGTGTGGCGCACGAGCGTCGCGATCACGTCGTCGGCCTCGAAGCCGTCGGCCGTCAGCACCGGAATCCGTAGGGCGTCGAGGACCTCGCGAATGAGGTCCACCTGACCCTTGAACTCCGAGGGCGACGCGGCTCGGTTCGCCTTGTACTCGGGGAAGGACTCGGTGCGGAACGTCTGACGTGACACGTCGAACGCGGCGGCCACGTGGGTCGGCTTCTCGTCGCGAAGGACGTTGATGAGCATCGAGGTGAACCCGAACACGGCGTTCGTCGGCTGCCCGGTGGTGGTGGAGAAGTTCTCCACGGGGAGGGCATAGAACGCCCGGTAGGCCAGCGAGTGGCCGTCGAGTAGGAGGAGCCGCGACGTCGTCACGCGGTGATCCTATTGTGGCGCCATGACGTCGACTTCAGACTCGAGCGCCGAGGATCCGACCGCGATGAGCCTGGGCGCCCTTGCCGACCGCATGGGCGTCAGACTGATCGAGGCCCGGCCGGGGCGCGTCGTAGCGACGATGCCCGTCGAGGGCAACACACAGCCGTTCGGCCTGCTCAATGGGGGCGCGAGCGCCGTCCTCGCCGAGACCCTCGGTTCCATCGCGGCCGCCCTGCACGCCGGGCCGGGACACGCCGTCGTCGGGCTCGACGTGAACTGCACGCACCATCGCGGCGTCGCGGAGGGAATGGTGACGGCCGTGGCCACACCCCTGGCCGAGGGCCGCACTATCGCGTCCTACCAGATCACGGTGGTCGACGACCGGGATCGCCCGGTGGCGACCGCCCGCCTGACCTGCCTGATTCGCCCGCTTCCGGCTGCCTGACCGAGCCGACGTAACGCCGACGTTTCGGTAACGACTCGGTTACGTCGTTGCCACATCCCGGTGACCACTACGGGGTTATGCTCCCCCCGCTGACCGACGTCAGCCGTGCGCGGGGGACCGGCTGGTCCGGATAGCGCTCGGTCATTGGGAGGAGCGCATCGCGTGCAACGACGCATCATGGCCGCCATCGGCGTCGCCTTCGTCGCACTCGTGGCCTTGTTCGCGTTCGCGCAGCCTGCCGCTGCCGACGGCGAGCAGGTGATCGGTCGACTGGAGAACCGGGTCGAGGGCAAGAAGACGCCGGTCGCAGGCGTCGTCATCACCGTCAAGGGCAATGGCTTCAACGGGGAGGCCACCTCGGGCGCCGACGGCAAGTGGGCCGTGCAGCTGCCGGCTCAGGGCGACTACCAGGTCAGCATCGACACCTCGACGCTCCCCAAGGGCGTCGAGCTGACGGACCCGACCAAGGCCACCATCAAGACGACCGTCGAGCCACCCTCCCTGACCCGGGTCATCATCTTCCCGCTGGGGCAGAGCACGACGAAGGGCACGTCCGTCTGGGGGCAAGCGGCCCAGCTGACGGTGTCCGGCATCGAGTTCGGCCTCCTGATCGCCTTGGGCGCGCTCGGCCTGTCGCTCATCTACGGAACGACCGGCCTGACGAACTTCGCCCACGGCGAGATCATCACCTTCGGCGCCCTTGCCGCGTGGACGCTCAACGCCGGAATGCACATACCGCTCGTCCTCGCCGGCATCCTCGCCGTGCTGCTGTCCGGCGCCTTCGGCTGGCTCAACAACGCCGTCCTGTGGAAACCGCTCCGTAAACGCGGGACCGGCCTGATCGCGATGATGATCGTGTCCATCGGCCTGGCAATCTTCCTGCGCAACCTCTACCTGTTCTTCTACGGCGGAGACAAGCGCGCCTACGCCGAGTTCGCGGGCCTGGCCGGCATCGAGTTCGGCCCGGTCAGCCTGACGCCCACCGACATCGCGGCCATGATCATCGCGGTGATCGCCCTGGCGGCGGTGGTCATCTCCGTGCAGAAGACCCGCATGGGCAAGGCCACGCGCGCGGTCGCCGACAACCCGGCCCTGGCCTCCAGCGCCGGCATCAACGTCGAGCGCGTCATCACGTTCGTCTGGGTCGTCGGCGCGGCGCTGGCCGGCCTCGGCGGCATCCTGCTGGGATTCAGCCAGCAGGTCTCCTTCCAGATGGGCTTCCAGATCCTGCTGCTCGTGTTCGCCGCCGTCACTCTCGGCGGCCTGGGCACCATCTGGGGCGCGATCCTCGGCTCGATGGTGGTGGGCCTGTTCCTGCAGCTCACCACTCTGATCATCCCGACCGAGCTCAAGAGCGTCGGCGCCCTGCTGGTCCTGATCGTCATCCTCCTTGTCCGTCCATACGGCCTACTCGGCCGACGAGAGCGCATCGGTTAGGAGGGCGGAACCATGGACTGGGGCTACATCTTCTCCGTGATGATCTCCTCGGCGTTCGGCGTCGAGGCCATCGTCTTCGGCCTGGCGGCCATCGGCATCAACATGCAGTTCGGCTACACCGGACTGCTCAACTTCGGCCAGTCGGCCTTCATGGCCATCGGCGGCTACTCCATCGCCGTGACCGTCGTCCAGCTCGGCGTCAGCTTCTGGTGGGGCATCGTCATCGGCTTCATCGCCTCGGTGCTGCTGGCACTCCTGCTGGGCGTCCCGACGCTTCGCCTGCGCGCCGACTACCTCGCCATCGTGACGATCGCGGCATCGGAGATCGTCCGGCTGCTCGTGCGCTCGGTCACGCTGAAGGGGATCTTCGGCGGCTCCGACGGCCTGCAGAGCTTCAGCGGCGGGTTCTTCGCACTCAACCCGATCCCGGTCGGCGACTACAACCTGGGGCCGGTGAACTTCACCAACCGCGAGCTGTTCGTCCTCCTGGTCGGCTGGGTGCTCATCGCGCTGGCCTGCCTGCTCACCTGGCTGCTCGTGCGCTCACCCTGGGGTCGCGTGCTGAAGGGCATCCGCGAGGACGAGGACGCCGTGCGCAGCCTCGGCAAGAACGTCTACCTGTACAAGATGCAGGCACTCATCATCGGCGGCATGATCGGCACGGTCGCGGGCTTCGTCTTCGCGGTCGGCAACGAGGCCGTCAGCCCTGACTTCTTCGGCACGGACACGACCTTCTTCGCCTACGCCATCCTGATCCTCGGCGGAGCGGCGCGGGTGTTCGGACCGGTGCTCGGCACCGTCATCTTCTGGGCGATCATCCAGGGCACCGACGTGTTCCTGCGGTCGGGCATCGATGCCGGCCTGCCGGTGATCTCGCTCATGAGCGGCTCGCAGGCTGCCGTTATCAGGTTCATCCTTGTGGGGTTGATGATCATGCTGTTGATGATCTTCCGGCCACAGGGAATCCTTGGCGATCGAAAGGAGTTGGCGCTCGATGCCCGATAACGAAGCAGTTGCGCCCGGCAGCCGCAAGGAGGCCGCCGTCAAGGCCCTCGCCGACGTCCCCCGGACGCCGGGAGCGGCCAAGCCGGACCCCATCCTGGTCGCCGACAACGTCGTCCGGCGCTTCGGCGGCCTCACCGCCGTCGACGTCGACCACGTCGAGATCCAGCGTGGCGCCATCACCGCCCTCATCGGGCCGAACGGCGCCGGAAAGACCACGTTCTTCAACCTGCTGACCGGGTTCGACGTGCCCGACACCGGCAGCTGGCTCTTCAACGGCAAGGACCTTGCCGGCGTGCCCGCCTACAAGGTGGCTCGACTCGGCATGATCCGCACCTTCCAGCTCACCAAGGCACTCTCCCGCATGACGGTGCTGGAGAACATGCGCCTGGGCGCCACCGGCCAGAGCGGCGAGCGGATCCTCGCGTCCCTGTTCAAGTTCACCTGGGGCTCGCAGGAGAAGAGCATCACCGAGCGCGCCGACGACCTGCTCAAGCGGTTCAACATGTTCGAGAAGCGCGGCGACTTCGCCGGCTCGCTGTCCGGCGGTCAGCGCAAGCTCCTCGAGATGGCGCGCGCGCTGATGACGGCCCCCGAGATGGTCATGCTCGACGAGCCCATGGCCGGGGTCAACCCAGCCCTCACGCAGTCGCTGCTCGGCCACATCAAGGACCTGCGCGAGCAGGGCATGACCGTCCTCTTCGTCGAGCACGACATGGACATGGTGCGCGACATCAGCGACTGGGTCATCGTCATGGCCCAGGGCCAGGTCATCGCCGAGGGTCCCCCGGAAGAGGTCATGCAGAACGAGGCGGTCATCGTCGCCTACCTCGGCGGGCACCACGACAAGGCGCTCACGGCATCAGGCGTGTCGTTCACCGAGGAGGCCCAGTCATGAGCGAGCAGCTTCCCGGCGACCTGCCCTCCTACGTATCGCCCCACCAGCGCGAGGTGCAGCTCGACCTCGACGCCGGCCAGCGTGAGGAGCCGTCGACCCTCAGCGGGTCGGAGATCCGCGACCGCAACGATCACATCGACGGGGCCAAGGACGCCCTGGTGGTCGCCGACGACCTCATCGCCGGCTACATCCCGGGCGTCAACATCCTCAACGGCTCCGACCTGTACGCCAAGTCGGGCGAGCTGGTCGGCATCATCGGGCCGAACGGCGCCGGCAAGTCCACGCTGCTGAAGGCGATGTTCGGCCTCGTCAAGGTCCGCACCGGACGGGTCACCCTGGCGCGACCAGGACATCACGAACGTCCGCGCCGACCAGCTGGTCAACCTCGGCATCGGCTTCGTTCCGCAGACCAACAACGTCTTCCCGTCGCTGACGATCCAGGAGAACCTGGAGATGGGGTGCTACCAGGCACCCAAGCGCTTCCAGGAGCGATTCGCCTTCGTCACCGACCTGTTCCCCGCGCTCGGGGAGCGACGGGCTCAGCGGGCCGGCCAGCTGTCCGGCGGCGAGCGCCAGATGGTCGCCATGGGCCGCGCCCTGATGATGGACCCCTCGGTCCTCCTGCTCGACGAGCCGTCGGCCGGCCTGTCCCCCGCCCTGACCGACGAGGTCTTCGTGCGGGTCAGGGAGATCAACGCGACCGGCGTCACCGTGATCATGGTCGAGCAGAACGCCATGCGCTGCCTGCAGATCGTGCGACCGCGGATACGTCCTCGACCAGGGCCGCAACGCGTACACAGGAACCGGCCGCGACCTGGCGACCGACCCGAAGGTCGTTCAGCTCTACCTCGGCACGCTCGCCAAGGCCTGAGCGCCGCAGGTCCAGCCGGTTCGACCGCCGGCGTCACACCCCGCTTCACTTCGACCGCAGCCGTCGTTCCCCGTCATCGGGAGCGACGGCTGCGGTCGAACGTCGCGCGGCCCGAGCCATCCCCGACATGACTGTGGGGGCCGTCCCGAAGGACGACCCCCACAGCGTGCGAACTACTGTCAGCCAGCCGAGTTCGGGCCGATGCCCTGCTTGACCAGCTCCTGGATGATCTGAGCCGACTCATCGAAGCCGATGAGCACGATCGCCTCAGCACCGGCAGCCTTGATCTTCGCGACGTCAGCCGAGAAGTCCGTGGCCTTCGGGTCGTAGACGACCTTGGCGGCAACCTCGCCGCCACCCTCAGTGATCGCCTTCTCGACGTTGGCGGCCAGGCCGTCGCCGTACGAGTCCTGGAGCTGCATGATGGCGACCTTGGTGTAGCCGTCCTGCAGGACCAGGGAGCCGAGGAACGCGCCCTGGAGCACGTCGGACGGAGCGGTACGCCAGTACAGGCCGTGGTCCGGAGCCGTCGTCAGTGCGGGCGAGGTGTTGGCGGGCGAGATCATGAGGACGCCAGCGTTGGTGACCTGGTCGAGAACGGCCAGCGTGGAGCTGGACGAGGCCGCACCGACGATCACGTCAGGGTTGAGCGGCAGCAGGCGCTTGATCGTCTGCGGGCCGGTCTGGGTCGACGTGTCGCCCGAGTCACCCTCCTGGAGCACGACCTTGTCGGCCGTCGCGATGCCGGGGATGCCTCCAGCAGCCTTGATCTCCTTGATGGCGAGCTTCACGCCGGCGACCTCCGGTGGGCCGAGGAACGCAAGCGAACCGGTGACCGGGAGGAAGGTGCCAACGGTGAAGGTGCCGTCGTTGGCACCCTTCTGCTTCACGCCGTCAATCGGATTGGCAGTGCCCTCGGGCTTGATCTCGCCCTTCTGGAACTGCACGTTCGACACCAGGTGGTTGTCGGGGCCGAACTGGTAGACGCCGATGGTGGCCGTCGTCGGGTCGCCGGCATCCCAGAAGTTGATGTTGCCCGACTTGCCGTTGTAGTGGATCTTCTTGCCCGCCGCGATGGCGTCGAGGCACTCCTTGTAGCTCGCGCAGTTGTCGGCGCCGTTGGTGATGGCGACCATCTGCTTGGCCATGTCGACGCCCGCATCGGACTTCGCCTGCGCTGCCGCGAGCGCAGCCACCATGACGGCGTCGTACGACTCAGGACCGTAGGAGAAGTCCTTGAGGTTGGGATCGACCTCGAGCATCGCCGCCTTGAAGTCGGCAGAGGTCTCGGCGCCAGGGATGGTGCCCTTCACACCGTTCAGGGTGCCCGCAGGGAGCTTGTCGCCCAGTGCGTTGCCCGTGTTGCCGTCGACCAGGTAGAGCGGGGTCCCCGTGGATACGGGTGCCGCACTGCCGCTGGCCGCCGCAGCGCTGCTGGCGGGTGCCGCGCTGCTGGCCGGTGCCGCGCTGCTCGCAGCCGCTGCTGCGCTGCTCGCCGGCGCTGCGCTGGAACTGGACTCGCTGGACGAGCTGCTACCGCCACAGGCGGCAAGAGCCAGCGAGGCCACTCCGAGCACGGCGGCCGACTTAAAGACCGTGGTGCGCTTCATGCAGTCTCCTTGACAAATGACAAGCGACGGCGGCTACCGTCGCGTAGCGGTACCTTACGTGCCGGTTGTTACGCCCGAGTATCAACGGCACCACATTGATGCGGCTTCGTGACCTTGTTCCACTCTTTCTAGATTACTTTTGTCGGCTTTGCGCCAGTATCTGAGCGGCCGCCTCGGCCAGGGTCACCCGTCCGTCCATCGCCGCCCGACGCAGTGCGGCGAAGGCCGCCGGCTCGCTGAGACCCTCCGCCGTCTCCAGATGGAGCTTCGCGCGATCCACGACCTCCCGGGCCGCCTGACGCTCCCGCAGGGTCGCGATCTGCGCCTCGAGGTCGCGCATCTGCTCCCAGCGCGCGACGGCCACCTCGATCGCCGGGGCGAGGTCGGCCTTCCCGAACGGCTTGACGAGATAGCCGAGAGCCCCGGCACTGGTCGCCCGCTCAACCGTCTCCCGCTGGCTGAAGGCGGTGACCATCACGACGGGGGCCAGGCCGTCCGCGATGATCTCCTCCGCGGCCGACAGCCCGTCGCGCCGCGGCATCGCCACGTCCATGAAGACCACGTCGGGATGCAGGGACCGGGTGAGGTCCACCGCCGCCTGGCCGTCGCCCGCCTGGCCCACCACCTCGTACCCGCACTCCCCCAGCAACTCGACGAGATCCATGCGAATCAGGGCTTCGTCCTCTGCCACCAGCACCGTCACAGCCATGCTCGTGAGCCTAGGCCCGACCGGTAACCTTGCTCGCGCGCCCCGGTATCCCAACCGGCAGAGGAAGCGGTCTCAAACACCGTCCAGTGTGGGTTCAAATCCCACCCGGGGCACTCGCGAGAGAAGTGCAACCTCGCTGGCCGCGGACCTGTCGGCGGGAACAGGATCGGCGTACCGTGCCGAAGGTGGTTGCGCTCACGCAACGGGTGGCGCCACGGCAGGATCATGAAGGCGGCCGTCTCTACTGACCTCCTGGCGGCCGCCTTCGCCTGTCTGCCTCGTTCAGCACCCCGTTCCTCGTGCCGAGGCCCTACTGTGGCGCCCACACAGGAGGAGGAAGCCATGTCCGTCAATCGCCGCGCAGCAGCACTGGCCGTTGCCGCCCTAATCGCCCTCGGATCCCCCGTTCTCACCGCTTGCGGCAGCGCCGTGCAAGGCGCGGTCGAGAAGGCGGCGGGTGACGCGATCGGCGGCAACGTCGACATCAACAGCAACGGCCTGTCGGTCACCGACAGCAACGGGAACCAGGTCCAGATCGGCGAGGACGTCACCATGCCGAGCAACTGGCCCGCCGAGGTCCCGCAGTTCGCGGGCGGCAAGCTCGCATCGGTCATGGTCGCGGGTGACGGCTCCAGCGTGAATGCGATGTGGACGACCGACGCCGCTGTCGCCGATGCCGCGAAGGCGTACGGCGATGCGCTCACGGGGGGCGGCTACACGCAGGACCAGACCGCCAACGCCGGCGGCGCCGAGACCTCGCAGTACTCGGGCAACGGCTATCAGGTCAACGTGGTCGTCAGCGGCACCGACGGGTCCACCACCGTGCTCGTCAACGCCGAGAAGTCCTCGACTCCCTCGTCGTCGTAGGCCTGGCCTACTTCTCGATCACGAGCCGGGGCTTGAGCTCGGCGAGGCGGGCCAGCAGGCCGTTGACGAACGAGGCGGACTCGTCGGTGGACAGGTCCTGTGCCAGGTTGACGGCCTCGGAGATGGCCACCGCGTCGGGCACGTCGTCGCGCCAGAGCAGCTCGTAGGAGCCGATGCGCAGGATCGCGCGGTCCACGGCCGGCATGCGGTCGAGGGACCAGCCCATCGAGTAGCTCCCGAGGAGCTCGTCGATGTAGGCCTGGTGGGCGACGACGCCGTCGACGAGCTCGGTCACGTACTCGTTGAGCGTCGACTGCCCCTCGTCGGAACGTCGGGCAGCGGTCGCGGCCAGGATGTCGACGGCCGGGACGGAGCGGATGTCCGCCTCGTAGAGGACGTCGAGCGCACGCTTGCGCGCCTTGCTTCGGGCTGACACCGGGAGTCTGCGCTGGTCAGTCGTTGATGCGGCCGAGGTACGACCCGTCGCGGGTGTCGACCTTGACCTTGGTGTCCGACTCGAGGAACAGCGGCACCTGGATCTCGGCGCCCGTCTCGAGCGTCGCCGGCTTGGTGCCACCGGTCGAGCGGTCGCCCTGCAGTCCCGGCTCGGTGTAGGTGATCATCAGCTCGACCGACGCCGGGAGCTCGATGTAGATCGGGACGCCCTCGTGGGTGGCCACCGTCGCGGTCTGCTGCTCGAGAAGGTACTTCGACATGTCACCGACGACCGGTGTCGGCACGTGCACCTGGTCGTACGTCTGGGTGTCCATGAACACCCAGTCCTCGCCGTCCTTGTACAGGTACTGCATCTCGCGCTTGTCGACCGTCGCCGTCTCGATCTTCAGGCCGGCGTTGAACGTCCGGTCCACCACCTTGCCGGTGAGCACGTTCTTCAGCTTCGTGCGCACGAAGGCGCCACCCTTGCCGGGCTTGACGTGCTGGAACTCGACGACGGTCCAGAGGACGCCGTCCATGTTCAGGACAAGGCCGTTCTTGAGGTCATTCGTGGTCGCCACGCGAGCTGCTCCTGTGCCGTTGCCCGTCAGCCCACGACGAGCAGGTCGCGAGAAGCCTCGGTGAGGATCCGCGGACCGGCGTCGGTGACGACGAGGGTGTCTTCGATGCGAACTCCGCCGCGCCCGGTGAGGTAAACCCCCGGCTCGACGGTGATCGCCATGTTGGCCTCGATGGTACCCGTCGAGCGAGGACCGATCATCGGCGCCTCATGGATGTCGAGGCCGACCCCGTGGCCCAGTCCGTGGGTGAACTGCTCTCCGAAGCCGGCCCGTGCGATCGGTTCTCGGGCGGAGGCGTCGATCGCGAACTGCGACGCTCCTGCTCGGCAGGCCGCGCGGGCGGCCGCCTGGCCCCGCTGGACCGCCTCGTGGATCTCGACCTGCCAGGGCTCGGGATCGGCCCCGACGACGAACGTGCGGGTCATGTCAGCGTGGTAGCCGTCAACGCGAGCACCGGCATCGATGACGAGGAGGTCGCCCCGCTGCAGGGTGGTGGCGTCAGGCTCGTGGTGCGGCACTGCGGAATGCGCGCCCGTTGCGACGATCGTGTCGAAGGCACGGTCCTCGGCTCCCAGCTCGCCGAACAGCTGCTCGAGCCGGCGGGCCAGGGCGACCTCGGTACTGCCGACCGTGATCTCGCCGGCCAGCGCCGCCAAGGCCGAGGCCGTGATGGCGCACGCGCGGGCAAGGGCGTCCAGTTCCCCGTCGTCCTTGACGGCTCGAAGTTCCTCCACCAGGGCTCCCCCGACGGAGATCGCCATGCCCGCGTCGCGCAGCCCATCGAAGTCGGCGATGGACATCACCGGCTCCACCAGCACGGCGCTGTCCCGAATAGACGTGCAGACGGCGGCCAGGGTGGCGCGGTCGATGACGGTCGGCAGTCCGGGTGCCTGCTCCCCCACCTGGTCCTGATACCGGCCGTCCGTCCCGATCAGGTCGTCGGCCGGGTCCGCCCCGACCACGAGCACGGCGTTGCTCCCGGAGAAGCCGGTCAGGTAGCGGACGTTTGCCAGATTCGTGACGAGCAGCAGCCGGCCCGGGTGACGGACCTTGAGCAGGGCCCTGAGGCTGTCCCGGCGCCGGGCGTGCCGGGCTGCGGCACCCGCGATCACGAGGCGAGCAGCGTGGCGACGGCGCGCAGGGCCAGGCGGTAGGAGTCGATGCCGAAGCCGGCGATCGTTCCGGTCGCGACCCCCGAGACCACCGACGTGTGCCGGAACTCCTCGCGGGCGGCAGGGTTCGAGATATGCACCTCGACGAGCGGCGTGGTCACCATCGCGCAGGCGTCGCGCAGGGCGTAGGAGTAGTGCGTGAACGCGGCCGGGTTCAGGACGACTGCGGCGCCCTCGTCCTGCGCGCGGTGGAGCCATCCGATGAGCTCGGACTCGTCGTTGGTCTGCAGCACGGTCGCCGAGAGCCCGAGATCCACAGCGCAGGACAGGCATTCCGCCTCGAGGTCGGCGAACGTGGTGCGCCCGTAGATCTCCGGCTCGCGCGTGCCCAGGCGATTGAGATTGGGTCCGTTGAGGACGTACACGTGCGCCATGGCGCGCACTCTACGCGGCACCGTCGCTGATGGACGCGTACGCAGCCGCGAGCAAAGCCGGGTCCGGACCCTCCCAGACGACCGGATGCCCGATGCCCTGCAGCACCACGAACCGCAGCAGCGACCCGCGCGCCTTCTTGTCGATCGCCATCGCGCCGTACAGCGCATCCCAGTGGCCGGGCGCGTAACTGGTCGGCAGCCCGAGCGACGTCAGGACGCGACGGTGCCGGTCGACGTCCTCGTCCGAGAGCCGACCGCCCAGGGCCGCCAGCTCGGCGACGTACATCATCCCCACCGACACGGCCGCGCCATGCCGCCAGCGGTAGCGCTCGCGCTTCTCGACCGCATGGCCGAACGTGTGGCCGTAGTTCAGGACCTCACGACCGATGCTGCCATCGCCGATCGTCGCCGAGGTCTCGGTGAAGTCGGAGCCGACGACGTCCGCCTTCACCTGCACCGCCCGGCGGATCAGGTCGGGGAGCAGGTCGCCCACGACGTCGGTGGAGCCGAACGGATCCCGCTCGACGTCGTCGAGGATCGACGGGTCACTGGTGAACCCGACCTTGACGACCTCGGCCATTCCGGCCAGCAGGTCGTTGCGCGGCAGCGTCTCGAGGGCGTTGACGTCGCAGATGACGCCGGAAGGACTCCAGAACGAGCCGACGAGGTTCTTGCCGGCCGCCGTGTTGATGCCGGTCTTGCCGCCCACCGCCGCGTCGACCATGCCGAGCAGGGTGGTGGGTACCTGCACGACGCGGATGCCACGCAGCCACGTCGCAGCGACGAAGCCGGCCAGGTCGGTGGTGGCCCCGCCGCCGAGTCCGACCACGGCGTCACTGCGCGTGAAGCCTGCCGAGCCGAGGACCGTCCAGCAGAAGGCGGCGACCTCCGCCGTCTTCGCATCCTCGGCCTCGGGGACCTCGACCAGTGTCACCTCGAAGCCGGCGTCCTTGAGGTCGTCGCGGATCGCCTCCGCCGAGGTCAGCAGCGCGCCCGGGTGCACGACGGCGACCCGCTTGGCGCCGGCCAGCATCCTGGGCAGTTGCGCCAGCAGGCCTCGTCCGATGACGACGTCGTACTCGCGCTCGGCCTGAACCCGGATCACCGTGTCACTCACCGCGGACCACCTTCACGACCTCGTCGGCAACCTGCCGCACGCTGTGCCCCGACGTGTCGACGACAGCCGACGCGATGGACGAGTACACCGGCTCGCGCTGTTCGAGCAGGGCGGCGAGGGTGCCGCGAACATTGCCGAGCAGGAGCGGCCGAGCCTGGTTCATGCCCACGCGGTGGGCGGCGTCCGCGAGGCTCACCTTCAGCCAGACGACACGGTGGCCCGCCAGGCGCTCGCGCGTCTCAGCTCGCATGACCGCCCCGCCACCGAGGGCAAGCACACCCTCGGTGCCGTCCAGGCTCCTGGCGACGGCATCGGCCTCGAGGTCGCGGAAGGCGTCCTCGCCACGGTCGACGAAGATGTCGGCGATCGACATCCCGGTCTCGGCCTCGATGACCCGGTCGGTATCGACGAAGCCGACGCCCAGCGTGTCGGCCACGCGACGGCCGACCGAGCTCTTCCCGGCGCCGGGCGAACCGATCAGGACGACCTCCGGCCGCGTCACCGGACGGTGAGGTGGTCGAGGTAGCCCTGGAGGTTGCGCTGCAGCTCGGCGACGGTGTCGCCCCCGAACTTCTCGAGCATGGCGTCGGCGAGCACGAGGAGCACCATGGCCTCGGCGACGACACCAGCCGCCGGGACCGCGCACACGTCCGATCGCTGGTTGATCGCCGGCGCTGCCTCGCCGGTCACGACGTCGACGGTGCGCAAGGCCTTGGGGATGGTCGAGATGGGCTTCATCGCCGCCCGCACGCGCAGCACCTCACCTGTCGACATGCCGCCCTCGACGCCGCCGGACTTGCCGGACGTTCGCTCGAGGCCCTGTGCCCCGACGACGATCTCGTCCTGCGCCAGCGACCCGCGGATCTCGGCCAGGTGGAATCCGTCGCCGAACTCGACGCCCTTGATGGCCTGGATGCCCATCAGCGCGCCGGCGAGGCGGGAGTCAAGGCGCCGGTCCCAGTGCACGTGACTGCCGAGTCCCGGCGGGAGGCCGTAGACGAGCACCTCCACGACTCCGCCGAGCGTGTCCCCGTCGCGATGGGCGGAGGCGATCTCGCTCTCCATGGCCGCGGCGGCGACGGCGTCGAGGCAGCGAACCGGGCTCTCGTCGATGGCGCCAAGGTCCCCGGGCAGCGGCAGTGCGACCGAGTCGCCGACCTCGGCAGCGCCGATGCGCACGACGTGACTGAGCACCTCGATGCCGGCCGCCTGCCGCAGGAAGGCCCGCGCCACCGCGGCGAGGGCTACCCGGGCGGCGGTCTCGCGCGCGCTGGCTCGCTCCAGGATGGGGCGAGCGTCGGTGAAGCCGTACTTCTGCATGCCCGTCAGGTCGGCGTGGCCGGGGCGCGGCCGGGTCAGCGGGGCGTTGCGCGCGAGCTCGTTGACGACGTCCGCATCGACGGGGTCCGGCGACATCACCAGCTCCCACTTGGCCCACTCGGAGTTGCCGACCTCGATCGCCACGGGTCCGCCGAGGGTGAGCCCGTGCCGGACGCCGCCCAGCACCCGCACCTGGTCCCGCTCGAACTTCATGCGGGCGCCTCGGCCAGCACCAAGACGTCGGCGGGCAAGGTCGATATCGATGTCGGACGTCGTCACCGCGATGCCGGCCGGCAGCCCCTCGGCGATCGTCACGAGGGCAGGGCCATGGGACTCCCCTGCAGTAAGCCAGCGCACCATGGCGCTGATCCTTCCAGATGGCAACGCGCGCCCTGAACGCAGTGACGGCGGGGTCAGGCGGGCAGTGCGGAGCGCATGCTGTCGACCGACGGCTCGCGACCGGTCATCAGGCGGACCTGCTCGACGGCCTGCCACAGGAGCATGTCGCGTCCACTGGCCACGGCAGCGCCTCCCCAAGCACCGGCGAGGGCCGACGGCCAGGGGTGATACGACGCGTCGAGGAGCGTCCCCGACGCCAGCGGAGCGGCGACCGCCCACGGCGCGGCGGCCGCACCGGGGAGGGTCGAGATGACGATGTCGGCGAGCATCGGCTGCGGGCTGGGGTCGAGCGCCGCCGTGGTCGCGTGCAGCCCGAACCGAGTCGCGAGCGCTGCCAGCTCGTCGGCGGGCTCGGACCGGCGGGCGCACACGGTCACCTCGCCGATGCCCAGGCGGGCCAGGGCCGCGATGGCGCTCCTGGCCGTCGCCCCGGCACCGAGCACCGTTGCCGTTCGCGGGCCCTCGGCGACACCGGCCTCACGCAGGGACTGCACGATGCCGTGGATGTCGGTGTTGGTGCCGCGCCAGCCGCCTGCACGCGGCAGGACGGTGTTGACCGAGGCGATGGCGAGTGCGTCCTCGTCGACCTCCGACATCAGTGGGATGACGCACTCCTTCAGGGGCATCGTGAGCGACAGGCCGGCCCAGCTCGAGTCCAGACCGTCGAGGAACCCCGGCAGTTGCTCCTCGGTCACATCGAAGGCGTCGTAGGTCCAGTCGAGGCCGAGGTCGGCGTACGCGGCCCGGTGCAGTGCCGGGGAAAGGGAGTGCGAGATGGGCGAGCCGAGGACGGCCGCCCGGCGGCCGTCAGCCATTCGGTGTCGGGGTGGGAGTTGCCGACGACCCCTGCTGCTCGAACGAGGACACGTTCTGCTGGTACTGCTTCTTGAGGGCAAGGAACTCGTCGTACGTCTTGGCGAACTTCGTCTCCCGGGTCTGCGGGTCGATCGTGACGAAGTACAGCCACTTGCCCTTCGGCGGCGACAGCGCTGCCTCGATGGCGGCAGCGCCCGGAGAGTTGATCGGACGCGGCGGCAGGCCGCGCCGCAGGTACGTGTTGTACGGGGACGGAGTCTTGAGCTGGTCCTCGCTCAGCTGCAGCCGGGTGACGCCCAGCGCATAGGACACGGTGGAGTCGAGCTGGAGCGGCATGTCGGCGTCGAGCCGGTTGTAGATGACCCGGGCCACCTTGCCGAAGTCGGCGGGTGCGGCCTCGCCCTGCAGCAGCGACGCCACGATAAGGACCTGGTACGGCGTCATCTTGACGTCCTTGGCGCGCCCCTCAAGCCCGATGTCGGCGCTCGCCTGGTTGAACCGCTTGACGAGGTTGCGCAGGATCGTCCGGGCCGTCTCGTTGCCGGTCAGGTCGTAGCTCGCGGGGAACATGAAGCCCTCGGGACGGTCCTTCGCCCACTTCGGTAGTGCCAGCTGAGCAGGGTCCTGGAGGACCTTCTGGAAGTCCGACTTGGGCAGCGACGTCGCCTTGGCGGCGGTGTTGACGGTCTGCTCGAGGCGCAGTCCCTCCGGCAGCACGAGTCGGCTGTCGGCTCGGGAGGCAGGATCGAGCATGAGATCAAGGGCGGAGCTCGCGCTCATCTGCTCGTGCAGGGTGTACTTGCCCGGGCCGATCGACGACGAGCGGTCATCGAGCGTGGCCGCGGCGACGAAGGCGTCCGACGTCAGGACGACTCCGGCCTTCTGCAGCTTCTCGCCGATCTCGGTGAGGGTGTCCCCGCGGGCCACGACGACGACCGCCTCACCGGACCCGGAGCCTGAATAGTCGTTCGGGTCGGAGTTGCCGCGCAGGAGGATGAAGGCCGCGCCGATCATGCCGACGAGCAGGCCGATCGCGATCACGGCGGCCAGGAACTTGCCCCAGGTGCGGCGATGGCGTGAGGGCGGCAGCGGGCTCGCCGTCATGAACTGCTCAAGCTGGCTCACCGTCGCCTCCTTCCGTCGTCGCGTCGATCTGCTTGCCGGGCACCGCCGCGGTCGCCTGCTCCTGGTCAAGGGCCGCCTGCAACACGATGACAGCAGAGGCGCTGTCGATGAGCGACCGGGACTGGCGTGTCGTCCGCCCGGCCTCGTGCAGGCCGCGCTGCGCCTGCACCGTCGACAGCCGCTCGTCCATCAGACGGACCGGGGCGTCGATGCGTTCCGCCAGCGCCCCAGCCCAGTCTCGCGCCGCCTTCGCCGAGGGCCCCTCGGAGCCGTTGAGGTGCAGGGGCAGTCCCACATAGACCTCGAGGGCCTCCCATTCCGCCACGAGCGCCGCCACCGAGCCGAGCGAGTCGCCCGCCGCTGGGACCGCGTCGAGCGGGACCGCCAGGATGCCGGTGGCGTCACTGCGGGCCACGCCGATCCGCACGGATCCGACGTCGCACGCGATGCGCACGCCTGAACGCACCGCCTAGGAGCCCGTACGCTCGCGGATCATGGCCTCGACGGCGGCGATCGCCGCGTCGAGGCCGTCGGGGTTCGTGCCACCGCCCTGAGCAAGCTCGTCCTTGCCGCCGCCCCGGCCACCGATGCTCGGCGCCGCGGCCTCGAGCACCGCCTTGGCAGTGACGCCGAGGGCGATCGCCTCCGGCGAGGCCCCCGTGATGATCGAGACCTTGCCGTCGGCCACGGCAGCGCCGACGACGATGACGGGAATGTCGGGCCGCGCACGACCCTTCGTCTTGGCGAGGAGCTCGCGCAGGTCGTTAGCCGTCGTGCCCTCAGGAGCCACGAAGTCCCACAGCCGGATCGGGCCGACGTCCCTGCCCTCGCCGATGATGCCGTCCATGCTGGTAGTCAGCTGCGCACTGCGGACCTTCGCGAGGTCGCGCTCGGCCGACTTCAACGAGGAGATCGTCTTCTCGATGCGCTCGACGAGCTGGTCGGCGGGTGCCTTGACCAGCTCGGACAGGCGGCTGACGAGGATGTGCTCCCTGGCGAGGAACTGGTACGCATCGGCCCCGACCAGCGCCTCCACGCGACGCACGCCGGCGCCGATCGACCCCTCGGACAGGAACGTCACGACCCCGAGCTGCCCCGATCGCTGTGCGTGGGTTCCACCGCACAGTTCGTGAGCCCAGTCGCCGACCGACACGACGCGTACGCGGTCGCCGTACTTCTCGCCGAACAGGGCCATCGCGCCCATGGCCCTGGCGTCCTGCTGCGACATCGTCTGCGCGGAGACGCTCAGGTCGTCGATGAGCACCTCGTTGACGCGCTGCTCCACCTCCCGCATGGTCTCCGGCGAGACGGGTCCCGAACTCGGGAAGTCAAAGCGGAGTCGACCAGGTGAGTTCTCGGAACCCATCTGCGTGGCCGTATCGCCCAGCCGCTCACGGAAGGCGCGGTGGATCATGTGCGTCGCCGTGTGCGCCCGGGAGATGGCGCGCCTGCGCGCGACGTCGATGTGGCTGACGACCGTGGCACCGCTGACCAGTTCGCCGTCGACGACCTCGCCGCGGTGGATGAACAGCCCAGGCACCGGCGACTGCACGTCGTAGACGTCGACGACGGCGCCGTCCTGGCTCACCAGACGTCCCTGGTCGCCGAGCTGGCCGCCGGACTCCGCGTAGAACGGCGAACGGTTGAGCACGACCTCCACGTGGTCGCCGACGCGCGCGGCCGGCACGGTATCGCCGTCCATGACGATTCCGATGACGACGGACTCCGTCTCGGCCTCCGTGTAGCCGGTGAACGTGGTCGTGCCGCCCGCCTCGAGGATGTCGCGGTAGGCGGTGGTCGCGGTCACGCCGCTCTTGCGTGCCTTCGCGTCGGCCTTGGCGCGCTCGCGCTGCTGGCCCATGAGGCGGCGGAAGCCCTCCTCGTCGACGGACAGGCCCTGCTCGGCCGCCATCTCGAGGGTCAGGTCGAACGGGAAGCCGTACGTGTCGTGCAGCGCGAAAGCCTGGTCGCCGGACAGCTGGCTGCCGCCGGTCTTGCGGACGCCCGCAGCCGCCGAGTCGAAGATCGTCGTACCGGTGCGCAGGGTCTGCAGGAAGGTGGACTCCTCGGCGACGGCGATCTGCCGCACCCGGTTGGCCTCGTCGTTGAGCTCGGGGTACTGGGGCGCCATCGTCAGCACCGTGGCGTCGACGAGCTCGCTCATGATCGGGTCGTGCGCCCCGAGCAGGCGCATCATGCGGATCGTGCGCCGCATCAGGCGTCGAAGCACGTAGCCGCGACCCTCGTTGCCCGGCAGCACGCCGTCGCCGATCAGGAACACGCAGGTGCGCGCGTGGTCGGCGACGATGCGCAGCGCGACGTCGTCGCGATCGTTCGCTCCGTAGCGCGCTCCGGTCAGCTCCGTCGCGCGGTTGAGGATGCCGAGGGTGGTGTCGATCTCGTAGATGTTGTCGACGCCCTGAAGGAGTGCGGCCATGCGCTCGAGGCCCATGCCGGTGTCGATGTTCTTCGCCGGCAGCGGCCGGCGGATGTCGAAGTCCTCCTTGGAGCGCACCTCGGACAGCTCGTCCTGCATGAAGACGAGGTTCCACACCTCGAGGTAGCGATCCTCGTCTGCGACGGGCCCCCCTTCGCGGCCGTGGTCGGGGCCGCGGTCGAAGTAGATCTCCGAGCAGGGGCCGCCGGGACCCGGGACGCCCATTGACCAGTAGTTGTCCTTGGCGTTGCGGCGCTGGATCCGCTCGTAGGGCAGGCCGGCGACGCGGTGCCAGATGTCGATCGCCTCGTCGTCGTCGTCGTAGACGGTCGCCCAGAGCTTGTCCTCGGGGAAGCCGTACCCGCCATCGGCCACGGGCCGGGTGAGCAGCTCCCACGCGAAGGGGATCGCCCCCTCCTTGAAGTAGTCGCCGAAGGAGAAGTTGCCGGCCATCTGGAAGAACGAGGCATGACGGGTCGTCTTGCCGACCTCCTCGATGTCGAGGGTGCGGACGACCTTCTGGACGCTCGTGGCCCGCGGGTAGGGCGGCGGCGCCTCGCCGAGGAAGTACGGCTTGAACGGCACCATGCCGGCGTTGACGAACAGGAGCGTGGGGTCGTCGAGGAGCAGCGAGGCCGAGGGGACGACCTGATGCCCGCGGTCGGCGAAGTACCGAAGGAATCGGCTTCGGATCTCGGCGGAGTCCACGTCTACTCTCCTTGCTCGGTGCGTTGGGTGCTGCGGGCCTTGGCGAGGGCCTTCGATGCGGCGGTGCCCGGGGTGGGAACGCTTGGCGGGCTCCATTGCGCGGCGGATGTCGCCAGCGCCTTGGCGCTGGCCACCGCGGTGACGGCCGACGCGCCCATCTGCTGGGCGCTCAGCACCACGCCGCGCTCCTTCGCATCGGCGATCGCCTGCTGGGCGCGTCGATACGCGACGATTCCCCCGGCCGCACCGATGGCGACCCACACGATCCTGCGCATGAGGCCCAACAGTAACGGGGCCGCTCGGAGCTCTGCGTCAGCCGTCCGTCGACCCGTCGCCCGTGCGCATCTGCCGCAGGCGGGCGTCGATGTCCGCCCACGCGGCCTCGGCCCCGTGCCGCGACGGGTGGTAGTACGTGCGCCCGACCAGCTCGTCCGGCAGGTACTGCTGCTCAGCGACGCCCCCCGGCACGTCGTGCGGGTAGACATAGGCGCGGCCATGTCCGAGCGCGGACGCCCCTGGGTAGTGCGCGTCGCGCAGGTGTGCGGGCACGCGACCCATGCCGCCTTTGCGCACGTCGGCCGTGGCCTCGCCGAGTCCGACGACGACGGCATTGGACTTCGGCGCGAGTGCGGCGTGGATCGTCGCGTGGGCGAGGATGATGCCCGCCTCGGGCATCCCGACCATGGCGACGGCCTGGGCAGCGGCGACGGCGGTCTGGAGAACGTTCGGCTCGGCCATGCCGATGTCCTCGCTCGCCAGGATCATCAGCCGCCGGGCCACGAAGCGCGGGTCCTCGCCGGCCTCGAGCATCCTGGCGAGGTAGTGCAGTGCCGCGTCGGGGTCGCTGCCGCGCAGGCTCTTGATGAAGGCGCTGATCACGTCGTAGTGCTGGTCGCCGTCCTTGTCGTAGATGATCGCCGCCTGCTGCACGGCCCGCTCGGCGTCGGACACGGTCACCACGATGTTGCCGTCCTCGTCGGGCTGGCCCGAGGCGGCTGCGGCGTCGAGCCCGGTGAGGGCGCGGCGGGCATCCCCGTTCGCGGTGCGCACGAGGTGCGCGATCGCGTCCTCCTCCACGACCACTGAGCCGTCGAGCCCGCGCGGATCGGTGATCGCCTTGCGGAGCAGCTCCTCGACGTGCGCGTCGGTCAGCGGAGACAGGCGCACCATCACGCTGCGCGACATCAACGGCGCGATCACCGAGAAGCTCGGGTTCTCCGTAGTGGCGGCGATGAGGGTGACCCACCCGTTCTCGACCGCCGGAAGCAATGCGTCCTGCTGGCTCTTGGAGAACCGATGGACCTCATCGATGAACAGGACCGTTCCCCGCCCATGCATCGCCAGACTGTCCCTGGCTCGCTCGATCACCGCACGGACGTCCTTGACGCCGGCCGTGACCGCCGACAGCTCCACGAAGGCGCGACCCGTGCCCGCCGACAGGAGCGTGGCCACGGTGGTCTTCCCGGTGCCCGGCGGGCCCCACAGGATGACGGAGACGACCGTGGATTCGGCCGTGGCGGTCAGGAGCGTGCGCAGGGGGGACCCGGGGGCGAGGGCGAGGTCCTGGCCGACGACCTCGTCGAGGGATCGAGGCCGCATGCGCACGGCGAGCGGTGCCGACGAGCGCGAGCTGGACAGCCCATCGTCGAACAGCGTCATGCGGGAACCCTATGACCCCCTGCCGTGAGGAGGCCGGAGCGGAACCGGCCCACCTCGCGGAATCCCAGCGCGCTGTACGTCCGACGACCGGCCTCGTTGCCGGCGTACATCTCCAGGATGACGGCTGGCGCTCCCTCATCGGTCGCCAGCCGCATGATCCGCGTGCAGGCACGGCGCGCCAGGCCCTCGCCGCGACGCTGAGGGTCGGTGCACACGCTGACGATGTGGGCCGCCCCACTCGACTCCGTGCGCTGCGCCGCCACGGACACGAGTCGTGCCCCGTCGATGACGCCGACCCAACGGACGACACGCGGGTCACCGGGGAAGATGTGCGCCGAGTCGGAGTGGGCCAGCAGAGGCGCGATCCTCGGGTCGTCCGACGGGAGATCGATCGCGTCGCTGTCCGCTATCGGCGCCAGGCCCGGGTCGTAGACCCAGAACGACCAATGGCCGTGGTCCGGGCTCTGCAGCCGTGCCGGAAGCAGCCCGAACGCGTCCTCGGGAACGGTGATGCCATCGACCGCGGTGGCGGAGGCGAGCTGCTCGACGAGGCGTGCGCACGTGCCGCGGATCCTCGCCGAGGCAGGTGATCCAGACCTCGCCGGCCGTCTCCGCCGAGTCGACGAACGCGATGTTCGCGCCGTCGACGAGGATCTCGTCCGGACTCAGGTCGTCGAGGACCCAGCGGACGAACGGGTCACTCGGCCTTAGCTGGCGGAGCGGGCGGCCCATCGATCCCGGCCTCCTTGCGCTGCTGCGGCGTGATCGGGGTGGGTGCGCCCGTCAGGGGATCCTGCCCACCGCCCGACTTCGGGAACGCGATGACGTCGCGGATGGACGGCGCCCCGGCGAGGAGCATGCACAGTCGGTCCCAGCCGATGGCGATGCCGCCGTGCGGCGGCGGGCCGAACGTGAAGGCGTCGAGCAGGAAGCCGAACTTCCCGCGTGCCTCCTCCTCGCTCATGCCGAGCATGTCGAAGACCCGCTTCTGCACGTCCTCCTGGTGAATACGGATCGAGCCGCCGCCGATCTCGTTGCCGTTGCAGACGATGTCGTAGGCGTACGCCAGCGCCTCTCCCGGTGACTCCTCGAAGCGGTCGATCCATTCGGCGTTCGGCGACGTGAAGGGATGGTGGACGGCGGTCCAGCCGAGGCTGCCGTCGTCCAGCTCGATCTCCTCGAACATCGGGGCATCGACGATCCACAGGAAGGACCATGCAGACTCGTCGATGAGGCCCAGGCGCCGGGCGATCTCCAATCGCGTGGCCCCGAGCAGGGCGCGTCCATCTGCCGTCTTGCCGGCACCGAAGAAGACGCAGTCGCCCTGGCTTGGCACCGGTTGCGGCGACGAGTCCAGCGACCTCGGTCTCGCTGAGGTTCTTGGCCACCGGGCCGCCGAGCGTGCCGTCGTCGGCGACGGTGACGTAGGCAAGGCCCTTGGCACCGCGCTGCTTCGCCCACTCCTGCCAGGCGTCGAACTGCTTGCGCGGCTGTGCGGCGCCGCCGGGCATCACCACGGCACCCACGTACTCGGCCTGGAACACGCGGAACGGCGTCTCGGCGAAGTAGGTGGTCATGTCGACGAGCTCGAGGTCGAAGCGCAGGTCGGGCTTGTCGCTGCCGAAGCGGCGCATCGCCTCCCCGTAGGTCATGCGCGGGATCTCACCGATCTCGTAGCCGAGGACTCCGCTCCAGACCGCGCGGATGACCTCCTCGCCGATGGCGATGACGTCCTCCTGCTCGACGAAGGACATCTCCACGTCGAGCTGGGTGAACTCGGGCTGGCGATCGGCGCGGAAGTCCTCGTCGCGGTAGCAGCGGGCGATCTGGAAGTACCTCTCCATGCCACCGACCATCAGCAGCTGCTTGAACAGCTGCGGCGACTGGGGCAGCGCGTACCAGGACCCGGCTTGCAGGCGCGCGGGCACGAGGAAGTCGCGCGCACCCTCGGGCGTCGAGGCGGTGAGCGTCGGCGTCTCGATCTCGACGAAGTCGTGCGCGAGCAGGACGTCGCGGGCGATCTGGTTCACCTTGGAGCGCATTCGGAGCGCATTGCCGGTCGCGGAACGGCGCATGTCGAGATACCGGTACTTGAGCCGGATCTCGTCGTTGACGGCCACGCGGTCGTCGATCGGGAAGGGCAGGGGGGCCGCGACCGACAGCACCTCGAGGTCCTCGACCATGATCTCGACGGCACCGGTGGGCAGGTCGGGGTTCTCGTTGCCCTCGGGGCGGAGCTCGACGGTGCCGACGACCTTGATGCAGAACTCGTCGCGCAGCGGGTGGGCGACCGCGGGATCGTGGACCACGACCTGGACCACCCCGCTGGCGTCGCGCAGGTCGAGGAAGGCCACGCCGCCGTGGTCACGTCGGCTCGCCACCCAGCCGGCCAGCGTCACCTGCGTGCCCGCGTCCTCGCGGCGCAGCGTTCCTGCCTGATGGGTGCGGATCACGGGGCTTCCTCCTGGATGACGGTCGAGCTCACGGTGGGGTGCAGGTCGGCGGGCGGGGGGCTCCAGACGGCGGGATCGGCCGGTGTCTGATCCCCTGACCGGATGTCCTTGACGCTGTGGCCGCCCGTGTCAGGGAACCATACGAAGGGGATCCCCCGACGATCGGCATGCCTGATCTGCTTGCCGAACTTGTCGGCCTTCGGGGCCACCTCGCAGGCGATGCCGCGAGCGCGCAGGGCCTGGGCCACGGCCTCGCTGACCCGACGGGAGTCCTCGTCGATCACGGCGATCAGGACGGCCGACGGAACCGATCGGGACACCGACACGAGGTCACGGCCGATGAGTGCCGCCACGAGGCGCGAGACGCCGAGCGAGATGCCGACGCCGGGGAACGTCTGCCTGCCGTCGGACGCCAGGGAGTCGTACCGGCCCCCGGACGCCACGGAGCCGAACGACTCGTAGCCGAGCAGCTGGGTCTCGTAGATCGTTCCGGTGTAGTAGTCCAGGCCGCGAGCGATCCTGAGATCGGCAACCACGGAGCCCTCGACGACGGCGTTGGCACCCGCAACGACCTGGGCGAGCTCGTCGAGGCCCTCGTCGAGGAGCTCATTGCTGACCCCGAGCCCGCGAACCCGCTCGACGAAGGACGTGTCGTCGGTGCGGATCTCGGCCAGGCTCAGGCACATCCGGGCGGCCTCAGGACTGAGCCCGGCATCGGACTGCAGAAGCTGCGCGACGCGCTCGGCGCCGATCTTGTCGAGCTTGTCGATGTTCCTCAGGACCGCGGCGGAGTCCTCGGCGCCCACACCGGCGAAGAACCCCTCGGCGAGCTTGCGGTTGCTGACCTGGATGAGCGCGCGCGGGATGGGCAGCTCAGCCAGCAGCGCCGCCATCACCACGGCCATCTCGATGTCGTGGTGGAAGGCGAGGGAGTCACGATCGACGACGTCGATGTCGGCCTGGGTGAACTCCCGGAAGCGTCCCTCCTGGGGTCGCTCCCCGCGCCACACCTTCTGGATCTGGTAGCGGCGGTAGGGGAACTCCAGCTGGCCGGCGTTCTCGACCACGTACCTGGCGAACGGCACCGTCAGGTCGAAGTGCAGCCCCAGTCCCGGATCGGCCTCTCCCTCCACCGCCTGCATGCGCCGAAGGAGGTACACCTCCTTGTCGATCTCGCCCTTGCGGAGCATCTGCTCCACAGGCTCGACGGCGCGGGTCTCCAGCGAGGAGAAGCCGTGCAGCTCGAACACGCGCCGCGCGGTGTCGAGCACGGCGAGCTCGGCGATCCGGCCGGCGGGCAGCCACTCGGGGAAGCCGGAGAGCTTGGTCACCTTGGCCACGATCACAGCCCCTTCGGGTTGCGCGGCACGTCTGCGCCGGCGGCGGTCAGCAAGGGGCGGAGGTACGGGTTCGTCGCCCGTTCGTGGGCGATGGTCGTCTGCGGCCCGTGCCCTGGCAGGACGGTGAGGTCGTCGGCCGCCGGGACGATGACGCGCCGAAGCGAATCGATCATCTGCTCGTGACTGCCGCCCGGCAGATCCGTGCGCCCGATCGAACCGGCGAACAGGACATCGCCGCTGAACATGACGTCGTCGACCTCGAACACGACCGAGCCCTCTGTGTGCCCGGGAGCGTGGCGCACGGTGAAGGTCAGCCCGGCTAGGTCGAGGACCTGGTCGTCCTCCAGAAGGCGCACATCGCTCGGCTCGGTGAGCTCGAGCGAGTTCTTCGTCATGGCCATCAGCTGCTCGCGCGCGGCGACGATGCTGGATCCAGCCGGGTCGGCGAGCCGATAGCGATCGTCGACGTGGATGAGGGCCGGCACGTCGAACTCGGCCGACAGCGGTGCGACGGACCACACATGGTCGATGTGCCCGTGGGTGAGCAGGACGGCGGCCGGAGCGAGCCGGTGCTCGCGAATGATCTCGTGCACTCCGTCGATCGACTCCTGGCCAGGATCGATGATCAGGCACGGCTCACCGGGGTCGGCAGCGATGACATAGCAGTTGGTCGCCCACGACCCCGCGGGAAACCCGGCAATCAGCACGTCCAGTCCTTCGCTCGCAGAGGGAGGCCAGCCTATCGACGCGCGGTGGCGCCTCGTGGGGCCGGATATCGCGAGACATAGACTCCCCTCGGCCACGCTCCGGCGTCGGCCATGAGGGATCGACGAAGGGGAGCTCATGTCCGGCAGCAAGCGCCAGCGCGACCTGGCCCGTGCCAAGTACGAGCGTCAGCAGGCACGCCGCTCAGCTCGGGTAGACAAGCGCAAGCGCAACCAGCGGATCGTGGCCGCAGTCGTGGTGACCGCCCTGGTGTTCGGCAGCGTCGCCTGGGTCGTCCTCACGCACTCCAGCGCTCCCGAGGCCGCTCCCGTGGCCTCGGTCGCTCCGACCACCAGCGCCAGCCCGTCCGTGAGCGCTGCCCCGTCGGCGTCGCGTCGGCGGTGGCCAGTGGCTCTGCAGCTGCATCGACCGCGGCGTCCCCCACGGTCGATGCGTCCGCCAAGGCTGCCCTCGCGGCCCTCAACTGCACCGCTCCCGGCACGGCGCGCACCGACATCCCGTCGTTCAGTGCCGCCCCGACGACCGGCTCCGCCACGAGCATCACGCTCACGACCAACTGCGGCGACATCGTCATCGCCGTCGATCCGAAGGCCGCCAAGACGGTCGCGAGCGAGGCCTTCTTGGCCAAGTCCGGGTTCTACGACAACACGGTCTGCCACCGCCTGACCACGCAGGGGATCTTCGTGCTGCAGTGCGGCGACCCCAAGGGTGACGGCACCGGCGGCCCGGGCTACTCCGTCCCCGACGAGAACCTGCCGACCGCGTCCGACAACAACTACCCCGCAGGCACGGTCGCGATGGCGAACGCGGGCCCGGGCACCGGCGGTTCCCAGTTCTTCATCGTCTACGGCGACACCAGCCTGCCCGGCGACTACACGATCTGGGGAAAGGTCACCTCGGGCCTCGACATCGTCAAGAACGTGGCCGCCGTCGGCACGGCCGATGGCAGCGCCGATGGCTCTCCCAAGCAGCCGGTGTTCATCGAGTCGGCAACGCGTGCAGCAGTAGAAGTGGCGACGGCTAGGGTGTTTGCACCACAGTGGAGCGACTTCCGCTCGACCAGTCAGGAAGCAAGGTGAATCGCATGCCCGACAACGGCGTTCCGACGCCTGCGGCGCTTCGCCCTCCGACGCCCGCCTCGGCGAGCGATCCGGCGAAGTTCGGCCGCGTCGAGCCCGACGGCACCGTCATCCTGCTGGCGCCGGAGGGCGAAGTCGTCGTCGGGCCAGTGGGCCGCAGGCGAGCCCGCTGCGGGCCTGGCCTTCTTCGGTCGTAAGTACGACGACCTCGTCGTCGAGATCGACCTGATCGAGCGACGGCTGGCCGAGCACCGCACCGCCCCCGAGCAGGCCGAGGCGGTCCTCACCCGGGTGCGCGAGGGCCTGGCTCAACGGTCCTTCGTCGGTGACATCGCCGGTCTCGAGGCTCGCTGCGCACGCCTAGACGGGGCCATCGAGGCAGCCAAGACCGAGGCGCGGGCACGCAAGGCCGAGCAGCGCGAGGCCACGCTGGCTGTTCGCCGCACCCTGGCCGACGAGGCCGAGGCCCTCAAGGACTCCACATCGTGGCGCGTAACGACGGAGCGCTACGCCGCGATCGTCGAGGAGTGGAAGGCGCTCCCCCGCGGCGACCGGGCCGCCGAGCAGGAGCTGTGGCAGCGCATCAGCGCCGCGCGCACGTCCTTCGACAAGCGGCGCCGCACCCACTTCGCCGAGCTCGACGCCCAGCGCAAGGACGCCGTCGCTCGCAAGCGCGACCTCATCGCCCGCGCCGAGGCGCTGTCCGCCTCGACGGACTGGTCGAAGACCTCCAAGCAGCTCCGCGATCTCATGGTCGAGTGGAAGGCCGCACCACGAGCCTCCCGCGCCGACGAGGACAAGCTCTGGAAGCGGTTCAAGGCCGCTCAGGACGCCTTCTACGAGTCGCGCACAGCGACCGAGGACGCCGAGCAGGAGTCGTTGCGCCCGAACGTCGCCGTCAAGGACGCACTGGCGACGGAGGCCGAGGCGATCCTGCCGATCACCGACCTCAAGGCGGCCAAGACGGCCCTCCGCTCGATCCAGGACCGCTGGGACAAGGCAGGAGACCTGCCCCGCCCCGAGCGCGATCGCATCGAGGGTCGCCTCAAGAAGGTCGAGGAGGCCGTCCGCTCGGCGGAGGCCGACGCCTGGAAGACCACGACCGGCGGGGTTGCCACGGACGCCTTCACCGAGGCGCTGGGCCGGCTCCAGGAGAAGCGCGACGCGGCTGCCAAGCGCGGCGACGACAAGGCGGCAGCGGCCATCGACGAGCAGATCGCCTCGACCAAGGCGTTGATGGGTCGCTAGTCACGCCAGGGCCTTATGCGCCTTGCCTCCGGGACTCGCTCCGCTCATTCCTCGGCTAGACGCGCGCTTTCGGCGCCTCGCCTCCGGGACTCGCTGCGCTCATTCCTCGGCTAGACGCGCGCTTTCGGCGCCTCGCCTCCGGGACTCGCTGCGCTCATTCCTCGACTAGACGCGGTACGCGTCGTAGACGCCTTCGACGTTCCGCACCGCCCGCAGCACCGAGCCGAGGTGCTTGGGGTCGGCCATCTCGAAGGTGAAGCGCGACAGCGCGATGCGCTCGCGGGTCGTGGTGACCGAGGCGCTGAGGATGTTGACGTGGGTGTCGGACAGGGCGCGGGTCACGTCCGAGAGGAGGCGCGCGCGATCGAGGGCCTCCACCTGGATGTTGACGAGGAAGACGCTGCTCGACGTGGGCGCCCACTCCACCTCGACCATGCGATCAGGCTCTGCCTGCAGGCCGGGAACGTTCACGCAGTCGGTGCGGTGGACGGACACCCCAGCACCGCGGGTGACGAAGCCGGTGATCTCGTCGCCGGGGACGGGCGTGCAGCAGCGGGCCAGCTTCACCCAGACGTCGTCGACGCCCTTGACGATGACGCCCACATCGCCGGACGTCCGCTGGCGCTGCACGTGGGTGGGGCTGATCACCTCGGCGGCGTCATCGGCGGCACCGTCCACGCCGCCGGCCGAATCGACCAGGCGCTGGACGATCGAGGCGGCCGAGATCCGGCCCTCGCCGACCGATGCGTACAGGGCGGAGATGTCGGCCTGATGGAGATCGGCGGCGATGGTGGTGAGCGCCTGGTTCGTCATCATGCGCTGCAGCGGCAGGCCCTGCTTGCGCATCGCGCGGACGATGGACTCCTTGCCTGTCTCGATCGCCTCGTCACGGCGTTCGCGCGAGAACCACGCCTTGATCTTCGTCCGCGCGCGCGGTGACTGCACGAAGGTGAGCCAGTCACGGCTCGGGCCGGCCCCGTCGGCCTTCGACGTGAAGATCTCGACGACGTCGCCGTTCTCCAGCGACGACTCCAGGGGCACGAGCTTGCCGTTGACGCGAGCGCCCACGCATCGGTGCCCGACCTCGGTGTGCACCGAGTACGCGAAGTCGATGGGCGTGGAGTTGGACGGCAGCGCGACGACGTCGCCCTTGGGCGTGAACACGAACACCTCGGACGACCCGAGGTCGTAGCGCAGCGAGTCCAGGAACTCGTCGGGATCCTCGGTCTCGCGCTGCCACTCCAGGAGCTGGCGCAGCCAGCCGAAGTCGTCGGGACCCTGCTTGCCGCCGACGTCGTTCTGCTTGTAGCGCCAGTGCGCGGCGACGCCGAACTCGGCGGCCCGGTGCATGTCGTGGGTGCGGATCTGCAGTTCGACCGGCTTGCCCTCAGGGCCGATCACGGTCGTGTGGAGCGACTGGTACATGTTGAACTTCGGCATGGCGATGAAGTCCTTGAAGCGCCCCGGCACCGGGCTCCACTTGGCGTGCACGACTCCGAGCACCGCGTAGCAGTCGCGGATGTCGTCGACGAGGATGCGGATGCCCACCAGGTCGTAGATGTCGGCGAAGTCGCGGCCGCGCACGATCATCTTCTGGTACACCGAGTAGTAGTGCTTGGGTCGGCCGGTCACGACCGCCTTGACCTTGCTCTTCTTCAGGTCCGACTCGATCTCGTCGATCACCGTCGTCAGGTACTGGTCGCGGGACGGCGCCCGCTGGCCCACCAGCCGCACGATCTCCTCGTACATCTTCGGGTAGAGCGTGGCAAAGGACAGGTCCTCGAGCTCCCACTTCACGGCGTTCATGCCGAGGCGGTGCGCGAGCGGCGCGTAGATCTCGAGCGTCTCGCGCGCCTTCTGCTGCTGCTTCTCCTCGGGCATCCAGCGAAGCGTCCGCATGTTGTGGAGGCGGTCGGCCAGCTTGATGACCAGCACGCGGATGTCGCGCGCCATCGCGACGACCATCTTGCGGACCGTCTCGGCCGCCGATGCCTCGCCGTACTTGACCCGGTCGAGCTTGGTGACGCCGTCGACGAGCTGGGCGATCTCGTCGCCGAAGTCCTCACGGAGCGCGTCGAGTGCATAGCCGGCGTCCTCGACCGTGTCGTGCAGGAGGGCGGCCGCCAGGGTGGGCGCGGTCATGCCGAGGTCCGCCAGGATGGTCGCCACCGCGAGCGGATGCGTGATGTAGGCCTCGCCGGAGCGCCGCTTCTGGTCGCGGTGCAGGTACGCGGCCATCTCGTAGGCCCGCTCGACCAGTCGGGTGTCGGCCTTCGGGTGGTACTTGCGCAGCGTGCGAAGCAGCGGCTCGAGCTCGGGGAAGCTGGTGCGCGAACCGGCCAGACGGGCGAAACGTGACCGGATTCCCCCGGAGTCCTGCACCACGACAGACGGAGCCGCAGCAACCGGCTCCGTAGGCAGCACGTTCTCCTTGGCCAACACCCCTCCGTCGCGTTTGCCTCAGTGTAAGGGGCGCCTCACGACGCGCCGATCAGGCGCTGAGCAGTGCGGTGACCTCGACGCCGCGCTCGCGGATGCGGTCGGCGCCGCCGAGGGCGACGAGGTCGAGGATCGCTATGAAGCCCACGACCTCGGCGCCCGTCATCCGCACCAGGTCGATGGCGGCGCAGGCCGTGCCGCCGGTCGCGATGACGTCGTCGACGATGATCGCGCGACGACCCGGCCCGAGGGCGTCCTGATGCAGCTCGAGCGAGGTGCTGCCGTACTCCAGGTCGTACTCCTGCACGTGCACGTCGCCGGGCAGCTTCCCGGGCTTGCGCAGCGGGACGAATCCCGCCCCGAGGTGGTACGCGAGGGCGGCCGCCTGGGGGAAGCCCCGGGCCTCGATGCCGACGACCTCGTCAACGGTTCCGCGCCCGACCGCGTGGGCCATGAGGTCCACCGTGGTCGCGAAGGCGTGCGGATCCGCCAGCATCGGCGTGAGATCGCGGAACAGCACGCCCGGCTCAGGCCAGTCCGGAACCTCGCGGACCCGAGACCACAAGAGCTCCTCGGGCGTCCGGTCGGCCATGTGCCGCGCTACTTCCGCTTGGAGCGCGGCTGCTTCTTGGGCTGGGCCCGCGTCGCGGAGTCGAGTTGGGTCGTTGCCGTCTTGGACGTTGCCGTCTTCGTGGTGGTCGCACCGGCGGCCACCGCACCCTCGACGATCTCGTCGCTGGCAGCGCCCTTCGCCTGCTTGCGGCGGGCCAGTACGCGCGACTCCAGCGACTTCATCTCGGGCTGGCGCTCCTTCAACTGCACGAGGAACGGCGTCGCGATGAAGATCGACGAGTACGCACCGGCGAACATGCCGACAGCGAGTGCGACGGCGAGGTCGAGCAGCGTGCCCGCGCCCAGCAGGCCGGCGCCGACGATGATGATCGCGAGTACCGGCAGCAGCGCCACGATCGAGGTGTTGATCGATCGCACCAGGGTCTGGTTCACAGCGAGGTTGGCTGCATCGCCGTACGTCATGACGGACTGCCCGGCTATCCCCTTGGTGTTCTCGCGCACCTTGTCGAACACGACCACGGTGTCGTACAGCGAGTAGCCGAGGATCGTCAACAAGCCGATCACGGTCGCTGGAGTGACCTGCAGTCCCGTCAGCGCATAGATGCCGACCGTGATGACGAGGTCATGGGCGAGTGCGACGAGGGCCGCCACCGCCATTCGCCACTCGAAGTAGATCGACAGGAAGATGCTCACGAGGATGAGGAAGGCCACCAGTCCCTGCAGGGCCTTCTTCGAGATCTCCGAGCCCCAGGTCGGGCCGACCACTTGGATCTTGATCTCGCCCTTGTCGACGCCGCAGGCGGTTGCCAGCTGGCCGGCGATGACCGAGCTCTCGGCCGGCGTGACCGGTTCGGTCTGGACGTTGATGGTTCCGCTGGCCGTCTCGGTGACGATCGCCTGCGCGCCAGTGGCCTTCTCGGCCACGACGCGGGCCTGCTCCACGGAGCATGTCGCGTTCGGGACGCCGAACTCGGCGCCTCCGCGGAACTCGATGCCCAGGTTGAGACCGCGCAGCAGCAGGGCGGCGATGGCCACCAGCAGGATGATGCCCGAGATGATGTACCAGAGCTTGCGCCGGCCGACGAAGTCGATGGAGACCTCGCCCGCGTAGAGGCGATGGCCGATGTTCCCGAGCCCGCTCATGACGAGACCTCCTGGCTAGCGCCGCGTCGTTTCGACTTGGTCTGAACGTCGCCCGCGAGACTGTGCCCGCCGATGCGGTCGGAATCGAGGCCGGTCAGCTTCGAGCCCCGCTGCATGAACCCGGTCCGACCCAGCAGGACCACCACGGGATGCGAGAACCAGAAGGCCACGAGGACGTCGATGACGGTCGTGAGGCCCAGCATGAACGCGAAGCCTCGGACACTGCCTACCGACAGGACGTAGAGGACGACCGCGGCGAGGAACGACACGAAGTCCGCGGCCAGCAGCGTGCGCCTGGCCCGGACCCAGCCGGTGTCGCAGGCCACTCGCAGCGAGCGGCCCTCCCGGATCTCGTCTCGGATGCGTTCGAAGTAGACGATGAACGAGTCAGCCGTGATGCCGATCGCGACGATGGCGCCGGCGACGCCCGCAAGCGTGAGCGTCAGGCCGATCGTCTTGCTCAGCACGATGAGCGACAGGTACGTGATCAGTCCCGCGATGACCAGCGACAGGACGGCGACGACACCCAGTGCCCGGTAGTAGAACAGCAGGTAGAGCATGACCAGGCCGAGGCCGATGAGGCCCGCCAGGATGCCCGCGCGGAGCTGGTCGTTGCCGACCGTGGGCGACACCGTCGTGATGTCGACCGGCTCGAGGGTGACGGGGAGGGCGCCGTACTTCAGCACGTTCGCGAGGTCCTTGGCCTCCTCCGCGGTGAAGTTGCCCTCGATCTGCGCCTGGCCGCCGAGGATCGGCTCGTTGAACCGCGGCGACGACACGACCACGCCGTCGAGGACGATCGCGAAGGCGTTGCAGGGGTTGGCCCCGGCCGTGCCGCACTCCGGAAGCTGAGTCAGCTGGGTCGACGCATCGGCGAGGGCCTTGCCGCCCTCGCTGTCGAACGTCAGCGACACGACCCAGCCCACGCCGTTCTGCGGCAGCTGCGCGGTTGCGCCGGTGACGTTGGTGCCCTTGATGAAGGCCGGCTGGAGGTTGTACTTGGCGGCGCCGTTGCGCTCGCAGGTGCCCAGCCAGAGGGTGGGGTCGTCCGGTCGGCCACCGGTGTAGTTCAGCGGGTCGGTGCAGTCGAGAGCGGCGACCTGCGCCTGGAACTCAGGGGTGTTCTCCTTGGCCTGCACCAGCGGAGCGGCAGAAGCCGACGGGCTGGGCGATGGGGACGCGGACGCCGACCCGGTGGTCGCCGGCGCCGGGGTGCTCACGGCGGACGGCGACGGTGATGCGCTCACGGACGGCGGCGGCGCTTGCGGACGCCGAGGCGGCGCTCGAGGCGGCGCTGCTGGCTGCGGCGCTGCGCTCCCCCGCTGGCCGCGGCCGACGCGCTCGGCGTGGCACTGGCCGCCACGGCAGCCGAGGGTCCGTAGAGGCCCCAGACGGGTCGGAAGTCGAGGAGGGCAGTTCGCTTGACGAGGTCGACGACACGGTCCTGGTCGACACCCGGCACCGAGACGACGATGACGGCACCGTTGCCCGAGCCCTGCGTGGTGACCTCGGACTCCGAGACGCCCAGGCCGTCGACGCGCTGGCGGATGATCGCCACCGTCTGGTTGAGCTGGTCCTCGGTGATCGTGGCGCCCTCGGTGACCGGCTTCGGCTGCAGGATGACCTGCGTGCCGCCCTGGAGGTCGAGGCCGAGCTTGATCGTGTGCTCGGTACCCGGCCAGAAGGCCCAGGTGGCGAGGACCACGACGAGCGCGGTCAGGGCGAGCAGCAGCCGAGCAGGCTTGCTGGCGGGCGGTGGCGCCACGGTGCTCCTTCACAACATGAACATGGAACGGCCGACGAAGTCGGCCAGGGTCAAAGCCGGGTCAGTCTACGTCCCCAGGTCCCTCGGACTCCTGCAGCGGTGGCGCGTCGTCCGTTACGGGGTCCACAACCCGAGCGACGGCGGCCGGGAGGATCCGCATGAAGACACCGGGCGCGATCTCGAGGCTCAGCTGCTCGTCGGTGACGACGGCCACGGTGCCGAAGATCCCTGCGGTGGTCATGATCTCGGTGCCCGGCTCGATCTTCCTGACCATCTCGTTCTGGCGCTTCTGGCGCTGCTGGCCGGGCCGGATGATGAGGAAGTAGAAGCCGGCACCGGCAGCGACGATCAGGAGCAGACTGACGGGATCCACGATTCTCCCTGTTCACAGGACATTTCGGGCCCACCGAAGACCCGATTCCGGTCGAGGCTACTGCACGTCGGCTACGGGATCTCGAGCGCCGTCTGGCCGGACGTGGGCCGCGGCGGCTCGAGCCCGGCGTGCCGCCAGGCCGCGGGCGTCGCGAGCCGGCCACGCGGGCGTGCGCATGAGCAGTCCCAGCCGTACGAGGAAGGGCTCGGAGACCGTCTCGATCGTCTCGGGCTCCTCGCCCGACGGCCACGGCGAGGGTGGACAGGCCGACCGGTCCCCCACCGAAGCGCAGCACCAGGGCATCGAGGACGGCCTGGTCGATCCGGTCGAGACCGAGGATGTCGACCTCGTACAGCTCCAGAGCCGACCGGGCGCTGGCCTGGCTCACGATCCCGTCGCCGTGGACCTGCGCCCAGTCGCGGACTCGGCGCAGGAGGCGGTTCGCGATACGCGGCGTGCCCCGGCATCGACCGGCGATCTCGCTGACTCCGTCGCTGTCGACCGGCACGCTGAGCAGGCCTGCCGACCGGGCGATGATCACCTCGAGGTCGGAGGTGTCGTAGAAGTCGAGGTGGGCGGTGAACCCGAAGCGGTCCCGCAGCGGACTCGGCAGCAGGCCGGCACGCGTCGTGGCACCCACCAGGGTGAACGGCTCGATGTCGAGCGGGATCGCGGTCGCTCCCGGGCCCTTCCCGACGACGACGTCCACGCGGAAGTCCTCCATGGCGAGGTACAGCATCTCCTCGGCGGCGCGCGCCATCCGATGGATCTCGTCGACGAAGAGGACCTCACCCGGCTGCAGGCTCGACAGGACGGCTGCGACGTCGCCGGCATGCTGCAGCGCCGGCCCCGAGGTCATGCGCAGGGGGGCGCCCATCTCGGTGGCGATGATGCTGGCGAGGGTCGTCTTGCCCAGGCCCGGCGGGCCGCTGAGCAGGACGTGGTCGGCCGTGCGGCCGCGCAGGCTGGCGGCCTGAAGGACGAGGCCCAGCTGCGACTTCACGCGCTCCTGTCCGATGAACTCGGCGAGGTTCTGCGGTCGCAGGGCGCCTTCGATGAGGGCGTCGTCGGGATCCGACTCGGCGTTCAGCGCGCTGTCGCGCGTCATGGCCGGTCCAGCAGTCGCAAGGCCGCCTTGAGCAGGGCCCCGACGTCAGGTCGACCGCCAGCCGTCGCGGCGGCGACCGAAGCCGGGTCGATCTGCTGAACAGCCTGGTCCGCCTCCCGGGCGGACCAGCCCAAGGACGTCAGGCCCGCGGCGACGTCCGCCTGCCAGCCACCGGAGCCAGTGCCGACCGTGCGCTCGCCGCGGTCACTGCCCAGCGGCGGGCCGAGACGGTCCTGGAGCTCGAGGATCAGGCGTTGGGCTCCCTTGCGACCGATGCCCGGCACTCGCATGAGGGTCGCCTCGTCGTCGCTGGCCACGGCGCGCCGCAGGTCGTCCGGGGACAGGGTTCCCAGCAGGGCCATCGCGATGCGTGGCCCGATGCCGCTGACCGTCTGGACCTGCTCGAAGACCGTTCGCTCGTCGGGGTCGGTGAAGCCGTAGAGCGTCCAGCCGTCCTCGCGGACCACCATCGTCGTCATCAGCTCGACGTGCTCGCCATGCCGCAGGCCCAGCGCGGTGACGGCCGTGCACTGGACCACGACTCCCACGGACCCGAGGTCGACGACGACGGACTCCCCGACGGCCTGGACCACGGTGCCCCGGACGAAGGCGATCACGCGCGTCGCCCCGAGCCGGCGGCCAGCGCGGCCTGAGCCTGCTCGACAGCACCCGCAAGGCGGCGCTGCGCCTCGCCGCGCCAGATCTGGCACACGGCGATGGCCACGGCGTCGGCGGCGTCGGCAGGCTTGGGAGGACCCGGAAGCCGAAGGATCCGGGTGACCATGGACGTCACCTGCGCCTTGTCCGCCCTGCCGCTGCCGGTGACCGCGGCCTTGACCTCGGTCGGGGTGTGCAGGGCGACGGGCAGGCCGCGCTGCCCGGCAAGGAGAAGTCCCATCGCGGCCGCCTGCGCCGTCGACATCGCGCTGCGCACGTTCTGCTGGCTGAACACCCGCTCGATCGCGATCGAGTCGGGCTCGAACTCCTCCACGAGGGCGCTGAGGCCCACGAAGACCCCCTGCAACCGTCGTTCGACCGGCTCGTCCGGATGGGTGCGGATGACGCCGATGTGCACGGCCGTGAGCGACGCACCCGCCCGTCCTTCGACGACGGCGACGCCGCACCGAGTCAGGCCCGGATCGATGCCGAGGACCCGCACGGCGATCACTCCCTCCCGACGACGACGGCTGGCGCCGTCCGAACACCTGTTCGGACAGCAGGCTAACGGCTGGGCGGGCGTGCGGCCGGTACCCGACCCGCGCCGGCGGCGTGTCGGGCTCAGGCGTAGGGGTCCGCGGGGCCCGCGGGAGACCCCGTGACGGACTCGAACCCAGCGCGCAGGTCCTCGACGAGGCAGGCGAGATCGCCGACGGCGCGGTCGTCCGCCGAGACGCCGATGAACGCCGTGCCGTCGTAGGTGACCATCGTGATGTTGACGGCCGAGCCGATCGTCGCCACCAGCGGGAACGCCGCGACCATCTGGGCGCCGGCGAGGTACATCGGCATCGGCGGCCCCGGAACGTTGCTCGTGGTGACGTCGGTGGTCTGCGCGGCGTGCGCGAGCATGGGGACCGGCACCAGCCAGCTGACCTCGGCCAGCGGGTCGGCCATGTGCAGCGCCGGCTCGGACTTCCACCTGGCGACCAGCTCGTGGGACGCCTCCAGCCGCTCGAGGGTCGTCAGCCCGGAGATGGGGATGGGGAACCGGGCAATGGTCACCGAGTTCGACGCCTGGCCGGTGCGGTCGCCGGCGTCGCCGCGCAGGCTGATCGGCACCGCGACGCGCAGTTCCTCGACGACGACGCCGTGGCGCCGGTGGTAGCCGTCAAGCCCCGCTGCGACCGCCGCCATGAAGCCGTCGTTGACGCTGAACCCCTGGTCCTTGGCCGCATTGCGCAGGCCGGCGAACGGCAGGCCGAAGGCGGCGAACCGGTAGGTGGTGCCCCGGCCGGACATGACCGGCGACATCGGCCCGTCGGGAACGGCGGTGAACCGGCCGATCGAGCTGATGGTGTTCCAGGCGCGGCCCCAGGTGGCCTTGGTCTCGGTGATCGTGCCCTTGGCGAAGTCGAGCGCGCCACGCACCGTCGCGAAGGCCATGTCGGTGCCGAACCGCAGGTTGTCGGCCAGGTTCGCGTACGTCACGTCGCGGATGCCCACGTCCTCGCCGTCAGGAGCAGGCGGTGGGGCGGCCTCCTCCGGATTGCCTTCGGCGGAGAACTCGAAGAGGTTGAGCCCCATCATCACGGTGGCCTGGCCGTCGGCAATGGAGTGGTGGAGCTTGAGCAGGAACGCCGCCTGGCCGCCCGGCAGGCCCTCGACCAGGGCGGCTTCCCACAGGGGCCGGTTGTGGTCGAAGTCGGTCAGGCTCATGCGCCGGGCGTCGTCGAGCAGGTCGCTCCAGCCGGCTCCCTCGGCCAGCCGGTAGCGCCGTACATGCACGTCGAGGTCGAAGTCGGGGTCGACGGCAAGGCGCGGCGCGGAGAAGCCGAGCGCTCCGTAGAGCGGGCGCATCCGCAGGGCCGGGACGAAGAGGGTCAGCCTCTCGAGACGGTGGCGCAGCCGCGTCCACTCGGGGGACGACTCGAGGATGGTCAGCGCGATGACGGTCGACCGCATCGTGGGGTCGCCGGCAGCCGTGCGGAAGGTCGCGGCGTCCCAGCCGCGCATCTGCGTCCCGACGTACTCGTTCACCGTGCCCCCAGCCCCAGACGAGTGACTACTGGTCGACCAGTTCCATGATCTCGTCGCTGATGTCGAAGTTCGCGAACACGTTCTGGACGTCGTCGCTGTCCTCGAGGGCCTCGATGAGCCGGAACACCTTGCGGGCGCCGTCCTCGTCGAGGTCGACGCTGACGCTGGGCAGGAAGTTCGCCTCGGCCGACTCGTAGTCCATCCCGGCGGCCTGGATCGCGGTGCGCACGGCCACCATGTCGGTGGCCTCGGACACGATCTCGAAGGCCTCGCCCAGGTCGTTGACCTCCTCGGCGCCGGCGTCGAGGACGACCATGAGGATGTCGTCCTCGGTGACGCCCTCGGCCTTGGGCACGATGACGACGCCCTTGCGGCTGAACAGGTAGGCGACGGAGCCGGGGTCGGCCATCGATCCGCCGTTGCGGGTGAGCGCGACGCGCACGTCGGTCGCCGCGCGGTTGCGGTTGTCGGTGAGGCACTCGACGAGCAGCGCGACGCCGCTGGGGCCGTACCCCTCGTACATGATCGTCTGCCAGTCCGCGCCGCCCGCCTCGGCGCCGGAGCCGCGCTTGACGGCGCGATCGATGTTGTCGGCCGGCACCGAGTTCTTCTTCGCCTTCTGGACGGCGTCGTACAGGGTCGGGTTGCCGTTGAGGTCACCGCCGCCCAGGCGCGCGGCCACCTCGATGTTCTTGATCAGCCGCGCGAAGAGCTTGCCGCGCTTCGCGTCGACGACGGCCTTCTTGTGCTTGGTGGTCGCCCATTTGGAGTGACCGCTCATTGATTCCTCACCATCTCAGCGAAGTACTCGTGGATCCTCAGGTCGCCGGTCAGCTCAGGGTGGAACGCCGTTGCCAGGAGGGACCCCTGTCGGACGGCCACGATCGTACCGTCGTTGCCCGCCCGAGCCACGGTCGCGAGGACCTCCACGTCGGGTCCCACCTCGTCGACCCTCGGCGCCCGGATGAAGACGGCGCAGAACGGCTCCGGACCGAGTGCAGGGATGTCGACGTCCGCCTCGAACGAGTCCACCTGGCGGCCGAAGGCATTGCGTCGAACCGTGACGTCCAGGCCCCCGATCGTCTCCTGGTCGGGGCGGGCGTCGGTGACCCGGTCGGCGAGCATGATCATGCCCGCACAGGAACCGAACATGGGCATCCCTGCGGCGCGAGCCTCGCGCAGCGGCTCGAAGAAGCCGTCGAGGACGGCCAGCTTGGACATCGTGGTCGACTCGCCGCCGGGGATGACGAGGGCATCCACCTCGGCGAGTGTCGCGAGGGCGCGAACGGGCACGGCACGCGCACCGACGGCCTCGAGCGAGCGAATGTGCTCGCGAACGTCACCTTGCAGCGCCAGCACCCCGATGAACGGGGACGAGCTCACCAGCCTCGGTCCTCCAGGCGGTGGTGTACCGGGATGTCGGCGACGTTGATGCCGACCATCGCCTCGCCGAGGCCGCGGGAGACCTTGGCGACGACGTCAGGATTGTCGAAGTGGCGGGTGGCCTGCACGATGGCGGCGGCACGCTTGGCCGGCTCCCCCGACTTGAAGATCCCCGAGCCGACGAAGACGCCGTCGGCACCGAGCTGCATCATCATCGACGCGTCGGCCGGCGTCGCGATGCCGCCGGCGACGAACAGCACGACGGGCAGGGAGCCGAGCTCGGCGACCTCCTTGACGAGCGCGTACGGCGCCTGCAGTTCCTTGGCGGCCACGTACAGCTCGTCCTTCGACATCGAGGTGAGGCGCGCGATCTCGCCCTTGATCGTGCGGATGTGCGTGACGGCGTTCGACACGTCGCCCGTGCCGGCCTCGCCCTTGGACCGGATCATGGCCGCGCCCTCGGTGAGGCGGCGCAGCGCCTCGCCCAGGTTGGTGGCGCCGCACACGAAGGGCACGGTGAACTGCCACTTGTCGATGTGGTTCTTGTAGTCGGCCGGTGTGAGGACCTCGGACTCGTCGATGTAGTCGACGCCGAGGGACTGAACGACCTGGGCCTCGGCGAAGTGACCGATGCGCGCCTTCGCCATGACAGGGATGGACACCGCGGCGATGATGCCGTCGATCATGTCCGGATCCGACATGCGGGCCACGCCGCCCTGCGCCCGGATGTCCGCCGGCACCCGCTCGAGGGCCATGACGGCCACCGCTCCGGCGTCCTCGGCGATCTTCGCCTGCTCGGGGGTGACCACGTCCATGATGACGCCGCCCTTGAGCATCTCGGCCATGCCACGCTTGACGCGGTCCGTTCCGACGATCGCCGACGAGTCCGACACTTCAACCTCACCCAGGAAAGAACACGGCCTACTGCCGCATAGGACGCTCAATCCTACGGCCTGGCGCCCGAGAGAGCGCCACCGCGTTCACCGCCCAAGGAGGCCGGGGGGCGGGGAGTCGTCCATCTCGATGGTGTCGGGCCAGGGGGTGTGACCGGCAAGGCGGAACAGCCGGACCATCCGCTGACGCCTGAGCTGACGGCAGGCCCGGACCCCGTCGTTGAGGAACCTTCGGGACAGCTGCACGCGCCGACAGGCGGCATCGAGCTCGGCCAGCATCTCCTCCCCATGCGCGGCGGCCGCGACCTCCGCGATGTCGTCGGTGTCGAGGGACACGAGGAGGGCCGCGGTGAGGTCGGACTCCGCCAGCGCTCGCTCGGGCACCGGCCCGTCCGAGGCCGTGCGTGCGTCGTGGGCGGCCTCGGCGAGGACCAGGCTCGACGCGGGGTCGAGCGCCCCGGACGAGGCGAGCTCGAGGGCGACCGACGATCGACGAAGCAGCTGGGCGTCCAGTGACAGCCAGGAGGAGTCGATGCGACGGTGGAGGTGGTCGAGGCGACCGGCGGTCATGCTCAGGTAGGCGCCGACGAGCAGGGTCACGATCAGGACGACGGCCGCCAGAATCGCCCAGCCCGTCATGACCCGTCCCCGCGCGAGCCGAGCCGGCCCACGAGCTGACCGCGCAGGTCCTCGGTCACCTTCTCCCCCGGCATGTGCACGCTCTCGTACACGGCGATCACATCGTCGACCACCCGGTCCCAGTCGAACTCGCGCACGCGGCGATCTGCCTGGGACACGTAGCGGGAGCGAAGCGCCTGGTCCCGGATCAGCGCCACGAGCCCCGCTGCCAGTGCTGCAGAGTCCTGATTCGCGAAGAGCTGCCCGCACCGGCCGTCCTCGAGCACCCGGCGGAATGCGGGAAGGTCCGAGGCGATGACAGCGGACTGAGCGGCCATGGCCTCGACGAGGACGATGCCGAACGACTCGCCGCCGGTGTGCGGTGCCACGTACACGTCCACGGATCGAAGGGCCCTTGCCTTCTCGTCGTCGCTGATGAAGCCGAGGAATCGCACCGATCCGCGCGCCTCCTCAGGAAGCTGCGCGCGAGCATCCTCGACGTCGCCTGGGCCGGCGACGAGGAGCTCGAGGTCAGGAACCTGCTGCAGCACAGCGGGAAGCGCGTCGAACAGCACGGACAGGCCCTTGCGCGGCTCGTCCATCCGGCCGAGGAACAGCGCGCGCGGCCGGAGCTCCTCGCAGCCGGGCAGGCGCGCGGTCGACGCGAACGCCGACACCCGGACCCCGTTCGGGATGAGAACCGCATCACCACCGAGGTGCGCGACCATCGTTCGCCGGGCGTCCTCGCTGACGGCGATCCGTCCGCGCACCTTCTCCATGGCCGTCTGCCCGACGTAGTAGCCCGCCGCCATGATGCGCGACCGGTCGTGCGACGAGTGCCATGTCGCGACCAGCGGACCGCGGGCGACCCACAGCGCGAGGATCGACAGGCTCGGCGCGACCGGCTCATGCACGTGCACGATGTCGAAGTCACCCTCGCGCACCCAGTTGCGCACGCGCCGCGTCGCCTTGACCCCGAAGCTCAGGCGGGCGACCGAGCCGTTGTACCGGACCGCGACCGGCTTGCCACCATCCGCGACATACGGCGGCAGGTCTCGGGCATCGTCGACCGGAGCCAGGACGCTCACCTCGTGCCCATGGTCACCGAGGGCCACGGCGAGGTCGGCCACGTGGCTTCGGACGCCGCCGGGAACATCCCAGGCGTACGGGCACACCAGCCCGATCCTCACGTGTCCCTCCGCCTCGTGGGATCGAGGTCGGCCAGCCATACCGGCTGCATCATGTGCCAGTCGATGCTGTGCTCGCGGATCTTGCGCTCATGCGCGGAGGCGATGGCCTGCGTCATCGTGTGGATCTTCTCGGCGCGGGTGCCCTCGGCCGGGACCGGGATCGGATCATGGACGTAGCCGGTGCCGAGTGGTCCGTCGTACCAGAGCGTGACGGGCATCACCGGCCGGCCCGTCATGATGCCGAGCACGGCCGGGCCAGCGGGCAGGGACGCCGGCTCACCGAAGAAGTCGACCACGACCCCGCTGCGACTGATGTCACGATCGCCGAGCAGCGGAACGATCTGACCGTGCTGGAGCGCTCGAGCGAGCTTGCGGATCACGTCCGGGTCGCCCAGAGCCACGACGTTCATGCCGAGCGACTGCCGGTAGGCCAGGAACTGCTCGAAGAGCCCCTCGGGCTTGAGCCGCTCGGCCACCGTGGTCAGGCCGCCGTAGCGCAGGCAGCCCCACGCCCCGGCGAGGTCCCAGTTGCCGCCGTGGTTGACGACCATCACCGCGCCCGTGCCCGACTCGACAGCGGCGTCCATCAACTCCTTGCGCTCGAGGTCGAACCCCGCACGCACCTCGTCCGGACTCATGGTCGGCAGCCGGAACGCCTCGCACCAGTAGCGCAGGTAGCTGCGCATGCCGAGCCGGCTCATCTCGCGCAGCTCGTCGGGAGTCGCCTCCGGGTGGATGCGCGCCTGGTTGCGCTCGAACTGGACGACACCGCCGCCGCGGCGCCTCCACAGCACGTCGGCGGCCCGGTTGAACACGCCGAACGCTGCGCGCGGCGGCAGGACCTTGACGAGCTTCCAGCCGGTGGCGAAGGCCCACTCGGTCGCGGCATCCTTGGCTCGCGCCGATCTGGCAGGCGTGACGAGGTCGGATGTCGCCTGGCGAGCCTCAGCCATGGGCGTCGGGCTTGGGCGTCACCAGCTGCTTGCGCACCGTGGCGACGCGCTGCGCAATGGTGACAAGGCCGAGGGCACCCAGCAGCCAGAGCGCCCCCGGGAGGACGTACGGCACGCCGAAGCCGGTGAGCAGTGCCGCGATGCCGGCGACGATGAGGCGCTCGGCAC
The DNA here is from genome assembly GCA_963755335.1 of uncultured Actinomycetes bacterium. Taxonomy (GTDB): domain Bacteria; phylum Actinomycetota; class Actinomycetes; order S36-B12; family S36-B12; genus UBA10649. The sequence goes on from CAVWJW010000008.1 coordinate 1,582,269, forward strand.
GTTCTGCAATGCCGACGTTCGCCGTCGCGCCCACCGCCTCGGCACGTGCCTTGGCATACGACGTCACCTGGCCCGTGACCAGCGCGAGGATGGCTGCTGCAGCAATCCAGGGCTGCTCATGGAACGCGCCGTACAGCGCGAGTGCACCGAAGATCGCACCGTCGCTGAGTCGGTCCATCGTGGCGTCGAGGAAGTTCCCCCACGGCCCCGACGTGCCGGCCATCCGCGCCATCGTGCCGTCGAGCAGGTCGCTGAGTGCCAGGACGACGAGCAGGATGACCGCAGGGATGAACCAGCCCTGCGGCAGGCACACGAGCGCAACCGTCACGACGGCGACCGTTCCGCCGATCGTGACGGCGTCGGGCGAGACGTGCATGCGCAGCAGGAGCCGGGCCACCGGGTCGACGGCCCCGCTCACGACTCGGCGGGCAGCCGGGTTGTTCAACACGCTGCTGATGCTATCGGCCGACGCGATAGCGTCGGAGGACTGCGAGCCTCTGGGTTGCCTCGGGCTGCGCGCAGGGAGCAGGCTTACCGCACATCGCTGAAGGAGCCCTTGATGGTCGAGAAGAAGTCGGACAGGAAGTCCGGAGCCGCCCCCGTTGCCGTTGCGCCCGACCGGATCCGCAACGTCGTCCTCGTGGGTCCGGCCGGGTCCGGCAAGACGTCCCTCATGGAGTCGCTCCTCAACGCTGCAGGAGCGACTTCTCGTCGTGGGAGCGTCGGCGAGGGCACGACCGTCGGCGACACCGACCCCGTCGCCATCCGCCAGAAGCGCTCGGTCGGCCTGGCCGTCGCCTCCTTCGAGTGGAAGGGCGACGTCATCAACCTCGTCGACACGCCCGGATACGCCGACTTCATGGGTGAGCTGCGCGCCGGCCTGCGCGGCGCGGACGCGGCCCTGTTCGTCGTCTCCTCCGTCGACGGCGTCGACGCGGCCACCGCCAAGCTGTGGGACGAGTGCGAGTTCGTCGGAATGCCGCGCGCGGTGGTGGTCACCAACCTCGACAAGGACCGCGCGAACTTCGACGAGACCGTGGCCGTCTGCCAGCGACTGTTCACCGGCGGCGGCGGAGTGCTCCCCCTCTTCCTGCCGATGCACGGCGATGACGAGGTCGTCGCGGGCTTCATCGACCTGCTCGATGAGCAGGTCTGGGACTGGAGCAGCGGCTCCGTGCAGGTCCGCGACGCGGAGGAGCGGCACAAGGAGCTCATCGAGACCGAGCGTTCCTCGCTCATCGAGGGCGTCGTCACCGAGTCCGAGGACGAGGACCTCATGGAGCGCTTCATCGGTGGCGAGCACGTGGCCAACGACCTTCTGGCCGCCGATCTCGAGAAGGCCGTCGCCAAGGGGCACTTCCATCCGGTCATGGGTCACGCGATCACGTCGGCGAACGTCGGATCCGAGCTCATCCTCGATCTCATCGTCCGCGGCTTCCCGTCACCGGTCGAGCACGAGCTGCCCACCGTCACCCGCATCGACGGCTCCCCCGCGACTCCGATCACGTCCGACCCGGACGGGCCGCTCGTCGCCGAGGTCATCAAGACCACGTCGGACCCCTACGTCGGCAAGGTGTCGATCGTCCGGGTCTTCTCCGGCACCCTGAGGAGCGACGCCGTCGTGCACGTGTCGGGGCACTTCGGCGATGGTTCGGGGCATGGCAGCCACGACATCGACGAGCGCATCGGTCACCTGACGGCCATGCTCGGCAGCAGCTTCACCGACGTCGCGGCCGCCATCGCCGGCAGCATCGTCGCCGTCAGCAAGCTCACCAGGGCCGAGACCGGCGACACCCTGTCCTCGCCCGAGGTCCCGCTGCTCATGGAGCCCTGGCGCATGCCCGAGCCGCTGCTGCCGCTGGCCATCAAGCCGCACAGCGCCGGCGACGACGACAAGCTCGGCACCGCGCTGAGCCGCGTGGTCGCCGAGGATCCGACGCTGCGGGTCGACCACCCCGAGGAGACCGGGCAGATCATCCTGTGGACGCTCGGCGAGGCGCACGCCGATCTCGTCCTCGACCGCATCAAGACGCGCTACGGCGTCGACGTCGACTCCGCCGAGATGCGCGCGTCGATGCGCGAGACGTTCTCCGGCCCTGCGGGCGGAAACGGCCGACTGGTCAAGCAGTCCGGCGGCCACGGCCAGTACGCCGTGTGCGAGATCAACGTCGAGCCACTGCCCGCTGGTACCGGTTTCGAGTTCGTCGACAAGATCGTCGGCGGCGCGATCCCCCGCAACTTCATCCCGTCGGTCGAGAAGGGCCTGCGCCACCAGATGACCCAGGGCGTGGCAGCCGGCTTCCCCGTCGTCGACATCCGGGTGACCCTGCTCGACGGCAAGTTCCACACGGTCGACTCGTCCGACATGGCCTTCCAGACGGCCGGCTCACTGGCCCTGAAGGATGCCGCAGCGAAGGCCGTCATCAGCCTGCTCGAGCCGATCGTGACGCTCACGGTCATCGTTCCCGACGAGCACGTGGGCGCCGTCATCGCCGACGTGTCCACGCGGCGCGGAATGATCAAGGGGACCAACTCCCTGGCCGGCGGTCGCTCACAGGTCGTGGCCGAGGTGCCCGAGGCCGAGATCTCCCGGTACGCGATCGACATCCGGAGCATCACCCACGGCACCGGAGAGTTCAGCCGCGAGCCGGCGGGCTACGCCCCGGTCCCGGTGAACATCGCCAAGAAGATCATCGACGAGGCGCAGACCAGGTAGCTGCGTGCTGCGTCACTGGTGGCTGGACAATTCGCGGACAATCACCAACCACGCGTGACGCAGGTGGCGTCCGCGCCGGACTAGGGGGTCGGCCAGTCCAGCGAGGATCGACCGGTGTCCGTGCCGACGAACTCGCCGTCCGGCCCGCCGGCGAAGCGCAGCGACCAGTCCTGCGAGGTGAGCGGACGGTAGCGGTGCTCGGCCCGCTCGACGGCCATGATGTCGCCGGCCCCGAGCTGCACCGCGACGGCGCCCTCCTCGGTCCAGAACTCGACGATGCCCTCGCCCGAGATCACCGTCTCGAACTCGTTCACGTTGTTGATGTGCCACGCCCCCATGCCCGTCGCCGCAGCCACCTCGTCCGCGGGGGGCTCGGCCACCATGCGGAAGCGCTCGTCGAGGGAATCGGCCCCCAGCACCTCGGCCCTGACGTCGTCAAGATCCGGCGAGTCGACGCTCAGGATGCGGACCCCGGCGTCGGCGAGGAGCACCCGCGCCGCCGACTCGACGCGTCCGATGAAGATCGCCATGGCTACTTCTCCCATTCCTCTGCGAGCAGTTGACGAGTGTCCTCGAGCAGCTGCGGGATGACCTTGGTGCCGCCGATGATCGGCATGAAGTTCGTGTCGCCGCCCCACCTCGGGACGATGTGCTGGTGCAGGTGCCCGGCGATGCCGGCCCCGGAGACCGAGCCCTGATTCATCCCGATGTTGAAGCCCTGGGCGCCCGACACGGTGCGGACCACGCGCATGGCGTTCTGCGTGAAGGCGCCGAGCTCGGCAACCTCGCTCGCCGAGAGGTCGGGGTAGTCGGCGACGTGCCGGAACGGGCAGATCATCAGGTGCCCGGAGTTGTACGGATACAGGTTGAGGACCGCGTAGACCTCGGTCCCGCGCGCCACAACGAGCCCCTCGTCGACCGGCAGGTCCGGTGCCCGGCAGAACGGGCAGTCGGTACCCGCGTCGTCGTGGTCGGGCTTGCCCTCTCCGCGCAGGTACACCATGCGGTGCGGCGTGTAGAGCCGCTCCCACCCGTCGGTCATGTCAGACCTGGACGCGTGCGTCGATCGCCGCCACGATCTCGGCGATCGCCTCGTCCACCGGGACCGCGTTCTTCTGCGTCCCGTCGCGATAGCGGAAGGACACCGCGCCGGAGGCGACATCGTCGTCGCCGGCGATCAGCATGTACGGCACCTTGTTCCGCTGCGCCGTACGGATCTTCTTCTGCATGCGATCGTCGGCCGTGTCGACCTCGACGCGAACGCCGCGCTCCCGCAGCCGTGCGGCCACGTCGAAGAGGTAGTCGTTGTGCCCGTCGGTGATGGGAATGGCAACGACCTGCACCGGTGCCAGCCAGGGAGGGAACGCTCCTGCGTAGTGCTCGAGGAGCACCGCGAAGAACCGCTCGATCGAGCCGAACAGCGCACGATGGATCATGACGGGGCGCTGTCGGGTGCCGTCGGCCGCCTGGTACTCCAGGCCGAACCGCTCCGGCAGGTTGAAGTCGACCTGGATCGTCGACATCTGCCACGTGCGTCCGATGGCGTCCTTGGCCTGGACGGAGATCTTCGGCCCGTAGAAGGCCGCGCCACCCTCATCGAGCACGAGTTCGAGGTTCTGCTTGGCGGCCGCACTGCGCAACGTCTCGGTGGCCTCGACCCACGCGTCGTCCGTGCCGACGCTCTTGTTCGGATCGCGCGTCGAGAGCTCGAGGTAGAAGTCGTCGAGCCCGTAGTCGCGAAGCAGGTCCAGGGTGAAGGTGAGCAGCGAGTCGAGCTCGCCCGGCATCTGCTCCTTGGTGCAGTAGATGTGCGCGTCGTCCTGCGTGAATCCGCGCGCACGGGTGAGCCCCTGCACCACCCCGGACTTCTCGTATCGATAGACCGTGCCGAACTCGAACAGGCGCAGCGGGAGCTCACGGTACGAGCGGCCTCGCGCGTCGAAGATGAGGTTGTGCATCGGGCAGTTCATCGGCTTGAGGTAGTAGTCGGCTCCCTGCCGGCGGACGACGCCCTCGTCGTCGATGTCAGCATCGAGCTGCATGGGCGGGTACATGCCCTCGGCGTACCAGTCGAGGTGTCCGGACACCTCGAACAGCGAGCTCTTGGTGATGTGCGGGGTGTTGACGAACTCGTAGCCGCCGGTCTCATGCTTGCGGCGGGAGTAGTCCTCCATCACCCGGCGCACGACGCCGCCCTTGGGATGGAAGACCGCGAGGCCGGAGCCGATCTCCTCGGGGAAGCTGAACAGGTCGAGCTCGGAGCCCAGGCGACGGTGGTCGCGCTTCTCGGCCTCCTCCAGGAAGGTCAGGTAGGCACGCAGCTCGTCCTTGGACGGCCACGCGGTGCCGTAGACCCGCTGGAGCTGCTCGTTCTTCTGGTCGCCGAGCCAGTACGCCGCAGCCGTGCGCATGAGCTTGATCGCGTTCTGCGGGATGTAGCGGGTGTCGGGCACATGCGGTCCACGGCACAGATCGCCCCAGCACCGCTCACCGGTCCTGGCGTCGACGTTGTCGTAGATCGTCAGCTCGGAGCCGCCGACCTCCATCACGTCGGCACCGCCCTCGCTGCCGATCAGGCGCAGCTTGAAGGGCTCGGAGGCGAGCTCCCGCACCGCTTCGTCCTCGGCCACCACGCGACGCTGGAAACGCTGGCCCGCCTTGATGATCGCGACCATGCGCTTCTCGAGGGTCTGCAGGTCGTCAGGCGTGAACGGACGCTCCACACCGAAGTCGTAGTAGAAGCCGTCCTTGATGGGCGGACCGATGCCGAGCTTGGCCTCCGGGAAGGTGTCCTGCACGGCCTGCGCGAGCACATGTGCGGTCGAATGCCGCAGAACCGCGAGTCCCTCGGGAGAGTCGACGGTGACGGGTTCGACGATGTCTGTGTCGGTGACCGGGGTCGCCAGGTCCATGATGACGCCGTTGATACGGGCCACGACCACGGAGCGGTCACCACCCACCACGTCGAAGGCGGTAGTGGCCACCTGGGCTCTCCTCGTCAGGGCTGGTCGATCATCAGCGGTACGAACCTCGGTGGGCGATACTGGGTTCGAACCAGTGACCCCTCGCGTGTGAAGCGAGTGCTCTACCACTGAGCCAATCGCCCGAAGCAGGCAGAACTCTACCTCAGCAGCGTGTCGGCTCGCGTTCGGCCCATGTTCACAGGCGTCACACCCCTAACATGGATCAACGCCCGCCGGCAGGAGGCCGACATGAAGTTCACCGCGCCCCGATTCGCCATCGCACTCATCACCTCACTGGCGGTGTTCGGGCTGACGGCACCGGCCGCAACCGCCGCGCCGGCCATAGCGACGTCCATCAGCTTCACCTCGTCGACCACGGCGCAGGTCGGCGTCTACAACTGGCTGACCGTCGCCGTCAGCTCGGCCGACGGAACAACGCGCCCGGTGGGCGGCGTCCAGTTCTTCAACCCTGCCGGGCAGCTCATCGCGTCCGCGTCGACGACCCCGAGCGGCGCGGCCGGGGCGACGGCGAGCATCCCGTGGGTCCCGACTCAGCAGACCACCTACTCCTTCAACGCGACCTTCCTCCCGAGCGACCCTGCCCTGGCGAGCTCGTCGACATCGACGCCCATCAGCGTCCTTGCGACACCCACCGGGAACGTCGTGTCGATCGCGGCCGCGCAGATGTACAAGGGCGTTCCGACGACGTTGACCGCCACCGTGTTCCCCTCGACGCTGACGGGATCGGTGGCGTTCTCCGCCAACTACGCCGTCGACGGGCTGTCCCCCTCGCTTCCCCTGGTCGATGGCTCGGCCAGCTTCACCTTCACCCCCGGCGCAACGGGATGGCAGCAGTTCATCGTGAGCTTCACCTCGACGACGAACCCGGTCGTGCAGGGTTCAGCCAGCCAGTGGGTGAACGTACTCCCGCCACTCGGTACGGATGACATCTCGTTGAACCCGCAGCCCACCACCCTGGCGAACGGCGCGACCGTCCAGCTGAACGCGACCACCGTCGGCGGCGGGGCACCGGTGCTCAGCGCCAGCGGCGGCTGCGTGCTTGCGGGGGCATTCCTCACGGCCACCACCGGCAACGGCATCTGCACCGTCACCGGCACGTCAGCGGCTGCCGGTGCCTACCTCGGCGCCACGGAGTCCTGGCCGATCGCGCTGGTGCCAGGAACGCAGACGGCGACCATCGTCGCTCCCAAGTCGGGCTCGGTGAAGGTCGGCAACTCGGTCACGCTGGCCAGGACGTCCACGCGCACCAATGCCGGCAAGAAGATCAGCTGGTCCGTCACGGCGGGTGCGAGCCGGTGCTCGTTGTCCGTCTCGTCCGGACGCGTCCGCCTGACGTTCAACCGAGCCGGAACCTGCAGCGTGCGGGGCTCGGCGCCCGCGGTGGCCGGCGAATGGCAGGCCTACCGCGCGACCCGCACGTACACCGCGCGGTAGCACGATCCACCCCCGTGAATTCACGGCAATCGGCTCCGGCTGCCGGTACCTTCGACTGACACACCCACCTCAGGAGGAACGGCAATGCGCCACACATCTCGGTATCGCACCGCGCTGGTCAGCCTCGGCGCCTCGGGGGCAGTACTCCTCGGGCTGGTCGCAGGCGCCAGCCCCGCTTCGGCGGACATTGGCAGTTGCGCGATCTCGGGCAACAGCGCCTTCGGGGTCATCGGCTCGCTTCAGGTGCTCAGCATCAACAACTGCAACGACGCCCAGAACGTTCTCGTGACCTTCGCCAACGGCGCCGCCCAGACCGTGCCGGTGTTCAATGCCGCTGGCACCGTGGCGACCGCCAACTGGACGCCCACCCAGATCGGCATCGCCAACCTGGCGCTGCAGGGCTTCACCAGCACCACCGGCACGCTGGCCACGTCGAACGTCCAGCAGACGCCGACCACGACGACCATCTCCGCGCCGAACACCGCGCAGGTCGGCGTGCCCACGCAGATCACCGTCACCGTCCAGTCCAACAGCCCCAGCGGCTACCAGCCGACCGGCACCGTCACCGTCCGCGACGGAAACGGCGCGACGATCACGACGATGGGCCTGACCCCGGGCACGGGCAACGGTCAGTCCTTCGCCTACTGGCGCTGGACCCCGCCCTCACAGGGCAGCTTCATCTTCCAGGCGACCTACAACGGCGACGCGAACGCCACGGGGTCGACGTCGCCCGTTGACGTTGTCTCCGCCACGGCAAGCGGCGGCACCATCTCGCTGGCCGCACCCGGCACCATGACGCAGGGCGTGCCGGTTGTCCTGACCGCCACCGTCGTTCCCTGGAACGTGCAGGGCTCCGTGGGCTTCACGCTGAACGGCCAGCCCATCAGCGCCTCGGTTCCGCTCATCAACGGCGTGGCGACGTTCACCTGGACGCCCAACGTCGTCGGACGGGTCACCCTCGGCGCCAACTACATGACCAATGGCGGTCGCTCGGGATCCACCAGCGACCCGGTGAACATCGTCGCGGGACCGGTCTCGGTCGACGTGGTCACACTGACGCAGCCGGGCTTCGGCACGTGGGCCCCCAACGGCGTCTACACCCTCGGGAACGGTTCGTCGTTCACCTTCCAGGCCTCGACGCTCTCCGGCGCGCCGGTGACCCTGAAGAACACCGGAGCCTGCAGCAACACCGGCCTGACCCTCACCATCCCGGTGGGCTCGGGCACCTGCAACCTGATCGCCACGAGCGCCGGCGGTGCCGGCTACGCGCCGGTCAGCCAGGGCTACACGGTGAACATGGTGCCCGGCACCCAGACGGCCACCCTGGCCGCGCCGAACTCGGGCAACTTCTCGACCGGCCGTACCGTTCGCCTGCAGAACCCCTCGCAGGGACGCACGAACGCCGGCCAGACGGTCCACTGGCGCGTCACCAGCGGCGGCAGCCGGTGTCGCATCACGTACCCGTCCAACGGCGCGGTGAACGTCCAGCTGCGCAAGCGCGGTCAGTGCACCGTGGTGGCCTCTGCTGCGGGCATCGCCAATCAGTGGAATGCGTTCCGCCTGCAGCGCACCTACACGGCACGGTAGCCACTCCGTCGCACAAACATGGATAAGCCTCCACGGATCCACGTGGAGGATTATCCATGCGGATCGCGCCCGCCGTGCCGAACATGTGGACCAAGTACACCGTGGTGCGCTCGTACACCCTCACTAGCACGTGGTGGGAGGGTCCGCGCTGGCGCGGGCCCTTCGCCGTGCTCAGGGATCGATGTCCGACGCAGCGCGTTCGTCGAACAGTCGCGCCAGCGCGGCTGTGACCGGACCGGGTTGCGCCCATTGCCTTTCGTCGCACGTCGTGACGGGATGCACGTTGCGCGTCGACGACGTGACGAACACCTCGTCCGCTGAAGCCATCACGTCCAGCGGCAAGGTGGCCTCCTCGACGACGGACCATTCGAGGACCAGCTCCCTGGTGATCCCGGCGAGGCAGCCGCTTGCCAACGGCGGCGTGAGCACCCGGCCGTCCACGACCACGAAGACGTTCGTCCCGGTTCCTTCGCACAGCTCGCCCCGGGTGTTGCCGAAGATCGCCTCGCTGGCCCCCCGCGCGTGCGCCCACTGCAGTGCGACGACGTTCTCCGCGTAGGACGTGGACTTGACGCCGACGATCGCCGACCGCTCGTTCCTGGTCCACGGCACCGTGACGACCGACGTCGCCGTCGGCCAGGTCGGGGTGGGCGCGGCCGCGATCACCAGTGTCGGTACGGCCGAGCCACGGTCACTGCCGAGGGGTCCGTCACCGCCGGTGTACGTGATGCGCAGCCTCCCGTTCCCGGCGACATCACCCACCGACAGCAGGTCGTCGACCGCTGTCCGGATGACTGCCTCGTCCGGCGGAGCGATTCCGAGCGCCGCTGCCGACGCTCCGAGGCGCCGCAGGTGCCGGCTCATGGCGAAGGGGCCGGACGGGCCGATCTTCAGCGTCTCGAAGACGCCGTCTCCGACGGTGAAGGCGTGGTCCATGACACTCACGCGCGCCGCAAGCCCATCGCACACCGCGCCAGCGTCGCGGGTACCCACCCAGATCCTCATGGCGCGCCAGCCTGCCATGTGCCGCTGGCTACCTTCACCAGCCGCTCTGCCTTCAACTCGGTCTCACGCCATTCGGCGTCCGGATCAGAGCCCCACGTGATCCCCGCACCCGTGCCGAACCTGACCTCGTCGCCGTCGAGCCAGAACGTGCGGATCGCCACGGCCAGCTCGGCCTCGCCCGTGTCGGCATCGACCCATCCGAACGCGCCGCAGTAGTACGAACGCGATCCCGGCTCGAGCTGGTCGATCAGCCGGAGGGCGGAGATCTTCGGGGCCCCGGTGACCGACCCCGGCGGGAACGTCGCCGCCGCGATCTGCGGCCAGCTGGTGCCCGGCACGAGGGCACCCTCGACGTACGACACCAGGTGGACGAGACCGGGGTGCTCCTGGACCTCGAGAAGGCTGGGCACGGTGACGGTCCCCGTGGCACTCACCCTCGACAGGTCGTTGCGCACCAGGTCGACGATCATGACGTTCTCGGCGGCGTCCTTGTCCGTCAGGTCGGCGACCGTTCGCCCGGTGCCCTTGATCGGTCCCGAACGGATCGTCCTCCCGGTCGGCCCTGATCGCACGCCGACGAAGAGCTCGGGGCTCGCGCTGGCCACGTGCACGTCGTGGCGTGGCAGCCTCAGGAAGCCGCCGTACGGCGAAGGGTTCCCCTCCCGAAGCAGACGGAACAGCGCGCCCACGTCGTCGGCGGAGTCACGGGGGCGGGCGGCGCTCATGACCCGACAGATGTTCGCCTGGTACACCGACCCCCGGGCGATGGCCGCACGCGTGGCCTCAACCGCTGCGACGTACTGCTCGCGACCCATCGACGTCGACCATGCGTCGGTCGAGGGTCCGCACCAGCGGCCGATGGCCGTGTCCTGCGGATCTCTGGACCACGTCGAGAATCGCGCGCAGGTCGGTGCACCTGCGTAGGGAATGGCGACGGCCCAACGGCCGGCCGAGTCCAGGGCCGACAGGTCGGCGGTGACGTCGACCAGACCGCTGGCCCAGCGTCCGCCGATGCAGGCCGCCGAGTTCGTCACCGTCACATCATTGCTGGTGGGACGCCGCTGCGGGCGGAGTGCGACACCCCGCTCCCTCCCCTGATTCGCCCCGTGTCGTCAGCGTCGGCTATGGTTCCTACTCGATCACAACGATCATGCGGACGTAGCGCAGCTGGTAGCGCATCACCTTGCCAAGGTGAGGGTCGCGGGTTCGAATCCCGTCGTCCGCTCGGAGTCGCCACCGGCCCATTGGGCTGGCTCAGCGCCTTGGTGGGTTGGCCGAGAGGCGAGGCACAGGACTGCAAATCCTGCTACACCGGTTCAAATCCGGTACCCACCTCCATGCAGCGGCCACCGGCCGTCAGGTCGTGACGCGCCCAGCGAACGTCGTTCCCGCCAGCCACACCACGGCCGACTCGATCACGACGGATGCGATGCCCAGCGGCTCACCCCAGTTGCCCACGTCCTCCGTCGTGAGCCCAGGGATGCCGATCGTACGACTGAGGATGTAGCCCAAAAGCACCGCGGCGGCGAGTCCACCGCACAGCAGGAGGGCCAGCGTCGACCCCGTTCGGCGCAGGTACTCGGCGAGGATCAGCGACGTCACGATCACGCCGCCGAAGGCCCATGCGAGTGCAGGCGCGTCCTCGATCGTGCCTGGCAGGTCGAGGAGGTGCACGAGGGCGATCCCGATCATCCCGATGACCAGGACGGAGCGGGTCACCTCCTCGTCGGCATCGGGAAGCGCAACGGCGGCGCGCGTGCTAGCGCGCCCGTCTAGTCGTGGTGTGGCGTCCATGGAGCTCCTCCTTAAAGATGCGGTTCGGCAGATCCTAAATTCGGGTAAAACGGTCATACCGGAAATGACGGTCCCGTCATTCGACCCCGTCGGGCCACCGTCGGGCCCCCCGCCCGTCGGCGGTGACTGCCCCGTGCATGACAAACTGAGCTCATGGCCAAGACATCCGGATCACCCCTGCCCGACGACGAGCGAGCCAAGTTCGAGGCGGCCCTCGAGGCCAAGAAGCACAAGTCCGGTCACGGCAGCGGCACGGCCGGTGGCGGCGGTGGCTCGTCGAAGGAGCATGCGGCACGTTCGGGCGGCAAGCGCGAGTTCCGTCGCAAGAGCGGCTGAGTGAGTTCGTCGGTCACCTGACCGACGGGCGCACCGTGCCACAATCGCCGGATGCGGGCACCGTGGCGCAACTCGTACGTCCGGCTGGCGGTGCTGACCGCGCTGGCGGCGGTGGCCGCCTACGTCGTGGCCGAACGACTCCCGTTCGCTGACCCGATTCCGGCCGCTATCACGGCTGCCGTTGCCACCCGCGCGACCTTCCACCACGCGGCAAAGGAGACGGTCTTCCAGACCGGCGGCGCCCTGATCGGCGCCGCGATCGCGCTCGCGATCGTGTGGTTGATCGGCACCGGACCCCTCGTCATCTTCCTGCTGGTGCTGCTGTGCTTCGCCCTGGCGCGCGCCTTCCGGCTCGCCTCGCCGGACGAGTCGCCGTTCGTCGCCGCGAGCATGGCCGTGACGGTGATCCTCGTGGTCGGCACCCACCTGACGACTGAGCTCGCCTTCCAGCGATTCGCGGGAGTGGCTGTGGGCGCGCTATGTGCGCTTCTCGCGTCCTCTCTGGCGACACCGACCAAGGACACGCGCCTCCTGCGAACCGACGTCGACGCCCTCCAGGACGAACTGTCGGCGCTGCTGGCCGAGGTGGCCCGAGGACTCCGCGACGAGCCGAGCCCCCAGACGGCTCGCGCCTGGCGCGACCGCGCTGTGGAGCTCCGCAATGAGTCGATCGGCCTGGCCGCGAGACTCGAGGACCTCTCCACCCACGCCCGGTGGAGTCCACGGATCGACCCGGACGACCTCGAGTCCCTGCGACTGAGCCTGGGCGCCAACCGGGTGATGTCCGCCCGTGTCCTGTCCATCACCTCGGACCTTGCCGCGGCCGCGAGCGGACGGTCCCGTGCACCGCTCCCCCAGGCCGCATTGACGCCGCTGGCCAACCTCATCGCCATGGCGGCCGACAACATCGCCGCCGAGGATCCCACCACCTCTGTCGGAGCGACACAGGCTCACGAGGCTGTGCGCATGGCCGATCAGACGGCACAGATCGCCCTGATCGGCGGCATCGTCTCCAATATCAACCGCATCAACGAGGCCAGCACGGAGCCGACGGACGACACGGACGAGCACTGGTGGGCGACCTGACCTCCGAGGGGTGCCGACGCGTACGCGAGCCGGTCGGTGTAGCCTTTCTCCGTCACTCGGTAGGGCGACCTGCCGGGTGAAGCCATGTAGGGCGATTGGCGCAGGGGCTAGCGCGCTTCCTTGACACGGAAGAGGTCACAGGTTCAATTCCTGTATCGCCCACTCGAAGAACCCCTTGCGATCCAAGGGGTTCTTTGCTTTAGGGCCGAGGTACCCGAGTCGGCTGGACGAGCAGCTCTGGCCCCAGATCGTTGACGGACTGCACGGCCAGCAGCGTCAGAGTCCCGTCGATGCCCTTCCGGAACAACGCCAGCATCGAGGTCACGCCGTCCTGGCCACCGACAGCCATGGCCCAGATGTACGGCCGGCCGACGAGCACCGCCCGAGCACCCAGCGCCAGGGCCTTGACCACGTCGCCGCCTCGCCGCACGCCGCCGTCGAGAAGGACCTCCAGCCGGTCCCCCGCCGCCGCGACGACCTCCGGCAGTGCGCGGATGGTCGCGGGCGCCCCGTCGAGTCCGTTGCCGCCGTGGTTGGACACGCGACACGGTCATCGGGCGGCCGTTGATCCCCGGCGCGTTCGGGGCGACCATGTCTAGTCCACCACGCAGGAAGCGGGCGGCCCAGGTCGGGTGCAGGGCCATCTCCGGTGCGAAGCGGATCGCACTGCGGAGGTCAACGCGTCCCGGCGGCAGGGGTGCCCGGCGCCAGTCGTTCCCCCCAGTGCCAGCCCTCGCAGTTCGCCCGGACCGTGGTCCCCCGCTCGTTTCCGCCTTCGATGAACCAGTACACGGACGGCGGCAGCTTCCTCTTCGCCTGTCGCCGAGCGTGCTCGGCGGAGGTGAACGACGTCGTGGCCACGGGTCCGGACGCTACACCGCCACGCGAGTGGCACGTCCCGAACGCGACAGTGCCGCGCAGCCCGAGGGTCTGCGCGGCACTGTCGTCAGTGCGGATGGATAAATCAGCACTTCGAGAGGTACTGACCCTTCTTGCCGGCCGGGGTGTCGACGTTCTGCGGGGTGAGAATCGAGAATCCGGTCGTGATCTTCTTCTTGGTGGCCTTGCCGGTCAGCGCGTTCATGGCCTGGTCGATGCCCTGGACGCCGATCGAGTACGGCTGCTGGGCGATGAGGGCCTGGACAGTGCCAGCCTTGAGAGCCTTGACCTGGTCGGGGCCGGCGTCGAAGCCGATGACCACAACCTGGCCTTCCTTGCCAGCCTGCTTGATGCCGGTGGCTGCGCCCTCGGCCGAGAACAGGTTGCTGGCGAAGATCGCCTTCAGATCAGGATCCTTGGCCAGGGCGGCCGTGGTGATCTGAGCGGCGATGGCCGGCTCGTTCTGCGAGTACTGCTGACCTACGAAGGTGTACTTGCCGCCGCTGGCTGCGGCTGCCTGGGCGAAGCCCTTGTCACGAGCGTCGGTGGTGCTGATGCCCGGCTTGACGCCGATGCCCATGACCTTGCCGCCGTCCGGAACGAGACGCTTGACTGCTGCGAAGGCAGCAGCGCCGCCCGCGAGGTTGTTCGAGGAGATCTGCGACACCGCGAACGAGGGGTTGCGGACCGTGGTGTCAACCAGGACCACCTTGATGCCGGCCTTGGCGGCCTGCTCGAGGGGCTTCTGCATCGCGTTGACATCGTTCGGGGCGATGAGGATGGCATCCGGCTTGCTGGCGACAACCGAAGCCAGGATCGGACGCTGCAAGGTCGCATCGAACTTGGCCGGGCCCTGCGTCGTAACCGTGGCGCCGAGCTTCTTGGCCTCTGCGTTCACTCCACAGCCCATGGTGATGTAGAAACCGTCACCCTTGACGCCCTGGATGAACACGATCTTCTTCGCCGTGGCAGCCTGAGCCCCCGGCATGCTTGCCATGGTCAGTCCGACAGCGACGCCAGCGGTAACCGCCATGATCGTCGTCTTCTTGACGAGGTTGTTGCTCTTCACCATCTACCCATCCTTTTCTGTTTTCCCGACAATCTCTTCGCCGCTTTGGCGAATCTTGGGTTTGCGTCCTGATCCCTTTGGCAGCCTGTTACGCCGCAAGCCGTCGAGATAGACAGCACCGATCAGGAAGATTCCGACGACGACGCCCTGCCAGTAGGACTCAACGCCGATGATAATGAACCCGGACTCCAGAACCACGGGAATGAGAAGACCCACAACCGTTCCGAAGATGGAGCCGATTCCGCCGAACAGGCTGGTGCCGCCGATGACGACACCTGCCACCACCGTCAGCGCGGTCATGGACTGGCCGCCGATGGTCGTCTGCTGGTAGAACGCCAGGCTGAGAATGCCAGCGAAGCCGGCACACGCACCGCTGATGATGTAGACCCAGATCAGCTGCCAGTCGACATTGATGCCGACGCGACGGCACGCCTCAGGGTTCGAGCCGACCGCGAACGTGTACAGGCCGAAGCGCGTCCGGTGAAGCAGGATGCTGCCGAGGATCACCACGACTCCGGCGATCACCGTGAGCGACGGCACCTGCCAGATGATGTCGCCGAAGCCGACGGCGTCGACGAACTCACCGGGAACGTCGGTGAGGTCGATGCCGCCGGTCATGACCTGCGCGAGACCAAGGGCCATGCCCAAGCGTTCCGAGCGTCACGATGAAGGCGGGCACCTTCGCCTTGGCGATCAGGAAGCCGTTGATGAAGCCCCACGCTGCGCCGGCCACCACTGCGACCACGACGCCGACCATCGCGGTGCCCCAGCCGGAGGCACCCATGCTGCCCATCACCTTGGCGGCGACGACGCTGCTGAAGATCAGCACGGAGCCGATCGACAGGTCGATGCCGGCCGTGATGATGACGAGCGTGGCACCGACACCGAGCACCGCGAAGATCGAGGTGTTGACGATGATCGACCTCAGGTTGAACACGGTCGGGAACGCATCCGGTGCCATGATCGAGAAGACGATGCAGATCGCGATGAGGACGAGCACGATCTGTGCGGCCTGAACGCGCGTGATCCGCTTCCAGAGGCTCATCTTCTCCGTGTCGAGGAGGTTCGTTGCCTCCCGGGTCTGGACGTCGACGCTCATGCTGCAGTCTCCTCGTCCAGTCGGCCGGTCATGGCGCCCACGAGTTCCTCGATACTGGTGTCCGCAGCGCGATAGATGGCAACGCGATGACCACGACGCATGACCTGCACGTCGTCGGCGACTGCCAGCACCTCGGGCATCGAGTGGCTGATGAGGACCACGCCGATGCCCTTGTCGCGCACCCGCTTGATCATCTCGAGGACGTTCTTGGTCTGCACCACGCCAAGAGCGGCTGTGGGCTCGTCCAGGAAGATGACCTTGCTGGCCCACGCGGATGCGCGAGCCACCGCGATGCTCTGCTTCTGGCCACCCGACATCGAACCGACGGGCTCATTGAGCGTCTGCACCGTTGCGCCGAGATCCTGGAACGCGGCAACGCTCTGCTCGCGCATCTCCTTGCGGTTCATGAACCCGAGGAATCCCAATACGCCATTGCGCTTGATCTCGCGGCCGAGGAACAGGTTGTTCACCGGATCGAGGTGCGGACACAGCGCCAAGTCCTGATAGACGGTCTCGATGCCGATCTCGCGCGCTACCGATGGCGAGTTGATCGTCACCGGCTGCCCCTCGAACTTGATCGTGCCACCCTCGGCCGGCTGCGTGCCGGCGAGGATCTTGATGAGGGTGCTCTTCCCCGCACCGTTGTCTCCGATGAGCGCAGTCACCTGGCCCTGCTCAACATCGAAGTCACAGTCGTCGAGGGCGACGACGTGTCCGAACGTCCGCACGATTCCTCGTGCTTCAAGAATGGGCATGAATACTCACACTTCCTCTACGTCGAATCTACTCATTCGTGTCAAACGGAGAACCAGGGTGTTGCACGACCCACGATCGACTCCTTGAGAGTGGCCAGGCGCGGGACGGCGACCTCGCTGAGGAACGTCTCGCGCTCGGCGCCGGTGAGTCCGATCGACTCCTTCCAGACCGAGCGACCCGCGATGAAGCCGGAAGCTCCACCATCATCGCAAGACACGCGGATCACGTTGGTGAATTCGTCGAAGTCGACTCCTGCGCTGAGCACTGCCCACGGAACCGTGACGGCCTCGGCAAGACGACGGCAGCCTGCTGGGCTGCGCGGGTACTCAAGCTTGAGCAGGTCGGGCTTCAGCTCGTTGAGCAGGATGGCGGACTCGACGATCGCGTCCTCCTTCTCCTGATCCGACATACCCGCGCTTCCCGGCAACGGGTAGATGAGGTTCTCGATGACGGAGGGGATGCCCACCTCGCGGCAGTCGGCGACGACATCGCGCACGACCTGGAGGACTTCCTCGGTGAGGTCAGGCTCTCCGTCGCCGCGCATGCGGGCGGGGTTCATCATGACGAGGAACTTGACGGCCTGACCGCCCATGTCGCGCACCCACGTTGCGTTCTGCTCGGGGATGCGGTGCGTGCGAGGCTCGTCACCGAACTTGCCGCGCTCGGACGGCTCCGCGGCCACCAGCAGGCCGCACGTCGGCGCGAGGGAACCGCTGTCGCGCACCGCGGGAACGCCGAAATCGGGATCGAGGAGGATGCCCGACGCCAGTGGAGTGAGGTGGCGGGCGACGTCGATCTTGGCCTGCCGCATGTCTTCGACCGTGGGGTCAGCAACGCCGACGGCGGCGAACATCCGGCGAAGGGTATTGCGCTGATCCATCGCGACGATGGAGAAGTATCCATCGGTGTCCGCGATCGCGGACAGGGTGACGGCATCGCTGTTCGCAACTGCCGGATTCATGTAACCAACTCCTTTGTAGTGACCTGAGTGAGAAATCCTTGGACGAGCGAGCCCGTATCGACTCCGGCGGCTCGCGCGGCGAACATCGCGGCTCCTCGCGCGCCGGCCTGCTCGACGTCGCTCACGACGAGTCCGCGGCATGATGTGCGCCTTGCCGCGGTAGACACCATCAAGGTGTGCCCAGCCGCCCGCTGCCACGGCCGTCTCATACGGGCCGGCGATGCCGGTGACGGCATCGACTATGGCGCTGGTCTCGTCGAGCACGTAGTTCATCGCAGCGGCCCATACCTGCTCGGGCGTCGCGTTCTCGCGCAGCTGGACGGTGACCTCGTTGGTCCATCCACCCGGCTCGGACACCAGGACCGTTGAGACGCGCGCGTCGCCGGGGTGCCACGTGTCGGCGATCCGCCGGCGCTCGTTGCGGGTGCGGGCCCCCAGCATCGACAGGATGCGACCCAGGACCAGCCCTGATCGCGTGGCGCCGAGGATGGCGGTGGAGCCGGTGAGCACGTGCCGTCCGGCACTCAGGCCCAGGCCGACCAGTCGTGCGCGCTCCTCGTTGCTGAGGGTTCGCGGGACGGTGCGCAGAATGACGTCGGCAGTTCCGCACGAGTCGAAGAGGTCGTCGCCGCCGTATGCGCCGGCACCTACAGAGTTGACCAGGTGGTCGTGCCCGGCGACGGTGACTGCCGCTCCGCGCAGGACCGCCGGTGCAGACGCGTTGGCCGCGCCCAGGCTGGTTCCTGCGGCAACCATGGGCGGAAGGAAGTCGGCCCCGGCCCCGATGAGGTCGAGCGTGGCTGCCCAAGGCCCTACGACGAGCTGGTCGAGCAGGCCGGTGCGCGAGGCCAGGGATGGCTCGGTGCCGAGTTCGCCGGTCAGTCGGTAGCCGATGTACTCCAGGGCGTTCAGCCACGTGAGGCGGCCGAGGCCGTCATAGCCGTGACCGCGCAGCCACAGCAGCTTGGAGAAGGAGCACTCGGCCTTGGCCGCGAGTCCGGTGACAGCGGAGAACTCGGAACGGAAGTGGTCGGGCAGCGCGGCGAGCTCCTCAGCCCCACGCTGGTCGTACCAGGCGATGGCGGGAGTCACGGGGGCGCCGTGGGCATCGATGACGACGCCGGTCTCGGCGAGTCCCGTAATGCCGATGCCGATCACCCGGACGTCGGATCCGACCGACTCGGCGGCCTCAGCGATGACGGCGATGGCAGCGTCGGCAAGGTGGTCGATGTCGACCTGGACCTCGCCGCTGTCGGACACGTTCCACGTCGTGGGTGCACTGGCCGAACCGAGAAGGCTGCCGTCCAGGTCCAGGGCAACCGCCTTGATGGACGTGGTGCCGACGTCGACGCCGACGACCGTCTCGCGCGGTGTCGTCATGCCGTCACCGACTCGGGATGCCGGTGTCCGGGCGAAGGCTTCGCGGCGGACGGGGGCAGCTCCCCGGATCCGCGCTTGATGAACTGCAACGGGACGAAGACGTCGACCCCGTCGTCGTCGACACCGTCCATCCGGGCGCGCAGTCGCTCCATCGCGACGTGCGCGAGGAGCCGGGGATCGTGATCGATGACGGTGACGGCCGGCTCGAGGACGTCGGCGGTCGCAAAGTCGCCGAAGGACACGAGGGCCACGTCGGTGCGGCCGCGCAGGTGCAGCGCCCGAACGACGCCGAGCGAGATCTCCGAGCGCGAGCTGAAGATGGCCGTCGGCGGACTCGCCAGATCGAGCATCTCGTTCGTGCGAAGCTCGGCCTGCTGGTCGTCGACGCACCCGGTGACGATGAGGTCCGGATCGATCTCGAGGCCCAGTTCGCGGATCGCCTTGAGGTAGCCCTCCTGACGCAGTGACGACGTCTTGATGCTCAGGTCGTCGGCCAGAAGTCCGATGCGTCGATGCCCGAACGACGCCAGATGGCGCACCACGCTGGCCGAGGATTCGAGGTCGTCGACGAGCACGACACCCGTCGTGATTCCCTCAGGCCCGCGGTCCATGAACACCACCGGTGTGTTCACGGTTCGCAGGAAGGCGTAGTCAGCCGCGTACGGGAACCACGATCAGGCCCGCGACGCGGCGGGCCAGCAGGCCCTCGACAACCTTGCGCTCGCGATGCGGATCACGGGAGTTGCTGGCGACGAGCAGGTTGATGCCCAGGGGCAGGACGAGCTGCTCGACCTCTTCGATGGCCTTCGCGAAGAACGGATCCCCGATCGTCGGCACCACGATGCCGACCGTGTCGTCGACTCCCCGTCGCAGGGAACGTGCCATGAGATCGACCTGGTATCCCAGGCTTTCGACGGCCTCCTGCACACGGCGGCGCGTCTCGGGCGCGACCCCGTCGAAACCGTTGATGACACGGGAAGCGGTCTTCGTGCTGGTGCCGGCGGCCTGCGCGACGTCCTTGAGCCGAACGGGGTTGGCAGTCATCGCGCCGCCCCCTCGGTCTCGCGGGTGAGGAGTCCGAAGATCTCGCGGATCCGATCCACCTCGGCGCCGCCGGCGAGGACGTGCTCGCACGAGGCAGCCGCAGCCGCGACGCCGAAGTTCACGGCCTCGGCCCAGTCGACGTCGTCGCCTGCGGATCGCGACCAGACGTGCGACAGTCCGCCTACGAAGGAGTCACCGGCGCCGACGGTGCTGGCCGCAACGACCGGGAATGCCGGGAACCAGGTGACGCCGCCGTCGTGGGCCATGGCCACGCCTGCGGAGCCGGCCGTCACCAGCGCAAGGCTGGCTCCCCGATCGCACAGTCCGAGCGCGGCCTTCTCGGCCCGCGGGCGCACCGTGTCGGGATGCTCGGTGTGGCTGTCCATGAGGTCGCCGCCGACCGACGCGATCGTCGCCTCGGCCTCGTCGAGATTCGGTGTGACGACGTCAGCCCCGTGGTCGAGGGCCTCGTCGAGCCACGCCGGAGCGGTGTCGATGAGGATCCGACCGCCGGCACCGTGCACGTCGTCGATGAGAGCGCCCAGGGACCCCGCCGGCAGCTCGAGCGGGAAGCTGCCCATGCACAGCACGACGTCGCCAGGCTTGGTCAACGAGGCCGCGGTGGCGCGCACACGCTGCCAGTCGCTCGCGGACATCGGCCAGCCTGCGTCGTTGACGACCGTGACCCTGTTGACGGCCTCTTCGAGGTAGATGCTCGCCACCCGGACTCCGCCCGGCACCTCGACCGTGGTGAACTCGCCGCCCTCGGCGGTCAGGAGCGCCTCGTAGCGGCTGCGATCGTCGATCCCGATCGGGATCAGCATCGGCGCGCTGTCGCCGAGCGCCCTCAGGACGCGCGCCACGTTGATGCCCTTGCCACCCGCCGTCAGCACCACCGACCGGGTCCGGATGACCGCTCCGGGCACCATCTCCTGGATGGTGATCGTGCGGTCGAAGACCGGGTTGGGATTGATGATCAGCGTGCCGATGGCCCGGACCTCCCACCCTGGTGGTTTGCGACGTGGACTGCGATTGGTAATCGATGTCGGTAATCGTTGGCGGTAATCGTTGTCAACACCTGCAAGGTAGCCCTCGCCGAGCCGACTGTCCAGACCCAGGACTAAGCGTTACCGAAACGTTGCAGAACGAGATCCACCTGCTGGTCGACCCCTAGGCCGGCGTCGAGGACCAGCGCAGGAACGGCCGGCGTGATGGGTTCGGGAAGGGATCCGCCCGCCACCACCTCGGCGTCCCGGGTCTCCCCGCGCGCCGCCAGGCGCCGCAACCGCTCGGCAGGCGAGATCGCCAGCCACACCAGATGGGCCTTGTCCTCGGCGACCCCCAGCTCCCCCAGCCAGCCACGCCAGCGTTCGGGCGAGGACACCTCCGCGGTGAAGGGGGCGATGAGCACCACGACCGAGTCCGGGTCCGATCGCCACTGCGCTCGAGCGCAGTCCGACAGAAGTCGATACCGGGCCGGTCGCAGCGTGCTGAGGGCCTGGGGCTCTGTCACGTCAGGGTTGGCGAGCAGGTACTCCCGCACGAGGGACTCAGTGGCGTCGTCGAGGTCGAGCCACGCGCAGCCCAGCCGTTCGGCGAGGGCCAGGCCCGTCGTCGTCTTCCCACTGCCCGCTGCACCGGTGATCATGTAGAGCTCAGACACGGCAGACTCCACGAACTCCGGCGCCGAACTGGCCCTGCCGGTCGATCCGCATCCTAGGACGAGCGCCCCGTCGAGGCCCTCATCAGCAATCGAGCGCTGCTACATTCGCGAGCGATCCGCGTCGCCGGGACCCCGACGACGTTCGCGCGTCACCTGACGGACGGTGCCGATGAACCCCGTGATGAAGAACGGGGCGCCGTCGTGGGCGCTCCATGGCGACCGCGTTGCTGCCTGGGTGACGCTGCGCGGCGCGCAGGTAGCACCCGTCGAGTTCGATCTCGATGGCCGGATCGTCCAGCCCTATTCGCTTGCCCCGTGGGCACCCGGCAGCATTCCCGGCACTCCGCCGCTGCTCGACGCGCTGCGTGGGGACTTCTTCTGCATGCCGTTCGGGGCTCAGCCGGACGGGCCGCAGCACGGCGAGACGGCCAGTGAGGAGTGGAAGCTCGTCGAGAGCACGGACACCGTCCTTCGACTGCACATGGATGCGGGCGACCTCGGGGCCAGCGTCGACAAGACAGTGAGTATCCGACCCGGCCAGACCGCGCTGTACCAGGAGTTCGTCATCACCGGGCTCGACGGCGACTACAACTACGGCACTCACCCGATCCTCGACTTCTCGACCGAGGCCGCGGGCCAGGCCCGGATCAGCACCAGCCCGCTGAGGTGGGCGTCGACGAACGCCGGGATGTTCTCCGATCCGGCCCTGGGCGAGACACAGGTGCTCGCCCAGGACGCCGTGTTCACCTCCCTTACCGAGGTGCCCCGCGCGGATGGCACGACACTGGATGTTTCGCGATACCCGACGACTCCTGGGCATGAGGACCTGGTGATGCTCGTCAATGATCCGGCGGCCGGACGCATCGGCTGGTCGGCCGCGTCGTGCACCGGCTACGTGTGGTTCGCCCTCAAGGACGTCACGGCATTCCCCATGACACTGCTGTGGATCTCCAACGGTGGGCGCACTCAGCCGCCCTGGAACTCCGTCCATACGGCGCGCCTCGGTATCGAGGACGTGCTCTCGTACTTCGCTGACGGCCTCGAGGCGTCCCGTGCGAACCCACTGGCGACCTTGGGGATCCCGACCGTTCGGCCTTTCCGAGCAGACACGCCCGTGACCCTTCGCACGCTTCACGGCGTCGCCGCGACTCCGTCAGGATTCGGGCGGGTCGCCGACATCACGACGAGCGAGCCGGGCCGTGTCACCGTCACAGACGACAGCGGAATCACGGTGACGGTCGACGCAGACTGGCAGTTCGTGATCGGGCCGGACGCCCCGTAGCGACGGCAGGCCTTGCCCGGCGCGTGCCGCGTCGGTGCATAGGATGAGTTCACCACCAATGGAGAGGTACGACATGCGTCTTGGAACTGCAACGGTTGCCGGGGTCACAGGGGTGCTCCTCGCAGCCACCCTTGGCCTGACGGGCTGCTCTTCGAACTCATCCGCGAGCGGTGACGGGACTGCCTCGGCCGCTGCCAGCGCGGGTGCCTCAGCCGGTGCGTCCGTAGCGGCGTCCGGATCCGACACGAGCGGCAATCCGGTCGACGCGAAGACGGCGTGCGGACAGGTCGATGCCGCCAAGACCGGTTACATGAACGGCTTCAACGCAACTGACTCGGAGAGCTGGAACCAGTTCGCCGAGGAGATGCTCACCGCGTCGTCGAGTGCGACCGACCCTGATCTCAGCGGTGGCCTGATGAATGTCGCCGTAGCGGCGCAGTTCACCGTCACCGGCCTCGAGGGCGGCGACGACCTCGCCACGGCCAAGGGTGACTTCGACACGACGGTCAGCGACCTCAGCAAGGTCTGCGCGAAGCTCGGAGCACCGCTGCAGTAGACGGTCCTGTCGGATCGCGGTCAGCAGATCGCGATCCGACGACCGCCGGTCAGCCCGTGTTGCTCCTACGGAACAGGGCGGCGGTGATCGCCACCAGGATGGTGGCGACGAAGACCTGCGTGAGGAACACCAGGATCCACGTGTCGGCATAGTGGAGCCAGTTGGCGATCGCAAGGCCCAGGAACGCGCCGATGATGCCGATGATGATCGTCACGATGCATCCGATCGGCTGCATGCTCGGCACCAGCAGGCGCGCGATCATGCCGATGATGATTCCGGCGAACAGTCCACTGATGATGCCCTCTGGTGTCATGCCGTCACCCAACCATCGTCTCGCCGTCACGAGCAAGCGCGACAAGCCGGGAGATGGCGCGGAAGTACTTCTTCCGATAGCCGCCCCGCAGCATGTCCGAGGCGAAGAGAGTGTCCAGCGGTACACCACTCGCGACAACCGGCACATCTCGGTCATAAAGCCGGTCGACGAGCACGACGAGTCGCAGCGCCTCGGCCTGGTCGGTGACGGTGCGCACATGGAGCAGGCCGAGCAGGGCCACGTCCTCCACCAAGGCCCCGTACCGTGACGGATGCACCGAGGCCAAGTGCCGCGTCAGGGGGGTGAAGTCGTCGAGGGCGGCGCCTGGCGTGGAGAAGGCACGCTCACGCACGGTCTCGTCAGTGCTGGGCTCGGGTGCCACAGGGAGTCCGCGATGCCGGTAGTCCTCCCCCTCGATCCGCAGCACGTCGAAGTGCGAAGCGAGGCCCTGGATCTCGCGCAGGAAGTCATCGGCCGCGAACCGGCCTTCGCCCAGCTTGTCGGGAAGCGTGTTGGACGTCGCCGCCAGGAACACGCCGTCGGACACCAGTTCGTTGAGGAGCGTGGACATCAGGACGGTGTCACCGGGGTCGTCGAGTTCGAACTCATCGATGCAGACCAGGCGGTTGGCCTTCAACGCCTCGACCGCCGTCCGGAAGCCGAGGGCTCCGACCAGGTTCGTGTACTCCACGAACGTGCCGAAGCTCTTGGGCCCGGGCACGGCGTGCCACAGGGAGGCGAGGAGGTGGGTCTTGCCCACTCCGAAGCCGCCGTCGAGGTAGACGCCCCGGCGGCCCTCGGGCGGCGCCGCCCGTCGGAACAGCGTGCGGCGGGCCGGTGCCGGCGCTGCCACGCGTGGCGCGAATGCCTCCAGTCCCGCAACGGAGGCCATCTGGCTGGGGTGAGTGGTATCAGGGATGTAGTTGTCGAAGCGGACCTGCCCGAAGTGCGGCGGTGGGACGAACTCGCGGACCAGGTCACGCACCGTCACCGTGGGATGCCGAGCGGTGAGGGTCTGCGGTTCCGGCACGGGAGGAGCCTATGCGCGAGGATCTGCCGTCGTGCGCCGCCGGGGGCCAACGATCATGCGACGATGCGGGCGTGCATCGAGTCCTTCCCGACCGGTTCAACGAGATGACGGATGACGACTTCGCGGTTGCGTATGCGTTTCCCGAGTCGATTCCGTGGGTGCGCGGCTCCATGGTCATGTCGCTGGACGGCGCCACGACGGGGCCTGACGGCAGTTCGCGATCGATCGCCTCTCCAGCCGACCGCCGCCTGTTCTCGAAGCTGCGGCTACGCGCGGACGTGGTCCTCGTAGGCGCCGGAACGCTACGCGACGAGAGGTATTCGCCTTCTCTACTTCCCATCGCGATCGTCACCGAGTCACTGAGGCTGCCGCGCGACCTGCCGGTGTTCACCGAACGTCAGCCTCGGTCACCGCGCGCCCTTGTGTTCACGACGGCCGGGACGGCAGCAGCGGCCCCGGCATGGCTGCACGACCACGCCGACATCATCGGGTGCGGCGAGTCGAGAGTCGATCTGCGACACGTCGTGGCCGAGCTCACCGATCGCAGCCTGGGGCACGTCCATTGCGAAGGAGGCCCGCGCCTGCTCAGCTCCCTGTTGGCCGCCGACCTCGTCGATGAACTCCTCGTCACGGTCAGCCCCGTTATCGTGGGAGCGACCAGCGACCAGCGCCTCGCCGACGTTCGTGGAGGCTTGGAATCGCGCTGGCGTTTCACCGACGTCTTCGCCGAAGACGGCACCGTGTTCCTACGTGCAAGGAGGTCGTGATGCTGACTCCGCCGATAGAGCCGATGCTCGCGAGTCCCCTTGGCAGTACCGTGCCCGCGTCGGCCGAAGGGACCTCCTTCGAGCCCAAGTGGGACGGCTTCCGATGCCTGGTCTTCCGGCTCGCCGATGGGTCGTCCTTCAGGGGCGAGGACGCTCCCGCAATTCGGGTGACGACTACATCGACCTCGCCTACGCGTTTCCCGAGCTCGTGGCCGAGTGCATGGCGCAGCTCCCCGTCGGCGCCGTCGTGGACGGGGAGATCGTCATCGTGCGCGAGGGGCGATTGGACTTCGGCTCCCTGTCGTCCCGGCTGCGTCCGCGCTCGGAGGCGGGAGGCCCGTCGATCGGCAAGCTCGCGAGCGAGCTCCCCTCGACCCTCCTCGCGTTTGATGCGCTGTGGATCGATGAGGACCTCCGTGATCGGCCGTTCCGAGATCGACGTGCCGCCCTCGCGCACCTCGCTCGGACGTGGCGCCCCCCATTGCTGCTGACGCCGAGCACCGAGGATCCCGCGGTCGCCCGCGCGTGGTTCGAGGGCTTCGAAGCGGCCGGGGTCGACGGCCTGATGGTCAAGGATCTCGATGACCTCTACCGACCGGGCAAGCGCGTGCAGGGCAAAGTGAAGCACCAGCGCACAGCGGACGTGGTCGTAGCGGGCTGGCGCCCGCACACACGACCCGGCGCGGGCGGCGCCGAGGTGGTGGGCAGCCTGTTGCTCGGACTGCACGACGACCTGGGCGTCCTTCAGTACGTAGGCGTGTCGTCGGCGTTCTCCGCGAGGACGCGCGCCGAGCTCATCGACCTCCTCACACCTCTGGCTCTCGCAGAAGGAGATCGCCACCCCTGGCGAGACGATGTCCGCGGCCGCGTTCCGGGTGAGGCGAATCGGTGGAAGAAGGAGCAGGCCTGGCGAGCGCTGCGGCCCGAGTTGGTTGCGGAGGTCACATTCGACCAGCTTGAAGGCGATCGCTTCCGGCACGTCGCGCAGTTCGCGCGATGGCGACCGGACCGCGCTGCGGACTCCTGCACGTACGACCAGATCGAGTCCCCGCCGCCCGCTTCGATCGACGATCTGCTGACGACCTAGGCAGCGCCGTCGCCATCGGGCTTGCGCGCTCGACTCGGCTGGACCCGCGGGGGCTCCCCAGGCATCTTCGGGAAATCCGGCGGATACGGAAGCTCGGGCAGCCCATCGGCCACGTCGCGGCTCCAGGCGTCCAGGGCCGGTGCGAGATCGACCGCCGCCGCCCGCATCCCCTGCCACGGGTCCGGAAGGGTCGTGATCAGGTGCGGAACCGTCCGCAGCGTGAACTCCCCCGGTTCGATGCCGTCGAGATCGCTCCACGCGATGGGCAGCGACACCGGTGCCTTGGGTCTCGGTCGCACGTGAGTAGGCCGACGCCATCACGCGATCCTGCGCGTTCTGGTTGAAGTCGATGAAGACCTTCCCGCCACGCTCCTCCTTCCACCACGACATCGTGACCAGTTCGGGCAGTCGCCG
This sequence comes from uncultured Actinomycetes bacterium, assembly GCA_963755335.1. GTDB lineage: Bacteria > Actinomycetota > Actinomycetes > S36-B12 > S36-B12 > UBA10649. The sequence goes on from CAVWJW010000008.1 coordinate 1,609,511, forward strand.
TTCGATCTCGCGACCGACGGCGATGGCGGCATGGCGTACGTCCACGAACGAGTGCGTGGGGAGGATCGGCACGAACACGTGCAGTCCACGGCTGCCGCTGGTCTTGACGTAGGACGGCCAGCCCCATTCGGACAGCACCTCGCGACAGGTCCGCGCCACGGTGACGACGTCGTCGAACCCCAGCTCGTCCGGGGGATCGAGGTCGATGCGGAGCTGGTCGGGGTGCTCGACGTCGGGAGCGCGAACCGGCCAGGCATGGAAGGTCAGCGCCCCCATCTGGACCGCCCACAGGATCGCGGCCCGGGACTGCGGATTCAGCAGGGTTCCCGGCCGGCCGCTCGGGAAGCGGACGCCTATGCCGCTGACGTAGTCAGGGACCGACTTGGGCAGATGCTTCTGGTAGAAATGCTCAGCCTCGGGACGCACTCCGTCCGGCCATCGCTCCAGCGCGGTGGGCCGTTCACCGATCTGCTCGACGAGGCGATGGCCGACAGCAAGGTAGTAGTCGAAGACCGACCGCTTCGTGATCCCCTCGAAGATCGGCTTGTCGGGGCTCGTCAGCCGCACACCGACACCGTCGACATCCACCACGCTCGCTGGCCCGTGGGCGCTGGCTGCCATGGGGTCACGCTACATTCCCTCCGTGTCCACTCTTGCGCTTGTCTTCTGGATCTTTGCCATCGTCCTCGCGATCTTCGGCATCGTGTTCGCCCTTCTCGGCCAGAACAGCGAGCGTGCCTACTGGGCGCAGCGGGATCCGTCCGGTGTTGCACGAGACGACGCCACGCGCATCTCGACCATCGCGCGACGCAGCCTCCACTTCGCGGCTGGCGAGTACCGCGCGCCGCTCCGCATCATCGCGATCGGCCTGCTGCTCTGCGAGATCGGTCTCGTCTTCGCCGTGCTGGCGATCATCGCGACCATCGCCGGCTAGCCGGGGCGATGAGCCACACCTCGAGCCTCACCGCGCGAGCCAGCTCCACGTCATGGCTGACCTACCTTGCCGTAGGCATGGCCTGGCTCGCGTCGCGCGTCTTCGCCCTCGCCTCGGTGGACATGACCCCGTGGATGCTGCACGACCTCGAGGTCTACCAGTCGTGGCTGGCCAATCTCCACGACCTCACGTTCCCCGCGGCCGATCCGACATGGCAGTACCCCCCCGGCGCATCACTTGTCTTCCTCGCGGCGGGCAACTGGCCCATCGACTTCCGCTGGTCGTTCACGCTGGTGATCCTTCTTATCGACGCTGCCCTGATGGTGACTCTCATGGTCGCCCACGCAAGGCTGCGACCCTCGTCGTGGCGCGGTGTATGGCTGTGGGCGTTGGCCGGGGTGATCGTCGGGCCGATCATGATGGTGCGCTTCGACGTGGCGCCCACCCTGTTTGCCGTGCTCGCCGTGGTCCTGGTCGGACGCCCAGCGTGGTCGGGGGCGAGCACCGCCATCGGCACGGTGGTGAAGGTCTGGCCGGCGCTCATGCTGCTGGCACTGCCGCGCCCATCGTTGCGTCGAGGGCTGCCGTCCTTCCTCGTGACGCTCGCTGTCACGCTCATCGGCTTCGCCCTGCTGTTCCACGACAGCCTGTCCTTCCTGGCGAACCAGCGTGACCGTGGACTCCAGGTCGAGTCGGCCGGTGCCCTGCCGTACCTCGTCTACTCGCTGCTCGGCGGAGACGTGGAGTTCGGACTGACGTTCGGCTCGATCCAGGTCCTGATGAACGGGGCGGAGCTGGTCGGCACGATCGTGACGGTCATCGGCCTGGCCCTCATCGCCTTGATCGGCTGGTGGCGGCTGCGCGGCCGCCTCGAGCATGTCTCCCCCGGTGACGTCGCCCTCACCGTGATGCTCGTGTCGGTGGCCACCAGCCGCGTCTACTCGCCGCAGTTCAACACGTGGCTCGTCGGAATCGCGGCCGCGGCGATGCTCTCGACCCGAACGCGGCTCGCTGGTGTCGCTGCGCTCGTGGTGGCGGTGTCACTGGTCACCCAGGTCGTCTACCCATGGTCGGCGACCCAACTGGTCACCGGCGGAGCAAGCGGAATCATCGCGCAGATCATCCGCATCACGCTCCTGATCGTGGCCACCGCCCTCGCCGTCGACGCGCTCGCCCAGCGGCCGACCACGCCCGCCGTGGTGTGACCGAGGCCACCTCCCGGGTGACAGCGCTGCCACGAGCTGTGACCGGCCCGTAATCTGCGGCGTCTATTCTTGATCACCTCACGCGAAGGCCTGTGCGTCGCCTTGAGGGAGGAGCCATGGACGCCCATGAGCGGTCGTATGTGCGCGTAGCCGCGATATGGCTCGTCACCCGCGCCGTCGCCGTCGCGTCCATCGCCCTCACGCCGCGACTGCTCGACGACGTCGACATCTACCGAGGATGGCTGCCCTACCTTCGCTGGGAGCAGTTCCCCATCGGCGACGAGAAGTGGCAGTACCCGCCGGGCGCCGGCATCGTTCTTCGAACACCCGACCTGGTGCCGTTCAACTACTCCGCTGCCTTCGTGACGCTGTGCCTGCTCCTCGACGCGGCGATCCTCGGCATGCTCCTGATCAGCCATCGACGTTCCCCGCGCAATCCGCGCGCCGGACTCTGGCTGTGGGCCATCGCCGCACTCGCGGTCGGTCCGATCATGTACACGAGGTTCGATATCGTCCCCGCGCTCTTCGCTGTGGCCTTCGTCTTGCTGGCCGGTCGACCGGTGATGGCTGGCACCGCTGCTGCCCTCGGATTCGTCGTCAAGCTCTGGCCGGTGGTGCTGATGATCGCGATGCCGCGCCAGCACTGGCGGCGCGGCTTCGCGTCCTTCGTCGCGACGACGGCAGTCGCCCTGATGGTCCTCGCTGTCGCCTACGACGGCATCTGGTCCTTCCTCGCCAATCAGCGCGCCCGGGGCCTCCAAGTCGAATCGACGGGCGCGCTCCCGTACGAGCTCCTCGCCCTGGTTCGCGGACCCATGAAGTCGGGGCTTCAGTACGGCTCCTACCAGGTGCTCATGCCCGGTGCCGGTGCCGTCGGGACCGCGATCTTCGTTCTCGGACTGCTGCTGACAGCGGTCATCGCGTGGTGGCGGATCTCGGGGCGACTCGACGACGTGCCGGTCGGCGACGTCGCTCTCACCCTCGTCCTCGTGAGCGTCGCCACGAGCCGCGTGTACTCACCGCAGTACAACACCTGGCTGGTGGCCATCGCTGCCGCGAGCCTGCTGGCCGCCACGTCGCGCATGCGGCGAGTGACGATCCTGGTGGTCGCCGGCTCCGTGCTCACCCAGGTCATCTACCCCTGGTTCCCGTACGACCTCACCGATGGCAATCCGCCCGTCGTTCTCGTGCAGGCCCTGCGCATCGGCTCGCTCCTCTCCGCGACGGCACTTGCCCTCTGGCAGATCAGTCGCCCCGCTCAGTCCGACGGCGGCCGCAGCGCCCACAGTGCGACCGCTGACGCGGCAGCGACGTTGAGCGAGTCGACGCCGAGCGACATGGGGATGCGCACCACCTGATCAGCACCCTCCACGGCTGCGGCCGACAGCCCGTCGCCCTCGGCGCCGAGGGCCAGCGCCAGTCGAGGCGGCGCCGACCGCGCGAGGTCGTCCAGGGATACTGCCGACTCCGTCAGGGCAAGCGCGGCAACGACGAAGCCCGAGGCATGAAGCGACGCCACGGCGGTGCCCCAGTCGGCCATCCGGGTCCACGGCACTTGCAGCACCGCACCCATGGAGACGCGAACACTCCTGCGGTACAACGGGTCCGCGCACCTCGGTGCGACCAGGACGGCATCGGCGCCCAGTGCCGCCGCCGAGCGGAAGATGGCGCCCACGTTGGTGTGATCGACGATGTCCTCCAGCAGGACCACGCGGCAAGCCCCCTGAGGCAGGGAGGCCAGGAGCTCGTCCACCGTGGCGAGGGCCGGCCGGGCCATGGCGGCCAGCGCCCCGCGATGCACATTGAATCCGGCGACCGCGTTGAGGACCTCGGGCTCGGCGACGTAGACGGGCACGGAGCCATGGGGACCAGCGCCCGCCATCTCCAGCACGTCAGCGAGCGGATCCAGCCATCGATCGGACATCAGCAGCGACCGCGGCCGATGGCCGACCTCGAGGGCGCGCTGGATCACCGAGGCGCTCTCAGCGATGTAGATCCCCCTGGCCGGCTCGTGACGCGATCGCAGGACCACGTCCGTGAGGCTGACGTAGTCAGCGAGCCGTGCGTCGGCAGCATCGTCGACACGGATCACTGGCACGGGAGGATCCTCGCAGAGCGCTCAGAACAGCTTGGCTGCCTGGGCCTTGGCGACGGACTGAGCGCACGAGACGAGCGCGGATCGTTGCGCCCTTCCGCTCAGATCGCCGCATGCCGTCCACACGACCCGAGAGCCTTGAGCCTCGACCGCCGAGGCCTCCTGACCCGTGGGCAGCTGCAGTCCGTCATTGATCAGGGCCGAAGGATCGAACCCGACGACTCTGGTGGCGGTGGCCGATAGTCGATTCGGCCCGCTGAAGCGCTTCGCCATGACCGCGACGTACTTCCGCGCCTTCTCGGCAGACGAGAACGAGAAGACGTTGACGTGCGTGGCCCATGGCGCGTGAGCGGCCTTGGCCTCGTCCGAGTGCAAGTACTCCCGGTAGCAGTAGGAAGCGTCGAAGGGAACGGATGTCGAGCACGTGATCGCCGTGGACACGATGGGAAGGCCGGTCCCCGACGCTCGGCTGATCGCCGCATCGGACAGCAGGGCGCGCTTCAGGTCCCCGACGGACCACGACCGCCTTGATCCTCACTTCACCCCATCTGCCGGGAACCGAACACTCGCCTGAGCCTCTCACGACTGCTCTCGACGAGCTCGTGGGTAACGTTGCGCACTGCCTGTCCACCACCTGTGCGCCCTCTGAAGCGACGATGTCCGTCCGCGGCAGATCACGACGGTCAGTGGTTGGGTCGCCCTGATGGCACGGACACAGTCGAGGCGGAGAGCTCGCGAGCGCAGGATGCGTCGTCGCTGGTTCGTGGGCGCCATCCTCGTGGTCGTCGCCATGACGGTCTTCACCACCGCGTTGTCGATCGGTCGAGCCGTCGAGACAGCCGGCTCCGACGGCCCAGTGGTGCGGCTCGCCGAATGGGGTCGCGACCATGGCCTCGGCCCGGTGGTCACTCTCGCGGAGAGCCTCCAATATCGGCTTCATCCGCCTGCGACCGGGGGCACGCCGGACCTCACCGTCCTGCGGGCGGCCAGCGCCGTCCCCCTCAACCCCCGGCCCAGCGGTCTGTCGCTGGCGAGCGGGCCCGCCCCCAGCCGGCCGCACATGGTTCCTCCAGACTCCCCCGCACTTCCCGGCGAGGGTGTCTTCGTCCCGATCGGGAGCAGCCCCCGCGACCTGCTGGTGCAGACGTCGCACGTGCGGCCCGACTCGGTGCACACGTCCTATCTCACCGGCGTCGCGTGGATGAGCCACCTTGACCGTTTCGTCCTGCACCCCGGCTATGCGGAGCCCGGACCCGTCGCCCGCTGGACTGAGCGGAGCAGCCTCGCGGGCCATGCCCTGACCAGCCTGCTGGCGACCTTCAACAGCGGCTTCAAGATGCGCGACGCCAAGGGCGGCTACTACGACCACGGACAGACGGCCGGCACACTGACGACGGGTGCAGCGTCCTTCGTCATCTACACGGACGGTCACGCGACCGTGGGAACCTGGGGCAAGGACGTGCGGATGACCCCTCAGGTCGCCTTCGTGCGGCAGAACCTCAAGCCCCTCATCAGCAGCGGCCGTGTCGCGAAGGACGTCAACGCCAACGTGGAGTCGAATTGGGGCGCGACGATCGGCGGCGATGTCGCCGCCTGGCGATCAGGGGTCGGCGTCACCGCCCAGGGCGACATCGTCTATGCGGCGGGTGACGCGCTGACCGTCCGTGCCCTGGCCAACATCCTGAGCCGGGCCGGTGCGATCAGCGCCATGCAGCTCGACATCAATCAGTCGTGGGTGTCCTACATGACGTATCAGCATCGCCACGGCAAGGTCGTCGCGTCGAAGCTGGTCGACTTCCAGCGGCCCGCCGAGCGCTACTTGCAGCCCACGAGTCGCGACTTCATCGCCGTCTACGCACCGACAGTCGCACCGGCCTGACTGAACCACTCGTCAGGGCATGGACGCCGGCGACGCGCAGGCACACACTGGAGTGCATGGCGGAAGACGCAGTGGCCTGGCGAGCCGCAGTGCAGGATGCTGCCCGATCGGGTCGTCAGGATGAACTGAGGCGGCTGTACACGGAGGCGGCGCAGCTGTTCGGCGACGACGCCTCGGCGGAGTGGGCGCGCACGCTCTCGGCGCTCGACAGCAGCGCCATCACGGGCTGATCCTCCGGTCCGCTACTTGAGGCGTGCCAGCTGCGCAGCGGCCAGCTTCTTCGCGCAGGCCGTCAAGTCCGTGGCCGTGGTGGCCTTTGGATTCGCGCACACCGTGTACACGACGTTGATCCCCTTGCGCGCGTAGACCGACACCGTGGGTCCCACCACGAGCGCCGGCTGGCCACTGGCATCCGGGTTGGCCGAGATGCTCGCCTTGGGGTCGTACTTGACCACCATCGTGGGGCTGGCGCTCAGCGTGATGGCTGTCGGTCCGCCGCCTGCCTTCATCTCCTTGAGGTACGCCGACGGAAGCTTGCTGTTGCTGAAGGAGATGATGTCCACGTGGCTCGGCGAGAGCGTGCCACCGGAATAGGCCGCCTCGGACCGCATCACCTCGTAGTAGCAGTACTCGACATTGCCCGCGTAGTACGGCGCGTTGTGGCAGGTCACGTCCGCTGCAGTGACTGGACCGGCGGCTCCCGAGATCCTGGTGATCTGCGCCAGCGGTAGCAGGGCCTTCTTGACCTGGTTCTCCGTCAGGATTGTGCGCGAGGATGCAGCGGCCGGCGTGGCGAGGAAGCCCACCAGCATCACGGCGAGCGCCAAGGCGCTACCCAGGACCTGCTTGTTCCTGCCCGGACGGTTCATGCTCTCCTCGTTCCACGTCGCACTCGCTCAGCGGCGCACAAGCGCCACGCAGAAGCCTACGTATGCGTATCGGACCGCTGGTTCGGTGCGGGCAAGTTGCGGGTTAAGTGTGTTGCCACTGATAACGGTCAAGCCGATGGACGAGGCAGCGGTCCGTTCCGAACACCTGCACCCCGACAGGGGTGAACCCGAGACGCTGATAGAAGCGATGCGCCCGGGTGTTGGACTCCAGCGGGTCGATCAGCACAGCCGTCACCTCGGGAGGCTCGAAGCATCGCTCGAGCGCCAGGCGCATCATCTGCGTGCCCAGGCCGCGGCCGAGGTCAGCCTCCTCCCCGATCCAGATGTCGATGGCGCGCAGGTGCTCGTCGACATCACCCCAATAGTGGGTGACCTCGTTGTGCGGATCGATGATCTGGACGACGCCGATAGGTCGGCCGTCCTGCTCCGCGATCAGGACCTCCTGCCAGCGCGGATCTGCGTCGATCTCCGGGCCCCAGTCGACGACGTCGTCGTCGCCGGTGGCCGCCTGCACGTGGGGCTTGCTGTCCCAGTACGAGAGCACCGCAACGTCATCGTGAGTTGCCCGCCTGAGCTTCATCACACCCCCGGCAACGGCACGCTGGAGGTGGCGCCCGGTCGGTCGACACCCAGGGCGGTGAGGTCGTGCGCGTCAGTCGTCCAGCCCTCGTAGCTGCGCACGTAGTAGACCCGACTGTCGTGGTCGCGAACGACGTACCACTGCGTGTAGTCCCCCGAGGCAGCGAGGTCACGTGGCACGCTGACGAGATCGAGCGAGTGGAAGGCCTGGTTGACGGCCTCCCGAGGGCCGGCCGCACTCGTGAAGACCTGCGACAGCACGGTGGCGCGCACGAATCGCGAGGGCGGCGTGACGTCGCCCGGCAGCCCCATCAGGCCGGTCCCATTGCCGGTCTTGACGATGGGCATGCCCATGAGGTTGTAGGGCTTCGGGTCCACGTTGGTCAGGCCGATGTAGTTGCGGAGGTTGGTGACGTGCCAGGGATACGCGGGTGAGTTCGTCAGGACGCCCACCGCGTTGTCGTGCAGCTGCGCCTGACCGTCGAGGAACTCCACCACGAGGTCGGCACCGCTGGCGTCGTGGATGGCGAGGTGCTCGGTGAAGGCCCACTCCATCATCGGCTGGAGCTTGGGCGGGACCGCCTGGCCGGCGGGCCACAGTGCCTTCACGGGGGCATTCCAGATCTGCACGTCGCCGAGCGCCTTCTTGACGTCGGCGACGGTCGAGCACGTGCCGAGGAGCCACCCGGCGAGGTTGATGAAGTCCAGGGCGGGCAGGCTGCCGGACTTCGGCGGCGTGTCGGGCAGGGTGGTCTCGGGCAGCCACAGCGTGCCGACCGACAGCCCGGCCTCGTTGAGCCCGTCCGCGAAGAACTGGTCGAAGCCGAAGGCGTCCATCCCGACGAAGCCCAGCGAGTTCGTCCACGTGAGCGGCGCGACCGTGCCGTTCGTCGCCGTCGCCGTCCACGCCTGGCCCCGCGGAACCACCTGGACGCGGGAACCGAGTTCGAACGCGAAGTCGAGGGTCCGCGCGGAGATGTGGAGGGGCAGGCGGACGAGCCGCAGGTCAGTGCACATGGCCCGACGCTAGCCACATCCACGAAACGTCGCGCAACGGACGTCGCACGGCACGATGGCGAAGTGGCGCAGATCTCCGGCACGTTGTTGAATCCACTATGGACAACGACGCCGTGCTGGCCTTCAACGAACGCAACATCGAGGAGTTCCGGGCGAACGGCGGGCAGCTCGGCGGGAACTTCGAGGGTGCTCCGGTGCTGCTTCTGACGACCGTGGGATCGAAGTCCGGAGAGCCGCGAACCAGTCCGATGATGTACCTCGAGCTCGACGATCGCGTGTTCGTGTTCGCGTCGAATGCTGGCCGCGACACCCACCCGCTGTGGTACGCCAACCTTCTGTCATCGCCCACCGTGACGGTCGAGCGCGGAGTCCGGTCGTACCAGGCAACCGCGATCGACATCGTCGGTGACGAGCACGACCGCATCTACGCCGAGCAGTCGCGCCGCTACCCCGGGTTCGCCGAGTACCAGGAGGGAACGACCCGGGTGATCCCTGTCGTGGAACTGGTCGAGATCGACCAGTAGTCGCTGCCGGCCGGTTCAGTTCGAGATGCTCACGTTGAGGTTCGCGGGGTAGCTCAACGAGGGCTGGACCCCCCGCTGGACCATCCGCACCTGCACCGCGCTCAGTGCGGTGATCCACTCCTCCATCACCGCGCGTGCCGCATCGTCGAGAGCGAGGGACGGCACGTCGGCGGTCAGCAGCATGTTGTAGGGCTTCCACGTCACGATGAGGGTGGCGATCAGGTCGAACGCCCGGCGCCGGTCCATCCGATCGCCGTTCTCAGGCGCCACGGTGGGGATGAGCCAGCTCAGCGTCGAGTAGTCCCATGTGAGGTTGTTCAGGACGTCGTGCTCCACGGTCGAGACGTGGATGACGGTCGCGCACAGACGGGCCAGCCACTCGACCGAAGTGCCACGTGACCCGAGTCCGTTGGGGAGAAGGACGTCCAGCTGATCGAGCCATGCCGACACCTCGCCGTCCGCCTGCCAGGACTCATCGTCGAAGTAGGCCGCCAGGTAGCGGCGAACGTACGCGAGATTGACGGCCCACAGCTCGAGAACGTTGTCGCGATAGGGGTAGGCGAAGGGCGTGACGGTCGTCCCTCGGTTGCTGAACTGGCGATCGGGCTCGAGGTCCCAGAAGTCATAGTGCTGAAGTCGAGCCGCCGCCATCTGGGTGAGCGCCGTGTGATCGTGGCTGAAGATCGTCGCGCCGAAGGCGGTCCGGCCGCCGAGCTGGAAGGTCGCCAGTTCACGGTTTCCGACGAGGACGGTGTGGAAGCAGTGATGCAGCAGTCGCCTGATCGGGTGGTCCGTGTCGAGGGTGTTGCTCGTCGCGAGGGCGAACGGAGTCATCGTCGCCAGGTGCACGAACAGGTTGTGCCGAAAGGTCGTCAGGTCCTCGTTCAATCCGGCGAGCAGCGCGTCCTTCTCGAGTTGACGACCACGCCAGTCGGCCACCGGCACTGTGGAACCGTTGCGGGTCAGCCCGACGGTCTGCAGACGTTGCCCATCCACGGCGAAGTAGGCGATGCCACCAGGTGCGGAAAGTCCAGCTCGGACGGGGTAGCCGAGCATCCAGTCGACGTCGATGAGGTACTCCCCCGTGGGAGCCCCATCGGGACCCATGGCCGCCCGAAGGTAGGAGGCGAACGGTCCGTCGACCGCCAGTTCTGCAAGCAGGTCCGCGGGCGGCCCGCTGGGTGCGGTTCGAAGTCGCGGCGGCGTGGCGGGCGGCTTCGGCCATGCCTTGGACATCAGCCACGGGTACACCGCGGCCAGGAAGGCCCGCTCGTCCCCTGGTACCGGAGCCGTTCGCGATGGGGCGATCCGGCGCACGACCTCGACCAACGCATGCGAGCGCCCGATCCGCCTCAGGCGCCTCTCGTCCCCGGGGAAGTCGGTGGGATCGACGATGCCGGGAATCGGCAGGTCGGGGAAGGCCTCGGCGAAGGACCTGAAGCCGATCGGCCCGCGGATCGGCGGTGCGAGCGGGGTCACCTCCTGCGTCGCGAAGGAGACGACCGTGAAGGCCGACATCGCGAAGGTGTACAGGGCGAAGCGTGCAGACTCGAGCACCGGTCGACTCCTTCGCAACACGCGGGCGGTCGCGCGACGGTAGCGCCGGTGACGGGCCCAGGGCAATCGCCAACCGCCCGTTTCGTTGCTTTTGCCCCCGCCGCAAACGGGGTAGATTCGGACATCTCCCCTGGCCTGGAGGTGGCATGAGCCTGTCCATCGATCCCGACATCTCTGCCGAGGATGCCCGCAGCAGTGCTGCACGGCTTCTCGCTCAGGGGGACTATCCCGGTGCCATCGCACTCCTCGAGGCGCAGACCGCAGTCGACCCGACGGGCGAGTCCGACGTCCTCCTCGGCGATGCCTACTTCATGACCCGGGCCTTCGACCAGGCCGAGGCGAGCTACACACGTGCCCTGGAACGCGGCCTCGCCGACGGTCGTCGAGGTGAGACGGCCCACCAGCGAGACCGAGCCGCTATGAACCTCGTCACGGGTATGGCAGGTCACGAGCGCCAGGACGACGTCTACGCCCGGCTGTTCCAGCTCGAGCACCTGCTGGGCGGTCCGAGCCTGCCTGAGGTGAGCACCAGTCCGCCCCTGGCGGTGACGCCGCCCGAAGGGATCTCAGCGGTTGCGCGCCGCCTGCGCAACGACCTCGGCGCCGTTGCCGGTGGACTCGGTTCGTTCGTGTTCGAATCACTGACGGCAGCAGCCGGCCGCAGCGGCACCAACAACGAGGTGTGGACGAACTGGTACGCCTCGGCGAAGGGCCTGCCCGGCCAACTGGGCATCGGGGCCCGGATCCTCAAGCTGGCGTATGTGCGCGAGCAGCTGTTCGCGCACAACCTCGTCCGCCCGTACCCCCCGTCAGCGAAGACCGCGTTCCTGCGCGACCCGGGCGAGCCGCCGCCGTGGGCCACCCGCTGGCGCACCGCCGACGGCAGCTGGAACTACCTCAAGAAGGACGCCGACGGGCGTCACGACCCGATGGTGGGGGCGGCGTACACCCGGTTCTTCCGCAATGTCGGCGAGGACATCGGGCTCGCCGCGGTCTATCCCCGCGCCAATCCGGCGACCGACCCCGTCAGTGTCCGCGAGGTCAGTCGCGCCGTCTTCGCGCCGACGGGCGAGCGCACTGTCGTGCCGTTCCTGAACCTGTGGGCGGCCGTGTGGATCCAGTTCATGACGCACGACTGGGTGAGCCACGGTTCGGGCTCGGAGGAGCACACCGCGGAGGTTCCGCTCGCCGAGAACGACCCCCTCCGTGCGTACGGCGTACGGCACCTGACCATCCGCACGACCCCAGCGGATCCCACCCGCCAGCCCGAAGAGGTCAACGCACCGCCCACGCACCTCAACGAGGTGACGCATTGGTGGGACGGCTCGCAGATCTACGGCAGCGACGTCGCAGACGCAGATGCGGCTTCGCTCGTTCGAGGGCGGACGGATCACGGTCACCGACGAGGGCCGGCTGCCCGTCGATCAGGAGCTCGGCACCGAGCAGACCGGCTTCGTCCGCAACTGGTGGGTGGCACTCGGCGTCATCCACACGCTCTTCGTCCGCGAGCACAACGCGATCTGCGCACGTCTCGCCAGCGAGTACCCCACCTGGGGCGACGAGGAGCTGTTCCAGACCGCGCGCCTGATCAATGCCGCCGTGATGGCGAAGATCCACACGGTGGAGTGGACGCCGGCCATCCTGCCCAACCAGACGCTCACGGAGGGCATGTACGCGAACTGGTACGGCGCGCTCACGGCCGTCTTCGGCGGCACGCGCAAGAAGGCCCTCGAGGAGATCCCAATCCGCAATCGGGAGCTCGGCGGGATCGTCGGGAACCCGCAGGCGGACTTCGCCAAGTACGGCCTCAGCGAGGAGTTCACCGCGGTCTATCGCCTCCACTCGCTGCTGCCCGACACCGTCAGGGTCTTCCACCATGGTGAGAGCGAACTGGCGGCCGAGATACCGCTGCTGCGCACCCGGCATGCCGCGTCGCCGGCACTGATCGATGAGCACGGCCTGGAGAACATGGCCCTCTCCTTGGGGATCCAGCACCCTGGCGCGCTCGTGCACAACAACTACCCGGCCGCCATCCTCGACATGAGCATCCCGGGCCAGCCGCTCATCGACCTCGGCGCGCTCGACGTCTTCCGCGATCGTGAACGCGGCATCCCGCCGTACAACCAGTTGCGCAAGGAGCTGGGGCTGCATCGGGTCCCGAGCTTCGACGAACTGACCGAAGACGCCGACCTGGCCCAGACCCTGCGCGAGCTGTACGGCCAGACCGACGACGGCCAGGACCGCATCGACGACATGGACCTGCTCGTGGGCACGCTGTGCGAGGGCCATCGCCCCGACGGCTTCGGCTTCGGCGAGACCCTGTTCCAGGTGTTCATCCTCAACGCCAGCTGGCGACTCCTCGGCGACCGCTACTTCACCGACGACTTCCGAGAGGAGGTCTACACCCGAGTGGGCCTCGACTGGATCGACACGGTCACCATGAAGTCACTGCTGCTCCGCAACTTCCCCGGTCTGGACGACACGGCGCTCGCGAACGTACGAAACGCCTTCGAGCCGTGGGAGGCCGGCCGCCTCGATCCACAACGCCACCCCCTCCGGGCCTTCGACAAGTCGCTCGCGGCGGACCCCTGGGCGGGCGACAGCCCCAACAGCCCCCTGACGGGCCACGCGGCCGCCGATGCCTGAGCCCGACCTGCTGTCGTACTGCCTCAGCAAGCCCGGCGCATGGCAGGACCAGCCGTGGGAGGACGACATCGTCGTGAAGGTCGGCAGCAAGATCTTCGCGTTCCTGGGCGATCCCGGTGACGAGTCGATCGGCCTCAAGTGCGCGTCGACCCGCGAGGAGGCTGACGAGTGGCTGCATCGTTTCCCGGAGGACGCGTCGTCCATGCCCTATATCGGTCGATCGGGCTGGAACACCCTCCGTGCCGACGGCGCCATCCCCCGGCACGAGGTGCTGGAGGCGATCGACGCATCGTACGACTGGGTCGTCGCCAAGCTGCCCAGGCGCGAACGCCCCTAGCCTCCGACGCTTCCCAACGCCCGTCGCACCGATTCGATGAAGAGGTCCGGCTGCTCCCACGAGCCGAAGTGGCCGCCCACCGGCATGACCTCCCAGTCGACGATGTTCAGGCACCGCTCAGCCCACGGGCGCGGCCACCGACGGATGTCCGTCGGGAAGATCGACACCGACGTCGGCACGGTCACGAACGGCGGGTCGGGATCAACGCGCTTCTGCTGCGCCCACTCCCAGTACAGCCGGCACGCCGACCCGATCGTTCCGGTGACCCAGTAGATCGTGGCGTTGGCCAGCAGCTGGTCGCGAGTGAGGGCATCCTCCACATCGCCGTCCATCACGGTGAACGAGCGGCACATATCGACGAGCCACGAGAGCAGGCCGGCCGGTGAGTCGTTCATGGCCACGGCCATCGTGTGCGGGCGATGCGCAGTTCGTGTTGACGTGGTTCACGCGACCTGTCGCCACGGCGCGATCCCAGTAGGCGAGGCTCTCTCGCTCGAAGTCGGTCAGGACCTCGAGCTCGCCATCCGCGGGTGGCTTGCCGGTCGGCATCGTCAGGTGCATGGCGGTCACGCTCGACGAGCGATCGGAGCGCGCAAGATCGGTGATGATGTTGGCACCCCAGTCACCGCCGGCCGCCGCGTACCGCGGGTATCCGAGCTGCTGCATGAGGTCGTCGAACGCACGCGAGATTCGCCGACCGTTCCACCCGCGCTCAGACGTGGGGCCTGAGAACCCGTACCCCGGGATGGACGGGCACACCACATGGAAGGCAGGCGCCCCCGGCGCACCGTGCGCATCCGGGTCGCTGAGCGGGCCCATGACGTCGATGAACTCGATCACCGAGCCCGGCCATCCGTGCACGAGCAGCAGCGGGATGGCGTCCGGTCGTGGAGACCGCTGGTGGAACGCGTGGATGCGCTGCCCGTCGATGACCGCCTCCACCTGACCGAAGGCGTTGAACCGCTCCTGTGTCGCGTACCAGTCGAAGTCCTCGACCCATGTCCGGCAGAGGTCGCGGAGGTAGCCCAGATCAGTCCCGTACTCCCACCCGGACCCGTCGATCCCGCCGAACCAGCGGGTGCGCCGCACGCGATCCTTCAAGTCGTCGATCGCCGATGCCGGCACGTCGATGCGGGTGCTCGTGACGGGCGAGGGCGGATGCGTCGAGGACATGCGCGCACACTAGCCGCGCAGGCGAAGGACCGCCTTGTGCTTACGGGAGCACACCCTTAGCGTGGCGGCATGACGGTCAGTCGGTACTTCCGGACCCTTCGGCCCGAGGCAGCCCACGAGCTCGATGTCGTCATGGCGACCGCACGGCGGACGGTCGACCCGCTTCTGCTCGACCTCATGAGCCTGTCCATCGCTCAGCTGATCGGACATGCGCCGGCCGCCGATCCCGGCACCTACCCCTCGTCAGGCCAGCTCTCCGAGCTCGAACGCGACTGCATTGCGTTCACCGAGCAGTTCGTCATCGACGTCAGCGGGATCAGCGACGCCCAACGCGAGGCCATTCGCGGGTACTTCCCCGGTGATCAGGCACGCCTGTTCGCGTCAGCACTCTATGTCACGGAGTTCACTCAGAGACTCGAGCTGATGGCTCCGCGACTTCTGCCCTCCCCCGCGGTCGAGCTCCTCGACGCAGGCAGCATGGGCGACATCGTCGAGGTATCGACAGTGACCGAACCGCTGACGGTGGTCGATGCCTTGCGCGGCTACCAGGACGCCGTGATGCGCGGCGTCGACCTCGACCCGGTCGTGACGGAGCTCGTGCGCCTGCGGTGCGCGCGGACGCACGACTGCCGAATCTGCAAGACACTTCGGCTCGACAGCGCGCGAGCGGCCGGGGTGGACGACGACATGACGGCGAAGGTGGACTTCTACGAGGAGACGGACCTTGCCGAGCCGCTGAAGCTGGCGCTGCGCATCACGGATGCCTTCATCACGCGTCCTGACACGATGTCCGAGCAGACGGCTCTGGCGGCGCGGGCCCACTACACCCCCGAGCAACTGGCGGAGATGTGCCTCGACATCACCAAGTGGAGCACCCAGAAGATCCATGTGTCGCTGGGCACGGATGGCGCCGACCGGCTGCCCGTCGGCGCCGACGGCGTCAGCTACTTCGACTTCGGTGACGACGGCGCGGTGGCGGGGTACTCGCCGACTCCGTCCACGATCGGCACCTGAGCCGTTCGCACTGCTGCTAGCGAGGCAGTCGAGGGAAGGCCGCCACCACACGAGTGCTGCGGACGAACGCCGGAGAAGGACATGGGCAGGCCCTTGTCCGTCGAGGGGCTGCTCACCAGGTCGTCGGCCTAGTCGAAGAGCAGGACGGCACCCGACGCGTCGGCTGCGGCGAGCACTCGATCGAGATTCGCCTCGGTCTCGCCGAGCCACGTGAGTGCCACCTGACTCAGGTCGACACGTAGCAGCGAGCTACCGAGGGCGTGGGCCAGGGCCTCAGCGGCGAGGCGGCGGGCCCGGCGGTCGTCACCCACGAGCATGGCGATCCGGCCCCCTACCGGCGCGGCAGCGAACTCGACCAGCGAGGCAACAGTCGAAGGAGGCGCGTTCACGTCCGCCCAGATGACCGTGGGCGTCATCATGCACTCGGGCGGCGTCCGGAGTCCGTCCGTGCAGCGCACCTGCCCATTTCACCACCGCGTGGGTGCTTGTGTGAAAGATCCCCCCGACCTACCGTCGTACAAGGAAGGCGGCTGTTCTCCCCCGTGCAGCCGTCTTCCCTAAGCCGTGCGTGCGGGCATGAAGGCGCGCACACGGCCCAGGGCCCTATCGACGTACTCGTCCTTCTCTCCCACCGGCGCTATGTAGAACTGGGCCTCGCGTGCCGTCGCAAGATCGGCCAGGGAGGCGATGATCCACGCCGCGAGGTACTGGCTCGACAGGCAGCCACCCGCGGTCGCGACGTTTCCAGAGGCATAGAACGGCTGGTCGACGACGTTCGCCCCGGCCTCGACCACCCACGGCTTGGTGACCAGGTCGGTGCACACGGGAACGTCGTTCAGCAGTCCGAGCGCGTCCTCATGCCGCTGCCCACGATGACCGCGTCCGCGTCGGGCAGGTCGCCCAGCCGCATCTGCCCCTTTACCGTCACGCCGTTCATGGACGTGACCTGCTCGGTGGGGCTGGCGATCGCGACGGTCCAATCGGGTCGGTTGACGCGACCCAACATGTAGGAGGCGACGAAGGAGTCGATCTCGCTGAACCCGTCCAGCGTGATACGGCGATTGTCGGCATCCGACAAACGCTAGTTCGTCTGGCAGGCTCCGCGCCACAGCGAGAGCGGCACCTCGGTGTCGGTGGGATAGGCGGGCGACCCGCCGCTCGTCGGCAGTGTTCCGCACACCGCAGTGCGATCCTGCTCGACCCACGATCCGCCCTCGGCTCCGGAACAGCAGCGTGATGTCGATCTGCCCGTCCTCACTGCCATCCGGGGGCCCGATCGTCGGGGCCACGACGGCCCAGCCGTCGACGCACTCGACACCGCCAAGTCGCACGAGCGCCTGGTCCTTGCCGATTGACGTGACGACGGCGGGAGTGATGGTCAGCGCATCGCACGCCGGCTGACCGGCGTTCGCCGAGGATGACGACGTCGACGCAGACGCCGCCGGAGCAGTTGCCGATGGCGACGGCGCGGATTCCGAACTCGATCCGCACGAGGCGGTCAGCAGCGCAGCGAGACCGACCTTCGCCGCGACGAAGAGGACTGACTCACGCATGCCCGACTCCCTGCAGTTGGGGCACCCGCGAACGCCGGTGCCATCGCCAACGTAGGGGACGATGCCTCTGCGACTCCTGACGTGGGACTGTGACGTTCGACGCCCGTCACCAGGCCGCGACTACTCCCCCGTCGATCCGTCGATCGACTCGCGCAGCAGGTCGGCGTGGCCGTCGTGACGGGCGTACTCCTCGATGAGGTGGCACACGATCCAGCGCAGAGAGATGCGCTGTCCGTCCTCCTCCTCCTGCGACAGGGCGCCGAGTCCGTCCGGCGTGGCCAACGCATCGGCGATGACCCTGTCTGACACGTCGATCGACTCGTCGAACCAGGCGAAGAGCTGCTCGGCAGACGCATCCGCTGACGACGTGAACGACCAGTTGGCGTCGGAGTGATCCATCTGATCGAACCAGGACGGCATCACGACCCCGCCGGCGAAGAACTCGTTCAGCCAGCCCGCCTCGACCACGGCCACGTGCTTGAGGATTCCCCCGAGCGTCATCGTCGTTGGCGGCATCGACGTAGCCAGTTGTGCGGCGGTGAGGCCGCTGCACTTCCAGCGAAGCGTGTCGCGCTGGTAGTTCAAGAAGCCCAGCAATGTCGCCGCCTCGTCGGCTGCGGCGGGCGGGTTGATGCGATCCTCAGCCCCGAAGGTCGTCATTCAACCAACGTACACGCGTCGGCGGCTTGTCGGCACGAGTCGCCCATCGTCGTGAAGCTCTCTCCGCCGTGGGCGTG
Source organism: uncultured Actinomycetes bacterium (assembly GCA_963755335.1). Lineage (GTDB taxonomy): Bacteria > Actinomycetota > Actinomycetes > S36-B12 > S36-B12 > UBA10649. Next base: position 1,627,651 of record CAVWJW010000008.1, read on the forward strand.
CCGCGACGGAAATTCCTGCTCGATCGGACAGGTTAAGGCCCGCCGTGACGCTGCAGAAGAGGACCCCTCTGCAGCGTCACCTCTTGGAGGCCGATTTCCAGTGACCTACCACGTCACCACCCGGCGGGATCAATCATCCCTCTCGGAATCGTGCTCGGGGCTGTGTCGTCGATCTTGTTGCAGCGTGTGCAGGCAAGGAATCTCGTTTGGCCGTCGTCACCGCCTCGGAGCTTCCAGTCGTGAAGGCGGATCATGCACCGGAAGGACTGTCTGCGTTCTCCGTCGTAGCCTGCGCTCATGTGGGCCTCCTCGCGAATGCCAACGAAAGTACTCCGGCGGCCTGCACCCGACAAGGTCCATCAGGGTCTGGAGGGTCATCTCTCAGGTGACGAACCCGCCTCATCGAATGGGGGGATCAATGAGGCGGGCCGCCGTCGGGCCGACAGGATTTAAACCTGCGACCCCTTGACCTCCGAGCGTGTCGAGTCCCCGTCCGGTTCGCATGGAAGCGGTGATCGAGCGGCCGCCCGCACCGCGGTGGATCGGTGAGCTGCCGTTCCCCGTCCGCACGGACTGGTGGCCGGGGACGCTGCTGTCGTGGCGGTGGGTGGACCGGGAACGGGCGCTGTGGTCCGGGCTCGTCCGGTACCTGCGGGAGGGACCCAACTACGAGCACGCCGTGTCGGGTGAGCTGATCGACGTCCTGCCGCTGCCCGTTGCCGACGACGGGACCCGGTTGGGGATGAATGGTGGGTTGACCCCCGAAAATGACGAACCCGCCCCACCCAACGGGGGAGATCAATGAGGCGGGCCGCCGTCGGGCTGACAGGATTTGAACCTGCGACCCCTTGACCCCCAGTCAAGTGCGCTACCAAACTGCGCTACAGCCCGTTGCTCGCATGTGGAGCGTCGCAAACCCTACACGGTGCCTCCTGCGATCCCGGAACCGCTCGGTCGCGCGAGTACGTTGACTAAGTGAAGGCACTGAAGTGGGCTGGCACCGTGGTGCTCGCCTTCGCAGTGTCGAGCGTGATGCTCCTCGTGGCGATCGTCGGCTCATCGGTCAGCCAGACGACGCAGGCGCAGGCAGCGATCCAGCCGTTCTACACGCCTCCGAATCCGCTGCCGTCGAAACCCGGGACGGTCATCCGGATGGAGCCGTTGGACGTCTCGGTGCCCGGCGCCAAGGCGTATCGGATCCTGTATGTGTCGCAGCGCCCGGACGGGACCCCGGCCGCATCGGGCGGCATGGTGTTCATCCCCGACACTCCAGCGCCGACCGACGGGCGGCCCGTGGTGGCCTGGGCGCACGGCACTCTCGGGATGGGGAACGCCTGCGTTCCGTCACGGTCGGACAACCCGCTCCAGGACACCGACAACTGGCTCGACCAGATGATGGCGCTGGGCTGGGTCGTTGTCTCGACCGACTACGTGGGCCTCGGTACGCCGGGCCCGAATCTGTATCTCGTTGCTCAGTCCGAGGTGCGCGATGTGGTCAATGCCGTCCGCGCCGCTCGGAACATCCCAGAAGCGCAGGCAGGCTCCCGATACGTGACCTGGGGTCATTCTCAGGGCGGCCACGCGGCGATCTGGACCGGACACCTCGGCGAGACCTACGCCCCGGAGCTGACTCTGCTCGGCGTCGCCGCGGCGGCACCCGCGCTCGACCTCCCCGCCATCATGGGTGCGCAGTGGAACGACGTCGTCGGATGGGTGATCGGGCCGGACGTCATGGAGTCCTGGCCGAGGTACTACCCGAGCCTGCCCCTGCAGGGCCTGCTCACCCCTGCCGCAACGGACTCCGCGCAACGGCTGGCCGGGGAGTGCATCAAGGAGTCCGCGCTCGAAGGACTGCTGCGGCAGAAGTTGGGCCAGGACTTCTTCGCGGCCGACCCGCTGACCAAGCCCGCGTGGGCCCGGGCAGCGCACGACCAGACGCCCCCACCCATGCCTGCCGACATGCCGGTCTTCCTCGCGCAGGGCATGGCCGACACCGTCGTCCTGCCGTGGCCGAACGCCATCATCGAGTCGACGTGGTGCTCCGCCGGCTCGACGGTGGACGCCCTGTGGATGGGCGGGATCGGGCACATGGCAGCGGCGACAACCGCCGGTCCGAGCGCCGTCGACTGGATAGCGGATCGATTCGCTGGGCGCCCTGCGCCGCGCACCTGCGATGTGCCGCCGCCGGTGGCTCCTGTGGCACCAGCCGACTAGCGGCGTCTCAGCGGACGAGAGCCGCCCGCGACATCGCTGCATTGCCGGCTGCGGACCGGTTCACGGCGCGTACTTCGAAGATCACGCGCTGGCCGCTGGGCAGTCCCCTGATGACGCACGACAGGTGCGTCGTGACGCACGTTTGTCCCGTGGACGCGAACACGTTGTAGTGCAGGACCGGCCCGACGCCGGAGTCGGCTGGTGCCCGCCACTTCAGTGCGACGGCCCCCTTGCCTGCCGCCGCCGCCCTGACCGGCCAGGGCGCTGTCGGCCAGATCCGTGACGAGGCGTCCACGACCGTCACCGTGCCCTGGGCGTTGCTGACGAACAGCTTGGTGCCGGCCACAGCGGGCGTCGACGGGTGGGGGCCGACGCGGACGATCGCCGCGAGCGTGCCTCGGGTCGCGTCGATGACGCCGACGGTCGTGCCGCCCTGGTTCGGGATGTAGATGGTCCGGCCGTCCGGGCTCTTGGCGCCCGGTCCGGGACTCCGGCCGATGCGGAGGGTGCGGATGACCTCCTGCTTGGCCTCGTCGAAGACGGAGACCGTCCCGGCCTGCGAGTTGGGGATGAAGACGAGGCTGCCGTCGACGTTCGGGCTCGGTTGAACGGGGCCTGCCTGCGTGGCGATCTGGCCGAGGACTGTCCCGTCGTTCTCGCGGAAGACGGTCGTGGTCGACGAGTTCAGGTTCGGCACGTACACCACGTCACTGCCCGACAGGGGCGGTGACGTGGCCGGCTCCCCCGGCGATCCCCCGACCGTGACCGTCGCGATGACGGTGGCCTTCCTCGTATCGACGACCGAGACCGTGTCCGACCCCTGATTCGGTACGTAGACACGGTCGAGGTAGCTCTGGAACTGCGTGCCGACGCCAGCCACCGGCGTGGTGGGACGGATACCGACCGGCACGGTCGCCGTGAGCGTTCCCGTCGCGGCGTCGATGAGGCTGACGGAGTTCGAGCCCGAGTTGGGCACGACCAGGGTTGCCCCAGCCGAGGCCATCACCGGGGTGAGCGGGGCTGTCGCCCACCGGGATCCTCGTGATGAGCTCGAGGGTCTGGGTGTTGATCACGGCGATCTTCCACTCGCCGGTGAGCGGCACGTAGAGGCGATCAGCCGAGGCCAGCGGCGTGGACGGCGCCAGGCCCACCTGGAGCGTGTCCACGACGGTGTTCGTGAGCCGGTCGATGACGGTCACGGTGCCGTCGGCCCTGTTGGCCACGAATACGCGATCCCCGCTGACGACCGGCGTGGTGGGCTCGTTGCCGACGTCGAGGGTCATGAAGGGGCGCGTCGGCAGGGCGGACGTCGCTACGGCAACCCCGTTCAGGGGCAGGACCAGCGAAGCCGACACGGCGGCAGCCACGAGGACAATTCGCACGATTCGCACCTTGGCACCTTACCTCTCAGCGGCGGTGCGACCGCTTCTCACGCACCCGCATCACCAATCGGATCGGCGTCCCGGGGAAGCCGAACTCCTCGCGGAGGCGACGCTCGATGAACCGGCGATAGCCCGCCTCGAGGAAGCCGGTGGTGAACAGGGCGAAGGTCGGGGGCCCGACCTGGACCTGGGCTCCGAACAGGATCCGGGGCTGGCGGCCGCCGCGCAGCGGATGCGGATGGGCATCCGTGAGCTCCTTGATGAACTGGTTCAGCCGGCCCGTGGAGACGCGGGTCTCCCAGCCCTCGAGGGCCTCCTCGATCGCCGGGCTGAGCTTCTCCACATGCCGCTTGGTCTTGGCGGAGATGTTCACGGTCGGCGCCCACGGCACCTGCACGAGGTCCCGCTCGATCTCGCGCTTGAGATAGTGCCGGCGCTCCTCGTCGGTGAGGTCCCACTTGTTGAACGCCAGGACGAGCGCGCGTCCGGATTCGATGACCATGTGGATGATCCGCACGTCCTGCTCGGTCAGCGGCTCGGATGCGTCGACGAGGACGACGGCCACTTCCGCGCGATCAAGCGCCGCCTGGGTGCGCAGGGTCGCGTAGTACTCGTGCCCGCTGGCCTCCTTCGCACGGCGGCGGATCCCGGCGGTGTCGACGAACCACCACCACCGGTCCTTGATCTCGATCAGCTCGTCGACGGGGTCCACGGTCGTGCCGGCCACGCTGTCGACGACGACGCGCTCGCTGCCCGCCAGGGCATTGAGCAGCGACGACTTGCCGACGTTCGGCTTGCCCAGCAGGGCGACACGGCGGGGTCCGGCGTCGCGCGACATCCCCGAACCGTCCTCGGGCAGCATCGCCACAGCGGCGTCGAGCAGGTCGCCGGCGCCCCGGCCGTGCAGCGCCGACACGCAATGCGGCTCGCCGAGGCCGAGGGACCACAACGAGGCGGCCTCCAGCTCCGTGTTCGCGTCGTCGACCTTGTTGGCCACGAGCAGCACCGGCTTGCCGGCCTTGCGCAGCACCTGCACGACGGCCTCGTCGGTGTCCGTCGCACCGACCTTGGCATCGACGATGAACATCACCGCGTCGGCGTCGTTGACGGCACGCTCGGCCTGTCCGGCGATCGCCGCGCGCCATGCCCTTGACCTTGCGGTCCCAGCCGCCGGTGTCGATGAGGATGAAGCGGACGCCGTTCCATTCGGCCTCGTACATGACGCGGTCACGGGTCACGCCCGGAACGTCCTCGACGACGGCCTCGCGACGGCCGATCATGCGGTTGACCAGCGTGGACTTGCCGACGTTCGGACGGCCGACCACCGCGAGAACCGGCAGGCCCGAGTGCTCGCCACCGGGCCGCATGAGCTCGTCGAGGTCGGCATCGATGTCGCCGAACTCCGCTCGAGCGGCTGCTAGGGCCGCCTCGACGGAGGCCAGGTCGTCGGCGTCGTCGCCGGGGAGCTCGTCGGGTCCCGGAGCGTCGGCGACCTCGTCGTCGTCGGCGTCGAACGCCACCCATTCGTCGCTCATCGTCCCCACTCCAGATCCCTGCCCGTGCCCTGATCCTGCCTTATGGCCGACCGCCGGTCCGCATCACGGCCACCTGCTCAGCATCGGCGAGCAGCTGGCGGACCTGCTCCACGAGGGCCGAACGGGTCGCAGCCTTCAGCGGATCGCCGGTCATCGGGGACGTGAACCGGCGGCATGAAGAAGACATCGATGCGCGATCTTGGGCGGGGTGGGTCGGTGGGGACCCTCCCGTCGGCACCCATGATCACGACAGGCATGACCGCAGCACCGCTGGCCGCCGCGAGGTAGCCGACCGGCACGCCCGACCCGGCGAGAAGCACGGCTCGATCGTCCGCCAGGGCGGCGAGAGCGCTGCGCTGGGCAGCGATGCCGTAGGCCCCGCTCAGCGGGATGTCGCCGGCTGTGCTCAGGACGCTGTCCGGGACGGCCCGGTTCATGGCCTCGTTGGCGACGACGTGGATCGGTCGCGGAGCGACGGCGCGCACGAGCGAGCCCGCGAGGACCGCCTCGCAGCGGGTGACCATGAGCAGGGGCCCGCTCGTGCCGACGTTGTGGGCCCCATGCGGGCGAAGCTGGTAGGTCATGCGGAGCGCGGCCGAGGTGAGGTTCCGAGCGTGCGCGGCGCCGTGCCAGGACGGTGGCTCGACCGCCACCAGCGGTTCCACGACTAGTCCGGAAGCGCCGAGATGAGCCCGACGACAGCGTCGACGACCTGATCGAGCGACAGGGCTGTCGTGTCGACGACCACGGCGTCGGGTGCAACGGTGAGCGGGGAGGCCGCGCGCCCGGAGTCCTTGGCGTCGCGTTCGAGCAGGGCCGTCTCGGTGCGGGCCACGTCGACGGACTCCTTGCCGAGGTCCACGTCCTGCGCGGCGCGGCGACGGGCGCGCTCGGCTGGGTCCGCGGTGATGAAGACCTTGAGGTCGGCGTCCGGCAGGACCACGGTGGTGATGTCACGTCCCTCGACGACGATCCCATCCCCCGAGGCGATGGCCGCCGACACCTCAAGTCGTTGGATGTCGACGAGGCGTTCACGGACCGCGGGCACGGCGCTCACGGCACTGACCGCCGCGGTGACCTCGTCACCTCGGATCGGCAGGGCGACGTCGGTGCGGCCCACGTGAATGGTCGGCGCAAGCGGATCGGTTCCGCTGACGATGGCGACCGTGTCCATGGCCGCCACCACGGCTTCGGGATCGTCGACGTCGACGTGGGCGTCGAGCATCGCCCACGTCATGGCCCGGTACATGGCGCCGGTGTCGAGGTACCGCAGCCCGAGGCGGTCGGCGACGGCGCGGCAGACGCTGGACTTGCCCGATCCGGCCGGACCGTCCACGGCGATGACGGGAGTACGCACGGGCCGAGCCTAGGGGGTGAGCCGGCGGGGCACTAAGCGCGCACGTCGAAGTCGCGCTCACGAAGGGCCGCCAGCGAGCCGCTCCCCCGCCTCGGGCCGCACGAACAGGGCGACGAGGCCGCTGGGGCGTCCGAAGACGTGCTCGATCCGGATGTCCTCGAGGTTGACGGATGCGTCGCCCACGGCGGCGAAGAGCCGGGCGAGCTCGCCAGGGCGGTCGGCGACGATGACGCTGACCTCACGGTAGGGGGACGGCGCGTTGCCATGCTTGCCGGGGATGCGCTGCTGGCCGGCCACGCCGGAGGTCAGCACGGACGCCACCTCGGCCTCGACGGTGTCGACGGCGCCGACGTCGGCCATCTCGCGTAGCGCGCTCACGGTCCGCTGGAGGTCACGCACCACCGCGTCGATGACGTCGGCGACCGGGCCGGCATTCGCCGCGAGGATGTCGGACCACATGTCGACGTTGGACGCGGCAATCCGCGTCATGTCGCGAAGTCCCTGTCCGGCGATGCGCACGTGCTCGGCGTCGGCATCGACGAGACGGCCGGCCAGGACGCTCGACAGCACCTGCGGCGTGTGCGACACGAGGGCGACGGCGGCGTCATGATCGCCGGAGGTCATCTCGACGGGCAGGGCGCCGCAGGCCGACACGAGTCGATGCACGTCACGAACGTGCTCGATCCCGCTGGACGGCAGCGGGGTCACTACCCACAGCCGGTCATCCATGAGGTCCGCGCGAGCTCCGGCGGCGCCGCTCACCTCACGGCCGGCCATCGGGTGCCCGCCCACGAGTCGGACGGGGTCCGCGCCGAGCCCGATCGCCTCCTGGATGACCTGCGCCTTCACCGACGTGACGTCTGTGATGGTCGCCTCGGGGTAGCGCAGCGAGGCCCGGGCGATGGCGGCCGCCGCATGACGCGGCGGGACGGCCACGACCACGAGGCCCGGGGCGTCGGCGTCGTCGAACACGTCGGCCCGCTCCGGCGTCCTGCGCGACCCTCAGGTTCTCGGCGTCGACATCGTCCAGCAGGACGTCGACGCCGACCCGTCGAAGCGCCAGGGCGACCGATGTGCCGATGAGCCCGGCGCCAACAACGAGCACCGGCGAGCCGAAGACGGGTGCGTGCGCCTCCGCGGAGTGCGTCATTGAACGAGGTCCGTACGCAGGACCTCGGCCCCGCGCAGGTACACGTGGGCGATCTCCATCCGAGGCCGCTCGGTGTCGGCGTGCATGAGCACGCGAACCACCCGCGCCAGCGCGCCCTCGACGTCCATCTCCTGGGCGCACAGCAGCGGCACGTCGACGAGTCCCATCGAGCGCGCGGCCACGGCGGGAAAGGCGCAGGTCAGGTCCGGCGTTCCGGTGAGGATCACGCTGATCAGGTTCTCGCTGGTGAGGTCGTTGCGACTCATCATCTCGGTGAGCAGTTCCGCGACGGCCTCGATCATCTCGGCCTTGTCGTCGGCTGACAGGCACGTCGCGCCTCGGATTCCTCGCAAGGCCATCGACGTCGCTCCCCTTCGGCATGGCCGGCGCACGACCGGCCGGACAACTGTACCGAGGGCGATTCCGCCGGCAGTTAGAGACCGACGGCCGTGTACAGCGCCCGCATCTCGGGACCGACGATCGGACGCAGGACGCCGGGACGCTGCTGCCCCAGGTGGATCGGTCCGATGCGGGTACGCACGAGGTCAGCCACCGGGAAGCCGACCTCGGCCATCATCCGCCGCACGATGCGATTGCGGCCCTCGTGGATGACCAGCTCGACAAGGGACCGGTCCGGGGTCTTCTGCACCAACCGCGCCGAGTCGCAGCGGGCCGGGCCGTCCTCGAGGCTGACGCCGTCGCGCAGCGCCTTCAGCGCCTGCGTGGTCACCTGACCGCGGACGGTGGCGAGGTACGTCTTGTCGACCTGATGCGAGGGGTGCCCGAGTCGATTGGCGAGCTCCCCGTCGTTGGTCAGGAACAGCAGGCCCTCGGTGTCCGCGTCGAGGCGGCCGACGTGGAACAGCCGCTCTGCCCGGTCGCGCACGTAGTCGCCGACGCATGGGCGCCCCTGCTCGTCGGACATGGTCGTGACGACCCCGCGCGGCTTGTTGAAGGCGAGGACCACGAGGTCCGGGGCGGTCGGGACGCGCTGGCCGTCGACCCGGACGACGGCTGTCGCAGGATCGATGCGCATGCCCTGCTCGACGACCAGCTGGCCATCGACCTCGACCCTGCCCTGGTCGATGAGCGCCTCGCAGGCGCGGCGGCTGCCGAGCCCGGCAAGCGCCAGGACCTTCTGCAGCCGGACCAGGTGGGAGTCGTCGCTAGCGGGCATGCGTCGCGACGTTCACTCGAGCCCCGAGACCGAGTCCAGCACGTCCTCGAGCTCGGCGAGGTCGGGCAGGTGCTCCGCCAGTGGCGGAAGGTCGTCGAGCGACGCAATACCCATGCGCTCCAGGAAGAACGACGTCGTGCGGTACAGGTGCGCACCGGACTCGCCGTCATGGCCGGCCTCCTCGATGAGCCCGCGCGAGAGCAGCGTGCGAATGACGCCATCGACGTTGACGCCGCGGACCGCGCTGACCCGCCCCCGAGTGATCGGCTGCCGGTAGGCGATCACCGCGAGCGTCTCGAGCGAGGCCTGCGTCAGTCGGGCCTGCTGGCCCTCGAGCACGAAGCGCTCCACGAGCGGTGCGCAGTCGGCCCGTGTGTAGTAGCGCCAGCCCCCGGCCACCTCGCGCAGGTCGAAGCCGCGGCCCTGCTCGGTGTACTCCTCGGCAAGTCCGCGCACGACGGCCTCGACTTCGGCTGTCGGACTTCGCGTCGCCGCAGCCAGGTCCATCACCGTCATGGGCTCGTCGGCAAGCAGCAGCAGGGCCTCGATCGCCGCCGACAGCGACGGGGCACCGAGGCTCTGGTCGCCGTCCTCGGCCGTCGCCGACTCGGGCTCGTCGGGCTCGATCTCCTTGGGCTCAGGCTCCTCGATCACCGGCTCGTCCTCGATGACGGTGTCGTCGGATTCACTCATGTGCCTGCTCCTCCTCGGTCACGCGATCGACCTCGCGCTCGATGTCGAACTCGTCGGTCACCTGGATCTCGGCGTCGTCGGTGCCCGTCCAGCGGATGGTGAGATCGCCCAGGGGCGTCAGCTGCTCGAACGCCACCACCTGCTCCCGATACAGCTCGAGCAGCGCCAGGAAGCGGCCGACCACGACCAAGGTGGTGTCGCTGTCGGCGATGAGCGCCCGGAACGTTATCGTGCCGTGCCGCCGAAGTCGCTCGACGATGATCGACGCCTGCTCGCGGACACTGACGCGCTGCACGTGGATGTGCGCGGTCGAGACTTCCTCGATGGGCTTCGGCGCTAGCGCCCGCGCCGCCATGGCCGCGAACTGGTCAGGTCCGAGGCCGATGAGGACCTCGGGCAGGAGTGCCGCGAACTGCGGCTCGAGTCCGACGGTGCGCGGGAAGCTGCGGCCGGCATTGGCGATCCGCTCCGCGAACAGCGCCGAGACCTCCTTGTAGGCGCGGTACTGGAGGAGCCGGGCGAACAGCAGGTCGCGCGCCTCGAGCAGCGCGAGGTCCTCCTCGTCCTCGACCTCGCCGCTGGGCAGCAGGCGGGCCGCCTTGAGGTCGAGGAGGGTCGCGGCGACGACCAGGAAGCCGCTCGCCTCGTCGAGGTCCCATGTGGACCCCTGCGCGCGGATGTAGCCGATGAACTCGTCCGTGACCTTGTGCAGGGCGAGCTCGGTGACCTCGAGCTTGTGCTTGGAGATCAGTGTCAGCAGGAGGTCGAACGGGCCGTCGAACTCGCCGACGCGCACCATGAACCCGGACGTCGACTCGGCCGGCTGCGGTTGCGTCGCGTCGGGCACGGCCTCCGAGGGCGTATCCGCCTCGGTGGGGGTGCTCACCGGGCCAGGACCTCCCGGGCCAACTGGATGTAGGCCTCCGAGCCGGAACTGCCGGGGGCGAACGCGGTGATCGGCTCGCCGGCCACCGCGGCGTCCGGGAACTTCACCGTCCGGTTGATGACGGTCGTGAACACGAGGTCGCCGAACGCCTGCTGCACCGTGGCGAGCACCTCGCGGCTGTGCAGTGTGCGCGGGTCGTACATCGTCGGCAGCACGCCGATGACGCGCAGGTTCGGGTTGAGCCGGCTGGTCACCTTGTCGATGGTGTCCTTGAGGAGCGCCACGCCGCGCAGGGCGAAGTACTCGGTCTCCATCGGGATGATCACGCCGGTGCTGGCCGTCAGGGCGTTCAGGGTGAGCAGCCCGAGGGAGGGCTGGCAGTCGATGAGGACGATGTCGTACTCGTCGATGATCGGTGCGAGCGCGCGCCCCAGGGCGTGCTCGCGGCCGACCTCGCTGACCAGCTGCACCTCGGCGGCGGACAGGTCGATGTTGCTCGGCAGCAGGTCGAGGTTCTCGATGTCGGTGGAGATGATGACGTCCCCGACGTGGCAGTCGAGCTGGGTCAGGAGGTTGTAGATCGTGAGGTCGAGCTCGTTGGGGTTGATGCCCAACGAAACGGACAGGGCTCCCTGCGGATCGAAGTCGACCAGCAGCACCCGGCGGCCGTAGCCGGCCAGCGCAGCACCGAGGCTCACCGTGGACGTGGTCTTGCCGACTCCGCCCTTCTGGTTCACCATCGCGATGACGCGCGCGGGGCCGTGTGACGTGAGGACCTGCGGCTCAGGGATGCCCACCGGCTCCGGCGTCGTCGGCTCGGGTTGGGGCTGCTCAGCCGGCTCGACGACGACGTCGGCGAAGGGCTCCTCCACGGGCTCGCCTGGCGTGGCGAAGACCGGGTCGAGGCCTTCTGGCTCCATGGTGGTTCCTCCTTCAAGCGGGCGCTGTGAGCCTACCTGCCCAGCCACGTCCCAAGGCGGAGGACCGCCGTGGCCGCCCGGCGCGCCTCGGCCGCCGAGACGTCGTGGTCGAGCTCGACCGTGATGGCGACCTCGTGGAGGGCCGCGTCGATCCACTGGGTCATCGTCCCGTGGCAGGGGCCGGCGCAGGTCACGATGGCCGCGCGCTCCCCCATCCAGGCCGCGAGCTGACGCCCCGCCGCCCGGCTGCGCGTGTGCGTGATGTCGACCAGGTCGAACGCCTGGTGGTACGACAGCACCGCGGTCGGCCGGACTCGAGTCAGGAACCGGATCAGCCCCCGGGTCTCGGGCTCGCTCGCCGCCCGCGGGCCGGGCCAGTACGTGCCACGCCCACGGACCGCCTGCCAGCCGGCGGGGAAGTTCCGGTTGAGGTCCACGCCGTGCGCATTGGCGCGGGTATGGCGGGCAGCGCCGTCGGGGTTGGCCGTCACGATGAGCCAGATCCCGACGCCGGCCGGGATGGTCCGTGTCGCGAGCTCGCGAACGACGGCCATCCCGCCGGGTTCGCTGCCGTGCAGCTGGCCGATGGCGACGAGCTGAACGGCCGCGTCCAGCGCCCCGTAGTGACGGGCGACGATCTCCGCGCCGTCGACCGAGTGCGCGATGACGCGTCGATCGTTGGCCGCAAGCCCGGGCTGCGCCGGTGCGGCAGCTGCCGGGCTCGCGATCGCGACAACCGTCGCGAGCACGCTCACGCTCGCCGCCAGGACCCTTCGCATCACAGCGGCCCGAGGGTGACTGGTGCGGTAGACGGTCTGAAGGGTGTCGATGGTGACCATCGTGTAGATCTGCGTGGTGGTGACCGATGCGTGGCCGAGCAGCTCCTGCACGACCCGGACGTCGGCGCCCCCCTCGAGCAGGTGCGTGGCGAAGCTGTGGCGCAGTGTGTGCGGGCTCACCGGGACGGTGATGCCCGCCCGGTTGGCCGCCTGCAGCACCACGCCGTACGCGCTCTGACGGGACAGCGGCCTGCCCAGCGTGTTGAGGAAGAGCCGGGACGAGCCGCGGCCCTTGACGGCCAGGGTGCCCCGACCGCGCACCAGGTAGGCGTCGATCGCCCCTGCCGCGAACCCCCCGAGGGGGAGCACCCGCTGCTTGCTGCCCTTCCCGGTGACGATGACGGTCATCGACTCGAGGTCCACGTCATCGACGTCGAGATCGACCGCCTCGGACACCCGGGCGCCGGTTCCGTACAGGAACTCCACCAGCGCGCGGTCGCGCAGCCCCGCTGCCGTCTCGTCGTCGCCGGCGCTGTCGATGATGGCCTTGACGTCGGCATAGGGCAGGGCCTTCGGCAGCCGCCGAGGGATCGCCACCGGCCGCACGTAGCGCGTCGGGTCCGAGCGCGCCATTCCCTCCTTGCTGGCGAATCGGTGCATCGAGCGCACCGACACCACGGCACGCGAGGCGCTCGACGCGGCGAGCGGTGCACGGTCGCCGGTCCCCTGCCTCAGCGAGGCAGCGAAGTCGGCCACGTCGTTCTCCGTGATGTCGTCAACGTCGACGAATCCCCGCTCGGAGCACCACGCGACGTAGCGCTCCAGATCCCGGCGGTACGACGCGACCGTGTTCGGCGACAGGCCCCGCTCGATCGTCACATGATCGAGATAGGCGCCGATGCACTCGCGAAGGGCGGTCAGGCGAGGACCTCGTCGAGGCCGACCTTGGCCATCCCGAAGGCGTCGGCCACCGCCCCGTAGGTGACCTGACCGGCGTGCACGTTGAGGCCGAGCGCCAGCGCATGATCGTCCTTCAGCGCCTGCTTCCAGCCCTTGTTCGCCAGGGCCACGGCGTACGGCAACGTGACGTTGGTGAGCGCGTAGGTGGAAGTGTTCGGCACCGCGCCGGGCATGTTCGCCACGCAGTAGAAGAGCGAGTTGTGGACGGGGTACGTGGGATCCGCGTGGGTGGTGGCGTGCGAGTCCTCGAAGCAGCCGCCCTGGTCGATGGCGATGTCGACGAGCACGGATCCGGGCTTCATCCGCGACACGAGGTCGTTGCTGACGAGCTTGGGCGCGGCCGCTCCCGGGATGAGCACGGCGCCGATGACCATGTCGGCATCCGCGCAGGCCCGTTCGATCTCGTACGCGTTGGACGCGATGGTCTGCATGTGCCCCTGGTAGATGGCATCCATCTGCCGCAGGCGACCGATGTTGTTGTCGAGCAGGAGCACCTCGGCCTGCATGCCCAGGGCGATGGTGGCCGCGTTCTGGCCGGCCACGCCGGCCCCGATCACGACGACCTTTGCCGCGTACACGCCCGACACGCCGCCCATCAGGACGCCACGTCCGCCGTGAGCGCGCATCAGGGCGTTGGCCCCTACCTGCGGCGCGAGCCGGCCGGCGACCTCGGACATCGGTGCCAGCAGGGGCAGGGAGCGGTCGGCGAGCTCGACCGTCTCGTAGGCGATCGCCGTGACCTTTCGGCGAGCGAGTTCCTCGGTAAGGGGCTTGTCGGCGGCCAGATGCAGGTAGGTGAAGAGCACCTGGCCCTCGCGCATCCGGTGGTACTCGGCCGCAATGGGCTCCTTGACCTTCAGGATCATGTCGGCGATGCCCCACACGTCGTCGGCCGTCGGCAGGATCGTGGCCCCGGCGGTGACGTAGTCCTCGTTCGGGATCGACGATCCGACGCCGGCGTCGTGCTCGACGAACACCTCATGACCGTTGCGGGTGAGCTCGAACACGCCGGCCGGGGTGATCGCGACTCGGTACTCGTGGTTCTTGATCTCGCGCGGGATGCCGACCTTCACGTTCGCCTCGCAGACTCATGTCGTCCCGAGTGGGACGTAGGTGGGCCTAGCGTAGGCCGGACATCTGGGGCGATGGGGGCATTGGACATTCCGATCCGGAGCGGTCGTGGGCGCTCAGGCTCCGGGCCGGCGAGGCTCGTGGACCCGTCCCTCGAGCAGGAGCGCCTCCCGGGCCGGCCACGTGGAGTCCGCCGGTCGAAGGGTGGCCCAGCCGTCATCGCGGGCCGCCACGGCGGCCAGGATCCCCGCCACGGCGGACGGGCTGCCGATGCGGCCGGTCAGCACCAGGTCGCGTGCCTCGTCGAGCGGGACCCAGGCCCGGGGCAGGTGGGCCTCCTCCGCCTCGCCGGTGTGCTCACGCCCGGCGGGCAGCGCTGACAGGTCGCGAGCCAGGTAGATGCGGATCGCCTCGGAGGACCCGCCCGGACTCAGGTAGACGTCGAGGAGGACATTCCAGGTCGCCGCCTCGTAGCCCGCCTCCTCGGCGAGCTCGCGGGCCGCCGTGCGCCAGGCGGGCTCACCCGGCGCGTCGAGAAGCCCGGCCGGGGGTTCGAAGAGGAATCGTCCGACCGGGTGCCGGTACTGCCGGATGAGCAGGACGCGCTCGTCATCGTCCACGGCGATGATGGCCACGGCGCCCGGATGCAGCTGCACGTCACGGGTGGCATCGGAGTCACCGAAGTCCACGACGTCGCTGACGATCTCCCACACGTTCCCGACGAAGCGCGGCGTGCGGCTGCGGACCGGCAGTGAGTGGCCACCGTCCTCGACCGGGCCTGCCCACTCCTCGGCGTCGGCCGTCATCCCTGCGCGAGCGCCTCGCGCTGGAGGGCCGACTCGGACAGGGCCGCCCCCACGAGTCCGGCGAACAGCGGATGAGCCCGGGTCGGCCGGGACCTGAACTCGGGGTGCGCCTGCGTGCCGACGTAGTACGGGTGCGCGTCGGCCGGCAGCTCCACGAACTCCACCAGGCGACCGTCCGGCGACGTGCCCGAGAACCGCAGGCCCGCCTCCTCGAGGTGCTGGCGATACGCGTTGGCGACCTCATAGCGGTGCCGATGCCGCTCGTCGACGTAGGGCACGCCATAGGCGCGGGCGACCTGGGATCCCTCGGCGAGCTTGGCGGGGTACAGGCCCAGGCGCATCGTGCCGCCCATGTCGCGATCCCCCGACACCACGTCGCGCTGGTCGGCCATGGTCGCCACGACCGGGTGCGGCGTGGACTCGTCGAACTCAAGGGAGTTGGCTCCCTCGAGACCGCAGACCGTCCGGGCGTACTCGATGACCATGCACTGCAGGCCCAGGCACAGTCCCAGAGCCGGGAGGCGGTTCTCGCGGGCATATCGCAGCGCGCCGAGCTTGCCCTCGATGCCGCGCACGCCGAAGCCGCCGGGGACGACGATCCCGTCGAGGTCGCTCAGTTGCTTGGCCGCCCCGTCCATCGTCGCGCACTCGTCGCTGGACACCCAGCGGATGTTGACGCGGCAGTCGTGGTGGAAGCCGGCGGCCCGGATCGCCTCGGTGACGGACAGGTAGGCGTCGGGGAGGTCGATGTACTTGCCGACCAGCCCGATCGTCACCTCGTGCGCGGGGTGGTGGACGCGCCGAAGGAGGTCGTCCCAGCGGGTCCAGTCCACGTCGCGGAAGGGCAGGCCGAGCCGACGCACGACGTACGCGTCGAGCCCTTCACGGTGCAGGACCTTCGGGATGTCGTAGATGCTCGGCGCGTCGACGGCGGCCACGACGGCCTCGGTGTCGACGTCGCACATGAGCGAGATCTTGCGCTTGATGCTCGACGGCACCTCGCGGTCCGCCCGCAGCACGATGGCGTCGGGCTGGATGCCGATGCTGCGCAGCGACGCCACCGAGTGCTGGGTCGGCTTGGTCTTGAGCTCCCCGGACGGGCCGATGTACGGCAGGAGGGAGACGTGGAGGAAGAACACGTTGTCGCGGCCGATCTCGTGCCGGACCTGGCGGATCGCCTCGAGGAACGGCAGCGACTCGATGTCGCCGACGGTGCCGCCCACCTCGGTGATGACCACGTCGACGTCAGGGCTGGCCATCCGCCGGATGCGCGACTTGATCTCGTTCGTGATGTGCGGGATGACCTGAACGGTGTCGCCGAGGTACTCGCCGCGTCGTTCCTTGGCGATGACGGTCGAGTAGACCTGACCCGTCGTGACATTGGCCGAGCCGTGGAGGTCGGTGTCGAGGAAGCGCTCGTAGTGGCCGATGTCGAGGTCGGTCTCTGCACCGTCGTCCGTCACGAAGACCTCGCCGTGCTGGAACGGGTTCATCGTCCCAGGATCGACGTTGAGGTAGGGGTCGAGCTTCTGCATGGTGACGCGTAGTCCGCGTGCCTTCAGCAGGTTGCCGAGTGACGAAGCCGTCAGGCCCTTGCCGAGTGAGGAGGCGACGCCCCCGGTGACGAAGAGGTGTTTTGTCGTCGCTTTCTCCATGGACCACCAGACTATCAGCGGTCCGACGTGCTCTCGTCGCCGGACGCGCGGGCAAGGTCCGGCGCGGCCGGTGGCGACTGCGCCATCACGGCGCCGATCTGGCGGGCATCGCCGGCGATCCGCCGGAACCGAGCCAGGTGGGCATCGACGAGGGCAAGGACCGATGCGCGGTCCTTGAGCTGATCCCGCTGCCAGGGCATAACCCGTGTATTCGCAACGCGATCTCGCAGTTGCGGCAAGGTCCGTGACCACTTCGGCGGCGCTCCCCTCGACGACCTTGCGGAGGCTGGACCGGACCTTCTCGGAGACCTGGGACGACCAGATCAGGGGGTAGGCGTACGTCAGCGTCGACAGCACCTTGGCCTGTCCGGCCTCGGCGTCGCTCTGCACCTGGCTCACGTCGGTGGCCAAGGTCTCGGCAGCGTTGGCGCGGACGGACTCGCTCCACCACCCCAGGGCCGCGATGACCACGACCAGGGCGACGATGACCGGCAGCACCCAGTGGAGCCGTCGCGACGGCTCCTCACCCAGGTACTCCAGGCTCACTACCGCTCCCGGCTAGCCAGTTCGAGGAGCTCGGACGCGTGCTCCGCACCGGATGCGGATCCTTCGAGCCCCGACAGCATCCGCACCAGCTCCTGCACCCGGTCGTCGCCCGTCGACGACGGTCACGGTTGCCGAGGTGACCTGACCCTCGCTCCCCTTCGTGACCACGACCTGGCGATCGGCGAATGCCGCCACCTGGGGCAGGTGCGTGACGACGATGACCTGGGCCGATCGAGCCAGCCGCGCCAGCCGACGGCCGACCTCCACCGCGACCTTGCCGCCGATGCCGGCGTCCACCTCGTCGAACACGAACGTCGGGACGCTCTCGACCCCCGCGAGCACGACCTCGATCGCCAGCATGATCCGGGACAGCTCGCCCCCCGACGCGCCCTTGCCCAGTGGTCGGAACTCGCCGCCGGCGTGCGGCCGCAGCAGCATGACCACGTCGTCGGCGCCGTCGGCCGAGAACGAGTCCGTGCTGGAGACGGTGTCGACGTCGATGCGCAACTGCGCGTCGGACATCGCGAGCGCATGCAGCTCCTCGGACACGGCGGCCGACAGCTTCTTCGCGGCGGCTCGGCGGCCCTTCGACAGGTGCGCGGCCAGCTCCAGGGTCCGGGCCAGCGCCCCCGCGAGCTCGGCGTCAAGCCTGTCGAGGCGCAGGTCGGTGGTGTCGACCTCCTCGACGGCCCGCTGCGCCGTCTCCCACCACGACAGGACGTCGGCGAGGTCCGGGCCGTACTTGCGCTTCAGGGCCGCCAGAACCTGGCGACGCTCCTCGACGTGCGCGAGCAACTGGGGTTCGGCATCGATCCCCCGGACGTAGGCGGCCAGTTCGCCGGCCGCCTGATCGATCGAGCCGAGCGCCTCGTCAAGGCGCGCCGCGTGGATCGCGACCGCGGGGTCGAGACCGACCGCACGTTCGACGAGTCGGCGGGCCTGGCCGACGAGGTCGACGGCGCTCGCCGCCTCGGCGCTGTCGTCGCCCCCGACCAGGAGATCGTGGGCAGCGGCCATCTCGGCCACCAGATCGGTCGCATTGGCGAGCACCGCCGCCTTCGACTTGAGGTGCTCGTCCTCGTCGGGCTCGGGCTGCACCGCGGCGATCTCGTCGATGCCCATGCGCAGCAGAGCGGCCTCGCGGTCGCGTTCCTGGCGGTGTCCGACCAGCTCGTCCCGCTCACGCTCGATGGCACGCCACCCCTGGTAGGCCTCGCGGAACTGGGCGAGGCGGGACAGGTGGGCCTCACCGGCGAAGCGGTCGAGCAGATCACGCTGGCGACGGTGGTCCCGGAGCATCAGCTGGTCGGACTGGCCGTGCACCGCGATCAGCCGTTCGGTGATCTCGGCCAGCGTGCCGGACGGGCACGATGCGGCCGCCGGCAAGCGCCCGACTGCGGCCCTCGGCAGCGACACTGCGACCGAGGATGAGCGCCGTGCACCCGTTGTCCTGCTCGGTGCGTGCGCCGAGTTCGTCGAGGAGTTCCAGGACGGCCGTGGACTCGGCGGTGATCCGCCACTCCCCGTCGACGTCGGCGCGGTCCGACCCGGCCCGCACGACGCCCGGGTCGCCCTTGACGCCCATCAGCAGGCCCAGACCGGTCAGGAGCATCGTCTTGCCAGCGCCCGTCTCGCCGGTGAGGACGGTCAGGCCTGGCGCGAACGGCACGACCGCGTCCTCGATGACGCCGAGGCCGTGGATGCGCAGTTCGTGGATCATCCGTCCTCCGTGCGCCGGCCACGCCAGCCCTCGACGGGCAGGTCGAACTTCGCCACCAGTCGGTCGGTGAACGGCGCCGTGGAAAGACGGGCGAAGCGAACGGGCTTCGGGTCCTGGCGGACCTCGATGCGGCCGCCCGCGACCACCTCGACGAGCCGGCGACCATCGGCGGCGAAGGCGGCCTCGCCCCACTCACCGAGTTCGAGGGCGACGACGCTCGTGGGCGATACGACCAGGGGTCGGGCGAACAGGGCGTGGGCCGACAGCGGCACCAGCAGCATGGCGGACACCTCCGGCCACACCACCGGGCCACCTGCCGAGAAGGCATAGGCGGTGCTGCCCGTGGGCGTAGCCACGAGCACGCCGTCGCAGCCCCACCGGGACAGCGGGCGGCCGTCGACCTCGACCACCACGTCGATCATGCGCTCGTGCCCCCGCTTCTCGAGTGCGAATTCGTTCAAGGCCCAGGTGCGATGCACCAGCTCACCGCCCACGAGCAGCCGGATGTCGAGCGTCATGCGCTCCTCGACGTGCCAGCGCCGATTGACGATCGCGTCGACCACGGCGTGAAGGTCCTCAGGCTCCGCCTCGGCAAGGAAGCCGACGTGCCCCAGATTGACGCCGAACAGCGGCGCACCGCTGGCTCGAGCACGCTCGGCCGCGCGCAGCACCGTGCCGTCACCGCCCAGCACCACGACGACGTCGGAGCCGTCGGCCGCGTGCTCGTCCGACGGGACGATCTTCAGCGCTCCCGACAGGTCAGGACCACCCTGCGCGGCCAGCCCCTCGTGGTCCTCGTCAGTGATGGCCACCTCGACCCCTGCGGATTCGAGGGCCCGCACCACCGACGACACCACATCGCGAGCCTCCGCGCTGCGCGAGTTCACGATCAGCAGGACGCGCCTGGTGGCCTCGTCGGTCATTGCGGTCCTTCCTCGACGGCTCGCGTGACGGCAGCGAGCACGGCCTCCGACGTGAGGGTCTCATGGCCCATCCTGCCCCCACCGCGTGACAGCCACAGGAAGTACTCCACGTTTCCGGCCGGCCCGGGCAGCGGGCTGGCCGCCACGCCCAGCACGGACAGGCCGAGACCTCGCGCGGCGTCAGCGACCCCGCAGACCGCCGAGACGCGAAGTCGAGGGTCGCGGACCACGCCGTCGCCCACCGCCTCGCGGCCCACCTCGAACTGCGGCTTGACCATGAGGAGGAAGTCGCAGTCGTTCGATGAGACCGCCACCATGGCGGGCAGCACGAGTTCGAGGGGAATGAACGACAGGTCGGCGACGACGAGTTCAGGTGCGAAGGGAAGCTGCGCGAGAGTCAGGGTCCGCACGTTCGTCCGCTCGATGACCGTGACCCGAGGATCGGTGCGGACCGGCCACGCGAGCTGCCCGTAGCCGACGTCGACGGCGGCCACGCCGGCCGCATTCCGCTCGAGCAGCACCTGGGTGAACCCACCGGTCGAGGCACCGGCGTCCATGCAGTGGCGTCCCGAGACCGCGACCTCCGGGAACGCCTCGAGCGCCCCGATCAGCTTGTGCGCGCCGCGCGAGACGTAATGGTCGTCGGGATTCGCGTCGACGACGACGATGGGGTCCGACTCCTCGACCTGCGTGGCCGGCTTCGTGGCAACGGCCCCCTTGACCTTCACCCGTCCGGCGTCAATCAGCTGCTGTGCCGTCTCGCGGGACCGGGCCAGGTGCCGTCGAACCAGTTCGGCGTCCAGCCGCCGTCGGGCCACGATGCTCCGTTCGACCAGTCAGGTGCGCGGAGTGTCGACGTCGGTGAGAGTGGCGCGCAACTGCTGGTGGATCTCGTCGAAGACCGCCGCGTGCGTGTGGACGTCATCGGGATCGAGCGTGTCGAGCAGCTCGAGGGCCGCATCTACGCCTGGTTCGCCGGTCGGCTCCCACACCTGAAGCATGAGCTCGTTGTCGATCTCCTGCAGCACCATCACGTCGTCGGCGTCGTCGTCGCCTGGATCAACGGCGTCGCGCCGCGGTCGTGCTGGCTCATGAGGCATCCGGCTGCGGGTCCACGAGGATCTTCTTCTTCTTCTTCTTGACCGGGACAGTTCCAAGATCAGCGGGTGAACCCGACGCGAGGTCCTCGATGCTCGGTTCGTGCTCGTCGGAGGGTGCGGCGGCCGGGTGACGGAGTCGCGACGACCGCGGCCGTCAGGTCCTGCACCTGGCGCTCGACGCGCTCGACGTGACGGCGGAGCGCGGCCAGTTCGTCCTCGCGGACGAAGCCCATTCGACCCACGGCCTTGTCCACCTCGCTGCGGATCATCCCGACGAGAAGCTCGCGATTGTCGCGACTGGTGGTGACCAGGTTGTCGGCGAGGTCCTGCACCTGCCCGACCATCTGGGGTGCCGGCACCGCCTTGCTCGACAGGAGCATCCCCTGCGTCAGCAGCCCCGTCACGACGTCGCGGGCCTTGCCTGTCGTGGCCACGGTCAGGCCGCTGGCCATCTGCGCGAAGCTGCGCAGGTCGTCCGGACCCATGATTCCTCCTCGTGCGTGCACAGGTAGCCCACCGTACCCGTTCGCTCCTCAGCAGCGCTCGAGCGTCGCCGCCGAAAGCGCCTCCGCCGTCAGGACAGCGGACACCGTATCCACGTCCACGGCGCGGCCCTCGTCCGCACACCGCCAGGCCAGGGCCGCAGCTGCCCGAACAGCGTCCCAGGGATCGGCCTGCGACGGCCGGTCCGCCATGATGGCGCCACCTTCGACGACAGCGCGCGCCCCTCCGCAGCGGGCGGCATCCGAGAGCACCTCGACGTCCGGATAGGGCGAGCGAAGCACACGCAGGTCGTAGGCGACGAAGTCGGGCCGCTCCCGCGGAATGGCGGTGAGGAGTTCGCGGACCGTCGTGACTCCGGTGAACACGAGCAGCGTGGGCACGCCGACCCGTGAACCCGCGGAGATGTCGGTATCGAGTCGATCGCCGATCATCAACGGATGCAGTGAGCCGGCCCGCTCGATGGCCTCACGCAGCAGGGCCGGCTCGGGCTTGCCGGCGACCGCGTCAGGTGCCCGCCCCGCCGTCCGGGCGACGACGTCGACCAGTGCCCCGTTGCCCGGCGCGACGCCGCGCTGCGTCGGGAAGGTCAGGTCCGGGTTCGTGGCGATCCAGGGCAGGCCCGACCGCACGGCGAACGTCGCCTCGGCCAGATCGCGCCAGGTCAGGTCGGGCGAGTAGCCCTGCATCACGGCGGCCGGGCCCTCATCGAGGCTCTGCACGGGCACGTAGCCGCGATCGGCCAGCGCCACGCGGATCCCGGCTCCGCCGATCACGAGCACCTTCGCCCCCGGGGATACGTAGTCCGCCAGGAGGCTCACGGCCGCCTGCGGGGAGGTCACGACATCGCCGACCTCCGCGGGGATGCTGAGCTCGTTGAGATGGTCGGCGACCGCCTGCGGCGGGCGGGCCGCGTTGTTCGTGACATAGACGCAGTGGACACCCCGTGAGCGCGCCTCGGCGATCGCATCAGCGGCGTGCGGCACGGCGGTCGGACCGACGTACACGACACCGTCGAGGTCGAACAGCAGGGCGTCGAAGCGGTCGACGAGCGGCACGGAGGCAGTGGGCTTCACGTGGAGATGGGTCCTTCCGATGGCAGTCCGCCGAGCGCTCGTGCTCTCAGCGTGGAGGTGACCTGGCGCAACGCCGCGGCGTACTCGGCGCGGCCCGGGCGCATGACCGCCGCCATCGCCAGTTCGTTGCGAGCCTCCGGGAACCGTTGCAGCCGCCACAGGGACATGCCCAGTCCGAAGTGCGCATAGTCCTCTGCCGGACTCCGCTCGGTGAGCTCGGCGAACGCCTCCGCAGCCCGTGCGTACTCCCGGTTGTCGAACAGTGCGCGCGCGAGGCCTTCGAGCACGCTGGTCGAACGCGGGTCGACCTCGCGCAGCCGTGCGAAGAGGACGGCGGCCCCAGCACTGTCACCGCGGTCGAGCAATGCCACCGCCCTCTGGTACGCGTCGTAGGGATCATCCCCGAAGGCGACCTCGCCGGAGGGGCTCGACGTCATTGGCCTATGGTCGCACGCGGAGCCTCTCGAGCCGCACGACGTCGACCTCCATCGCGCTGCCGAGTCCAGTACCCGAACGCCAGAACCGGCGCCGAAGCGTGCCCTCGACGCGGATCCACTGCCCCGCCTCCAACGCTGCGAGGCGACGGGCGACGGGGGCCCGGAAGGTCTGACAGGAGATGGCGTCGACCGTTGCCGGTCGGGCACCCGTCTTGGCGATGTCGCGGCCCAACCGGTCCACGACGACCGTGAACACCGTCACCTCGTCGCCGCTGGGCAGTTCACGACGATCCACGCGCGTCCCCAGTCGACCCTGGATCGTCACCGCGCTGAACGGACCGGTGGCATCCTCCGCAGTCGTCATCTGGCTCCCCTTCATCCGGACCGCCTGGGCAGCGGTCGTCACCCGCCCGATCGTCGTCGCTGCTCGTGCCGACCAGGCCATCGCGCACGGCGCCGGTGGATGCCGGACCCTCGTTCGCGGACCTGTGGATCGGGCCATAATGCGGTCATGACGGCGACCCCCATCGAGTCACTCGGCCAGGACGTCTTCCACATCGACACGAGGATGGGCGGGTACTCCGGGATCACGTCGGGATACCTGATCCGCAGCAGCCGGCCCTGCCTCATCGAGACGGGGACGGCGCGATCGGCCGGCACCGTGATCGCGGCACTCGCCGAACTCGGAGTCGGCCCCGAGGATCTGTCGACCATCGTGGTCACGCACATCCATCTGGATCACGCGGGCGGCGTCGGCGACCTGGCGGAGGCCTTCCCGCACGCCCAGGTCGTGGTGCACGAGCGAGGCGCGCGTCACCTGGCCGACCCGACCAAACTCGTGGCCAGTGCCCACCGGGTGTTCGGCGCAGACATGGATCGCCTGTTCGGCGATCTTCGCCCGGTGCCGCAGGAGCGGCTCGTCGTCCTGGGTGAGACGGGCAGCGTGGACCTCGGCGACGGGCGTGAACTGACCGCGTTCCACAATCCCGGGCACGCGTCCCACCACATCGGCCTGCTCGACTCGGCGACGGGGGACCTGTACACCGGAGATGCGGCAGGTGTGTACGTACCCGAGACGGCTGACGTGCGGCCGGCGACTCCCCCGCCCGACTTCGACCTCGCGCTTGCCCTCGACTCGATGGCGCGGATGCGCAGCAGTGGCGCGCAGCGCCTTCTCTTCAGTCACTTCGGTCCGGTGACCGACGTCGACGGACACGCTCGACCGATCGGTCGAGGAGCTGCGCTACTGGGTCGATGCCGTGCGGATCGCCCATCAGAGCACCCCGGACATCGACCACGCCATCGCCATGGTTCGCGAGAAGGATCGCGAACGGCACCCCGCGTTCTATGCGGACGAGGCGCGCGTCCACAAGTTCGACGAGTTGTCGGGCGTGGGCGCGAACGTCAACGGGATCGTCCGCTGGCTGGACAAGCAGGAAGCCTGAGCCTGGTCAGGCGTCGGTGTCGTCCTCGTCGTCGATCTCCTCGATGAACGTCAGTCCGCCGACCTCGTCGACGCGCTCCCCGGCGTCGGTGACCCCGTTGATGTCCGAGTCGGCGGCCCGATGCATCCACTCCAGCGCCTCGGTCCCGCGGCCGACCCGATCGAGAAGGTCGGCGTAGGCGTATTGAAGTCGAGCTCGCGAATCCCCTCGCGGCGAGCGTCGTCAGCTCCGGCACCTGCAGGAGCAGGACCGCTGCATCCAGCTGGCCGAGGTCGGCTCGCGCGCCGGCAGCCACCAGCGTCAGTTCGATGCGGGTCTCCACGTCGAGGCGACGCGAATCGGTCTCGCGGATGATCTCCAGGGCACGCTGCGGGCGACCCAGCCCGCGCTCGCAGTCGGCGATCATCGGCACGTACGCCGCCGAACCGGTCATCCTGCGCACGGTGCGCAGTTCGGCAGCCGCCTCTGCGAAGTCCCCCGCCAGGTAGGCCGTGATGCCGGCCGCCTCGCGGACGGCAGCCACTCGCCCGGCACGCCGCTTTGCGGCGGCGATGTGCTCGCGCGCCAACGGCACGTTCCCGTCGACCAGCGCGCGGTCTGCTGCGGCCAGATGGCGACCGACGATCAGGGCCAACCCCTCAGGCAGCGTGCGCAACTCGTTCAGGACGCCCTTGTCGAGCTCATTCACCGATACGTCGTCGGCCACATGCGGCTCGGGGATCCGCGGAGTGTCGCGACGGGTGTCACTGCGCCGATCGTCAGTGCGGCGGCCGTCACTTCGACGGTCATCGGTGCGACGGTCGTCCGAACGCCGGCCCTTGGCGTCGGGGCGGGCACCGCGCGCGCCAGCCGGCCGCGGCCCACCTGAACGTGGCCGATCAGCTCCCGGCCTGGTCGACCTGTCGCCGGCCGGCCTGGCCGACCGGTCGCTGCTGGGCTTGCCCGAACGCGGCTTGGCCGACCGGGAGTCACTCGGCCGTGCGGATCGAGCCTCGCCGGTCTTGGACGTGCGACGTTCGTCAGTCTTGGACGTACGACGTTCGTCAGTCTTCGACGACCGGGAGTCTCCCGGCTTCGACGACCGAGGCCGGTCACTGGACGGCTTGGTGCTGGACGGCTTCCCCGTGCCGGTCCGAGGCTTGCCGGCCGGGGGCCGGCCGGCTGGCGGTTTGGCGCTTGTCGACCTGCCAGTTGCCTTAGGTCCTGGCTTGCCCGGCGGCTTCGCGGAACTCGGGCGCCGAGTCCCAGAGGACGACTTGCCCCCGGATGCGGACTTGCCACTGGACGGACGCGACGACGACGCGGAAGGCACGGCTGATCCTCTCAGACCCACAGGTCTAGAAATGACAAAGGCCACCCGAAGGTGACCTTTGTCGAAAAAATGTCCGGCGGCGTCCTACTCTCCCACCCAGTCACCCGAGCAGTACCATCGGCGCTGAGAGGCTTAGCTTCCGGGTTCGGAATGGAACCGGGCGTTTCCCTCTCGCTATGGCCGCCGAAACTCTATTGAGATTTCAACGTAAACCGAGCACAACTAAGTACTCGAGGTTCCCGACCGAATCTCGGGAACCGCACAGTGGACGCGAGTCTATAAATGAAAGATTGAGGCAAGTCCTCGGCCTATTAGTACCGGTCAGCTCCATGCGTTGCCGCACTTCCACATCCGGCCTATCAACCCAGTCGTCTAGCTGGGGGCCTTACCCGGTTACCCGGTGAGAGTCCTCATCTTGGAGCGGGTTTCCCGCTTAGATGCTTTCAGCGGTTATCCCTACCGAACGTAGCTAACCAGCAGTGCCCTTGGCAGGACAACTGGCACACCAGAGGTTCGTCCATCCCGGTCCTCTCGTACTAGGGACAGGTCTCCTCAAGACTCTTGCGCGCGTGGCGGATAGGGACCGAACTGTCTCACGACGTTCTAAACCCAGCTCGCGTACCGCTTTAATGGGCGAACAGCCCAACCCTTGGGACCTACTCCAGCCCCAGGATGCGACGAGCCGACATCGAGGTGCCAAACCATGCCGTCGATATGGACTCTTGGGCAAGATCAGCCTGTTATCCCCGGGGTACCTTTTATCCGTTGAGCGACGCCGCTTCCACAAGCATGCGCCGGATCACTAGTTCCGACTTTCGTCCCTGCTCGACCCGTCGGTCTCACAGTCAAGCTCCCTTGTGCACTTACACTCGACACCTGATTGCCAACCAGGCTGAGGGAACCTTTGAGCGCCTCCGTTACTCTTTAGGAGGCAACCGCCCCAGTTAAACTACCCACCAGGCACTGTCCCTAATCCGGATCACGGATCGAGGTTAGACAGCCAATACGATCAGAGTGGTATTTCAACATTGACTCCACCCGAACTGGCGTCCGAGCTTCAAAGTCTCCCACCTATCCTACACAAATCGAATCGACCACCAATACCAAGCTATAGTAAAGGTCCCGGGGTCTTTCCGTCCTGCCACGCGTAACGAGCATCTTTACTCGTAGTGCAATTTCGCCGAGTCTGCGGTTGAGACAGCGCGGAAGTCGTTACGCCATTCGTGCAGGTCGGAACTTACCCGACAAGGAATTTCGCTACCTTAGGATGGTTATAGTTACCACCGCCGTTTACTGGCGCTTAAGTTCTCAGCTTCGGCCCGAAGGCCTAACCGGTCCCCTTAACGTTCCAGCACCGGGCAGGCGTCAGTCCATATACGTCGTCTTGCGACTTTGCATGGACCTGTGTTTTTAGTAAACAGTCGCTTCCGCCTGGTCTCTGCGGCCGCCGCCAGCTCAGGGAGTAAATCCCATCACCAGAAACGGCCCCCCTTCTCCCGAAGTTACGGGGGCATTTTGCCGAGTTCCTTAACCACAGTTCACTCGATCGCCTTAGTATTCTCTACCTGATCACCTGTGTTGGTTTGGGGTACGGGCGGCTTTAGTTCTCGCTAGAGGCTTTTCTTGGCAGCATAGGATCACGCACTTCGCCTCAATCGGCTCCCCATCAGTTCTCAGGCTATGTGAGACGCGGATTTGCCTACGTCTCGCCCTACAACCTTAGCCGCGGACTACCATCGCCGCGGTTGCGCTACCTTCCTGCGTCACCCCATTGCTTGACTACTACCGGTTAGGTTCGAGCGCTCCAGACCTTCCCTCCGAAGAGATCCAGTCCTTCCTGCTCTTAGCATCACCGGGTTCATCATGGGCGAACTAATGCCGGTACGGGAATATCAACCCGTTGTCCATCGACTACGCCTGTCGGCCTCGCCTTAGGTCCCGACTTACCCAGGGCGGATTAGCCTGGCCCTGGAACCCTTGATCATTCGGCGGACGGGTTTCTCACCCGTCTTTCGCTACTCATGCCTGCATTCTCACTCGTGTGGCCTCCACGGCTGGGTTCCCCCGCCGCTTCGCTGGCCACACGACGCTCCCCTACCCATCCACGCACCTGGACCTATTGCTAGGCCGGGCTATCAACGTGAATGTCACAACTTCGGTGGTGTGCTTGAGCCCCGTTACATTGTCGGCGCGGAATCACTTGACCAGTGAGCTATTACGCACTCTTTCAAGGGTGGCTGCTTCTAAGCCAACCTCCTGGTTGTCTATGCAACTCCACATCCTTTCCCACTTAGCACACGCTTTGGGACCTTAGTTGGTGATCTGGGTTGTTTCCCTCTCGACCATGAACCTTATCGCCCACAGTCTCACTGCCACGCTCTAACTTACCGGCATTCGGAGTTTGGTTGGGTTCAGTAAGCTTGTAGGCCCCCTAGCTCATCCAGTGCTCTACCTCCGGCAAGAAACGCGTGACGCTGCACCTAAATGCATTTCGGGGAGAACCAGCTATCACGGAGTTTGATTGGCCTTTCACCCCTACCCACAGCTCATCCCCCCAGTTTTCAACCTAGGTGGGTTCGGTCCTCCACGACGTCTTACCGTCGCTTCAACCTGGCCATGGGTAGATCACTCCGCTTCGGGTCTAGAACACGCCACTCAATCGCCCTATTCGGACTCGCTTTCGCTACGGCTGCCCCTCACGGGTTAACCTCGCGACGTATCGCTAACTCGCAGGCTCATTCTTCAAAAGGCACGCTGTCACCCTGTCCCTAAGGACTTGCAGGCTCCAACGGCTTGTAGGCACACGGTTTCAGGCACTATTTCACTCCCCTCCCGGGGTACTTTTCACCTTTCCCTCACGGTACTTGTCCGCTATCGGTCATCAGGGAGTATTTAGGCTTAGCGGGTGGTCCCGCCAGATTCACACGGGATTTCTCGGGCCCCGTGCTACTTGGGATGTTGCTAAAGAGTGTCTGACATTTCGTCTACAGGGGTATTACCTTCTGTGCCGGCCCTTTCGCATGGCCTTCGACTATGACAAACGTTTCTGACTCTTTGCTAGCTCGCCAGAACCAGCTAAGCAATCCCACAA
Source organism: uncultured Actinomycetes bacterium (assembly GCA_963755335.1). Lineage (GTDB taxonomy): Bacteria > Actinomycetota > Actinomycetes > S36-B12 > S36-B12 > UBA10649. The sequence continues at coordinate 1,656,387 of CAVWJW010000008.1, forward strand.
CCCCACAACGGCAACGACTGGCGTCTATCACGCCATTGTGGTTTGGCCTCTTCCGCGTTCGCTCGCCACTACTGACGGAATCACTGTTGTTTTCTCTTCCTGTGGGTACTGAGATGTTTCACTTCCCCACGTTCCCGCCTCATGCCCTATTTTTTCAGGCATGGGTGACTGGACATAACTCCAGCCGGGTTTCCCCATTCGGACATCCCCGGATCACAGCTCGGTTGGCAGCTCCCCGAGGCTTTTCGCAGCCTCCTACGTCCTTCATCGGCTCCTGATGCCAAGGCATCCACCGTGCGCCCTTAATAACTTGCCACAGATACCATTTACTTCATTAATGACAAAATCATTAAAGATGCTCGCGTCCACTATGCAGTTCTCAAAATTCGGGCGGTACCCCCTTTGGTGCACCGCCTGCTCGATCTCTCGAGTGGTTCGGTGTCAAGGGGGCCCGGCCTGGTCGCAATGACCTGGCCCGAGAAAACGTCAACCGTTCCCTCAGGACCCAACAGCGTGTCTGGAATCTTTTTGCGTCATCGATGCTTTCCACTCCGGCGAACCGGTTGTACTTGCGTCGACGGAGCTCATCGCTCCCCATGTCAATGTTCCACCCATGAGCTAACCCCTCCAGAACAGTCGCCTGGAGTGGGCTCTGGCATCACTATGTGATGCAGATGCTCCTTAGAAAGGAGGTGATCCAGCCGCACCTTCCGGTACGGCTACCTTGTTACGACTTCGTCCCAATCGCCAGTCCCACCTTCGACAGCTCCCTCCCTTACGGGTTGGGCCACCGGCTTCGGGTGTTACCGACTTTCGTGACGTGACGGGCGGTGTGTACAAGGCCCGGGAACGTATTCACCGCAGCGTTGCTGATCTGCGATTACTAGCGACTCCGACTTCATGGGGTCGAGTTGCAGACCCCAATCCGAACTGAGACCGGCTTTTTGGGATTCGCTCCACCTTGCGGTATCGCAGCCCTTTGTACCGGCCATTGTAGCATGCGTGCAGCCCTAGACATAAGGGGCATGATGACTTGACGTCATCCCCACCTTCCTCCGAGTTGACCCCGGCAGTCTCGTATGAGTCCCCAACTTTACTTGCTGGCAACATACGACGAGGGTTGCGCTCGTTGCGGGACTTAACCCAACATCTCACGACACGAGCTGACGACAGCCATGCACCACCTGTTTTGGGGCCCTTGCGGACCTGACATCTCTGCCAGATTTCCCCAACTGTCAAGCCTAGGTAAGGTTCTTCGCGTTGCATCGAATTAAGCCGCATGCTCCGCCGCTTGTGCGGGCCCCCGTCAATTCCTTTGAGTTTTAGCCTTGCGGCCGTACTCCCCAGGCGGGGCGCTTAATGCGTTAGCTGCGGCACGGAGAACGTGGAATGTTCCCCACACCTAGCGCCCACCGTTTACGGCGTGGACTACCAGGGTATCTAATCCTGTTTGCTCCCCACGCTTTCGCTCCTCAGCGTCAGTAGTTGCCCAGAGACCCGCCTTCGCCACCGGTGTTCTTCCTGATATCTGCGCATTTCACCGCTACACCAGGAGTTCCAGTCTCCCCTACAACACTCTAGTCAGCCCGTATCGAATGCAGGCCAGGAGTTAAGCTCCTGGTTTTCACATCCGACGTGACTAACCGCCTACGAGCTCTTTACGCCCAATAAATCCGGACAACGCTTGCACCCTACGTATTACCGCGGCTGCTGGCACGTAGTTAGCCGGTGCTTCTTCTGCAGGTACCGTCACTTTCGCTTCTTCCCTGCTGAAAGAGGTTTACAACCCGAAGGCCGTCATCCCTCACGCGGCGTTGCTGCGTCAGGCTTTCGCCCATTGCGCAATATTCCCCACTGCTGCCTCCCGTAGGAGTCTGGGCCGTGTCTCAGTCCCAGTGTGGCCGGTCGCCCTCTCAGGCCGGCTACCCGTCGTCGCCTTGGTGAGCCGTTACCTCACCAACTAGCTGATAGGCCGCGGGCCCATCCCAGACCGAAAAACTTTCCAACTCCAAAGATGCCCAAGGAGTTCGTATTCGGTATTAGCACCTCTTTCGAAGCGTTATCCCGAAGTCTGGGGCAGGTTGCCCACGTGTTACTCACCCGTTCGCCACTGATCAGGAGAGCAAGCTCTCCGTCACCGTTCGACTTGCATGTGTTAAGCACGCCGCCAGCGTTCGTCCTGAGCCAGGATCAAACTCTCCATAAATGAATTGTTTTGATACTGGCAGAGAATGAGCTGTGTGCTCATATTTCTACCAAAGGAATCCGTCTGCGACTCGCTGCACCGATCAACGACCGGCCAGCCAAGCCCCAGAACGGGGTATTGGCATTGACATGTGACACGCTGTTGAGTTCTCAAGGAGCGGGCGCGCACCTCTGCGAGGCTTTCGACCTCGTTTTGGGGCAACGTTCCAAACTTACGGAGTTTCTCGGAGGGAGTCAAATCACGCGGTTCGGCGTGTCTTGGCCCTCGATCTTCTCTTAAAGCTCCGCGGGACCGGCCTAGCTTGGCGTTCACCCACAAGGACTCAGTCCTTGCTAACAGGTGAGCGGCTTGGTGTCCGTTCCTCCCTCGCGGAAGGCATACATTACGCAGCCCCCACTGCTGGGTCAAATCCGGGTCCCGAGGGCCCTGTCGACCCATCGTGGGCCCGGCGGGACTGTCAGGCCGATCGTGAAAACCCTTACATGGCAAGGCTTTTCGTACGTCGCCCAGGCATCACATGAGTGGGACGCGGACCCCGGCGAACGCCTTCTTGCCCCGGCGCAGCACCAACCACTCCCCGTGATGTAGGTCACGAACGGCCATCTGTCCGGCGGTCTCCTCGATGCGCACGTTGTTCGCGTAGGCCCCGCCCTCGTCGATCGTGCGACGGGCGGCCGACTTGCTCGCCACCAATCCGGTTCGGGCGAGCAGGTCGTCGTAGGCGGGCAGGAGGCCATCGACGATCTCGCTCGCCTCCAGCACCACGTGCGGGGCCTCGCCCAGGGCCGCCGCGAGGGTCGTAGCCGGAAGGTTGCCGAGGTCTCCCTGCCCGAACAGCGCCCGACCGGCCGCCTCCGCGGCGTCCCGCTCGGCATCGCCGTGCACCAGGGCCGTCATCTCCGTCGCGAGCGCCCGCTGGGCAGCCCGCTCCTGTGGGCGCTCCCCCGCGCTGGCGATGAGCGCGTCGATCTCGTCCCGCGACCGGAAGCTGAACGTGCGCAGGAACTGCGCGACGTCGCGATCGTCGGCGTTCAGCCAGAACTGGAAGAACGCGTAGGGGCTGGTGAGCTCGGGATCGAGCCACACGGTCCCGGATTCCGTCTTGCCGAACTTGGTCCCGTCGGCCTTGGTCATCAGCGGCGTGGTGAGGGCGTGGACGGACGTCGCCTCCATGCGCCGGATCAGGTCGACGCCGGCGGTGATGTTGCCCCACTGGTCGGCGCCACCGGTCTGGAGCGTGCAGCCGTAGCGCCGGAACAGCTGGACGTAGTCGTAGGACTGCAGGAGGGCGTAGCTGAACTCGGTGTACGAGATGCCGCCGGCGGCCAGTCGCGCCGCGACCGCCTCACGGTCGAGCATGCGGTTCACGCTGAAGTGCTTGCCCACGTCGCGCAGGAACTCCAGGACGCCCATGCCCTCGGTCCAGTCAAGGTTGTTCACGGCGACGGCAGCGTTGGCGCCCTCGAACGCGTAGAAGCGGTCGAGCTGCTCACGGATCCTCGCCACGAAGCCCTCGACGACGTCGCGCGGGTTCAGATTCCGCTCCCCCGTCATCTTCGGGTCGCCGATCAGGCCCGTGGCCCCTCCGACCAGGGCGAGGGGGCGATGACCGTGCTGCTGGAACCGTCGCACCGTGAGGATCTGCACCAGGTTGCCCAGGTGGAGGCTCGGCGCGGTCGGATCGAACCCGCAGTACAAGGTGATCGGCCCGTCGGCCGTGGCGGCGCGCAGCGAGTCGAGATCGGTGCTCTGGGCAATCAGCTGTCGCCAGGACAGCTCGTCGATGATGTCGGACACGCGGTCATCCTCCCGCACGCTGAGGCGCGGCGAGCACCGACGTCACGGGAGCTACTCGTCGACCTGCCCGTCGAGCAGCTCGCGGTAGATGTCCAGGTGGCCGTTGTGCCGCGCCGTCTCCTCGATCATGTGCAGGTAGATCCAGCGCAGGGACGGGTGCCTGCCGAGCCACGGGACCTCGAGCGCCGTGCGGTCATCGAGGTCGTGGCGCAGCGCGATCGCGTGACTCTCGGCGCAGGCCCGCGCGTACTCGGCGATCAGCGAGTCGAGGTCGTCCTCAGCCTCGAGGTCGAACGCCCCGTTCGGCGACTGCTCGCGGGTGCGCCGCGGAACGTTCGCCTCGCCGTCGAGGTAGTGCCGGAACCACCAGCGCTCCACGTCGATCAGGTGCTTGAGTACGCCGGCCGCACTCGTGGCCGACGGACCGAGTCGACGGGTCGCGAGGGTCCAGGGCAGGCCGGTCGCCTTGCGGATCGCCTCCGCGCGGTTGCCGTCAAGATGCGCTTCCAGCAGCTCTCGCTCCGTGCCGGTCTCCACGTCCATTTCCATGACCAGACTGTAGGTCAGCGAGCGGCCTTCCGGTATGGACTCACGGTGGGTTCGTCGCGGGCGAAGAAGCGCCACGGAGTGGCCGACCCGGCGCCGCCGACCCCCGTGCGGGCCGAGATGCCGATCTGTGCCGACGCGATCGGCTCGGCGGCGATCAGGCGAAGCGGCGAACGGGCCGCGAGCAGGTTCGCTCCGTCGAGCGCCCCGGTCACGCCGAGCGCCACGGTAAGGCGGGCCGGTCCTCGCGCCAGGTCGCGGTCTCGGGTCGAGCCGGGACGTCGCTCCCGGGCCGTCGGCAGGCCCTCGACCACCTCCCCGGCCCTCAGCAGCACGGCGCCCGCGACGCCTTCGGACCGCGTCACCACGTTGAGGCACCAGTGCATGCCGTAGGTGAAGTACACGTAGGCGCGTCCAGGCGGCCCGAACATCGTCGCGTTGCGGGGCGTCTCCCGGCGGAAGGCGTGGGATCCGGGGTCCTCCCCCTCGCCGCCGTAGGCCTCCACCTCAGTGAGGCGAACGGACACCCGCCTCCCATCGACGCGCGAGGTCAGGATGGCGCCCAGGAGCAGCGGCGCCACGTCGACCGCATGGGCCGTCAGCGCGTCGCGGGTGAGCACGTGGGAACGCTAGCCGCGCCGCGGTCGGACGAGCCAGCCGGAATAAGTCATCTAGCCCAATTCAGTCAAAACGGTTGACGCGCACGCACGGGGCTGTTGTGCTTCGTCGCCTACACCGAGGAGACGCTGTGAGCACAGACGAGATCACCGGAACGCTCCTGGACCCGGCCGTGGCCGCCTGCCCCTTCCCGTACTACGCGGAGCTGCGCGACAAGGCTCCCGTCTACCAGATGCCGGAGACGGGGTTCTGGATCATCTCCCGCTACGACGACCTGCGCGACGTGCTGGCCGATCCGCAGACCTACTCGAACGACATCTCGATCGAGCAGCTGGCCGGAGAGGCCGTAGCCGACCTGGGTCGCCTGTACGACGACCACCTCGCCGAGATCGGCTGGGGCCACGTGCAGACCCTCCAGCGCACCGACCCTCCCGAGCACAGTCGCTACCGACGCCTGATCAACCGCGCGCTGACCCCGCCGATGGTCAAGGCGATGCTGCCCAGCGTCGAGCGGATCACCGACGACCTCATCGACCGGTTCGCCGATCGAGGAGAGTGCGAGTTCATCGGTGACTTCGCGTTCCCCCTGCCGGGCCTCGTGATCGCCGAGCAGATCGGACTGGACGCCAGCGAGATCAGCACGTTCAAGCGCTGGGCCGACGCGATGCTGGCCCCCGCCCAGGGACTGCTCACCGACGAGGAGTCCGTGCGCCGGTATGCCGGGATGGAGGCGGAGGCGCAGCACTACCTCGAGGGCGTCTTCGAGGAGCGGCGCAAGAACCCGAGCGACGACATGCTGTCGGCCCTGATCGCCACGTCCGAGGACGGCGACGAGCCACTGAGCATGGCCGAGCTGCAGAACCTGATGAACCAGCTGATCACCGGCGGCTATACGACGACGGCGGACGCCATGGGCAACGCGATGCTCCTGCTCATCGAGCACCCCGACCAGATGGAGCTGCTGCGCAACGACCGCTCCCTGCTCCACAACTTCGCCGACGAGGTCTTGCGGCACTCCAGCTCGGTGCAGGGCCTGTTCCGCCGCACCACGAAGGACGTGGTCATCCGCGGGGTAGAGATCCCCGCGAACAGCATCCTGCATATCCGGTACGGCGCTGCGAACCACGACGAGGCCGTCTTCCCCGAGGCCATCGAGTTCGATATCCGGCGCGACAACGCGAGCAAGCACCTCGGCTTCTCGCGCGGGCCGCACTTCTGCGTCGGCCAGCCGCTCGCCATCCAGGAGATGATGATCGCCTTCGACCGGCTGCTCGACCGGTTCGACGACTTCGCCCTGGCCCCGGGGGTCGTGCCCGAACGGGCGCCCGGACTGTTCCTGTACTCGCTGACGAGCCTGCCCATCACCTTCCGCGCCCGCTAGCCACGGGCGCCGGCCCACGGTCGATGGCCATGCTTCAGGGGGCGAAGGTGCGCCTGGGCGGGCCGAAGTCCTTGCGCGCCGGGTTGGCGGCACGCAGGTCGCGGCAGTGCCGATGCGCGACCCGGACGTTGTCCGGCGCGTACGTGCCCCCGCGGTCGATCGGCACCACGTAGTCGACTGTGGGGTACGTGGCTCCGAGCCGCTCCTCGCCGACGTCGACTCGGCGCCGGTCGTCGGGATACGTGCGGGTGCCGCACAGCCAGCACTTGCCGCCCTGCCTCTCGACCACCTGCTGCCATCGCGGCGGTCCCTTCTTCGCAGCCGCCTTTGCGGGGTTCATGGCGCGCTCGACCCGACGCTGATCACGCTCCGCGTCACGCTCGCGCCGCCACGCGCGCTTGCGCTCCTGCGCCCGTTCGCGCCGATGCACCCGGAACTCCCGCAGCGGCTCGCGCAGCAGCAGGACCAGTGCCAGCGCGGCCAGTCCGACGAGAAGGACGCCCCATCCCATGCGCAGGTGTGTCCGACTGCCGGCTCAGGCCCAGGCCACGCGCTGCTCGCCCAGCAGCAGGCGCAGGTCCGCCAGCTGCTCGGCGACGCGCGCGGGGGCCGTCCCACCGAATGCCGACCGTGAGTCCAGCGCCCCCTGGACGCTGAGCACCTCGCGCACCTCCGGTGACAGCCTCGGCGAGATCGACGCGAGGTCGTCGTCGGTGAGGTCCCACAGCTCGACGCCGGACGCCTCCGCACGGCGCACGCATGCACCTGCGACCTCATGGGCCTCGCGGAACGGCACCCCGTTGCGCACCAGCCACTCGGCGATATCGGTCGCGAGGGCGAAGCCCTCGGGGGCGGACGCCGCCATGCGGGCCGTGTCGAACCGCAGGGTCGCGATCATGCCGGTCATGGCGGGCAGCACGAGAAGCAGCTGCTCGACCGTGTCGAAGACCGGCTCCTTGTCCTCCTGGAGGTCGCGGTTGTAGCCGAACGGCAGGCCCTTCAGGGTCGCCAGCAGTCCGGTGAGGTTGCCGATGAGCCGGCCGGACTTGCCGCGAGCCAGCTCCGCGACGTCGGGGTTCTTCTTCTGCGGCATGATCGACGAGCCGGTCGACCACGCGTCGTCCAGCGTCGCCCAGCCGAACTCGCGCGAGGCCATCAGGATGACCTCCTCGCCCATGCGGGACAGGTGCACGCCGATCATGGCCGCGTCGAACAGGAACTCCGCCACCCAGTCGCGATCGCTCGTCGCATCGATGGAGTTGCCCATGGCCTCGTCGAAGCCGAGGTCCAGGGCGACGGCCTGCGGGTCCAGACCCAGGCTCGAGCCGGCCAGCGCGCCCGCCCCGAGCGGCGAGCGGGCCGCGCGCTTGTCCCAGTCCCCCAGCCGCTCCACGTCGCGCGCCAGACCGTGAACATGCTTGGCCAGCTCATGGCCGAACGACACGGGCTGCGCGTGCTGCAGGTGCGTGAAGCCGGGAGAGAACGTCGACACGTGCTGCTCCGCCTGCGTGAGCAGCGCGTCCTGGAGGTCGGTTACCGCGTTGACGATGCGACGCACCTGATCGCGCAGGTACAGCTTGAAGTCCGTGGACACCTGGTCGTTGCGACTCCGCCCGGCTCGAAGCTTGCCGCCGAGCTCGCCCAGCCGCGCGATCAGCGCCCTCTCGACGGCGGTGTGCACGTCCTCGTCCGCGGGCTCGGGCACCAGCGTCCCCGCCGCGATCTGGGCGGCGAGGTCGTCGAGGGCCGCCGACACCAGTGCGAGCTCCTCGTCGGAGAGCAGTCCGGCTCGGTGCAGGACGCGCGCGTGCGCGCCGGTCTGCTGGACGTCGTACGGGGCCAGCCGCCAGTCGAAGTGGGTGGACAGGCTCAAGGCCGCCATCGCATCGGACGGGCCGTCCGCGAACCGGCCACCCCACAGCCGCGTGGGTTGCTGATCGGTCACGGATTCCTCCTCTGCTCGGCAAGCTTCAACAACATCGCGCACAGTTCGGCGGCAGCACGTGGCGTGCGCATGACCAGGATGATCGTGTCGTCGCCGGCGACGCTGCCCACCGAGTCGACGAGGGTACTGCGGTCGAGGTGGCCGGCGAGGAACTGCGCGGCTCCCGGCGGCGTGTGGATGACGGCGATGTTGCCGGCAGCCTCGGCGCGCACCAGCAGCTCCTCGGCGACCCGGGCCAGCGCCGCGTCCGTGCCCGCCACGGGGATCGACGTGTCGGCCGGGCTCCGGTCGCTCGAGGGTGTAGTGCAGTCGGCCGGCCTCGTCGACGGACTTCTCCGCGCCGATGGCGTCAAGGTCACGCGACAAGGTCGCCTGCGTGACGTGGATGCCCTCCTCGGCGAGTGCGTTGCCGAGCTCCTCCTGCGAGCCGATCGACGTCGTGGCGATGATCGCCGCGATGCGCGAGCGCCGGGCCGTCATCGTTCGAGGCGCACCCGTGGTCGTGTCGGTCACGACCCCACCGATGCGACGACGTCGGCGCATGCGGACTGCCACGCGGCCAGGGCGTCGTCGATGTCCGCGTCGGCGATGGTGAGAGCAGGTGCGAAGCGGATCGCGTCGGGGGCGACCGCATTGACGATGATGCCGCGCGCCCGGGCGGCCCGTTCGAGGTCGGCGCTGACCGGGGACCCCAGCATCGCGGCGAGCAGCAGCCCGCGACCGCGAACGCCCAAGGCCAGGCCACTGCTGCGGGACACGAGCTCAGCGGCGAGCCGATCGTGCAGCGAGCGCGCCCGCGACAGGAGGCCGTCCGCCTCGATGGCGTCGAGCACCGCGAGCGCCGCCGACGCGGACACCGGATTGCCACCGAACGTCGATCCGTGGGAGCCCGGCCCGAAGAGGTTGGCTGCAGGCGTGAGGGCGATGCACGCACCGATGGGCAGGCCGCCGCCGAGCCCCTTGGCCAGCGTCATGACGTCCGGCACGACGCCCTCCCCCTGGAACGCGAACCATTCACCGGTGCGACCCACGCCCGTCTGCACCTCGTCGAGGACGAGCAGCGAACCGTGCGCATCCGCCAGGGCGCGCGCCGCGGCGAGGTATCCCGCCGGCGGGACGACGACGCCGCCCTCACCCTGGATGGGCTCCAGGACGATGGCGGCCGTGGCGTCGGTGACGGCGGCGGCCAGGGCATCGGCGTCGCCGTAGGGGACGACGGCCACATCGCCGGGCAGCGGGCGGAAGGGCTCCTGCTTGGCCGGCTGGGCCGTGAGGGCCAGCGAGCCCATGGTGCGGCCGTGGAAGCCGTTCGCGGCCACGACCAGATGGGAGCGCCCGGTCAGTCGGGTCAGCTTGAAGGCGGCCTCGTTCGCCTCCGCGCCCGAGTTGCAGAAGAAGACCCGAGCGGTCGGCACGCCGGTGAGCGATACGAGACGCTCAGCCAGCGCGATCGTCGGCTCGCGTGGCCATCAGGTTGCTCGTGTGCCCCAGGGTCGCCAGCTGGGTCGACACGGCATCGATGATGCGCGGGTCGGCGTGGCCAAGGGCGTTGACGGCGATCCCGGCCAGCAGGTCCACGTACTCGCTGCCCTCGGCGTCCCACACGCGCGAGCCCGCGCCACGCACGAGCATCAGCGGCGGGGTCCCGTAGTTGTTCATGAGTGCGCCCTGCCAGCGCTCGGACCACGTCATGACGGACGATCCCGGCAGGACCATCGTGCCGATCCCCGAGTCCGTGAAGACCTCGAGCAGGACGCAGTGCTCGACCCGGCCGTCGATGACGTGTGCTCGCGGGACGCCGCCGTCGACGGCACGCAGGCAGGCCTCCATCTTCGGGACCATTCCGCTCTCGAGCGTGGGCAGCATCGGCCCGAGCTCGTCAGCGGAGATCGTGCGGATGACGGACTCCGGATCCGGCCAGTTCGCGTACAGCCCCTCGACGTCGGTGAGCACCACGAGCTTCTCGGCTCCGAGCGAGACGGCAAGGGCCGCCGCCGCCGTGTCGGCGTTGACGTTGAAGGACGTTCCGTCCACGTCGCGGGCAACCGTCGAGACGACAGGGATGAACCCGTCGTCGAGCAGCCGCGTCACGAAGTCAGGACGCACGTCCACGACGTCTCCGACCTGGCCGATGTCGACCTGCTCGCCGGCCACGGTGGCCGACCGACGCTCGGCCATGAACAGGTGGGCGTCCTCACCGGAGAGGCCGATGGCGAACGGTCCGTGCTCGTTGATGAGCCCGACGAGCTCGCGCTGCACCTGCCCGACCAGCACCATGCCGACGACGTCCATCACCTCGGGCGTGGTGACCCGAAGGCCGCCCTTGAACTCGGACTCGATGCCCAGCCGGGTCAGCATCGAGGAGATCTGCGGACCGCCTCCGTGAACGACCACCGGGCGCAGCCCGGCCAGCCGCAGGAAGACGACGTCCTCGGCGAAGCTCGCCTTCAGGGCGTCGTCGGTCATGGCATTGCCGCCGTACTTGAGCACGACGGTCGCGCCGTGGAAGCGCTCCAGCCACGGCAGGGCCTCGGCGAGCACGGCCGCCTTCGCGGTGGCCTTGGCCAGGTCGGTCATGTCGCTCCTAGGTGGCGTAGGCCGAGTTCTCGTGGACGTAGTCGGCGGTCAGGTCGTTGGTCCACACGGTGGCCCGCTCCTGGCCGGCGCGGAGGTTGACGGTGATGCGCACCTGCCGCCCGGTCAGGTCGACGAGGTCGCGGGACTCCCCGATCGAGCCCGATGCGCAGACCCACACTCCGTTGATGGCGACGTCGACCGCGTCGGACTCGAAGGCGGCGGACGTCGTGCCCATCGCCGACAGCACGCGCCCCCAGTTGGGGTCCTGGCCGTGGATGGCGCACTTGAGGAGGTTGCTGCGCGCGATCGCGCGAGCGACCTCCAGCGCGTCGTCGGTGGAACGCGCCTGCTCGACGACGATCTCGATGTCCTTGGACGCGCCCTCAGCGTCGGCGATCAGCTGACGGGCGAGGTCGGAGCACACCTGCGTGACGGCGTCGGCGAAGACGACCGGATCGGGAGTGACGCCCGACGCGCCGCTGGCGAGCAGGAACACGGTGTCGTTGGTGCTCATGCAGCCGTCGGAGTCGATCCGGTCGAACGACAGATCGCACGCCTCGCGCAGCGCCTGGTCGGCCTGCTCGGGGGTGACGATGGCGTCGGTCGTGACGACGACGAGCATCGTCGCCAGCGCCGGGGCCAGCATGCCCGCGCCCTTCGCCATCCCGCCGACGGTGAAGCCGTCGATGCTGACGCTGGCGACCTTGGGCACCGTGTCGGTCGTCATGATCGCGACAGCGGCGTCGGCGCCACCATCCGCCGACAGCTCTGGTCGCGGCGACGTCCACGCCGGCCAGCAGTCGGCCGATGGGCAGGCGCTCGCCTATCAGGCCCGTCGAGCACACGCCGACGTCGCCGGGGCCCACCTCCTGGCCGGCGTTCGTGAGCACGTCGGCCACGTGCTCGGCGGTGTGGTGCGTGTCGGCGAAGCCACCGGGACCCGTACAGGCATTCGCCCCGCCGCTGTTGAGGACCACGGCCTTGAGCTGGCCGTCGGCCACGGCCTGCTGCGACCACAGGACCGGGGCCGCCTTGAAGCGGTTCGACGTGAAGACGCCGCCGCGACGTCAAGGGGACCGTCATTGACGACGAGCGCAAGGTCGGGATTGCCCGACGCCTTGATGCCTGCGGTGATGCCGCTGGCGCGAAACCCCTGTGCCTGCGTGACGCTCACGGTGCTACCCCGTTCCGTGACAGCCCGGCAGTCTCGTCGAGGCCGAGCATGAGATTGGCGTTCTGGACGGCCTGCCCGGCGGCACCCTTGACGAGGTTGTCGATCGCGCTGACCACCACCACTCTGCCCGAGTGCTCGTCGAGAGCGCACTGCAGGTGGACCATGTTGCTGCCGGCGACGGACGACGTCTGCGGCCAGAGGCCCTCGGGGAGCACGGACACGAACGGCTCGTCGGCGTAGGCAGCCATCAGGGCGTCCCGGACGTCGGCGGCGCGCGTGCCGGCCTTCGCGATCGCCGTGCACGTGGCGACGATGCCGCGGGGCATCGGTGCCAGGAGCGGCGTGAAGCTCAACGTCACCTTGGCGCCGGACGCCCACGACAACGACTGCTCCATCTCCGGCGTGTGCTGGTGCGCACCGCCGACCTTGTAGGCCGACATGGAGCCCATCACCTGCGTGGCCAGGAGGGCATCGGACGCCTTGCGACCTGCCCCAGAGGTTCCGGAAGCGGCGACGACCACGACGTCGGACGGTTCGGCCAGCCCGGCGCCGAGGACCGGCGCCAGGGCAAGGGCGACCGAGGTCGCGTAGCAGCCGGGGTTCGCCACGCGCGTCGAGGCCGCGACCTTCGCCCGCTGGTCGGTCAGCTCGGGCAGGCCGTAGGTCCAGGTCCCGGCGTGCGAGCCGCCGTAGTAGGTCGTCCAGTCCTCTGCCGTCACGAGGCGGAAGTCGGCCCCGAGGTCGACGACCATGACCTCGGGCGGCAGTTCGCGGACGATGGCCGCCGACTCACCATGCGGCAGGGCCAGGAAGACGAGGTCAGCGGAGCCCAGGATCGCGGGCGTCGTCTCGGCGAGCACCGTGCCGGCCAGGTCGGTGAGGTTCGGGTGGACGACGGCGAGCGACTCCCCCGCCCGGCTCGCCGCGGCCACCGGGCCGAGCGTCAGGCCAGGGTGGCCGGCGATCAGGCGAAGGAGCTCTCCGCCGGCGTACCCGGAGGCGCCGGCCACTGCGACGGTGGTCATGGGAGCACTATACGCATACACGCATATGGTGCCAGGCCCGCCCCGGTCAGCTGCGGAGCACGGCTCCGCACTGCTCCGCTGCGGCAGCGAGCGCCGCCTCGCGCGCGGACGCGGTCTCGGCGGCCTCGAGCGTGCGGTCGGCTGCCCGCAGCCGCAGCGCGAAGGCCAGCGAGCGCTTGCCCTCGGGCACCTGCGGCCCCTCGTAGACATCGAACAGCCGCACCGACTCGAGCAGGTCGCCGGCCCCCTCGGCGAGGGCCCGTTGCACGGCAGCGATCGGCACCGAGCGGTCCACGACGACGGCCAGGTCCTCCTTGGCCAGCGGCTGAGTGCCCACCGTCGGCGCCGGGCGCACCTCGGGGGCCGCGGCGATGATCGCGTCGAGGTCGAGCGTCATCGCCGACGTGCGGGCGGCCAGCCCGTAGGCCTCGAGCAGACGAGGGTGCAGCTCGCCGGCGGCACCGACGTCGACACCGTCGACGAGGAGTCGCGCGCACCGGCCCGGATGGAACGAGGGGTCATGCCCGGAAACGACCTCGACGGCCACTCCGCACAGGTCGCCGACGGTCCGCGCCGCCTCGATCGCGTCGGACCAGGACGCAGCCCGAGCCGGACCCCACCAGCCCTGCGCCTCCCGCAGCCCGGAGAAGACCGCAGCGACATGCATCGGCTGCGCGGGCAGCAGGTCGTTCAACTGGATCCACTCATGATCGCTGGGGCGCTGCTGGACCGACGGGCGCGGAGGGGCGGTATGCACAACGTCACCGACGAACACGACGCCGACCTCGTAGATGGCCAGATCGAGGTTGCCGCGCCCGGCGTTGCGTCGCGCTGCCGCGAGCAGGCCCGGCAGCAGCGTCGCCCGGAGGAACGGCTGCTCCTCGGAGAGCGGGTTGGCCAGCCGGGGACCGCCGCGTCGCGCGTCATCCGCCGGCAGCTGCAGGGCGTCCAGCTCCGCCGGTCCGACGAAGGGGTAGCTGAGCACCTCGACCAGGCCACGGGCGGCCAGGCCCATGCCCACGCGGCGGCGCAGGCGCTGTGCTCGAGTGAGCCCCTTGCCGAGCGGGGCCGACGGCACCGTCGCCGGTAGGCGGTCGTACCCGAACAGCCGGATGACCTCCTCGACGAGGTCCGCGGGGTCAGTGAGGTCGGGGCGCCACGACGGCGGCAGCACGGTGAGCTCGTCGCCCTCTCTCAGGATGTCGCAGCCGATGCCCTCGAGCAGCCCGACGACGGTGCCGTCGTCGATCGTCATCCCGGCCACGCCACCCGGCTCGGTCACCGCCATGGTGATCTTCGTGGGAGTGACAGGCGTCTCGACCGCTGTCATGCCCACGTAGTGACCGCCACCGAACTCGAGCAGGAGCTCGGCAGCACGCGCGGAGGCGTACGGCGCCAGGTCGCGGTCGACGCCTCGTTCGTTGCGACGACCCGCCTCGCTGGACACCTTGTGCCGTCGGCCGGCCCGTGCGATGACCTCGGGGACGAAGTGCGCACCCTCGAGGGCGATGTTCGTCGTCGTGTCGTCGATCTCGGAGTCGAGGCCGCCGATGACTCCAGCAAGCCCGATGACCCCTCGGTCGTCGCGGATGACGAGGTCGTCGGTGCGCAGGGTCCGCTTGACATGGTCGAGCGACTCGAAGGGCTCGCCGTCGAGTGCCCATCCCGCACGAACCGTGCCACGCAGCTTGTCCATGTCGTAGGCATGCAGGGGCTGGCCGAGTTCGAGCATCACGTAGTTCGTGACGTCGACGGCCAGCGAGACCGGCCGCATGCCACAGGCGATCAGTCGTCGCTGCATCCACGCCGGCGACGGTGCCGCCGGGTCGAAGCCGACGATGGTGCGCATGGTGAACAGGTCGCAGCCCGCCGCGTCCTCGGTGGCGCACTCCTGCGGTGCACGATCGGCCAGCGGGGCGGGCAGGTCGACGAGGGCAACGCCCGGATCGACGAACTCGAGGCCGTACGCGATCGCCGCCTCGCGGGCGATGCCCCGGATGGACAGGGCGTAGCCGCGGTCCGGCGTGATGGCGATGTCGAGCACCTCGTCGCCGATCCCGATGATCGGCTTCGCGTCGTCGCCCGGCTCGCCGGCGCCGTCGGGCAGGACCATGATCCCGTCGTGGCTGTCGCCAAGGGCCAGTTCGCGCTCGGAGCAGATCATCCCGTCCGAGACCTTGCCGTATGTCGGGCGTGATGCGATCTCGAAGCCTCCGGGCAGCACCGTGCCGGGCAGGGCGACCACCACCAGATCGTCGGCGACGAAGTTACTGGCACCGCAGATGATTCCGCGCACTCCCCCGTTCGCCGGTCCCACATCGACCTGGCACCAGCGGATCGGCTTCTTGAACTCCGTGAGGATCTCGACCTCGAGGACGCGTCCGACGACCAGCGCTCCTTCGACTCCGGCGCCGATCGACTCGACGGTCTCGACCTCGAGGCCAGCCGCGATCAGGTGTCGCGCGACATCGCGACCGCTCTGATCGGCAGGGATCGCGACGAGCTCACGCAGCCACGACAGCGGGGCGCGCATCAGGCCTCCAGTCCGAATGCCAGCGAGAAGCGGACATCGCCCTCGACCATGTCGCGCATGTCGCTGACCCCGTTGCGGAACATCAGCGTGCGCTCGACTCCCATGCCGAAGGCGAAGCCGCGGTACTGCGTCGGGTCGATGCCGACGGCCCGCAGCACGCGAGGATTCACCATTCCGCAGCCACCCCACTCGATCCAGCCCTCACTGCCGCACGTGCGGCACGGGCGATCGGGGTTGCCGACGGACTCGCCGCGGCACACGAAGCACTCGAGGTCGACCTCGGCGCTTGGCTCGGTGAACGGGAAGTACGACGGTCGCATGCGGGTGTGGATGCCGTCGCCGAACATCGACGCGGCGAAGTGGTCGAGCGTGCCGCGCAGGTCGGCCATCGTGATCCCGCGGTCGACCGCGAGCCCCTCGACCTGGTGGAAGACCGGCGTGTGCGTCGCATCGAGCTCGTCGGTCCGGAAGACGCGACCCGGTGCGACCACATAGATCGGCAGTTCCCGGTCGAGCATCGCGCGGATCTGGATCGGTGAGGTCTGGGTGCGCAGCACGACACCGCTGTCGGGCGACTCGACGAAGAAGGTGTCCTGCATCGTGCGCGCCGGGTGGTCCGGCGGGACGTTCAGCGCATCGAAGTTGATCCACTCGGCCTCGGCCTCGGGGCCCTCGGCGATGTCGTAGCCCATCGAGATGAAGACATCGCCGATCCGCTCCATCAAGGTGGTCAGCGGGTGGCGGGCGCCGAGGGGGCTGCGGTCGGTGGGGGCCGTCACGTCGACGGTCTCCGATACCAGCACGCGATTGTCGCGCTCGACCTCGAGGACGGCCTGCCGATCCTCGAGGGCCGCCTTGACCCTGCCCCGGGCCTCGCCGACGCGCTTGCCCACCTCGGCCTTGGCGGCCGGCGGCAGGGCACCGATCTCACGGTTGGCCAACGCCAGGGGCGAGCGGTCCCCGGCGTGTGCCAGGCGGACGTCCTTCAGTTCGGCAAGGTCCTTCGCCGCCGCGATCTCGGCGAGCGCCACCGTCACCATCTGGTCGATGGCGGCAGCGTCCAGGCTCGCCACCTGCTTGGGGTCGAACGAGGTATTCGGGCCGGACACCGGCGTGCCTTTCTACAGGTCGGACGAGGGCTGAGTCAGGCTACTCGCCCAGGATGGCCGCCACGAGTTGCGTCACCGACTCCTCGACGTCGCCGGTGCCGTGGAGCACCAGCTCGGGCGCTTCGGGCGCCTCGTACTCCTGACCGACACCGGTGAGGTTGGGCAGGGCGCCGCGGGCCGCCTTCGCGTAGAGGCCCTTCGTGTCGCGCTCGGCTGACGACGTCGAGCGGCGTGTCGACGTACACCTCGAGGAACTGCCCGGGCTCGAAGAGGGCGCGCGCCGCGCGACGGTCCGACGTGAAGGGCGAGACCAGCGCGACGATGACGACGAGGCCGGCATCCCGCATCAGCTTGCTCACCTCGGCGACGCGACGGACGTTCTCGGCGCGATCCTCCGGCGTGAAGCCGAGGTCCTTGTTGAGGCCGTGCCGCACGTTGTCGCCGTCGAGGACGTAGGTGTGGACGCCCAGGGCGTGCAGGTTGCGCACCGCCGCGTCGGCGATCGTGGACTTGCCCGCCCCGGAGAGGCCGGTCAGCCAGATCACCTTGGCGTCGTGACCCATCAGCAGGCGCCGCGCGTCGCCGTCGACGGCGTAGTCGTGGCGCACGACGTTGGTCGCTCGCCGCATCTCGTGGCGCACCATGCCGGCCGCGACGGTGTCAGCGGTGACCCGGTCCACGAGGAGGAACCCGCCGGTGTCGCGCACCAGCGCGTAGGCGTCCATGGGCACGGGCTTGTCCGTGGCGACCTCGACGCGGCCGATGTCATTCATCTCGAGGACCCGCGCGGCCTCCTCATGGCCTCCCACGACGTCGAGCCTGTGCCGCACGTTGGTCACCGTCGCGGGAACCGATCGGGAGCCTGAGACGAGGAGGTAGGACCGGCCATGAGCCAGTGGCTCCTCGCCGAGCCACACCATGTCGACGGCGAACCGATCGGCGGGCGTGAGCTGATCGACGCCGGCGGCCGCGATGACGTCGCCGCGGGTCACGTCGACCTCGTGGTCGAGGGTGATCGTGACGGCCTGGCCGGTCTCGGCCACGTCAAGGTCGGCGATGTGACCTTCGACGTGCAGGTCGTAGGTGACGATCCGGTCAACGCTGGCCGTCCGCCCGGAGTCGGCGATGACGACCTTGTCGCCCTTCGCCACGCTCCCGGACACGACGGTGCCGGCGTAGCCGCGGAAGTTCCCCTCCGCCCGGACGATGAACTGCACGGGGAAGCGGAAGGGATGCTCGACGACCGCGGCCCCGGCGCGGGCACTGAGCGGCTCCCAGTCCTCGAGCGCCTGGAGCAGGGTGGGCCCGTGGTACCAGGGCATGAGGGTGCTGGCGATCGTGATGTTGTCGCCGGTGACGGCGCTCACCGGGATCGTGATGACCTCCGGGACATCGAGGCGCGCAGCGGTCGTGCGCACCACTCCCGTGATCTCCTCGAACGTGGCGTGCTCGTAGCCGACGAGGTCCATCTTGTTGACGGCCACGATGACGGTCTTGACCCCCATGAGGGCGCAGATCGTCAGGTGCCGGTGCGTCTGCGCGCGCACGCCGCGGGCCGCGTCGACCATCAGCACGGCCACGTCGCCGTTCGACGCGGCGACGGCCATGTTGCGGGTGTACTGCTCGTGGCCGGGCGAGTCCGCGACCAGGACGCGACGGCCGTTGGGCAGGTTCATGTGCCGGTAGGCGACGTCGATCGTGATGCCCTGCTCGCGCTCGGCCTCGAGGCCGTCAGTGAGCAGGGAGTAGTCGATCTCGCCGACCGGGATCGTCGAGCCGCCGCGCCGGGTGCGTCGCGCGTACTCGAGCGTGTCGATGGGAACCGAGTTCGTCTCCGCGAGGAGTCGTCCGATGAGGGTGGACTTGCCGTCGTCGACCGAGCCGCAGGTGACCAGGTGCAGGACGGGGGTGATGCTGCCGGCCACTAGAAGTAGCCCTCCTTCTTCTTGCCCTCCATGGACTCCGATCCACCCTCGCCGTCGATCAGGCGGCCTGAGCGCTCCGAGTACTTGGCTCCCGCCATCTCGGCGACCAGCTGCTCCATCGTGTCGGCCGTGGACTCGACGGCCCCGGTCAACGGGTAGCACCCGAGGGTGCGGAAGCGGACCGTGCGCAGTTGCGGCACCTCGCCCTCGAGCAGCGGGAACCGGTCGTCGTCGACCATGATCAGGGTGCCGTCGCGCTCGACTATCGGGCGGGGCTTGGCGAAGTAGAGGTCCGGGATCGGGATGGCCTCGCGCTGGATGTACTTCCACACGTCGAGCTCGGTCCAGTTCGAGAGCGGGAAGACGCGCATGGACTGGCCCGGCGCCAGCTGGGTGTTGGCCGTTCGCCAGAACTCGGGGCGCTGCTTGCGCGGATCCCACTGGTGGCCCGGCTCCCGCAGGCTGAAGATGCGCTCCTTCGCGCGACTGCGCTCCTCGTCGCGTCGCGCACCACCGATCGCCGCGTCGAACCCGTAGCGGTCGATGCCCTGGCGCAGTGCGACGGTCTTCATCAGGCGGGTGTACTCGTGGGTGCCGTGCGTGAACGGCGAGACGCCCTCGGCGACGGCCTCCTCGTTGCGCGCGACGCGCAGGTCGAGGCCGAGCTCGCGGACCCGGCGGTCGCGGAACTCGATCATCTCCGCGAACTTCCAGGTGGTGTCGACGTGCATCACGGGGAACGGAATCGGCGCGGGGGCGAAGGCCTTGATCGCCAGGTGCAGCAGCACCGAGGAGTCCTTGCCGATGCTGTACAGCAGGACCGGGTTCTTGAATGCGGCGGCTGTCTCGCGGTAGATGTGGATGGCCTCGGCCTCGAGCTCGTCGAGGACATCGTTGTACGGGATGGCCGGAGGGGCCGTTGTCGTGATGCTCATGCCTCGGAAAGGACCTCCTTGGCGGGGCCGCCCTGGAGGCTGCCGTCGCCGAAGGTCGGGTCCGCGCCCTGGGCCGCCAGCGCCGCTGCGCGATCATCGCGCCTCTTCTGCGCCGCCGCCTCGGCCTCGTCGGCGAAGGCCTGGTCGAGCGGGGCGACGTCGAAGGTGTCGACACCGTGCTTGCTGGCGATCCAGGCGCCGAGCCCGGGGCCGCAGGTGTATGACGTGATGAGGCAGTAGCGCGGCTCGGGACCGGGATGCCACACGGCGTGCCAGAGTCGCTGGGTGTCGATGACGACCTGGGCGCCCGCCGGCAGCGGGATGCGAGTCTCGGTCGACGGATCGTCGCGGTCCGCCCGAAGGATCATCAGCGAGTCAGGGTTGTCGGTGAGGTTGAAGAAGGCGCGGACGATCCACCCGGTGCCCTCGGGGTTCAGCCGGTTGTTGTCGTCGCGGTGCATGTTGTAGAGCGCGTCGGCATAGGTGTTGGCCTGCAGCTCGATGACGCGACAGCGGCCGATGTTGCTGTCGGGCTCCTGCGCGCGGGCGACGAGGCGCGGCGCGGCAGCGACGTTCGCCGGCACCCATACGCCGTCCTTGTCGGTCTTTGCCGGATTGTGGTTCCAGAAGCCGTCGCACTCCATGTCGCCATAGGCGCTGGCCAGCGGGGCGAACCGTGTCTCCCCGGAGGACTTCCAGTCCACGAAGGTGAGGTCGTCCCACTCGCGCGGGTCGGCTCCCTGGTCGTAGGAGTCGAGCACGACGTATCCGGTCTTCTCGAAGATCGGGAGGCGGATGTACTCCGCTCCCGAGTCGGTCGGAGTCGACTCGTACTCCATGGGAACCCTTCCGTTGCAGGACCTGCCGGCTCGTGGCCGACGCCTAGTGTGTCATCCGACCGCCGGGCCGGCCCATTGCTACTGGGCTACTGCGAGTCCTTTGCAGCCGCGAACGCGGTCACGTAGAGGACGGCGGCCGCGGCCACGGCTGCGTTGAGCGACTCGGCCCGGCCGCTCATGGGGATGCGCACGACGAGGTCGGCGATCGCACGTGCCTCGTCGCTGACGCCGTGCGCCTCATTGCCGACGATCCAGACCGTGGCGCGATCGACGACGCCCGATCCGACCGCCTGGAAGAGGTCGATCTCCCCCTCGCCGGTGAGAACCGCCACGATGCGTCCGTGACGTCGGGCGGCCTCGACGACCTCGGCGATCGGTCGGCCGCTGAGTACGGGGAGGTGGAAGAGGGACCCGGCCGTCGACCGCACCACCTTGCCGTTGTGCGCGTCTGCTGACTCGGGCGTGAGCACGACGGCCGCCGCACCGACGGCGTCGCAGGTGCGGATGACGGTGCCGACGTTGCCCGGGTCGGCGACGGCTTCGAGGACGACGACGGGGCCCGGCCCGGCCATGGCTGTTCCGAGGTCGCCCTCAGGCAGCAGGGCGCAGACGGCCAGCACCCCTTGGGGCGTCTGGGTCTGCGCCATCGCCTTCATGCACCGCGGGGGTGACGTGGGTGATGCGGGTCCCGGACGCCGCCACGTCGGAGACCAGGCCCGAAAGCGAACCGCCGGCATCCTCGTCCACGAAGAGGTCGTGGATCGGGATGCCGGCGGTCACGGCGCTGGCGATGGCCTGCGGCCCCTCGACCAGGAAGCGGCCGGCCTTGCGGCGGCCCTGATGGGTCTGCAGGCCCCGTACGGCGCTCACCCGGTCGGACTTGACCGAGGTGACGCGGCCGTACTCGGGCACGGCGTGCGTCAGGCTGCGGTCGCGGGAAGGTTGGCGCGCGAGACCTCGACGAGCGTGTTGAACGCAGCGATGTCGTTCACGGCGAGCTCGGCGAGCATGCGGCGGTCGACCTCGACACCGGCAGCCTTGAGGCCCTGGATGAAGCGGTTGTACGTCATACCCTGCGCACGGCACCCAGCGTTGATGCGCTGGATCCACAGGCGACGGAAGTCACCCTTGCGGTTGCGGCGATCCGCGTAGGCGTAGACGAGCGAATGGGTGACCTGCTCCTTGGCCTTGCGGTAGAGCCGCGAACGCTGGCCCCGGTAGCCGGCTGCCCGATCGAGCATGTCGCGGCGCTTCTTCTGTGCATTGACTGCGCGCTTGACGCGTGCCATGGCTTTCTCCTGATGTTCGGTGCGTGGTACGACGTATGGGGACGATGGGAGGGACCGCGAGCGGCCCCCAGATCAGATGCCGAGAAGGCGCTTGACCCTCTTGACATCAGCGGGTGCAACCGGCTGGTCACCAGCGAGTTTGCGCGTGCGCTTGCTGGACTTGACCTCAAGAAGGTGGCGACGGTTCGCCTGCTCGCGCATGAGCTTGCCGGAGCCGGTCACCTTGAACCGCTTCTTGGCCCCGCTGTGGGTCTTCTGCTTCGCCATTGATCTTCCTCGCTCTTCCGGTCCGGCCAGTCGGCCGGATTGGTCTATGGCGCACCCGCGAGGGTGCGGTGGTTCAGGCGCTCTCGGCCTCGGTCAGCTCCGCGGCCAGCGGCTCCTCGTCCGACTCGTGCTTGGCCTTGGGCGCCTCCGACTTGCGTCGGTGGGGCGCGAGGACCATCAGCATGTTGCGGCCGTCCTGCTTGGGCGTGGCCTCGACGAAACCGAGCTCGGCAACGTCGTCGGCGAGCTTCGCCAGAAGCCGCAGCCCCAGCTCGGGCCGGCTCTGCTCACGACCACGGAACATGATCGTGATCTTGACCTTGTCGCCGGCCTTGAGGAACCGCTCGACGTGGCCCTTCTTGGTCTCGTAGTCATGCTGGTCGATCTTCGGACGCAGCTTCATCTCCTTGATGACCGTGTGCGTCTGGTTCCGGCGAGACTCGCGCTCCTTCAGAGCGGCTTCGTACTTGTACTTGCCGAAGTCCATGAGCTTGCACACGGGCGGCTTCGCCAGCGGGGCAACCTCGACGAGGTCGAGATCGGCCTCCACGGCGAGCCGGAGAGCGTCCTCGATGCGGACGATCCCGACCTGCTCGCCGTTGGGACCGACGAGTCGGACCTCAGGCACGCGGATACGGTCGTTGATCCGTGGTTCGACGCTGATGGCGCCTCCTTGCTTCCGAGAGCGGTGATCCATCCCGGAAGCCACGACGGCCTCCGGCATAGCGCACGGAGGCCTCGTCAAGCAGGCACGCGCCGACGAACGACGGTGCTGCCGGACCTGCGCGACCTGTGCGGCCGGCAGGTGGGAGTCGAGGACTCCGCTTGCGCGACCCCGTGCCAGCACGGAGTCGATCGGGTGGAAGGGTACCAGTCGTGGAACCCTCCCCCGAAATCACGCCGCCCGCTCCGCTCGACATCGCCGACGTCCCGGCCGTGGAGGTCGTCCTCACCGTGGCGATGCACCTCATGTCGGCCGCCGCCGTGGCCTGCGGGCTCGGCGACGACGACCGGCCGGCCGACCTCGCCGAAGCCCGGATCCTCATCTCCTCGCTGGCCGGGCTGGTGACCGCCGCTGCCCCCCTCATCGGCACCATGCACGCCGGGCCGCTCCGCGACGGGCTGACCGCCCTGCAGCGGGCCTTCCGCGAGGCCTCGGCGGTGCCGGACGCCCCCGGCATGGGCCCTGGCGAGGACCTCACCGGGCCGGTCTACTAGGCCGATCCCCGGGCAATCCGGGCGATTCGCCCCCTTGCCCAGCCTTTACCGATCAGCGGTGACCTTCTCACCCCGCCGGCATGAGACTGCCGGTGACACCCGATCGCGGGTGGAGCGAGGAGGAGTCCGATGAATCGCGTGTCCGTGCTTGCGACCGTGTCCTCCGTCGTCGTCCTGGCCGCGGGCCTGGTGCTCGCCATCCCCAGCCCCGCCTATGCCTCGTCGTCGGGCTCTGCCTGGTCATCGGACAGCGACCGCGATGGCATGCCAACCCGGTGGGAGGTGCGGTTCCACCTCAACACGCATCGCGCCGACGCGTTCGGCGACGCCGACCACGATGGCCTGACGAACATCGCGGAGTTCCGGCTGGGCACCAGCCCCCGCGACGCCGACAGCGACAACGACGGGCGCTCGGACGGTATCGAGGATCGCGACCACGATGGCATCGACAACGAGGACGAGGCCGTCAACGACTGCGGGATCGGTGGGGAGGGCGACGAGGACGAGTGCCTCGTCGGGGCCTTCGCCGCGGCGGAGCAGGACGACTGAGCGACGGGCGGGCTCAGGAGGGCGAGCTCACCACGCCGATTCCCCCCGGCACCATCGCCAGCAGGTCCGACCGTGCCGTCAGCAGGTCGGCGGCCTGACGAGCGAGCAGGGCTGGTGAGCGCCCGTCGGGATGCGCACCGTGCGGGGTCGACGACCGACACGAGCACGTCGACATCCCCCGAACTGCGGGCATCGGCGACGACGACATCGACCCATCCGTCCGACGTGAGGCGGGCCAGGGCGGCCTGCACGGCCGCATCGACCGCGGGCAGGTCGAGCGTGTCCGCCAGCGCGATCAGGTCCGGCCCGGCGAGCACGCGCCGGCCGGGGCCGGCGACGTCGATCACCACCGCGGCGCAGCCGTCGTCGAGCGCGGCTCGCGCCACGTCGCGGCCCAGGGCGGGGACCGGTCGTGCCTGGTCGTTCCATCCGCTCAGGCTGTCGATCCCGGTGAACGCGAGCAGTCCGCGTTCGCCACGCTCGTTGACCATCGACACGACCGCCATGTGGCTCTCCTTGTCGCCACCGTCCGGATCGAGCTCGTCGAGCACGGCCACGACGGAGGTGAGCAGCCGCACGTCACGCAGGTGTCGGGCGAGGGCAGGGCCATCGAGCTTCTCATCGGCAAGCAGTTCCCGCACCTGGGTCGATGCCGATCCGTCGTCATCGGGGAAGGCCGGGGCGGCCAGGGACCTGCCCCGGCCGAGGGTGGACTCGTCCTTCGACCCCGCACTCACCGGGTCAGGCTACGGGAGAACAATCGACCAGTGACGACCGCGACGGACACCCGACCACGCTGGCTCGTCCTGACCGCGCTCGTCATGGTCGCGGTGAACTTGCGCATCGCGTTGTCGAGCGTGCCGGCCGTGGTCGCCGACATCGTCGACGCCACGGGCTGGTCGGGAGTCACGGTGGGCGCGCTGACGACCATCCCCGTGCTGTGCATGGGCGCGTTCGCCCTGGTCGTCCCGCGGATCGCGCGGCGGATCGGTCGGCGACAGACCGTCGCGCTGGCCCTCACCCTGCTCGTGGTGGCGCTCACGGCGCGGTTGGCAGCGACGGTGCCCGGGGTGTTGCACGCATCGGTCTTCGTCGCCGGCGTCGGCATCGCGCTGGCCGCGGGACTCGTGCCGAGCATCGTGCGCGAGCAGGTGCCCGATGCCGTAGGCGCCGCCACTGGCCTGTGGACCGCGGCCATGATGACCGGAGCCGCGCTCGGCGGGGCGCTCACCGTGCCCCTGGCGGCGGTTCTCGGCTCCTGGCAGAAGGCGCTGGCCTTCTGGGCCATCCCCGCCGCCATCGGCCTGGTCTTCTGGTGGCTCGTCGAGACGCGGCACCAGCCAGGACACGGTGCGGTCCGGCCCTCGGTCCGCATCCGCGAGCTGCCGTGGCGCAACAGGTCGGCGTGGGCCCTGACGGCCTACCTGGCGCTCAACTCGATCGTCTTCTACACGTCGCTGGCCTGGCTGGCCCCGTCGTTCGTCGAGCGCGGCTGGACGCGGATCGACGCCGGCTGGCTCCTCGGACTGTTCACCGCGAGCCAGGTCGTCGCGGCCCTCGTCATGCCCCACGTGGCCGAGCGGAGCAGGGCCCGACGCCTGATCTACGCCGCGAGCGTCGTTCTCGTGGTCGTCTGCCTCCTCGCCATCGCGTGGGCACCGACCACCCTGACGGCCCTGTCCGTGCTGGTGTTCGGCAGCGCTCTGGGAGCCGGGTTCGCGATGGGCCTGGCCCTGCTCAGCGAGTACGCGGCGACCGGCGACTCGTCAGCCCGGCTCACCGCCATGGCCTTCTCGGTGACCTACCTGGCCGCGGCGACCGGTCCGATCGTCGCCGGCGCGATCCTCGACAGCTTCGATTCGTGGCCGGCTGTGTTCACCCTGCTGGCGGTGGCGGCGACGGCGCAGCTCGCCATGGTCCCGGCCCTGCGCCGAGGCATCACCATCCACTGAACGGCCTTCTGTGGACAGTCCATCACCGCACGGCCGGCGTTATCGTCGACGAGTGCCCCGACTGCATCGTGGTCACCTCTTCCACGTCGCCGGCGCGCCAGCACAGGCTGACGCGTGCGCAGCACTCGTGCACCTTCCCGACGGCGGCCTGCTCGTCGACGACGACGGGCTCATCTCGTGGTGCGGACCGTGGGCCGAGCGACCCGAGGTCACGACGTCGGCGGTCGTCGTCGACCACCATGGGTCCTTCGTGCTTCCCGGCTTCGTCGACGCCCATCTGCACTTCCCCCAGCTGCACGTGCTGGACTCGCGTGGGGGCGGGCAGCTGCTCGAGTGGCTCGATCGCGTGGTCTTCCCCGCCGAGGCGCGCTTCGAGGACGTCGAGTACGCCCGGTCGGCCGCGGCGCACTTCTGCCGACAGCTCGCGACGATGGGCACGACGACCTCCCTCGTGCTCGGCTCGCAGTTCCCGCACGCGCAGCAGTCGCTGACCGACGCCGCGCAGCGGACCGGACTGCGCATGATCACCGGACGTACGACGATGACCGTCGGTCCCGTCTCCGCGAATGCCCTCCTCACCAGTGAGAGCGATGCCATCGCACTGGTACGGGACGAGATCCAGCGCGGGCACCCCTCGGACCCGACGGAGCGAGCCTCGGCCCTCCAGCAGGTGGCCGTCATCCCGCGCTTCGCGCTCAGCGTGACCGCGCGCACCTTGAGGGCGCTCGGCGAGCTCTACGACGAATATCGCGACGACGGCGTCTACTTCAGCTCGCACCTGTCGGAGAACAACCGGGCCGGCGACGGCGAGGTCGCATCCGTGCTGGCGGCCTACGGCGTCCGGCGGTACCTCGACGTGTTCGACGGGAGGTTCCTGGCCGACTCCGCCGCGGGCGGCCCGTCGCTGCTCGGTCGCCGCACGGTGCTGGCGCACGGCGTCCACTGCATGCCCGCCGAGCTCGAGCGGCTGGCCGAGTCAGGGTCGGCGCTCGCCCACTGTCCGGTGTCACAGCAGTTCCTCGGATCGGGGACGATGCCCTGGCGAGCCACGACCGCCTCGGGCGTGACCGTGGCGATCGGCAGCGACGTCGCCGCCGGCGACGAGTGGTTCATCCCGCGCGTGCTGAATGCGTGCTTCAAGGTGCACCACAGCGAGTCCGGTGACGCGTCCTTGGCCCTCGACCCAGCGGATCTCCTCTTCGCCGCGACCAACGCCGGAGCCCGGGCCCTCGATCTGGAGGACAGGATCGGCAACTTCGACGTGGGCAAGGAGGCGGACCTCGTCGTGATCGACCCGGATCGGTGCCCCGAGCTGGCGGCGCTCCTGGACGGTCGCGATCCGCTGCCCGATCCGGCAGCGGATGGCGAGGCCCTGCTGTTCGCCGTGCTGATGGCCACGCGCGAGACGGGGCTCGCGGAGGCCTACGTGCGTGGCCGCCGTCTGGACACGGACGTTCGCGAGCTCGCGAACGCGTAGGCCTGTCTCAGAGGCGGCAGGCGTGGATATCGGTGACGAGGATTCCGCGGGCACCGAGGTCGTAGAGCTCGTCCATGATCCGGTGGACGTCCGTCGACGGCACCATCGCCCGAACGGCAGACCACAGCGGGTCATGCAAGGACGAGACCGTCGGCGACTCGATCCCCGGAGTGAGCGCACACGCCTGGTCGATCCGCTCGGTGAGGATGTCGTAGTCGACGAGGACGTACGAGCGCGCGACCATCACGCCGTGCAGCCGGCGGACGAACGTGTCGACCGCCGGGACCTGGGGGGCTCCACGTCGCCGGACCACGAGGGCCTCGCTGGTCATGATCGGGTCGCCGATGATCTCCAGCCCCGCGCGGCGAAGCGTCGTTCCCGTGGCGACGACGTCCGCGACCGCATCGGCGACGCCGAGAGCCACCGCGTTCTCGACGGCCCCATCGAGCTTGACCACCCGCGCCTGGATGCCCGCCCGCTCGAGCCACGCCTCGAGCACGCCGGCGTACGAGGTGGCGATCGTCCGGCCGGAGAGGTCGGCGGGCTGCCAGCCCAGGCCGACCGGTGCGGCGAGCCGGAACGTGGACGGAGCGAAGCCCAGGTTGAGGATCTCGTCCGCCTGCGCCCCGGAGTCGAGCAGCATGTCGCGGCCGGTGATGCCGAGATCGAGGGTGCCCTCCCCCACGTAGATCGCGATGTCACGGGGACGCAGGAAGAAGAACTCGACGTCGTTGTCGGGGTCGTGGACGAGCAGGTCGCGCACGGACGCCGACCGCAGGTACCCGGCCTCGGTGAGCATCGCGCGAGCGGGCTCGCTCATCATGCCCTTGTTCGGTACGGCGACGCGCAGCATGCGGCGATCCCTACAGTCGGCGGTAGACGTCGTCGAGCGTGATATCGCTCGCGATGATGAGGCACTGGACGTGGTACAGCAGCTGGGCGATCTCCTCGGCCGTTCGCTCGGGACCCTCGTGCTCGGCCGCCATCCAGGCCTCGGCTGCCTCCTCGACGACCTTCTTGCCGACCGCGTGGACGCCCTTGTCGACAAGCACCACCGTGCCGGACGACTCGTCGCGGTACGTCGTCTTCTTCACCAGTTCGGTGTACAGCTCGTCGAAGGTCTTCACGACGGCAACCCTATTGGCGGTGCGGGACCGCGCCGAATCCGGTCAGTGCTCAGGCGTGACGCAGGTCACCCAGTGTCGCGGCCGTCATCAGGGCGGCCAGGGTTGCGTCGGCGCCCTTGTCCTCGCTGGACCCCGGCAGTCCTGCCCGGGCCAGCGCCTGCGCCTCGTCATCGCAGGTGAGCACGCCGAAGCCGACCGGGACGGTGTGGTCGAGCGACACGCGCATCAGGCCGTCGGTCGTTCCCTGGCAGACGTAGTCGAAGTGCGGCGTCCCCCCGCGGATGATCACGCCCAGCGCCACTATCGCGTCGAAGTCGCCGCTCGCCGCGCACGCCTGCGCGACCACGGGCAGCTCGAACGAGCCGGCCACGCGGATGAGAGTCGCCTCGGCGCCCGCGTCCTGGCAGGCCCGTGCCGCGCCGGCGATGAGGCCGTCCATGACGACCTCGTGCCAGGACGAGGCCACGATCGCCACGCGCAGTCCGTCGCCGTTCACGCCGATCGTCGGCGCACCACCGCCGCTCACATGGCCTCGTAGTCGTCGTCGGCCGGATCGTCGATCGGCGGAGCGGACAGGTTGTGTCCCATGCGGTCGGCCTTGGTGTTCAGGTACCGGCGATTGTGGTCATTGGGCTCGATGACCAGGGGCACCCGCTCGCTGATCGTCAGGCCGTACCCCTCGAGCCCCGCGCGCTTGGCGGGATTGTTCGTCAGGAGCCGCATGCTGCGCACGCCGATGTCGGCGAGGATCTGCGCTCCGGTGCCGTACTCGCGCGCATCCGCCGGCAGTCCGAGCTCGAGGTTGGCGTCGACGGTGTCGCGGCCGTTGTCCTGCAGCGAGTAGGCCTGCAGCTTCGCGAGCAGGCCGATCCCCCGCCCTTCGTGACCGCGCATGTACAGGACGACGCCACGCCCCTCGGCAGCGACGTTGCGCAGGGCGGCGTGAAGCTGGGGCCCGCAGTCGCAGCGGTACGAGCCGAAGACGTCGCCGGTGAGGCACTCCGAGTGCACCCGCACCAGCACGTCGTCGCCGTCGCCGATGTCGCCGATGACCAGGGCGATGTGCTCGATCCCGTCGGTCTCGCTGCGGTAGCCGTGCGCGATGAACTCGCCGAACTCGGTCGGCAGTGGGGTCCGGGCGACCTCGGTGACCAGGCTCTCGGTGCGCCGCCGGAACCGGATGAGATCGGCGATCGAGATCATCAGGAGGCCGTGCTCGTCGGCGAAGGCGCGGCACTCGCGGCGCGCGCATCATCGTGCCGTCGTCGTTCACGAGTTCGCACAGGGCGCCGACGGGAGCCAGCCCGGCGAGCCTCGCCAGGTCGACGCCGGCCTCGGTGTGGCCTGCACGGCGCAGCACGCCGCCGGGGACCGCCCGCAGGGGCATCACGTGCCCGGGCCGCGTGAGATCGTGGGCGTCGGTGGCCGAGTCCGCCAGCACCTTGATCGTGCGGGCACGGTCCTTGGCCGAGATGCCCGTCGTCTCGACGTCGCGCGCATCGACGGACACGGCGTAGGCGGTGCCCTTGCGATCCTCGTTCACGGCGGTCATCGGCGGCAGGCCGAGGCGATCGAGGTCGTCACCGGTCATCGACACGCAGATGTAGCCCGAGGTGTGACGGATCATGAACCCCACGACCTCGGGCGTGGCCGCGGAGGCCGCGAAGATCAGGTCGCCCTCGTTCTCGCGGTCCTCGTCGTCGATGACGACCACGGCCTTGCCCGCCCTGATGTCGGCGATGGCCGCCTCGATCGAGTCGAGTCGGATGCCGCCGTCGGTCATGCCGTCGGCGCGACGTTCAGGCTTCGCTGCCGCCCCGGGGGCCGGCGCTGCAGCCTCGTCGGCAACCTCCTCGTCGAACAGCTCGTCCGCGGGAATCACGTCAGCCTTCCTTCCAGAAGTCGCTCGACGTACTTCGCCAGCACGTCGACCTCGATGTTCACGATGTCCCCGATCTCGTGCGTGCCCAACGTCGTGTGCTCGAGGGTCGTGGGGATGAGCGACACGCGGAAGGACTCGTCGTCGACGTGGACAACCGTCAACGATACGCCGTCCACCGTGATCGACCCTTTTTCGACGATGTACCGGCTCAGCGATGACGGGATGGCGAAGGACATGACGGTCCAGTGCCGGGCAGGCTCGATGCTGATCACCACGGCGGTTCCGTCGACGTGACCCTGGACGATGTGCCCGCCGAGGCGGGCGTCGACGCGGGCGGCCCGCTCGAGGTTCACCGGGCTGCCTTCGCCCAGGGAGCCGAGCGAGCTGCGGGCCAGGGTCTCCTGCATGACGTCGGCCGAGAACGTTCCGTCCAGGAGGTCGACGACGGTGAGGCAGACCCCGTTCACGCTGATCGAGTCCCCCGGCTTCGCATCCGAGGTCACGAGAGCACCCTGGATGAGAAGCCGGGCGGCATCGCCCTGATCGGTGACGGACAGCACGGAGCCCCGCTCCTCGACGATGCCGGTGAACACCGCTACTGCTCCGCTCGCTCGTACGTGACCGTTCCGCTGATCCGGACATCCTCTCCGACCACCGAGACGTCATCGACGGCGACTCCCAGCGGAACGCCTCCCGGGGTGTGGCCGGGGGAGAACGCGACCGGACCGTCGCCGAGCAGGAGCGGGGCGACGTACCAGATGACGCGATCGACGAGCCTGGCCTCGACGAACGAGCCGGCCAGCGTCGGTCCGCCCTCGAGCAGGACGTGGCGAACGC
Source organism: uncultured Actinomycetes bacterium (assembly GCA_963755335.1). Classification (GTDB taxonomy): domain Bacteria; phylum Actinomycetota; class Actinomycetes; order S36-B12; family S36-B12; genus UBA10649. The sequence continues at coordinate 1,687,595 of CAVWJW010000008.1, forward strand.
CGCGTGAGTACAGGAGGTCGAGCAGGGCGGCCGGGTCCGGCTCGTCGACGAGCAGGGTCGGGGCACTGCCGTCGAGCAGTCGCGCGGTCCTGGGCAGCGGCGTCGAGCCGACGACGACCCGCAGCGGCTGGCCCTGCGGCGCGTCCGCGAGCCGCACGGTCAGCTCCGGGTCGTCGGCGAGCGCCGTGCCGGTGCCCACCACGACAGCGCCCACCCGGGCACGCAGCTCGTGAACCTCGATGCGGGCGGCGCTGCCGGTGAGCGCCGTCGGCCCCCCATCAGCGCCGGCGACCCGGCCGTCGAGAGACACCGCCACCTTCCACGTGACCATCGGTCTGCCGTTCAGCTGCGCGAAGGTCCAGGCCTCGTTGACCGCCCGCGCATCATCCGCGAGGACGCCGGCGATCACCTCGACACCAGCCGCGCGCAGGACCTCCGCTCCACCACCCGCCAGCGATGTCGGGTCGTCCTGGCCGAAGACGACTCGGGCGACCCCGGCATCGATGAGCGCGCTGGTGCATGGTCCCGTACGGCCGGTGTGCCGGCAGGGCTCGAGGGTCACGACCGCGGTCGCGCCCCGTGCCTTGTCGCCGGCGGCCGCCAGGGCGTCAACCTCGGCGTGCGGGGTGCCGGCCCCGCGGTGATGGCCGCGACCGACGACTGCTCCGTCCGCGTCCACGACGACGCACCCGACCCGCGGGTTCTCGCCGAACGGAGCGTCGTGGGACTGGGCGAGGGTCAGGGCCTCGCGCATGGGCTCGACCCAGCGGTCGATCGGATCGGTCATCGACTAGGGCCGAGCACCGTTCTCGGCGCTCGCGCGCAGCAGCTCGACCATGATCGCCGGATCCTGCGCGCGATAGACCGCCGAGCCCGCCACGAACACGTCGGCGCCGGCGGCGGCGCACCTCTCGATCGTCTCGGGTCCGATGCCGCCATCGACCTGCACCCAGATGTCGACGTCCGCCGAGTCGGCCAGCCGGCGCGCCTGCTGCACCTTCGGCAGCATCTCGGCCATGAAGTCCTGTCCGCCGAAGCCCGGCTCGACGGTCATCACGAGGATCATGTCGATGCCGCGGATCAGCCCCTCGATCGCGGACAGCGGGGTCCCCGGCTTGACCGCGACCCCAGCACGGGCACCTGCGGCGCGGATGTCCTTGGCCACCTGACGCGGCTTCGCCGCCGCCTCGACGTGGAACGTCACACTGCCGGCGCCGGCCTCGGCGTACCCGGGCGCCCAGCGATCGGGGTCGGCGATCATCAGGTGGCAGTCGGCGGGGATGGCGACCTGCGAGACCAGCCGCTCGATGACAGGAAGGCCGAACGTCAGGTTCGGAACGAAGTGGTTGTCCATCACATCGAGATGGATCCAGTCGGCGGCCGACTCGACCCGTCGGACCTCCGCGGCGAGGTCGGCGAGGTCGGCGTTGAGGACGCTCGGAGAGATCTGCATGCCCACACCCGCACAGTAGTGCCGCCTCGATCCGGCAGTGCGGCTACGCCTTGCGCAGGACCGCGAGGAACATCGCGTCGGTGCCGTGCCGATGTGGCCACATCTGCACGAACGGGCCGTCACCGCAGTCGGGCAGCTCGGGCAGCAGGGCGCGGGCGTCCTCCGTTGTCACGTCGGACCGACTCCGCAGGACGTCGGACACGACGAACTCCGTCTCAGCCAGATGCGGCGAGCAGGTGACGTAGGCGATGACCCCGCCCGGGCGCACCGACTCGACGGCGGTACGCAGGAGGTCGCGCTGGATGGCGCCGAGGGCCGCAAGGTCGGCGGGCGTTCGCCGCCATCGCGACTCGGGCCGGCGCCGCAGCGCCCCCAGGCCGGTGCACGGCGCGTCGACGAGGATGCGATCGACGGGGCCCTCGCCCCAGGGCCGGTGCCGCGCGTCGCCGACGAGGATCTCGGAATCGGTGGCCGCGGGAAGACTCGAGCGCACGAGTTCGGCGCGATGCGCGTGCTGCTCGACGGCGACCAGCCGGGCACCGCGCTCGGCGGCCAGTCCATCGAGAAGCGCCGCCTTGCCGCCGGGCCCGGCACACATGTCGAGCCATGTCCGATCCGGTCCGTCGATGCCGGCACGAGTCAGCGCGAGGGCGACCAGTTGGCTGCCCTCGTCCTGGACCCCGGCCCTGCCCTGCTTGACGCAGTCCAGTCCGTCGGGGATGCCTTCGACCAGCGTGGCCGCCAGCGGTGACCATCGACCCGGCTCGGTGCCTGGTTCGGCCAGCAGCTCGTCGATGGACATCCGGCCGGGGCGGGCCACCAGTGACGGTCGTGCTGCGTCGTTGTCGGCGACCAGGAGGGCGGGCAGCTCGGAACGCCGCTGCCCGAGCGAGTCGCGGAAGGCGCGCACCTGCCACACCGGGTGGGACCAGCGCTCGGCCAGCCACTCCATGTCGATCGTCGGGCCGACCCGCGCGGAGGATCTCCGCCCAGCCCTCGACATCATGCGCGGCCACCTTGCGCAGCACCGCGTTGACGAAGCCGGCCCGCGCCTTGGCGCCGGGCGCTGGGCCCGCCAGTCGTGCCAGCTCGCAGGAGGAGTCGACGGCCGCGTGATCGGGCACCCGCATAGCGAGCAGCTGGTGGGCACCCAGCCGGAGGATGTCCTGCAGGACCGGCTCGACCTTGTTCCACGGCCGCGTGACGCAGGTCTGCAGGATCGCGTCGTACAGGCCCTTCCAGCGCAGGGTCCCGTAGCCGAGCTCGGTCGCGAAGCCCGCGTCGCGGCCGCTGAGCCCGCGCTGGCGGAGCGCCTGCGGCAGCACGAGGTTGGCGTAGGCGTCGTCCTCGCGGACGGCGCGCAGCAGCTCGAGGGCCGCCGCTCGGGAGGGATCGGTGGCACTCACGACAGCACCACGCCGTCCGCCAGCCGTGCGCCACGCGCCCAGTCCGCACCGGTCATCGCCCTCTTGCCCGCGGGCTGCACCTCACCGAGTCGCACCGGCAGCGTGGCGGTGCCCACCCAGACGTCGCGCTTGCCCACGCGCAGTACCCCGGGCGCCAGCACCGGCTCGTCGCGGGCGATGCTCACCGGAGCAAGGCGCACGCGCTCGCCCCCGAGCGTCGTCCAGGCACCCGGCGCCGGAGTGCACGCTCGCACCTGACGGTCGACGCCCACGGCGGGCAGCTCCCAGCGCACCCGGGCCTCGTCCACGGTGATCTTGGGGGCAAGGCTGGGGTCGCCCACCTGGGGCAGTGCCTCGACCGCGCCGTCCTCGATGGCGTCGAGGGTCGCGACGAGCAGCCCCGATCCCGCGTCGGCCAGGCGCAGCAGGAGGGACCCGGACGTATCGTCGGGCCGGACGGACTCGGTGACCGTGCCGTACACGGGGCCGGTGTCCATGCCCTCGTCCAGCCGGAAGGTCGTTGCGCCGGTGACGTCGTCGCCGTGCCAGATAGCGTGCTGCACGGGGGCGGCTCCGCGCCACGCGGGCAGCAGCGAGAAGTGCAGGTTGACCCAGCCCTGTGCGGGGACCGACAGGAGCGTCGCGGGGATGAGTCCGCCATAGGCCACGACCGGCGCGCAGTCCGGTGCGAGGGCGCTCACGGCGGCGACGAAGTCCGGGTCGCGCGGCGTCACCGGCTGCAGCACGTCGATGCCGCGCTCATGCGCCAGCTCGGCGACCGGGCTCGCGGTGGACCTGCGACCGCGTCCCGCGGGCGCGTCCGGTCGGGTCACCACCGCTACGACCTCATGACGCGACGCGAGTAGCTCGGTCAGCGCACGCGCAGCGACGTCGGGCGTCCCGGCGAACAGGCACCTCATCGGAGGGACGGATTCAGCACGCCGGCTACAGCCAGCGCGACGAGATGGAGTGCGGGCTCTGCTGGACAACCGGGGCCGGTTCGCCGAACCACTCCGAGGCCCGGATGATCCGCATGGCCTCCTTGCGCGCATCGGCATCGAGCCGATCGATGAACAGGATGCCGTCGAGGTGGTCGGTCTCGTGCTGCACGGCGCGCGCCAGAAGGTCAGAGCCCTCGATGACGACTGGCTCCCCATACATGTTCATGCCCTTGGCGATCACGCGCTTGGCCCGCGGCGTCTCGAAGAACAGGTCCGGCAGCGACAGGCAGCCCTCCTCGCCCTCCTGGAGGTCGACCGACAGGTCAAGATCGGGGTTGACCAGGTGGCCGGGCTCATCGTCGACCCAGTAGGTGAACACGCGCAGCGAGACGCCGATCTGCGGCGCGGCAAGGCCGGCGCCCGGTGCGTCCATCATCGTCTCGGTGAGGTCCTTGACGAGCTTGCGCAACTCCTTGTCGAACGTCTCGACCGGGGCAGCGGGCGTGCGAAGGACCGGGTCGCCGAAGAGCCTGATGGGTTGCACTGCCATAGCGCGGAGTCTAAGGGCAGGCGGCGGGACGACTTCGCCTAGATATCCCGCGGATCGATGCGTACGTGTACGACTCCCGTGCGGGCGCGAGCCGACCGGGCGGCGGTGATGGCGCGCAGTTCGCGGGCGAGCGACGGTGCGTGGGCACGCTCGACGACGACGAGGCCACGAAGACGCTCCTCGCCCGGCACCGCGACCGGCCCGAGCAGCCGATGCGGCACCGCGAGTTCGCCGACCACCTCGGCGATGTCGGGGGCGGTGCCGTACAGGGCCGCCATGCGCGTGGCCGGGGGCAGTCCCGCGCTCGTCCGCTCGCTCAGCTCGCGCTCGGCCAGCCACTCCGGATCCCATCGGACCAGGGCCTGGACGGGCAGCAGGGCGTTGTCCGCCGTGATGACGACGGTGGCTCCCGGCCGGGCCAGGCGGGCGGCGGCGAACCACCGTCGCGCGGCGTCCTCGGTGGCGTCGATCGTCGGACGCTCGAGGTGTGCGCGGGCATCCAGGATGACCACCGCGGCGTAGCCCGGATCGGTGTCCGGCTCCGCCCCGGGCGTGGCGACCACGAGAGCCGGCTCATCGGCCACGCGGGCCAGCAGGTGGCCGCCATGGCTGGCGACGACGGGGACACCGGGAAATGCCCGACCGATCTCCTCAGCGGTGCGCTCGGCGCCGACGACGACCGCCCGCAGGCGATTCGCACCGCAGTGCGGGCACGACCAGCCGCCGGCGAGCCGGCCGCACCAGGTGCAGCGTGGAACGGCGCTGCTGCTCGAGATCTCGAGCGGACCGCCGCACTCGCAGCGGGCGATCTCGCGGCACTTCTGGCACGCCAACGCAGGCAGGTAGCCACGACGCCCCACCTGGAGGAGGACGGGGCCGGACTTCAGCGCCGTCCGGGCTGCCGTCCACGCCTGATGCGGGATCCGGGCGGAGCGGGCCGCCTCGTCACGGGCGTCGTCCTGGACCGACAGGGCCCGTACGACGGGCGCACGGGCCGACAGCGTCGGTCGCGTCGGCGTGATCGATCGCGCCCAACCCGTCGCGCACCAGTGCTGCGTCACGACCGAACGGGCCGGGGATCCGACGACGAGGTGGCAGTCGGCCAGGTGGCTGCGCAGCGCCGCGACGTCACGGGCATCCCAATAGGGCGCGTGCGGGTCGACCAGGGCGTCGTCACCGTCGTCCCACACCAGGATGAGCCGTAGGTCCGCTACGGGCGCGAAGACGGCCGAGCGGGTCCCGACCACCACGCGTGCGCCACCGCGCAGGATGCGCACGAACTCCCGATAGCGCCGTTCGGGGCCCTGGTCGGCGGTGAGCGTGGCCACGATCCCCGCCGCTCGGGCGTCGTCGAGTCGGTTCAGGACGCGATCGACGTCCGCGGCATCGGGCACGACGACGATGACCCCGCCGCCGGCCGACAGCGTCACGTCGACGAGCGCCGCCACGTCGTCCGCCCACGCCGTCGCGGGCGCGCACGACCACACGGCACGGACGGTCGCGCCTCCCGGCATGCCGAGCCGGTCGTACAGGGCGCGGCCACCTGCGTAGGCAGACCACCGCTGCCGGCCTTCCGGATCCGCTGACGAACGCCACTCGGCGCGGGCGACAGTGACCGCCTCGGCACGTGCATGACGGGGTGGCACGGCAGCACGCACCACGTCGCTGAACGTGCCGGCGTAGCGCTCGGCGACCTGCTGCACGAGCGTGATGGTCTCGGCGGTCAGCACCGGCTCGATCCCGATCAGCCGTTCCAGCGGCTTGATCGCTCCCTGGTGCTCCGACACCTCGTCCCGCGAGATGACGTAGGCGTCGGTGAGCCGCCCGGCGAACCGGACGCGCACCCGGGTGCCGGGGACGGCGGTGTCGGCCAGTGACTCCGGCACCGCATAGTCGAACGGGCGGTCCAGGTGGGGCACCGGCGCATCGATCATCACCTGGGCGATGGGTGATCGCGCCGCCACGCGGCTGCGGCGCTCTCGCGCGCTGGCGCCGGGCCTTGGGCCCGGGCACCAGCGCGAGTTGGTCCGAGGTGGGGATCAGGCTCCCGCCGCGGCCTTCAGCTGGTCGGCACGATCGGTCGCCTCCCACGTGAAGGTCGGGCCCACCGCCGTGCGCTGGGCCGGGTCCTCGTGGTCGAGCAGCCAGTTGCTGCCCTGGGGGCGGCCGAAGTGGCCATACGCACTCGTCGTGCGGTAGATCGGGCGGAGCAGGTCGAGGTCGCGGATGATCGCGGCCGGGCGCAGGTCGAACACGCTGAGCACGGCGAGCTGGATCTGCTCGTCGGGGATGACACCGGTGCCGAAGGTCTCGACGAACACGCCGACCGGGTGCGCCTTGCCGATGGCGTAGGCCACCTGGACCTCGCAGCGCGTGGCCAGGCCCGAGGCCACGACGTTCTTGGCGACCCAGCGCGTGGCGTAGGCCGCCGACCGGTCGACCTTTGACGGGTCCTTGCCGGAGAACGCGCCGCCGCCATGGCGGGCCATGCCGCCGTAGGTGTCGACGATGATCTTGCGACCGGTCAGTCCGGCGTCGCCCATCGGGCCGCCGACCTCGAAGCGGCCGGTCGGGTTGACCAGCAGGCGGTAGTCGCGCGAGTCGAGGTCGATGACGTCGAGGACCGGGTCGACCACGTGGCGCCGGATGTCGGGCGTGAGCATGTTCTCGAGGCTGACGTCCTTGGCATGCTGCGAGGACACGACGACGGTGTCGATCTTCACCGGGCGGTCGTTCTCGTCGTAGGCGATCGTGACCTGTGTCTTGCCGTCGGGACGGAGGTAGGGAACGGTGCCGTCCTTGCGGACCTCGGTCAGCCGCTCGGCCAGCCGGTGCGCGATGTGGATCGGCAGCGGCATGAGCTCGGGGGTGTCGTCGCAGGCGTAGCCGAACATCAGGCCCTGGTCGCCGGCGCCCTGACGATCGAGCGGATCGGCGCTGCCCTCGGCGCGCTCCTCGAACGCGTCGTCGACGCCCTGGGCGATGTCCGGGGACTGCTTGCCGATCGACACCGAGATGCCGCACGACTCGCCGTCGAAGCCCTTGGTGGAGGAGTCGTAGCCGATCCCGAGGACCGTTTCGCGGACGAGGCCCATGACGTCGGCGTAGCCGGCGGTGGTGACCTCGCCGGCCACGTGCACCTGGCCGGTGGTCAGCATGGTCTCGACGGCGACCCGGCTGCGCGGGTCCTGGCGCAGCAGGTCGTCGAGGATCGCGTCGCTGATCGCGTCGGCCATCTTGTCGGGGTGGCCCTCGGTGACGGACTCGGACGTGAACAGGCGATTTGACACGTACTTGTCCTTCTCTCGCAGGTGTACCGCTGCCCTTACGGGCGCGCGCTTGCCTCAGGACGAGGCCTGGTCCTCACCCGGAGCACCCCACCGCGGCGGAGGGTTGCCGACCAGCAAGCCGGGGCTTGAACGCTGGTGCTCTTGACCGGCACGAAGAATACAGCAGGCCCTAGCCCAGGGCGCGCACCACGGCGTCCCACACCGCGTCGGCGATGTCGGCCTTGCCGGACCGCGGGACGAGGGACTGCGACCCGTCGCTGCCGAGGATCACGACTTCGTTGTCGGGCTGGCCGAAGACCTGTCCGGCGCTGACATCGTTGACGACCAGCAGGTCGCAGCCCTTGCGCTCGAGCTTCTGCCTGGCCGTGCTGCAGCACGTCGCCGCTGGCGTCGCCGGTCTCGGCGGCGAAGCCGACGATGAGCGGCTGCTGAGCCCGCACCGCGTGCCTGGACGAGCTCTCGCAGGATGTCGGTGTTCTGGGCCAGCGGCAGGACGAGGTCGGCGGCCGAGTCGGCGCGCTTCAGCTTGGTGTCGCCCACCTCGGCCGGCCGGAAGTCGGCGACCGCGGCGGCCATCACGATGACGTCGGCCGTGGCGGCGTTCTCCTGCATGGCCTGACGGAGGTCCTCAGCGCGAGCTGACCGGCACGACGCGGACCCCGGCGGGTGGGGCGACGTCCATGTGCGCGGCGACCAGGGTCACCTCGGCGCCGCGGGTGACGGCCGTGCGGGCAAGCTCGACGCCCTGCCGCCCGCTGCTGATGTTGCCGATGAACCGGACCGGGTCCCACGGCTCACGGGTGCCCCCGGCGCTGACCAGGACCCGGACGCCGGCGAGATCGCGGACCAGTGGCTTTCCCTTGCGCCGCAGGACGTCCTGGACGGCCGCGAGGATCGACCGGCGGATCGGGGAGGCGGCCCGGCCCGGTATCGGCGCCCGTCAGGCGACCGACGGCCGGATCGAGCACGATGACGCCCCGCGTCGCGCAGGAGCGCGACGTTGCGCTGGGTGGCCGGGTGCTCCCACATCTCGGTGTGCATGGCCGGGGCCAGGATCACCGGGCAGCGGGCCGTGAGGAGGACGTTCGTGAGCAGGTCGTCGGCAAGGCCGTGCGTCGCGCGGGCCAGGAGGTCGGCGGTGGCTGGCGCGACCACGATCGCGTCGGCCTGCTGGCCGAGCCGCACGTGCGGCACCTGCTCGGCGCCTGTCCACACGTCGGTCGCGACGGGCTTGCCGGACAGCGCGGACCAGGTGGCCGCGCCGACGAAGTTGAGTGCGGCAGCGGTCGGCACGACGGTGACATCGCAGCCGGACTCGGTGAGGCCGCGCAGGAGCTCGGCCGCCTTGTAGGCGGCAATTCCCCCGGCAACGCCGAGAACCACGCGTCGCATGGGTCCTCCGGCCTCAGGAAGGATGGAGATGTGGGTCAGACGGTCTCGTCGGGGACGGCCGTGACGACAACCGCGTCGACGTCCTCCTCGGCGATCGGCGTGGAGGTCAGCAGCCCGGCGTCGATCTCGCGCAGTGCGATGGACAGCGGCTTCTCCTGCACCTGGGTCTCAACCAGCGGGCCGACGTACTCGAGCAGGCCTTCGCCCAGCTGCGAGTAGTAGGCGTTGATCTGACGGGCGCGCTTGGAGGCGTAGATCACGAGCGAGTACTTGGAGTCGGTCTTCTCCAGCAACGCGTCGATCGAGGGGTGGGTGATGCCCTCGGGGCGGATGGCACTGCTCACGTCAAGCCTCATTCATCACAGGTGGCGGGTCGTTCACAAGGTCACGAGGATTCGCGACCCGACGGATCGGCTACCAACTGCTACCAAGGCCTGAGCGCACTCCTCGACATCGGCGTTGACCAGGCACCACGTCGAACTCCTCAGCAGCCGCCAGCTCGTCGCGCGCGGCCTGCAGGCGATGGGCGACCGCCTCGTCGGATTCGGTGCCACGACCCACCAGCCGGGCCGTGAGGGTCTCCCACGAGGGGGGCGCGAGGAAGACGAGGAGGGCGCCGGGGACCGACTGGCGGATCTGCCGCGCGCCCTGGACCTCGATCTCCAGCAGCACCGGGTGCCCCGCCGCCTGATGCTCCTCGACAGCCTGCCGTGGGGTGCCGTAGCGATTCCCCGCGAACTGGGCCCACTCCAGCAGGCCTCCGGTCGCGCACCAGCTCGTCGAACCGCTCCCCCGGCACGAAGAAGTACTCACGGCCGTCCGCCTCGCCCGGTCGGGGCGCGCGCGTGGTGCAGCTGACGGACAGCCAGATCGTCGGGTTGCGGCGCAGTGCCGCCGCGACCACCGTGCTCTTGCCCACTCCGGACGGGCCGGACACCACGACCAGCGGTGCGCTCGGCGAACCGCTCATCGGCCCTCCCGCTCGAGCTCGGCCATGAGGGCCGCCCGCTGGCGCACGCCGAGCCCTCGGATCCGGCGCGACGGGGCGATCTGGACGTCGGCGAGGATCCGGTCGGCGCGCACCGCGCCGATCCCCGGCAGGCACTCGAGCAGCCAGCTCACCTTCAGCTGGGCCCACAGCGGATTGTCTTCCGCACCGTCGATCACGGTGCGGGGCGAGACCTCCCGGGCCTTGAGGGCCGCCCGCAGGCGCGCCCGCTCGTGCCGTGCGGCGAGCGCCGCGGCGAGGGCCGTGGACCGCTCCTCGGGCGAGCGGGCCGGCGCCGTCATGCCAGTTCCGCCGCGATGGCCTCGGCGGCCGCTCTCCGATCGGCTGCACCGGTGATGGGCCGACCGATGACCAGGAGGTCCGCGCCGTCGGCGATGGCGCGAGCCGGCGTCGCGACGCGCCGCTGATCGTCCAACGACGCTCCAGCGGGGCGTACCCCCGGCGTGATCAAGGTGATGTCGGCGGGCACTGCCGCCCGGACGGCGGCGACCTCGTTGGGCGAGCAGACGATCGCCCGAGCGCCGGCCCCGACCGCGAGCAGGGCAAGGCGCACGACGGCCGCCTCGGACGGACCCGTCAGCCCGATCTGCTCCAGCATCTGCTCGTCGAGCGAGGTGAGGACCGTCACGGCGGTGACCCGGGTGTCGGGCAGCGCCTGCGCCGCCGCGGCGATCATCTCGGCGCCTCCCGACGCGTGGACCGTGAGGTAGGTGGGTCGCAGCGACGCCACCGCGGCTGCGGCACCGCGCACCGTGGCAGGGATGTCGTGGAGCTTGAGGTCGAGGAAGACGTCGAGATCATCGCGACCGGCCTCGCGGGCCGCCTCGCGGGCTGCGCACGACGGCTGCTGCGCCGTCGCGACAGAAGACCTCGAGCCCGATCTTGACGGTCGACACGACCGGGGCGACGGCCGCAGTCCAGGCGCGCACGGCGGCGAGATCGGGTGCGTCCATCGCCACCGCGATCGGGGCGCAACGGGGCGCTACTCAGTGATGAAGTCAAAGTCGTCCTCGTCCTCGAGCGATGGGGCGTCGGAAGTGCGATGCGCGTAGGAGATCGCGTCGGCGAGGCTCGAGAAGCCACGCTCGACCAGTGCACGCTGCAGTTCCTCGTGGATGCGCATCGGCGACGACGGATCGTGGAAGATGACAGTGCCGACCGAGACCGCGCTCGCCCCGGCGAGGATGAACTCCAGGGCGTCCATTCCGGTGCGGATGCCGCCCATCCCGATGATCGGGAGATCCGGGAAGGCCTGGCGTATCTGCCACACGCAGCGCACGGCGACCGGGCGCACCGCCGGGCCGGACAGTCCGCCGGTGATGCCGGCCAGGTGCGGGCGCATCGTGTCGGGATTGATGACCATGCCGAGCAGGGTGTTGATCACCGACACCCCGGTCGCTCCGGCCCGCACGACCGACTCGGCCACGGACACGATGTCTGTGACGTCGGGCGAGAGCTTGGCGAAGATGGGCATGCGCGGATCGCTGTTGCGACGCACGAGCTGGATGACATTCGCCGCCATGCTCGGATCGCACGCGAACACGAGCCCGCGGTTCTCGACGTTCGGGCACGAGATGTTGACCTCGATGGCCGCCACCCCCGGGGTGGGGCGCAGCCGCGAGGCGAGCTTGCCGTACTCGTCGACCGTGCTGCCCGCGATCGAGACGATCGTCGTGGCCCCGCGCTGGTTCAGCCACTCGAGGTCGGTCTCGATGAAGCGATCGATGCCGGGACCCTGCAGGCCGATCGAGTTGAGCATGCCGCTCGGGGTCTCGGCCATGCGCGGCGTCGGGCGGCCCGATCGCGGCTGCATCATGACGCTCTTGGTGACGATGCCCCCGATCTTCGTGATGTCGAAGAACTGGTCGAGCTCGCGGCCGGCCGCAGCGCATCCTGACGCCGTGAGGACCGGGCTCTCGAGGCGCAGGTCGCCGAGCTGGGTGCTCATGTCGATGTACGCCACGGGCCCCTTGCCGGGCAGCGGTCCCTGGGAGATGAGTGCTCGTGTCATCAGCGCGCCTCCTCCACTGGTGCGCCCACCGTGCCGGGCGGTATCGAGCCGACGGCGGACCACAGGACCCGGTCGCCGCGGAAGACCGGACCCTCGGTGCAGGACCTCAGCATTCGGGTGACGCCGTCCTCTCCTTCGACGGGCAGGACGCAGGTCATGCACACGCCGATGCCGCAGGCCATGGCCTCCTCGACGGCGCACTGGCTGTACGCACGAAGGTCGGTCGAGATCTGGGCAACGCTGGCGAGCATGGGCATCGGGCCGCAGGCGTAGACCACGGCCGCATCGACGCGCTTCATGAGTTCGGGCAGGATGTCCGTGACATAGCCCCGCTCGCCAAGCGATCCGTCATCGGTCGTGATGGTCAACGTCGACGCGAGGCGCTTCAGCTCGAGCACGCCGAAGAGCCTCTCCTCCGTGGAAGCGCCCACCACCACGTCGACGCGGCAGCCTCGCTCGCGCAGTTGCTCGGCGAGCATGAACAACGGCGCCGAGCCGTACCCGCCGCCGACGAGGACGCAGTTGACGCGCTCCTTCGGCAGGATGAACGGGCGACCCAGGGGTCCGACGATGTCGACCACGTCATGGCGGCGCCGCTCCGACAGCCACTTGGTGCCGTTGCCCTTGATCCCGATGACCACATCGAGTGTGCCGCCGTACACGCCCCGCGACTGCACCTGGTGGATCGCGAACGCCCGGCGCAGCACCATGCTGGACTCCTCGCCGCCGATGCCCAGCGTGACGAAGTGACCCGGCCGGGCGACGTCCGCGATGCCGGGGGCGGTCAGGGACAGCACGTGGTACGCACCGATCCGGCGGATGTCGAGGACCTCACCCTTGACTTGAACCGGCACCGTGGGTCCCTTCCGTTGTCGTGGACTTCGCGGCGGCGTCCTGCGCGTCGCGAAGTGCGCCCAGCTCGAGGGCGTGCTCCTGAAGGGAGCGGACGGTCGGCTCATCATGCTGCAAGGAGTCGATGCCTTGCACGGCGGCGGCGAGCCCCTGGACCGTCGTGATGCAGGGCACGCCCTTGATCACGGCGGCCGTGCGGATCTCGTAGCCGTCGACGCGCGGACCCACCCCGTAGGGCGTGTTGACGATCAGCTGGATGTCGCCGGCCATGATCGCGTCGACGGTCGTCGGCATCCCGTCGGCTCCCCGCCCTTCGTGCTGCTTGCGGAGCTCGTCGACCACGACGCCGTTGCGCCGCAGCACCGCCGCCGTACCGGACGTCGCGAGGATGCGGAAGCCGAGGTCGGCGAGTCGCTTGATCGGGAAGATGGCGGCGCGCTTGTCGCGGTTGGCGAGCGAGACGAAGGCCGTTCCCGCTACCGGCAGTCCACCCGAGTACGCCGCCTCCTGGGACTTGGCGAAGGCGATGCCGAACGAGTCGTCGATGCCCATCACCTCGCCGGTCGAGCGCATCTCCGGCCCAAGCACGGTGTCGACGCCGTGGAACCGGCCGAACGGCAGGACGGCCTCCTTGACGGAGATGGCCCCGCCCGGTGGCATGGTTCCGCCGTCGCCCTGGGCCGGCAGGATGCCCTCGGCGCGCAGCTGGGCGATGGTCTCGCCCACCATGACGCGCGCCGCGGCCTTCGCGACGGGGACGGCGGTCGCCTTCGAGACGAACGGCACGGTGCGCGAGGCTCGCGGATTCGCCTCGAGCACGTACAGGACGTCACCGGCGAGGGCGTACTGGACGTTCAGCAGCCCGCGCACCCCGACACCGCGGGCGATCGCGACAGTCGACTCACGGATGCGGTCGATGTCCTCGGCACCCAGGGTGATCGGCGGCAGGGCGCACGCCGAGTCGCCGGAGTGGATCCCGGCCTCCTCGATGTGCTCCATGATCCCGGCGAGGTAGAGCTCCTCGCCGTCGAAGATCGCGTCGACGTCGATCTCGACCGCATCGTCGAGGAACCGGTCGACGAGGACGGGATGCTCGGAGTTGATGTGGGTGGACCGAAGCAGGTAGTCCGCGAGCATCGCGTCGTCGTACACGATCTCCATGCCCCGGCCGCCCAGGACGTAGCTGGGACGCACGAGCACGGGGTAGCCGACGTCGACGGCGATGGCCTGCGCCTCGTCGAACGTCCGTGCCGTGCCGTGCTTCGGGGCGATGCAGGCCCGCCGCGGCGAGCACGCGGCCGAACGCGCCGCGCTCCTCGGCCAGGTGGATGGACTCGGGGCTGGTGCCGATGATCGGCACTCCCTCGTCCTTCAGCCGCTGCGCCAGCCCGAGGGGGGTCTGGCCGCCGAGCTGCACGATGACGCCGACGAGCCGGCCGGCCTGCTGCTCGACGTGCACGACCTCGAGCACGTCCTCCAGGGTGAGCGGCTCGAAGTAGAGGCGGTCGGACGTGTCGTAGTCGGTCGAGACCGTCTCCGGATTGCAGTTGAGCATGATCGACTCGAAGCCGGCCTCGCGGAGGGTGAGCGCCGCATGCACGCACGAGTAGTCGAACTCGATGCCCTGGCCGATCCGGTTGGGGCCGGATCCCAGGATGATCACCTTGTCGCGATCACTCGGGACGACCTCGGTCTCCTCGTCGTACGTCGAGTAGTGGTACGGCGTGCGAGCCGCGAACTCTGCGGCGCACGTGTCGACCGTCTTGTAGACCGGACGAACGCCGAGCTCGTGTCGCAGCTGTCGCACCTCGGCCTCGGTGAGTCCGCGCAGCGACGCCGAGCTGGAGATCGGAGAAGCCGAACTGCTTGGCGGCGAACAAGGACTCGTGGTCGAGCGAGTCCAGCGCCCGGATCGCGTCGGCGTGCTCGTTGATCTGGCAGATCTGGTCGAGGAACCACGGGTCGATGTTCGTCGCCTCGTGGACCGCGTCGATGCCGGCCCCCGCCCACAGCGCCAGCTGCACCTCGGACAGCCGGCCGTCGCGCGGTACCCGCATGGCCGCGATCAGCGCAGGGACGTCGACGTCGGCCCGGCTCGGGGGCCACGAGAAGACGGCCTCGGGCCGTTCGAGCGAACGCAGGGCCTTCTGCAGCGCCTCGGCGAAGTTCCGCCCGATGGCCATCGCCTCACCGACGCTCTTCATGGTCGTGGTGAGGGTCTGGTCGGCCTGCGGGAACTTCTCGAAGGCGAAGCGCGGCACCTTGACGACGATGTAGTCGAGCGTGGGCTCGAACGACGCCGGCGTCTCCTGCGTGATGTCGTTCGGGATCTCGTCGAGCGTGTAGCCGATCGCGAGCCGCGCCGCGATCTTCGCGATCGGGAAGCCGGTCGCCTTGGAGGCGAGCGCCGACGAGCGCGACACTCGCGGGTTCATCTCGATGACGATCATGCGGCCGTCGTCGGGGTTGATCGCGAACTGGATGTTGCAGCCGCCGGTGTCCACCCCCACCGCGCGGATGATGGCGATCCCGACGTCGCGCATGTGCTGGTACTCGCGGTCCGTCAGGGTGAGCGCCGGCGCCACGGTGATCGAGTCGCCGGTGTGCACGCCCATCGGATCGAGGTTCTCGATCGAGCAGACGACGACCACGTTGTCGTGCTTGTCGCGCATCAGCTCGAGCTCGTACTCCTTCCAGCCGATGATCGACTCCTCGAGGAGGACCTCGGTCGTCGGGCTTGCCTGCAGGCCCGCCCCGGCGATGCGGCGCAGGTCGGCCTCGTCGTAGGCGATCCCCGAGCCCGAACCGCCCATGGTGAAGGAGGGCCGGATCACGGTCGGGTAGCCAAGGTCGTCGACGGCGGCGATGCAGTCCTCGATGCTGTGGCAGATCGCCGATCGTGCGCTCGCGGCGCCGACGTCCGCGACGATCTGACGGAACAGCTCGCGGTTCTCGCCGCGCTCGATGGCGTCGACGTCGGCGCCGATCAGCTCGACGCCGTAGCGCTCGAGCGCGCCGCTCTTGTGGAGTGCGATGGCCGTGTTGAGCGCCGTCTGGCCGCCGAGGGTCGGCAGCAGCGCGTCGGGACGCTCCTTGGCGATGATCCGCTCGACGAAGTCCGGCGTGATCGGCTCGATGTACGTGGCGTCCGAGAACTCCGGATCGGTCATGATCGTGGCAGGGTTCGAGTTGACGAGGACCACGCGCAGGCCTTCGGCGCGAAGCACCCGGCACGCCTGGGTTCCGGAGTAGTCGAACTCGCAGGCCTGGCCGATGACGATGGGGCCGGATCCGATGACCATGACCGAGGTGATGTCGTCGCGGCGAGGCATCAGCGCTCGCCGCCCTCGCGTGCGTCGGCCATCAGGGCGACGAACTCGTCGAAGAGGTAGTCCGCATCGTGCGGACCGGCCGCGGCCTCCGGGTGGTACTGCACGCTGAAGGCGGGCACGTCGAGGCAGCGCAGGCCCTCGACCACGTCGTCGTTGAGGCACACATGGCTCACCGTCGCGCGGCCGAACGGCGTGTCGAACTCACCGCCGCGTGGCGCGTCGACCGCGAAGCCGTGGTTGTGGGCCGTGACCGCCACCTTGCCCGTGGCCAGGTCCTGGACCGGCTGGTTGATGCCTCGATGCCCGTAGCGCAGCTTGTACGTGCCCAGGCCCAGAGCCCGGCCGAGGACCTGGTTGCCGAAGCAGATGCCGAACACCGGCGTGCGATCGGACAAGAAGGCCTCCATCAGCGCCACGGACGAGTCGGCGGTCGCCGGGTCGCCGGGACCGTTCGAGAAGAACACGCCGTCGGGCGCCAGCGCTCGAATGTCGGCTGCGCTGCTCGTGGCCGGCACGACGTGCACCTCGATGCCCCGCTGCGCCATCCGGTGCGGCGTCATCGACTTGATGCCTAGGTCGACGGCGGCCACGACGAAGCGGCGCTCCCCCACCGCAGGCACGACGTAGGCCTCGGGCGTGGTCACGTCGCCCGTGAGATCGGCGCCGGCCATCTGCGGGCTGGCCTGCACGGCCGCGAGAAGCTCGGCGGGCGTCTGTCGGGCGGCCGGCCCACTGAAGATCCCGACGCGCATCGCGCCCCGCTCGCGCAGGTGGCGGGTAAGTGCGCGGGTGTCGATGCCGCTGATGCCGATCACGCCCTGATCGCGCAGGTCGTCATCGAGGGTCCTGGTGGCCCGCCAGTTCGACGAGACCCGCGAGGGATCGCGCACGACGTAGCCCGCGACCCAGATCCTGGTCGACTCGGGGTCCTCCGCGTTCATTCCCGTGTTGCCGATGTGCGGAGCCGTCATGACGACGACCTGCCGGTGGTACGACGGGTCGGTGAGCGTCTCCTGGTAGCCGCTCATCCCGGTGGAGAACACCGCCTCGCCGAACGTCGTGCCGATCGCACCGTAGGCGCGGCCACGCATCGTCCGCCCGTCCTCGAGGACGAGGACCGCTGCGGTGTCAGGCATGTCGGGATTCACCGTTCTCCTTCTGGTGCAGGTCGACGCCGAACGTCGATCCGAGTCCATCCAACACAGCCGCGTGACCGGCACCGTCATCCGCCCGGAAGCCGGTGTCGATGACCGCCTCGCCGAGCCGCCACGTCACGACGACGACGCTGTCCTTCGCCTTGACGGTGCCGGCCAGGCCGCGATCGAGTCGAAGGCCGACGACGTCGGCCGCGGGGATGAACACGCTGCGCGCGCCCACCCGCTCGAGGTAGATGCCGTCGGAGCTCCACGAGATCGCGGCGCGGCTGCGCACGCCGAGATCGTGCACGGCGATCCGGTCCATCCAGTCGCCGGCGGTGGCCGTCCCGATGAACAGGCCCTCGACCTCTGCCGATCGTGCTGCCGTCGTCGGCTCGTCCGCGGGGGCCGGGATCCAGCCCTGGCGGCGCTGGCGGGCCTGCCATCCGTGCCGCATCCCCCACAGGGCCAGCGCGATGATCACCAGGACGATGACGACCAGGGCGATTCGCGCAGGCCAGTTCGTGACCTGCGCCTGCTGGGTGTAGTCGGTGGCCCGGACGGCCCAGCGCGTCACCTGTCGACCATCCCGCTGCGAACGGTGAACCGGCCGCGCTTGAGGACGTGCTCGACGCGCGCGGGCAGTTCCATGCCGGCGTAGGGAGTGTTGTGGCTCTTCGAGGCCAAGGTGCTGGCCTCGACGACCCAGCGCGCCTCGGGATCCACCAGGGCGATGTTGGCCACCGCGCCGGCGGCGAGCTCGTGGCCGTGGTCGATGGCGCGGCCGATGCGCGCGGGCGCAGCCGACATGCGCTCGGCGACCCCGCGCCAGTCGAGTCGACCGGTGCGCACCATCGTCTCGACGACGACGCTGAGCGCGGTCTGCAGCCCGAGCATCCCGAAGGAGGCCGCGCCCCACTCGCAGTCCTTGTCCTCGAGGGCGTGCGGGGCATGGTCCGTCGCGACGATGTCGATCGTCCCGTCGGCGAGCCCGTCCCACAGCGCGGCGACGTCGTCGGCAGAGCGCAGCGGAGGGTTGACCTTGTAGACCGGGTCGTAGCTGCGCACGAGCTCCTCGGTCAGCAGCAGATGGTGCGGAGTGACCTCCGCGGTGACGTTGATGCCCTTGGCCTTGGCCCACCTGATGATGTCGACCGAGCCCGCCGTCGACACGTGGCACACGTGCAGCCGCGATCCGACGTGGTGGGCGAGCAGCACGTCGCGGGCGATGATCGACTCCTCGGCGACCGCCGGCCAGCCGGTCAGGCCCAGCACGCCAGAGAGCATGCTCTCGTTCATCTGGGCGTTCTCGGTCAGGCGCGGCTCCTGCGCATGCTGCGCGATGACGCCGTCGAAGGCCTTCACGTACTCCAGCGCCCGCCGCATCAGCACGGCGTCGGACACGCACTTGCCGTCGTCGCTGAACACTCGCACCTGCGCAGCCGACCCGGCCATCGCGGCGAGCTCGGCGAGCTGGGTGCCGTTGAGCCCGACAGTGACGGCGCCGACCGGATGCACGTCGACGAGCCCGGACTCCTGGCCCAGTCGCCAGACCTGCTCGACGACACCTGCGGTGTCGGCCACCGGGAGGGTGTTGGCCATCGCGAAGACCGCCGTGAAGCCGCCGAGCGCAGCGGCCTGGGAGCCGGTGTCGACGGTCTCGGCGTCCTCGCGACCGGGCTCACGCAGGTGCGTGTGCAGATCGACGAGGCCGGGCAGGGCGACCAGGCCGGTGACGTCGACGACCTCGCTGCCGGATCCCGCTCCCGCGGCGACGACCTCCCGGATGACTCCGTCAGCGACGACGATGTCGACGGCCGGCTCGCCATAGGGCTGGGCTCCACGCAGGACGGTGGTCGGTGTCATGCTGCTCGCCCTCCGGACGTGTCAACGGTGGTGATGGCCTCGCCGGATCCGCCGAGCAGGAGGTACAGCACGGCCATCCGGACGCTCACGCCATTCGCGACCTGCTCGACCATCACCGCACGGTCGCTGTCCGCGACCTCGGCGCTGATCTCCATCCCGCGGTTCATCGGGCCCGGATGCATGACGATGGCGTGGTCGGGAAGTCGCACCATCCGCTCGCGGTCCAGCCCGTAGGAACGGCTGTACTCACGGGCCGACGGGAAGTACGCCGCCTGCATGCGCTCGAGCTGGACGCGCAGCATCATCAGCGCATCGGTGTGCGGGATGACCGCGTCGATGTCGTAGGACACCCGGCACGGCCACTTGTCGACACCCGTCGGCAGGAGCGTCGGCGGCCCGACGAGGGTCACGTCGGCGCCCAGGGTGCTCAGCAGGAGCACGTTCGACCGCGCCACCCGGCTGTGCAGGACGTCGCCGACGATCGTCACGCGCAGGCCGTCGAGGTTGCCCTTGCCGCCGCGCAGGTGGCGGCGGATCGTGTAGGCGTCGAGCAGCGCCTGGGTCGGATGCTCGTGCGTGCCGTCGCCGGCGTTCACCACGGTGCCGCCGATCCAGCCGGCGTTCGCCAGCCGGTGCGGAGCACCCGAGGCACTGTGCCGGATGACGACCGCGTCGGCCCCCATCGCCTCGAGGGTCAGCGCGGTGTCCTTCAGGCTCTCGCCCTTCGAGACGCTCGAGCCCTTCGCCGCGAAGTTGATGACGTCGGCCGACAGCCGCTTCGCTGCCATCTCGAAGGAGATGCGGGTGCGCGTGGAGTCCTCGAAGAAGAGATTGACGACGGTGCGGCCGCGCAGGGTGGGCAGCTTCTTCACCGAGCGCTCGGTCACCGTCGCGAGTTCCGCGGCCGTGTCGAGGATGAGCTCGGCAGTCGTCGAGTCGAGGTCCGCGGCCGAGAGCAGGTGCCTCATGAGGTGCCCTCCGGCGCGTCGAGCAGCGTGACCTCGTCGACGTCGTCGAGCTCGGCCAGGGCCACCCGGACCTGCTCGCCGTGCGAGGTCGGCAGGTTCTTGCCCACGAAGTCGGGCCGGATCGGCAGCTCGCGATGGCCGCGGTCCACCAGCACAGCGAGCTGGACGGCCCGCGGACGACCGATGTCGCTGATGGCGTCGAGGGCGGCGCGGATCGTGCGACCGGAGTACAGGACGTCGTCGACGAGGACCACGACACGCCCGTCGATCCCGCTCGAGGGGATGGACGTGGACTCCAGCGCGCGGGCCGGCCGCAGGCGCAGGTCGTCGCGATACAGGGTGATGTCGAGGGAGCCCACCTCCACTGGCATCGACTCGATGCGCTCGATGGTGGCGGCGATCCGGTTAGCGAGCGGGACGCCGCGGGTCGGGATGCCCAAAAGGATGAGGTCTTCGGCGCCCTTGTTCCGCTCGAGGATCTCGTGCGAGATGCGCGTGATGGCACGGCCGATATCGGCGTCGTCCAGGACGACCTTCGACATGCGGACCTCCTTCCCCGCCTCTCTGGACGGGCCTTAAAGGATGTCTGACAGGACGACCCTATCCTCGGCCGTCGGCGCTAGGCAGCCCGGGACCGTCGGCGCTGGATCGCCTTCGTGCACTCGATGACGATCGGCTCCGCCAGCGACAACACGAGCACCGTCAGCCACTGCAGCCCCGTCAGGCTCGTCGTCAGCAGCAGCCCCTGGAGGAAGGGCAGCTCGATCGCCAGCACGGAGAGCAGCAGGGGGATGGCCATCCACGCCCAGAAGGAGGCGAACGGCCCGGCCCAGATGGGCATCAGGGCCCGGCGCATGGCGGCCGCGAGCCAGACGGTGCTCAGCGCGAGGATGCCGAACGTCATCGTCTGTGCGGTGGCAACGCCCAGCAGGGGCTGCCACGCGAAGGGCAGCAGGCTGACGACGGCCTGAGTCAGCCCGAACGTGACCCAGAGCGGCGCCGTCCGACGATTCAGGATCGCCACGTGCGGATCGCGGGGCGGCAGGGTCATCAGGCCCGGCTCGGCCGAATCCGTGGAGAGCGCCACCGCCGGGAACAAGCCGATGAGGAACGACACGAACAGCAGTTGGACGGCGCTGAGGACGTTTCCGTCATTGAGGTTGAGCAGGCTGGCGCCGAGCATGATGCCGAGTAGGCCGAACAGGCCGGCGAGCACGTAGCGGATCTGCGCGCTGACCTTGCCGTAGATGTCGCGGCCGAGCTCGATGGCGTGGACCAGGGTGGCGAAGTTGTCGTCGACGAGGATCATCTTCGCGGACTGCTTGGTGACGTCGCTGCCGCTGCCCATAGCGACCCCGATGTCGGCCTTCTTGAGCGCGGCCGCATCGTTCACCGCGTCGCCCGTCATGGCGACGATGTCCCCTCGCTGCTGCATGAGGGTCACCATGCGCAGCTTGTCCTCGGGCGAGACGCGGCCGAACACGTGAAGGTCCGGGAGGCGGCCGAGCAGCTGCTCGTCGGAGAGCTGGTGCAGCTCCGGGCCGGTGATGACCCCGGGCCGAAGGCCGAGCTCGGCACCGATCGCCTGGGCGGTCACGGCATGGTCGCCGGTGATCATCCGCACGTCGATCCCCGCCTTCAGCGCCACGCCGATGGCGTCCTTCGCCGACGGACGCAGCGGATCGATGATGCCGACGAGGGCGACGAACGCCAGCCCCGAGACGGCAGCCAT
Organism: uncultured Actinomycetes bacterium; assembly: GCA_963755335.1. GTDB lineage: Bacteria > Actinomycetota > Actinomycetes > S36-B12 > S36-B12 > UBA10649. The sequence goes on from CAVWJW010000008.1 coordinate 1,709,533, forward strand.
CGGGTCTGCGACGACCGCATCACGCTCCGTCATCGGCACCACCTTGGCGGCGAACGACATCACGCGCAGGCCCTGCTCGGCGAGCTCGTGGTTGGCCGCCACGACGTTCCCGCGGGTGTCGCCGATGGGCGAGCGGACGTCGTCAGCCCACGAGTCCGTGCACCGGTCGAGGACGACATCGGGCGCCCCCTTGACGAGGACGACGACGGACGGCTCGCCGTCGATCTCGACCTCGTGGACCGTCGCCATGAACTTGTACGCCGAGTCGAAGGGCACCTCGGCGAGACGCGGATACTCGCGTCGCGACTGCTCCGCGTCGACCCCCATCTTCGCGGCCAGCACCACGAGCGCGGCCTCCGTGGGGTCGCCCACCACAGCACCGAAGGAGTCCACCGTCGCGTCGCCACTGAGGGCCAGGCCGTAGGCGAGCATCGTGAAGTCGGGAGACTCCTTGCCGGCGGCATGAAGGATCGTGCCCAGCTTCCCGTAGCCCGTGCCGTCGATCGTGAACCACTGGCCGTACGCGTACATCCGCGTCGCCGTCATCATGTCCATCGTCAGCGTGCCGGTCTTGTCGCTGTTGATGGCGGTCGTGCTGCCCAGGGTCTCGACGTCATTGAGGCTCTTGACGACGGCGTTCGCCTTCGCCAGGCGCTGAGCGCCGAACGAGAGCATCCCGGTGAGGAAGGTCGGCAGTCCCGACGGGATGGCGGAGATCGCGGTCGTGATGCCCAGCAGGATCACCGCGCTGCTGTCGAGGCCGCGGTAGAGGCCGAGGGCCACGATGAGCGCGACCGCGACCCACGCGATGACGGCCAACCGGATCGTCAGCCCGCGCACCTCGCGCTGCAGCGGCGACTGCGCCACCTGCACGGAGCCGAGCATGCCCGCGATCGCGCCCATCTCGGTGGCCGATCCGGTGGCCGTGACGATCATCGTCGCGGTTCCCCGCGTCACCGACGTGTTCTGGAACAGCATGCTGCTCCGGTCGCCGAGGGCGGTGTCGGCATCGGCCACCGGTTCGGCACCCTTCGCGACAGGAGCGCTCTCGCCGGTGAGTGCGCTCTCCGCCACTTCGAGCCGGGCGGCTACGGCGATGCGACCGTCCGCGGGAACGAGGTCCCCCGCTTCGAGCAGGACAACGTCACCTGGCACGAGGTTCGCGGCCGGCAACTCGACCAGGGCGTCATCGCGGCGCACCCTCGCGCTCGGCACTTGCATGGACTGCAGTGCCTCGACGCTCGTCCTCGCGTTGATCTCCTGCCGAGCGCCCATGACGACGTTGATGAGCACCAGGACGCTGATCAGGGTCCCGGTCTCGACCTGTCCGATGGCGAAGGAGACCACGGCGACCACCGTGAGCATCACGTTCATGGGAGTGCCCCACGTGGCCAAGGCGATCGACCACGACGAGCGACGTGGTGTGCTCGGCAGGGTGTTGGGTCCGAAGGCGGCCATCGCCGCCTCGGCAGCCGCCGTGGTGAGTCCGGTGTCGAGGTCGGTGTCGAGCCGTCGTGCCACATCGCCGACGTCCTCGACGAACCACGGCGTATCGGCAGCAGCACTCACGACGAGGAGTGTGTCAGGGAGCTCCCCCTGAGTCAGAACGGCGGCGGATCGACGTCGAATGCGCGAAGGGGGGCCGTGGCCGACGGCGATCGTGCGGCTCGGGGGCCGTGGTCGTCCGGTGGTCCCGATGTCGGCGGCAGCAGGACGTCGAGCGGATGCGAGACGTAAGCACGGCCGTCGGGGCCCTCCCACTCGGTCGTCCCATCGGGCCGCGTGCCCGTCAGCGACCACCCGGAATGGGTCTTGAGGAGGTGATGGCGCACGCAGAGCGGGCCGAGGTTGTCGCGATCACTTCGACCGCCCCGGTCCCACTGCACCGCATGGTCGATCTGACACTGCGTCGCCGACCGCAGGCAGCCCGGGAACCGGCACACGCCGTCGCGCGCGATGAGGAAGGCCCTCAGCGACTCGGGAACGCGGTAGCTCGTGCGGCCGCGGTCGAGCACCTGCCCCGACACGGGATCGGTGACGAGCCGACGAAGGGCGACCGGGATCGCCGGATCGCTGATCAGGTCGCGAAGGGCCGATGCCGTGATCGGCTCGGCCGCACCTGAACCAAGAGCGACCAGGGCAGTGCTGTCGGCCAGGCCCATGAGGGTGGCGAGGTCGACGGTCACCTGGATCTCAGCGCCCACTCGGGCGTCGGCCACGGCTGCAGACGGCACGGTGCCACTCGAGGCGTCCCCGCACACGGCAGCCACCAGCGCAGCGACGCGTCGTTCCCCGATCGTCGCGTCGCAGTCGAGGTCGACCTCGCGCGCGCCGAGCTCGATGGCCGCATGCACCCGGGCGGCATCGGCGAGAGGCAGCCGTGCCATCAGGCAGGCAAGGCCGTCATCCTCACCCCAGACCCGGACATCCACGTGCTTTCGCGCCCGCTGCCGTCGCTGCTCCTCGCCTGCCGCGTCGACCCGTGCGCGCACCCGGCGCGCGAACACCGCAGTCTCGGCCGAGGTGCTGTGGAGCGCCCTGGCCAGCACCTGCCGCTCGAACTGCTGGAGGGCGTCACCCTCAAGCCCGTCGCCGATCCGGGCGATCGCCGACGCATGCTCGGGCGTGATCGTCCCGTCGCGCAGGAAGAGGCTCGTCTGCCGAAGAGTCCCGTGGATCATTCGCGCCTCGTCGACCTGGCGCCGGACCGTCGCAGCAGAGCGGCGAAGCGCGACCGCGACCAGATCGACCACCTCGTCGACGATCGTCAGGGTCTTCGTCGGACTGGGGTCGACCGCGTCGCCGTCAGCGGCTGGCAGCTGACCGGGAACCGTGATGGTGCGACGCGCAGGCTCGGCCCCCGCAACGGCGACCAGGGCGCGTGCCTCGAGTGACGCCAGCCACGCGCGATGTCGCTGGACCTCTGACAGGAATTCGATCTTCCCGGCGAGGGTGAGTGTCGTGGGATCCTCGTCGAGCAGCGATGGCGGCGCTGAGAGGATGCCGTCCCATTCCCACTCAGCCAGAGCGAGGCTCTGCCAGGACGGGGAATCGGTGATCGACATGACCCCACTCTACGAGGGCGGTCTGACATTCACCCTGACGAATCCAGCGAGTTAGACGCCGCCGCCGCGAGCCGCACTGCCCATCTTGTGGACGCGCAAACCATTGGTAGTGCCGGGGATTCCCGGTGGCACGCCGGCAACGATGACGACGCGATCGCCGTACGTCGCGCGCCCGATCTCGAGCAGCGCCTTGTCGACCTGCACCACCATGTCGTCGGTGTGCTCGACATGCGGTACGAGGAAGGTCTCGACGCCCCAGACCAGGGCGAGCTGACTGCGAACGCGCGGGTTCGGGGTGAACGCGAGCAGCGGGGTCTTCGAGCGCCAGCGCGAGACGAGTCGTGCAGACGACCCGGTCTCGGTGAAGGCGATGAGCTGCGTCGCATGGACGCCGTTGGCGACATCGACAGCCGCGCGAGTGAGCGACCGAGCGGTGGAACCGGTCCACGGGTCCGACAACGGCGGCAGCTCGTGCAGCGCCATCTCCTCGACGTGCTCGATGATCCGGCCCATGGTCTCGACGACGTGGCTGGGATGGTGCGCCGACGCTGGTCTCGCCGGAGAGCATCAGGGCGTCGGCGCCGTCGAGGATCGCGTTCGCGACGTCACTGGCCTCGGCGCGCGTCGGTCGGTTCGACACGGCCATCGAGTCGAGCATCTGAGTCGCGACGATGACCGGCTTGCCCGCTTCGCGGCACAGGTGCACCGCGCGCTTCTGCACCAAGGGAACGGCTTCGAGCGGCAGTTCGACGCCAAGATCGCCGCGGGCCACCATCACTCCGTCGAACGCGGCGATGATCTCCTCGAGGTTCTCGACCGCCTGCGGCTTCTCCACCTTGGCGAGGACGGGCAGGCGAACGCCCTCCTCATCCATGATGTCGTGGACGTCGACGATGTCGGCAGCGCTGCGGACGAACGACAGGGCGATGAGGTCGGCGCCGTTGCGCAGCGCCCACCGCAGGTCATCGCGATCCTTCTCGGACAGGGCCGGGACGCTGACGGCGACGCCCGGGAGGTTGAATCCCTTGTTGTCGGACACCCGGCCACCCTCGACCACGACGGTGTGGACGCGGGGTCCGTCGACCTTCGTGACCTTGAGCTCGATGCGGCCGTCGTCGACGAGGACGAGGTCCCCGGGCGTGACATCGCTGGGAAGGCCAGAATGCGTGGTCGAGACCATGTTCTGGTCTCCGGGCACGTCCTCGGTCGTCACGACGAACTCGGCGCCGTTCTCGAGGAGCACCGGACCGGACGCGAAGCGGCCGAGCCGGATCTTCGGCCCCTGCAGGTCCACGAGGATGCCGACGCCGCGACCGAGGTCGTCGGCGGCAGCGCGGACGTTCTCGTAGACGGCCAGGTGGTCCTCGTGATCGCCGTGGGACAGGTTGAGGCGGGCCACGTCCATGCCCGCGGCCACCAGCCCCCGAATGGCCTCCAGCGAGCTGGTGGCAGGACCGAGGGTGGCGACAATCTTGGCGCGACGCATGAGGGGAACCTTACCCGCAAACGGTTACAGACGTGCAGACAAGCAACTGACGTGCAGTCGACGGAATCGGGGCCGGCAGGTTGGTCGTGCCCATGAGGTACTCGTCGACGGCAGCCGCGGCAGCACGCCCCTCGGCGATCGCCCAGACGATCAGCGACTGCCCGCGGCCGGCATCGCCGGCAACGAAGACGCCGCGGACATCGACTGCGGTACTGCGCGTCGCGATGCGAGGTCGCCCCGGTCAGTGACCGAGACGCCCAGCTGCTCGACGAGGCCGTTCGCCTCAGGTCCGACGAAGCCCATCGCCAGGAAGACGAAGTCGGCCGGGATCTCGCCGGCTGGTGCCCTCCCTGGGACGGAATCCGCCCTCGTGCGGCTCGACGTCGACCAGCTGCAGCGCCCGCACCCGACCGTTGCCGTCGTCGACGAAGCGCTCGGTCGAGACGGCGAAGATCCGCTCGCCACCCTCCTCGTGCGCGCTCGAGACGCGGTAGGTCATCGGGTACGTCGGCCACGGCTGGGAGTCGGGACGCGACTCGGGCGGAGTCGGCAGGATCTCGAGCTGCGTCACCGAGGCCGCGCCCTGACGGTGCGAGGTGCCCAGGCAGTCGGCGCCGGTGTCGCCGCCGCCGATGATGACCACGTGCTTGCCCTGCGACGTCGATGGGCGACACGTCCATGTCGCCCTCCTGCACGCGGTTGGCGAGCGGCAGGTACTCCATCGCCTGGTAGACGCCCGCGAGGTCGCGGCCGGGCACGGGCAGGTCGCGCCACTTGGTGGCACCCACCGCGACCACCACTGCGTCGTAGCGATGGCGAAGGTCATCGGCGGTGATGTCGATGCCGATCTCGACGCCGGCGCGGAACTTCACGCCCTCGGCCTCCATCTGCGCGAGGCGGCGATCAAGATGGCGCTTCTCCATCTTGAACTCGGGGATGCCGTAGCGCAGGAGGCCGCCGATGCGATCGGCGCGCTCGAACACCGCAACGGTGTGGCCCGCCCGGGCCAGCTGCTGCGCGGCGGCGAGCCCGGCCGGACCGGAGCCGACTGACAGCGACCGTCTTGCCGGTCAGGCGCGAGGGCACCTGCGGCTCGACCCAGCCCTCGTCCCATGCACGATCGACGATCGAGACCTCGACCTGCTTGATGGTCACCGGGTCGGAGTTGATGCCGAGCACGCACGCCGTCTCGCAGGGCGCCGGGCACAGCCGCCCGGTGAACTCCGGGAAGTTGTTCGTCGCATGCAGCCGCTCGATGGCGTCGCGCCAGTCGTGGCTCCACACCAGCGAGTTCCACTCGGGGATGAGGTTGCCGAGCGGACAGCCGTTGTGGCAGAACGGGATCCCGCAGTCCATGCAGCGACCGGCCTGCTTCTCCAGGTGGTCGGCCGGGAACTCCTCGTAGACCTCACGCCAGTCGCGGATGCGCACGTCGACAGGCCGACGCGTCGGCAGCTCACGTCCGGTGGTGAGGAAGCCCTTGGGGTCAGCCACCGAGACCTCCCATGACCGCAACCATCGGATCAGCACCCTTCTCCTCGGCCTCGGCCCGCAGCCTCAGCACTCGCTTGTAGTCCTTCGGCATCACCTTCGTGAAGCGCTCCGCTGCCGCGGCCCAGTCCGCGAGCAGCGCGGCTGCACCTGCGGACTCCGTCTCCTCGGCGTGTCGCCTGATCAGCCCGTGCAGGAGTTCGAGGTCGTCCTGGTCGAGCGGATCGAGGTCGACCATGTCCGGGTTCACCTTCCCCGGCTCGATGTCGAGCACGTAGCCGACTCCTCCGGACATGCCGGCGCCGAGGTTGCGCCCGGTGCTGGCCGAGGATGGCCACGACGCCGCCCGTCATGTACTCCAGCGCATGGTCGCCCACGCCCTCGACCACAGCGGTGGCACCGGAGTTGCGCACGCAGAAGCGCTCGCCCACCCGGCCGCGGATGAACAGCTCGCCCGACGTGGCTCCGTAGCCGATGACGTTGCCCGCGATGATGTTGTCCTGCGCGACCAGGCGGGCGGCACGGTGCGGGCGGACCACGAGGCGGCCGCCGGACAGGCCCTTGCCGACGTAGTCGTTGGCATCACCCTCCAGGCGCAACGTGATGCCGGCAGGCAGGAACGCGCCGAAGGACTGTCCGGCCGATCCCACGAACGTCAGGTCGATGGTCTCGTCGGGCAGGCCCCCACCCCCGAAGCGCCGGGTGACCTCCGAGCCGAGCATCGTGCCGACGGTGCGGTTCACGTTGCGGATGGACAGCTGGGCACGCACGGGATCGCCCTGCTCCAGCGCCGGACGGCACAGCTCGATCAACTGCTGGTCCAGCGCCTTGTCGAGGCCGTGGTCCTGGCTGATCATGCGGCGACGCGGCGTGTCCTCGTCGATGAACGGCACGTACAGGATCGGCGTGAGGTCGAGGCCCTCCGCCTTCCAGTGGTCGACGGCGCGCTCGACGTCGAGGAGCTCGGCATGGCCGATGACCTCGTCGAGGGTGCGGAAGCCGAGCTCAGCCAGCAGTTCTCGCACCTCCTGGGCGATGTACTCGAAGAAGGTCTCGACGAACTCGGGCTTGCCCGAGAACCGCGCCCGGAGCTCGGGGTTCTGCGTCGCGACGCCGACCGGGCAGGTGTCCAGGTGGCACACGCGCATCATCACGCAGCCCATGACCACGAGCGGAGCCGTCGCGAAGCCGAACTCCTCCGCGCCGAGCAGCGCCGCGATCAGCACGTCGCGGCCGGTCTTCAGCTGGCCGTCGGTCTGCACGACGACGCGGTCGCGCAGGCCGTTGAGGATGAGCGTCTGCTGGGTCTCGGCGAGGCCCAGCTCCCACGGTCCGCCGGCATGCTTGAGCGAGGTGAGGGGTGACGCGCCGGTGCCGCCGTCATGCCCGGAGATGAGCACGACATCGGCATGCGCCTTGGCCACACCCGCCGCTACCGTGCCGACGCCCACCTCACTGACCAGCTTCACGTGCACGCGCGCCCGCGGGTTCGCGTTCTTGAGGTCGTGGATCAACTGGGCGAGGTCCTCGATCGAGTAGATGTCGTGATGCGGCGGCGGCGAGATCAGGCCGACGCCCGGCGTCGAGTGCCGCGTCTTGGCGATCCACGGGTACACCTTGTGGCCGGGCAGCTGACCGCCCTCGCCCGGCTTGGCTCCCTGCGCCATCTTGATCTGGATGTCGTCGGCGTTGACGAGGTACTCGCTCGTCACCCCGAAGCGTCCCGACGCGACCTGCTTGATGGCGGACCGCTTCGAATCGCCGTTCGGCAGGGGCACGAAGCGCTCCGGGTCCTCGCCGCCCTCGCCGGTGTTCGACTTGGCACCGAGGCGGTTCATCGCGATGGCCAGCGTTTCGTGCGCCTCCTGCGAGATGGAGCCGTACGACATGGCACCGGTCGAGAAGCGGGACACGAGCGACTCGATCGACTCGACCTCGTCGAGCGGCACCGGCGTGCGACCGTCCGACTTGAACCGGAAGAGGCCGCGCAGCGTCATCAGCCGCTCGGACTGCTCGTCCACGCGTGCGGTGTACTGACGGAAGATGTCGAAGCGCTTGTTGCGGGTGGCGTGCTGGAGGCGGAAGACGGTCTCCGGGTCGAACAGGTGCGGCTCGCCCTCACGTCGCCACTGGTACTCGCCGCCCACGTTCAGGCGACGGTGGGCCGGCGCGATGCCCGACGGCGGGTAGGCGACGCGGTGTCGCTGGGCCACCTCCTCGGCGAGCACGTCGAGGTCCGACTCCCCCGAGCTTGGAGGCCGTGCCGGTGAAGTAGGCATCGATGACGCCCTGCGAGAGCCCGACGGCCTCGAAGATCTGCGCGCCACGGTACGACGCAACGGTGGAGACTCCCATCTTCGACATGACCTTCAGCAGGCCCTTGCCGAGCGCCTTCACGAGGTTGCGCATCGCCTTCTCGGGAGTGACGTCGGTGATGATGCCGCGACGAACGAGGTCCTCGACGGACTCGAGGGCGAGGTACGGGTTGACTGCAGCCGCGCCGTAGCCGACCAGCAGGGCGACGTGATGCACCTCGCGGACGTCGCCGCTCTCGACGAGGAGGCCGACCATCGTGCGCGTCTTGGTGCGCACCAGGTGCTGGTGAACTGCCGCGCACAGCAGCAGCGACGGGATGGCCGCGTGCTGCGCGTCGCTGTCACGGTCGGACAGCACGATGAAGCGCTTGCCCTGACGGATGACGGCATCGACCTCGTGGAAGATCTCCTTCAGCCGATGCTCGAGACCCTCGCCGCCGTACGCCACCGGGTAGAGCCCCGAGATGCGAACGCCCGCGAAGCCCGGCTGGTCACCGTCATCGTTGATGTGCAGCACCTTGGACAGCTCATCGTTGTCGATGACCGGGAACGGCAGGACGACCTGGCGGCAGTGTGCCGGCGTCGGTTCGAGGACGTTGCCCTCCGGACCGATGATGCTCGAGAGCGACGTGACGATCTCCTCGCGGATCGCGTCGAGCGGCGGGTTGGTCACCTGCGCGAACAGCTGCGCGAAGTAGTCGAACAGCAGTCGCGGCCGGTCCGACAGCACGGCGATGGGCGTGTCGGTGCCCATCGAGCCGAGCGGCTCGCCGGACGTGCGCGCCATCGGCTCGAGGATGATGCGCAGCTCCTCCTCGGTGTATCCGAAGGTCTGCTGACGACGCGCCACCGAGGAGGCCGTGTGCACGATGTGCTCGCGCTCCGGCAGCGCGTCGAGGTGGATCAGCCCTGCGTGCAGCCACTCCCCGTAGGGCAGCTCCGCGGCGAGCTCGGCCTTGATCTCGTCGTCCTCGATGATGCGGCCGGAGGCCGTGTCGACGAGGAACATCAGGCCAGGCTGAAGCCGACCCTTGCGCACGATGGTGGCTGGGTCGATGTCGAGGACCCCGGCTTCGGATCCGAGCACCACGAGTCCGTCGTCGGTGACCCAGAACCGGCCCGGACGAAGGCCGTTGCGGTCGAGGACGGCGCCGATCTGGGTGCCGTCGGTGAAGCAGACGTTGGCCGGGCCGTCCCACGGCTCCATGAAGGTCGCGTGGTACTCGTAGAAGGCCCGACGGGCCGGATCCATCGTGGGGTTGTTCTCCCACGCCTCGGGGATCATCATCAGCACCGAGTGCGGCAGCGAGCGACCGCCGAGGTGAAGCAGCTCGAGGACCTCGTCGAACGAGGCCGAGTCGCTGCCGCCAGGGCTGCAGATCGGGAACAGCCGCGTCATGTCGCCGGAGATGAGGCTGGAGGTCAGCATCGCCTCGCGGGCCTGCATCCAGTTGCGGTTGCCGCGCACGGTGTTGATCTCGCCGTTGTGCGAGATGTAGCGGTACGGGTGCGCCAGCGGCCACGACGGGAACGTGTTGGTGGAGAACCGTGAGTGCACCAGGGCAAGCGCCGAGGTGAGTCGCGGGTCGGAGAGCTCGGGGTAGAACGGCTCGAGCTGACCGGTGGTCAGCATCCCCTTGTAGACGATGGTGCGCGACGACAGCGAGGCGAAGTAGACGCCGAGCTCGTGCTCCACGCGCTTGCGCACGGGGAACACCCGGCGGTCGAGTTCCACGCCCGACGGGCCAGCGATATCGGCTGCGACGAACAGCTGCCAGAAGCACGGCATGACGCTGCGGGCGGTGACGCCGACGAGCGACGGATCGATGGGCACCTCACGCCAGCCCAGCACGCGGATGCGCTCCTGCGCGGCGATCGCCTCGATGGCGGTGCGGGCAGCGGACGCCTCGCCGTCGTCGCTGGGCAGGAAGGCGATTCCCACGGCGTACTCGCCGACGGGCGGAAGGGCGAGCCCGCTGGTCGCGCGGAGGAACTCGTCGGGGATCTGGATGAGGATGCCGGCGCCGTCGCCGCTGTCCGGCTCGGCGCCCGAGGCACCGCGGTGCTCGAGGTTGCGCAGCGCGGTCAGGGCCTTGTCGACGATGTCGTGGGATGCCACGCCGGTCAGGGTCGCCACGAAGGCGACGCCGCAGGCGTCATGCTCGTGAAGACCGTCGTACAGACCCTGCGCCTTCGGCTGCGCGGAGGAGGAGAACATCGGCATCCATTCGTCGTCGTTCGACGGCAGCTGCCGGGCATGGGCATGCCGGGTGATCCGCGTGGATCGTCACTGCCGGAACGGGACGACGTTGGCCCGTCGCGCGGAACTCTACCGGATCGGGCGGTCCTCGTCGGCAATGACGTCGGAGCCATTGGCGGTGCCATTGTCGGAGCCATTGTCAGAGTCGCTGTCGGCGACAAACGGCGACGGTTCGGCGCCGCGCAGCAGGTCAGTCTCGCGTCCTGGCCGCAGGCGAGCGGAGACAACCAGGTACGCCAGAGCGCCGAGCCCGACGAGGATCGACGTCCACACATTCAGGCGCAGTCCGAGGATGTGGTTGGCCTCGTCGATGCGCAGCGACTCGATCCACAGACGGCCGGTGCAGTAGAGCAGCACGTACAGCGCGAACGCGCGGCCGTGACCCATCCGGAAGCGACGGTCCGCCCAGATCACGACGACGGCGACGCCGATCATCCACAGCGATTCGTACAGGAACGTCGGGTGGAACGTCGCGAACTGCTCGTAGCCGGCCGGCCGGTGCGCCGGGTCGATCTGCAGGCCCCACGGCACCGTCGGTCGGAGCACCGAAGAGCTCCTGGTTGAAGTAGTTGCCCCACCGACCGAGGGCCTGTGCCAGCGCGATGCCGGGAGCGATCGCATCGGCCACGGGCGGCAGCAGCACGCCGGCGCGTCGGGCGCCGATCCAAGCGCCCAACGCCCCCAGGGTGACCGCGCCCCAGATGCCGAGGCCGCCGTCCCAGATCCGCAGGGCGGCGCCGATGCCCGCGCCCCCCGGTCCGAAGTACAGCTGGTGATCGCTGATGACGTGGTAGAGCCGACCGCCGACGATGCCGAACGGCACCGCCCAGATCGCGATGTCGGTGATGACGCTCGCCGCGCCGCCGCGCGCGACGTAGCGACGATTGCCCAGCCACACCGCCACGACGATCCCCGCGATGATGCACAGGGCGTACGCCCGGACCGGGATCGGTCCGAGGTTCCAGACCCCCTGGGAGGGGCTGGGGATGGACGCGAGGATCGAGGTCAAGTCGTCAGGACGCCGCGGGCGACGCCGGCGTGATGGCCGGCGCGGACACTGACGGTGCGGCCGACGCGGCAGAAGACGCCGCGCCTGACGCAGCCGGGGAGGCGGTCTTGCCCGCTGCCGTGTCGGCGACGAGCTTCTCGAGCGCGGCCTGGTTCACGAGCGTCTCCGTGGGGACCTCGACGCCGTTGAGCAGCGCGAACGGCGTGCCCTGAATGTTGCTGTCGAAGAAGACCTGGGTGCTGTTGGCCGCCCACGGCAGGTACGTGCGATCCGTGAAGCACTTGGTGAACGCAGCCATGTCCGCGACTCCAGCATCCTTGGCGAACGTGGTCAGCTGCTCGTCGGTGAAGCCGTCACCCTCCTTGGCGGGCGGGTTGGCGTACACCGTGTTGTGGAACTCCTGCGTCTTGCCCTGGTCGATCGCGCAGCCCCAGGCCGCGAGCGCGCGAGCGGAGGCGTCGTTGCCGAGGTTGCGGTCGAGGAAGGTGGTCGGGCGCCAGATCAGCGCGACCTTGCCCTGGGTGGCGAGCGTCTCGATGCCCGCGCCGTTGGCCTTCTCGACGGCCTGGCACGCGGGGCACTGGAAGTCCTCCCAGATCTCCAGGACCGGGACGCCGGAATCGGCATTGCTGAAGGGCACGCCGTAGGGGTGCTGAGCCGTGGAGGCGAACACCGTCTTGGGGAGCGGCGCGTTCGGGTCGGCAGCAGCCGTGGTGTCGCCGGTCGAGGCCGTTGACGAGGACTGGTTCTTCGCGATGACGGCCACGCCGATGATGCCGGCAACGACCACCAGGACGGTGATGGCACCGACGATCCGAACCGTGCGCTCGCGCTTCTTCTCGCCCGCGTTCGCTGCATCCCGTGCGGCGGCGGCGCGATCGCGTCGGTTCTTGCCAGACTCACTCATGCGTGCTCTCCCAGTAGTCGCGCCCGGCTCGAGTCGGCCCGGACCTGCTCGCCTAACGATGTCATAGCTTGTTGACGGTTCAATCCCGAGGCCGGTTCCACGCCGTCATCGTCGAACGCCCGCCGCGAGCTGCTCGGCCAGTTCGCCCACGGCGCTGACCGCTGCCGCCTGGTCGGAGGCGTCGAGGATCAGGCGCACGAAGGCCGAGCCGACGATGACTCCGTCGGCGTACTGCGCGACGTCGTGAGCCTGCTCGCGCGTCGACACCCCCAGCCCCACGGCAATGGGCAGATCGGTGAGCGCACGCGTGCGGCGGACGAGCTCGGGCGCCGCCGAGCTGACCGTCGACCGGGTCCCGGTGACGCCCATCGTCGAAGCGGCATAGACGAATCCGGACGTGGCGGCACAGACCGTGGTGATGCGCGCGTCCGTCGACGACGGCGCGACGAGGAAGATGCGGTCGAGCGCCCGACGGTCGGTGGCCGCGACCCAGGCGCCCGCCTCCTCCGGGGTGAGGTCGGGGGTGATGATCCCGGTGCCGCCCGCGTCGGCGAACCGGTCGGCGAAGCGCTCGACCCCGTACCGCTCGATGGGATTCCAGTACGACATCACGAGCGTCGCCGCGCCCGTGCGAGCCACCTGCTCGACGGTGTCGACGACGGTGTCCGTCGTGGTGCCCGCCCGCAGGGCGATGTCGACGGCCGCCTGGATCGCCGCTCCGTCCATCAGCGGATCGGAGTACGGCAGGCCGACCTCGACGATGTCGACCCCGCCCGCGACCATGGCCGCGATGAGCTCGACCGACGAAGCCGCATCAGGGAACCCGGCCGGCAGGTAGCCGATGAGCGCTGCTCGACCCTCCGACCGCGTGCGCGCGAACACCTCGGCGAGCGTGGTGGTCACATCGACTCCGATTCGCCGAGCGGGATGTTGAACCACCGGGCCGCCGTGGCGACATCCTTGTCGCCGCGACCGGACAGGTTGACGATGATGATGGCGTCGGGCCCGAGCTCACGTCCGACCCGCATGGCCCCCGCGAGTGCGTGCGCGCTCTCGATGGCCGGGATGATCCCCTCGGTACGGCAGAGCGCGGCGAACGCGTCCATCGCCTCGGCGTCGTTGACCGGCTCGTAGACCGCGCGACCGGTGTCGTGGAGCCAGGCATGCTCCGGGCCGACGCCGGGGTAGTCGAGGCCGGCGCTGATGGAGTGGGACGGCACCGTCTGGCCCCATTCGTCCTGCATGACGTAGGTGCGCGCACCGTGCAGGACACCGGGTGCACCGGTGGAGAAGCGCGACGCGTGACGGCCGGTCTCGATGCCTTCGCCGCCCGCCTCGAAGCCGCGCAGCTGGACAGACGGATCGTCGATGAACGCACCGAACAGCCCGATGGCATTGGACCCGCCGCCGACGCAGGCGACCAGTGCGTCGGGGAGGCGTCCGGTCGCCGCGAGCACCTGCTCGCGGGCCTCACGGCCGATCACGCCGTGGAAGTGGCGGACCATGGTCGGGAACGGCGAGGGTCCGGTGACGGTGCCGAGAAGGTAGTGCGTGCGGTCGACCGTCGTGACCCAGTCGCGCATGGCCTCGTTGATCGCGTCCTTCAGCGTCTTGCTGCCGTGACTGACGGGGATGACCTCGGCACCGAGGAGCTTCATCCGCGCCACGTTGAGCGCCTGGCGGCGGGTGTCCTCCTCCCCCATGTACACGGTGCACTCCAGGCCCATGAGCGCGGCCGCGGTCGCGGTGGCCACGCCGTGCTGGCCCGCACCGGTCTCGGCGATCACGCGGGTCTTGCCCATGCGCACGGTGAGCAGTGCCTGGCCCAGGACGTTGTTGATCTTGTGCGAGCCCGTGTGGTTGAGGTCCTCGCGCTTGAGGAAGACGCGCGCGCCGCCGCACAGCTCGCCGAAGCGCAGCGCCGGAGTCAGCGGGTTGGGACGGCCGGTGTAGTCGCGCTCCAGGCGCGCGAGCTCGGAGGTGAAGGCCGGATCGACGATCGCGGCGCGGAAGGCGGCGTCGAGCTCATCGAGGGCCGCCGTCAACGCCTCAGGAACGAATCGGCCGCCGTACGGGCCGAAGTGGCCGGGCGGGTAGGTCTCGCCGGTCACGGGCGGCCATGGCGCAGTGCCGGATGCGCACCGGCGGTGACGAGGTCGTGCACGGCCTGACGCGGGTCCTTGCCGGTGACCAGACTCTCGCCGACGAGCACGGCATCGGCCCCGGCCTCGGCGTAGCTGATGAGGTCGTGCGGGTCGCGCACGCCGGACTCGGCGACCTTCACGCAGGAATCCGGGATGAGGTGGGCCACCCGCTGGAAGACTCCCCGGTCGACCTCGAGGGTCTTGAGGTTGCGCGCGTTCACGCCGATGACGATCGCGCCGGCATCGACGGCGCGGGCGATCTCCTCCTCGTCGTGCACCTCCACGAGCGCCGTCAGGCCGAGGCTGTGGGTGCGCTCGATCAGGCTGACCAGGGCCGGCTGCTCGAGGGCCGCGACGATGAGCAGGACCATGTCGGCGCCGTAGGCCTTGGCCTCCCACAGCTGGTAGCTGCCGACGATGAAGTCCTTGCGCAGCACAGGGATGTCGACGGCGGCTCTCACCTCGGCGAGATCGATCAGCGACCCGCCGAAGCGACGCTGCTCGGTGAGGACGCTGATGCAGTGGGCGCCGCCGGCCTCGTACTCGCGGGCCAGCGCGGCCGGATCGGCGATCTCGGCCAGGGGTCCGCGGCTGGGGCTCGCCCGCTTGACCTCGGCGATGACGCTGACGTCCTCGTCGGCAAGTACCGCCGCGACGTCGCGCGCCTTGGGCACGAGGGCCGCGCGCTCCTTGAGCTCGTCGAGGGGAACGATGGACATGCGCTGGGCGATGTCCTCGCGCACGCCTTCGATGATCTCGTCCAGCACGGTCACGGGCCCAAGAGTAACGACGGGCGAATCGTCCGAATCGGCTGGGTGAGCCGGGCTGACGCGTGGCGCAGCCGTCAGCCGATGCCGGATCCCAGATACGGCACGAAGTTGCGGACGACGCCGAACGCGAGGATCACGACGAGGCTCACCAGCAGCCACCGGTTGCGCTGCCGGAACTCGCGGTAGGTGACCTCGGGACTGCGCCCACGCCACGCCCGCAGGAACCAGCGGACCCACAGGACGACGGACAGGGGCGCGAGCACCGCGATGAGCAGGTTGTGATCCAGTGCGCCGGAGACGTTGCCCGTGACGAGGTCGTGGGTGCCGCGCATCAGCCCGCAGCCGGGGCAGTCGACCCCGAAGATGGCCTTGGTCGGGCAGAGCGGGTAGTGACCGGCCTCGTTGGGATCCACCGCCGCCAGGTAGCCGAGCGCCGCGGCGGATCCGGCGAGGGTGATCAAGGGCGCCAGCAGGCGTCGACCGCGAGGGCGAGCGTCGACGCGCGCGCGCTCGACGACGTCCTCGTCGGCCAGCACGGTCATGGCGTCACGATACGCGCTCACGCGGGGATGCGAACGGTGAAGCGCGCCCCACCCTCGGCGGCCTGTCCGGCCTCGGCCGAGCCGCCGAGCCCCTCGGCGAGCTTGCCCACCAGCGCCAGCCCGAGGCCCGTCCCGACCGGCCGCACGCCCCGATAGCGCTCGTGCAGCACGCCGGGCTCGAACGCGACGGTGACGTCGTCGCCGGTCAGCCCGGGACCGGAGTCGCGGACCTCGACGATCGCCCAGGATCCCTCGCTCCGCACGGCCAGAACGATGACCGACTGGGGCGGCGAGACGCGCAGGGCGTTCTCTGCCAGGTTGTCGATGATCTGGCGGACGCGAATCGGGTCGGTGCGCAGGATCACCGGTTCGGCGGGCAGGTCGAGCACCAGTTGCACGCCCTCCGGGGCGGCGCGATCCAGCCACACGTCGCCGGCGTCCTCGGCCAGTTCCACGAGGTCGACCTTGACCGGCGAGACGTGGAAGTCGACGGCGCCCAGGCGCGCCAGGTCGAGCAGGTCGCTCACGAGCCGGTCGAGCCGGGCCGCCTCGCCGGCGACGATCCCGCCCGTGCGCGCCACGTCATCGCTCGGGATCACCCCGTCGCTCAGCGCCTCGGCGTACCCCTTGACGGCGGTGAGCGGAGTCCGCAGCTCGTGCGAGACCGACAGCAGGAACTCCCGCTGCCGGCCCTCGGAGACGACGAGGGCGGCGTTGAGCCGATTCAGGGAGTCGGCGATGTCGGCGATCTCGGTCGGACCCTCGGGCTTCACCTGAACGTCGCGCGAACCCTCGGCCATCTGGTTCGCAGCATCACGGGCGGCCCGCAGCGGTCGGGTGAGCCGTCGTGCGGCCCAGACGCCGATCGGCACCGCGATGAGCAGGCCGAGCAGGAGTGCGAGCGCGATTCGGCGGAGCACCGCCATCGCCTCGCCGCCGACCACGTCGTAGGGCTGCTCCAGGAACAGCCCTGCGCCGCCGGCGAGGGGACGGCCCTCGATGAGCACCGAGCCGCTGTCGTTGACGCCTTGAGTGGACACCGATCCGCCGCCGAGGACGGTGGCCAGCGCGTCGTCGGTCACGCCGGGAGGCGCGGCACTGCCCGGCGCCACCAGGTAGCCGGTGATCTGCCGCTGCTGCAGGGTCTCGATCAGCGGTCGGGGCAGTGGCTCGCCGCCGCGATGGCCCTCCTCGGACTCGCCGTTCAGCGCGGTCTCGGTGAGGTCGGCCAGGCCGACGAGCTCGCCGCGCGTCTGGCTCTCGGCCGCCGAGTGGAGCAGGGGGTAGGACACGATCCCGGCCACCAGCACGGCGATGGCGGCGATCGCGGCGGTCAGCAGGACCGTGCGCGTCACGATGCTCATGCGACCCGCGCGTCGCGTCGGGGCCGGTGGGGTGACTGCCATCTCAGAGGTCGGCCGTGACCTCGGCTGAGTAGCCGACGCCTCGCACCGTGCGGATCGGGCTGTGGTCGCCCAGCTTTCCGCGGACCTGGGCCACGTGGACGTCGACGGTCCGGGTGCCGACGACCGCCGCGTACCCCCACACCTCGGACAGCAGCTGCTCGCGCGAGTAGACGCGACCCGGGTGCCGCATCAGGTAGGCAAGGAGGTCGAACTCCGTCGCCGTCAGCGACACGGGCTCGCCGGCCACGGTCACCCGGCGCGTCACCAGGTCGACGACGACGTCGCCGACCGACAGCGGAGCCTCGTCGACGGTGACCAGGGACGCACGGCGCACGACCGACTTGACCCGCGCGACGACCTCGCGAGGGCTGAACGGCTTGGTGATGTAGTCGTCGGCTCCCAGTTCGAGCCCAAGGACGCGGTCGACCTCGTCGTCGCGGGCGGTGCAGAACAGGATGGGCACCCAGTTGCCCTCGGCGCGCAGCTGCCGGCAGACCTCCGTGCCGTCCATGATGGGCAGTCCGACGTCGAGGATGATCGCGGCCGGGTGCATGGTGCGCGCTGCGGCGAGGGCCGCCTGGCCGTCGGTGGCGACGTGGACGCCGAAGCCCTCGCGGGAGATGTACATCCGCAGCAGGTCCGAGATGGCCCGCTCGTCCTCGACGACGAGAATCAGGCCGCGCGAGGTCTCAGTGGTCACGGGTCAAGCCTGACAGACGCCGAGGCGCGGAAGGTCCGCTGCCGGTCTGCGCGTCATCAGTTTTCTGTCAATTCCCTGTAAGGCCGCCGATCGCGGCGGCCGGGTCGCGCCGGTGCGCTCAGTGGCGCTTCTTGCCGAGGCCCATCATCGCCATGACCTTGCCGACGACCGCGCCGACCACGACCAGGGCGACACCCACCCAGAACATGGGCCAGTTGCCGAGCACGATGGCGAGGGTGCCCACGACGAACGCGAGGGCGATGATCACCACGGCGGTCCAGGCCGCCGGCGTCGAACCATGGTCGTCGTGCTGGACGGGGGTGGTCTGCTGCTGCGACATGGGCGTCATTCAACCAGATCGTCCGTCGGGTCCTGCCCCATGTCCTGTGCGTCCCACGGACTCGTCGCCGCGTGCCGCGACGGCGTCCGCTCGTAGCGGGCGCCCATCGCCGGCCAGCGCCGACCGCTGACGATCGTCCAGGCCGCCGCCACCGACACCAGCAGGCCGCCGATGGCCGCGACCAGCCAGCCGAGCCCGGCCTGGGACGCCGAGGCCGCCGAGTCGCCGGCCTGGCTCGTCAGGGTGCGGGCGGCCGCCTCGACCAGGCCGGTTCGGGCCACGACGAACCACACCGCGCCAGTCAGCCCCGCCACCCCGGCGAGGAAGGCGATGACGGCGACCACCGATCGACCCCACGAGCGAGTGGCCACGATGCCCGCGGCCGCGGCCAGGGCCACCCACCCGGACACGGCAGCGGCGGGCAGCAGGGCCTGGCCGCTGAAGTCGACCGAACGCGTGGCCCCCTCGGCTCCCGCCAGAAGCGGCACCTCGGCGCTCGCCCAGCGCAGTGAGTAGCCCACGAGCAGCAGCGCACCGCCGGCGACCAGCAGCAGCAACGCCGTGCCGTAGGCACGTCGGGACGAGACCGCGGCGTCCGGCATGCGCTAGCCGGCCGGCGTCAGCGTCTGCGCCGCGGCCACCGCGCGCAGCACGGCAGCCGCCTTGTTGACGCACTCCTGATATTCGGACTCAGGCACCGAGTCCGCGACCAGGCCGCCGCCGGCCTGCACGTAGGCGCGGCCGTCCTTGATCAGCGCCGTGCGGATGGCGATGGCGATGTCGAGGTTGCCGGCGAAGTCGAAGTACCCGACACAGCCGCCGTACAGGCCGCGTCGCAGGGGCTCGAGCTCGTCGATGATGGCCATCGCCCTGGGCTTGGGCGCGCCGGAGAGGGTGCCCGCCGGGAAGGTGGAGGCGAGGACGTCGTACGCCGTCCGGCCGGCCGCGAGAGTGCCCGTGACCGTGGATACGAGGTGCATGACGTGCGAGTAGCGCTCCACGCTCATGAAGTCGACGACCGTGACGGTGCCGGGGGCGCACACCCGGCCGAGGTCGTTGCGGCCGAGGTCGACGAGCATCACGTGCTCGGCTCGCTCCTTCACGTCGTTGCTCATGTCCTCCGCGAGGGCGGCATCCTCCTCGACGGACTTCCCGCGCGGTCGCGTGCCGGCGATCGGATGCAGCACGCAGTGATCGTCGGTCACGGTGACGAGCGCCTCGGGCGAGGATCCGACGATCTCGAAGGCGACCTTCTCGGACAGGTGGCCGACGACGTGATCGGGGCGGCCGTGGTCGTCCTCGGGGACACGGATCAGGTACATGTACGGGCTGGGGTTGGAGGCTCGCAGGATGCGATAGACGTCGAGCGCCGATGCCTCGCACGGAGCCGAGAAGCGCTGCGACAGCACCACCTGGAAGGCATCCCCCGACCGGATGTACTCCTTGGCGCGCTCCACCTGTGCCAGGTACTCCGCTTTCGGGGTCGACGAGGAGATCTCGATCGCCGCACCCGCGTCGTAGGCGGACACGCCGAGGGGACGCGAGGCCGCGAGTTCGTCCTGCATGCGATCCAGCCGAGCCACGGCATCCGCCCAGGCCTCGTCGACGCGATCGTCGGTGGCGTCGTAGTTGATCGCGTTCGCGATCAGGAGGATCGAGCCGTCAGCATGATCGACGACCGCGAGGTCGGTGGCCAGGAGGAAGCCGAGCTCGGGGATGCCCAGCTCGTCCGGGTTGTCGTCGGGGACCCGCTCCCACGCGCGCACCGTGTCGTAGGTGAGGTAGCCGACGAGTCCGCCGGTCAGCGGAGGCAGCCCGGGCAGGGGCGTCGTGCGCAGCAGTTCCACCGTGTCGCGCAGGGCCTCGACGGCCGACGTGCCCGCCGGCACGCCCCTCGGCGCCCGCCCGAGCCAGGCCGCCGACCCGTCGCGCTGCGTAAGCATGGCGGCGCACCGGACCCCGATGAACGAGTACCGGGACCAGTTGCGTCCCTGCTCGGCGGACTCCAGCAGGAAGGTGCCGGCGCGGTCCTGGCACAGCGCCTGGAAGAGCCCCACCGCTGTGACGCCATCGGCAAGAAGCCGCCGCACGACGGGGATGACCCGACGGTCCTTCGCCAGGACCCGGAACTCCTCGATCGTCGGGGCGGCCACCCCGGTGAAGTCGGTCATGCGCCGGCCTCCGGCTCTCGATGACGAGCACGTCGGCGTCGAAGCAGGTGCGGTCACCCGTGTGACACGCACCGCCGACCTGGTCGACGACGAGCAGTACCGTGTCGCCGTCGCAGTCCAGCCGTACTTCGCGCACCTGCTGCGTGTGACCCGAGGTCTCCCCCTTGAGCCACCGCGCCCCCCGGCTGCGACTGAAGTACACGGCCCGCCCGGTCTCCAGCGTCTCGCGCAGGGTCTCCTCGGTCATCCACGCCATCATCAGCACCTCGTGGGTGTCCCACTGCTGCGCGATGGCCGGCACGAGGCCGTCCGGGGTGAAGCGGGTGCGCGCGATCAGTGTGGAGATGGCGTCCGATGACATGGCCACATTGTGCCGTCAGGCGTTCTCCGGGTCCGTCGCTGGGCCATCGTGGCGCTTGCCGCGATAGAGGACGCAGTCCGCTCGGTCGAGGGCGATCATGAGGTCCTCGCCGGGCGTCCAGGCTGGTGAAGCCCACCGTGAAATCTGTCGGATGAACGCCACGCAGTCGCTCGGCAAGAAGCTCCGCGTCGGCGACGGTCGAGTCGGGGAGGATGAGCGCGAACTCGTCGCCTCCGTAGCGGGCGAGCATGTCGCCCACCCGGCGGGGCTGAAGCCGACTCACACGTGGCCATTGGCCAGTCAGCGGACGGGCAGTCCCGCAGCCCTCAGCGTGTCCTTGACCTCGCCGATCCTCAGCGTGCCGAAGTGGAAGACGCTCGCGGCAAGCACCGCGTCAGCGCCTGCCGTCACGGCTGGAACGAAGTCGTCGAGCCGGCCCGCTCCCCCGCTCGCGATGATCGGGACGGACACTGCCTGGCGGACCATGGTGATCAGGTCGAGGTCGTAGCCGGCCTCCGTGCCGTCGGCGTCCATCGAGTTGAGCAGGATCTCGCCGGCCCCACGACGCGCCCCCTCGCGGGCCCACTCGACCGCGTCCATGCCGGTGCTGCGCCGCCCGCCGTGGGTGGTGACCTCGAACCCGCTCTCGGTGCTGATGCCCTCGGGACAGCGGCGTGCATCGACGCTGAGGACAACGCACTGGGAGCCGAATCGCTCGGCCGCGTCGCTGAGCAGGGTCGGGTTGCTGATGGCAGCGGTGTTCAGGCTGACCTTGTCGGCACCAGCCCGGAGCAGGCGGTTGAAGTCCTCGGTCTCGCGGACACCGCCGCCCACGGTGAGCGGGATGAAGACGGTCTCGGCGGTGCGCCGGACCACGTCGTAGGTGGTCTCGCGGGCCGAGCTGGACGCGGTGATGTCGAGGAACACGAGCTCGTCCGCGCCGGCCGCGTCGTAGGCACGGGCCAGTTCGACGGGATCGCCGGCGTCACGCAGCTCGACGAAGTTGACGCCCTTGACGACACGGCCGTTGTCGACGTCGAGGCAGGGGATGACCCGAATGGAGACGCTCACGGACGCGCGGGTCCCCACTCGTAGGGGTCGTACCGCGACTCGACCGCGACGATGGCCTCGGCGAGGGTGAAGGCCCCGTCGTAGAGGGCCCGCCCGACGATGGCGCCCTCGACCCCCTGGGGGACCATGTCGGCGAGCTTGTGCAGGTCCTCGAGCCGGGCGATGCCGCCCGAGGCGATGACCGGCTTGCTCGTGGCGGCGCAGACCTCCTTGAGCAGGTGGAAGTTCGGGCCGTGCATCGTGCCGTCCTTGGCGACGTCGGTGACGACGTAGCGCTGGCAGCCGGCGGCATCGAGGCGACCCAGGGTCTCCCACAGGTCACCGCCCTCCGACGTCCATCCACGGGCGGCGAGGGTGTGGCCGCGCACGTCGAGGCCCACCGCGATGCGGTCGCCGTGCTCCGCGATCACCTTCTCGGTCCAGGCGGGATCCTCGAGGGCGGCGGTCCCGAGGTTCACGCGCTGGCAGCCGGTCGCCAGGGCACGGGCGAGCGAGTCGTCGTCGCGGATGCCGCCGGAGAGCTCGACCTTCACGGCTCCGCTCACCTCGCGGACGACCTCGGCGATGAGGGGGGCGTTGGTGCCGCGGCCGAAGGCTGCGTCGAGGTCCACCAGGTGGATCCACTCGGCGCCCTGACTGACCCAGGACTGTGCCGCTGCGAGCGGGGATCCGTACATCGTCTCGCTGCCGGCCTTGCCCTGCACCAGGCGGACGGCCTGCCCGTCGGCGACGTCGACAGCCGGCAGGAGCTGGAGCATGCGGGGCTGCGGGCTGGTCACGGGGGAACCCTATCGACCGCTGCGTGGCGTCAGCCGAGCGAGCGGACCCATGTGCGCAGCACTGCCGCGCCCGCGTCGCCGGACTTCTCGGGGTGGAACTGGGTCGCGCACAGCGGCCCGTTCTCGACGGCGGCAACGAAATCCTGGCCGTGCGTGGTCCACGTGACCTTCGGGGCGGCCATGGTCTCGCTGTCGGGCAGCGACCACCTGGTGACCGCGTACGAGTGCACGAAGTAGAAGCGCTCGTCGCGGACGTCGGCGAAGAGCACGGAGTCCTCGGGGGCGCGCAGGGTGTTCCAGCCCATGTGCGGCAGGACGTCGGCCTTGAGGTCCTCGACCACGCCCGGCCACTCCCCGAGCCCCGGCGTGGTGACGCCGTGCTCGATGCCCTGCGTCGAAGAGGACCTGCATTCCCACGCAGATGCCCAGCACGGCGCGGCCGCCGGCGAGACGGCGGTCGATGATCATGCCGCCGCGCACCGCGTCGATCCCGGCCATGCACGCCGCGAAGGCACCCACGCCCGGCACGACGAGGCCGTCGGCCGCCAACGCGGTCTCGAAGTCGCTCGTGACGGTGAC
Source organism: uncultured Actinomycetes bacterium (assembly GCA_963755335.1). Taxonomy (GTDB): domain Bacteria; phylum Actinomycetota; class Actinomycetes; order S36-B12; family S36-B12; genus UBA10649. Next base: position 1,732,929 of record CAVWJW010000008.1, read on the forward strand.
ATCGGCGCCGACCCGTTCGAGGGCACGCTGGGCGGAACGCAGGTTCCCCGAGCCGTAGTCGAGGACGACGACCGAAGGCGACATCACTGGCCGGTCAGGGTCCCCTTCGTCGACGGCACGCCGACGACGCGGGGATCACGAGCGACGGCGTCGCGCAGGGAGCGGGCAACGGACTTGAACTGTGCCTCGACGACGTGGTGCGCGTTGCGGCCGGACAGCACGCGCACGTGCAGCGTGATCTGCGACGTCGCGACGACCGACTCCCAGATGTGGCGTGTCAGCGTGGTGTCGTAGTTGCCGATCAGCTCGATGAGCTCGGGCTCCTCGTGGACGAGGTACGGGCGGCCCGACAGGTCGACGGCCGACTGCACCAACGCCTCGTCGAGAGGCACCAGCGCATCGCCGTACCGGCGCAGCCCGGCACGGTCACCGAGGGCGTCGTTGATCGCCTGGCCGAGGGCCAACGAGGTGTCCTCGACCGTGTGGTGCGCGTCGACGTGCAGGTCGCCCTCGGTGCGGACGACGAGGTCGAGGCCACCGTGCTTGGCCAGCTGCGCCAGCATGTGGTCGTAGAACGCGACGCCGGTGACGATGGTGCTGGTGCCCGTGCCGTCGAGGTCGAGCTCGACGAGGACGCTGCTCTCCTTGGTGGTGCGTTCGATGCGCGCCGTGCGCCCCATTGCTTCCTCTTCCGTCAGCTCGCGGACACAGCCGTGACGAGCGCCCGCCTAAACATATCGTTCTCGTCCGGGGTGCCGATGCTCACGCGCAGCCAGCCGGTTGGCCCCGTCTGCCGGATCAGGACGCCCTGGTCGAGCAGGCGCTGCCAGACCGCGTCGCGATCGGCGAACCTGCCGAACAGGATGAAGTTCGCCTCACTCGGCGCGACCTCGAAGCCCTGGTCCCCGAGCCAGGTCGCCATGGCGTCGCGCTCGTCGCGAAGCAGGTCGACCTGCGCCTGCAGGACGTCGGCGTGGTCGAGTGCGGTGACAGCGACCGCCTGGGTGACTGCCGACAGGTGGTAGGGCAGGCGAACGACCTTGCAGCGCACCGACCACGGCGGGGTCGGCGGCCACGGCGTAACCCAGGCGGGCACCGGCCATGGCGAAGGCCTTGCTCATCGTCCGGCTCACGATGAGGTTGGGGTACGTCGACAGCAGCTCGCAGGCACTGGGCGTGCCCTCGATGGCGGAACTCCGCATATGCCTCGTCGACCACGAGCATGGCGCCCGCCGCAAGTGCCGCAGCGGCGAGCCGCTCGGTTTCGACGAGCGGCATCGCCGTGCCGGTCGGGTTGTTCGGGGACGTGACGAGGACGATCGAGGGTCGGCGCTCCTCGATGGCATCGATCGCCGCATCGACGTCGACGGTGAAGTCGGCGCGGCGAGGCAGCGTCGCGTACGCCGTGAACGTGTCGCGCGCGTACTCCGGGTACATCGAGTAGGTGGGCTCGAACGTGAGCGCCAGCCGCCCCGGCCCGCCGAACGCCAGGAAGATGTGATGCATCACCTCGTTCGAGCCGTTGGCCGCCCACACCTGGTCGACCGGTACGCGCACGCCCGACTCCCGGGCGAGGTAGTCCGACAGCGCCTGACGCAGCGCGTCGGCATCGCGGTCGGGATAGCGGTTCAGCCCCTTCGCCGCCAGGCGCACGGCCTCGCCGATCGCCGTCGTTACCTCGTCGGGCAGCGGAAACGGGTTCTCGTTGACGTTCAGGCGGGCGGCGACGTCGAGTTGGGGAGCGCCGTAGGAGAGCACCCCCACCAGGTCCTCGCGCAGCGGTGGGGTGAAGTCCTCGATCACGTCAGCCCGCTCCGGTCTCGTCTACTCGCTGCGTGATGGCCGCGCCGTGACCGGGGAGGTCCTCGGCGTGCGCCAGCGCGACGACGTGCGGCGCCACGTCGCGCAGCGCGTGCTCGTCGTACTCGACGATGTGGATCCCGCGCAGGAACGACTGCACCGACAGGCCCGAGGAGTGGCGTGCCGAGCCGGCGGTCGGCAGCACGTGGTTGGAGCCGGCCGCGTAGTCGCCGAGCGAGACCGGAGACCAGGTGCCGACGAAGATGGCGCCGGCGTTGTGCACGCGCATCGCCACCTCGCGGGCGTCGCGCGTGTGGATCTCGAGGTGCTCGGCCGCGTAGGCGTCGACGAAGCGCAGGCCGGCGTCGATGTCGTCGACGAGGACGATGGCGCTCTGCACGCCGGTGAGGGCCTCGGAGATGCGCTCGACGTGCTTGGTGACCGCGACCTGGCGGATCACTTCGTACTCGACGGCGTCGGCAAGGGACTCCGAGTCCGTGACGAGCACCGCCGCAGCGATCACGTCGTGCTCCGCCTGGCTGATGAGGTCCGAGGCGACGTGCACCGGATCGGCGGAGTCGTCGGCGAGGACGGCCACCTCGGTGGGACCGGCCTCGGAGTCGATGCCGATCACGCCCTGGAGGGCACGCTTGGCCGCGGTGACATAGATGTTGCCGGGTCCGGTGACGAGGTCGACCGGCTCGCACCGTCCGCCCTCGGGCAGGTCGGTGCCGTAGGCCAGCATCGCCACCGCCTGGGCACCGCCGACGGCGTACACCTCGTCGACTCCGAGCAGGAAGCAGGCCGCGAGGATCGTCGGGTGCGGCCAGCCCTCGAAGTCGCGCTGCGGGGGGCTGACGATGGCCAGGGACGCCACCCCCGCCACCTGTGCCGGCACGACGTTCATGATCACGCTGCTGGGATAGACCGCACGTCCGCCGGGCACGTAGAGCCCCACTCGGTCGACCGGCAGCCAGCGCTCGGTGACCGTCCCGCCGGGGACGACGACGGTCGTCGTGTCGACGCGACGCTGGTCGATGTGCACGCGCCGGGCGCGGGCGATGGACTCGAGAAGGGCGGCCCGGACATCGGGCTCGAGGCTCGTCGGCCGCCGCCTTGAGCCGGTCGACCGGCACGCGCAGGGACGGCGGGCGCACGCCGTCGAGCTTCTCGCTCCAGCGCAGCACTGCGGTCGGCGCCCTCGGCCCGCACCTCGTCGAGGATGGGCGCGATCCGGTGCCCCGCATCGGCGACGTCGAGGGCCGCGCGCGGCACGACGGAGCGGGGATCGGCCAGCGAACCGCGGAGGTCGATGCGACGAATCACGGCATTACCTTACGCTGCCGTGGTGTCCTCGCCGCTCCCGCTGTTTCCGCTCAACACCGTGCTGGTGCCGGGCCTGGTGATGCCGTTGCACATCTTCGAGCCGCGGTATCGCACCCTGATCGAGGAACTGCTCGCCATGCCCGACGAGGACGCCCGGGAGTTCGGCATCGTCGCCGTCCGCGACGGGCAAGGACGTCAGCATCGACGGGCTGGCCGCCCTCTACCCCGTCGGCACCGCCACCGTGCTGCGCCAGGCCGACCGCCTCGACGATGGCCGCTACGACATCGTCACGACCGGCACGCGTCGCTTCCGCCTCCTCGGCATCGACGCATCCGAGCCATTGATCCGCGCCGACGTCGAGTTCCTCGAGGATCCGTCCGAGCCCGGCCGACCAGCTCGCCGCTGCGGAGATCCACCGGCGCTTCCTTGCCTACCGGCGGGCCCTCAGCGGCCAGGTGACCGCAGGCGACGAGGAACTGCTTCTCGATGACGACGAGGAGGACGGGGACGACGAGGGGCTCCCCGACGACCCGACCGTCCTGAGCTACCTCGTTACCGCCGCGATGGTGCTGCCCACCAGCGAGCGACAGGACCTGCTGTCGGCACCGACCACCGCTGACCGCCTGGCCCTCGCCCGGCGTCTGCTGCACCGCGAGACCGGGCTGATCACCGCCCTGTCGGCGGTTCCGGCGATCGACATGTCCAGCCCCGATCCCTCCCCGAACTGACCGTGGCCAAGCGCGACGCCCGCGCGCCGGGCACCCCCGCGACGGTCGCGCTCACCCGCGCCGGCGTCGCGTTCACCTCGCATGCCTATGCGCATGACCCCTCGGCAGCGTCGTACGGGCGCGAGGCCGTCGAGGCGTTGGGCCTGGATCCGCACGAGGTGTTCAAGACCCTGATGGCCACGGTCGATGGCACGCCGGTCATCGCGGTGGTGCCGGTCGTCGCCACGCTCGACCTCAAGGCACTCGCCGGCGCCAGTGGCGGACGAAGGGCGGAGATGGCCGACCCGGCCCTCGCCCAGCGGCTGAGCGGCTACGTGGTCGGCGGCATCTCGCCGATCGGCCAGCGGAAGGCACTGCCCACCGTGATCGACATCAGCGCCGAGACGCTGCTGGTCATGTATGTCAGTGGGGGTCAGCGGGGCTTCGACATCGGCCTCGCGCCACTCGACCTCGCCGCCGTGACGAATGGATCTTTCGCCGCTATCGCGCGCGCCGAGCGGTCCTGACCTCGGAGATCCAGTCCCCCAGCGCGAGGACGGTGACGACGAAGGCCGATGCCAGCGGCCACATCACGAACATGCCCGACATCGCCACCCGCAGGGGAGCGTCGACCACGACGTCGACCTCCGTCGTGGCACTGAGTCCCTGGATGTCAACAGATCCCAGGCGGGTGCCCACCCACCACATGGCGGCCGTACCGACCACGCCCGACAGCAGGCCGGCGACCAGCACGCTGAACAGGTGCTCGCGACGCATGTTCGCCAGCCCGATGGTGATGGCGATCCCGGCGATGATCGCGAGGATGCCGAACGCGGCGTCGGCCGCGAGGTAGCCCTCCGGCTGGTAGCCCTGCGGGAAGGTGGCTCCCGGCTGCACGACGAGGGGCACGCGCGGCGCCAGCTTCCACCACACCACCCCGAGGGCGAGGCCGGCCACGAGACCGGTGATCAGCCCGGCGACGAGTACGGCTGAGGCCTTGCGCGCGGTCGTCATCAGCCCAGGCAGCTCGGGCCCAGCAGGGCCTTGAGGTCGCCGTACAGGGCCGGCGACGGCGTGACCCGGAGTCGGTCATCCAGTCGCAGGACGGTCGTGCGCGATCCTCCGGTCAGGTGCAGGTGCACCTCGGTCGTGCCCGGGTGCGCCGCGAGGACGTCCTTGAGCTTCTCGACCAGCGGCGGGATGCACCGCGCCGCCGCCATCGTCAGGCGCACCGGGCCGCTGACCGCCTCGGTGAGGTCCGGTTGGGAGATCTCCATGGCGACCAGGCGGAGCCCGTCGTCATCGCTGCGGTCCACCTTGGCGCGCACGATGATGACCGAGTCGTCGATGAGCATCGTGCTCACCGCCGCGTAGATCTGCGGGAAGACCATGACGTCGACCGAGCCCTCGAGGTCCTCCAGGGTCACGATCGCCCATGGGCTGCCCTTCTTGGTGGTCTTGCGCTGGACCGAGGTCACCAGGCCGCCGACCGTCGCTGTCGAGGACTCGGAGTGGTCGTCGATGACGAGGGAGGCGATCGTGCGGTCGGTCAACTGGGCAAGCAGCCGCTCGGCGCCGTGCAGCGGATGGTCGGAGACGTAGAGGCCGAGCATCTCGCGCTCATGGGCGAGGAGGACCGACTTCTCCCACTCCCCGATGGAGGGCACCTCGCGCGGCAGTGCGGCGACGTCGTCATTGGCGTCGAGCCCGCCGAACAGGTCGAACTGACCGTGCGCCTCGGCCCTCTTGATGTCGACCGCGGCATCGACGACCTGCTCGTGGATCTGGACGAGGCCCTTGCGGGTGTCGCCGAGGGAGTCGAACGCGCCCGACTTGATGAGCGACTCCACCACGCGCTTGTTGCAGACGGACGCGTCCACCTTCGCGATGAAGTCGTGGAAGTCGGCGAACCGACCCACCCGGCGCCGCGTGGCGATGATCGAGTCGACGACGTTGCCGCCGACGTTGCGCACCGCGGACAGCCCGAAGCGGATGTCCGTGCCGCGCGGGGTGAAGTCGAAGTCCGAGTCGTTCACGTCCGGCGGCAGGACCTTGATGCCCATCTTGCGGCACTCGTTGAGGTAGACGGCGGACCGGTCCTTGTCGTCCTTGACCGAGGTGAGCAGCCCGGCCATGTACTCGGCCGGATAGTTCGCCTTGAGGAAGGCGGTCCAGTAGGACACGAGGCCGTACCCCGCCGTGTGGGCCTTGTTGAAGGCGTAGTCGGAGAACGGGACGAGGATCTCCCAGAGTGTCTTGATCGCCCCGTCGGAGTAGCCGTTGGCCTTCATTCCCTCGCTGAAGGGCACGTACTCCTTGTCGAGGATCTCCTTCTTCTTCTTGCCCATGGCGCGACGCAGCAGGTCGGCATTGCCGAGCGAGAAGCCGGCGAGCTTCTGCGCGATCGCCATGACCTGCTCCTGGTACACGATCAGGCCGTACGTGTCGCCGAGAATCTCGGCCAGCGACTCCTCGAGCTCGGGATGGATCGGCACCACCGGCTTGCGGCCGTTCTTGCGGTCGGCGTAGTCGTTGTGCGCATTGGCACCCATCGGACCGGGACGATAGAGCGCGAGCACCGCCGAGATGTCCTCGAAGTTGTCGGGCTGCATCGAGCGCAGCAGCGCCCGCATCGGTCCGCCGTCGAGCTGGAACACCCCGAGCGTGTCGCCACGGGTGAGCAGGTCGTAGGTCGGCCGGTCGTCGAGCGTCAGCGACTCGAGGACGATGGTCTCGCCGCGGTTGGTCTCGATGTTGCGCAGGCAGTCATCGAGCACGGTGAGGTTGCGCAGGCCGAGGAAGTCCATCTTGAGCAGGCCCAGCTTCTCGCAGGCACCCATGTCGAACTGCGTGATGATGGCGCCGTCCTGATCGCGCCGCCACAGCGGGATGACGTCGATGAGCGGCTCGCGGCACAGGATGACCCCGGCGGCGTGCACGCCGGGCTGACGCTTGAGGCCCTCGAGCCCCTTCGCAGTGTCGACGACCCGCTTGGCCTCGGGATCGGACTCGTACAGCGCTCGGAAGTTCGCGGCCTCGCCGTAGCGCGGGTTCTTCGGGTCGAAGGCGCCGGCCAGCGAGATGTCCTTGCCCATGACCGCGGGAGGCATCGCCTTGGTGATCTTGTCGCCGAGGGCGTACGGGTAGCCCAGCACCCGGGCGCTGTCCTTCACGGCCGCCTTCGCCTTGATCGACCCGTAGGTGACGATCTGCGCGACGCGCTCCTCGCCGTACTTCTCGGTCGCGTAGCGGATCATGTCGGAGCGCCGACGCTCGTCGAAGTCCATGTCGATGTCTGGCATGGAGATGCGCTCAGGGTTGAGGAACCGCTCGAAGAGGAGCTTGTGCTTGATCGGATCGAGCTCGGTGATCCCCAGCGCGTAGGCGATCATGGCGCCCGCCGCCGAACCACGACCCGGTCCGACGCGGATGCCACTCTCCTTGGCGTGGCGGACGAGGTCGGCCGTGACCAGGAAGTAGCCCGGGAAGCCCATCTGGATGATGACCCCGACCTCGTACTCGGCCTGCTTGCGGACGTCGTCCGGGATTGCCGCACCGTAGCGCTTGTGCAGGCCGACCTCGACCTCCTTGATCAGCCACGATTCCTCCGACTCCCCCTCGGGGACCGGGAACTGCGGCATCAGGTTCGCGCCCTCGGTGAAGCTGACGTGGCAGCGCTCGGCGATCAGCAGGCTGTTGTCGCAGGCCTCGGGCAGCTCTGCCCAGACCTGGCGCATCTCGGCCGCCGTCTTGACGTAGAAGTCGCGGCCGTCGAAGCGGAACCTCTTCGGATCGTCCATCGTCGTGCGCGTGCCGATGCACAGCAGGACATCGTGGGTGTCGGCGTCGGTGCTGTTGACGTAGTGCAGGTCGTTGGTCGCGATCAGGGGCAGCTCGAGCGTGCGCGCGATCCGCAGGAGGTCCTCGCGGAACCGCCGCTCGATCGGCAGCCCGTGATCCATGACCTCGCAGAAGTAGTTGCCCGCGCCGAGGATGTCGCGGAAGTCGGCAGCGGCGGCCAGCGCCTTCTCGTACCGGCCGGCCTGCAGCCAGCGGTTCACCTCGCCGCTGGGGCAGCCGGTGGTGCCGATCAGCCCGCTGCCGTAGCGCTCGAGCAGCTCCCGGTCGAAGCGCGGCTTGTGGTAGTACCCCTCGAGGCTGGCCAGGGACGAGAGGCGGAACAGGTTGTGCATGCCAGCGGTGTTCTCGGCCCACAACGTCATGTGGGTGTAGCTCTGCTTGCCGCGGCCGGCGCTGGCGTCCTCGGGGGTGCCCTCGTCGAATCCGCCGCCGAAGTCGAACGGCCGCCGCTCGAACCGGCCCTGCGGGGCGTAGTAGCCCTCGAGACCGATGATCGGGTTGATGCCCCGCGCCTTCGCGCCCTTGTAGAACTCGAAGGCGCCGTAGAGGTTGCCGTGATCGGTCATGGCGATGGCGGGCATCTCCTGGCGCATGGCCTCGTCGAAGAGGTTGTCCAGGCGCGCCGCGCCGTCGAGCATCGAGTACTCGGTGTGCACGTGCAGATGCACGAACTGACCACTGCTCGACACGTCACCCACCCTAACTTCGGACCCCACCGAACCTAACGCTCCCGACCGACGTCCGGACGGCTCACACGCCGGGGCTCAGGCGATCGAGAGCGATTCGCAGGTCGTCCGGATACGGGCTGGTCACGATGATGCGCTCCGACGTGCTCGGGTGATCGAACTCCAGGCGCACCGCGTGCAACCACTGCCTCGTCAGCCCCAGCCGTTTCGCCAGGACCGGGATCGGCACCGTAGGTGAGGTCCCCGACGCAGGGATGGCGCACCGCGGCCATGTGGACGCGGATCTGGTGCGTGCGCCCGGTCTCCAGGTGCACCTCGAGCAGGGACGCGTGCGGGAAGGCCTCGAGGGTGTCGTAGTGCGTGACGCTGTCCTTGCCGCCGGTCACGACCGCCCACTTGTAGTCGTGCTGGGGGTGACGGTCGATGGGCGCGTCGATCGTCCCGCTCAGCGGGTCGCAATGGCCGTGGACGACCGCGTGGTAGATCTTCTCGACCGTTCGCTCCTTGAACTGGCGCTTCAGGCTGGTGTAGGCCGCCTCGCTCTTGGCGACGGCCATGACTCCTGACGTGCCGACGTCGAGTCGGTGGACGATGCCCTGGCGCTCGGCCGCTCCCGACGTGCTGATCCGGTAGCCGGCGGCGGCGAGGCCGCCGATGACGGTCGGGCCCGACCAGCCGGGGCTGGGGTGGGCCGCGACGCCGACCGGCTTGTCGACCACGACCACGTCGTCGTCGTCGAACAGGACCGCCATTCCCGGCACGGGCTCAGGGGCAACCTCGACCGCGACTGCTGGCTCGCGCAGGTCGATCTGAAGCAGCGCCCCGCCGATCAGCCGCTCGGACTTGCTTGCCGGCCGGCCGTCGACGAGCACGGCGCCCTCGGCGACCAGCTCGGCCGCCCGGGTGCGCGACAGGCCGAGGAGCCGAGTCAGTGCGACATCGAGGCGCTCGCCGGCGAGGCCGTCGGGGACGGGCAGGAGTCGCTCCGTCATTCGGCGGCCGGACGGGCGCCGGAGAACTCGACGCCGAACAGCGAGAGGGCGACCATGAGGATCGCCGAGCAGACGATGGCGGAGTCCGCCAGGTTGAACACCGCGAAGTGCGGCAGCTGGATCCAGTCGACGACGTAGCCGCGGCCGATCCCCGGCTCACGCGTGAGCCGGTCGATGAGGTTGCCCAGGGCGCCTCCCAGCAGGCCGCCGAGGGCGACTGCCCAGAGCACGCTGCCCGAGGCGACGCGAGGACCGCAGGATGACCACGGCGACACCGATGGCGATCAGGGTGAACACCCACGTCATGCCGGTGCCCATCGAGAAGGCCGCGCCGGTGTTCTCGGTGTAGGTGAGCTTGACGAGGCCGCCGAGCAGTTCGATGGGGCCTTCGCCGGACTGGATCCGCGGCAGGATCGAGTCGACGACCCAGTGCTTGGAGACCTGGTCGAGGACGATGACGCCGACCGCGACGCACGCCAGGACGATCAGACTGGTACGCCGACGTGACGGATCCGGGCCGTCCGCGGGCGCAACGGCCTCGGGCTGGGCGGCGGCGTCGGTCACCGCGCCACTGTAGCCGCCGGTTAGTAGCGCTCCTCCGCCTGCTTGCACGACATGCAGAGGGTGGCCCGGGGGAACGCCTGGAGTCGCAGCTTGCCGATGGCGTTGCCGCAGGACTCGCAGATGCCGTACGTCCCGTGGTCGATGCGCTGGAGGGCGTGCTGGACCTGGTCGAGCATGTCGCGGGCGTTGTTGGCCAAGGACATCTCGTGCTCGCGCTCGAAGGTCTTGCTGCCGGCGTCGGCCTGGTCGTCCCCCGCACCGTCGCCGGAATCGCGGATCAGGTCGGCGAGGCCGATCTCCGCGCTGGCGATCTCGTCGAGGAGGCGGTCCCGGTCGGCATGCAGGTCGGCGGTCACCGCGGCCAGCTCCTTGGCCGTCCAGGGGCTCTCGTCCTCGCGCACCACCAGGCTCTTCTTCGCCGGGGCGGCCTTCTTGACGGGGGCGGCCTTCTTCGCCGGGGCCGCCTTCTTAGCGGCCACCTCTCGGGTGGGCGCTCCCATGGAGCGCGTGGGTGCCCCCATGGACCGGGCGGTGCCCCCATGGACCGCTTGGCCGGGGCGGCCTTCTTGGCGGGGGCGGCCTTCTTGACGGGGGCGGCCTTCTTCGCGGGTGCCGCCTTCTTCGCGGGTGCCGCCTTCTTCGCCGGTGCCGCCTTCTTCGCCGGTGCCGCCTTCTTGGCCGGGGCGGCCTTCTTCGCGGGGGCGGCCTTCTTCGCGGGTGCCGCCTTCTTGGCCGGGGCGGCCTTCTTGGCGGCCACCTTTCGGGTGGGCGCTCCCATGGAGCGCGTAGGTGCCCCCATGGACCGGGTCGGCGCCCCCATGGACCGCTTCGCCGGCGCCGCCTTCTTCGCGGGTGCAGCCTTCGGGGCGCGCCTTCTTCGCGGGTGCGGCCTTCTTCGCGGGGGCGGCCTTCTTCGCCGGCTTGGCCGTGGACTTGCCTGACGCTGCCATGTCGCCCCACCTTCTCAGGTGGCATCCGCGTGCGGTGGCCGGATGCCCGATGTCGCACGGATGTTAGGCCTGTTCGCGCCCTCGTGGGGGCTGCCGCGCCGAATCGGCGCACGGGCATCCTCGACGGGCCGCCGACGGTGCGGCCCGTGCGGCCGGGGGGTCGCTCGATATCCTGACGACTCTTTCCTTGACACCACCGCGGAGGATGCATGTACCGGGCCGTGCCTGCGCAGATCGACCTGCCGGCAATGGAGCACGACGTGCTGGCCATGTGGGACGCGGAGAAGGTCTTCGAAGCCTCCATCGCACAGAGCCAGGGCCGGCCCGCCTGGGTGTTCTACGAGGGCCCGCCCACCGCCAACGGCACGCCCGGAACCCACCATGTCGAGGCCAGGGTCTTCAAGGACGTCTTCCCCCGCTACCGGACGATGAAGGGCTACTACGTCCCCCGCCAGGGCGGCTGGGACTGCCACGGCCTGCCCGTGGAACTCGCGGTGGAGAAGGAGCTCGGCTTCACGGGCAAGGGCGACATCGAGAAGTTCGGCGTCGCCGAGTTCAACGCGCGATGCCGCGAGTCCGTCCTGCGGCACGTCGACGAGTTCACCGAGATGACCCGTCGGATGGGCTACTGGGTCGACGTGGACCGTGCCTACTGGACCATGGACAAGGACTACGTCCAGAGCGTCTGGTGGTCGCTGAAGCAGATCTTCGACAAGGGCCTCCTCGTCCAGGATCACCGGGTCGCCCCCTACTGCCCGCGCTGCGGCACGGGGCTCTCCGACCACGAGCTCGCCCAGGGCTACGAGACCGTCATCGATCCGTCCGTCTACGTGCGCTTCCCCGTCGCCCCCGACGAGGGGCTCGCGCAGCGGCACCCGGGGGTGGCCCTCCTGGTCTGGACGACGACACCGTGGACCCTCGTCTCCAACACGGCCGTCGCCGTGAGGGCGAACGCCACCTACTCGGTCGTCCGCACATCGGACGACGAGACCCTCGTGGTGGCCGAGGAGCTCATCTCGACCATCTTCGGCGACACGGCGACGGTGCTCGAGTCCCTTCCCGGCAGTGCCCTGGAGCGCGTCCACTACCAGCGGCCCTTCGACTACGTCGAGATCCCCGACGCGCACTACGTGATCCTGGCCGACTACGTCACCACCGATGACGGGTCGGGCCTGGTGCATCAGGCCCCTGCCTTCGGCGCCGAGGATCTCGCGACCTGCCGGGAGTACGGACTGCCCGTCGTCAATCCGGTGCGACCCGACGGCCACTTCGAGGACACCGTGCCGGTCGTCGGCGGGATGTTCTTCAAGAAGGCGGACGAGACGCTGGTGGACGACCTCGTCCAGCGTGGGCTGATGTTCCGGCACCTTCCCTACGAGCACGCCTACCCGCACTGCTGGCGCTGCCACACGCCGCTCATCTACTACGCGCAGCCGTCCTGGTACATCCGCACGACGGCCATCAAGGACGAGCTGCTCGGCCAGAACGAGAAGACCAACTGGTTCCCCTCGACGATCAAGTGGGGACGCTACGGCGACTGGCTGACGAACAACGTGGACTGGGCCCTGTCCCGCAACCGCTACTGGGGCACCCCCCTGCCGATCTGGCGCTGTCCGGAGGGCCACCTGCAGGCGGTCGGCTCCCTCGCCGAGCTCAGTGAGCTGGCCGGCCGCGATGTCACGGACACCGACCCGCACCGTCCGTACGTCGACGACATCACCATCCCGTGCACGACCTGCGCCGCCACGGCCGTGCGCGTGCCGGAGGTCATCGACGGCTGGTACGACTCGGGTGCGATGCCGTTCGCCGCCCAGGGCTACCCGCACGCGGAGGTCGACACCTTCACCGACCAGTACCCCGCGGACTTCATCTGCGAGGCCATCGACCAGACCCGCGGGTGGTTCTACACGCTCATGGCCGTGGGCACCCTCGTGTTCGGGGAGTCGTCGTACAAGAACGTCGTGTGCCTGGGCCACATCCTCGACGAGGACGGCCGCAAGATGAGCAAGCACCTCGGCAACATCCTGGCGCCCATCCCCCTGATGAACGAGCACGGCGCCGACGCGGTCCGCTGGTTCATGCTCGCCAGCGGTTCCCCGTGGCAGGCACGCCGCGTCGGGCACTCGGCCATCGCCGACGTCGTCCGCAAGACGCTGCTCACCTACTGGAACACGGTCTCCTTCCAGTCCCTGTACGCGCGGACCGCCGGCTGGTCGCCGGCCGACGGCGCACCTGCGCCGTCCGAGCGACCCGTGATCGACCGCTGGGTGCTGTCCGAGGCCCAGCAGCTCGCGCGCGAGGTCGACGCCGCACTCGAGAACTTCGACACCCAGCGCGCCGGGCGACTGCTGTCCGCCTTCGTCGATGACCTGTCGAACTGGTACGTGCGGCGCTCCCGCCGGCGGTTCTGGGACGGCGACCCAGCCGCCCTCGCCACGCTTCACGAGGCGCTGCGGATCGTCACCCTCTGCCTGGCGCCCTTCACCCCCTTCATCACCGAGCGGGTGTGGCAGGACCTCTTCCGGTCGACCGATCCGAAGGCTCCGCTCTCGGTCCACCTGTCCGCGTGGCCCGAGGTCGACGACGCCCTCGTCGACACGGAGCTGACCGATCGCATGGCCCTGGTCCGACGGCTCGTCGAACTCGGCCGGGCCGCGCGCGCCACCTCGTCCGTCCGCACGCGCCAGCCCCTGAGCCGCGCACTGGTGTCGGCGGCCGGCTGGAGCGCCCTGCCCGTCGACCTGCGCCAGCAGGTTGCCGAGGAGCTCAACGTGGAGTCCCTCGAGTCACTGGGCGACGACAGCGCAGGCCTCGTCGACGTCAGCGTCAAGGCGAACTTCCGCACGCTGGGCAAGCGGTTCGGCAAGCAGACGCCCCTGGTGGCCGCGGCCATCACCGACGCCGACCCGGCGACACTGGTCAGCAGGCTGCGCTCGGGGCAGTCGGTCGCGCTCGTCGTGCCCGAGCTCGGCGGCGTCGCGGTCGGCGACGACGACGTCGTCATCACCGAGACGCCTCGCGAGGGCTGGGCGGTGGCCACCGAGTCCGGCGAGAGCGTCGCGCTCGACCTGCACATCGATGACCACCTGCGTCGCGCCGGGATGGCACGGGAGATCGTGCGCACCCTGCAGGAGGGGCGCAAGAACGCGGGCCTCGACGTGTCGGACCGCATCACGGTGTGGTGGGGCTCGGACGACCCGGACACCCGCGCCGCCATGGCGGCGCATGGCCGCGTTGATCGCCGGCGAGGTGCTTGCCCTCGACCTGGACGAGGCCCTCGCCCCCGCGGACGCCGTGGCGGTGGCCACCGACCTGCCGATCACCCTCGCGCTCGCCCGCGCGGCCGTGAGCTAACTCGCGTCACACGCGATCGATCAGGCCGATCTGGTCGGTGAGCATCGATCGGACGGATCCCTTGATGGCGTCGGCCCGCGTGCGGGCGTACCGGACGATCTCGTCGGCCTGACGCTCCGCGATGGCCAGCACGGATGACGCCTCCGGGTCGGCGGCGATGGCGGCAGCCTGCTCGTCCGTCAGGGTCGGCGGGCCTGCCTCGACCGAATCCTGTGCGGTCGCAGCCTGAGCAGCCTCGGCGGGCGTCGAGGCCAGCACGACCGGCTCGGTCTGGTTCACCCGTACCGACTGCATTTCCTGCAGTTCCGCCTGGGCGTCGGCGAGGCGCTGCTCGGTCGCGGTCAGGCGTGCCTGAAGCTGATCGCACTGCGTGCGCAGGACCGCCTCGCCGTCGCGCGAGCGCTGCAGGTCGTCGGCGTACTTCGAGACGTCCGCCTCCACGATGTCGAGGAACGCATCGACCTCGTCCATGTCGTATCCGGAGCGCATTCTCGTCGTGGAGAACTTCGTGGCACGCACCTCGGCAGCGGTCAACGGCATCGGGCAGGTCCCTTCATCTAGATCATCAGGGCAAGGCTAATGAGGATCTGCAGTCCAATGAGCAGGATGAGGAAGGCCAGATCGAACTGCACCGATCCCAGCCGCACCGGGGGGATCACGCGGCGCAGGAGGTTCAGCGGCGGATCGGTGATCGTGTAGACCACCTCGGCGACGAGCAGCAGAGGCCCACGAGGGGTCCAGGATCGAGCGAACACCTGGACGAGGTCGAGGACGAGGCGGCCGATCAGGACGATCCAGAACAGCCACAGGACAGTCGCAAGGACCTGACCGACGGCGCTCATCGCGGTACTCCCCTAGTGCATGTCGTCGGTGCGGTCGGTGGTGGAGCGACAGAGACTCAGCTCTGGTTGAAGAAGCCGTCCTGGGCGAGCTGGGCACGGGCGGCGTCGCCCGCATCGACATTCACCGGGGACAGCAGGAAGACCTTGTTGGTGATGCGCTCGATCGAGCCGCGCATCCCGAAGACGAGGCCCGCGGCGAAGTCGATGATCCGCTTGGCGTCGCTGTCCTCGAGCTCGGAGAGGTTCATGATGACCGGCACGCCCTCGCGATACTGCTCGCCGATCCGTCGCGCGTCGTTGTAGCTGCGTGGATGGATCGTCTCGATCCGCGTCAGGTCCGGAGCGGGGGCGTACGCCGGGCGACGGTCGGGCGCGGGGGCCGAGGTCGGACGGGACGGGGCGGGTGCGTCGCTGCGGAACGTCCGCACCGCACGGGTGTCGGGGATCGGACGCACGCTGCGACTGCTGTATCGGTCGTCGGTCGCCGCGTCGCCGCGATCCTCGTAGCCGCGCACGTTGCGGGCGTCCCGCGACGAGCGCCGGGCGGCCTCGTAGTCGTCGTACTCGTCGTAGGGCTCGTCGGGGGTGTCCTCGACCAGGCCGAGGTAGACGGCCATCTTGCGCATCGCGCCAGCCATTGCCTGTCGTCCTCCCTGTCCGTGTGTGCTGAGCCAACTGCGCAGAACCGCCTGCGCCGAACCACGATCGACCGGCAGCGCGCACGTCGCCGTCGGGTCCGACGTTACTGCACCGCCGCCCTCGTACCGAGTATCGCGCCCCCGATGCGCACCTGTGTCGCCCCATGGGCGATCGCCTGCTCCAGGTCACCGCTCATGCCCGCCGACACGATCGTGGCGGCGGGATGGTGCGTCTGCAGCTGCTGCGACACCCCTCGCAGCCGCTCGAACGCGTCGTCGACGTCGCCCGGCCAGGGCGCCACGCCCATGACGCCGCGAAGGGTCAACGCGGGGTGCCCGGCGAACTGGTCGGCGAGCGCGAGCACGCCGGCCGGGTCAGCTCCCCCGCGCTCGGGCCGGTACACCGGGTCCAGAGCCACCTGGATGAGCACATCGAGCCGGCGGTCATGCTCGTCTGCGGCCCGGGACAGCGGGGCGATCAGCTCGGCACGGTCAACGGACTCCACGACGTCGGCCCAGCGCCCGACCGAGGCCGCCTTGTTTCGCTGCAGCTGCCCGATCATGTGCCAGCGCAGCCCGTGCCCGCCACCGACCTCGGCCTGCTTCGGGCGCGCCTCCTGGTCGCGGTTCTCGGCGACGTCGCTCACGCCGAGATCCGCGAGCACGAGCACGTCGCTCGCCGGGAACGTCTTGGTGACGACGATCAGCTGCACGTCGTCGGACCGGCCAGCGGCCCGCCCCGCCGCGTCGATCCGGCCGCGCACCTGCGTCAACGCCGCGGAGATCTCCTCACGACGCTGGTGGCCCGTCACGGCTCCATCCTCCCGGAGGCTCACGTCCGGTCTCCGATCGAGCAGACGGCCATGCCCTGCCGCCCGGTGATGGCGTCCCGCCGGTAGGAGAACAGGGCCGGGT
Source organism: uncultured Actinomycetes bacterium (assembly GCA_963755335.1). GTDB lineage: Bacteria > Actinomycetota > Actinomycetes > S36-B12 > S36-B12 > UBA10649. The sequence goes on from CAVWJW010000008.1 coordinate 1,749,565, forward strand.
CCTCGATCGTGCACCCTCCGGCCATGGCCACGTCGCTGCGATCGATGCCGAGTTCGGCCAGCCGGGCGCCGACGCCGAGCCGCAGGTCGATGCCCGGCTGCCCGTCGCGGGTTCGGGTGATGGCCGCATCGCCGACAAGCGACGACGTGCGCCGCCGTACCTCATCGGCACGCTCGGGCGGCACCGCGTAGCAGGTGCCGCAGGCGCTGGGACCCAGCACCACCGCGGCTACCCGGGTCCCGTGGTCGCGCAGGGCACTGACCGTGACGCCGACCACGTCGAGCACGAGTCCTCGCCAGCCGCAGTGCACGGCGGCGACGGTCACGCCGTCTGCTCCGATCAGCGCCATCGGGATGCAGTCGGCGCCGAGGGCGACCAGGGCCAGTCCGGGCACCTGGGTGAGCAGGGCATCGACGCCCGCGACTGTGCCGGGTGTCTGGACGACGGCCAGGTCGGCGCCGTGAACGGCCCCCATGACGCACAGGGCCTCCGGCGCGACGCCGATGGCCTCGGCCAGCCGGAGGCGATTGCCGGCGACGGAGATCGGGTCGTCGCCGACGTAGTCGGCGAGGTTCAACGTGTCGAACGGTGGGGCGCTCAGCCCCCCGGAACGACCGGTGGCCGCCCATCTCGCAGGGCGGCCACCGGGGGCTGACGGCTCCACGAGCCCTTCGGCTAGCGGGACCATGGCTGGTCTTTCCTCATGCAGATGGAGTGTGGCGACTACTTCAGGAAGTCGGGGATGTCGAGATCGTCGTCGGCATCGTCGAACACGATGGTGCGGGGGGCCGGCGCAGTGCGCGTCGTCGGCGCGACGACCGCCGGGATCTCGCCCGTGTGGCCCTCCTCGCGAAGCCGCGCGGTCGAGCCGCCGGCCCGCTTGGCGGGGGGCTCGCCGCCATCGAAGCCGGCCGCGATGACCGTGACGCGCACCTCGTCGCCGAGGGTGTCGTCGATCACCGCACCGAAGATGATGTTCGCGTCGGGATGGGCCGCATCGCTGACCAGCCGCGCGGCCTCGTTGATCTCGAACAGGCCGAGATCGCTGCCACCGGAGATGGACAGGAGCACGCCGTGCGCTCCGTCGATTCCCGCCTCGAGCAGCGGGCTGGAGATGGCCTTCTCGGCCGCCTCCACCGCGCGGTCCTCTCCGCGGGCCGAGCCGATGCCCATCAGGGCCGAGCCGGCGGCATGCATGATGCTCTTCACGTCGGCGAAGTCGAGGTTGATCAGGCCTGGGGTCGTGATCAGGTCGGTGATGCCCGAGACACCCTGCAGCAGGACGTGATCGGCCTGCCGGAACGCATCGATGACGCTGATGTTCCGGTCGGCGAGCGACAGCAGCCGATCGTTCGGGATGACGATCAGCGTGTCGACCTCAGCACGGAGGTTGTCGACGCCGGCCTCAGCCTGGGCCTGCCGACGGCGACCTTCGAAGCCGAACGGCCGGGTCACGACGCCGATGGTCAGCGCGCCGAGCGAGCGGGCCACCCGGGCGACGACGGGTGCGCCACCGGTGCCGGTGCCGCCACCCTCGCCGGCGGTGACGAAGACCATGTCGGCGCCCTTGAGCACCTCCTCGATCTCCTCGAGATGGTCCTCGGCGGCCTTCTTGCCGACCTCCGGATTGGCGCCTGCGCCCAGCCCGCGGGTGAGCTCGCGGCCGATATCGAGCTTGACGTCGGCGTCGCTCATCAGGAGGGCCTGAGCGTCGGTGTTGATCGCGATGAACTCCACGCCCTTCAGCCCGACCTCGATCATGCGGTTGACGGCGTTGACGCCACCACCGCCGATACCGACGACCTTGATCACTGCCAGGTAGTTCTGGGGAGCCGCCACGGCCGCCACCTTTCATCCGTGCCGTGGACCCCTGGTCCGTCGGCTGCGCTGTGGCCCTGAACCCTCAACCTCAACGAGAGGCTGAGAAACCGACCCGTTCAGAACCGGCGGGAGGGTAGAACCAACACGGCCTGTTACGCAAGGTGAGGGTGGGAAAACTGTCTCAAGGACTACTTGAGGGTTATCTCACTTAGGGCTGAACGTCGTGGGCAGCTCGGGCGCCGTCACGTCGTACACGTCCTTCTTCTGGCGCAGCAGCGCCCGGAGCACCCGCGCCTTGAACTCGCGCCTGGTCCACGCTCCCCCAGTGCACCTTGGCCCCCGAGCGGAGCACCAGGTCGACGTCGTCGCGGGTGGTCGCCGAGAGCGCCTGCACCCGGACGGCGAGGTCCGCAGGCAGGGCGGCCAGCACGCCCATGGCCGCGACGAGGCCCACCCCGGTCGCGCGGACCGAGGGCAGCTGCCTGGGCAGCGGGCCCGCCGCGTCGAAGGCGACACCGTCCACGTCGACGGCCCGGCGCGTGGTCGCCTCGACGGCGATCGGGGTGCGCGCCGTGACGGCGATGACGATCTCGCTGGGCCAGCCGCGCCGGATCTCCGCGGCCGAGACCCACGGCAGTGCGAGGACGGCCGCCTGCGCTGCGTCGGCATCGACCCGGGCCACCTGGACCCCGAGGGGCACCTTGGCCGCGGCGAGGACCGCGTTGGCCTGGGGGCCGCTGGCCCCGACGACCCGCACGACCTTGACCGCGAGCACCGAGGAGAACCACACGAGCCAGATGGCGACGACGGCCAGCACCCCGGCGAGCACGATCACGGCGATGCGCCAGCGGCGCCGACGGCGGGCGTATCGATCGGTGAAGTCGACCTTGATGGCCTGGGTCGGCATCGTCGGTGCGGACATCAGCCAGCCGACCTCTCGCGCAGCTGCTCGAGCACCTCGGTGCCGATCATCCCGATGTCGCCAGCGCCCAGCGTCATGATGATGTCTCCCGCGCGGGCCCGGTCCACGAGGTGCCCGGCCACGGCCGACCATGACGGCTCGAAGACGACGTGCTCGGGCGGCAGCGGGACGTTCGAGGCCATCGTCTGACCGCTGGCCCCCGGGATGGGCGTCTCGCCGGGGGCGTAGACCTCCAGGACGACGACGTCGTCGGCTAGGCCGAGGGCGGTGCCGAACTCCTTGGTGAACATGGCCGTGCGGTAGTAGTGGTGCGCCTGGAAGGCGACGATCAGCCGACCCTCGCCGACGACGTCGCGGGCGGCCCGGAGCGTTGCGTCGATCTCCGTCGGGTGATGGGCGTAGTCGTCGAAGACCCTGATGTCGTCGACCTGCCCCTTGAAGTCGAATCGACGGCGCGTGCCGCTGAAGGACTCCAGCCCGTCGCGCAGGTCCGAGGCGGGAAGGCTGAGGCCGAGGCCGGTGGCGAACGCAGCGAGTGCGTTGAGGGCGTTGTGCCGGCCCGGCACCTGCAGTCGCACCTCGCCCAGCCGAACGCCGTTGTGCACGACGTCGAACGTCCATCCGATGCCGTTGACGATCGCGTCGGAGAGCCGATAGTCGGCGTCGTGGCTCTCGCCGTACGTGCGCACGTCGACGCCCTGCTCCCGTGCCCGCTGCGCCAGCCGTGCGCCGCCGAGGTCGTCGATGCAGACGACCAGGAAGCCGTCGCGGTCGCGGATGCCGAGTGCGAACTCCAGGAACGCCTCCTCGATCGCCTCGAACGTCCCCCAGTGGTCGAGGTGATCGGGCTCCACGTTGGTCACGATGCCGGCCTCGGGAGCCAGGGCGAGGAACGCACCGTCGCTCTCGTCCGCCTCGACGACGAAGATGTCGCCCGTACCGAGGTGGGCGTTGGAACCGGACTCGTTGAGCTCGCTGCCGATCGCGAACGACGGGTCGACGCCGCAGTGCTGCAGGGCGACGGTGAGCATCGACGTCGTGGTGGTCTTGCCGTGGGTGCCGGCCACGGCAACGCCGCGGCTGCCGGCCATGACGATGGCGAGCGCGTCGGCGCGGCTCAGCTCGGGGATCCCCGCCTCGCGCGCGGCGACCCGTTCGACGTTGCTCTCCGGAATCGCCGTGGAGAAGATCACCGCGTCGAGGCCCTGGACGAGGTCGGCGTCGTGTCCGACGCGGGCGTCGACACCGATCGCCTTCAGGGCCTGGAGCCGACGAGAGTCCTTCGCATCCGTGCCCGAGACCGTCATGCCCTGGGCCACCATGATGCGGGCGATCCCGGACATGCCGGCACCGCCGATGCCCACGATGTGGACCCGGCCGAGCTCCTGGCCCGATGCGGACCCTGCGTCGGTCACGTCCTGCCTCCTGTCGCAGCCTCGATCACGACGCGCGCCAGCTGCTCGTCCGCGTCACGCACCCCATACCCATACGCGGCCGCGCCCATCGAGCGCAGCCTCGACCCATCGTGCAGCAACGGAAGGATCGTTTGGGTGAGCCACTCCGCGGTGATGTCGGCATCCTCGACGAGGAAGCCACCACCGGCATCGACGACCGGCAGGGCATTGAGCCGCTGCTCGCCGTTGCCGATGGGCAGCGGCACGTAGACGGCTGGCAGGCCGACCGCGGCGAGCTCTGCGCAGGTCATGGCTCCGGCCCGGGTCATGGCGACGTCGGCCGCCGCATAGGCGAGGTCCATCCGGTCGATGTAGGGCAGCGGGACGTAGCCCTCCTGCTCAGCCGGTGCAGGATTCCTGGACCCGTAGGAGTGCAGCACCTGCACTCCCTCTGCATGGAGCCGAGGCACCGCCTCGCCGACGATCGTGTTGAGCCGCACTGCTCCCTGCGAACCGCCGAACACGAGCAGGGTGGGCCGGTCGGGATCGAGGCCGAAGTGGCTGCGACCCTCCGCGCGCATCGCAGCACGGTCGAGCGTTGCGATGGACCGCCGCAACGGGACGGCCATCGGCCGCGCGCCACCGATCGTGCCCGGATACGACTCGAACACGTAGGGAGTGAACCGTGCGCCGAGGCGATTGGCCACCCCCGGGCGGGCGTTCGACTCGTGAATGACGATCGGGACGTGCGCGCGTCGAGCGGCGAGGTAGGCCGGCACGGCTGCATACCCGCCGAATCCGACGACAACGTCCGCGTGCCGCGACGCGAGCACCGCTGAAGCGGCTCGCACGGCACGCGTGAGCCGCGGCCCGAGGCGCAGCAGGTCCCCGTTCGGTCGGCGCGGCAGCGGCACGCTGGGGACGGTGTCGAGCTCGTAGCCGCGCTGCGGGACGAGCGTCGTCTCGAGCCCCCGCTCGCTGCCGAGGACGGACAACGTGACATCCGGATCGAGTCGAGCGATCGCGTCGGCGACGTTGAGCGCTGGCTCGATGTGGCCCGCGGTGCCCCCAGCCGCGAGGACGACATGCAATGAGCTCACCGCCGCCGCAGCGCCTGCGCCGTGCTCTTGCGCCGCAGTGCCTTGCGGGCGCCTGGTTCCTGCTTCGCGAAGGCCATCAGCATGCCGAGTGCGAGAAGGGTCGGGATGAGCGACGAACCGCCGTAGGACACGAGCGGCAGCGGCACGCCGGTGATGGGCAGCAGGCCGAGAACGGCGCCGATGTTCGTGACGGCCTGGATGACGATCCACGAGCCGACACCGGCCGAGGCGAGTCGCACGAACGGGTCCTGCGTGTTCAGGCAGAGCCGGAAGATCGCGAACGCCAGAAGGCCGAACAGGATCAGCACCGAGATCGTGCCGAACAGGCCCAACTCCTCGCCGATCACCGGGAAGATGAAGTCGGTGTGGGCCTCCGGCAGGGAGCCCCACTTCTCTCGGCTGGCTCCGAGTCCGACTCCCCAGAATCCGCCGGTTCCGAAGGCGTACTGGCCCTGCTGCACCTGCCAGCCGAATCCGAGGGGGTCGTTGCCGGGATGGAGCCACGTGGTGAACCGCTCCATGCGGTACGGCGCCGCGACGGTGAGCACGACGACGCCCATGAGCAGGACGCCACCCATGGCGACGAACAGGCGCAGCGGCGCCCCGGCCGCGAAGAGCATGCCCATGGTGATGGCGGCCAGCATCAGCGTGTTGCCGAAGTCGCCCTCCATCAGGACGAGGATCATCATGACGACTGCCACCGGCAGCAACGGCAGCAGCAGCCTGCTCCAGCTGTCGAGCGGGCGGTTCTTGCGGGTGAGCAGGGACGCTCCCCACACGACCAGGGCCAGCTTGGCGAACTCCGAGGGCTGGAGGCGGAAGGGCCCGAACAGGTCGATCCAGTTGCGCTGACCGGCCACCTCGACCCCGATGACGAGGACCGCGATGAGGAGGCCGAAGGCCACGGAGAAGAGGATCCACGCCGAGCCGCGCCAGAACTGCACGGACGTGCGCGCGGCGAACAGCATGACCACGACGCCCAGCACGGCGAACAGTGCCTGTCGCTCAGCAAGCGTGTAGGACGAGCCGAAGGTCTTGTAGCTCTCGATGCTCGAGGCGGACATGACCATGATCAGGCCGAGGATCAGCAGCAGGAGCGTCGTGCCGAGCAGCAGGTAGTACGTGCTCAGCGGATGACTGAGCAGCAGGGTCAGCCGATTGCCCTCGCGGGGTTCCTCCTGAACGCCGTCGACGGGCGCCGTGGTCTGGCTCATGCGCGTGCTGCCGGTGGCACGAAGCCGGGAAGCCGTGCGACCGCGTCGGCGAACTGGCGGCCTCGATCGGTGTAGTCGCGGAACATGTCCCACGAGGCGCATCCGGGGGCGAGGAGGACCGTGTCGCCATCGTGCGCGAGTTGGGCGGCGCACCTGACGACGTCGACCATGGCCCCAGTCTCCCGGCTGTCGATCGTGATCACGGGTACATCGGGGGCGTGTCGGGCGAGCGCTCCGGCGATCACGTCGCGATCCACGCCGAGCAGCACGACACCGCGCAGGCGGTCCTTGCGACCGGATGACCAGGTCGTCGAACTCCTGGCCCTTCGCCATCCCCCCGGCGATCCACACGATGGGCTCGTAGGCGGCCAGGGAGGTCTGCGCCGCATGGGCATTGGTCGCCTTCGAGTCGTCCACGAAGGTCACCCCCGCAGCCGTGCCGACGGTGGCGATGCGGTGCGCGGCCGGCTCGAACGCCCGCAGCCCGTCGCGGACGGCCGTCGGCGGTACCCCGTACGCCCGCGCCAGTGCGGCGGCGGCCAGCGCGTTCGCCACGTTGTGCGGCGCGAGCGGATGAACGTCGGACACCAGGCCGAGCTCCTGCGCGGTCTCGGCGCGATCGGCGACGAAGGCTCGGTCGACGAGGACGTCATCGACGATGCCGAGCATGGACACCGCCGGGACGCCGAGGGTGAAGCCGATCGCGCGGCAGCCGTCGACCACGTCGGCGTCCGCCACCATGCGCAGCGTGACCTCGTCCTGGACGTTGTAGACCGCCGCCTCCTGCGTGCGCTCGTAGATCCGGGCCTTCGCGGCGACATATGCGTCCATCGACCCGAAGTGGTCGATGTGGTCGTCGGCGATGTTGAGGCAGACCGACGCCACCGGGCTCATCGAGTGCAGGAACGGCAGCTGCGGAGCGCCGACCTCGACGGCGATGACATCGAGCTCGTCGTGCATCACGACGTCGACCAGCGACATTCCGATGTTGCCGGCTGCCGTGGTGCGGTACCCGGCGGCGCGGAGGATCGACTCGAGCATCAACGTGGTGGTGGTCTTGCCGTTCGTACCGGTGACGCACAGCCACGCCGCCGCGGTGTCCGGGTGACGCAGGCGCCAGGCAAGCTCGAGCTCGCCCCAGACCGGGATGCCCCGCTCCTGCGCGTCGGTGATGACGGCCGCGCTCGGGCGCAGGCCCGGCGAGACGACGAGAACGTCGGTTCCCTCGGGCGCGGAGCCGGTGTAGCCGAGCAGGACCTGCACGCCGAGGACATCGAGGATCTCGGCACGGTCGCGCTGCCTGTCGCCGTCCGCCGCATCGACGACGGTGACGTGGGCACCGAGCTGAGCGAGGGCGTCCGCGGCCGCGAACCCGGCGATGCCGATTCCCACCACCGTGACGCGCCACGCGGACCAGTCGGACAGGCGCGACAGGCCCGTCGCGTCGGCGGTCATGAGCGGACCCATTCGGCGTAGAAGAGGGAGAGCCCGGCGCCGATGCACAGACCCTGGATGATCCAGAACCGCACCACGATCTGGATCTCCGGCCAGCCGAGCATCTCGAAGTGGTGGTGGAGTGGAGCCATCCGGAAGATCCGTCTGCCGGTCAGCTTGAACGAGCCCACCTGCAGGATGACCGACAGCGCCGTGATGAGGAAGAGCCCGGCCGTGAGCGGCAGCAGGAGCTCGGTCTGGCTGAACACCGCGAGGCCGGCGATGGCTCCGCCGAGGGCCAGCGACCCGGTGTCGCCCATGAAGATGCGCGCCGGGGACGTGTTGAACCACAGGAAGCCGAACGTCGCGCCCGCGCAGCACGCCGCCACGATCGACAGGTCGATCGGGCTCGCAGTGTCGTAGCACGACTCGGTGACCTGGACCTGGCAGCTCTGGCCGTACTGCCACACGCTGATGAGCACATACGCGAGGAACGACATGATGGCTGCCCCGGTGGCAAGGCCGTCGAGGCCGTCGGTGAGGTTGACGCCATTGGTCGTGGCCGTCACCAGGAACCAGACCCAGAGCAGGAACAGCGCGACCGGCAGCACGAGGGCCGTGTCGCGGAGGAAGGACACCGACATCGAGGCCGGCGTGACGCCGTCGGCGTTGGGGAACTGCAGCGAGAGCCACGCGAAGGTGAACGCGACGACCGCCTGGCCGACGAGTTTCGTGCGGGCTCGCAGGCCCGTGCTGCGCTGCTTGAAGATCTTGAGGTAGTCGTCAGCGAGGCCGACCATGCCGAGCCCGACCATGAGGAACAGGATCAGCATCCCCGACGCGCTGACGGGGCGCCACACCAGCAGGTGGGTGCCGAAGTAGCCGGCGACGACGGCGATGACTATCGCCAGGCCCCCCATCGACGGCGTGCCGCGCTTGCCCTCGTGCGACGGGTAGACGAGGCCCTCCGACGACTCCCGGATGGCCTGCGAGTAGCCGTGCCGGGCGAGGTAGCGGATCAGCAGCGGCGTGCAGACGAGCGCCATGATCGTGGCGATGGTCGCGCCGATGACGACGAGTCTCATGCGGTCACCTCGTCGAGCAGGGCCGTCGCCACGCGTTCGAGCCCGACACTGCGGGACGCCTTGACCAGGACGATGTCGCCCGGTCGAACCTGTGCGCGGAGCAGCGCGATCGCCTCGTCGACGTCGGCGACGTACGCCGACTCGTCGGCCCACGATCCCTCGTTGCTCGCCGCCAGGTGCATCACGCTGGTGCCCTCCCCGACGCACACGAGCCGGGACACGTCCAGGCGCACGGCGAGGCGGCCGATCGCGTCGTGCTCGACGAGGGCGTCGTCGCCCAGCTCGCGCATCTCGCCGAGGACGGCCCAGGTGCGACGTCCGTTCGCCATGGCGACCAGCGTCTTGAGGGCCGCTCGCGTGGACTCGGGGTTGGCGTTGTAGGCGTCGTTGATGACGGTGTAGCCACCGGGCGCCTCGCTGATCTCCATGCGCCACTTGCTCTCCGGACGCGCCGCGCTCAGGGCGGCGGCCACGGTGGCCAGCGGGACGCCGAGCTCGACCGCCGTGGCAGCGGCCCCCAGTGCGTTGGAGATGTAGTGCTCGCCGCTCAGGTGCAGGTCCACGTGCGCGCTCTCGCCCGAACGCGAGTCCACGACGGTGAACGACGGCCGTGCTGCCTCGTCGAGACGTACGTCGCGTGCCTGCACCTGGGCTCCTGCGCCCTCACCGAAGGTGACCACCCGGGCAGCCGTCCTCTCGGCCATCGCCCGGACCAGCGGGTCGTCCGCATTGAGCACCGCAACGCCCGAGGCGTCGAGCCCGGCGACGAGCTCGCCCTTCGCGTCGGCGATCGCCTCGCGCGAGCCGAGCATGCCCACGTGGGCGCTCCCGACGTTGATCACGAGGCCGACGTCGGGTTGGCAGAGCCCGACGAGGTAGGCGATGTGGCCGATCCCGCGCATGCCCATCTCGACGACGAGGAAACGCGTCTGCTCATCCGCGCGCAGGATCGTCAGGGGCACGCCGACCTCGGTGTTGAACGATCCTTGCGGGCTCACCGTGGGACCGACGCTGGACAGGACGGCGCCCAGGAGGTCCTTCGTGCTGGTCTTGCCACTCGACCCGGTGATGGCGGCCACCTTGCAGGTCAGGCGGTTCGCCAGGACGCTGCTGGCCAGCCGGCCCAGGGCGAGCACGGGATCCGCCACGACGATGCACGGCAGCACGGATCCGTCCGTGCGCGTCAGGGGACGGGCCGACAGGACGGCGACGGCGCCGTTGTCGATCGCGGCGTCGGAGAAGTCGTGCCCATCGGCGCGCTCGCCAGCGATGGCCACGTACATCGCACCCGCCGCGACCGCACGCGAGTCGACGGCGACGTCGACGACCGTGGTGGTCGGATCGATGCCGACGAGGCTCCCGTCAACGGCAGCGGCGATCTCCGCGGCCGTGAGCGCGATCACTCGAACGTCCCGGTAGGACCCTCATCGACCTGCAACGCCCGCCGCAGCTCCGTCACGTCGTCGAACGGCGTGACGACGCCGCCGGCATCCTGACCCTGCTCGTGCCCCTTGCCCAGCACTAAGACCACGTCTCCCGCCTTGGCGAACCCCACGGCAACCGTAATGGCTGCACGTCGGTCGGCGACCTCATGGATCTCCGCGCGCGTCGCGGGCGCTGCCGACAGTGCTCCTTCGTGCACCGCGGCGCGGATGACCGCCGGATCCTCGGATCGGGGGTTGTCGTCCGTGATGACGATCACGTCGGCGAGCCGGGCGGCGGTCAGTCCCATCACCGGGCGCTTGCCGCGGTCGCGGTCGCCACCGGCGCCCAGCACGACGATCACGCGACCCGAGGCGGACTCACGCGCGGCGCGCACGACGCGCTCGATCGCGTCGGGTGAATGCGCGTAGTCGACGACGCCGGTGACACCCCGCGCTCCCGTGACCACCTGCATCCTTCCGGGGACGGTGACCTCCGAAATCCCCTGTGCGGCATCGGATCCGTCGACGCCGGCGCGGCGCAGGATGGCGTAGGCGCAGACGGCGTTGGCGACGTTGAAGGCGCCGGGCATCGGCACGATGAGGGCCTGCTCGTCGCCGTCCGGGCCCACGACGACGATCCCGGCAGCCGACCGCCGCACCGACCAGGTGGCGTGCTGATCGGCGAGCGACCACGTGTCGACCGGGATGCCCGCCTGCTGTGCCAGTTGTCGGCCCCACTCGTCGTCGACGCCGATCACCCCGAGCCGGGCGTGCTCAGGCTCGAAGAGGCGTGCCTTCGCAGCGAAGTAGTCCGCCATCGTGCCGTGGTAGTCCAAGTGGTCCTGGGTCAGGTTCGTGAAGCCCGCGACGTCATACACGACACCGTCCACGCGATGCTCGTCGAGGGCGATGCTGCTGACCTCCATGACGACCGTGTCGACCGACCGCTCGAGCATGAGCGCGAGAATGGCGTGCAGTTCCGTGGCCTCCGGCGTCGTGCGGGCCCCCGTGTGGACGTCACCGCCGATGCGCACGCCGATCGTCCCGATCATGCCGGTGGCTCGCCCGGCGGCCACCAGCCCCGACTCGACCATCGCGGCCACCGTCGTCTTGCCGTTGGTGCCGGTCACGCCGAGCAGCTGCAGCCGGTCCCCCGGCCGCCCGTAGACGAGCGCGGCCACGTCGCCGAGCCGTCCTCGCGGAGCGGCCGTCACGAGTACGGGGACCGCGAGACCGCTCACCTCGGCGAGTCCCGTCGGGTCGGTGAGGATCGCGACAGCGCCGGCCGTGACTGCAGCATCGGCGAATCGCGCACCGTGAGTGACATGGCCCGGAAGCGCCGCGTACAGGTCTCCTGGCAGCACCGCGCGCGAATCCAGGGTCACGCCGCTGACGACGACGCGACCTGCCGCTGCTGGTTGAGCACCCAGCAGCGTCGCCACCTCCGTCAGGTCCACAGGGCGAGTCGTCGGCCTCAGCGGCGAGGTCATGACCGCTACCCGCCGGTGGTCAGCGGCAGGTTCGGTGCCTGGGTACCCGTCGGGGGGATCTTGCGGGCCTGCAGGGCGTAGGTCATGACGCGCTGGAAGACGGGCCCGCCGAGCTCGCCGCCGAAGCGACCGACCCGCGGATTGAAGATGGACACCGCCACGACGAGCTGGGGCGCATCGGCGGGAGCCATGCCGATGAACGAGGCCACGACGCCCCGGTAGCAGTGGCAGCTCTCGTCGAACGCCTGCGCCGTTCCGGTCTTGCCTCCGACGCGGTAGCCCGGGATCGCGGCCATGGGTGCGGTTCCTCCGGGGCCCACAACGCCCTCGAGCATGACGCGCAGCTGTCGGGCCGTGTCGGCCGAGACGACCCGGGTCGACTTGGGGGCGGGCGCCGGGGTCGTTGTGCCGTCGGCATTGATCGTCTGCTGAACCAGGGTCGGATGGACGCGCACTCCGTCGTTGGCGATCGTCGCGAAGACGCTGGCGCTCTGGACCGCGTTCATGCTGAGGCCCTGGCCGAAGGCGATCGTCGGGAACGACGTCGGCGACCAGTCGGCGTGCTGGGGCACGAAGCCGCTCGCCTCACCCGGGAAGTTGAGTCCGGTCGGAATGCCTACCCCGAACTTCTTCAAGTACTTGTACAGCTTGCGCCCGCCGATGCGCTCGGATGCCTCGATCGTGCCGATGTTGCTGGACTTGGCCATGATGCCGGCAAGGGTCAGGTGCCATGTGCCGTGCGCCACGTCGTCATGGAATGTCGAGCCGCCGCGACTGATCTGCCCGGGGATGGTGAAGGCGGAGTACGCGTTGGCCTTGCCCTGGTCGACCACGGCCGCCAGCGTCATGAGCTTGGCGGTGGAGCCGGGCTCGAACACGTCCGTCAGGGCCCGATTCCCGCGGTCGGCGGCGTTGGCCCCGGTCGGCTTGTTGGGATCGAACGTCGGAGCGGTCGCGAGGGCCAGGATGTTCCCGGTGCGCGGATCCATCACGACCAGCGTCCCGCTGTCGGCGTGTGCCTGGGCCACCTTGTCCGCCAGCGCCTGCTGCGCGACGAACTGGATGTCACGGTCGATGGTGAGCTGGATGGTGACGCCTGGCTGCGCGGCGGTGACGGAGTTGGCACCGGTCGGGATCACCCGACCACCCGGCCCGCGCTCGTAGGTCTGCGTGCCGGAAACCCCCGCCAGTTGCTTGTTGAACGCGTACTCCAGCCCGCCGAGACCGGTGCCCTGCGCCCCGACGAAACCGACGACGTTGGCGGCGAGGTCGCCCGCGGGATAGACCCGACGCGAGGTTGGCTCACTGAAGATGCCCGGCAGGCGAAGGGCGTCGATTCGGTCCCATTGCTCGGGGGTGATGGACTTGACCACGTAGATGAAGCGTCGATCTCCCGTCAGGCGCGGCGCTAAGACCGAGGGGTCCACGCCGAGCACCGGACCCAGTTGGGCGGCCACGGCCGCGGGGTCGGCGATCAGCGTCTGGTCGGCAGTGACGTTGCGCGCCTCGGCCGTCACGGCCAGTGCCTGGCCGTCCGCATCGAGGATCTCGCCGCGGGTGGCGGGCAGTGTCTGCGTGCGGAGGCGCTGGTCGAGGGCGGCGGAGGCGAGTGCCTCGCCCTTGACGGCCTGCAGGTCGACGAGTCGACCGGCGAAGAGGGTGAGCACCAGGCCGGTCGCGAGGAGGAGGACGGTCCCCCGGCGATGGGAGTTGGCCAGGACGAACGGACGCCGCGGTGAACGGGTTGGACGGTACTGCTGCTGCGGCGCGGGTCGGCGGGTCGGCTGAGCAGTGCGCGTCATGCCTGCCTCGCGGTTCCCCGGGGAGCGCTGCACGGATCGTTCATCAGGGCACCGGCACCGCGTCGAGGCCCGAGTCGTTGCTGGCCATCGGGCCGCTCACGTCGATGACGGTGGAGTCGCTCCACAAGGATGCCTCCGACCGCTTGGCAGCGGCCTTGGCGCCAGCCGGCTTCTTCGCGTCGGACGCCGTCGGCCTCTTCCCACCGGCGACCTTGGCGTCCTGACGCACGAGCGGCTTGGCTGCTACGACCGGGGCTCCGCCCGCGGCCGACATTGCCGACCCAGCGCTGGCGCCGGGGTCCACGGAGGACGCGGCCGCGGCGGCTGCCGCCGTGAGCGGCACCGGCACGGAGGCGGCTGCGGCAGCTCCGTTGGCGGCCTTCGCCTGCGCGGCGGCGGCGTCGGCCGCCGCCGGGTCATAGTTGACGCCCGGGGCTACGGGCAGGTCGGTTCCGACCGCGGCGTTGTCGACGGCCTCGCTGACCGTCGCGTCGGCCGGCGTCTTCAGCTTCGGCTCGACCGCGGTGCCGCCGGCGGCCGGGGTGGCCTTGCCGAGGACCTTCCCCTTGGGCAGCTTGAGGAACACCGGGTTCTGGCTCGGGACCATGCCCATCGACCGGGCCGCCTTCTCCAAGGCGTCGGGTGCCGCTGCAGCAGCGACCGCCTGCGACAGCGTCTGCTCCTGCTGGGTGAGGGCCGCCTGCTGGCCCTGCAGCTCGCTGACGGTGAACGCGCCCTGGGCGAGCGACGTGTTGATGACGAGGATGACGATCATCCCGACGATGAGCATGCCCACGACGACGAGGGCGAACACGCCACGGCTGGCCCGCTCGGGGCGAAGCGGCGAGACCATGCGGAGGTTCGGTCGGGCGTTGCGCAGTCCCTTGGCACCTCGGGTGGCGTACTCGGTGCCGTCAGCATTGCCGAGTGCGGCAGCCATCTCCTCCTCGGGCGAGTACGCGTCATCGTCGTATGCCGGCGGGCTGGTCGGCAGGGTGATCTCGTCGTAGAGCTTGCGGGCGGTGGCGCTCATGCCGCGACCTCCAGTCGCTCAGCAGCGCGTACGCGCACGGATGCGGCGCGCGGGTTGCGGGCGATCTCGTCCTCGTCGGCCTTCTCGGCGCCGCGCGTCAGCAGGTGCAGCCACGGCATCATCGACGGGGGGACGATCGGCAGCCCGGCCGGCACGTCGGGGTGGGCGCCCACGGCGAGCGCGTGCTTGACGATGCGGTCCTCGAGGGACTGGTAGGACATCACCACGATGCGACCGCCCACCGACAGTGCGGCCAGGGCCGCAGGGATGGCTCGACGCAGGACCTCCAGCTCGCCGTTGACCTCGATGCGCAGTGCCTGGAAGGTGCGCTTGGCCGGGTTGCCACCGGTGCGTCGGGCCGGCGCCGGAATGGACTCGCGGACGATGTCGACCAGTCGAGCGGACGTGGTGAATGGTGCGTCCTGCCGCTCGGCGACGATGCGAGCCGCGATGCGCAGGGCGAACTTCTCCTCGCCGTACTGGCGCAGGATCCTCGAAATGTCGGCAGCCGAGTAAGTGTTCAGCACGTCGGCCGCAGTGAGTCCGGTGGTCGGGTCCATCCTCATGTCGAGGGGCGCGTCGTGCGAGTAGGCGAAGCCACGATCGGTCTCATCGAGCTGCATGGATGACACGCCCAGGTCGAAGAGGATCCCCTGCACCTTCGAAAGTCCAAGCTCCGCAAGCACTTCAGGCAGCTCGTCGTACACCGCGTGCACGAGCGTGACGCGCTCGCCGAAGGCGGACAGTCGGTTCCGCGACAGGCGCAGCGCCTCGGGGTCGCGGTCGAGTCCCACGAGCCGCAGTCCGGGGAAGGAGTCCAGCGCGTACTCGGCGTGACCGCCGAGACCGAGAGTCGCGTCCACCAGCACCGCCCCTGGCTCCTCGAGCGCTGGGGCCAGCAGGGCGATCACGCGATCCCGGAGGACCGGGACGTGGCGGGTGGACGACGGCATGGACTAGGCCCAGGTGTCCACGACGTTCGCGAGCGCGACGAGCACGCCGATCGTCAGTCCGAGGGCGATCACGAGCACACCCGTCGACCGCAGGACGCTGCGGACGGGGTGCTCAGTCTGGATCAGGGTGTTCATCGGTCCCCCTTCAATGAAGGTCGCGGGTGGGTGTGATGAGCAGGTGGTGGGCCGCGTGGCCAGGTCCCCGCCCGCTGTTTTCAGCGGGCCCTGGCGCCGGGGAAGTGGCGTCAGGTGCAGTGCGAGGAGCGGGAGGAGACCTCACCGCGCGGACGCGTCGCTAGAAGTCAGGCAGCACCTCCTCGTCGATTCCGGCGAAGGCGATCTCCTGGCTGGCCAGGTAGTCCTCCCACGCCTCGGGGGCCCAGATCTCCGCGGTCGTGTTCTTGCCGACGACCACGACGTCGCGCTCGAGGCCGGCGTACTCGCGCAGTCCGGCCGGCACGATGATTCGACCCTGCTTGTCCGGGATCTCGTCGAAGGCACCCGAGAACAGCACCCGCTGGTAGGCCCGCACCTTCGCGTCGGATCGCGAGGCCGCGTTCATTCGCTCGGCGTAGGCCGCGAACTCGGGCGCCGGCCAGACCCAGATGCAGCGGTCCTGCCCCTTGGTCAGGACCAGGCCCGGTGCGAGCGCGTCGCGGAACTTCGCGGGCAGCACCAGGCGGCCCTTGTCGTCCAGCCGGGGGTTGTAGGTGCCGAGGAACATGCACCCCACCTCCCCAACTTGTCCCGCCTGTCACCCTGGTCTCTCCAAGTGCCGCCACTGTACCCCACTTCCCTCCACATTCAACCCCGGTGCCTCACCGGACACGCTCATGTCCTCCACATGTATCCGGGCTATATCCACCCCACCCCGGCGTCGGCCGACACGCACCGGGGCGAGCGCGTCGGGGTCCGGAGGACGACCTACCCTGTCGAGGTGAGACTGCGTCCCCTCAGCGGGCTGATCGGGGCCCTGGCCTGCGCCGGACTGGTCGCCTCGTGCACGACGGGGCCGGCCACCAGCGCTGGCCCGTCCTCGCCTTCGGCACCGCTGCCCAGCGCCTCGCCGGCACCCGTCGGCACCCCCACCGCGTCGGCGCCGCCCTCAGCCGGTGCCCCGTCATCGCTCATGCCGTCGGCGACGGCCGCCTCGGGCGCCGCCTCGACGGGAGCCTCCGACGAGGCCGACTCCACCGAGGCACCCGTCCTCATCACCCCGACGCCCACCTTCGCGACGCAGTCGGCGGCACCGAAGAACGAGGCCGACGCCAACGCCCTGCCCGCACCCGACAATCGCCCGGCCGTGCCCATGCCGGCCAACCCGATCGGGACGTCGCCGCTGAACGGTCGTCCGATCGGCTCGCGCAATCCCGTGATCGTGGTCAAGCTCGACAACACCCGCAACGCCCAGCCGCACGCCGGCCTCATCGATGCCGACGTGGTGTACATCGAGGAGGTCGAGTACGGGATCACCCGGATCGCCGCCGTCTTCTCCAGCAATGTTCCCAAGCGCATCGGCCCGGTTCGCTCGGCGCGCATCACCGACATCGACCTGTTCGCCCAGTACGGCAAGCCGGCGTTCGCCTACTCCGGTGCCCAGAAGAAGATGCTGCCGCGACTGGCCGCCGCTTCCCTCTACGACGTGTCGCCGTACACGTCGTACGCCGGTTACAGCCGCGACGGGCGCCGATACGCGCCGTACAACCTGTTCTTCAATGGCAAGACGGGCGTGCAGCGCGCACCCAAGGCCACGGCAGCCCATGACATGGGCTTCGTCTTCGACAAGGCCGTGCCGACCGGTGGGCTCAACGCCAAGACGGCGCAGATGGCCTGGGGTTACGGCTCCGCCGGCTTCACGTATGACAAGGCCGACAAGGAGTACCGCGTCGCCCTGAACGGGCAGCCGGCCCGCGCGGAGGAGTGGAGCGGCGGGCAGCGTGCGGCCACCGTCGTCATCCAGTACGTGAAGCAGGAGAAGTCGCCGTTCTACGACAAGGGCGGCGGCAACACCCCGCACGCCGACACGATCGGCTCCGGCACCGCGATGGTCATGCGCGACGGCCTCGTGTGGAAGACCACCTGGTTCCGTCCCAACGCCAAGTCGGGGACCACGTTCACGCTCCCCGACGGGTCCTTGATGACGTTCCGACCCGGTCAGCTGTGGATCGTGCTGCTCGACAAGAAGCGCCCCGCGACCATCAAGCCGCTCACGCGCCCGAAGGTCGTGGCCACCCCGACCCCTACCCCTACTTCCGCGCCGGCGTCCGACGCCTCCGTCGTGGCGCCGACGGCGGGGCCGGTGCCGGTGCCCTCAGCGAGCGGTCAGTAGTACCTCGACCAGCGCGTCGGCCAAGGTGCTCGGCCCGTCGACGTTGGGCGAGTGGCCCAGTCCGTCCAGCTGGACACTCACGGCTCCCCACGCGGCCGCCATGGCTCGCTGCGCGTCGATCGGCCAGGCATCGTCGTGCTCGCCCCACATCACCGTCACGGGAAGGCCGGCGGCCACGCGCGCCTGCACCTGCTCGTTCAGGGCCGGAGCGGTCATGAGCTGGTGGGCGAACTCCCTGATCTGGTGGGGGTTGTTGCCCATCCAGCGTCGCGTCAGGAAGTCGCGCACGTCCGGATCGACGGGCTGCTCCCCCGCCGCGTCGGCCTGTGCGCGCATGACCGCCCAGATCGCCGCCATGTCGGTGTGCGGCAGCGCGTCGACCAGGTCGGCGAGGCCACCATGCCGATGGGGTGGCAGGGCTCCGGGGCCGGTGCACAGGGCGACGAACGCGTGGACGTCGAGTCCGTCGACCACCGCCCGCTGGGCGACCAGCCCACCGAAGGAGTGCCCGACCAGAACCGGCCGACGTCCGTCGCGCCGCGCGGCGCCCAGCTCGATCAGTTCGGTCAGGTCGGCGGCGAGCAGGTCGAGTCGATAGTCGGCCGGGTCATCGGATCCGGCCGACTCGTACTGGCCGAGCTGGTCGTAGGCGACGGCGTCGAGTCCACGGGCCGACAGCTCGGGCAGCACCGCGATGAAGTCCTCCTTGCTGCCCGTGAAGCCCGGGACCAGCACGACCCAATCGCCGTTCCCCCGCACGCCCGTGTGCATCACGGCGCGCTGTGATCCGCGCACCGGCCATCGCTCGACGATAACTCCGGTCGGCAGGGTGACGAAGCGTGGCGTGCTCACAACGGGACGCTATCGCGGACCGCCGCGAGGGTCGTCAGGCCGCGGCATAACCCCACGACAGCGAGGTGGCGACGGCCAGCCACAGCAGGTACGGCACCAGCAGGATGCCCATCCAGGCCCTCTCGGCGAACGCCAGGAGGACGGGTGCCACCGTGACGAGTGCCGCCAGGGTGAGCGCCACGGCCGCGGCAACCAGGTGATGCGGCCCGTAGAACAGATACGCCCACGTGATGGCGAGTCCGATGCTGAGCGCGAGGGCCAGCAGGAAGCCCGTGACGCGGGCCGGTGGCGCCTGCAGCGCCATCGCCACGCCGACCACCGCGAGCACGACGAAGTTGTAGGACCACGCCAGGCCGAAGACGGCGGGCGGCGGCTGCCAGGCGGGTTGCTCGAGGGACGCGTACCACCCTGAGTCGGTCGTGACCCAGCGTCCGGATCCGATGGCGTAGCCGACCACCAGCAGCACGGCCAGAACGGCTGACACCACTCGCCATGCGGCCACGGCTACCCCCTCAGTGCGGCCGCATCTGACGCGCGCAGCTCGACGTCGATCATGGCAGGGGAATCCAGATCGCGCTGAGTGCTGACCCCCAGCTCGTTCATCCGGCGTGCCTGACGCAGTGCCTGCGAGTCGAAGCTCCCGACGAACTTGTTGTAGCCCCGGACAGCCTGGTCGAGTCCGCGACGCATCACGTCGAGATGCTCGACGAGGACACCGAGTCGGGCGAGCATCTCGGCACCGGCCGCCTTGATCTCCTCTGCGTTCTCGGCCATCAACGAGCGCTGGTAGCCAAAGCTGATGGTGCGCAGCAGAGCCAGCATGGTCGTCGGCGTGGCCAGGATCACCCGCCGCTCGAACGTGCGCTCGAGGAGCAGTCCGTCGATCTCCAGGGCGGAGGACAGCAGTGACTCTAATGGCAGGAACATGACGACGAACTCGGCGCTGCTGCTCGCCTCGGAGTAGCGCTTGGCCGACAGCTCACGCGCTCGGGCCAGCACGTCGGCGGCGTGCTTGGCCATGAACGCGTCGCGCTGCGCGGTGTCGTCGGTGCCGAGCGCCGACCAGTAGGCGTCGAAGGGGAACTTCGCGTCGACGAAGACCTCGCCGCCGCCTGGCATCAGGACGATGACATCCGGGCGCGCTCCGCCGCCGACGCCGGCTCGCGCCTCCTGCCGGACGTAGTGCGTGCCCTCGAGCAGGCCGGCGTGGGACAGCAGGCCCTCGAGCTGCATCTCCCCCCACTGGCCGCGGGTCTGACCGCGGGCGAGCGCCGACGCCACCTGCTTGGTGGCAACCTCGAGGGACGCGTACCGCTCCTGTACGGCGGCGATCTGCGTGGTCAGGGTCGCCTCGGCTGCCGTGCGGTCGCGGCTGCTCGCGTCGGCCGCGCGCCGCAGGCTCTCGAGGCTGTCGCGGACGGGCTGGAGCAGGTCGTCGAGGCTCCGGGCCTGACCCGCCTGACCGCGAAGGGCGTCGTTGTCGGCCCGCATGATGCCGAGCGCCCCCTCGAGCGCCAGCGCCTCGGTCTGCCAACGACGGGCCGACCGCCCGACGATCAGCCACGCGAGCGCGAAGCCAAGGGCGGCACCGACGACCAGGGCAAGGAGGAGGTCCATGACCGCACCCTGCCACGACGGTCTGACATCGCGGCCGTCCCGACGCCCCCGCCAGCGATCCCGGCCCCCGTCGTGGCAGACTCGAGTGCCCATTCCTCGACCAACGGGTGCCAGGGGAGGACGACCGTGGACGCCATCGCCGGCGAGCAGCAGGTGGTCGATGCCTGCTACGCCCGACTCGACGCGCTCACGACGCACCTGACCACGCGCATCGAGGGGCTGAGCCGCCAGCAGGGCACCGGCACCGAGCAGGATCTCCTCGAGCGGCAGGCGATGTTCGACTCCCTGGTGCAGCAGCTCAGCAGCGCCCGATCGGCCACGAGCCGGCTGTGCTTCGGCCGGCTCGACTATGCCGAGGGACCGACCCGTCACATCGGCAGGATCGGCCTGCGCGACGCGGACGGTGACCCCGTACTGCTCGACTGGCGGGCTCCTCAGTCAGCCGGCTTCTACCAGGCGACGGCCGTGGAGCCGATGGGTCTGCGGCGCCGGCGGCGCATCATCACCAAGGACCGCACCGTCACCCACGTCGAGGATGAGGATCTCCTCAACCCGGCGTCGATCAGCACGGATGCGGCCGCCGACGCGGTCGAGGCTCCACGCGAGGGCCGGATGGGCGACATCATCGCCACCATCGCCGCCGACCAGGACAAGATCGTGCGCAGCCCGATGAACCAGCTCACCGTCGTCCAGGGTGGCCCCGGCACGGGCAAGACGGTCGTCGCCCTCCATCGGGCGGCCTGGCTGCTCTACACCTATCGCGACCGGCTGGCCAAGGACGGCGTCCTGGTGGTCGGTCCGTCGACGACGTTCCTGCGCTACATCGACCAGGTGCTGCCGAGCCTGGGCGAGACCGACGTCGTCCTTCTCACCCCCGGGCAGCTGTACCCGTCGGTGTCCACGAGCATCCCCGACGCCCCTCCGGTCGCGGCCATCAAGGGCGACACCGTCATGGCGCGCGTCGTCGCCAACGCCGTCACCCAGCGGATCCGGGTCCCCCGCCACGATGTGAGCATCCGGCTCGAGGACGGCTCGACGGTGCGCATCACCGCCCAGCAGCTGGCCGACATCAAGGCGGGCCTGCCGCGCAACGCCGCCTACCACGCCAACCGTGAGCCGTTCCTGCGTCGCGTGATCGACATCCTCGCCAAGGATCGCGCCCGTCAGCGGCAGGAGGATCCGTCGGATCCCGAGATCCGCCAGGACATCATCAACGACATCGTCGACGACGTTCACCTGCGCCGCGAGCTCAACCTCATGTGGCTGCCGACCACGCCGGAGCGACTCATCGCGCGCCTGCTCAGTGATCCCGACGCGCTGGCCCGTGCCGCCCAGGGCCTCCTGACGCGCGAGCAGCAGGCAACGCTGCTTCGACCCATCGAGGCCCCGTGGACAGTCGACGATGTCCCGCTCCTCGACGAGGCCGCCGAGCGGCTCGGGGAGTTCGAGGTTCCCGCACGCGTGGTCCGGCAGGATCCGGCCGACGACTACCGCGAGCTCGTCGTGGTCGATCCGAGGGCGGTGCACCGGCCGTCGACCACCGTCGCCGAGCGGGCGATGTCCGATCGCACCTGGATCTACGGTCACGTCGTGGTCGACGAGGCGCAGGAGCTCTCGCGCATGGCGTGGCGAGCCCTGGCCCGGCGCTGCTCCCGCAAGTCCATGACGATCGTGGGAGACCTGCAGCAGACGACCCATCCCGCGGGCGCCCGCGACTGGGACGAGGCCCTCGGCTGGGCGCGCGAGAAGATCGACCTCCACACCCTCACGGTGACCTACCGCATCACGCGGCAGACGGCGGCGACGGCCACCACGCTGCTCACTAGGGCCGGCGGGCACGCTCCCAATCTCCAACCGATTCGAGACGGCGTCGAGACCGAGCACGTCAGCCTGACCGCGGACGAGATCGCCGACGCCGTCCTGCAGCGCTCGGCTCTCGCGCCCGGGCGCATCGGTGTCGTGGTGCCGGACGAGGACGCGGCGATGTGGATGTCGACGCTGGTGAAGGCGAGCGAGGCGTTCGGCACCGGTGATGATGCCCTCGACTCGCCCATCGCCGTGCTGACCGCGCGGGACACCAAGGGCCTCGAGTTCGACCATGTGTACGTGGTCGACCCCGCGGCCATCGCCACCCAGGGAACGCGAGGCTCGGACATCTACGTCGCCTGCACGCGGGCCACCCAGACGCTGCACCTCGTCGAACCCGTCTAGTCCGGCGCCCGTTCGATCAGGTCGCCGAGCGTGCCGACCGCCATCGCCAGCGGAGCCAGCAAGGCCGGCGGAACCTGGCGGTCGGTGACGATCGCGAGATTCTCCCGGTAGTACCAGAGGAGTCGATCCGGCGGCGCGTGGAAGGTGGCCAGGAAGGGCAGCCCCTTCACCGCGACGTCGGTGACAAGGGCACGCGCGTTGTGCACCTTGTCGGCCGTCCAGACGATGAGCGTGTCGTCCGACGCGAAGGGCAGCCGGGCCAGGTGCTCGCGCTTGCGCGTCTCCCAGTCCGGCTTGACCGCATTCTCCGGCAGCAGCGAATCGCTGCACTCGCGGACGATCCCGGCCACGCGGGTCCCGAAGCGATCGTCGATCTCGAGCAGCTGCGCATCGCCGCCGTGATCCTCGGCGGCATCGTGCAGGAGGGCCGCGATGGCGAGGTCCTCGTCACCACCGGCTTCGAGGACCAGGGAGGAAACCCCGAGAAGGTGGGCCAGGTACGGAATCGCCGACCCCTTGCGGGTCTGCGTGGCGTGCACGACGGCGGCATACGCGACGGCATCGACGTAGCGCTCGCCCAGGACCGTCATGTCGGCCTCCGCTCCCGACACTAGTGAGCATCGACGGAGGGCCGATACCGAATCGTTGCGATCAGGGCGGAACATCGGTCGGAACCGACGCGTCAACAGCAGTGAGCCACCATGGTTCGCGGCGCGTGCACGTGGCGCCGCCGTGCATGCGAAGAGGAGACGCCATGCGCACCAAGGTCCTTCCCATCATCATCACGTTCGCGGCCGTCGTCCTGCTGGCCGGCTGCTCCGGCGCCGGAGCGACCGCGTCCGACGTCGTCGCCGGCGGCGAGGCGATCACCACGCAGGGCCAGGTCACGGGGGTGGCACCCGAACTGGGGGCGCCCGCGCCCGATGCACCGGCCCAGGACAAGGCTGCCGCCGGCGGTACCGTGTCGACGGCCGTCACGCCGGATCGTCAGATCGTCAAGAACGCCTATGTGGCCATGCGCGTGGACGACGTCGCGCGCAGCGTCTTCGACATCCACGGGCTGATCAAGAAGCGCAATGGCCTCGTCGCGTCGGAGGACACGCAGGCCTCGGGTGAGTCCACCAGTTCGATGATGACGGCCCAGATCCCTGCCGCCGACCTCGACGCCTTCATCGCCGACGTCTCGAAGCTCGGCACCGTGGACTCGGTGTCCGTGACGGCCCAGGACGTCACCGGACAGGTGGTGGATCTCGATGCGCGCATCAAGGCGCTGCAGACCAGTGTCGACCGCATGACGCAGCTGCTTGCACAGGCCCAGCGGATCGAGGACATGCTGGCGATCGAGACCCAGCTGTCCCAGCGCCAGGCCGAGCTCGACTCCCTCTCCGCACAGCGCAAGACCCTCGGCGAACAGGTTGCCTACAGCACGGTGACGATGGCCCTGACCCCGAAGTCGTCGGTGAGCACCGTCGAGGCTCCGGGATTCCTGTCCGGCCTCGCCAGCGGCTGGGCCGCCCTCGTGTCGCTCGTGACCATCATGTTCACGGCCGCGGGGTTCCTGCTGCCGTTCGCGCTGATCGCCCTCGTCGTCCTGGTGCCGCTCGCACTGCTGGTGATCCGGCAGCTGCGCCGCCGGCGCAGTTCGACCACGACGGGTGCTGAGGCGCCGGCCGAAGGAGCCACCCCCGACGATCGCGAGCCCTCGCTCACGTCGAGCTGACGCGGATCAGCCGTAGGTGCAGGACGTCACGGCATCGGCCACCGTCGAGAGGGTGAACCGATCAGGACGGTAGTCCGCCGTGACGGCCTGCCCGACGCCGTCGACGCTGCCGACTCGTGTCGTGTAGCCATACGCCGTGGCGAACGCGTCGGCCTGCGCCGGGCGTCATCCGTCCCTCGATCATCTGACGGCACATGCCGATCATCTGGGCGGAGCCGGCTCCATCGGCCGCCGAGCCAGCGACCTGCTGGAGGCTTCGCGCAATGCTCACCAGCTGGTCGAAGGTCAGCCCGGTGGACTGCACCACGACTGTGGTGTCCCCCGGGGACGAGACACCCGATGCGGGCCGCGCCGTCATCATCAGGACGCCGCCGGTGCGCAGGACGTCGGCGCGGGTGCACCGGAACCGCGCGGGCACCGGGCGTGGCCGGCGCGTCGAGGACTGGGGGAAGCAGTTCGCGAAGACGTCAGCGGTGAGGAGGACCTTCGCAGCCGGGAGCCCGAGCGGCACCGAGACCGTGCGCACCTTGGCCATGCTGGTGCTGAGGATCGGTGCAGCCGCCCAGCCCGTCGACGCCCACTTCTCCGAGATGCGGAACCCGCGCCGGCTGCTCCCGTACCTGACCGATGCGGACGTGTCGCCCGCGACGACGACGCCCGACGCCAGCGCGAGGTTCCCGGCGATGACGACGAGGCGCCCGGTGCGCGAGCGACCGGCCGTCTTCTCCGGCTCCCACAGCGAGCCGGCCAGGCCGATGCGCGCGGCCGCGGAGTCCCAGCTGAGCACCTTCTGCTGGACGTCGGCCGAGGGCGCAGCTGCTGACGCCGCGGTGCCGGGCAGGGCGCAGGCGAGTGCCATGGCCGTGCACAGCCCGATGAGAGCAGTCCGACGGATCGACATCATGACGCCCCTTCGCCGATCACGGACGGGACGCCGGCCCGCTGCGGCTGAGACCGGGGATGCCGATCACCCAGTCGTAGATGACGTTCGTGCGCAGAACGAGATCCTGCACCGAGCGGTTCTGGCTGCTGATGATCACCCACAGCAGCCCGAACGGGAACACCGTGCAGAACAGCGCCCGGACGAACGCGCCGACCCACCGCACCCGCTGGCCGCGGAAGTTGACGACCCGCACGCCCATGATGAGGTTGCCGATCGTTCGCCCGCCGGTCGCCCACCCGACCGTCCAGTACGCGACATTGAGGACGTAGCCGTAGACGATCATCGCCCACGTCGACGGGATCCGGTTGTCGTCGACCGCCGGCGCGGCCGGCGTCAGCGGATCGACGATGAACGAGACCATCCACAGCACGGCGATCGTGCCGAGCACGACGAGGAAGATGATCACGACGTCGATCCCCGCCGCCAAGCCTCGGGTGACGAAGCCGGACCGCTCACCCTGGAACGCAATGCGCCTCGGACGGCAGCATCGGCACCACGTGGAGGGGCTCCTGCCCCTCGTTCATCGCCTCGCGGTACTCGCGGAAGGTCGTCATCGAAGCTTCTCCCCCTCCCCCGGCGCCGGGGTCGGCTCGCTGAGGTCCTCGGTGAACTTGCCGACGAGCGAGTCGGGATCGCCTGGCGCATCGACGTTGCGGCCCTTGCGCCGGAACACGATCCGGTCGGCCAGCCGCGAGACGAGGTCATCGGCACCGACGCCCTGCAGGCGCACCGTGTTCATCGCGTCGCCGGCGATGCCGCTGGTGGAGTCACGGATGATCTGCGGAAGGTCGATCTCGTCGATGACGTAGTTGGCCAGCGGGATGATCGGCACGCGATCGATCACCGCATCGATGTCGGCCTGCGCCACGATGGCGTTGACGTCGACGCGATCGATGACCAGCTGCGTGAGGTCGAGCGAGTCGAGAGCGGTGTTGACGATGAGATTCAGGTCCACCTGCTCGAGCACGATCCGGTTGAGGTCGAGCCGCTCGATGATCGCGTCGGCGATCGCGGGCACGACCCGGTCGAGTGCGGCATTGACCGACGACTCGACCGCGGAGCCCACCGTCTGCTCGATCATCGAGGCAACGGTCGCTGCCGTGTACCCGGCCATCCCGACGGTGTTCGACAGGACGCCCTTGATCGCGTCGAGCGGTCCGGTCCTGGCCGGCTCGGTGGGATGCGTCACGAGGATGACCTCCCCCCGGACAGCGTCGTCGCTCATGCGCCCATCATCCTGCACCGATGCGGCGCGGTCACTCGGACGGCATCTCCAGCGGACCGGTCTTCGCGGCCGGGAAGTAGTCCTGTCCGATGCCACTGGTGCGCTTGGGGATCATCACCGAGCGGAACCACGAGACGATCTCGTCGCCGTCCTGGTTGAGACCGCGGGTCTTCATGCGGATGATGCCCATCTCCGGGCGCGAGGAGCTCTCGCGCTTGTCGAGGCAGATGCTCTCGGCGTAGATCGTGTCGCCGATGTAGACCGGGTGCGTCAGCTTGATGTCCGTCCAGCCCGAGGTTGGCCACCGCGTTCTGGCTCATGTCGATGACCGACAGGCCGAGCACCAGTGCCACCGTGAGGCCGGAGTTGACGATGATGCGACCCTGCGTGATCGGGTTGCTCTGCGCGAGGTGCGCGTTGAAGTGGTTCTGGTTCGTGTTGCAGGTCAGGAGCGTGAACCAGGTCGAGTCGGCCTCGGAGATCGTGCGGCCGAACGGGTGCTGGTAGACGGTCCCGATCTCGAAGTCCTCGAAGAATCGGCCGAGCTGGGCGGGAACGACGTTGGTCATGCGCGAATCCTCCCGCCTGCGAGGGCACCCCTCCCGTTCGGGGGTGACGAATTGCCGGTTGGGGTGACGATTCGCCCTGTTCGGGTGAGAATAGGGCGTGACCACGACGCCCACGAGCACCTCCAGCGCCGCGCCTCGCCGTGACGCTCGACCAGGCCCGGGCAGTGATGAACGAGGTCGCCGCGAGCATGAGCCGCGTGATCTCCGGCAAGCCGGGGGCGATCCGGCTGTCGCTCGTCGCCCTCCTCGCCGAGGGCCATCTGCTGATCGAGGACGTGCCCGGCGTCGGCAAGACGATGCTGGCCAAGTCGCTGGCCCGCAGCATCGACTGCACGATGCACCGCATCCAGTTCACTCCCGATCTGCTGCCCGGCGACGTCACCGGAGTCAGCGTCTTCGACCAGCGCACCAGCACCTTCGAGTTCCGTCCCGGCGCCGTGTTCGCGAACATCGTCCTCGGCGACGAGATCAACCGCGCGTCGCCGAAGACCCAGTCCGCACTGCTCGAGGCGATGGAGGAGCAGCAGGTCAGCGCCGACGGCCGCACCTACCGGCTGCCGCAGCCGTTCATGGTCATCGCGACGCAGAACCCGGTGGAGATGGAGGGCACCTATCCGCTGCCCGAGGCGCAGCGCGACCGCTTCCTCATGCAGATCAGCCTCGGCTACCCCGACCGCGACGGCCGAGGTCGCGATGCTCGACACGCACGAGCTGCACGACCCGCTCGACGACCTCCGCCGGTCACCGACGCCGAGACGCTGAGCAGCCTGCGCATGGCCACGCGCACGGTGTTCGCGTCGGATGCGGTCAAGCGCTACGTGGTCGACATCGTCGGCGCGACCCGCGAACACACCGCTGCTGCGCCTCGGTGCCTCGCCGCGAGCGAGCGTGCACCTGCTGCACGCAGCCAAGGCCTCCAGCCTGCTCAGCGGTCGCGACCACGTGCTGCCCGACGACGTCCAGGCCCTGACCGGCGCGGTGCTCGCGCACCGCGTGCTGCTGTCGACCGAGGCGCACCTGGATCGGCGCACCAGCGACGCCGTCATCGCCGACCTCGTCGCCAAGGTGCCGGTTCCCTAGGTGCGCACGCTCACCGACCCGTGGGCGAGCCCTGCTGGCCGCCGGGCTCGTGTCGGCAGGCGCGGGCTGGGGCTTCGGCGAGCCCGCGGTCGTCGCCGTGGCGGTCCTGCTCATCGTCGCTGCCCGTGCTCGGCGTCGTCATGCGCGCGCGGTCACGCTTCGTGCTCGGCAGCCCAGCGCGTCGTCGAGCCCACGCGGTTCCCGGTCGGCACCGACGCCGAGGTCGTCCTGACGATCGAGAACGGCTCGCGCCTGCCCAGCGGCGTCCTGCTGCTGCAGGACGAGGTGCCCGAGAACCTCGACGGACTCGGCACGGGTGGTTCTTGATCGCGTGCCCTCGCGGGCCCAGCGTGCCGTGCGCTACCGGGTCACCGGCATCGAGCGCGGACGGGGGCGCATCGGGCCGCTGACGGTCACCGTCACCGACCCGTTCGGCACTGCGCGTGCTCACCCGCTCGTTCGCGGCCACGAACCCCGATCATCGTGACGCCGCGAGATCGTCGACCTCGCTGACGCCGGTCGATCGGTGTCGCCCGGCGGCCGCGGCGAGACGCTGTTCCGCTCGCTGGCCGCTCGCGGTGACGACGACGTCCTGCCGCGCGAGCACCGCCCCGGCGACGACATGCGGCGCATCCACTGGCGCGCCACCGCCCGGCACGGCGACCTCATGGTCCGACGCGAGGAGCAGGCCTGGCACAGCTCGATGGTCGTCGATGCTCGACAACCGCGCGCAGGCGCACACAGGCGACGGGCCTGGCGTCGACCTTCGAGTGGGCGGTCTCTGCGGCGGCCAGCATCGCGATGCACCACCTGCGTCGCGGCTGGCACGTCACCGTCCTCACGGCGAACGGTCGCCTGCTGGTCGAGACGACGCGGCACGTCGTCGGCCGACGTCGACGGCATCCTGCAGGCGTTCGCCGAGGTCCGCCTGTCCGGCGAGGCGATGGCCCCCACCCTGGGCGCGATGATCGAAGGCGCCACCTCCGTGGTCGCGGTGCTCGGTCGGGTCAGCGACGACACGGCCCGTGCACTCATCCGCCCGATGGCCGGCTTCACGGCGTGCCTGGTGCTGGAGCCTGGACCCATCGACTATCCTCCAGGCGCACGGCTGGCAGGCGGCCGGCTGGACGCGACGCACCTCCGTCGTCGAGGTCTGGTCGCGCGTCCTGCCCGCGCAGCCCGGTGCTGTCGCGATGAGCGGCTGGCCGCTGGTGCGCGCCCGCGCGCGGCTGGCCGACACGAGCGTCGCCGCAGTGGCGACCATTCTCGGCCTGCTGTGCCTGATCCCGCTGTTCGCCTCGATGTCGTGGCTGCCACCGGCCATCGTCATGGTCCTGGTCGATCGCCCTCGTCGGGGCGGGCAGTCGCGCCATCGCCTTGCCCATTCCGCTGGTGCCGATCGCCGAGCTCATCGGGCTCGTCGGCACGGTGACCGTCATGTACGCGGCCGACCAGGCCTGGGCCAAGGTCGTGCCCACCGTCGAGGCATGGGACGTCATCCGCCACCTCATCAGCATCGGCATGGCCGACGCGCAGAGCGTTCTCCGCGCCCGTGCCGATGCTGCCGCACCTGGTGCTGCTGACCGTCGGCGGCGCCGGCCTGGTCGCCCTCAGCGTCGACACGCTGTTCGTCATGCGTCCGCTCGCCCATCCTCGGCGGTCTGCCCCTGCTCGTGCCTCTACCTGTGGTCGGCCATCGTGCTGTTCGGCCAGGCGCCCTGGTGGCAGTTCGCACCGGCCGCCATCGGCTGGCTGCTGCTCCTGGCCGCGGACCAGCGCGAGCGCGATCCGCGACTGGGGTGACCTCGAGCCCACGACACGGGTCACGCGGACTGTCGGCGGCCGCCCGCCGCACCGGCGCGGTGGCCATCGCCGTGGCCGTGCTGGCCGGTCTCGTGCTGCCCGTCCGGGCGCTGAGCCCGCTGCTGGGCGGAGGCGGCACCGGCGGCGGCGCCACGAAGGTGGCAGCCGGTCCGGTCGTCCTCGACCCGCTCGTGTCGATGCGCCGCAGCCTGCTGGAGGCCACCGACACCGAGGTCCTGCGCTACCGCACGAACAACCCCAAGCCGCCGTACATGCGGGTCACTGCCCTGGAGGCCTTCGACGGAGTGACCTGGCAGCCCCGACCGGCCCTGGCCGAGGGCCGGGTCGACGGGATGCCCCTGCCCGGCGACGTGATCAACCACCTCAGCGTGGCGCTGCCCGAGTACCACGTTCGCGGTGGTGCGAGCTACTCCTACCTGTTCTCGGTCACCAGCCTGCAGAACTCCTACCTGCCGCTGCCGTACCCGATCACCAACCTCGAGGACCTCGCTGGGCTGCGGTCGAACTGGCGGCTGGATCCCCAGACCGGCGTCGCGTTCTCCGACGGCAAGCCGGCGACCGGACTCAAGTACGGCGTCAACGCGCTCGATCCCGCCGTGCGGCCCGCCGAGCTGCGCGCCGCCGCGCCGCCCCTGGGGCAGCTGTGGCCGCAGCTCAGCGTGCCGAGCAGCGTCTCGCCGCAGGTGCGGCAGATGGCGACCGACGTCACCTCCGGTGCCAGCACCCCGTACGACAAGGCGGTCGCGCTCCAGAAGTGGTTCACCGAGGACGGCGGCTTCCGGTACAGCACGTCGGTGCGCAGCGGCGCCGACGCGGACTACCTCATGGAGTTCCTCACCGATCGCATCGGCTACTGCGAGCAGTACGCCGCGGCCATGGCGCTGATGGCGCGCACCCTCGGCATCCCCTCGCGGGTGGTGGTCGGCTTCACCCAGGGCACCCAGGACGACACCGGCACGTGGGTGGTGACCGTTCGCGATGCGCACGCCTGGCCCGAGCTGTGGTTCGACGGCATCGGCTGGGTGCGGTTCGAGCCCACGCCGCGCAGCGACGCGACGGTGCAGGCGCCCGCGTATGCCCCGTCGACTCCCAACACGGGTGCTGCCGATGCGGACCTGCGGCGCCTGCGCAATCTCGACGACGCGACCCGGCTGGGCGTGGCTCCGGCCACGAGGTCCGGGGGCCTGGCCAGCGTCGCCGCCATGGCCGGCGTCGGCCTGCTGCTGGTCGCCCTGCTCGGGCTCGCCGTTCCCGCCGTCCTTCGCCTCGTGCGTCGTCGGCGACGGCTGCATGCGCGCAGCTACGCCGCCGTCGTGCAAGGGGCCTGGGAGGAGGTCGGCGACACGGCGATCGACCTCGGACAGCCGTGGGCCGAGGTCAGCACTCCGCGCCAGGCGGCGGATCGGCTCTCGCGCGGGATGCCCGCGCCGGCGACCGAGGCGCTCACGCGGCTGCGCGTGCAGGTGGAGCAGGTGAGGTACGGGCGCGCGCCGCTGCCGGGGATCGACGCCGCAGCGCA
Source organism: uncultured Actinomycetes bacterium (assembly GCA_963755335.1). Classification (GTDB taxonomy): domain Bacteria; phylum Actinomycetota; class Actinomycetes; order S36-B12; family S36-B12; genus UBA10649. The sequence goes on from CAVWJW010000008.1 coordinate 1,781,126, forward strand.
GAGCGAGCGGTCGGCGGCGGTGCGGGCGGATGTCAGGACGGTCTCAGCGAGCCTGCGGGAGCGGGTGCGCTGGCAGGCGCGAGCGATGAGCTACTGCTGGCCGCCGTCGGTGCGCCGGCGCCAGCGGTCCTCGAGCCGATCCATGAAGCCCGGGGACTTCGGCGGGGCCGGTGCGGCCGGAGTGCCGGCAGCCTCGTCGGCGGCGGGGCGGGAGCCGAACGCCGAGTAGATCGTCACCGAGCCGAGCAGCATCACGATGAAGCCCAGGACGCCGATGGCGATGATCGTGGTGGCCACGCCGGCGATCAGCAGGGCCATTCCGCCCAGGACACCCAGCACGCCGAGGGCGGCGCGGCCGCGGGCTGCGCGAGCACCGGGGGCGGACCTCAGGCTCGTCGCGAACTTGGGATCCTCGGCGTAGAGGGCCTTCTCCATCTGCTCGAGCAGGCGCTGCTCGTGCTCAGACAGCGGCATGAGGAACCCCCTTTCGCCGGGACGGGTGGCCCGAATTGTGTCTCGCATATAGACGGGACGTTCCAAGAATAAGCATGAATCCTAGGGAACGAAACCCGTACCCCGGAATCGGGCGCGTCGGGGCGCATACGGTCACGCTGAGCCGGATCCCTGGCTGCCAGAACGCCGGTCAGGATCGACCAGGCGAGCCGGTCGGACCGCCGCCGAGCCGTAGCGGGCCCGCAGGGCGTCGACGGCCACCTCGGCCTCACGCCGGCCGTGCTCGGGCTCGCCGAGCAGCAGCTGCTGTGGCGCGTCCGCGGTGTCGGCCAGGCCCTCGGCGCGCACGCCCACCAGCCGGATCCGGACCCGCTGGAGGCCCAGCGCGTCGTAGAGGCCGCGGACGGTGTCGTAGATGTCCATGCCGACGTCGGTCGGGCGGGACAGGGTGCGCGAGCGGGTGATCGTGCTGAAGTCGGCGAAGCGCACCTTCAGCGCGAGGGTGCGGCTGACGTATCCGGCCGCTCGCAGCCGGGCGGCCACCTGGTCGGACAGGCGGAGCAGGTGGGCGTGGATGATCGCGGGATCGTCGATGTCGTGCTCGAAGGTCGTCTCGTTGCCGACGCTCTTGTCCGGCTCGTGCGGACTGACGCGCCGGGGGTCGCGACCCCACGACAACTCGTGCAGGTGCGTGCCACCTGCCTGCCCCAGGGCGCGCTGCAGGGTGGCCAGCGGCGTGTTCGCGATGTCGCCCACCGTGCGCAGCCCGAGCCGCGTGAGGTGCTCCTCCGTCTTCTCCCCCACGCCCCACAGCGCGCCGACCGGCAGCGGATGCAGGAAGGCGATCACCTTGTCGGCCGGCACGACGAGCAGGCCGTCGGGCTTGGCGCGGGTGGACGCGAGCTTCGCGACGAACTTGGTGGTGGCCACGCCCACCGAGCAGGTGATCTGCTGCTCGTCCTGCACGCGGGCCCGGATGAGCTCGGCGATAGCGATGGGACTGCCGAGTCGGCGCAGGGCACCGGAGACGTCGAGGAAGGCCTCGTCGAGGCTGAGCGGCTCGACGATCGGGGTGATCGACTCGAACAGGGCCATGACGTTGCGGCTGACCTCCGCGTAGGCGTGATGGTCCGGCTCGATGAACACGGCGTTCGGGGCCATGCGGTGCGCGCGCGATATCGGCATCGCCGAGTGCACGCCCAGGGCACGGGCCTCGTACGTCGCGGACAGGACGACCCCGCGGGTGCGTCCGCCGCCGACGACGACGGGCAGTCCGTGCAGCTCGGGCCGCTCGCGCAGGGACACCATCGCGTAGAACGCGTCCATGTCGACGTGCAGGATCGTGCAGCCGGTGTCGTCGGCACCGAAGCCGATCCGTCCACTCGGACGGCGCACCTGACTGCGACTCATATGGTCATCCTCCTACCAACCACTGCTGCCCGGGCTGGCGTGCCACAGTCGCGACGGCGGCCGTGACGGATCCGGTCCGGCCGGCTTGATGTCGGCGTAGGGCGACTGACGGAAGCCGCTGGCGTGCACGAGCACCCGACGACGCGCCGGCTCCCCCGCCTCGTCGCCGTCGGGGCGCACGGTCACCAGATCGCCGACCGCCGCGGTGCCGCCGCTGCACCACGCCCGACGGACCTCGCCGAGCTCCCAGCAGCCGGTCGCCCGCAGGGAGATGCCCCGCGGGCCGGTGCGGCGGATCTCCCCGCGCACCAGCAGCAGCCACGACGAGAAGACCGTGCCGGCGAACGGGCCCTGCGCATCGTCGAAGAACGTGGCGTCGACCGGGCCGGTGGCATCGTCGAGGGTGAGGAAGATGACGCGGCGGCCGCTGCGCACCGGCGGGGTCTGGGTGGCGACCTTGACCCCGGCGACGAACACCTCGCTGCGCGAGCGTCGACGCAGCAGGTCGCGCGAGCGAACGAAGGCCATGCCGTCGCTGGCCAGCGAGTCGAGCATGTCGGCGTAGAAGTCCATGACATGCCTGCTGACGTCCATGCCCAGGACCTCGAGCTCAGCGGTGATGCGCTCGGCGGATGTCATCTCCGGCAGCCCGGAGACCTGCATGGCTGCGGGATCGTCGGACAGCGACTCGTACAGCCCGAAGGACAGCTGCGCATGAGTGGCCGCACCGCGGGCTCCCGATCGACGGGCACCGGCATAGCGGTCGAGGTCGGCGATCTGCAGCAGCAGGTCGCGCCGGGTCATGCGACCGCGCTGCCGCACCCGGGTGGGGATGTCGAGGGAGTACATCGCATCGAACCCGCCGGCGACGACGATCCGCTCGGCTGTCGGCCGGGACATCCCGCTGCGCTGCCACGCATCGGACAACGACGCGTACGACTGCCCGGCGACGATGCTGGCGACCTCGCCCTCGCTGATGCCCTTGACGTCGGTGAGGGGAACCCGGATGCCCTCCGTGCCATCGGCAGCGGTCTCGACACGGTAGGTCGCCCCCGAGGCGTTGATGTCGAGGCCGAGCACGGCGACACCGCGGTTGCGGGCGTCGTCGAGGATCAGCCGCTTGGGGTACATGCCCGGGTCGTGGGTGAGGACACCGGAGTAGAACGCCGCCGGGTGATGCGCCTTCAGCCAGGCGGACTGGTACGTCGGCAGCGCGAAGGCCGCGGCATGCGCCTTGCAGAACCCGAACGACGCGAACGCCCGAAGGACGTCCCATACCCGCTCCACGATCGGCAGCTCGTAGCCGCGCTTCAGCGCCGCCGGGTAGAACCAGGCGCGGACATCGTCCTGGCCGTCGACCGAGCCGAGGGTGCGGCGGGTCTCGTCGGCCTCGGCCAGGGAGCAGCCGGTCATCGTCGCGACGATGCGCAGCACCTGCTCGTGGAAGACGACGACACCGCAGGTCTCCTCCAGCGCCGGGCGAAGATCGTCGTGCAGGTAGACCGGTTCGCTCCAGCCCTGCCGAGCCCGCAGGAACGGGGTGACCATGTCGGACTTCACCGGGCCGGGGCGGAACAGCGAGATGTCGATGATGAGGTCGCCGAAGGTCTCGGGGGCGAACTTGCCGATGAGCTCGCGCTGCCCGGGGGACTCGATCTGGAAGCAGCCGAGGGTCTGCGCCGTGCGGATGAGCTCGAACGTCGCCGGATCGTCGAGCTCACGGGTGTCGAGCTCGACGCGCTCGCCGGTGGTGCGGGCGATCTCGTCGAGAGCGTGCGCCATCGACGACTGCATCCGCACGCCGAGGACGTCGAGCTTCAGCAGGCCCATCTCCTCGACGTCGTCCTTGTCGAAGTGGCTCATCGCGAAACCGGCTGCGCTGCGCTCCACCGGTGTGCGGTCGAGCAGCGACAGGTCAGAGAGCACGACACCGCACGGGTGCAGGGCGATGTGCCGCGGCAGTCCGTCGAGCGCCTCGACGAGATCGAGGAACGAGTCGAGCCTTCCGCTCGCTGCCAGTCGCCCGAAGCCGGAGGTGCGCAGCTCGGGCAGGTCGGCGAGGGCGTTGCGGGCGTCGCGGGCGCGGATGTGCGGGAACGACTTCGCGAAGACGTCGATGTCGGACGGTGGCATGCCGAGCGCGGAGCCGACGTCGCGTACGGCATGACGCACCCGGTAGGTCTCCATCATCGACACGCACGCCGTGCGCTGGGTACCGAAGCGATCGAAGATCCACTGGTAGATCTCCTCGCGGCGGGCCGACTCGACGTCGATGTCGATGTCGGGCAGCGCCCGGCGCAACGGCGACAAGAACCGCTCCATCAGCAGGTTGTGCCGGATCGGCTCGACGCCGGAGATGCCGAGCAGGTGGTTGACCAGGCTGCCCGCACCCGATCCGCGGGCCGCGACGCGGACGCCCTGGGCCTTGATGAGGTCGACGACCTCGGCGACGGTGAGGAAGTAGCCGGAGAAGCCCAGTTGCGTGATGATCTGCATCTCGTCGACGAGCCGCTGCTCGGCCAGCCGACGGTCGTCGGCGCGCGGATAGCACGGCGGGATGGCGACCTCGCAGCGCTGCTGCAGCAGGGCGTTGGCGCGGGCATTGGCCTCGTCCGAGGGGATCGGCTGGCGGAGCAGGACGTCGAGCTCGGGCACGAACACCTCGCCGATGCCGAGCTCGGCCGGGGTGAGCACGCAGTACTCCGCCAGTTGCTGCGTGTCGGCCAGCAGCCGACGCGGATCGCGCTCCCCCGCCGCCGAGGAGATCTCCTCGGCGATCTGGCGCATCTGGTCGGCATCCTTCACGAACGCCTCGCCGTTGTGCGGCTCGAGGTAGCGGGAGTCCAGGGGCACGAGCCGGCGGGCGGCGTCGAGCACATCGGCGACCCGGGAGTCCTCGGTGCGCAGGTAGCGGGCGGCATTGGTGAGCACGGCGGGCAACTGGTGCTCACGCGCCCAGCCGAGCATCGCGGCTGCCGTGGTGGTGGAGTGCCGATGACGGCCGGCCGTGCGGTGCGAGGCAACGGCGACCGCCAGCCGCCGGCCGAAGATCGCCCACCACGGCCGGGCCGCCGCCTCGGCCCGATGCGCGCGCTGGGTCGCGATCAGCCGGCCGACCTCGGAGTCGGCGGTCAGCAGGGCGACCAGGCCCTCGTTGTGCTCGCGCAGGGCCGCCCAGGTCAGCAGGGGCGCACCGCGTTCGGCCCCACCCATGTGCGCGGCGGAGACCAGCCGGCACAGCGAGGCCCAGCCGCGAGCCGAGCCGGCCAGCAGGAGCACCCGGGGCGCGGACTCATCGACCCAGGTCCCGCCATGCGCCGGCGAGCGCCGCACCGCGGCACTGGGCAGGAGTGCGGGAGAGGTCGCCTCCACGGCGAGGTCGACGCCGAGGACCATCCCGATGCCGGCGCTGCGACAGGCCAGCGCCCAGCGCACCGCGCCGTACAGGCCGTCGCGATCGGTGAGTCCCATGATCGGCTGGCCGAGCTCGACGGCGCGCTCGGCCAGCGCCAGCGGCGTGGCCGTGCCGTACTGCATCGAGTACCCGGAGGCAACGTGCAGGTGGCTGAAGGTCATGAGGGATCCAAGGTGGCAGGACGACGGGTCGGCGGTGGTGCGGCTCGACGTGGCTCCGGGGCCCGTCGAGCCGCACCGCCAGTCACGCGAGCGGAGGCACGCTGGCGGACGACTACCCGACGTGCAGCAGCACGCTGGTCAGGGTGGACTGGTGGGGGACGCCCAGGTACTGGGCCACCCGGGCGACGAACGCCTCGGCATCGCGGACGAGGTCGTCGGCCTCCCGGTGGGAGACGCAGGGCAGGCCGGCCTCGGCGCCGGCACGCTTGGCGGCCCCGGCGGCGAAGAACTCCGCCCACTCGGTGAACTCGGCGGCGATCTGGGGCAGGACCACCCAGACGCTGCGAACCCGCGAGCGCTTCGTCGGCCGGCTCGAGGCGGCGAGCACGGCGGCCGCCGCACGCAGGGCGGCCAGGTGCGCGGCGGCATACCGCTCGCCGGCGCTCGTCGCGATGCTCGCCTCGGTGAGGCTGCGCCGGGCGGACATCAGCAGGTCGTCGGCCGAGCGGGTGCTGCTCGAGCGGGTGGCGCTCGAGCGGGTGGTGCTCGAACGAGGGGGGCGAACGGACATGGGGGTCTCCTGTCGAGATCTAGTCGAGATCAGTCGAGATCTAGTCGATGACCCGCTCCAGGCCCCACTGCTGACTGCCGTCGTGCCGACCGTCGTCGCAGGAGACCCGGTACAGGTCGTACACACCGAAGGTCCCGGTGTGCGGTGCCGCCTCGACCCGCCAGAGATGTCGCTGGCCGTATCCCCGATCGACCCACCAGGGCAGTGCTTCGACCCATGCCGCCACGACGACGCCCACGGTGTAGCGCCGACCCCGCCAGCGGAAGGCCGCCGGCACCCCGTCCTGTACGTCCACCATCTCGATCGGCTCGCCGGACTGGCCGGCGGCACGGTACCGATGGTTCATCCGTGGTTCCATCCGTGGTTCATCCGTCGATCGCCCTTCGTCCACGACCCTGCGGATGCCTCGACCGCCGAGGCCGGGGTCGAGGCGGCCCCGACGGCCGAGGTGTAGCCCAAGGCCCAGCCGCGAATCCGGGCCTCAGATCTGGCGTTCGAACACCTGTTCGAACACAGGGACACGTTAAACCTGGCCCCTGACAGTCGTCAACCCCGGCGCCCGCCCAGCCGGGCAACCCCCACGACTCGGCGCAATGATGAGCCCATGTCGTCCGATGCCGCGACCGAGCCGGTCCCGCCTGGGGCCGTCCCGACCGCGGCGCCGGACCCGTCCTGGCAGCACTACCGGCTGCTGGCCAACCCCACGACGGACGTCGTCTACGAGATCGGCGCCGACGGCACCATCGCGTGGATCTCCCCGGCCGTCACCGGTCTCCTCGGCTGGCGGCCCGACCAGCTGCAGGGCCGGCCCGCCCGCGACCTCATCCACCCGCTCGACCTCGAGCGGACCGACGCACTGCGGGCCGCGTTCTACCGCGACGGAGTCGAGCATGACGACGTCACCTGCATGGCGTGCACCGCCTCCGGCGGCTACCGGGAGGTGAGGCTGCGCACGCGGCCACTGTTCGATGCGCACCGCACGATCATCGGCGCCACCGTCACCGTCACCGACACCCACGATCGCGACTCCGCGCTGCGGGCGCTGACCACGCTGAGCCGGGCCAACCGCACCCTCGTGCGCGCCACCGACGAGGCCACGTTGCTCCAGCAGATGTGCGAGACGATCGTCGACGCGGGCGCTACCTGTTCACCTGGTACGGCCGGCCCATGGACGACGCCGACCAGTCCGTGCAGCCGATCGCCATCGCCGGTGACCATCAGGGCTACCTCGACGAGATCCGGGTGTCGTGGGGCGACAACCCGCTCGGGCGCGGACCGTCGGGGCGCTGCATCCGCACGCGCCAGACGCAGGTGGCCAACGACTTCCGGCCCGATCCGGACTACCAGCCCTGGCTCGACGCCGCCACCGAGGCGCGGCTTCCACTCCTCCGTCGTGCTGCCGATCATCGTCGGCGACGACCTCGACGGCGTGCTGATGGTGTACGCCGCCGAGGTGGGAGCGTTCGACGCCCTGGCCCAGGACCTGCTGGAGGACCTCGCCGCCGACCTCGGCTACGGGATCGGCCGGCTGCGTGCCGTCCGCGAGCGCGACGCCGCCGTGCTCCTGCTGAGCGACAGCGAGCAGCGGTTCCGGCTCCTGGCCGAGAACGCGTCCGACGTGATCCTGCTGAGCACCGCCGACATGACCGTCACCTGGGTCTCACCGTCGGTCGAGCAGGCGTTCGGCTACCGCGTCGACGAGATCATGGGGCGCAATGCCGGGTTCCTCATCCACCCCGATGACCGCGCGGCCGTCCAGGCCGAGGTGCAGCGCACGGACGCCGACAAGTCGAACCTGCACGTGCGCCACCGGCTCGTGCAGGCCAGCGGGCATACCATCTGGGTCGATGTCGCCGCCGGCCACATCGACGACGACGGCACCGGGTCGCCCGGTCGCGTCGTGTCGATCCGAGACGTGGATGCCGAGGTCCTCGCTACGCAGGAGCTCACCGCGCGCGAGGCGCAGTACCGACTGCTCGCCGAGAACGCCTCCGACGTCATCCTGCTGTCCGACCAGAACACCCGTCTCACCTGGGTGTCGGCCTCCTCGCGACAGACCCTCGGCTGGGATCCGGACGAGCTCCTCGGGCACACCGCGATGGAGTTCATCCATCCCGACGACCACTCCTCGCTGCACGCAGACGTGGCCCGCAGCACGATCACCGGCGAGATCATCCGCCCCCAGTACCGCTGGCGGCGGCCCGACGGCACCTACCGCTGGATGGAGGGGGCCGGCCAGCCCATCCCCGACGACGGCTCCGGCCGGCCCGGTCGCGTGGTGTCGCTGCGCGACATCGACGCCCAGCGGCGCGCGGAGGACGAACTGGCCGCCCGCGAGGGACGGTACCGACTGCTCGCCGAGAACGCCTCGGACGTCGTCTGGCAGGTCGGACCCGACGGACGCCTGGTATGGACGTCCCCGTCGGTCACCCGCGTGCTCGGCTGGACGCCCGATGAGGTCCTCGGCACCGTGGCGATGGACCTCGTGCACGCGGACGATCGCGTTCGGGCGACCGAGAGACGACGGGACGTGCTCGCCGGCAACCCCTTCCAGGGCGAGTTCCGCATACTGCGCGCCGATGGCGAACCGCTGTGGATGGCGCTCACCGTGCATCCGGTGCCGACACCGACGGGGCTGAACCGCATCCTGTCGCTGCGCGACATCCACGACGAGGTGGGCGCGCGCTCCCAGCTGGAGTTCGCCCTCGGCCACGACCGCACGACCGGACTGCCGGGTCGCGAGGGCATGGTCGACCGCATCGCCTACGCCCAGTCGCTGCTGGGCAAGAAGGAGGTCCTCGCCGTGCTGTGCGTCGGCGTGGACGCCCTCGGCGAGGTCAACGAGGCACTGAGCCATGGGGCCGGGGACATCGTCCTGCGCACGGTCGCGGCGCGGGTCGCGAAGTCGAGCCCGAGCCCCGAGCTCGTGGGCCGCGGCGCCGGCGACGAGTTCATCGTCGTCGTCCCCGCGATGGAGGACGCCGCCGACGCCGCCGCGATCGCCGAGGACATCCGCCTGTCGGTGCACGGAATGCTCGACATCGCCGACCATGCGATCTCGCCGACCGTCAGCATCGGGATCGCGATCGGCGACGCGTCGGCCGATCCCGACGCCCTGCTACGCGATGCTGCCCTGGCCCTGCGCCAGGCCAAGGGCGCCGGTCGCGACCGGTTCGCCTTCGTCGACTCCACCATGGCGGTCGACGCCGAGCATCGCCTCGCCCTCGAGGGCGAGATTCGCGACGGACTCAGGAACGGCGAGTTCGTGCCGTGGTACCAGCCGATCACGTCGCTGGCCGATGGCCGCGTCGACGGCTTCGAGGCGCTAGCCAGGTGGGTGCGTCCTGACGGTCTCATCGAACCTGCGGGCTTCATCACCGTCGCGGCGCACACCGGCCTGCTCACCGACATCGACCTCGCCATGGTCGAGCCCGTGGTGGCCGCGCTCGCCGAACTGCCGGAGTCCGTGTTCATCGCGGTCAACGTCTCCGGCAAGACACTGGCGCGCGCGGTGTACGCCGAGCTGGTGGCGTCGACGCTGGCCTCGTACGGAGTATCCCCGTCCCGCCTGCACATCGAGGTGACCGAGACGATGCTGCTCGCCCTCGACGACGAGGTCGTCCGGCAGATGCACGACCTCGCGAGCCTCGGCTGCCGGTGGTACGTCGACGACTTCGGCACCGGCTACTCGTCCATCAGCCACCTGCGCGACCTCCCGGTCGCCGGGCTCAAGCTCGACATGTCGTTCACGTCAGGGATCGGCGCTGGCGACCGCACGTCCATGCAGCTCGCCGGGGCGCTCATCGGCCTGGCCAATGGCCTGGGCCTCGACACCGTCGCCGAGGGCGTCGAGACGCAGGCCGAGGCCGACTACCTGCGCACGCTGGGCTGGCGCCACGGCCAGGGCTGGCTCTTCGGCCGGGCTGCTCCGACGCCCGGGCTGTGACGCGAGCGACTGTCCTGCTGTCGGGTCCCCGTGATTGGGTGGCCGGGTGATCCACGCGCGCGAGCTCACCAAGGCCTACGGCGACTTCGTCGCCGTCGCCGGCGTCGACTTCCATGTCGAGCGCGGCGAGTCGTTCGGGATCCTCGGGCCCAACGGCGCCGGAAAGTCAACGACCATGCGAATGCTCGGCGCCACCCTCAAGCGCACGGCCGGCGAGCTGTCGATCCTCGGCCGCGACCCGTCGACCGACGGTCCGGTGATCCGGGCCTACCTCGGCGTCGTGCCCCAGGACGACAATCTCGACACCGAGCTGACGGTCGCCGAGAACCTGTACACGTACGGGCGGTACTTCGGCCTGCCGCGCGCTCATCTGCGTGACCGCGATCGACGAGCTGCTCGACTTCGCCCAGCTCACCGACAAGCGCGACGCCAAGGTGGAGGCGCTCAGCGGCGGCATGAAGCGTCGGCTCACCATCGCGCGCGGCCTCGTCAACGAGCCGAGCATCCTGCTTCTCGACGAGCCCACGACCGGCCTCGATCCTCAGGCACGCCACCTGCTGTGGGACCGGCTGTTCCGGCTCAAGGAGACCGGCGTGACCCTCGTCGTCACCACGCACTACATGGACGAGGCCGAGCAGCTGTGCGACCGGCTGGTCGTCATGGATCGCGGTCGCATCGTGGCTGAGGGCACCCCCCTCGACCTGATCCGCGAGCACTCCAGCCGCGAGGTCGTCGAGGTCCGCTTCGGCTCCGACCGCAACGCGGAGGTCGCCACGCAGCTCGATGGCATCGGCGAACGGCACGAGGTGCTGCCCGATCGCATCCTCGTGTACAGCGAGGCCGGCGAGGACGACCTGCAGGCCATCGTCGCGCGCGGATTCATGCCCGTGACATCCCTCGTGCGCCGCGCCTCTCTCGAGGACGTGTTCCTGCGCCTGACCGGCCGAAGCCTGGCGGACGAATGAGCGCCACCACGGCTCACGCGACCTCGCGGCGTCGGTTCGGCGCGCTGTACGTGGCCGAGTACCGGCTGCGCAACATGTGGAAGTGGCGCAACTCCATCCTCGCCTTCGGCATCGGCAATCCGGTGCTGTTCCTGGCCTCGATCGGACTGGGCGTCGGCGTCCTCGTCGACACGGCCTCGGGCGGCGTCGACGGCGTGCCGTACCTCGTCTTCCTTGCCCCCGCCCTGCTGGCGGCCGCCGCGATTCAGGGCGGCATGGACGAGGTGACCTTCCCGACCCTGGCCGGCTTCATCTGGCAGCGGATGTTCTTCGCGATGCGAGCGACCTCCCTCACCGGCGGGCAGATCGCGGTGGGCGTGCTGCTCGCTGCCACGGTGCGCGTGGCGTTCACGACGGTCGCCTACTGGGTGGTGCTCTGGCTGTTCGGGGCAGTGGACGGCGCCAGTGCGATCTCACTCGTCGTGGTCTCGACATTCGCCGGTGTGTGCTGGGCGGCCCTGATGCTCGCCGTGGCGGCGAACGCCACCTCCGACGGGGACTTCCTGTCGATCACCTGGCGACTGATCATCATGCCGATGTTCCTGTTCTCCGGCACGTTCTATCCGCTCTCCAGCCTGCCGCTGTTCCTCCAGTGGATCGGCTGGATCTCGCCGTTGTGGCACGCCACGCAGCTGGGTCGCTGGCTGTCCTACGGAATGCCCCTGCCGGCGTGGCAGATCGTCGTCAGCCTCGCCTACCTGCTGGCCATGGGGGTCGTCGGCCTGCTCCTCGCGCGACGCCGATTCGAACGACGGCTCACCGCATGATCACGCAGCTGGTCGCGGTCACTGCTGCCGTCGCGATCGCGGAGCGGCGGTCCGGACGCCTCGGCTCCTCGACCTTCGCCGGCCGGCCGCAGGCCCTGCTCACGCGCAACGGGCTTGCGGTGCGCACGAACAACGCGCTCGTCTTCCTCACCGGTTTCGTCGAGCCGGTCATCTACCTCATCGCCTTCGGGTACGGCGTCGGCGGCCTGATCGGCAGTGTCGAGGTCGGCGGGCAGACGGTTCCGTATGCCGCGTTCATCGCGCCGGCACTGCTCGCGTCGAGCGCCATGAACGGCGCGCTCATGGACGCGACCTTCAACGTGTTCTTCAAGATGCACTTCATGAAGCTCTACGAGGTGATGATGTCCACCTCGCTTGGCCCACTCGACGTCGCCCTCGGCGAGATCAGCTGGGCGATGATCCGCGGAGCGACGTACGCGGTCGGGTTCACGATCGTCGCCGGCGCTGTTCGGCCTCCTGACCACGCCGTGGGCCGTGCTGATGATCCCGGCCGCGGTGCTCGTGGCGTTCGCCTTCGCGGCTGTCGGCATGACGTTGACGTCGTACATGAAGAACGTTCCAGCAGATGAACTGGCTGCAGTTCGCGCTGCTCCCCATGTTCTTGTTCTCGGGGACGTTCTACCCGATCACCATGTACCCCGACTGGCTGCAGTCGATCATCATGGCGACTCCGCTGTGGCAGGCCATCGCGATGATGCGCGCGCTCGCCTTCGGGATCTTCGACGGCGCACTGCTCGTTCACGTGGCCTATCTGCTGGCCCTCGCACTCGTCGGGCTGACGTCTCACGAGCCGCCGGATGGACGCGCTGTTCCTACGGTGACACCGTCATGGACGCCGTGCTACACCTGAGGTATGTACCTGACCTTCATCGGTGCAGCGGGCACGGTCACCGGATCCAAGACGCAGCGTGGAGATCGACGGCGGCAGCGTTCCTCGTCGACTGCGGGATGTTCCAAGGTCCGCGCGACGTCCGGGCACGCAACTGGGACACCTTCCCCCTCGACCCGGGCGCCTTCGCAGTCGGTGATCCTCAGCCACGCGCACCTCGACCACTGCGGCTACCTGCCCGCGCTCGTCCGCGACGGGCTTCGACGGCCCGGTCTACTGCTCGCCCAACACGGCGCCTCGCTCGTCCCGATCATCCTGCGCGACAGCGCCAAGCTGCAGGAGGAGGACACCGCCTTCGCGAGGAAGAAGGGGTACTCGCGGCACGCCGAGCCCGAGCCGCTGTACGACCTCGAGGATGCCGAGCGGGCGATCACGCTGCTGCGCCCCACCGAGTTCGGGGTACGCTTCCGCCCGGCCGCGGGCGCCTCGGCGCATCTCGACATGGGCGGTCACATCCTCGGCTCGTCGATCGTCAGCATCACCGACGACTCGACCGGCCGGACAGTGGTGTTCAGCGGCGACCTGGGCCGCGGCAACCATCCGCTCCTGCGCAACCCGACCCCGCCGTGCGAGGCCCAGCGCCATCGTCGTCGAGTCGACGTACGGCGATCGCGAGCACGAGGACGTCGAGCAGCAGCTCGACAAGATGGCCGCCGCCATCACCCGCACGCTCAAGCGCGGCGGAACCGTGGTGATCCCGGCCTTCGCGGTCGACCGCACGGAGGTGCTGCTGAAGGCGTCTGCGCTCACTGCAGGACCAGCAGCGGATCCCGGTCGCGCCCATCCACGTCGACAGCCCGATGGCCCTGGCCGCACTGCGGATCTACCTCGACGCCATCCGCGACCACGATCCGGAGATCTCGGCCGCTGTCGTCGCCGAGGGCCCCGATGCGATCGACCTGCCGAACCTGCACGAGGCGACCACCCCGCTGGAGTCGATGGCGCTGGATCGTGGCGGCGCGCGCATCATCATCTCGGCCTCGGGCATGGGCAGCGGCGGTCGCGTGACGCACCACCTCAAGGCGCTGCTGCCCGACCGCGACAGCACGGTCCTGCTCGTGGGCTTCCAGGCGGCGGGCACTCCCGGTCGCATGCTGGCCGACGGCGCCCGCGAGATCAAGATCCATGGGCAGTACGTCGCCGTCCGGGCGGAGATCGTGGAGGTCGAGGCGTTCTCCGTGCATGCCGACTCCAGCGAGCTCGTGGACTGGCTGACGTCGTGCCGGACCAAGCCGCAGCAGGTCTTCGTCAACCATGGGGAGCCTGAGGCGTCACGCGCCCTCGCCAACAGGATCCGCGAGGAGTGGGACGTCGCCGTCGTCGTCCCGCAGCAGGGCGAGCGGATCTACGTCTGATGGCGGATGCCGACCCCTACCTCGACGCGCTGGTGAGCACCGTCACGGCTGACCCGAACGCTCTCGGGCTGGTGCTGTGCGGCTCGTCGGCCGACGCGGATCGACGTGACCGGTGGTCCGATCACGACTTCCTCCTCGTCACCGTGGACGGCACACCCGAGGCCTACCGCACCGACCTGTCGTGGCTGCCCGACGCCTCCTCCCTCGCGTGGTCGTTCCGCGACACCCCGCACGGCGTCAAGGCCTTGTACCGGGACGGCCTGCTGGTGGAGTTCGCGGTGTTCGACCGGGCCGAGTTCGCGGGCTGCGCCCTCAACCATGCGTCCGTCGTCGTGGACCGTGGCGGCATCGCGGAACTGGCCGAGGAGGTCCGCGCGCGGAGCCTCGCCCCGCGGCCGGTCGACCCGGTCGCCGAGTTCCGGGCCTTCCTGGCCCTGCTCTACATCGGCACCGGGCGCGCTCACCGCGGTGAGCGCCTGAGCGCCAACGTCTTCCTCCGCACCTATGCGGTCGAGCACCTGCTTCGGCTGGTGCAGGAGGTGCTCCCCGAGAGCCGGAGGCGTCATCTCGACGGTCTCGATCCCTGGCGACGCTTCGAGACGGCGGACGCATCGTTCGCGGCGGAACTCGACGCCGCCATGGCCCTCCCGGTGACCGAGGTCGGCCGCGCGCTGCTGGCGGCCGCGCAGGCGTGGCTCCCGCCACTGTGGCCGGACTATCCGCACGCCGACGCGACGATCGTCGAGGGCTGCTCGGCTGGTCGTCAGGCTCCCGGGTCTGCGGCCGGGCCGACGAAGTCCACGAGCCACTCCATCATGGGCCGCATCGCCCGCCAGCCGGAACGCACCGTCGTGAACGCCTTGCGCGTGCCGAGCCACGGCTCGACCGGGTAGTGCCGTGCGACGGTGAGCCGGCGGTTGCGCAGCAGCGCGATGCGCGGGTGGTCGGCGGTATAGCCGCGCGGCTGGGTCTTGACGGGGTCGCCGTCGATCTCCCACGTGCGTCGCATGGCCGTGAGCATCACGCTCGAGCTCGGCACCCGCCGGTCCTTCGACCGACTGCCGGTAGCGCGCGGTCTGCTCGCCCTGCGGCGCGTACCAGCCGCCGGCCACCATGAGCCCGGAGCCTGACAGCTGCACGTAGTAGCCCATCGCGTCCTCGACCTCGACGACGCCACCCTGGTGGTCCTTGATCGGCGGCTTCCCCTTGGCGAAGCGGATGTCGTTGTACGGCCGGAACACCTTCGCGACCCCGAACTCGTCCTCGAGGTCGGCGAGGAGGGCCTCCATCGGCTCCTTGACGGTGCGCGCGTACTCGTCCTTGTGCGCGGTCCACCAGGTCTTGTTGTTGTTGTCGGCCAGCCGGTCGTAGAACTCGAAGGCGTCGGACGGGAACCCGGTGAACGCCACTCTCGCTGTGCTCATGACCGGCATGATCGCACCTTCGCCGTGTCGCTCGGGCGGCAGCCGGCGGCCGTCAGCGCAGGCGCACGTAGGAGCGGTCGAGCTCGTCGACCGACGTCACGCCCAGCAGCTGCATCGTCGTCCGGATCTCCTTGTCGAGGATCGCGACCACCCGGCGCACACCGTCGACGCCACCGGCCATCAGGCCGTAGAGGAAGGCGCGGCCGACCAGGGTCCCGCGCGCGCCGAAGGCGAGTGCCGCCACGATGTCCTGTCCGCTCGTGATCCCGCCGTCCACGTAGACCTCGATGCGGTCGCCCAGCTCGTCGACGACGAGGGGAAGCAGTTCGAGCGGGACGTTGCCCTTGTCGATCTGCCGGCCGCCGTGGTTCGACAGGATGACCCCGTCGACTCCGAGGTCCGCGGCGAGGACCGCGTCCGCTACCGACTGCACTCCCTTGAGGATCAGCGTCCCGGACCACACACTGCGCAGCCAGGCGATGTCCTCGGGCCCGATCTTGGGGTCGAACACCTTCGTCAGCAGGTCGCCGACGGTCCCGCCGGTCGACTGCAGGGAGGCGAACTCGAGCGGCTCGGTGGTGAGGAGGTTGAGCCACCAGCGGGGGTACAGCGCCATGTCGGCCATGGTGCGCACCGTCAGCTGCGGCGGGATGGTCAGTCCGTTGCGCACGTCGCGCAGCCGGATGCCGCCCACCGCGGTGTCGACAGTGAGGATCAGCGTGTCGTACCCGGCGGCCTCGGCGCGGCGCACGAGCACCTCCGCAGCCGCGTGGTCGTGCCAGACGTACAGCTGGAACCACCGACGCGTGCCCGGGGCAACCGCGGCGAGGTCCTCGACCGAGGTGGTGCCGAGCGTCGACAGCGCGAACGGGATGCCGGCCTCGCCGGCCACCTGCGCCACCGCGGGCTCGCCGAGGTAGTGCATCATCCGCGTGAAACCCGTGGGCGCGAACGCGAACGGCAGCGCCGACCGCTGCCCGAGCATCGACACCGAGGTGTCGATGTCGGCGACGTTGCGGAGCACGCGGGGCTGGAACTCCACCCGCGCGTAGGCCTGCCGGGAACGTCGAAGCGAGGACTCGGTTCCTGCGGACCCGTCGGTGTAGTCGAAGACGGACCTCGGCGTGCGCCGGCGGGCCATCTCCCGGACGTCGCCGATGTTCGCACACCTCTCCAGTCGGGCTTGCAGCCGCGACAGGTTCGGATCCCGCCGCCCGATGAGGGGAAGCACCTCACTCGGCCTTGGCAGCCGTCGCTGCGCCATCACGGTCTCCTCTCGCTGTCGGACAGTCGCGCGGCCAGGTCGCGCCAGGGCTGGCGGGCACCGCGGGGTGGGTAGCGGGTGATCTCCGGCATCGCGGACACCTGTCGACGCGCGTCGGAGAGGTCGGCCACGGCGCCCATCGTGCGCCATTGCACGATGGCGTTGCCGAGCGCGGTGGCCTCGACCGGGCCGGCCACCACGGTCTTGCCCGTGGCATCGGCCAGCCACTGCATGAGCGGCGCCATGCGGCTGGCTCCGCCGACGACGTGCAGCACCGGGCGCGGTGTGCCGAGAAGCGCCTCGATCTCGGCGGCCCGCTGGGCCAGCCGTACCACCAGCGACTCGAGGATCACCCGGACGATGGCTCCGCGCGAGCCGTCCCATCGGCCGACGAGGTGCGGGGCGATCGTGGCCGGGCCCTGCCCGGGCTGGGTGAGGTCGGGTGCGTCCACGTCGAAGACGGCCGCGAAGGCCGGCGCCCTCTCGGCGGCGGCGAGCAGGTCGGGCACCGGGGGCTCGACACCGTCGAGCAGCCCCCAGGCGCGCCGGCACTCCTCGAGCAGCCACATTCCGGACACGTTGCGCAGCACGCGAACGGTCCCGTCCACGCCGAGCTCATGCGTCACATTGAGCGCCATCGACGCGGACGTCGGCTCGGCACCGATCACCTCGGCGCCGATGAGCGCCCAGGTCCCCACTGACAGGACGAGCGCGGCGTCACGGTCCTCCAGCGGCGTTCCGACGAAGGCGCTCGCCGTGTCATGCGTGGCGACGCCGATAAGGGTGAGTCCGGACAGGCTCGGATCCGTGGCGACTCCGCGCACCGACCCCGGCTCGTCCGGCGCCAGGAAGGCGGACGGCGGCACGTCGAGGGCGTCGAGGACCTCCGACGACCACTGCCGGGTCCGGACGTCGACCATCGCGGTCGACGAGGCGTTGGTGACATCGGTGGCGAGCGCGCCGGTGGCCCAGTACGACAGCAGGTCGGGAACCATCAGGAACGTCGTGCCGTCGACGATCCGCTGCGGCTCCTCGGCGGCCACCTGGTAGATCGTGTTGATGGGCATGTCCTGGATCCCCGTGATGGCGTACTGCCGTTCCCAGGCGAGCCGGCGACGCACGACCGCGATCCCCCGCTCGTGCCGAGGATCGCGGTAGGCGCGCACCGGGCCCACCAGGGCGCCGTCGCGGACGACGCCGTAGTCGATCGCCCAGGTGTCGATCCCGAACGAGCGCGCTCCGGCGGCAGCCGCCTGAGCGAGGCCGACAAGCATCCCGTCGTAGAGCGCCCGGATGTCCCACGTCCACGCGTCGTCGGCACGCGCGAGCACGTTCGGGAAGCGCGCGAGGACGTCGAGCGTTGGGCCGTCGGCACCGAGCTCGGCAACGACGACGCGACCACTCGTGGCGCCGATGTCCACGGCGGCGACCTTGGTCATCGGACCCCTAGCGAAGGAACGCCGCGGCGACGCCGGAGTCGACCGGGACCAGCAGCCCGGTCGTTCGGGAGAACTCGTCCGAGACGATCGCCGCGACGGCCGCCGCCACGTGGTCGGGCAGCACCTCGCGCTTGAGGATCGTGCGCTGGGCGTAGAACTGCCCGAGGTCCTCCTCCTTGACCCCGTAGACCGCGGCGCGATTGGCTCCCCAGCCGCTGGAGAAGATGCCGGAGCCCTGCACCACGCCGTCGGGGTTGATCCCGTTGACGCGGATGCCGAACTCACCAAGCTCCGCGGCCAGCAGCCGCACCTGATGGCCCTGGTCGGCCTTCGCGGCGCTGTACCCGATGTTCGACGGTCCGGCGAAGATGGCGTTCTTGCTGGCGATGTAGACGATGTCGCCGCCCATGCGCTGGGCGATCATCGCGCGCGCCGCCTCACGGCTGAACAGGAACGACCCCTTCGCCATGACGTCGTGCTGGAGGTCCCAGTCCTGCACGGTGGTCTCGAGCAGCGGTCGCGAGATCGACAGCCCCGCGTTGTTGACCACCATGTCGACACCGCCGAAGGCCAGGCAGGCAGCGGCCACGACGGCCCGGACTCCGTCCTCGGACGTGACGTCGACCTCGACAGCGATGGCGACGTCCGGGCCGCCGAGCTCGGCAGCGAGCTCGGTGCCCTTGTCGATGTCGCGGTCGGCGATCACGACGCAGCCGCCCTCGGCGGCGATCGCGCGCGCGGTCGCCCCGCCGATGCCGCCGGCACCGCCGGTGACGATGGCGATGCGGGTCGCGAGGCGCTTCGGCTTCGGCATGCGCTGGAGCTTGGCCTCCTCGAGCTCCCAGTACTCGATGCGGAACTTCTCGCTCTCGTCGATCGGGGCGTAGGTCGACAACGACTCCGCGCCGCGCATGACGTTGATTGCGTTGATGTAGAACTCGCCAGCCACCCGCGCGGTCTGCTTGTTCGCACCGAACGAGAACATCCCGACGCCGGGCACGAGCACGATGGCCGGGTCGGCGCCGCGCATCGCAGGGCTGTCGGCGGACGCGTGCCGGCCGTAGTACGCCGCGTACTCCTCGCGGTAGGCGGCATGGAGCTCGCGCAGCCTGTCCACCACCTGCTCCAGCGGTGCGTCGGCCGGCAGGTCGAGGACCATCGGGCGCACCTTGGTGCGCAGGAAGTGGTCCGGACACGAGGTGCCGAGTGCCGCGAGTTCGACGTGCCGCGTACGGCTGACGAAGTCGAGGACGACGTCGCTGTCGTCGAAGTGTCCGACCATGCGACGGTCCTGCGAGGCGATGCCCCGGATCACCGGGGCGAGCACCGCTGCGCGGGCAGCCCGGGAGCTCGGGTCGAGCGGCTCGTAGCCGGGGATGACCGCGCCGAACGGATCAGGACGGCCGTTCGCCTCGATGAACGCCTCCGCGGTACGGATGATCTCCAGCGAGTTCGCCTCGCAGATGTCGCTGGTCGCCCCCCACGCCGTGATGCCGTGACCGCCGAGGATGCAGCCGATCGCCTGCGGGTTCTCCTGCTGGATCGCGGCGATGTCGAGGCCGAGCTGGAAGCCAGGACGTCGCCACGGCACCCACACGACGCGATCGCCGAAGCAGCGCTGCGTGAGCTCGGGGCCGTCGGCGGCAGTGGCCAGCGCGATGCCTGAGTCCGGGTGGAGGTGGTCCACATGCGGGGCGTCCACGAGTCCGTGCATGGCCGTGTCGATGGACGGTGCCGCGCCACCGGTGCCATGCAGGCAGTAGGTGAACGCGTGGACCATCTCGTCCTCGCGGTCGATGCCCGGATACACGTTGACCAGCGAGCGCAGTCGGTCGAGCCGCAGCACCGACAGACCGGCCTCGGTCAACGTGCCGAGGTCGCCGCCGGAGCCCTTCACCCACATCAGCTCGACCGGCTGCTCGGTGACGGGGTCGAGCTCCTCACCCTTCGCCGACGTGTTGCCACCCGCGTAGTTGGTGTTGCGACGATCGGCCCCCAGCCGGTTCGAGCGCTCGAGCAGTTCCTGGACAGGCGTCCGCGTCGTCATCTTCTCCGTCTTCCTCGAATGTCGTGTCAGCGTGCACGAGTCAGGCGCCCCAGCCGGCCTGGCTGCCGCCCACCCGCTCGGCGACGATGCGCTCGGCGTACCCCGATGCAGCGTAGGCCGTCATCGGGTTGGCATCGAGGCCGCGCTCGGTGCGCCATTCGGCGAGGAGGGGCCGCACGTCGGTGTCGTACGCGTCCATCAGGACGGCGTGCGCGCCGAGGACGTCGCCCGCGCGCTGTGCCGCCTCCAGCGCCGGCTGATCGACGAGGAGGGCCTTGGTGACCGCCTCCTGCACGTTCAGGATCGAGCGGATCTGGCCCGGGATCTTCGGCTCGATGTTGTGGCACTGGTCGAGCACGAACGAGACACCCGACGACTGCCGGATCGCGTCGGCCTTGACGACCTCGTGCATGATCCGGAAGAGCTGGAAGGGGTCGGCGACCCCGACGATCAGGTCGTCGTCGGCGTAGAACCGGGAGTTGAAGTCGAATGCGCCGAGCTTCCCCTCGCGCAGCAGGAACGCGACGATGAACTCGATGTTGGTGCCCGGCGCGTGGTGGCCGGTGTCGACCACGACCATCGCCTTGGGTCCGAGCTTGAGGCAGTGCGCGTACGAGACGCCCCAGTCGGGCACGTCGGTGGCGTAGAACGCCGGCTCGAAGAACTTGTACTCCAGCACCATGCGCTGCTCGGGGCCGAGCCGGTCGTACACCTCGACGAGTGCCTCGTGGAGGCGGTCCTGGCGCGACCGGATGTCGTCCTGGCCCGGGTAGTTCATCCCGTCGGAGAACCACAGCTTCAGGTCGCGCGTACCGGTGATGTCCATGATGTCGACGCACTCGAGCAGGTGGTCGGTCGCCTTCCGGCGGATGCGCGGGTCAGGGTTCGTGACGCTGCCCAGCATGTAGTCGTCGTCCTGGAAGACGTTGCTGTTGATCGTGCCGAGGGCGATGCCCTCGTTGGCCGCGTGGGTGGCGAGCTTGTCGTAGTCGTCGACCTTGTCCCACGGGATGTGCAGGGCGACCGACGGCACCGAGCCCGTGTACCGCGCCACGACGGCAGCGTCGGAGACCTTCTCGTAGGGGTCGCGCGGGACGCCGGCCTGGGCGAACACCTTGAAGCGGGTGCCGGAGTTGCCGTAGGCCCAGGACGGCACCTCGATCTTGAGCTCGTCGAGCTGCTGCTTCGCCGTTTCGCGATCCATGTCGGGTCCTGTCGTGGTCGAGGGGTCGTGTCGGGTCGGTCACGCGAGGTGGAAGACCTCGCGAAGCGTGAGGAACGCCTCGTCAGGGCGTTGGCCGTCGAGCGACTCGAAGAACTCGGCCATCTCGGCCTGCCAGCGGTCGTTGACGTCGGTCCGCGGCCATGCCGTCGAGGGCCGCCTGGAGACTCGGGGTCTCGACGTAGCCGACGAGCAGGCCGTCCTCGCGAAGGAAGAGCGAGTAGTTGTGCCAGCCGGTGCTCTGCAGCGCCTCGAGCATGTCCGGCCACACGTGCTCATGCCGTTCGACGTACTCGTCGAGGCGGTCCGGCCGGACCTTGAGGAGGAAGCACACCCGCTGCATGAGGCTCCTTGGGTCCGGGTGGCGGCGGACGGGTCTCGTCCGCCGCCACCCGAGCTGGATGGGTCGTCAGTCGTCGATCAGTAGATCTTGGCGAAGGTGACGATGTTTCCCTTGGTGAAGGTGAACGGGTCGCCCAGGTAGATGACGCCGTTCGGGCCCTCGGTGTAGGTCTTGCCGCCGGCCTTGAGCTTGGCGCCGGTCGCCTGCTTGAGGTTGCCCGAGGCGCACTCAGCAGCGCCGTAGGTGCCCACGTAGCCAAGGTCGATCGGGTTCCACAGGCCGAACTTGTTGATCGTGCCGTCGAGGACGTAGTCCTTCATCTGGCTGGGCAGGCCCAGTCCGGTGATGGCGACCTTGGCGCCCTTGGACTTCTTCTCCTGCGCCGCGGCGAGGATGCCCACCGTGGTCGGGGAGATGATGCCGGCGATGTCCGGGTGCTCGGTGAGGATCTGGTTGAACTGCTGCGCCGACTTCGTCGCATCGTCATCGCCGTAGTAGACGCCGGCGAGCGACATGTTCGGGTACTTGGCCGCGAGCTGCTTCTTCATGGCCTCGATCCAGGCGTTCTGGTTCGCGGCGGTCGCAGCGGCGGACAGGATCGCGATCTTGCCCTTGCTGCCGACCTCCTGGGCGATCCAGTCGACCTCTGCCGCGCCGATGCGGTCCGAGGATGCCGGGAGCACCGCAGCCGTGCGCGTCTTCGGGTCGGCGACGTCGGCGTCGGAGGTGACGACGCAGATGCCCTTGGCCTTCGCCTTCTTCAGCGTCGGGGCCAGTGCGTTCTGGTCAGCGGCGCTGAGCACGATCGCGTTGTAGCCCTGCTGGATCGCCTGGTTGATGAACGCGACCTGCGCCGGACCGGTGGCCTGAGTGGGGCCGATGTACTTGCAGGTGGCCTTGATCTCCTTGCAGGCCTTCTGCGCACCCTTGTTCCAGGCTGTGAAGTAGCCGTTGTTGATCGCCTTCGGGATGATGGCGATCTTCAGCCCGGCCTTGGGTGTCGCACTCGCGGGCGCGACCGCCAGGCCGACGATGACGGCGGCGCCTGCAGCGACGGCCATCACCTTCTTCGTGATTGAGGTCATCCTCGGTGACTCCCTTGGTCATGCCCTGCGACTGCAGGGCTCAGTGGCTCAGCCTCGCCACCGGGTGGTGGCGTGACTCCGCCTCGGCTCGAGGGCCGAGAGGTTCTGTGGGCCGCGGCGTCGCGGATCTTCGACAGCACGCGGGGAACGGCGACCGAGACGAGCAGCAGGAGGCCGCTGACGATCACGAGGGCGTTGGCGTCCCAGCCGGCGAGCTGGAGGTAGGACCGGCTGAAGCCCCAGATGAGGACCGCGGCGACCACGCCCCAGATGGTCCCGACGCCACCGGCGATCGCAACACCACCGAAGAGGACGGCGGCGATCACGAGCAGTTCGAAGCCGAGCGCGCCGTCGGGTGACGAGGACGCGAAGCGGATCGTGTACGCCAGGCCAGCGAGTCCGCACATGAAGCCGGTCAGCACGAACAGGCTGAGCTTCACGCGCTTCAGCGGGATGCCCGAGAACACCGCGGCCTCGTCGCCCTGGCCGATGGCGAACAGCCAGCGGCCCAGCCGGGTGCCGTGCAGCACGTACCAGAAGGCGAGGCCCGCGACCACCATCGGCACGACGACCCAGGGCAGGAACGTGCCCGGGATCGGCTGGTAGCCCAGGTCGGTCCACTCGGTCGGGTAGTCGGCCACCGGGGTGTCGCCGAGCAGGACGTAGCACAGGCCCCGGTACAGGGCGAGCGTGCCGATGGTCACGGCGAGCGACGACAGGCCCAGGCGCGTGACGAGCAGGCCGTTGATCAGTCCGCAGGCCGAGCCGGTGAGCAGGCCGGCGATCACGGCGAGCCACATCGAGTTCGTGCCGTGCCAGGTGATGCCGATGACGGCTGACGAGAGTGTGAGGTTCGACGCGACGGAGAGGTCGATCTCCTTGACGATGATGAGCAGCGCCATCGCGAAGGCGATCAGCATGACCTCGGACACGTCGCCGATGATGAAGTTGATGTTGTCGCCGGAGAGGAAGAGGTTGTCACTCATTCCACCGAAGACGATCAGCAGGACCAGGAGCAGGATGATGCCCTTGTCCCAGCCGAGCCGGAACCCGCCTGACCTCATACCGGCACCTCCACCAGTCGCATGGCCCGATGGGTGCTCCGCATGGCGACGATGCGGTCGAAGGCGATGGCCGCGACCAGCAGTGCGCCGGCGACCGCCTGCTGCCAGAACTGGGATACGCCGAGCGCGCCGAGCGCGAAGGCGATCGTCTGCAGCAGGACCGCGCCGATGAGGGCACCGGCCGGGGTGCCGACGCCGCCGGCGATCGCCACTCCGCCGATCACGCAGGCGGCCACGACGTACAGCTCGATGCCGAGGCCCGCCGTCGCGTCGGCGAACGAGAAACGCGACAGGAGCATCAGGCCGGCGACACCCGCGATGGATCCGTTGAGCACGAACGCGCCGAACTCCCGATGGGCCACTGGGATGCCCACTCGGCGCGCGGCCGGCGGGTTCGAGCCGATGGCGTAGAGGTCGCGCCCCCAGCGGGTGTACCGCAGGACGAGCGTCATGATCGCCGCAGCAGCGGCCGCGAAGACGAACAGGTCGGGGACCCCGAGCACCTCGCCGGACCCGATCCAGGAGAAGTACGGGGGCAACTGGTCGGCGGTCACGGTGATGCCGGCCGCCAGGTAGTTGAAGATCCCGCGCACGATGTACAGCGTCGCGATGGTGACCACGAGCGAGGGCAGACCGAGGTAGGCGACGAGTGCGCCGTTGACGATGCCGACGGTGGCCCCGACGCCGATCGCAATGAGGAACGCCACTCCCCCGGTCACGCCACCGTGATTCATCGAGTAGCTGCCCACGAGGAAGGAGACGAGCCCTGCGGTGGAGCTCACCGACAGGTCGATGTGCCGCATGATGATCAGGTTGGTCTGGCCCACGGCCAGGAAGCCGATGAGCGCCGACTCGATGAGGATCGCCGTGAGGCCGTCCCCGGTGCGGAACGCCGGGTTGAGGATGCCGGTGAGCAGCAGCAGGATCAGCAGGGCGACAAGGATCGGCAGCTCGCGTACGCGCAGCAGCTTCGTCATCATGCGGCGGCCCCCGCAGCCGCCGTCATCACGCGCTCCTGGGTCGCCTCGGCACGCGGGATCTCCTCGACCAGCCGGCCCTCGCGCATCACCAGCACGCGATCGGCCATGCCCAGGACCTCGGGGAGGTCGGACGACACCATCAGCACCGCCGTCCCCCTCGCCGCCTGCTCCGAGAGCAGCCGATGCACCTCGGCCTTGGTGCCGACGTCGATCCCTCGCGTCGGCTCGTCGACGATGAGCAGCTTGGGATCGGTCGCCAGCCACTTCGACAGGACGACCTTCTGCTGGTTGCCGCCGGACAGCCGCTCGACGGGATCGTCGATGCTGGCGTACTTGAGCTGGAGCCGCCCGGCCCAGTCGGTCGCCACCTTGCGCTCGGACGACGTGCGCAGCAGGAGTCCCCGGCGCAGCCGGCCGAGGACGGTGATGGCCGTGTTGTGGGCGATGGAGGACGGCATGAACAGGCCCTGCAGGCGCCGATCCTCGGGCACGAGGGCGATCCCGGCGGCCATCGCCTGAGCCGGCGTGTGACGCGCGAGCGACCTGCCCTCGAGGGTGATCGTGCCGGCATCGAAACCGTCGATCCCGAAGATCGTCCGGACGACTTCCGAGCGGCCCGAGCCGACCAGCCCGGCCAGCGCCACGATCTCGCCTCGCCGGACGGTGAAGGTGATGTCGTGGAACTCCCCGCGGCTCG
Organism: uncultured Actinomycetes bacterium; assembly: GCA_963755335.1. Lineage (GTDB taxonomy): Bacteria > Actinomycetota > Actinomycetes > S36-B12 > S36-B12 > UBA10649. Next base: position 1,806,683 of record CAVWJW010000008.1, read on the forward strand.
ACAGTCCCTTGACGTCGAGGACCACCTCGCCGATCTCCGCGGCCACCTTCGGGAACATGTCGGTGATCTCGCGGCCGACCATCCAGCGCACGATCTGCGCGTTGTCGACGTCGGCCACGTGAGCGCTCGCGACGGTTGCACCGTCGCGCATGATGGTGACCGAGTCGCAGAGCTCGAAGACCTCGTCGAGGCGGTGGCTGATGTAGATCACGCCGCGTCCCTGGTCGCGGAGCTGACGGGCGACCGCGAGGAGCCGCTCGACCTCCGCCGCCGAGAGGGCGGCGCTCGGCTCGTCCATGATGATGAGCTTCGCCTCGACACTGAGGGCCTTGACGATCTCCACCATCTGCTGGTCGGCGATGGACAGTCCGCGGGCCTGGCGACGCGGGTCGAGGTCGATGCCGAGGCCGGCGAAGAGCTCGGCCGTGCGCGTGACCATGGTGGACCAGTCGACGCGGCCCCCCGACTTGGGCTGCTGGCCCACGTACACGTTCTCCGCCAGCGTGAGATCGGGGAACAGCGACGGCTCCTGGTAGATGATCGCGATCCCCTGGTCGCGGGCGCTGCGCGGGTTCCCCTGATGGAACGCCTGCCCGTCGAGGTCGACGGTGCCCTCGTCGAGGGCGTGCAGTCCGGCCAGGGTCTTGACCAGCGTGGACTTGCCGGCGCCGTTCTCGCCGAGCAGGCCGACGATCTCGCCGCGATCCACCGTCAACGCCGCACCGTTCAGCGCCTGGACGCCACCGAAACGCTTGTAGGCGCCCTCGATGACCAGCAGGTGAGTGCTCACGCAGCCCCTCAAATTGAAAGGTTCCAATTCCGGATGTGGTGGAAATTACGATGATTGTGGCGCGCTGTCAATCGGTTTGTTGGACAAATTCGATAACGGAATTGACACGTTTCATAACTTCCCTACGATTCTCGACGCGAGGCTTTCAACGGAGGGTGCCCGAATGGCCGCGAGCATGAAGGACGTCGCCGCACGTGCGTCGGTGTCGTTGGGAACGGTCTCGAACGTCCTCAACCACCCCGACCTCGTGGCCCTGCCGACGCGGCTGCGCGTCGAGGAGGCCATCCGTGATCTGGGCTTCGTTCCCAGCGCTGCCGCCCAGCAGTTGCGCGTCGGCCGTTCCAAGGTGCTCGGGCTCGTGGTCCCCGACATCGCCAACCCGTTCTTCACCGAGGTGGCGCGCGGCGCCGAGGACGCCGCTCTCGAATCCGGCTACGTCGTCATCCTGTGCAACTCCGACGAGCAGGCCGAGCGCGAGGACCGGTACCTCGCCGTGCTCGAGGCCCAGCGTGTCAGCGGCATCCTCATCACGCCGGCCCGCAAGAGCCTGAAGCCGTTGAGCCGGCTGATCAAGAACGGCGTGGCCGTCACCCTGCTCGACAATGCCGCCCCCAGCCACGACGTCTGCAGTGCATCCGTCGATGACACCCTGGGCGGCATCCTCGCCGCCGAGCATGCGATCGCTCTGGGGCATACCCAGCTGGTGTGGCTGGCCGGGCCGCGAGACATCCCCCAGGTCTCGGATCGGGAGGCGGGCATCATGCGGGCAGCCCGCAAGGCCAAGGTCAACGTCCGCCGCATCGCGGCCAGCCAGATGACGGCCGCATCGGGCGAGGCGGCGATGCAGGATGCCCTGACCAAGGGCATCGAGATGACCGCTCTGCTGTGCGCCAACGACCTGCTCGCCATCGGCGCCGTCCGGTCCCTCACGCGGGCCGGGCTCGGCGTCCCTAAGGACGTCTCGGTGATCGGCTACGACGACATCGAGTTCGCCGCGAACGCCGCGGTGCCGCTGACGTCGGTCCGCCAGCCCAAGTACGAGCTGGGCTACGCGGCGGCCAAACTCGTGATCGGCGAGTGCGAGGACCCCGCCACGCACGCGCACCAGCGCGTTCAGTTCCAGCCGCAGCTCGTCGAGCGTGCATCCAGTTCCAGGGCGCCACGACGGCGCTGACTCCGGGCGACCATTAGCCTCCCGCTATGAGCCGGTTCACCGAGCAGCAGTCCGTCATCCACGTGCGCAAGTCCTTGGCACTGCTCGGTGCACGCGGCGAGGTGCGTGCGCTCGACGACAGTGCTCGCACCGCCGCAGAGGCCGCGGCCGCGCTGGGCGTGGAGGTGGGCCAGATCGCGAGCTCGCTGATCTTCCTGGCCGATGACGAGCCCGTGCTCGTGATCGCGTCCGGTGGGCACCGCGTCGACACCGTCCAGCTGGCCAGCATCCTCGAGGTGAACCACATCGCCAAGGCCACCGCCGACGACGTCCGCAAGGCCACCGGTTTCGCCATCGGCGGTGTCGCTCCAGTCGGGCACCCGCATCCACTGCGGACGATCGTCGATATCGCGCTGTCCCGCTACGACGAGGTGTGGGCCGCCGGCGGTCACCCGCACTACGTGTTCCCCACCAGCTACGACGAGCTCCTGCGGATCACCGCAGGCGAGGCCGCCGAGGTCGGCGCCTGACTAGTTCGTCGCGGGCATGCCCGGTCGCCAGGACCGGCCAAACCAGCGCTGAACGCGGTCCGTACCGAACGCGTTCTTGTCACGCTGCAGGCTCGCGTCCGGGCCGAACAACGTGCCATGAGGAGCCTCGCCGGCGGCGAACGTGACGTCGACCTGAGCCACAACACCCTCACCGAGCTCCAGATAGCACCGGCCTGCGCCGTCGTAGCGTGCATCGCTGCTGCGTCCCTGAACGCGTGAGATGACGTGATCTGCGGCGATGCGCGCCTGACCTTCCGCAAACACACCCGCCTTCGGCGTACCGACGCTCGTCACGTCTCCGACGGCGTAGACATCGGTGAAGGCCGTGGCCATGGTGTGCGGATCTACGGGGATCCAGCCGTCGACCGTCAGGCCGGCGGCGACCACCACGTCTGGCGCGACGTGCCGGGGAACCGCCAGGAAGAGGTCGTACGGCATGCCCTCGTGGCCCGAGCGCAGCACCATCCGTCGTTCCGGATCGAGTCCTGTGACCACGGAGTCCGGATGCCATTCGATGCCGAACTCATCGAATCGGGCGAGGATCACCGCGCTGGCCTCGGGCGAGGGTGGCACCGGCCGCCCGAAGGGCATCACCAGAGCGATCTGAGAACGGTCGCGCAGCCCTCGCTGGCTGAGGAACTCGTGCATGAGCATCGCGGTCTCGCTCGGCGCCGGGGGGCACTTGAACGGAGTGGACGTTACGCCGACCACGACACGGCCACCCTCGAACGCCTCGAGCGTCTCACGCAGGGCGAACGCGCCAGAGTTCGTGTAGAACTCGTGACCACCCTCGAGCAGCCCGGGAGTCGACGCCGGGTCGACCCCGCAGCCGAGCGACACCACGAGGATGTCCGCCTCGAACGCGCCTGCCGTGGTCTGCACGACGCGGCCGAGCGGATCGATCGCCGTGATCGTCGCGTCGACGAACGTCACACCGGGCATGACCGCATCGCGATAGAGGTGGGTCACATGCTCCGCGGTGTCCCGGCCGAACATGACGTCGAGCTTCGAGAACCCGAACACGAAGCCGGGAGCCTGGTCGATGAGCGTGATCTGCGCGGTGTCGCCACAGGCCCGGCTCACGTGCGTGGACAACTCCAACCCCCCGAAACCAGCGCCCAGGACGACGACGCGGAGGGGGGACGTCGAGCCGCTTGCCGCCATGGTGTCGGTCCTCACGTCGATCCGCGTCCGCCGTGGCGATCTAAGCGGCTGAGCGCTGGACCCGCCACCGATGCTCGCAACTTCGTCGGGTCTTGACTTCCGCGAGCTTGCCGACCATTATTCAACCAATCAGTTGAATATCAGGAGGTGGTCATGGCAGTCGATGAGCTGAGTCGCACATTCGCAGCGCTTGCCGACCCCACCCGACGAGCCATCCTCGATCGACTCGGCGACGGTGACGCGACTGTGAACGAGATCGCCGAGCCGTTCGCCATGAGCCTGCAGGCGGTCTCCCGTCATCTGAAGGTGCTCGAGGAGGCCGGTCTGGTGACCAAGGGACGCGATGGCCAGCATCGGCCATGTCACGTGGAGGCATCCTCGCTCGACCAGCCGATCGCCTGGCTCGAGGAGAGGCAACAGCAGTGGGAGGACCGCCTCGACCGTCTCGGCGATCACCTTCGAGCACTTCAGCGCACGACACGAACCCAACCGCGGAAGAAGGAATCATGACCCACGACACCGACCTCGGCGAGGTTGTCATCACCCGGATCTACGAGGCTCCGCGCAACCTGGTGTGGGCCTGCATGACCACACCTGAGCACCTCACCCACTTCTGGGGACCGCCAGGAATGAGCACGCCGCTCGACGAGATCGTGATCGACCTGCGGGTCGGCGGCCGCTTCGAGACGGTGATGGTGAACGACGCCACGGGCGAGCGGTACCCGACGGGTGGCATCTACACCCAGGTGGATCCGCCCGAGACCCTGGTGTGGGAGGAGGAGGGGTTCGCGCAGGGGATGACGACCACGTCGACGTTCACTGACCTCGGCAACGACCGGACAGAGGTCGTCATCCATCAGCGCAACGTGCCCGCGATGTTCCGCAGCGACGAGGCGCAGGCCGGCTTCAACGCGAGCCTCGACCGGTTCGTCGACTACCTGGCGACACTGCAGCGTTCCTGAGGCGGCCACGACTGATCAGAGCTGACGGCCCTCGGCGACCTCGGCGCGCACCCACGCGATGAACTCGGGGTCGCGCAGGCCGACCGCATCCAACTCCCAGAAGGGCTCGGCGTAGACCAGCGTGCCCGTCATCCAGGGCTCGTGGCTCGGCAGGACCATCACCTGGAACGCCTGGTCGGGCACCCGGATCGACGGCTTGCGGATGCCGAGCGGCTTCGCCGCGACGAAGCCGAGTCTGGCGTACAGGGCGGGGTCACCCTCGAGGAACAGCAGCGGGAACCCGGCCTCCTGAGCGGCCGCGCAGGCCTGGTCGACCAGTCGGCGCCCGAGCCCGCGGCCCTGCCAGGCGCCCGCCACCGCCAGCGGCGACAGCACGGCGACGTCGATCAGGTGCTCGAGGGCGTCCAGTCGACTTCGGGTGACGATGACAACGCCGACGACGGTCCCAGCGACGTCTGCGACGAAGACCAGGCCGTCCCTCCCGCAGGGGTGGTCCCGCAGCAGATCCACGAGGTCCGCGACGACGCCGCCCTCGTCGGCAAAGGCGTCCTGCACGACGACCCGGATCGACGGGGAGTCGTCAGGACGCGCCGCGCGGATGATGGCGAGATCGGTCACGGCTCAAGCGTCAGGCCGACCTCGGCCATGCCCCGTTGGAGCGTTCCCATCGCGTTCGGCCCCATCCCGTGCAGCTTCATCAGGTCGCACTGGCGCCATGCCGACAGCTCGTCGAACGAGCTGATGCCCGCCCCCACGAGCGCACGGCGCGCCGGGGCACCGAGCTTCATCGACTGCCAGACGAGGTCACGGTCACGCTGGTTGGCGGGGCTCACTCCTCACCGTCGTAGGCGCGCTGCAGCGCGGCGATGTCAAGCTTCCCCATGCCGAGCATCGCCTGCCACGTTCGCTTGCCGCCCTCGGGATCGGGACCCGACGCGATCTCGAACAGCTCGGTCGGGACGACCTGCCAACTGACGCCGAAGCGGTCCTTGAGCCATCCGCAGGAGCCGGGCTCGCCGCCGCCCTCGGTCAGCCGCTCCCAGAAGTAGTCGACCTCGTCCTGCCCCTGGCAGGAGACGACGAACGAGATCGCCTCGCTGAAGGTGTACTGGGGGCCGCCGTTCAGCGCCGTGAACGGCATGCCGTCAAGCTCGAACGACACCGTCATGACCGAGCCGGGGTCCGGCTGCGCCCCGTCGGGGAACTCGACGTCCGGGTAGGCGGCATCGCCATGGACCAGGGAGTTCGGGAAGACCGAAGCGTAGAAACGGGCGGCCTGCAGGGCCTGCCCGTCGAACCAGAGCATGGTCGACAAGCCCTTCATGGGGAGTCCTTAATCTCGAGGGGGGCGCATCCGGGGCGACGCACACCGTGCCCGGATTGTCCCACAGGTCATTCGGCGTTCGAGCGAAAGCCGTACTGCCTCACGATGTGGGCGACGGTGACGTCGTAGGACTCGTAGAAGTCCGCGACGCCCCGTCGTTGGGCCTCGACATGCTCGACGTGGGCCTTCCATGCCGCAACCGATGCCTCGTCCTCGAAGTAGGCGACGGTGATGCCCTGCCGCGTCACCGGATCCCGCACGCTCACCAGGTCCACGAAGCCAGGCTGGCCGTGCACGAGCTCCTCCATGCGCATGGCCGTGCGGGCGTAGTCGTCCTTGTGGGCGGGGGTGCGTCGCGACACGAAGACCACCGCGATCTGCGCTGAGGGCACCATGCGCGCAACCTTAGACTCGGGCGCGTGAGCGTCCGCATCTATTCCGGTCCGCACTCCGACCGGGGTGGCGGACCCTCCGGATGGGTCAGCTACCTGCCGTGGGGGTTCGCAGCGGCGACGATCGTCGGGCAGATCGTGTGGGTGCTCGTCGGCGGCGGAGCCAGGACCGCGTTGACGGTCACGACGGTCGTGACCTTCTTCCTCGCCAGCGCGACGCACGCCTACCTGCTGCGCGGCGCCGCCTGGACGTCCGGATTCCTGGCGATCAGCCTGCTGTTCGGATGGGGCGTCGAGGTCCTCGGCCTGGCCACGTCCTTCCCGTTCGGGACGTACGCCTACTCGTCGTCGCTCGGCCCAGCGGTCGCCGGCGTCCCGCTGGTCATCCCACTCGCGTGGTCGATGATGGCCTACCCCTGCCTGCTCGCCGCCCAGCGCCTGTCGACGACGGGAATGGGCACGGCGGTGATCGGCGGCTGGCTGTTCGCGGCCTGGGACCTCTTCCTCGACCCGCAGATGGTCGGCGAGCGGTTCTGGACATGGAAGGAGGCCGGTTTCACGCTGCCGGGCATCCCAGGCATCCCGATGCAGAACTTCCTCGGCTGGCTGCTCGCCGCCATCATCCTCATGGGCATCCTCGACCACCTGCCGCGCAAGACCGTCTCGGACGCGGTCCCGAACGTGATGCTCATCTGGGTCTATGTGTCCAATGTCGTGGCGAACGCGCTGTTCTTCCATCGGCCGGGAGTGGCGATCTGGGGCGGGGTGTGCATGGGCATCGTGGTGATTCCCTGGCTGTGGCGCATGTGGAGCCAGCCACAGTGGTGAGCACGCGAACGGCGCTGACGCGGGCCGTGGTCACCGCCGGCTCGCTCGGCGCCCTCGTGACGGCCGCGCACACGGCGGTCAACCTGCGCCTCCTTCGCTCCCCCTCCCCCGACGCTGCCGCGGTGGTCGAGTCCGTCGCGGTGCTCATCCCGGCGCGCGACGAGGAGCGGCACGTGGGCCGCACGATCGAGTCGGCCCTCGCGCAGGAGGGAGTTGCCAGCCTCGAGGTCATCGTGCTCGACGACGGCTCCACCGACGGCACCGCCGATGTCGTGCACTCGATCGCCTCGCGCGATCCGCGGGCGAGGCTGGTGAGCGGAACCGAGGAGCCACCGGCGGGCTGGCTCGGGAAGCCGTGGGCGTGCGCCCGGCTCGCTGACCAGACGGCGGCCGGTGTGCTGGTGTTCCTCGACGCCGACGTCACCCTCGCGCCGCAGGCGATCCGCGCGGCCGTCGGGACCCTGCGCTCGGGCGGCTTCGCCCTCGTCGCGCCGTACCCGCTGCAGCGCTCGGAATCGTGGCTCGAACGCCTCGTGCAACCCCTCGTCACCTGGTCGTGGGCGGCCACGATGCCGGTGCGCTGGGCCGAGAAGTCGCATCGGCCGTCGCTGTCGGCGGCCAACGGCCAGCTGCTGGTGCTCGACGCCGCGACGTACCGGGCAGTGGGCGGCCACGCCGCCGTGCGCGACGACGTGCTCGAGGACATCGGCCTGATGCGAGCCCTCAAGCGCGCCGGCTCGTGCACCGCGACGGTGGATGGTTCGCAGATCGCGGAGTGCCGGATGTACGACGGGGCCGGAGCGGTCGTGGACGGCTACGCCAAGTCGTTGTGGTCGGCGTTCGGCGGCCCCGTCGGATCGGTGGCCGTCGGCCTCGTCCTGACGACCTGCTTCGTGGCGCCCGCCGTCGCCGCCGTCGTCTCGCGGGACCCGCACACTCGCGCGATCGGCGCGGCCGGCTACGCCGCCGCGGTGGCGAGTCGCGCGCTGGTCGCCCGGCGCACGGGCGAGCGCATGCTGCCCGACGTCCTCGCCCAACCGGCATCCATCGCCGCCTTCGTGGCCCTGAGCATGGTGTCGTGGACCCGGCACCTTCGCGGCGCGAACACGTGGAAGGGCCGGGCGGTCACCGTGGGGGCGCGCGCATGAGTCGCGTCGTGGTGATCGGTGCGGGCCTCGGCGGCCTGGCGACGGCGGCGCGGCTTGCCGTCCGCCGGCACGACGTGACGATCCTCGAGCAGTCCGACCGCACGGGCGGCAAGCTCGCCGTCTACGAGCGCGACGGCTTCGCCTTCGACACCGGGCCGAGTCTGTTCACGCTGCCCGCGGTCTATCGCGACCTCTTCCTCAAGACCGGCGGGCCGCTCGAGGAGTCCGTCGACCTGCAGCCGGTAGACCCGGCCTTCGCCTACCACTTCGCCGACGGCAGCTCCGTCGTCGTCCCGGGCGTCGATCCGGCCCGTTGCGCAGCTGCGTTCGGGGAGGCCTTCGGCGGCACCGCCCGCGAGGACTGGCTGGCGCTCCTCGATCGCGCCGGCCGGATGTGGAGGATCACGCGGGAGCCCTTCCTGCAGTCGCCCCTGGCCGGCTGGCGCACGCTGCTCGGCCTGGCCCGGGACCCGTCAGACGTGCGCACCATCGCACCGCGGACGACCCTGCGCGACCTCGGCAGGGAGTACCTGCACGATCCCCGGCTCCGCCAGGTCCTCGACCGCTACGCGACGTACACCGGGTCCGATCCGCGCGTGGCTCCCGCCGTGCTCGCGACCATCCCGTACGTCGAGGAGACCTTCGGCGCGTGGCACATCGGGGGCGGCGTCGGCCGGCTCGGCGAGGCACTGACCGAGCGCTGTCACGAGCGGGGCGTCGCGATCCGGCTCGGCGCCGACGTCGCCTCGATCGAGCTGCAGGACGGACGGGTCAGCGGCGTGCGACTTGGCGACGGCGAGGTCGTGCCCGCCGACATCGTCGTCAGCAACACCGATGCCCGGCTCCTGTACGGCGGGATGATCGACGACGGGCGCGCCGCTCGAGTCGGTCGCGACCTCGACAAGGTCCCGCCGTCACTGTCTGGCTTCGTCATGCTGATCGCCCTGCGCGGCCAGACCCCGGGACTGCGCCATCACAACGTGTGGTTCCCCCAGGACTACGACGGCGAGTTCGACGCCCTGTTCGGTCGCACCGCCGCCGCCGTGGACGACCCGGCCATCTACGTCTGCGCGCCCGACGATCCGCGGATGCGTCCCGACGACGACAGCGAGGCGTGGTTCGTCCTCGTCAACGCGCCACGACACGGCGATGGGTCGGGGCGAACGGTCGACTGGGACGCTCCCGGCTTCGCGGAGCGATACGCCGCGCACGTCCTGGCGCGGCTCGCCGATCGCGGCACGGACATCCGCGATCGGATCCTGTGGCAGGAGACCCGCACGCCCGCCGACCTCGCCCGCTCGACCCGAGCGCCGGGCGGATCGATCTACGGCACGTCGAGCAACGGCGCTCGCGCGGCGTTCCAGCGGCCGGCCAATCAGTCCCCCATCCCGGGCCTGTTCCTCGTCGGCGGCTCCTCCCACCCCGGTGGCGGGCTCCCCCTCGTGGGAATGGGGGCCGAGATCGTCGCGGACCTCATCGGGCGAGCGGCCCGGCCGGCGGACCACGCTTCACCCCCCACGCCTTCCTAGAATCAGGTGGGCACCGAGCCAGGGCACGGTTACGAGGGGACGACATGAGGACGATGCGATCGGGACTGGGCGCTGCCGCCGTCGCGGCACTGCTGCTGACGTCCTCGAGCCCCGCCCAGGCCGCGACCCTGTCAGCCGTCGACGGCGACTCTCGCGCATCGATCACGACGCCGATCAAGGCGCCCGCCGACTCAGCGTGCAGCCGCATCCCGTTCGCGTACGCCCTCGGCGCCGACGTCGACTACGCGGCCGTGGTCATCCTCGACGCCAACAGCGCGATGGTCGCACGCAGCCCCGAACTGGCGGCCGGGACCGGAACCGGCAGGCTCGGGATCTGCGGCGCTACCCTCCACGGCAAGTCGTCGCCGTTCACCCTCCAGCTGCTCGTCACCCATACCGAGGACAGCGGCAAGGGCGCCGTCACGGCCGCCAGCCATCCGTTCACCTTCGTGTCCAAGCCCATCCGCTGCACCAAGGCGTCGAGCCCGGACAAGGGCAAGGTCAAGACCGTCACCACCGGCGCCTGCCCCCGGGGCTGGGCCCGCGCTCAGTAGCCCCTGGTCGCGCCAGCCGGCCAGCCGGCCGTGCTTTGCCACGGCGCGGATCCGCGCCTCGGCTGCCTGACGCGCCTCCTCCGTCGTGACGATCAGCACCTGGTCCCCCGTCCTGATGCGGGTGTGGATGTCGGGTGAGATCGGGATGTCCGACCGCACGACCAGGGCGACGGTGGCCCCGTCCGGCAGGCCGAGCTCGGGCACGTAGGCACCGATGAAGCCCGACCCGGCGGGCACCTCGACCGCCAGGACCGAGGCGCGCATCCCGTCGAGCGGGGCACTCTCGAGTTCGAGCTCGACCGCCTCGTTGGGCAGGACGACGCCCAGGCGCCGACCCAGCCGCTCGAGCACCGGGGACTGCACGACCAGCAGGATGAGGACCACGAGCAGCGTGACGTCGAACACGAGGCGGGCGTCGGGCACCCCGGCGCCGAGCGGGATGGCCGCGAAGACGATCGGCACGGCGCCACGCAGGCCGGCGACCGCGGCGAACGCGACGGAGGGCAGGGGCCAGCGGAACGGCAGCAGGGCGACGGCGGCCGCGAGTGGCCGGGCCACGATCACCAGGGCGGCGGCCACGAACAGCGCCGTCGGGATCGCCTTCGGCAACTGCTCGACGTCGGCCAGGGCGCCGAGCATGACGAACAGGCCGATTTCGGCGATCCACGCCAGGCCGTCCGCGAAGCCGATGATGGACCGGCGATGCGGCAGCCGCGCTGTGGAGCCGATGAGCACCGCGGCCACGTAGACGGCCATGAAGCCCGACACGTGCAGTACGGCGGCGGCTCCATAGGTGGCGACCAGCAGCGCCAGCGCGGCGATCGGGTACAGGCCCACCGCGGGCAGGGCGAGCCGAGGCAGCACCCACCGCGAGGCGTAGCCGAGTGCGACGCCGATCGCGGCACCACCGACGAGCTCGATCAGCACGCGTATCGGCAGGAGCCACGACGGCTCGGTCCCGAACGACCCGCTGGCAACCGCCGAGACGATGACGACCACGGGCGCGTCGTTGAAGCCGGCCTCGGCCTCCAGGAGGGTGCGCATCCGTTCGCTGATCCGCATGCGCCGCATGACCGAGAACACCGCGGCCGCATCGGTTGCCGCGAGGACGGCCCCGAGCAGCAGGGCGGTCTGGGTCGACGTGTGCAGGAACCAGATGAGCGGAAGGGCCACCGCGGCGATGCTGACCGCCACGCCGACCGAGGCAAGGGCGATCGCCGGCCACATGACCGGGCGCAGCTGCGATACCCGGGTCGTCAGGCCGCCCTGGGCGAGGATGAGCACGAGCGCGCAGTAGCCGAGCACGGTCGCGAGCTCGGCGTCCTGAAGGTGCAGGCCGGGGAACGCCGTGCCGAGGATCAGGCCGAGCAGCAGGTACAGCAGCAGGCCGGGGACTCCCAGGCGGCCGGCCAGCCGCACTCCGATGACCGACACCAGGACTATGACCGCCCCGATCAGCAGGGCTGGTGCGAGCCCGTCGAGGGTCATCGGCCCCACCTATCCGGTCGCGGCGCCGAGGCCGAGTGCCTGGTAGACCTCGATGGTCGAATGGGAGCGGTTGAGCGTGTAGAAGTGCAGGCCCGGGACTCCGAGCTCGAGCAGGCGCTGGCACATCTCGGCAGCAACCTCGATCCCCATGCGGACGACCGCATCGGGATCGTCGGCCACCCTCGCGAAGCGTTCGGCGAGCTCAGCAGGGAAGGCGGCACCGGACAGCGCGGCGAACCGCTCGATCTGGGCCACGTTGGTGACCGGCATGATGCCCGGCACGATCGGCATGGTGCAGCCGGCGGCGACCGACATGTCGACGAGCCGCTCGTAGTCCTCCACGCGGAAGAACAGCTGCGTGATGGCGAATTCCGCCCCGGCCTGCTGCTTGAGCGCCAGGACCCGGGCATCCTGCTCGAGGCTGGTCGACTCGGGGTGCCCCTCCGGGAAGGCGGCAACGCCGACGCTGAAACTGCCGAGCGATCGGATCAGCTCGACCAGCTCGACGGCGTAGTCGAGTCCGCCGGGATGCGGCTGCCAGGGGGTGTCGAGGCCGGTGGGCGGGTCGCCGCGCAGCGCCAGGAGGGTGTTGACCCCGACGGACGCGTACTGGCCCACCACGTTGGCCAGCTCGTCGCGGCTCGACCCGACGCAGGTGAGGTGGGCGACGGGGGTCAGCGTCGTCTCGCCGGCGATCTCGCCGGTGATCCGCACCGTCCGATCGCGCGTGGAGCCCCCGGCGCCGTAGGTCACCGAGACGAATGTTGGGCGCAGGGCCTCGATGTCGCGGACCGTCTGCCAGAGCATGCGCTCACCGTCGTCGGTCTTCGGCGGGAACAGCTCGAACGAGAACGACCGCTGCCCCGTCGACAGCGCCTTCCCGAGTGAGCCCGACTCATGCATGCGCACAGACTACGTGGATCCCGCGGAGCGGCCGTGCGCCCGATCGCCGACAGGCCGACCCGGCGCTCACACCGTAGGCTCGGGCAGGTGGGGAGCCCTCTGGACGTTGCGGACCTTCGCGTTCGCGTGCAGTCGGTCGTCGACGACGTCCTGAGCGAGCAGGCGGCTGTCCTCGCCGAGGTGAGCGAGGAGCTCACCCCCATGCTCGACGCGCTCGCCGCCCTGCTGTCGGGCGGGAAGCGCCTTCGACCGGCGTTCGCGTACTGGGGCTGGCGTGGTGCCGGCGGCGAGCCGGCGCACGACAAGGCCGCTCTGCGCGCCGCCGCGTCGCTGGAGTTCCTCCAGGCCTGCGCGCTCATCCACGACGACGTGATGGACGGCTCCGACACCCGTCGCGGCCTGCCAGCCACGCATCGCCGCTTCGAGGGCATGCATCGCGGGTTCGACTGGCTCGGCTCGCCGGAGGGCTTCGGCACGGGAGCCGCGATCCTCCTCGGCGACCTCTGCCTGTCCTGGGCCGACGAGGTGCTGCTCACCGCCGATCTGCCCCCGGACGCGCTCCGGCGGGGCAAGGTCGTCTACGACCTCATGCGCACCGAGCTCATGGCCGGCCAGTACCTCGACCTGCTCGAGCAGGCTCGCGGGGGCGGCTCCGTCGACCGTGCCCTCCGCGTCGTGCGGTTCAAGGCGGCGAAGTACACGATCGAGCGACCCCTGCACCTCGGCGCCGCACTCGCCGGGGGCGGACCTGCAGTGATCGATGCATACACGGGCTACGGGCTGCCCCTGGGCGAGGCATTCCAGCTGCGCGACGACATCCTCGGCGTCTTCGGCGACCCGCAGGAGACGGGCAAGCCGGCCGGCGACGACCTGCGCGAGGGCAAGCGCACCGTCCTCATCGCCATCGCCGACGAGCGGTGCTCGCCCAGCCAGGCGGCGGTCATGCGCAGTTGCCTCGGCGACCCCTCACTCGACGCGGCCGGAGTCGCCGTCCTGCGCGAGATCATCACCGACACTGGCGCCCGCGAGTACACCGAGAACCTCATCGCCGAACTGCTCGAGACCGCTCTCGCCGCACTGAACACCGCGGACCTCGATCCCACGGCACATGACGTGCTCACGGGACTGGCCTTCGCCGCCACCCACCGGAGCACCTGATGCGGACGGTCAAGGGACCGACCGATCACGTGGTCGTCGTCGGTGCCGGCCTCGCCGGGCTGTCGGCCGCGATGCGCCTCGCCGGCGCCGGGCGCCAGGTGACCGTCCTCGAGCGGGAGTCGGTCCCCGGCGGGCGCGCCGGCCGCCTTCGCATCGCCGCGGGCGACGGCACCTACGAGTTCGACACCGGCCCCACCGTCCTGACCATGCCCGATCTGATCGCCGACGCCTTCGACTGCGTCGGTGAGGACATGGCCGACTGGCTCACCCTGGATCCCGTGTCACCGCTCTATCGGGCGTTCTATCCCGACGGCTCCGTCCTCGACGTGCACTCCGACGCGGACGCCATGGCCGAGGAGATCGCCACCGTGATCGGCCCTCAGGAGGCCGCGGGCTACCGCCGATACGTCGACTTCGTGTCGCAGCTGTACCGGTACGAGATGAACGACTTCATCGACAGGAACATCGACTCGCCCCTTGACCTCCTGACGCCCGACCTCGCCCGGCTCGTCGCCATCGGCGGCTTCCGTCGTCTGGCCCCCAAGGTGCGCCAGTACATGACGGACCCACGGACCGAGCGGATCTTCTCGTTCCAGGCCATGTACGCGGGCCTTTCGCCGTACGACGCGCTCGCCATCTACGCGGTCATCGCCTACATGGACTCCGTCGCCGGGGTCTTCTTCCCGCGTGGCGGCATGCACGCCGTGCCGACGGCCATGGCGGCGGCGGCAGAGAAGAACGGGGTCACGTTCCGCTACGGCACCGAGGTCACCGCGGTGGAGACCCAGGGCCGGCGAGCGGTCGCCGTCCACACTGCGGCCGGCGAGCGCATCGCCGCGGACGTCGTCGTCCTCAACCCCGATCTGCCGGTCGCGTACCGCGACCTGCTCGGGCGCGAGCCGTGGTCGGTCCGCCGGCTGACGCACTCGCCGTCGTGCTTCCTCCTGCTGGCCGGTTCGTCGGCGAGCTACAGCAAGATCGCGCACCACAACATCCACTTCGGCCGGTCGTGGCAGGGGGTGTTCGACGACCTGATCGTGAAGAAGCAGCTGATGAGCGATCCGAGCATGCTCGTCACCAATCCGACCCGCTCGGATCCGTCGCTCGCGCCCGACGGCAAGCAGATCTACTACGTCCTGTTCCCCACACCGAATCTCGACTCGCCCATCGACTGGCGGATCGAGCGGTCCCGCTATCGCGACGAGGCCCTCCGCACGCTCGAGTCCCGCGGCTACGTGGGGTTCGGCGACGCGATCGAGGTGGAGGACATCACGACGCCGCTGGACTGGCAGCGACGTGGCATGGAGCGAGGCGCCCCGTTCTCCGCGTCGCACTCGTTCCTCCAGACCGGGCCGTTCCGTCCCGGCAATCTGTGGGGGGACAACGTCGTGTTCACCGGCTCAGGGACGCAGCCGGGCGTCGGCGTTCCCATGGTCCTGGTGTCGGGTCGCCTGGCGGCCGAGCGCGTGTGCGGACCCGATCCCGCGTACCGCTCGCGCGCCCGCCGCTGGTGAGCACTCCTCCGTCCTTCGTCCTGCGGCACGGGCTGCCCGGGCTCCTCGGCACGGCCCTCGTGGCGATCGGCGCCCTCGGCGTGGGCTGGCTGCCGCTGGCGACCAACATGCTGGCCAACCCGCTCGTCAACGCCCTGCGCGCGTCCCTGGCCGGCTCCCTTGCCGCTCGCGCGCTGGTCATCATCGGGCTGGCGATCCTGCTCCAGGCCTGGCTGGTCCTCGGGTCCGAACTCGTGGCCGCGAGCAGTCGGGGCGTCGCCGCAGGCGTGAAGGACACCCTCGCCGTGCTGGCGATGTGGTCGGCGCCACTGCTCCTCGCGCCGCCGCTCTTCAGTCGGGACCTGTACTCGTACTACGTCCAGGGTCGCGTGTACGGCGCCGGGTTCGACCCCACCACCACCGGGATCAGCGTCATCCCGGGATGGTTCGACGACGGCGCCGACCCGATGTGGGTGGAGTCGCCGACGCCCTACGGCCCGGTGTTCTTGATGATCGAGCGCGCGGTGGCCAATTTCGCGCACCCCAACGCCTACCTCGGCGCCCTCCTCTTCCGGCGCGGTCGCACTGGTCGGCGTCGCGCTGATCGCCGTCTACGTCCCCCGACTCGCGCGGGCGCACGGCATCGATCCGGCACGCGCGCTGTGGCTGGGCGTCCTCAATCCCGTGCTGGTCATGCACTTCATCTCCGGGGCGCACAACGACGCCCTCATGGTCGGCCTCGTGGTCATGGGGCTTGCGCTGGCGACCGAGCAGAAGTGCATCTGGGGTGCCGTGGCGGTGAGCCTGGCCGTCGCGGTGAAGCCCATCGCGATCGTCGCCCTGCCCTTCGTCGGGCTGCTGTGGGCCGGCCGACTCGGCAGCTGGCTCGACCGGATCCGATCGTGGGCCTACGCCCTCCTGGTGCTGGCCTGCACCCTCGCCTCGGTCTACCTCGTGGCCGATGCCGGCGCCGGCGTCGTGAAGGCGGCGTTCGGGACGCCGTCCGGAGTGCTGACGTGGCTGTCGCCTACGACGGCCGTCGGGCAGTTGCTCGGCATGCTCACATCGGCCATCGGCCTCACCGCCGATGCCAAGCCGATGCTGACCGGCGTGCGCCTGATCGGGACCGTCGTGGGGCTCGTGCTGATCCTCTGGCTGATCCTGCGGCCCGCAGGCCGGAGCCCCGTGCGCGGGGCCGCTCTCGCCCTGGCCGTGATCGTGCTGCTCGGCCCGGTCGTGCAGCCCTGGTACCTGCTGTGGTTCCTGCCGCTGTTCGCCGCGACGGGCCTGTCGGGCCGCGAGGTGCGGGTCGCCATGATCCTCACGGCGATCTTCACGATCCACGGGATGATCGAGAGCTCGGCGAATGCCGACAACCTCACCGACATCGGCGACAGCATCACCTTCCTGGTGGCCATCGTCGTCGTGGTCATCATCGTCTCAGCGAGCCCGCGCGAGCGGCGGCTGGTGCTGGCGACAGGGGACGGGACCTCCCTGGAGCCCTTGACCGACGAGGATCGGACCCGTTCGCAGCTGATGCGCTGGCCGGGCGAGAGGATTCCGGCGTGAGCGCCCGCGACCTCGACGCCGCGGGGATCCATGATCCGCACCTGCGCGAGTCGTACGAGCGGTGCCGTGAGCTCAACGCCTCGCATGGCAAGACCTACTACCTCGCGACCCTGCTCCTCCCACCGGAGAAGCGTCCGTACGTGCACGCCCTGTACGGCTTCGCGCGATACGCAGACGAGATCGTGGACGACCTGTCGTCCACCCTCACCGAGGACCAGAAGGCGCAGTGGCTGCATGACTGGGGCCAGGCGTTCCTCGACGACGCCGATCGCGGCTGGTCCGACGATCCGGTGTGCATGGCCGCGGTGGACACGGTGCAGAGGTGGCAGATCCCCCGCGCGCACTTCGAGGCGTTCTTGCACTCGATGGCGATGGACCTGACGGTCACCGAGTACCGCACCTACGAGGACCTGTACGAGTACGTCTACGGGTCGGCCGCGGTGATCGGCCTGCAGATGGTGCCGATCCTCGAGCCGAGCAGCCCCGAGGCCTACGACCGGGCCACTGACCTCGGCGTCGCCTTCCAGCTCGCCAACTTCATCCGCGACGTCGGCGAGGACCTCGAGCGGGGGCGCGTCTACCTCCCCCTCGACGAGCTGGCGCAGTTCGGCGTCACGAGGGCCGACCTCGAGGCACGGGTCCTCACCCCCGCCATCAAGCAGGCATTGGCGTTCCAGGTGCAACGGGTGCGAGAACTCGAGGAGCGGTCCCGGCCTGGGGTCGCCATGCTGGCGCCCAGCTCACGCGACTGCATCGAGGCGGCGCGCGTCCTCTACTGCGGAATCGTCGACGAGGTCGAGCGCAACGACTACGACGTGTTCGACCGTCGGGCCACCGTGCCTCTCACCCGGCGCCTCGCCGTCGCGGTGCCGGCATGGCGACGCGCCCGCCGCGCCCGCCGCTAGCTCACTCCCCCGCGTCGTCGGCCCGCCACACGGGCGGTCCGGCCGACGGCGTTCGGTCGACTCCGCGGCGGCCCCAGTAGATCCACAGCGACAGGGACATCAGCACGAGGGCGAAGCCGAACATCAGGTCTTCGACCGGGGCGAAGGCGAGGCGACCGTCGCCGATGAAGGGCGGCGGCCCCGTGACGGGCGAGGTCCCGCCGATGATCGCCGCGTCCGCGTACTTGACGATGCCGAAGCCGGTGAACATCCCGTTGGTCACCAGCTGGAAGAACAGGATGATCCCGTAGGACGTCCAGAAGACGCGCCGTCGCAGGAGCCGCGTCCGCAGGACCCACAGGTCGACGACGACCATCGCCACGATGGCGAGAAGGCCGAGCTGGGTATAGGTCATGCGTCGTCCGGCTCGTCGCCGGCGGGCCAGCCGCGCACGCTGCGCACCGCCTCGAGGGTCAGCACGGACGCGATGGGGATCACCGCGAAGAAGAGGATCTCGTCGAACGGAACCGAGCCGGGCACGTACAGGCCGAGGATCCGTCCGGTGTCGAACCACCAGTGCCCTTGGCTGATCGCGTAGGCGTCCCAGAGGAAGAAGACGACGACGACGGGAAGGAGGGTGAGAAGGAGCCGGCGGGGGCGCGCGAGGACGCGCGTACGCAGGGCGATCTCGAGCCACAGGCACCCCACGAGCACGAATGCGAGAATCGCGACGTAGGAGAGCCGGGCCACGGGGCCATCCTCTCGCGATCAGCACAGGGAGGCCGGGTGTCCTCAGGCATCGACGCGTCATCGACCGTGCGCAGGCTCGGGCTGATCGGCGCCGAGAGCACGGGCAAGACGGCACTGGCCCGCGCGCTGCAGTCCGACCTCGGCGGCGCGCTCGCCGACGAGGTCCTGCGCGAGTTCGTCATGCAGAACGCCAGGCCGCCGCGTCAGCACGAGCAGCGGGCGATCATGCTGGCCCAGCAGGCTCGCGAGGACGACCTCGCGCTGCCGTCCACCGGTGTCGTGATCGGGGACCCGGCCGCCCTGATGACCGCGGTGTACAGCGTCGCCTACTTCGACGATCACTCCCTGCTCGACGAGGCCATCGGGCTCGCCCAGGGATACGACCTGATCGCGTGGTGCGACACCGACGTGCCCTGGGAGGCCGACGGCGGACAGCGCGACGGCCCGGCGATGCGGGCGCGAGTCGACGACCTCCTCGAGGAGATCGTGCGCCTCCGACTCCCCCATCGACCGGTGGTGCGGGCCTCGGGGTCCGTCCAGGAGCGGGTGCGCGCCGTGCGGCGGGCGTGGCAACAGCAGGCCCCGAGCGGGCCAACCTAGACTCGCAAGGGTGGAGACGCCTGGGCAGACCGGCCTGGTCGGCACGGTTGTCGCCGGCCGATACGAGGTCCTGTCGCTCCTTGCCCGCGGCGGGATGGCCACGGTCTACGAGGCCACCGATCTGCGCCTGGACCGCATCGTCGCCCTCAAGGTGATGCACCCGCACCTGGCCCATGACCAGGCTTTCGTCGCCCGGTTCCAGCGCGAGGCCAAGGCCGCCGCCAAGCTCACGCACGGCCACGTGGTGGCGGTCTACGACCAGGGCGACGACAACGGCCTGGTGTATCTCGCCATGGAGTACGTGCCCGGTCGCACCCTGCGCGACGTCCTGCGGCAGTACGGTCCGCTCTCGCCCGAGCAGGCACTGGTCTTCCTCGATCCCGTGCTCGAGGCGCTGACGGCAGCACACGCCGCCGGGTTCGTGCACCGCGACATCAAGCCCGAGAACGTCCTCATCTCCAACGACGGCCGGGTCAAGGTCGCCGACTTCGGCCTGGCCCGGGCACTCGCCACGGACGCCCGCAGCGTCACCCAGGGCATGATCATCGGGACGGTCGCCTACCTCTCCCCCGAGCAGGTCGAGCGCGGCGAGGCCGACGGCCGCTCCGACGTGTACGCCGCGGGCATCCTGCTGTTCGAGATGATCACCGGGCAGGTCCCGCATGCCGGCGAGAGCCCGCTGAGCGTCGCCTACCAGCACGTCAACAACGACGTTCCGCCTCCGTCATCCCTTCGCCCGGAGATCCCCGCGGACGTCGACGCCCTGGTCGTCACGTCGACCCGCCGCGACCCGGCACTGCGCTATCAGAACGCCGCGGACTTCCTCGCCGACGTCCGCCGCGTCCGCGGCATGCTGCCGGCCCCTCGGCCGTTCGTCGACTCGCGCGACACGCTCATCGTCGACGCGACGATGTCGGCCCAGTTCGCCGCGGCCGGCCGAGCCGCCGCACCCCATCCCGGACCCGCAGCGCCATCCGGGCAGCCGCCGGCCTCGTCGAGCCCGCCGGCCGGCATCGGTGACGAGCCGCCGCGGCGCCGACGCAGCAAGGCGCCGTGGATCGCCCTTGCGGTGATCCTCGCGGTCCTCGCGGCCGCCTTCGCCGGGTGGTACCTCGCGGCCGGACCCGGCAAGACCGTGCCCACGCCGAACGTCGTCGGCGCCACGGTCGACGCCGCCACCGCGACCCTGGCGGCGCAGGGTCTGTCCATCAACGTCACCGAGGAGCAGTACAGCGAGACCGCGCCGGTCGGCACGATCATCAGCACCAGCCCAGCGGGCGACGAGAGCATCAAGGTCGACGGGACCGTGTCCGCGGTCGTCTCGAAGGGTCCCGAGCGGTACGACGTGCCCGCCCTCAAGGGCATGACGCAGGAGGAGGCCGCTGCGGCCCTGACGGCGGCGAAGCTGTCGGTGGGCTCGGTGACCCAGGCCTACGACGACAAGGTCCCGTCGGGCCAGGTGGTCAGCGTCAAGCCGAAGGCCGGGTCGAGCGCCAAGCCGGGAACGCCCGTCGACATCGTGATCTCCAAGGGACCGCAGCCCGTCCCCGTCCCTGACCTGGTGGGCCGGAAGGCCGGTCCGGCCAAGAACGCTCTGGCCGACGCGCGGCCTGCGCGTGGACGTCTCCGAGAAGTTCTCCGAGTCGATCGCGAAGAACGTCGTGATCTCGCAGAAGCCCAAGGCGGGCACCATCGTGGACTCCGGCTCGAAGGTGGCACTGGTCGTGTCGAAGGGACCGCCACCGGTCACGGTGCCGAACCTCATCGACATGAACAAGAACAAGGCCATCGCGGCCCTGCGCAACCTCGGGCTCAAGGCCAACGTGGTTCAGGGGGCGGCGACCCCGCTCAACCGCGTCTACTCGCAGGATCCGAAGGCCGGCGCGCAGGTGCCGAAGGGCAGCTCGGTCACCATCCGGGTCATCTGATCGCCGGCACGGCGCCGCCCTGTCCCAGGAGCCGACGGACGGTGTCGGCCACGAACTCCACCGAGGGGCGGTTGGCTGGGCGGACCCGCTCGGCCAGGCAGACCGCACGGGTGACGTCATCGGCCAGCGCGATCGTTCGCAGGCGGGCGTCCGGTGCCAGGGCCCGCATCAGCGGGGTGACCGGCGTGATGCCGGCCCCTGCCGCGGCCAGGGCCAGCGACGCCGCGGTGTCCATCACCTCGTAGACCACGTCCGGCTCGAACCCGGCCCGACGACAGGCGTGCCGGATGGTCCGTCCGTACCGCGTGTCGGCCGGCGGGAGGATCCAGGCGCTCTCCCGGGCCTCGGCCAGGTCGATGCGTCGTCCCGAACCGGTCGTCGGCGGCGGACGTGGCCAGGGCGAACCGCTCGGTCCGGATCGGCCGCAGCGTGACCTCGTCGTCGAGCGCGGCCGGCAGGTCGTCGTAGTCGAGCCCGAACGCGAGGTCGACCTCACCTCGTCGCACGGCGGCCACGGCCCCGTCGACGTCGACCTCCCGGGACCGGATGCGGATGTCGGGGTTCGCCGCCGCGACGGACGACGTGATCGCGGGCAGGAGCGACGCCGCGCTGCCGAACACCCCGATCACGACGGCACCCGACACGTGGTCGCGCACGCCCTCGAGTGCGGTCATGGCCGCGTCCTGCGCAGCGAGGATGCGCCCCGCGTGCTCGAGGACGAGGCGTCCCGGGTCGGTCAGCCGGACCCGGCGACCCACCCGCTCGACCAGGGCAACGCCCAGCCGCGACTCCATCGCCGAGATCTGCTGGGACACCGCCCCCGTCGTCACGCCGAGGACGTCGGCGGCGGCAGCCATCGTGCCCTGGTCGGCCAGCTCGCGAAGGGCGAGCAGGGCCGGACGGGAGAGCGGATCCATGCAGATATTCTAAAGAGTAATGGGAAGAATTGTTGACTGTTGCTGACGTGATCGATACGGCAGACTTCGCGCATGACCACGTCGACCGACCTCCTCGACCTCGCGAACCGCGCCCTGCTCTCCTGTGGGGCCACCCTGCCGCCGGGCACCGGGGCCACCGCCCGTTCGCCCATCGTCGGCGCGGACCTCCTCGAGCTGGGCTCCCTCGACGCCGTGGGCGTCACGGCGGCCATCGCCCGGGCCGAGGCCGCCTTCCTGGTCTGGCGGACGACGCCGGCTCCCCAGCGCGGCGCCCTGGTCAAGCGGTTCGGCCGCCTCCTCGAGGAGCACAAGCCCGAGCTCGCCGACCTGGTGACGATCGAGGTGGGCAAGATCCGCTCCGAGGCCCTGGGCGAGATCCAGGAGATGATCGACATCTGCGACTACGCGGTGGGCCTGTCGCGGCAGCTCGAGGGCCGGACGATGCCGTCGGAGCGCCCCGGCCACCGACTCATGGAGACCTGGCATCCGCGGGGCGTCGTCGCCGTCATCTCGGCGTTCAACTTCCCCGCCGCCGTCTGGGCATGGAACACGGCCGTCGCGCTGGTCTGCGGTGACAGCGTGATCTGGAAGCCATCCGAGATGACGCCGTTGACCTCCCTGGCCTGCTCGGCGATCCTCGACCAGGCCATCGCCGACTGCGGTGCCCCGAGCGACGTGCACCAGGTGATCATCACCGACCGCGACACCGCTGCGCCCCTGCTCGACGACCCGCGCATCGCCCTCGTCAGCGCGACCGGCTCGGAGCGCATGGGCGCCGAGATCGGCCCGCGCGTGGCGGCCCGCTTCGGATCGACGCTGCTCGAGCTAGGCGGCAACAACGCCGCGATCGTCGCGCCGTCGGCCGATCTCGACCTCGCGGTGCGCGGCATCGTCTTCGCCGCCGCGGGTACCGCCGGGCAGCGCTGCACGTCGATGCGTCGCGTCATCGCGCACGCGTCGATCGTCGAGGACCTGGTGGCGCGACTGGCGACGGTGTACGGGCGGCTCCCCGTCGGCGACCCGCTGGCCGAGGGCACGCTCGTCGGGCCGCTGATCAACGACGGCGCCCTCGAGCGGATGCAGGCGGCCATCGCCGAGGCCGTGTCGGCCGGCGGAATCCTCGTCACGGGCGGCGAGCGGCACGACGGCCCGGGCGGCGCCTACGTCACGCCGGCGATCGTGCGCATGCCGGTGCAGGCCGACGTGGTCCGTCGCGAGACCTTCGCGCCGCTGCTGTACGTGCTGACGTACGACGACATCGATGAGGCGATCGCGCTGCAGAACGACGTGCCGCAGGGCCTGTCGTCGAGCATCTTCACGCTCGACCAGCGCGAGGCCGAGCAGTTCATGTCGGCGGCCGGCTCGGACTGCGGCATCGTCAACGTGAACATCGGGACGTCGGGGGCCGAGATCGGCGGGGCGTTCGGCGGCGAGAAGTCGACCGGCGGAGGCCGCGAATCCGGATCCGACGCGTGGCGCGCCTACATGCGACGGGCGACCAACACCATCAACTACTCGGCCGACCTGCCGCTCGCTCAGGGCGTCAGCTTCGCATGACGACAGCAACCGGCACTCCCCTGCCGCACAGCGCGAACGTCGTGGTCATCGGCGGTGGGGTCATGGGAGCGAGCATCGCCTTCCACCTCGCTGAGGCAGGCGTCGCCGACGTGCTGCTGCTCGACAAGGGTCCCCTCGCCGGCGGCTCGACCTCCAAGGCCGCGGGCGGAGTGCGCGCGCAGTTCTCCGATCCGGTGAACATCGCCCTCGGCCTGCGGGGCCTCGACGCCTTCGAGGCGTTCCCCGAGCGACCCGGCCAGGAGATCGACCTTCATCAGCCCGGCTACCTGTTCGTGCTCACCGACCCCGAGCAGGTGGCCGTGTACGAGCGCTCGGTGGCCCTGCAGAACGCGATGGGCGTCCCGAGCCGGATGCTCACCGCCGACGAGGCCGCCGAGCTCTCACCCGGCATCGACACCTCCGACGTGCTCGCGGCCGCCTTCCATGCGCGCGACGGGTACTGCAGTCCGGAGTCCGTGGTCCTCGGCTACGCGTCGGGCGCCCGACGGCACGGGGCGACCGTCCGCACCAATGTCACCGTCGTGGGCATCTCGCGCGAGGGTGATCGAATCACCGCCGTGCACACCGACCACGGGACCGTCATGACCGGCACCGTCGTCTGCGCGGCGGGCGCATGGTCCAGCGCGATCGGCGACATGGCCGGCGTGCCGCTGCCGGTGAAGCCGCTCCGACGGCAGATCCTCATCACCGAGCCGCTCGACGACGACCTGCAGTCGGCTCTGCCGCACACCATGCCGATGACCATCGACGCCGCAACGACGTTCTACCTTCACCGCGAGGGTCCCGCCGTGCTGCTGGGCATGTCGTACCAGGACGAGGAACCGGGCTTCAGCGAGGACTACAGCGAGGAGTGGCTGCCCGACCTGATGGAGGCGATCGAGCGTCGCTGCCCCGCGCTGCTCGACGTAGGGATCGCCCATCGGTGGGTCGGGTTCTACGAGGTCACTCCCGACCACAACGCGCTGATCGGCGAGAGCTCGCAGGTGTCGCGCTTCCTGTACGCGACGGGCTTCTCCGGCCACGGTTTCCTGCAGGGCCCCGCCGTCGGCGAGGTCGTCCGCGACCTCTACCTGGGCAACGAGCCCGTGGTCGACGTCGCTCCGTTCACGGCCGAGCGCTTCGCCCTGGGCTCGTTGCGCGGCGAGGTCAACATTGTCTGAGCAGCAGCAGATCGACGATCCGGGGCTCGGCGTCCCCTCCGACGTCCTGGCCATCGACCCGGACGAGATGCGGCGGCTGGGCTACTGGGTCGTCGACCGGACCATTGAGCACCTCCAGTCTCTTCAGCAGCAGCCCGCCGTCAAGGAGGACGGAGCCGACGTCCTGCTCGCCGCGTTGGGCGGGCCCCTGCCGGTGGCCGGTCACAGCATCGACGAGGATCTCGCGACGCTTGCTGACGTCGCCCTGGCCAATCAGCAGCACGGCGAGCATCCCCGCTACTTCGCCCGCGTCGCCTCCCCCGCGTCCTACCCCGCGATCCTGGCCGACTGGCTGGGCACCGGCATGCAGTCGGTCGCCTCGTCGTGGGGCGGCGGTTCGGGCACGACGACCGTCGAGCTGGTCGCCCTCGAGTGGCTGCGCGAGGCCCTCGGCCTGCCGGCCGGCAGCGACGGCGTCCTCCTGTCCGGTGGGTCGATGGCGAACATCACCGGGATCATCACCGCCCGTCACGAGAACGGCCCCGGCGTGGTCTACCTCGCCGGGCAGACCCACTCGTCGATCGGGCGTGCCCTCCCGGCGATCGGCCAGCCCCCTGAGCTCGTGTGCACGGTCGCCGTCGATGACTGCTTCCGCATGTCGCCCACGGACCTGAGCGACGCAATCGCACGCGACATGGCCGCGGGGCGTCGGCCCAGCGTCGTCGTCGCGACGGCCGGCACGACCAACACCGGTGCCGTCGACGACCTGCCGGCCCTCAGCGCGATCTGCCGCGAGAACGGGCTGTGGCTGCATGTCGACGGCGCCTACGGCGGACCTGCCGCGATGACAGCCCGAGGTCGCCAGGTGCTGCGCGGCCTCGACCTCGTCGACTCGTTCGTCATGGATCCGCACAAGTGGCTGTTCCAGCCCTACGACGTCGCGGCCCTGTTCGTGCGTGCACCGGGCGCGCTCGAGCGAACCTTCGCGATGTACCCGGAGTACCTCGCCGACCTCGACGGCAGTGCGGTCGACCTGCACAACCGGAGCCTGGAGCTGTCTCGACGAAGTCGTGCACTCAAGCTGTGGCTGACCCTGCGTCACTACGGCACCGACACGATCGCCTCGGCGATAGAGCGCGGCATCGCGCTCGCCGAGTACGCGCAGCGGGTCGTCGAGGCCGACCCGCGACTGGCCATCGTCACGCCCGCGCAGCTCGGCATCGTGAACTTCGCCGCAGTCGGCGTCTCCGACGACGACCATCGACGCGCCGTCGCCGACCTCACCGCCGAGGGTCGGGCCGCGGCCTCGACGACGGTCCTGTCCGGTCGCACCGTGTTCCGGCTCTGCGTGATCAATCCGGCAACCACGACCGCGGACCTCGACTTCACCGTCGACCGCCTCGCCGAACTGGCCACCGCTCCTAGAGCATGACGCCTTCGTGCTCGAGGAGCGCGACCTTGATGTCGAGGCCGTAGCCGTAGCCACCGATGCCGTTGGACGCCACCACCCGATGGCAGGGGATGAACGGCGCGACCATGTTCGTCGAGCACACGGTGCCGGCCGCGCGAGCAGCCCTCGGCGCACCTGCACGACGCGCAAGGCCGGCGTAGGTGTCGACGCTGCCGGCACGGATGGCTCGCATCGCCCGCCAGGCCCGCTGCTGGAACGGGCCGCCGGACTGGATCACCGAGACCTCGTCGAGGGCGTCCAGATCGCCGTCGTTGTAGCGCTCGAGAATCCCCGTGATGAAGGGCACGGCGCTGCGCGGCCGCACCGTGCGAGCCTCGCCCGGGAGGCGCTCCAGCGCATCGTCAAGGTCGGCGAACGTGCCCACCACGACGGCGCCGTACTCCGTAGGTCCCAGGTCGCCGGCCGCATGCGGGTCGACGACCACGGTGAGCCGGCCGGCCGGAGTCGAGTAGCTGGCCGACAGCAGGGCACCGAGCGGGTGCGCCATCACGGAGTGGAGTGCCTCACGAGGTCACCGCATCATGAGCATGTCGGCGACCATGAACGACAGTTCGAGGCTCTGCTCGCGATTGAGGCGAGGGTCGCACGCCGTCTCGTAGCGATCTCCGAGGTTGCCCTCGAGGACGCCGCCGGTCCCGCCGATGCACTCGGTGACGTCGTCACCCGTCAGCTCGATGTGCAGGCCGCCAGGCACCGAGCCGAGCTCGCGATGCACCGCGAAGAAGCCCTCGACCTCCGAGACGACGTCGTCGAACAGTCGCGTCTTGTGCCCGGTCGCCGCCTCGCGCGTGTTGCCGTGCATGGGATCGCACACCCACACGACGGGCACGCCGCTGCCCTCGACCTTCTGGACGATGCCCGGCAGGGTGTCGCGGATCGCGGAGGCTCCCATGCGGGTGATCAGCGTGAGCCGACCGGGCACGCGGTCGGGGTTGAGGGTCTCGGCGAGCTGCGCCACTTCATCGGGCGAGGCGGTCGGCCCGACCTTGACGCCGATCGGGTTGCGGATCGTCGAGGCGAAGTGGACGTGCGCGCCGTCGAGCTGACGGGTGCGCTCACCGATCCACAGGAAGTGACCGGACACGTCGTACGGCAGGCCGGTCCGGGAGTCGATGCGGGTGAGGGCGCGCTCGTAGTCGATCGACAGCGCCTCGTGCGCGGCGTAGAACTCCACCCGCTGGAGCTCCTCGGGATCCGCGCCGATCGCCCGCATGAACGCGAGCGCCCGGTCGAGCTCGGCGGCCATCTGCTCGTAGCGCTGGCCGGCGACGGAGTCGCGGACGAAGTCCTGGTTCCAGGCGTGGACCTGGCGCAGGTCCGCGTAGCCGCCCTGGGTGAAGGCCCGGACGAGATTGAGCGCGGCGCTGGACGCGTTGTACGCACGCACGAGGCGCTGCGCATCGGGCCGGCGGGAGGCGGCGTCGAACGGCAGGGAGTTGACGGCGTCGCCGAGGTACGACGTGAGCTCGACTCCGTCGCGCGTCTCGAGCACCTTGCTACGCGGCTTGAAGTACTGGCCGGCCAGCCGGCCCACCTTGATGACGGGCAGCGACGCCGCGTAGGTGAGCACCACCGACATCTGCAGCACCGTCTTGAGGCGAGCCCGGATGGAGTCGGCGTTGTTGGCGGCGAAGGTCTCGGCGCAATCGCCGCCCATCAGCACGAAGGCCCGGCCATGCGCGGCCTCGGCCAGGCGCGCGCCGAGGAGGTCGCACTCGCCGGCGAAGACCAGCGGCGGAAGGGTCGACAGCTCGTCGACAGCCAGCCGCAGCTCGTCGGCGTTCGGCCACGGCGGCTGCTGGGCAGCCGGCAGGTCAGGCCACACGAGGGGGGTAGGCATGCGACAAGGTTAAGGCACGGCCTCCAAGGCCACCGGCGAGGGGGCGATCAGTGCGCGTGCGCGAACGAGCGGATGTGCCCCTCCTCGTCGCGGCAGACACTCGCCCAGACCGCGTCGGCGACCTCGCTCGCCGTCAGTGAGTGATCGCCGTCGTCGGGCACGATCATCGAGACGTGGATCGACCGGGGCTCGAGCTCGCTGCGCAGCGACCCCACCAACGACACCATCGCCGCCCGGCTGGCGTCGAAGACGGCGTGCTCGTGCCGGCCGGGCTTGCCGGGCGCGACCGCGACGATGGTCCCGTGAGTCTCGGACAGGTATGGCACCGCGGCGCGGGCCAGCAGGAAGACGCTCTTGGCGTTGACGTCCATCATGACGTCCCACTCCGGTCCGGTGAAGGCATCGACCGGGCCGTCCACCCGCACCTGCGCGCAGGTGACGATGCAGTCCAGGCCGTTGCCGAGGTCGGCGGCCTTGGCCACCGCCTGCTGGCAGTCGGCCTCGTCGGTGACGTCGACGGTGATGTGCGCCCGCGCATTGCGACCGGGAAGGCTGCCCTGATCGCAGCCCACGACGAACCAGCCCTCGAGGCGCAGCCGATGCGAGATGGCGAATCCGTGGTCACTGTGGATGCCGGAGATGAGGACGGACGGCGAGCGATCCGCGGGCATGGGCACTCCTGTGGGACATGGGACGGCGGATGGCCATCGTCCCACGACCCCGCGAGGAAGTGGCGGCCTACCCGAAGAAGGCCTTCGCCTCCTCGTAGCGCTCGATCGGCACCGTCTTCAGGACGCCGGTGGCGGCCTGCAGCGGAACCCGCACGATGTCGGTCCCCTGGAGAGCGACCATCTTGCCCCAGTCCTGGTCCTTGACCGCCGCGATCGCGTTCAGGCCGAAGCGAGTGGCGAGCACGCGGTCGTAGGCGGTCGGCGATCCACCGCGCTGGATGTGACCGAGCACGGTGGTGCGTGCCTCGTGCCCGGTGCGCGCCTCGATGTGCTGGGCGAGCCAGTCACCGATGCCCGACAGCTTCACGTGGCCGAACGAGTCGCGCGTCTGGTCCTTGGTGATGAGGTCGCCGTCAGCCGGGATCGCTCCCTCGGCCACGACGATGATCGGCGCATAGCTGGCCTTGAAGCGCGACTCGACCCAGCCGACGACCTCGTCGATGTCGAAGTTCACCTCGGGGATCAGGATCGCGTTGGCGCCGCCGGCCATGCCCGAGTGCAGCGCGATCCAGCCCGCGTGCCGGCCCATGACCTCGCAGATGAGGATGCGGTGGTGCGACTCCGCCGTCGTGTGCAGACGATCGATCGCCTCGGTGGCGATGTTCACGGCGGTGTCGAAGCCGAAGGTATAGTCCGTCGCGCTGAGGTCGTTGTCGATCGTCTTCGGGACGCCGACGACGTGGAAGCCGTGCTCGGTGAGCGTGGTGGCCACGCCGAGGGTGTCCTCGCCGCCGATCGCCACGAGCGCATCGATCCCGAGCTTCTGGAGGTTCTCCTCGGTGCGCTCGATGCCGCCGTCGATCTTGACGAGGTTCGTGCGCGAGGAGCCGAGGATGGTGCCACCGCGCGGGAGGATGCCGCGCACGCTGGAGATGTCGAGCGGCATCGTCAGCCCCTCGAGCGGGCCCTTCCAGCCGTCACGGAAGCCGACGAACTCGTACCCGTACTCCGTGACGCCGCGACGCACGACCGCACGAATGACGGCATTCAGGCCCGGACAGTCGCCGCCGCCAGTAAGGACACCCACGCGCATTGGTCATGCACCCTTTCGTTGCGGGCTCGGGGCCCGAGGTCGCACCGGGCGCGGGCCGCCCGGGTCTGCCCTCACTCTAGCGAGCCATGTAATCGCTGGCATCACCCTATTCTTCAAGGGTGACCCGCACCGCCGTCCTCGCCATCGATGCCGGAACCACCGGCATCACCGCCCTCGTCGTCGACGACCACGCCAACGTGGTCGCGCGGGGCTATCGGGAGTTCCCGCAGCACTTTCCCGCCGACGGCTGGGTCGAGCACGACCTCACGGAGATGTGGGCGGCGACGCTGTCGGCCACCGGCGAGGCGATGTCCCAGACCGACCTCACCATCCACGCCGTCGGGATCACCAATCAGCGCGAGACCGTCTGCTTCTGGGATCGCGAGACGCTCGGGGCGCCTCGGCGGGCGATCGTCTGGCAGGACCGGCGCACGGCGCGGATGTGCGAGCAGCTCACGGCCGACGGGCATGCTGAGCGCGTGCAGGACCTGACCGGCCTGCGGCTGGATCCCTACTTCTCCGGGACCAAGATCGCCTGGGTCCGCGAGAACGACCCGACCACCTGGGGCCAGGTGCTGTCCGGCCGGGTGGCGATCGGCACCGTCGACTCCTATCTCATCGCACGGATGTCGCGCGGGCTCTATCACGTCACCGACGCGACCAACGCTTCGCGCACGCTGCTGTACGACCTGTCCACCGGGGCCTGGAGCCCCGAGCTGTGTTCCCTGCTCGACGTGCCCGTGGACGCCCTGCCCGAGATCACGCCGTCCTACGGGCGCATCGCGCACACCGACCCGAGCGTCTTCCTCGGTCTCGACGTCCCGGTCTCCGGCGTGGCCGGCGACCAGCAGGCGGCTCTCGTCGGCCAGGCCGGCTTCACCACCGGCGCCGCCAAGTGCACCTACGGCACCGGATCGTTCCTCCTCGTCCACACCGGCGACGCGCCGGCGCGCTCGACGCACGGACTGCTGACCACCGTCGCCCTGGCGCACCCCGACGGTCGGCGCGACTTCGCGCTGGAGGGAGCCGTCTTCGTGACGGGGGCCGCCATCCAGTGGCTGCGCGACGGACTCGGCATCATCGAGGATGCAGCGGAGTCCGAGACGCTGGCAGCCAGCGTCAGCGACTCGGGCGGAGTGGTCTTCGTGCCGGCCCTCACCGGCCTCGGCGCGCCCGACTGGGATCCGACCGCTCGGGGACTCATCATCGGCATCACCCGCGGCACCACCCGGGCGCACATCGCGCGCGCGGCACTCGAGGCGATCGCCTTCCAGGTGAGCGACGTCGTCTCCCTGATGAGTGCCGACGGCAGCGTGCCACTGACGCGGCTGGCCATCGACGGCGGCGCGGCGGCGAACGACCTGCTGTGCCAGCTCCAGGCCGACGCCCTGCAGCTGCCGGTCGACCGTTCCGCGGAGCTGCAGACCACCGGACTCGGCGCCGCCTTCCTCGCCGGACTCGGCATCGGCATGTGGCCATCCGTCGAGGCGCTCGCGATGACCCGGCACACGTCTGGCATCTTCGCGCCCGGCACGCGCGACGAGTCGGCGCAGGCGCGCTGGCGATCGGCCGTCGAGCGCGCCAAGCACTGGGCGGTCTAGGAGCTCGGCGGGACCATCGAGCGCGAGTCGGCGGGCGAGCCCTGCGCGATGAGCTCCTTCGCGCGCGTCGCGTACATGTCGACGTACTCCTGCCCGGACAGCGACATGAGCTCGTACATCACCTCGTCGGTGATGGACCGCAGGACGAAGCGGTCGTTCTCCAGGCCCTCGTAGCGGGTGAAGTCCAATGGCCGGCCGATGCGCACGCCGACGCGACGGATGTGCGGACGCACCTGACCGGGAGGCTGGATCTCGTACGTGTTGATCATGGCGACAGGGATGATCGGAACGGCGGCCTCCATCGCCATGCGTGCGAGACCGGTCTTGCCGCGGTAGAGCGTGCCGTTCGGGGAGCGCGTGCCCTCGGGGTAGATGCCCAGCAGGTTGCCTTCAGCCAGAATGCGCAGCCCGGTGCGCATCGCCGCCTCGGAGGCCCGGCCACCGGAGCGGTCGACGGGCACCTGGCCGACGCCGGCGAAGAACGCCTTCGTGAAGAAGCCCTTGATGCCCTTGCCAGTGAAGTAGTCGCTCTTCGCGAGGAAGGTGATGGGACGCGGGACCACGAGCGGAAGGAAGAAGGAGTCGGAGAAGGACAGGTGGTTGCTGGCCAGGATCGCCGGGCTGTCGTCGGGGATGTGGTCCTGGCCCTCGACCCACGGGCGATAGAGGACGCGCAGCCATGGTCCGACGACGATGTACTTCAGGAACCAGTACAGCACGGTGGGCATCTCCTTCCGAATGGCAGACTAGTGGGCGGGTCGCCGGCGGGCGACGACTCACCGCGAAAGGACCCCCATGGCCGTCGTTACCGGAGCCGAGCCCTGGTCTGCCGAAGGCAACCACATCGGGATCCTCGTCCTGCACGGCTTCACCGGGTCCCCCAAGTCGATGAAGCCGTGGGCGCTCGAGCTCAGCGGCCAGGGCTGGACGACACGCCTGCCGCGACTGCCCGGGCACGGCACGACGTGGCAGGAGATGAACCTCACCACCTGGCAGGACTGGTACGCCGAGGCGCTGCGCAACTTCCAGGAGCTGCGCGCCCAGTGCCAGCACGTCTTCGTCATGGGACTGTCCATGGGCGGCTCCCTGACCCTGCGCCTGGCAGAGGAGCACGGCGACGACATCGCCGGAATCGTGCTCGTCAACCCTGCGGTCCACACCGAGCGAATCGATCGCTTCGCCCTGCCGGTACTCCAGCGGTTCGTCGGCGGCTTCCCCGGCATCTCGAACGACATCAACAAGCCGGGCCAGGACGAGGGCGCCTACGACAAGATCCCCCTCAAGGCGGCGTACTCGATGCAGCAGATGTGGAAGCTCGTCAAGGGCGACATCGCCGAGGTCAAGGTGCCGCTGCTGCTGTTCCGCAGCCTCGACGACCATGTGGTCGAGCCGAGCAACGCCGCCTTCATCCTGTCGAGCGTCTCGTCGACGGACCTCGAGGAGATCCAGCTGCCGGACTCCGCGCACGTGGCGACCCTCGACTACGACGCCGAGGTCATCCACCGCGAGAGCATCGCGTTCGTCAAGAGATTGACCGAGTGAGCCGGCCGTGACGCCCACCGGCTCCGAGCTGCCCGAGCACGAGCGTCGAGCCTGGGATGCGATCGTGGCCGACCTCAGCGGCCAGATCGACCTCGGCCCGGAGTTCCCTGCGGATCCGCCGGGCCCGCCCGTCCCCTCGCCTCCCACGACCGTCGACGAGACCGAGGCGGACGAGCTCGAGGACGACGACGAGGGCTACGTCCCGCCCCATCCCCCGCCGATCCCGCGTCCCGCGGACGCGATCGGCCGGTTCTCGTGGGCCGCGGTGATCGCCGGGCCGCTGCTCGTTCTCGTGACGACCCTGTTCGAGTGGGAGCGATGGATGGCCGACCTTGGCGTGATCTTGTCGGTCGGCGGGTTCGTGTCGCTGATCTGGCGCATGAACGAGCGTGATGACGACGACGACGGCGCCGTGATCTAGGTGGCGCCCCGCGTGCCGCACGAGGCCGACAGCCACGACGTCATCCGCGTCCACGGCGCCCGCGAGAACAACCTCAAGGACGTCAGCCTTGAGATCCCCAAGCGCCGCCTCACCGTCTTCACCGGCGTCTCCGGGTCCGGCAAGAGCTCCCTGGTGTTCGACACGATCGCGGCCGAGTCGCAGCGGCTGATCAACGAGACCTACAGCGCCTTCGTTCAGGGCTTCATGCCGTCCACGGCCCGGCCCGAGGTCGACCTCCTCGACGGGCTCACCACGGCGATCATCGTCGACCAGGAGCGCATGGGTGCCAACGTGCGATCCACCGTGGGCACGGCCACGGATGCCAACGCGTTGCTCCGCACGCTGTTCAGCCGTCTGGGCAAGCCGTATGTCGGATCGCCGAAGGCGTTCGCCTTCAACGTGCCCTCGGTCAGCGGCGCGGGCGCGGTCACCTTCGAGCGGGCGGGCCGCACCGTCAAGGAGCGGCGCAGCTTCAGCGTCACCGGTGGCATGTGCCCGCGATGCGAGGGCATGGGCTCGGTCAGCGACATGGACCTGACCCAGCTGTTCGACGACAGCAAGTCGCTCAACGAGGGCGCCATCACGGTGCCCGGCTACGGAGGCGGCAGCTGGAACTCCCGCCTGTACGCCCTGTCGGGCTTCGTCGACCCCGACAAGCCGATCCGCGCGTACACCAAGTCCGAGCGGCGGGCCTTCCTCTACAAGGAGCCGGTCAAGGTCAAGATCGAGGGCGTCAACCTCACCTACGAGGGCCTGATCCTCCGCATCCAGAGGTCCATGCTGGCCAAGGATGTCGACGCGATGCAGCCGCACATCCGCGCGTTCGTCGAGCGCGCCGTGACCTTCACCTCGTGTCCCGACTGCGACGGCACGCGGCTGAACGAGGGCGCCCGATCCGCGAAGATCAACGGGATCAGCATCGCCGATGCCTGCACCATGCAGGTGAGCGACCTGGCCGCGTGGGTGGCCACCATCGACGAGCCGTCAGTGGCCCCCTTGCTGACCGCACTGCGCGCGACCCTCGACTCCTTCGTCGACATCGGGCTCGGCTACCTCTCGCTGGAGCGGTCCTCGGGCACGTTGTCCGGCGGCGAGGCGCAGCGCACCAAGGTGATCCGGTTCCTCGGGTCCTCGCTCACCGATGTGACCTACGTCTTCGACGAGCCGACCATCGGCCTCCACCCGCACGACATCGAGCGCACCAACCGGCTGCTCCTCCAGCTGCGCGACAAGGGCAACACCGTCCTCGTCGTCGAGCACAAGCCCGAGGCGATCGAGATCGCCGACCATGTGGTGGACCTCGGGCCGGGCGCCGGCACCGCAGGCGGCGAGATCGTCTTCGAGGGCACCGTCGATGGGCTGCGGGCCAGTGGCACCGTCACCGGGAGACACCTCGGCGACCGCGCGGCGCTCAAGGCCTCCGTACGACCGGCCACCGGCGTGCTCGAGGTGCGAGGAGCGAGCACGCACAACCTGCGCGACGTCGACGTCGACATCCCGCTCGGAGTCCTCGTCGTCGTCACGGGCGTGGCCGGCTCGGGCAAGAGCTCTCTCATCCACGGATCGGTGTCCGGTCGCGACGGAGTCGTCTCCGTCGACCAGGCCCCCATCCGCGGATCGCGGCGCAGCAATCCGGCGACGTACACCGGGCTGCTCGACCCGATCCGCAAGGCGTTCGCCACGGCCAACAAGGTGAAGCCGGCCCTGTTCAGCGCGAACTCCGAGGGCGCCTGCCCGACCTGCAACGGGGTCGGGGTCATCTTCACCGAACTGGGCTTCATGAACACGGTCTCCACCACCTGCGAGGACTGCGAGGGGAAGCGGTTCTCGGCCTCGGTCCTCGACTACCACTTCGGCGGACGTGACATCAGCGAGGTCCTGGCGATGTCGGTGGCCGAGGCCGAGGAGTTCTTCGGATCCGGTGACGCGCGTACGCCGGCGGCCCACGCCATCCTGGGCCGCCTGGCCGACGTCGGGCTGGGCTATCTCAGCCTGGGCCAGCCGCTTACGACCCTGTCCGGCGGCGAGCGGCAGCGCCTGAAGCTGGCCACTGCGATGGCCGACAAGGGCAGCGTCTACGTCCTGGACGAGCCGACGACCGGCCTCCACCTCGCCGACGTCCAGCAGCTGCTCGGACTCCTCGACCGGCTCGTCGACTCCGGGAAGTCGGTCATCGTCATTGCGCACCATCAGGCGGTCATGTCCCACGCGGACTGGATCATCGATCTGGGCCCAGGGGCCGGCCACGACGGCGGGCGCATCGTGTTCGAGGGCACCCCGGCGGACCTCGTGGCCGATCGGTCAACCCTCACCGGCGAGCACCTAGCGGCATACGTCGGCGCCCGGACCGGCGCGCCCGCCTAGCCGCGGGGGATGCGGGCGAGGTCGGCTGCGCCGACCAGTCCGGCGGAGTTGCCCAGCTCGGCGGGGCGCACCACGGGGGCCGGCCGGTTCTGCTGGCCGATCAGCTTGTCCGCCAGCGTCTGTCGTGCGCTGGCCAGCAGCAGGTCGCCTGCCTCGGACACGCCGCCGCCGATGACGAAGACCTCGGGATCGAGAACCGCGGCGAGATCGGCGAGACCGCGCCCCAGCCATGTCCCGACGATAGAGAAGGCCTCCATCGCGATGGGGTCGCCGCTCTTCGCGGCCTCGGTGACGTGCACCCCCTGGACGCCCTCGGGAGTGCCGTCGCCCAGCTCGAGCAGGACGCCGGCCTCGGTCCGCCGCTCGGCCGCGAGCAGCCGGGCCTCGCGCACGAGCGCATTGCCGCTCGCGTACTGCTCGAGGCAGCCGTTGCGGCCGCAGCCGCACGGTCGGCCGTCGGGGACGGCATTGATGTGGCCGATCTCGCCCGCAGCACCATGGGCACCTCGGAAGAGCGCGTTGTTGATAACGATGCCACCGCCGATGCCAGTGCCCACCGTGACCAGCGTGAGGTCCGGCACGCCGCGGCCAGCGCCGAAGCGTGCCTCGCCCCAGGCGGCCACGTTGCCGTCGTTCTCGACGACGACCGGAAGCCCGGTGGACGCCTCGAGCAGGACGCGCACGGGCACCTGGGACCAGCGCAGGTTCGGTGCGAAGTAGACACGGGATCGATCGGCGTCGACGAGTCCGGCGACGCCCAGGCCCACGCCGACCAGCGTTTCGGTCGCTCCGGCCTTGAGCTCGTTGACCACCTCGCCGACCAGCTCGAGGACGTCGTTCGCGTCGTTGCGCGGTGTCGCGCGACGGGCGGTCGCCAGGATGTTGCCCTCGTCGTCGACCACGCCCGCGAGGATCTTCGTGCCGCCGATGTCAACGCCGATGCTGTGGCCCACGCCGTCAGCCTAGGGCTCCTGACCCTCACCACGGATGGGGATCCACTCGATGACCAGCGGGTGCGGGCCAGCCGGGCCTGCTAGGGGGCCATCCACCGCTGCCTCCGGCCCCACGCGGGTGTCGGTGTCGGTGTTCACGTCGGACGCCGGCGACGTGCGCAGTCCCACGTCGCCGAGCATCGTCATCGTGCGACACACGACGCAGTCCGGGTGGTCGCGCGGATCATCGTGCTCGGCATGCGGGGCCATGACGCGCTCGGTGGCCCAGTCCACCACCCGCTGGGCGCCCGCAACCAGGGTCATCCAGTCGCGTGCACTCCCACCGGAGTCCTCGGGCGCCGTGTCGTCGTCGGACGCGACCGACGGGTCAGCGGGCTCCTGATCGTCCCCGGAGTACCACCAGGGCGTGCGCTGGCTCATGCCGCCCGCTCCGGCTCGGGTGTGCTGGGCCACAGGGACGCATCCGGGACGAACGAGACCACCAGTCCCTCGGGCGTCCGAGTCGCCGTCACGGCCCGGCAGCGCCGCAGCACCGCGGGCAGGGGCAGCCAGCGCTGTACCCCGGCGAACTCGACGACGACATCGTCTCCGCTTCGCCCGACCCTGGCCTCGGCTGCCGCCGCCCCCACCAGCGGAAGCGTGAGGCGGAACGCCTCGTCCTCGACCCGCGGCTCGAGCTCGCCGGAGCGCAGTTCCCCTCCGCCGCCGAGCGGGCCCACGACCGAGCGGTCCTTGGGCACCGGACGTAACGACGTCGTCGACTTCCAGACCCATGCGCCGGCCGAGCCCTGCTCCGCCCGGTCGAGCTGGGTCCGCTGCTCGGCCAAGGCGTCATGACCGAGTCCCTCGGACTTGCGCCCGAACCGGTTCACGATGATGGCCTCGACCTGGATGCCGAGGAGGGCGAAGACGGACTGGGCGCGCAGCGTCCGCTCGAGCGGCGCGGCCTCCGGCACCGTCACCAGCCGCATCGTCGTGCGACGCGATTCGAGCAGCCGCGCGAAGGCCAGGACCCGCTCGCCGAAGCCAGCGACGACATCGAAGCCCGCCCCGGCCGTCTCGCCCGGCTCGGTCGGCGACGTGCTGCGCATCGCCATCGACGGGGTCAGGGCGGCGGCGAGGAGGCGGCCGACCACCGTCGGGAACTCGGCGAGGACCTGCGCATCGCGAAGGCTCCCGCAGTCGACGATGACCACGTCGACGTCGGGCCGCGCCAGTTCCTGAACGATCCGATCCCAGGCGGCCAGGTGCCGGACCGTGGGCAGACCGGTCCAGATGCCAACCGGAACGCCATCGGCCTCCAGTCCCGGCGCCAGCGCAGCGGCGAGGGCATGCAGCGAGCGTCGCGTGTCGTCGCCGATGGAGCACCCGCCCGCGCCGACGCCCACGGCGCGAAGGCCCTCGATCCTCGCCGCCGCCACGGTGGCGTCGGCGAGGGTCGTCGTGCCGCTTCCTCCGGATCCGCTAAGCAGGATCAGGCGGGCCTGATTCGACACGCTTCTTCAGCCCCTTGAGTGCGGTATCGACGATGACCTTCTCTGCCTTGCGCTTGAGCATGCCGATCATCGGGATCTTGACGTCGACGCTGAGCCGGTAGTTCACCGTCGTGCTGCCGTCGCCGTTGTCGTGCAGCTCGTAGACGCCGTCCATCGCGGTGAGCATGTCGCCTCGGGTCAGCGTCCACGACACGCTGTTGTCGCCGTCCCAGTCGTACTCGAGCTCGTAGTCGTCCTTGATGGCTCCGGAGACGAGACTGAAGTGGGCATCGGCCGGACGGTTGTCGTCCTCGTAGACGCTGAGCACCTTGACCTCGTTGATGCCGTCGCTCCATGCCGGGTAGGACGGCAGGTCCGCGATCACGTTCATGATCGCCGCACGCGACGCGACGATGACGATGCTGGACTCGGTCTGGTCGGCCATGGACCGAAGGCTACCTCGTCATCCCGAGGCGTCGAGGTCGATGGCGTATGGCGTCCGACGGCCGTGGAAGTGGCCGACGTTGACGCACTCGGTCCGGCCGATGCGCGTCCTGCCGACCAGCGGCTGGTGGACATGCCCGAACAGGTGGTATCGCGGCTGGAACTCACGGACGTACGCCAGCAGCGCCTCGCTTCCGCGCTCGAAGCGTCGGGCCGCCACGTCGTACGTGAGCACGGGGACGGCAGGCGGGATGTGGCTGAACAGCACGTCGACAGGACCGAGCGCGGCGACCTTCTCCGCGAACGCCTCGGGCGGGATCTCGTAGGGCGTCCGCATCGGGCTCGTCAGCCCTCCCCCGACGAACCCCCACGTCATGCCGCCGACGACCACGGTGGCACCGTCCAGCACCTCGTGCCCCGGCCGCAGGTACTCGGGCCACATGGCCGGCAGGTCGACGTTGCCGAACGTCAGCAGCGCCGGCGTGGGCATGGCCTCGAACAGCTCCTCGTACTGCCCGCGCACCATCGACTCCATGATCCGCCAGCGATCCGCGGGCTCGCTGACCCCTAGTCCCGCCCAGGCGGCCGAGCTCAGGTCATGGGCAGTGGCGAAGTCGTTCGCCGTGCGCGCCGCGATGTAGGCGCGGGCATGATCCACGCCGAACAGGTCCGCGAAGATCCCGCGGGCCGGGTCGTCGTAGTCCAGGAACAGGATCAGGTCACCGAGACAGACGAAGACGTCGCAGTCCTGGGCCGCCCGCGCGAGTGCGGTCGACGCACCGTGCACGTCACTGACGACGTGTACCCGCATGTGCCGTCCTAGTCCGAGGGGGGCGTTGCGCCGAGGGTCTCCATCATCGCCCACACGGTGCTCTTCCATGCCAACAGTTGGCGCCGGCGCAGGTCCGCGAGCTCGCGTCGTCCCCGTGGGGAGGCCGGTATCGACCGTGCCGTCGTCGACGATCCCGGCGCCGTCGGGTCGACGGCCAGGACGTAGTGGATGACCACGCCGTCGGGCCGGGCGAGGAGGCGCACCTCGGAGTAGCCCACCAGGGCACCGCGCACCGACCAGCGCATGCCGTCCACGCCTCGATCGAGGATGACGGTGACCTCGCACTCGGGCCACCACTGGATCCATCGACGCTGGTCCGCGACCACGGCCGCGATCGCGACCCGGTCCACCACGACCAGGGTCTCGTCGACGATCTCCACGCTGGGCATCGAGCCCAGAATGCCACGGGCCGAGGAAGATCGACCCCTCGACGGCGAAGCGGTCGCCAACCGCGCCGTTCTCATCTACTTTTGAAGGATGAGGACAGAATTCGCCGTTCCGGCCGTCGTGCCCACCCCGACATCCGGCAGCCTGGTCGACCACATCATCGAGAACGCCGAGAGCAGGCCGAACCACGTGTCACTCTCCGTGCCACGCGGCGAGGCGTGGGTCGGGGTGACGTCGGCCCAGTTCCTCGCGGAGGTGAAGGCCGTCGCCAAGGGCATCGTGGCCAACGGCGTCCAGGTGGGCGAGCGGATCGGTGTCATGAGCCGCACCCGCTACGAGTGGACGCTCGTCGACTACGCGATCTGGTACGCGGGCGCGATCAGCGTGCCGGTCTACGAGACGTCGTCCGCCGAGCAGATCCAGTGGATGCTCAGTGACTCGGGCGCCGTTGCGGTGTTCCTCGAGAGCGAGAAGAACAAGGCCACCTTCGACGAGGTGGCGGTCGACATCCCCACCGTGACCCGGACCTGGGTCTTCGACGACGGCATCATCGAGGACCTCACCGGCGAGGGCGCGGTCATCGCCGACGCGGAGCTGGAGGAGCGCCGGATGGCGCTCAACCCCGACACGGTGGCGACGATCATCTACACGTCGGGCACGACCGGCCGCCCGAAGGGCTGCACGCTCACGCACCGCAACTTCATGTTCGAGGTCGACAACGTCGTCAACGGCCTGCCCGACGTGTTCCTCGCCGAGGGCTCGTCGACACTGCTGTTCCTGCCGATCGCGCACGTCTTCGGCCGCGCCATCGAGCTCGGCTGCATCCGCGCGGGTGTCCGCCTCGGCCACTCCGCCGACATCAAGGCGCTGCTTCCTGGCATGCAGTCCTTCCAGCCGACCTTCCTGCTGGCCGTGCCCCGCGTGTTCGAGAAGATCTACAACGCCTCGCAGCAGAAGGCCGCCGCGGACGGCAAGGGCAGCATCTTCGACACCGCGGCGCAGACCGCCATCGACTACAGCATGGCCATGGACTCGGGCGGCCCCGGCCTGATGCTGAAGGTCAAGCACGCCGTGTTCGATCGACTCGTCTACGCGCAAGCTGCGCCACGCCATGGGCGGCAACATGCGCTGGGCCGTCTCCGGCGGCGGTCCGCTCGGCGCTCGGCTGGGCCACTTCTTCCGCGGCATCAACGTCACGAT
Organism: uncultured Actinomycetes bacterium; assembly: GCA_963755335.1. Lineage (GTDB taxonomy): Bacteria > Actinomycetota > Actinomycetes > S36-B12 > S36-B12 > UBA10649. The sequence goes on from CAVWJW010000008.1 coordinate 1,847,821, forward strand.
CCTCGAGGGCTACGGCCTGACGGAGACCTCGGCCGCCACGACCGTCAACCGACCCAGCGCCATCCGGATCGGGTCGGTCGGCCAGCCGCTGCCCGGGCGCCAAGGTCAAGGTCGCGGCCGACGGCGAGCTGATGCTCGGCGGCGACCAGATCTTCGTCGGCTACTGGAACAACGAGGCGGCCACCCGCGAGGCCCTCGAGCCCGACGGCTGGCTGCACTCCGGCGACATCGGCGAGATCGACGACGACGGATTCGTCAAGATCACCGGCCGCAAGAAGGAGCTCATCGTCACCGCGGCCGGCAAGAACGTCGCCCCAGCGGTGCTCGAGGATCGGCTGCGTGCCCACTGGCTGGTCAGCCAGTGCATGGTGGTCGGCGACGGCGAGCCGTTCATCGGCGCGCTCGTGACGATCGACCCCGAGGCGTTCCCCGCCTGGGTCAAGCAGAACGGCAAGCCGGCCAACAGCTACGGTCGCCGACATGGTCGACGACCCCGACCTGAACACCGCGATCCAGGCAGCCATCGACGACGCGAACAAGGCCGTGTCGCACGCCGAGGCGATCAAGAAGTTCAAGATCCTCTCCGTCGACTGGACGGAGGAGGGCGGTCAGATCACGCCGTCGCTGAAGCTGAAGCGCAACGTGGTGATGAAGGAGTTCTCCGCGGACGTGGAGTCGCTCGGTACCCGTGACGGGCGGTCATCGGCTAGCCGACGACGCGGCCGACGCCGCTGAACCGCTGCGCGTACCAGGATTCGCTGACGCTGCTGATGATCACGCCGCTGCTCGGGATTCGCGGCGTGCACCATCTTCCCGCCGCCGATGTACATGGCCACGTGGTGGGTGCCGCCGCCGAAGTAGAACAGCAGGTCACCCGGCTGGGCCATGCTCAGCGGGATGTGCCGCGTGGTGCTGAACTGCGAGAAGCTGTAGTGCGGCAAGCGACACGCCCGCCTGCCGCCACGCGGCCAGCGTGAGCCCCGAGCAGTCGAAGGCGCTGGGACCGGCCTGCGGCGGCAACGTACGACTGCCCGACGTGGGACAGCGCGTAGCGCACCGCGAGGGCGCCGCGACCTCCGCCGCCGAAGCCGCCGCCTGCCGCACTGGCGGAACTGCCGGCGCTGCTGGGCAGCTGAGGGCGGCGGTGCGCGCTGCAGCGTAGGACGAGCGACGTTCCTGGGCGGCGAGCTGCGCGAGCCGCTGGCGCTCGGCGGCCTTGAGGCTCGACGAGCAGCGCCTGGGCGTCCGCGAGCCGCTTGTCGGCGTCTGCCTTGGCGGAGGCCATGTCGTTGCGCTTGCTCTGCGCGATGTCCTCCTTGTCCTTGATCGCGGCCTGGCTCTGCGCCAGTCGCACCCGTGCGGTCTGGGTGCGACGGATCGCCGCCGACTGCGTGTGCGCCACCTGGTCGAGAGCGGCGGCCTGCGCGAGGAACTCCGACGGGTTGTCGGCCATCAGCACCTGGAGTGAGGTGTCCATGCCGCCGCTGGTGTAGGCCGATGCGCGCAAGATCGTCGACCGAGGCCATGACCTGCTGCAGCTGCGCGCTCTCGCGCTTGCTGCGCTTCCTCAGCGCAGCTGAGCTGCGACTGCACGTCGGCCAGTTCGTTGCGGGCGTTGTTGTAGCGCTCGGTGGCCGTCTCGGCCTGCATCTGCAGGTCGCGCACCTGGTTGGCGACCTGGTTGATGTCACGGGCCGGCGTGGGCAGGGCCTGCGCGGCCGGTCCGGCAACGACACCACCGAGCAGCAGGCTCGCGACCGCGACGCTGGCGGCGATGACCTTGCCACGGCGCGTGCCGAGGAGTCGACGACCGCTCGTGGGTGAGCTGACGCGCCTGCGGCGCGCAGTTCCCTGGAGCACTCGGTGATCCCTTCGCTTGGCGGCCCGATGCGCTCGCTGCCTGTCGGCAACGACCACGTGGTCAGGCCCGGACTGGGCTGAACCATGGTACCCATCGGACGCTGAGCGGAGGTTGAGCGTTCCACTACCTGTGGAAGCGATAACGGGCAGATCGGGCAATTAGGGCATCGGCCATGAGGGAACGTGACGAACGCCACGCCGCGCTCAACTGGCTCGGGACGGCCGCACGAGTCGCAGGGGAGGGACCAGACCCGACTCGGCGAGCACGCTGACCGCGCGTTCGTGCTCGTCGGCGATCTGGGTGAAGGTCGAGGTCGCGTCGGGCACGCCCAGGAGAACCGAGACCACGCAGTCGTCGCACGCGACGCGGTCGCCCGTGCGGCTGGGGGAATGGGCGCACGCACCACAGTCGATGATCATGCGGGAACGGTAGAACGACCCCCTGACAGACCAGATCGGGTCGCCGGGCGACTAGGGCTCAGGGACCGCCGTCGCCGGGACCCTCGTCGGCGGGGCCGCCGAACTCCGGCCGGGGCACGATCACCACGCGGTCGCCGGCACCGCACCAGCGGCAGACGACCTGCTCGACGGTCTCCGTGAGCACCTCGCGCTCGTCGATCGTCGGCTCACCGTCCATGGCCACGTGCCAGAACTCGCGGGTGCGACTGCTCCGCACCACGTCGAACCGCGTGAGGTTGCCGCAGTGCGAGCAGCGCCAGCGGGATCGGTCGTCAGGGATCTGGAGATCGGCCACGCGCAGGAGCCTAGCGACGTGTCGTTGCCGGCCTCCTGTCAGTCAGGTCCCGTACGGTCGAACCGTGCCGTCATCGCCTCCCACCGACCTGCCGGCCGGTGGCCACGCGGTGCAGTCCTCCTTCGCCGACCTGGGCACTCCGTTGTCCGAGGTGACCTTCGTCGTCGTCGACCTCGAGACCACCGGCGGCGCTCCGGTCGATGCCGGCATCACCGAGTTCGGCGCCGTCAAGGTGCGCGCTGGCCAGACCCTCGGCGAGTTCGCGACGCTCACCAACCCGGGCATGCCGGTCCCGCCGTTCGTGGCCGCGCTGACCGGGATCACCGACGCTCTCCTGGCCACCGCTCCCGAGGTGCGCCGCGTCCTTCCCGACTTCCTGGAGTTCGCCGCCGGCTGCGTGATCGTGGCCCACAACGCCCCCTATGACGTCGGCTTCCTCAAGGCCGCCTGCGCGAAGTTCGGCTACCACTGGCCCGATCCCCCCGTCGTCGACACCGCACGGCTGGCGCGCGTCGCCCTCCATCGCGACGAGGTGCGCAACTGCAAGCTCGCCACGCTGGCGGCGCACTTCCGCGCGACCGTGATCCCCGACGCACCGGGCCTTCGACGACGCGCGGGCGACGGCCGACGTGCTGCACGCCCTGATCGAGCGGGTGGGCAACCTCGGCGTCGTGACGTTGGAGGACCTGCAGGAGTTCTCGGCTCGGGTCAGCTCCGCGCAGCGCACCAAGCGCCACCTGGCCGACGGCCTGCCGGATCGTCCGGGCGTCTACGTGTTCCAGGACGCCCAGGGCACGGCGCTGTACGTGGGCACCTCGCGCAACATCCGCACGCGCGTGCGCACGTACTTCACGGCGGCCGAACAGCGGCGGCGCATGGCGGAGATGGTGCAGATCGCCGCCCGCGTCGTGCCGATCGTGTGCGCGACCACCCTCGAGGCGCGGGTCCGCGAGATCCGCCTCATCGCCGAGGAGCAGCCGCGCTACAACGTGCGGTCGAAGCGTCCGCACGCGCAGACCTGGCTGAAGCTGACGGCGGAGTCTGCTCCTCGGCTCTCGGTCGTGCGCGCCGTCGGCGACGACGTCGAGCGGGGTGCGCGCTATGTCGGCCCGTTCACCTCACGGGTCGCAGGCCGGGCTCGCAGCTGAGGCGCTGCTGCTGCCCTTCCCGCTGCGTACCTGCACCACGGCCATCGCCCGCCATCCCACGTCACGCGCCCCCGGGTGCGTGCTCGCTGAGCTCGGCACCTGCCACGCCCCCTGCGCGACGGGCACCGACCGCGAGGCCTATGCCGCCCTCGCCGCGGGCGTCGACGCCGCGCTGGCCGGTGACCTCCGGCCGGTGACGGCTGCGGTCATGGCCCGGATGGCCCGACTCGCCGACGACGAACGATTCGAGGACGCGGCCGCATGGCGCGATCGGCTCAGCGCGCTGGCCACCGCGAGCGTGCGCGCGCATCGCCTGACGGCGGTGTCCGCCTGCGCCGAGGTGGTGGCTGCTGCCCCCACCTCCGAGCTGGGCTGGGAGATCCACGTGGTCCGGTTCGGACGCCTCGCGGCCGCGGGGACGGCCGATCCCGGTACCGATCCGCGGCCGGTCGTCGCCGCCCTGGTCGCCGCAGCCGACCACGTCGAGCCGGGGCACTCCCCCGCACCGGCAGGCCTTACCGAGGAGGCGCTGGAGATCCTGCGGTGGATGGACACCGACGGCGTGCGACTCGTGATGGCCGATCACCCGCTGGCCCTCCCGGCTCACTGCGGGGGTGACGTCGAGCGGGCCCTCGCGGGAGTGCGCGAGACGACCCGTCGGCATCGGTTCGGCGCCGACGAGGAGCGGGAGGCCGGGGAGTTCGCCCGTCCCCTGGGACCGGTCGATGCGCGCACCCGCACCCGGATGCTCAGCGCCTGACCCGTCGGGTCAGGCGCGCAGGTCCTGGGTGACCTGGATCCACCGGTCGAGCAGCACGAGCGCCGACCCTGAGTCGAGCACCTCGCGTACGTCCGGCAGCCGCCGGGCGATCCGGTCCTGCAGCGAGGAGTCGTCTGCGGCGTCCGCTCCGGTGGCTGCGTCGAAGGCGACGAGGGCGGCCGCCGCATTGATGGCCACGGCATCGCGGATCGCCGCCACCTGCGCCGCGTCGATGTCGGCGGGATCCACGATGCCGAGCGTCTTGCGCAGCAGGAGGGCGTTCCGGGCAGGGTCCCCGCCGCGCAGCGCCGCGGGTTCCACTGAGCGCAGCCCCAGCTCCGTCGGGTCGATCGACGGTCTCGACGACGACGTCGCCCGTGGCGTCCCACACCTGCGTGGTCGTCACCGTCGAGATCTCGTCGAGTCCGTCGTCACCCCGGACGACCAGGGCCCGGACGCCGCGACGGCACAGCACGTCGGCCATGACCGGAGCCAGTGTCGCGCTCGCACACCCGATCAGGGCAGCGCCCGCCATCCCGGGATTGGTGAGCGGTCCGAGGATGTTGAAGACCGTCGGCACGCCGAGTTCGCGTACGCGTCGGTCCGGCGTGCCGCATCGCCGGATGATGCGTGGGAGCGAAGCAGAAGCCGATGCCGGCGGTGAGCACGCTCTGGCCGACCTCGTCGGGCTCGAGGTCGATCGCCACGCCGAGCTCCTCGAGCACGTCGGCCGTTCCGGTGGACGAGGACGCCGCCCGGTTTCCGTGCTTGACGACTGGGCGCGCCCGCCGCCGCGCACACCAGCGCCGCCATCGTGGAGATGTTGACGGTGTGCGAGCTGGTCGCCACCGGTGCCGACCACGTCGAGGACCACGGCGGGAGCGCCGGGGCCGAGGTCGAGCAGTCGTGCGTGCTCGAGCATCACCGTCGACGAGGGCCGCGACCTCCGTCGGGCGTCTCGCCCTTGGACCGCAGGGCAGTGACGAACGCCGGCCATCTGGGCGGGGGTGGCCTCGCCGCTGAGGATCTGGTTCATCGCCCAGCCGGCCGTGGGACCGTCGAGGTCCTCGTGCGACAGCAGGCGGCCGAGGACCGACGACCAGGTGGGCGCCGGCGGGACCGGCGTCGAATCGGCGGTGGTCATCGGACTAGGCGGGGCGACGGCGACCCGGCGACGCAGCAGGCCGGCGGCCGCATCGGCGAGCGGCGACCGCGTCGAGCGGGTGGGCGACCACGCCGTCGGCCCGTGACCACGTGGCCAGCCAGGCGTCCTGCGGGACGGCCGACGAGCAGCGAGGATGGGCGGGCAGCGGTAGATCTCGTCCTTGAGCTGCCGGCAGATGCCCATGCCGCCCGCGGGGGTGGCCTCACCGTCGAGGATGAGGAGGTCGAATCGAGCCGCGATCGACCTCGGCGCGGACGACCGGCTCGGTCGCGCACTCGGGATACGTCCAGCGCGGGCAGGTCCGGCGCGGGGCGTCGGCCGAGGGCCTGGCGGACCTGCTGCCGGACCGGCCGATCGTCGCTGTAGACGAGGACCTGTCAGGGTGCGCTCGGCCGCGGCAGAGGGGGTGTCGTCGTGAGCCACGCGGCAAACTCTAGCCACCTGCCCGACCCACGCCGAGATCCCCCGCGAACCCTCCGCGACAAACTGCCGGAAATGGTCGGGGGGTCACGGTGAATCCCGACGCGACGATCTGCCAGACTCCCCCCGTGGCGAACGCAACGACCGATCCCCCCGGCGTACACGCACGCGCCGGCGAATCGGCCCAACATGGTCGCCATCGGCACCATCGTGTGGCTGTCGAGCGAGCTCATGTTCTTCGCGGCGCTGTTCGCGATGTACTTCACGCTGCGCGCGGTGAACCCCGAGACTGTGGGCGCAGGAGACGCAGCTCGCTGAACGTCCCGTTCGCGACCGTCAACACCACCGTCCTGGTGCTGTCGCGCGTCACCTGCCAGCTCGGCGTGTTCGCTGCCGAGCGCGGTGACGTCCGGGGCCTGCGACGCTGGTTCATCATCACGTTCCTCATGGGCAGCCTTCTTCATCGCCGGCCAGGTCACCGAGTACGCGAACCTCGTCAACGAGGGCCTGCCGCCTCGACTCCAACGCCTACGGATCGGCGTTCTACCTCACCACCGGCTTCCACGGCCTGCACGTCACCGGCGGCCTCGTCGCGTTCCTCTTCGTGCTGGCCACGACGTACGTCACGAAGCGCTTCACGCACGACCAGGCGACCCGCGCGATCGTCACGTCCTACTACTGGCACTTCGTCGACGTCGTGTGGATCGCCCTGTTCTTCATGATCTACATCCTCAAGTAGGCCCCTACTCACACCGGCACCACGCCCTCCCACAGCTCGACCGCCACATCTCACGACCAGAGAGGTCCAGCGATAGTGAAGTTCCTGGCCGCCCGACGGCGAAGCCCGCTCGTGGCATCCGCGTTGTTGATCGGGGCACTGACTGTGGTCGGCGGCGGATACGCCGCGATCGCGGCCGTCCAGCCCGCATCGGCGGCGATCGCCGTGGGGACCGCAGACCCAGGTCGAGATGGGCAAGCCAGCTGTACCTCGAGGGCTGCTCGTCCTGCCACGGCCTCGAAGCGCAGGGGACGTCGAGTGGCCCGACGCTCATCGGCGTCGGCGCGGCCGGGGTCGACTTCCAGGTCTCCACCGGTCGCATGCCGATGGCGGCGCCCGGCGCCCAGGCTCCGGCGCGCGACCCAGCGCAGTACGACGACAACGAGATCGCCCAGATGGCCGCCTACATCGCCTCGCTGGGCCCCGGCCCGGCGATCCCGACGGCCGAGCAGTACGACCCGGCGAACGCCGACGCGGCGCTCGGCGGCGAGCTGTTCCGGATCAACTGCTCGCAGTGCCACCAGGCGGCCGGTCAGGGCGGTGCCCTGACCCAGGGCAAGTACGCGCCGAACCTGATGGCGGCCGAGCCCAAGGAGATCTACCTGGCGATGCTGACCGGACCGCAGAACATGCCGGTCTTCGGCGACGCCCAGCTGAACTCCGAGGACAAGCAGCACATCATCAAATACATCACCACCCTTCAGGAGTCGCCGAATCCCGGCGGCCTGAGCCTGGGCCGCATCGGCCCGGTCACTGAGGGCGTCTTCCTCGTCACCGCAGTGTTCGCCGTCCTCCTGGCGGCGGCCGTCTGGATCGGAATCAAGTCGCGATGACCGACATCTCCGCACACGACCACGATCAGGACCAGCAGGTCGCCATCGGGTACTCCCCGGTCGCCGACGTGCCGCACAGGCTGCGGGCCACCGACACCGATCCCAAGATGGCCAAGCGCGCCGAGCGCCAGGTCGCCTCGATGTTCCTGCTGTCGGCGCTGTTCGTCGTCCTGTTCGTCGCTGCCTACGTCGGCATCGACCCGAGCACGACGATCTACGTTCCGGTCATCGGCGAGACCAGCGCGATGCAACATGGCCCTGGGCATCTGCTTCGGGGCCGCGGTCTTCCTCATCGGCGCCGGCGCGATCCAGTGGGCCAAGAAGCTCATGCCCGACGTCGAGGTCGTGCAGATGCGCCACGACCAGGTCTCCCCCGAGGCCGACACCGCCGAGGCCGTCGGGAACTACGAGCGCGGCAAGGAGGAGTCCGGCTTCGCCCGCTTCACGATGGTGCGTCGCTCGCTCATCGCCGCGCTCGTGCTGTTCCCGATCCCGCTCGTCGTTCTGCTGAAGGACCTCTGGGTCCCGACGCCCGCCGAGCAGGGCAAGTCCCCCGCCGAAATCCTGTCGACGACCTTGTGGACCAAGGGCAGCCGGATCGTCTCGGACGGCACGTACAAGCCGGTCAAGCCCGAGGACCTTCCCGTGGGCGGTCTCATCAACGCCGTGCCGGCCGACCTTCCCGAGGTCGAGGAGCTGCAGGGCAACCTGAACGCCCGCGGCAAGGCAGCCATCATCCTCGTGCGCATGCAGCCCGACGAGATCCGCTCGCAGCAGGGCGACGGCTGGGACTACCAGGGCATCGTCGCCTACTCGAAGATCTGCACCCACGTGGGCTGCCCGATCTCGCTCTACGAGCAGCGCACCCACCACCTGCTCTGCCCGTGCCACCAGTCCACCTTCGACCTCGCCGACAGCGGCAACGTCGTCTTCGGCCCGGCGGCGCGACGCATGCCCCAGTTGCCGATCGGCGTGGACGCGGAAGGCTATCTCGTAGCGACGTTCGGACTTCGCTGAACCTGTCGGACCAAGCTTCTGGGAGCGCGGATGAGCACCCCTAGTCCCATCGAGCGAGGCCGGCGGCGCCACCGCGACCTACGTCGACAAGCGCATCGGCAGCAACAAGTTCCTGTCCCGGAACCTCGGCAAGGTCTTCCCGGACCACTGGTCGTTCATGCTGGGCGAGATCGCCCTGTACAGCTTCATCGTGGTGCTGCTGACCGGCGTCTTCCTGACGCTGTTCTTCAAGCCCTCGATGGTCGAGGTCGTGTACGACGGCTCGTACGTGCCGCTGAAGGGCATCAAGATGTCCGAGGCGTACGCCTCGGCCATGAACATCTCCTTCGACATCCGCGGCGGCATGCTGCTGCGCCAGATGCACCACTGGTCCGCGCTGATCTTCGTGGCCGCGATGGCCGTGCACATGTTCCGGGTGTTCTTCACCGGCGCCTTCCGCAAGCCTCGCGAGTTCAACTGGCTCATCGGCGTCGGGCTCACCGGCCTCGCCCTCCTGGCCGGCTTCTCCGGCTACTCACTGCCCGACGACCTGCTCTCCGGCACCGGCCTGCAGATCGCCCGCGGCATCATGCAGGCGACCCCGATCGTCGGCACGTGGATGGCGTTCCTGCTGTTCGGCGGGGAGTTCCCCGGCACCGACTTCATCTCGCGGCTGTACAGCGTCCACATCCTGCTGATCCCAGGCCTGATCCTCGCCCTGGTGACGGCGCACCTCATGCTCGTCTGGGTCCAGAAGCACACGCAGTTCCCCGGGCCGGGCCGCACGAACGACAACGTCGTGGGCTACCCGCTGCTGCCGATCTACATGGCGAAGGCAGGCGGCTTCTTCTTCATCGTCTTCGGCATCATCGCCCTCGTCGGCGGACTGGTGACGATCAACCCGATCTGGCTGTTCGGGCCCTTCACCCCCGACCAGGTGTCGGCGGGGTCCCAGCCTGACTGGTACATCGGCTTCCTTGACGGAGCCCTGCGCGTGATGCCCAACTGGGAGACGTCGTTCTGGGGGATCACCATCTCCTGGAACATCATGATCCCGGCGATGATCCTGCCCGGGATCATCTTCACGCTGCTGGCCCTGTATCCGTTCATCGAGTCCTGGGTCACCGGCGACACCCGCGAGCACAACCTGCTCGACCGGCCACGCAACGCCCCCGTCCGCACGGGCATCGGCATGATGGCGATCACGTTCTACTGCCTGCTGTGGATCGGCGGCGCGAACGACATCATCGCCCAGGCGTTCGACCTGTCGATCAACGCGATCACGTGGTTCCTGCGCGTGGCCCTGTTCGTCCTGCCGCCCATCGTGTTCGTGATCACCAAGCGGGTCTGCCTGGGCCTTCAGCGTCGCGATCGCGACAAGCTGCTGCACGGCTACGAGTCCGGCCGCGTCCTGCGCCTGCCTCATGGCGAGTTCATCGAGGTGCACCAGCCCCTGCCGGTCAAGGACCTTGCGGTCATCTCCGCGAAGACCGACATCGCTCCCCTGCCGGCGCCCTCGGCGACCGATGCCGATGGCGTTCGCAACCCGAAGTACCGGTCGCAGTCGCTGCGGCACAAGCTCAGTTCGTTCTTCTACGCCGACAACATCGCCAAGCCGACCGCTGAGGAGATCGAGGCCGGTCAGCACCACGTCGCGCACGACGCCGAGCTCGAGGCACCCCTGCACGAGTACGAGGACGCCGACGAGCTGCGCCGCCTGCACGGTGGGGTCCTTCACCACCCCGGCATGGCCGAGACCAACGCCGAGCAGCTCGCGGAGAACCGCGACCACTGAACACCTGAACAGTTGACGAGGGCCCGGCGCAGTGCGCCGGGCCCTCGTCGTTGCAGGATCTCCCCATGAGGTCGTGGGTACGGGTGGCTGCCGCCACCGTGGCGATCACCCTGACAGCTGTCGGCACCAGCCCCAGCACGGTCAGCGCCGCCCCGTCACCCGTCGTCATCGCCGTCCTCGGCGACTTCGGGTCTGGCGCGCCCGCCGAGCGTCAGGTGGCGAGGATCGTGGCCGCTGCTCGACCGACGGCCATCGTGACGACCGGCGACAACGTGTACTCCGCAGCAGGCTATGCCGCCCTCGTTGGCGCCTACTACCCCACCTGGGTCGCAGCGCGACGGGTGTTCCCGGCAACCGGCAACCACGACTACGCCGAGGGAATCGCCGCCTTCGACAGCTACTTCTCGTGGCTGCACGGCCAGCGCACCTATACCAGGGCCTTGGGCCAGGTCGCCTTCTTCGTCCTGGACAGTCAGGCGGCGCTGGACTCCGCCGCGGAACGGGAGAGGCAGCGCGCCTGGCTGCAGCGCGCCTTGGCCGCCTCCCCGGCCCGCTGGCGGGTCGTCGTGCTGCATCACCCGCCGTACTCCTCGGGAACCGTGCACGGCTCCACAGCGGCCGTTCCAGTGGCCGTACCGGGCCTGGGGGGCGGATCTGGTGCTGTCCGGTCATGAGCACAACTACGAACGCCTCGACGAAGGCGGACTGACGTATGTCGTCGACGGTTCAGGAGGAAAGGACCTCTACCGGCTCGGATCGCCCCTGGCCGGCTCCCTGGCGCGCGACGACACGCACTACGGCGTGCTCCTGCTGCGGCCAGGAGCCCACGCCCTGGGGGCGCAGTTCCTGACCGCAGCGGGACGGGTCGTCGACCGCTTCAGCATCCCGGGCCGAACCGGGGGCTGACGGTCACGGGGACCCTACGTGTGCGACGCCGAGGGCGCCTCGGAGGGATGCTCGCTCTCCGACGATGACGCCGAGGGCGTCGCGGACGGCGAGCCCGACGTGGAAGCCGACGGCGATGGCGAGGGCTTCACCACGAGGGTGGTGATCTTCTTGCCGTTCGGGCCGACCACCCACCACAGTGCCCCACCGCCGTTGGAGCCCTGGCCGTTGATCTGACCAGGGGCCTTGTCGCCGGCGAACAGGTACACCGGCAGGCCGTTCACGGTCAGCTGCCGCACGCCGTTGTCGGTGCGCGTGATGACGCCGAGCTTGCCGGTGATCCCGGGCAGTGACTTCGGCAGCTTCTTGGGGGCGACCACGGCCGGCCAGAAGACCAGGCACTGGCCGGTGCAGTTGGAGACGCCCTTCTTGTCGGCCATGAAGACGTAGACCGTGCGTCCCTTCTTGTCGACGAGGATCTTGCCCACGGGGCTCTTCTCGGTCTCGAGGAGCTCCTTCTTGCTCACGATGGACTGCTGATGCCCGCTGCTCACGACGGCGGTGGCGGTCGTGCCGATGGCCACCGAGGCGGCGACCGCCGAGGCCAGGGCTGCACCGAACAGCGGGATCACCCAACGGTGACGAAGGCGCGAGGTGCTGGGACGGTCGAGCATGGCGTACCTCCGATAGTCAGCCGACCACGGTCCTGGTCGGTCTGTTCACGGTAAGGACACCCTTAGTTCTGAACAATCCCCTCAATCGGGGGGCATGATCAGGTGCGGTCGTCAGTCCCCGTGGGCCGCCAGTTCGGTGAGGACGGCCTCCGGCGACGGTGCGACGAGCCGATCGGCCTCGATGAACAGGCGGTGCACCCGTAGCGCGGCGAGCGCGCGCGCCGTCGAGCCCATCCCCGTGGTTGAGGGGTAGGTCGCCAGGAATTCCGCCGCCGCCCGCACCGCGTCCCAGCGGAGCTGGTCGTCGTCCGAGCCCACCGCGAACCGCCACTGGGCCACTCGCGCGGCGACGGCTGTCCGGCCAGGCTCGTCGGGCACCACGCCGGCGATCGCGAACACCCGGCAGTCGTAGACGCGGCAGGCCTGCGGGCGAGCGTCGTAGATGGTGCAGCCCGAGGCTCCGAGCATCGGACATCGGCCGGCCTGGTCGTAGCCCGAGCAGCTGGTGGCCGGGCGGCAGGCCGGGAGCGGGGAACAGCAGTTCCGCGGGGATCCGCGCCAGGGCGTCCCGCTCGTCGGGGCCGACATGGACGAACTGGGCTGCCGAGCAGCAGGCCGTGCATTCGCCGCACGGCACGTCGGACTCGCCGTCACCGGCGATCGCTCGGGAGATCTGGCCCAGCCACACTCCGACGTCGCCGGCCGGGCGTTCTGCTGCCTCGGGCGTCACCGGACCCTCGGAGGTGTCGTCAGCGACCGAAGGCGGTCTGCTGGGTCACCAGCGGATCGGCGGGTGCCGAGGGCGCCGGCGTGCCAGGTGCGGGGTCGGTCGTCGATGCCCGGCACGCTGGTCGTGTCCGGGGCGGCGGTGGTGCCGTCGGGCAGGGTCCCGGTGCCGGGGACACCAGCGTCAGGAGCGACCACCGGGGGTGCCACGGTCGTGACCGCGCCCGTCTTGGAGTGCGTGAGCCACTCGTCCCACGTCTCGGTCCACACGGTGATGCCGTTGCCGAGGTTCTGCGGGATCGGCGTGCCGGTGATCTCGACGGGATCGCCGGGGATCACCTGGCCATACAGCCAGGCGGCATTCGTCGTGCTCATCCCCACGCAGCCGTGGCTGACGTTGGCGAACCCCTGCGATCCCACCGACCACGGGGCCGCGTGCAGGAACTCACCGGAGTACGTGATGCGCATCGCGTACTCCACCTCGAGGCGGTAGTACTCGGGATCGTTCTTCGCGGTGCCGCCGGTCGCGGCGTCCATGATCCTGGTGCGTTCCTTGCTGACGATCAGGACCGTCCCCGACCGCGTCTCGAATCCGGACTTGCCGGTGGTGATCGGGATGGTGCGCGCCTTATGACCGTCGATGTACACCCGGGCCGCGTGCTTGAGCGCGTCCACCTTCACGACGAGCTGCTGGCCGATGTTGAAGGTCGTCGAGCGGTTCTCCTTGCCGAAGACGCCCTTGTCGCTCTGGACGCCCTTGAGGTTCAGGTCGACCGTGACCGGGATGTTGCCGGGCCAGTACTTGCGGGGCCGGAACTCGACGCTCGTGTCGCTCTTCCAGGCCCAGGCGCCCAGGAGTGGGGTCGGGGTGCGGACGACGAGCGCCCGCTCCACGTCGGCCTTGTTCTTGATGGCATGGTCGAACGTGACCGTGATCGGCGTGCCCGCCCCGACGGTGGAACCGGCATCGGGGAGCACCGAACCGCTGAAGAAGTCCTTGGGCTTCTTGGTGCGGATCTGGCCGGTCTGCGTGGTCGGGACGCCGCGCGCGTCGACGGCGGTGGCCTGGACCGTGTAGGTGGCCCCGAAGTCGAGGTTGGCCTTCTTGGCCGTCCAGACGGTGCCGTCAGGCGAGATCTCGCCCTTCATCGGCCCCTTGGGACCGACGACCGTGACGGACGACAACTGGCCGTCGGTGGCCTTGACCACGATGCGCTGATCGGGGTCGACCCGCTTGGCACTGGCCGGCTCGGCGACCACGGTGGCTCGCGACTGCTCGGACGGGGTGACCGTCTGGAACTGCACGTCCGCGGTCATGGCCGGACCGCATGCCGTCAGTGCCAGGGCGCCTGCGCCGAGGGCAATGGCAAGCCTGCGTGCGGGGAAGACCACGTCAGAACTCCAGACAGAGGGGTAACCGTCAGGAGCAAGGGTAAGGCCATCGGGCCGGAAACCCCGAAACCACGCTCAGGGGCGCTGTCAGACGGCGAAATCGCCCCGGTAGTACTCGAACAGCCAGCCCACGAGGGCGATGGCCAGGAGCACCACGCCGAAGACGACGATCCACACCGCGAAGATGAGGCCGATGACCACGATGAACGTCGCGAAGCCGAGGAACAGCGGCCACCACGAGTGCGGGCTGTAGAAGCCGTACTCGGGGTCGGCCTCGTCGATCTCGGCGTCCTCGCGGTCCTCGGGCCGCGGGTAGACCCGCTTGGCCGTGTAGAGCACGTAGAAGGCGACGAGGAACGCGAGCCCACCGCACAGCGCCAGCGCGGTCGTGCCGATCGGATCACGGGCGAAGTACCAGTAGATGCCCGCTACGGCGATGAAGAAGATCGCGCCGAGCGCGAAGATGCGGCCTTCGACCTTCACGGGGCGCTCCCCTCACCCACGGCCACCGCCGGTTGGACGTGCGCTCCCGCAGCAGCCAGCTCGGGATGGTGCAGGTCGAACGCCGGCCGCTCCGAGCGGATGCGGGGCAGCGAGGTGAAGTTGTGCCGCGGCGGCGGGCAGGACGTCGCCCACTCGAGCGAGCCGCCCCAGCCCCACGGATCGTCGACGCCGACCATCGGCGCGGTGCGCCAGGTCTTGAAGACGTTCCACAGGAAGACGATCGTCGAGACGCCGAGGATGGCTGACCCTGCCGTCGAGATCTGGTTGAACAGCTCGAAGTTGTCGGCCGGCAGGTAGTCGCCGTAGCGGCGCGGCATGCCCTGGACGCCCAGCCAGTGCTGGATCAGGAAGGTCACCTGGAAGCCGATGAACAGCAGCCAGAAGTGGGTCTTGCCCAGCTTCTCGTTGAGCATCTTGCCGGTCATCTTCGGCCACCAGAAGTACAGGCCCGCGAAGAACAGGAAGACGATCGTTCCGAAGACCGTGTAGTGGAAGTGCGCCACCACGAAGTAGCTGTCGGAGACGTGGAAGTCGAGCGGCGGCGACGACAGGATGATGCCGGTCAGGCCGCCGAACAGGAACGTGATCAGGAAGCCCATGGTGAACAGCATCGGCGTGTCGAACTGCACCGACCCCTTCCACATGGTGCCGATCCAGTTGAAGAACTTCACGCCCGTGGGCACCGCGATCAGCATCGTCATGATGGAGAAGTACGGCAGGTAGACCGAGCCGGTGACGTAGAGGTGGTGGGCCCACACGGCCATGGACAGGGCGCCGATGCCCAGCGTGGCGAACACCAGGCCCTTGTAGCCGAAGATCGGCTTGCGCGAGAACACCGGGATGATCTCGCTGGCGATGCCGAAGAACGGCAGGGCGAGGATGTACACCTCGGGGTGCCCGAAGAACCAGAACAGGTGCTGCCACAGCATCGGGCCGCCGTTCTCCGGAGCGAAGACGACGGTGCCGAAGTTGCGGTCGATGAAGGCCAGGGCGAGCGCGGCCGCGAGGACCGGGAAGCACAGGATGACCAGGACGCTGGTGACGAAGATCGTCCACGTGAAGATCGGCATCCGGAACATGGTCATGCCCGGCGCGCGCATGCAGAAGATCGTCGTGATGAAGTTCACCGCGCCGAGGATCGTGCCGAGGCCACCCATGGCCAGGCCGAGCAGCCACAGGTCGCCGCCGACCTCCGGCGAGTAGATCGCGTTGCTCAGCGGGTGCGTATGCGAACCAGCCGAACGCCGCCGCGCCGCCGGGGGTCAGGAAGCCGAAGGCCGCCGTGGCGCCACCGAACAGGAACAGCCAGAAGCCGAGCATGTTCAGGCGCGGGAACGCCACGTCGGGGGCGCCGATCTGCAGCGGCATGATGATGTTGCCGAAGGCGATGAACAGCGGCGTCGCGAAGAGGAACAGCATCACGGTGCCGTGCATCGTGAACAGCTGGTTGTACTGCTCGAGCGTCACGAACTGCAGGCCCGGGGCGGCCAGCTCGGCCCGCATGACCAGCGCCATGAGGCCGGCGCCCAGGAACCAGAACGTCGCCAGGAACAGGTACAGGTAGCCGATGACCTTGTGGTCGGTCGACGTCACCCAGCTGATGACGATCTTGCCGAGGTTGGGCTTGCGCGGCGCCGGCGCGAGGGCCGGAGTGGGCTCGGACGGGGCGACGGGGTCGCTCAGCATCGTCATGTCGTCTTCTCCCCTGGCATCTGGCCGTGGTCATTGCTGCGGCCGGTGACAAGCAGGCCGGTCTGTCCGCTCGCCTTCAGCCCGGCGATGTACGCGTCGTACTCCGCCTTCTCGACGACCTTCACGTTGAAGAGCATGCGGGAATGGTCGACGCCGCACAGCTCGGCGCACTTGCCGGCGTAGGTGCCGACCTTGTTGGGCGTCAGCTCGAAGACGTTGGTCTTGCCCGGGATGACGTCCATCTTGAACAGGAACGACGGCACCCAGAACGAGTGGATGACGTCAGGCGAGGTGAGCTCGAACCGCACCTTCTCGTTGACCGGCAGGACGAGCGTCGCCGGGAGGTTCGGGGTGCCGACGGTGTAGGTGTCCTCGTCGAGGTAGTTGAAGCCCCAGTTCCATCGGTAGGCCACGACGTTGACGGTGTGCTGCTGGTCGTTGCTGACGGCCAGGATCTCGCTCTGGTCCTTCGCGGTGAACCAGAACAGGCCGAGGATCATGATCAGCGGGACGACGGTGTAGAGGATCTCGATGGGGATGTTGTACTTCGTCTGCTCGGGCACGTCGTTCTTGTGCCGGCGACGGTAGGCGATGGCCGCCCACAGCATCAGGCCCCAGGTCACGGCGCCGACGCCCCACGCGGCGATCCAGGCGCCCTGCCACATGTTCTGGGTGATCGCGCCTTCCTTGGTCACCGGCTCGGGCATGTCCATGAAGAACGCCTCGTTGGCCGTGCACCCCGACGCCGTCAGGGTGACGGCCAGGGCACCCACGGCGATGGCCGCTGCGCGCACGCGGCCGCGCGGCGGTCGCGAAGGGGTGCGGGGTGCTGCAAGCACCTCGGTCGTATGCCGCACGGAACGCCTCTCTCGTCGGTCGGACGCTGGGCAGACTAGCGCACCGATCGTGCCCGTATGCAGGCGGCCCCACGAGGGGAAATCCAACTTTGTGGGCCCCGCTACTAGCGTGGGTCACGTGATCGCCGACCGACCCCGGACCGAGCCTGCCGCCACCGGCCCCGGCACCCCCGGACGGGTACCTCGACGCCGTGGGCGGCCAGCCGCTGCTGCCCGCGGCACGGCAGGCCTGGCTGTCGGCCTCGGAGCAGGCCTGGTCGGACCCGGCGCGGCTGCACCACGGGGGTCGACGCGCCGGTCTGATCCTCGACGCCGCCCGGGCCAGCATCGCCGGCCACCTGGGCGTGCGCCCTGACGACGTCTACTTCACCTCATCCGGCCCGACCGCCCTCGCCACCGCGATCAGCGGCCTCATCGCCTCGCGGACCGCCGTCTCAGGTCGCGTGGTCGCCACCGCCGTGGAGAGCCTTGCGGTGCTCGAGCCGGTCCGACGCTGGTCCGACGACGTCGACCTGGTTCCCGTCACCGAGGTCGGCGCCTCGAACCTCGCGGCCTTCGAGAGCGCCCTGGCCCGACCCGCCGCGATCGCCTGCGTCCAGGCGGCCAACGCCGAGGTCGGCACCCGTCAGCCCCTCGACGGGACGCATGCGTTCGCCCTGTCCGCCGGGGTGCCGCTGGTGGTCCATGCCGTCCAGGTCATCGGGCGCGACCCGATGCCCGAGCACTGGGACGTCCTGGCGGCGTCGGCGCGCGACTGGGGTGGGCCCGCAGGCGTCGGCGTGCTCGCCGTGCGCCCGTCGCTGCGGTGGGCCCCCGACGCCAGCCCGGACCGCGGGTGGGTCGGCGGCTTCCCCGACATCGCCGGCGCCGCCTCGGCGGCCGCCGCCCTGGAGTACCTGACCCCGCACCGGGCCGCGGAGTCGGCGCGGCTCGCCGCCCTCGTCGCTGCCCTGCGACAGGAGCTGCCCGTGCTCGTGTCGGGACTCGTCGTCGCGGGCGACGATATCGACCGCCTCCCCCACATCGTGACGTTCACCTGCGAGGGGATCACCGGCGAGGCGCTGGTGACCGAGCTCGACCGCCGGGGCTACAGCGTCGCCAGCGGCTCCGCGTGCACGTCCGACGCGCGGCTGCCCAGCCAGGTGCTCGCCGCCATGGGACTGTCGGCCGCGGCGAGCATCCGCGTGTCACTGCCGTTCGGGTGCACGGCGCAGACCGTCGAGGGTTTCGTAGCCGTCCTGCCGGAGGCGGTTGAGGCCGCACGTCGCTAGGCGGTCGCGAACGCCGACGGCAGTGTCAGGGCGGCGGCGAGGCGCTGCACGTAGTCGCTGCGCGGGATCTCGACCACGCCCAGGGTGGCCAGGTGGTCGGTGCGCCACTGGACGTCGAGGAGGCGATCGAGCCCGTCGCGCCTGAGGATGGACACCAGGGCCACGAGAGCCACCTTCGAGGCGTCGCGAGCGCTGTGGAACATCGACTCACCGGCGAACAGGCCGCCGATGCTCACCCCGTAGAGGCCGCCGACGAGCCGGCCCGCGTCATCCCATGTCTCCACCGAGTGCGCCCAGCCCAGCCGATGGAGCTGCGTGTAGGCCTCGACGAAGTCGGGGGTGATCCAGCCCTGGTCGCGCCGTTCGTCGGCGCAGGCCGTCATCACGTCCGCGAAGGCGGCATCGACGGTCACCGTGTAGTGCCGGATCGAGGAACGAAGGGACTTGCTGACCCGAAGGCCGTCCAGCGGCAGGACCCCGCGGGGGTCCGGCGACCACCACGCCAGCTCCCCCGTGTCGAGGTGCATGGGGAACAGGCCGCGGCAGTACGCGGCGAAGACGGTTCCGGGGTCGAGGTCGGCGCCCACGGCGAGGAGGTCCTGACCCGGTTCGGCGAGCGCCGGATCGGGCAGGTCCCACCGGCACGGTGGCGGCGGAGTCGGCATGGCCCTCGGAGTCAGGGCCTGCGGGCAGGAGATGTGCGGCTCGAGGTCGGCCGCGGCATCGTCGCCGTAGGTCCGGGCCATGCGCTCGAGGAAGTGCCGCTGCGCCAGCTCGTACTCCTGGGTGCCCACCGTCTCGATGACGTAGGTGGCCAGCAGCGAGCCGAGCTGGGCGGACCGCTCGTCGCGTCAGTCCCCACGCCTGGCCGGAGATGTAGCCCGGCGCGGAACGCGTCGCCCACCCCGGTGGGATCGGCCCGGCGATCCTCCTCGGGCACGGTGACCCGCACGGTCGGCTCGCCGCGCCGCTCGACCTTGGCGCCCGTCGGGACCCAGGGTCGTGACTCGCGTCTCGACCGCCGCCGCGATGTCGGCCGACTTCCAGCCGGTCTTGTGCTCGATCAGCGCCGCCTCGTACTCGTTGGTGAACAGGTAGGCGGCGCCGTCGATGAGCGGCTTGACCTCCTCGCCGTCCATCCGGGCCAGCTGCTGCGACGGATCCGCGGCGAAGGGGTAGCCCCGGAACCGGCACTCCTCCGTGTGCCGCAGCATGGCCTCGGGATCGTTGGCGCCGATGAGGACGAGCTCGGCCTTGCCGATCGCGATCGACGACCGGGCGCAGCTCGATGTTCCGCGCCTCGGACATCGCACCGGGGTAGAAGGAGGCGATCTGGTTCTGCTCGCTATCGGTCGTGCACACGAACCGCGCCGTGTGCCGGGAGTCCGACACGCGCACCCCGCTCGTGTCGACGTTGTGCCGCTGGAGCCACGACTCGTAGTCGGCGAAGTCGGGCCCGACCGCGCCGACGAGCACCGGGCGCAGGCCCAGGCAGCCCATTCCGAAGGCGATGTTCGGGGCGACGCCGCCACGGCGCACCTCGAGCTCGTCGACCAGGAAGGACAAGGAGACCTTGTCGAGCTTGTCGGCCACGAGCGAGTCCGAGAACTTGCCCGGGAAGGTCATGAGGTGATCGGTCGCGATGGACCCGGTGATGAGGACGGCCACGGTGCGCGACCCTACCGCTCGCCCGAGGGCCACTCGGACGCAAGGACGGCGTAGACGAGCAGGTCGCCCCATTCACCCTTGAACCACGATTCCTCGCGCAGGTGCGCCTCCAGGCGCATGCCCAGCCGCTCGCACACGCGGGCGCTCGCCAGGTTCCGCGGCATCCATCTCCGCGTGCACGCGGTGGATGCCCCAGTCAGCGAAGCACCGGTCGATCAGGGCCCGGGCTGCCTCGGTGGCGTAGCCGCGACCGCGCGACATCGGGGTTGAACGCCCACCCGATCTCCGCCTGGCCGTGCAGCACCGGGCCGAGCTTGAGCGTCACGTCGCCGACTACCCGGTCGTCCACCTGGACGGCAAGCACCACCCGGGCCGGTCCAGTTCCGGGGGTCGGGGGGTTGCTCCGCTCGCGCGACGAAGGCGACCACCTCGGCGGCGTCCTGCGGGCCGTGCATGCAGATAGCGGCACACGTCGGGGCGGCTGCGGTACGCCAGAACGTCGGCGGCATCGTCCTGCTCGAGGGGGCGCAGGAGCAGGCGCGCCGTGGAGATCGGGCTCAGGGTCGGAGTCATCGATCGCTCGCCGGCAAGCGAAATGGCCGGTCGCAGGCGCCCGGGACGGATCCCAGGCGGCCGCGACCGGCCATTCGCGAGCGGAGCAGCGTCAGTGGAAGGAGTCCCCGCACGCGCACGATCCCGTGGCGTTCGGGTTGTCGATCGTGAAGCCCTGCTTCTCGATCGTGTCGACGAAGTCGATGGTCGCGCCGCTCAGGTACGGGGCGCTCATGCGGTCGGTGACCACGCCGACGCCGCCGAAGTCCTTGACCACGTCGCCGTCGAGGCTGCGGTCGTCGAAGAAGAGCTGGTAGCGCAGGCCCGAGCAGCCACCCGGCTGGACGGCCACGCGCAGGGCGAGATCGTCGCGACCCTCGGACTCGAGCAGGGCCTTGACCTTGGAGGCGGCGGTCTCGGTGAGGAGCACGCCGTCGGTGACAGGAGCCTCGGTCGTGGTGGTGTCTGCCGTCATGGTGCTGCCCTTTCGCAAGGTCACCGCGGGCACGGGCGCCGCGCGGCGGGGGTGTCGTCTGGTGAGGGGAACCTAACCGGATCCCGGAGTATTCCCTACGGTCTCACATGACCTGCATGTGCGCCAAAGACCGGGTCGCACCGGCGACCCGTGCAAGACTGTGCGGATGGGAAACACGTTCGTCGAACCCCAGCCGACCCCGCTGGCCCTCCTCCTGCTGGGCCACGGCTCCGATCCCGACAGCGAGCGCGGCGTGGAGTGCCCCGGCGATCTGCCGCCGGCCGTCCGACCCCGCACTGCGCCAGCGCGCCGCCGCGGCCAAGGCCGCGCTCGGGCGACCGCGTCTTCGTCCTCGGCCACCACTACCAGCGCGACGAGGTCATCGAGTTCGCCGATGTCACGGGCGACTCCTTCAAGCTCGCGCAGCAGGCGGCCGCGCATCCCGAGGCGGAGTTCATCGTCTTCGCCGGCGTCCACTTCATGGCCGAGAGCGCCGACATCCTCACCTCGTCCGACCAGCAGGTGATCCTTCCCGACCTCGCGGCCGGCTGCTCGATGGCCGACATGGCCGTCATCGGCCAGGTCGAGGACTGCTGGACGGCGCTGACGGCAGCCGGTATCGCCGACGTCACGGTGCCCATCACCTACATGAACTCCTCCGCCGCGATCAAGTCGTTCACCGGTCGTCACGGCGGGGCGGTGTGCACGTCGAGCAACGCCGAGCGCAGCCTGCAGTGGGCGTTCGAGCAGGGCGAGAAGGTGCTCTTCCTGCCCGACCAGCACCTGGGCCGCAACACTGCCGTCCGCGACCTCGGCCTGTCCCTCGACGACTGCGTCGTCTACAACCCGAACAAGCCCAACGGCGGCCTCACCGTCGACGAGCTGCGCGCCGCGAAGATGATCCTGTGGAAGGGGCACTGCTCGGTCCACGGCCGGTTCACGCCGGACTGCGTCGACGAGGTCCGCGAGCGGGTGCCCGGCATCAACGTCATCGTCCACCCGGAGTGCCAGTACGAGGTCGTCGAGAAGGCCGACTACGTCGGCTCCACCGAGAAGATCATCGCGACCGATCGACGCCGCCGAGCCCGGGCACCGCCTGGGCGGTCGGCACCGAGCTGAACCTGGTCAAGCGCCTCGGCGATCGCCAACCCCGACAAGGAGATCGTCTACCTCGACCGCACGGTCTGCTACTGCTCGACGATGAACCGCATCGACCTGCCGCACCTGGTCTGGGCGCTGGAGTCGCTCGTGGCCGGCACAGTCGTCAATCGGATCGAGGTCGATCCCGACACCGCGCACTGGGCGCGGGTCGCCCTCGACCGGATGCTCGCCCTGCCCGGCACGGTCGCGGTCAAGGACTGACGCCGTCACAGCCCGGGCGCACCCCACACGGGGAACCAGCGGGTGAGGTCCTCCTCGAGCGGCAGCTCCCGCAGCAGCAGGTCGCGCACCGCGAATCTCCAGCACGTTGTCGCGCTGCTCGCTCGTGGCCGGGTCGCCGACTGGCGCGAACGGATAGAACGTGCCCCGCTTGAACAGGTAGACCATCGCCAGCGCGCTGCCCGACGGGTCGCGGAACGACACGAGCGAGCACAGCAGTTGCGGGCCGAAGCCGGCGTCGACCAGCGAGGTGTTCACCGCGTGCACGTCGGTGACGGCCTGCCCGACGTCGGCGGGCTCGGTCGTGGTGACCAGCCAGGTGAAGCCGTAGGCGTCGGGAGCGATCTCGACGGGTCGGCCCCCACCTGCGTCGAGCAGGCTGCGGACGTCGACCTCGACGTCGGCGAACGCCCTGCCCTCAGGGGCGCGGAACGCCACCGAGCCACGACCGGTCGGCAGCATGTCGAGGCTGGTCTGCAGCGTGATGGCCGCCGAGGGAAGGGCGAACAGCGCGTCGAGGTTGGGGCCGGTCGGCTTCGTGCGGCCGAGCACCGAGTCCCAGAAGCCCACCGGCTAGCGCTCGCCGAGCTCGGCGGAGATCCGCGCGAGCTGCTCGAGGCGCTTCTCCAGCGTCGGGTGGGTGGCGAAGAGCTGGCCGAGGTTGAGGCCCTTGCCGCTCGACAGTGCCGGCGCGAAGGCGAACGCGCTGACCGGCTCCATCTGCCGAAGGTCGCGGGTCGGGATCGCGGCGATCTCACCCGACACCTTCTGCAGCGCCCGCGCGAGCGCGGACGGCTTGCCGGTCAGCATGGCCGCGCCCCGATCCGCGCCGAGTTCGCGGTATCGCGACAGCGCCCGCATCAGGATGTACGACACGAAGTAGACGAAGACGCTGACGATCGTGACCCCGAGGACGACGAGAGCGGTGTTCTGGTCGCGGTTGCGGCCCATCTGCCCCCACATGGCGCTGCGCATGAGGAAGCCGGCCACGATGGCGGTGAACGAGGCGAGGGTCATCACCGTGACGTCGCGGTGCGCGACGTGCGAGAGCTCGTGCGCCAGCACGCCCTCGAGCTCCTCGGGATCCAGGCGCTTGAGGATCCCGGTCGTCACGACGACCACGGAGCGGTTCGGCGAGCGGCCGGTGGCGAAGGCGTTGGGCACGTCGGACTGCGGCGATCGCCACCCGCGGCTTCTTCATGTCGGCCATGGCGCAGATCCGGTCGACGACCGCATGCAGCTGGGGTGCCTGCTCCGGCGTGACGACCACGGCCTTCATCGCCGCCATCGCCATCGAGTCCGAGAACCACCACTGGCCGAAGAGCATGGCCGCACTGATCCCGATGACGAACACGGCGTTGACGCCGACGGCGATGAGGACGGCCGCGATGATGACGTACAGGAGTCCGATCCCGAACAGCGTGCCGACCATGCGGGTCGACAGTCCCCGGTCGGTGCCGTAGCGGGTTCGGGCCATGCGAGTGCTACTTCTCGATCTCCGGCGTGGGTGCCGGCGCCGCGATCTCGGCCTTCATCGCGTTCAGCTGGGCGTCGACCTCCTGGTCGCTGGCCATGCGCTCGAGCTCGATCGTCAGGTTGTCCTTACCCGTGCCAGTGGCGTCGCTGAGCGCGCCGGAGGCCAGCAGCTCGTCGATGGCTCCAGCGCGGGCCTGCATCTGCGCGGTCTTGTCCTCGGCACGCTGGACCGCCATGCCGACGTCGCCGAGCTCGGTCGAGATACCGGACACGGCCTCGCTGATCTTGGTCTGCGCCTCGGCCGCGGAGTACGTGGCCTTGATGGTCTCCTTCTTGGTGCGGAAGGCCTCGACCTTGGCCTGGAGCTGCTGCGACGCGACCGTCAGCTTCTCCTCCTGCTCCTGCAGCTGGGCGAGCTGCAGCTGCAGGTCCGCGATCTGCTGGGTCAGGCCGCTCTTGCGGGTCAGGGCCTCGCGGGCGAGATCCTCACGGCCGCCGGCGAGGGCGGCACGGGCCTGGTCGTCGAGCTTCGCGGTCTGCTGAGACAGCCCCTGGATCTGGAGTTCGAGGCGCTTGCGGCTCGTCGCGACATCCGCCACCCCGCGGCGCACCTTCTGCAGCAGCTCGAGCTGCTTCTCGTACGAGTAGTCGAGCACCTCGCGGGGGTCCTCAGCCTTGTCGAGGGCCTTGTTCGCCTTCGAGGAGAAGATCAGCTTGAAGCGCTGCCAGAGGCCCATGTTCGCTTACCCTTCTAGATGGGAACGTCCCCACCAGCCTATGCGGCGGTGGGGTCGCTCGCACCGGCTAGGCTCACGGATCATGTTCGGACGTAAGTCGACCCCCGCCGACGACCAGCCCCCTGTCCCGTCCTCCGACGACGCCTCCCCCACCACGGGCAAGGGTCGACCGACGCCGTCGCGTCGCGAGGCCGAGGCTGCGCGCAAGAGCCAGTTGAAGATCCCGTCGGATCCCAAGGAGGCCAAGAAGGCCGCGCGCGAGCGGGACCGCGACGAGCGCTCCCGGTCCCGCGCCGCGATGATGGCCGGCGACGAGCGCTACCTGCCGGCCCGCGACAAGGGGGCCGCCAAGGCGTTCACGCGCGACTTCGTCGATGCCCGCTTCACTCTGGCCGAGTACTTCATCTTCTTCGCCATCGGCGTCCTGGTGCTCGGCTTCATCCGCAACACGACGATCCAGTCCTTCGTCACGATCGCGTTCTTCGCGCTGACCGCCCTCATCGTCGTCGACTCCATCGTGCTGCTGGTCCAGCTGAACAGCAGGGCCCGCAAGGAGTTCCCGGAGGCGGCCGACCGCAAGGGCATCACGTTGTACGCCATCATCCGCACCCTGCAGCTGCGTCGCCTGCGCCTGCCACCGCCGCGCGTCCGCCGCGGCGGGGCCCCCGTTCCGCCGAAGGCACCGAAGGCACCGAAGGCCTAGAACCGCCCACTCGACGCGCGTCCGGGAGTCAGCATGGAGTTCCGCCATCTGGGCCGCAGCGGCCTGAAGGTCAGCGAGATCACGTTCGGCAACTGGGTCACCCATGGCGGCCATGTGGACGACCCCACGGCTCAGGCGACCATCCACGCCGCACTCGACGCGGGCATAACGACCTTCGACACCGCCGACGCCTACGCCGGCACCAAGGCCGAGGCGGTGATGGGCGCGGCGCTGGCGGGCCAGCGGCGCGAGGGCATCGAGATCTTCACGAAGGTGTACTGGCCGACCGGGCCCGGCATGAACGACCGCGGGCTTTCGCGCAAGCACGTCATGGAGTCCTGCCACGCCTCGCTGCGGCGGCTGCAGACCGACTACGTCGACCTCTACCAGGCGCACCGCTTCGACTACGACACGCCGCTCGAGGAGACGCTGCGGGCGTTCGACGACCTGGTCCGACAGGGCAAGGTGCTGTACGTCGGCGTCTCCGAGTGGACGGCCCAGCAGATCAGGGCCGCCGTCGAGCTGGCCGAGCAGATGGGCCTCGACCGGATCGTGTCGAACCAGCCGCAGTACTCGATGCTGTGGCGCGTCATCGAGGCCGAGGTGGTGCCCACGAGCGCGGAGCTCGGCGTCGGGCAGATCGTCTGGTCGCCCATCGCCCAGGGCGTCCTGACCGGCAAGTACCCGCCCGGCCAGGCGCCCCCGGCCGACTCGCGTGCCACGACGTCGCAGGAGGGTGCGGAGATGATCTCGCGGTGGATGCGCGAGGACGTGCTCAGTGCCGTCCAGCGGATCGTGCCGATCGCAGCCGATCTCGGGCTGACGCCGGCACAGCTCGCGGTCGCCTGGGTGCTGGCCAACCCCAATGTGTCGTCGGCACTCGTCGGCGCGTCGCGCCCCGATCAGATCGTCGACAACGCGAAGGCGTCAGGCGTCAAGCTGGACGCCGACGTCCTTGCCGCGATCGACAGGGCGCTCGGCGATGTCGTGACCCGCGACCCCGCACTAACCACGTCGCCGAGTCCGCGACCCTGACCCGAGGAGTCCACGATGGCCTGGACATGGCACTACACCGACAGCGCCGGTCAGCCGGTTCCGCAGGAGCCCGTGCACTCGCAGGCATTCCCGACGCAGGCCGACGCCGAGACCTGGATAGGCGAGTCGTGGCAAGGACTGCTCGACGCCGGTGTCGACGGCGTCGTGCTCTTCGAGGACGACCATGTGGTGTACGGGCCGATGAGCCTGCGACCGATCGAGTAGAGCTACTGCTCTGCTGACGCGGCCCTGCGCACCGCATCAACGCTCATCCGCACGTCTCGATCATCGGTGGCCCAGTTGCTGACCGACACCCGCATCACGTCACGGCCCTGCCAGCGCGAGCCCGACATCCAGGTCGTGCCATCGGCAAGCAGGCGCTGAGTCACCTCACGAGTGCGCTCGTCGGACTCGAACGCGACGGAGACCTGCGAGTAGACGACGTCGTTGAGGATTCGCGCACCGGGGATGGTGGCGATGCCCTCAGCGATGGCCTGCGCGTTCGCGACGAAGCCGTCGACCAGATCGGCAGCGCCGGAGCGCCCGAGCGATCGCAGCGCCGCCCACACGGGCACGCCTCGGGCGCGGCGGGAGAACTCCGGGACCGTCTCGTACGGGTCCGCGTGGTCGTCGGCGCGAATGAGGTATGCGGCACTGAAGCCGAAGGCGCCGCGCATCGGCGCGGGATCGCGGACGATGGCGATGCCGCAGTCGTAGGGGGTGTTCAGCGACTTGTGCGCGTCCGTGGCCCATGAGTCCGCGCGGTCGAGTCCCGGAACCAGGTGTCGTTGCCGGGGCGAGGCGGCCGCCCACAGGCCGAACGCACCGTCGACATGGACCCAGCCACCGCGACGATGGACGATGTCGGCGCACTCGCCGATCGCGTCGAACGCGCCGGAGTGCAGGTTGCCGGCCTGGAGAGCCACGATCAGCGGGCCGTCGGCCCGTTCCACGGCCTGCTGCAGGGCCTCGGGTCGGATGCGTCCCTGGTCGTCCGCGTCGACGAGGACGGGCGCGCCAAGGCCCAAGTAGCGCAGGGACTGGTCGATGGTCACGTGCCGGTCCGCGCCCGCGAGCACCGTCACCCGGGGTGCGCCCGTGAGTCCCTCGCGATCGAGGTCCCAGCCGGCGTCGGTGAGCACGCTCTGCCGCCCCGCGGCGAGCCCCACGAAGTTCGCGGCGAGGCCGCCGGTGACGAAGCCCACCTCGGCGCCGGCGGGCAGGCCGAGGAGGTCGACGAGCCAGGTCGCCGCCGCCTGCTCGGCCCCGACCACCCCGGGCGTCGCGAACCGGATGGCCGAGTTCTGGTCCCAGGTGCTGACGAGCCAGTCGGCGCCGAGGGCGGCGGGCAGGGTTCCGCCGATCACCCACCCGAAGAAACGGCCCGAGTCCATGGCGATCAAGGCCGGCTCGACATGCTCGACGAGGAGGTCGATGACATCGCCGGGATCAGTGGGCCCCTCGGGCAACTGCCCGCCGAGCGCCTGCGCCACCGACTCGGCGTCGCCGGTGGGCGGGATCGGTCGAGCGTCGACCCCGGCCAGCCACGACCTGGCGTGGGCGTGAGCGCGATCGAGGGCGTCGTCGTAAATCTCGGGACGGAAGCTCATGGTCGAGTATCCGCCGCCGACGCACGCCCGCGCGACGAGATGACGCAAAGGTCAGCGCGGCTTTGACACCGGCATGGCCCGCGTGGTCGGATCCCCCTACAACTGAATCCACTCGTTCGACGTCCAGGGGAAGTCCGGTGAGATCCCGGCGCTGTCCCGCAACCGTGTTCCCCGCAAGGGGTGAGTCGGAGCACCTGGCGAACGCGAGCGGCTCCATCCGTCGAGGTAACGGGACGGGAGCTCGGGTCACCACCCGACCGTCCCCAGATGCATGTGCACTGGGGATCTTCAGGTCACGGGGACGCGGCGCCTTCCGATCCGGCACCGCTCACCCCCAAGGACGCCCATGACCACGCAGGTCCGCCTTCGTCGAAGGCTCGTCAGTTCGATCTCCGCCGCCGCCGTCGTCGCCGGAACCGCCCTCGGCTCCCTCGCCGTCGCTCCCAGCGCCTCGGCCGCGCCGAGCCCCACCGCCGGCCTGTACGGCAGCGCCGATCCCACTTACGACGGCGTCTTCCGCCAGTCGCTCGCCCTCATGGGCCTGACCGCCGTAGGCGCCAAGCCGGCGAGCCTGGGGATCACCTGGCTGCTCAACGAGCAGTGCGCCAACGGCGGCTTCCAGGCGTACCGAGCCGACATGGGCAAGGCGTGCGATCCCGCCGATCCGGTGAACTTCACGGGCCCGGACACCAACTCGACGGCAGTCGCCGTCATGGCCCTGATGTCGCTGCTGTCGATGGACACGCCGAGTGCCCTGCCGACCGCACAGCGCGGTCGCGTCGTCAAGGCCGCCGTGCATGCCGTCACCTGGCTCGGCGACCAGCAGAACCCCGACGGCGGCTGGGGCTTCACCTCCCGGGGAGCCTCCGACGCCAACTCCACCGGCCTGTCGCTGGCCGCCCTGCTGACCCAGGCGCCGAACGACACGTTCCCCGCCTTCGTCAAGGGCTCCCGCTTCCTGGGCCGACAGTCCTTCCCGTGCTCGGCCGGTGGCGGCCTCGCCTACCAGCCGGGTGGGCCGGTCAACGCCTCCGCGACCGCTCAGGGACTCACCGGACTGGCGGGTCCGATGCCTGTCGACGGACCGCGGCGACTGTCCGCGGGTGCGCCCTGCGCCAACACGGCGAAGGCGAAGTCGGCCAGCTACCTGGCGGCCGCGCTGGCTCGTACCGGAACCCTGCCGTCATCGCTCGGTACCGACCCCGACTACTCCAACACCGCTGCCGCGGTCCTCGGCCTCGTGGGTGCCGGGCAGGGCCGTGCTGCGGTGGCTAAGGCCACCACGGCGCTGAAGGCCGCGGCGCCGGCGTACACGACCCACTCGGGCGGCCCGGACGCCGGTGCCCTCGGACTGCTGCTCATGGTCGCCGAGGCCACCGGCAGCTCGCCAACCTCCTTCGGTGGCGTGAACCTGGTGTCCAGCCTCGCCGGAAGCCTCAGGAAGTAGCCGTGCGAGCCAGGTCGGTCATCGCCAGTGGGAGCGCTGTGCTGCTCGCGCTGGCCCTGATCGGCCTGCTCGCCGCGGCCCCGGCCCAGGCCGCCGCGTACCGCTACTGGACCTACTGGCAGGGCGCCGCGAGCGGCTGGACGTTCGCCACGGCCGGACCCGCCACCACCGTGCCCGCCGACGGGAGCGTCGAGGGCTGGCGGTTCGCCGTCACCACCCAGGCGGGCCGGCCCGGTGATCGACCCGGCACGGCCCCCGACTTCGCGACGATCTGCGGAACCGCGACGGCGCGGGCAGGCAGCAAGCGCGTGGCGCTCGTGGTCGACCCCGGCCCGGCATCGATCGCCCCGGCCGGCCAGTCGCCCGCTACTCCTCTCACCACCTGCGTGGTGGCTCCCGCCGAGGCCACCGGCTACCAGGTGCTTCGGTCGATGACGACGGTGCGCACGGACGCGGGTCTGATCTGCGGTATCTCCGGATACCCCGTCGACGAGTGCGCGCCCGTCGTCGACGACGCCGAACTCGCGGCCGCGGCGGCAGCTGCGTCTGCCCCCTCGGCGAACGGCGCCTCTCCCCCGACGAACGCGGCGATGCCCGCTGCGGCGACACCGGGCGGCGACTCGGGGACGCCCTGGGCGACCATCGCCGTCGGCGGCCTCCTCCTCGTGTTGGCCGGGGTCGGTGCGTATCGCTACCGGTTCCGTGATCGGAGCAGCGCTCATGCGTGAGGCGAGGTGGCTGCACGCGGGGGCCTGGTGGGCGTGGGCCCTCGGGCTGGCGACAGCCGCAAGCCGCACCACCAATCCGCTGCTGCTCTCGCTGCTCGTCCTGACCGCCGCGACCGTCGTGCGCGCCCGCCGGCCGGATGCCCCGTGGGCCCGC
Organism: uncultured Actinomycetes bacterium; assembly: GCA_963755335.1. Classification (GTDB taxonomy): domain Bacteria; phylum Actinomycetota; class Actinomycetes; order S36-B12; family S36-B12; genus UBA10649. The sequence continues at coordinate 1,878,296 of CAVWJW010000008.1, forward strand.
TCGTTCGCCTTCTTCCTTCGCCTCGGCGTGGTGATCATCGTCGTCCGCATCGGGGTGCAGGTCCTGTTCGGCGCTGCCATCGGCACGACGACGCTCGTCCACCTGCCCGGCATCGTCCTGCCCTCCTTCCTCGCTGGCGTGCGCCTCGGCGGCGACGTCACGTTCGAGTCCGTCCTGATGGCCTTCTACGACGGTCTTCGGCTGGCGACGATCCTCATCTGCGTCGGCGCCGCGAACTCGCTGGCCTCGCCCACCCGCCTGCTCAAGTCGGTCCCCGCGGCGATGTACGAGCTCGGGGTCAGCGTCGTCGTCGCGATGACCTTCACTCCCCAGCTGGTGACGGACGTCGACCGGCTCCAGACCACGCGTCGCCTGCGCGGACGCGCCTCGTCGGGGCCTCGAGCGATCGCCGGCGCCGCGGTCCCCGTCCTCGAGGGGGCGCTTGAGCGGTCAGTCGCACTGGCCGCGGCCATGGACTCGCGCGGCTACGGACGGCGTGGCACGACCACAGCGTCGGCACGGCGCCTGACGGCCGTGGCCCTGCTGGGCGGGCTGGTCGCCTGCTGCATCGGCGCCTACGGTCTCGTCGCGTCGGGGTCGCCGCTTCGCGCTCGGCCTGCCGATGCTGGCCGTGGGCGTCCTGCTGGCGATCGCCGGCGCGGTCGCGGCCGGTCGAACCGCCACCCGCACGCGCTACCGCCCCGATCCGTGGCGCGTGGCCGAGTGGCTCGTCCTCGCCGCGGGCCTCGCTGTGGTGCTCGCCTTCCTGCTGGCCCAGTGGCTCGAGCCCGCCGCGATGAACCCCTCGGTCGACCCGGCCGTCTGGCCTTCACTCCCCCTGGTCGCCGTGCTGGGCATCGCCCTCGGCGCGACGCCGGCGTGGACATCGCCGCCGGTCCCCCTGACGAACGCGGTCGAGCACCCGACCCGCTCCCCCGCGACCCTGAAGGCGGCCGCATGATCGTCTTCGACCACGTCACGATCACGTATCCCGGCGCGCATGCGCCGACCCTCGTCGACGTCGACCTGACCATCCCCGAGGGCGAGATGGTCCTCGTCGTCGGCCGGACGGGATCGGGCAAGTCGACGCTGCTGCGCGCCATCAACGGACTCGTGCCGCACTTCACCGGCGGCACCCTCGCCGGCCGCGTCCTCGTCAACGGCCGCGACACCGCGCACCACCCGCCGCGCGAACTGGCCGACGTGGTCGGCGTCGTGCCGCAGGACCCGATGAGCGGCTTCGTCACCGACACCGTCGAGGACGAGCTCGCCTACGGGATGGAGTGCCTGGGACTGGCACCCGAGGTGATGCGCCGCCGGGTCGAGGAGACCCTCGACCTGCTCGGGCTCGCCGAGCTACGACAGCGACCGCTGCGGTCGCTGTCCGGCGGGCAGCGGCAACGCGTCGCCATCGGTGCCGTGCTGACCTCGCACCCTCAGGTGCTCGTCCTCGACGAGCCGACGTCGGCTCTCGATCCCGGTGCCGCCGAAGAGGTGCTGGCCGCCCTGCAGCGCCTGGTCCACGACCTCGGGGTGACCGTCGTGCTCGCGGAGCACCGCCTCGAGCGGGTGATCCAGTACGCCGACCAGGTGATCGTGGTCCCCGGCGACGGACGCCCCGTGCAGGTGGGCCGTCCTGGCGACATCATGCTGAACGCACCCATCGCGCCGCCCGTCGTGGAGCTCGGCCGGCTCGCCGGCTGGCACCCCCTGCCCCTCTCCGTGCGCGATGCGCGTCGGGCGGCGGGTCCGCTCCGCGACCTGCTCGTCGGGCGCACCCCGCACCTTCGCGCCGTCCCCGTCGAGGCCCGCCGGCTGGCTCTGGTGGAACGGTTGACGGTCCGCTACGGCTCCCGAGCCGCGCTGCGCGACGTGAGCCTGTCGGTCGCCTCCGGTGAGGTGGTGGCCCTGATGGGCCGCAACGGTGCCGGCAAGTCGACCCTGCTCAACGCCATGGTGGGCATCGGTCCTGCGACCCAGGGCCGTGTCGAGGTGGACGGATCGGCGCCGGCCACCCTGAGCGGGCCGGCCCTCCTGCGGCGCGTCGGCCTGGTGCCCCAGGAGCCGGGCGACCTGCTCGAGGCCACCACCGTGGCCGACGAGTGCCGGGCCTCGGACCGCGACGCGGACTGCGAGCCGGGGACGACGCGGGCGCTGGTTGCCCTGATGGCACCGGACATCGAGGACGGCACCCACCCCCGCGACCTGTCCGAGGGCCAGCGGCTGCTCGTCGCCCTGTGCGTCATCCTCGCCGCGCGGCCCCCGCTCCTCCTGCTCGACGAGCCCACCCGCGGCCTCGACTACCCGACCAAGGCGCGACTCGGCCGCGTGCTGGCCGACCTGGCCGCTGCCGGGCATGCGATCGTGCTGGCGACGCACGACGTCGAACTCGTCGCCGACGTCGCGGACCGGGTCGTCATCCTGGCCGACGGCGAGGTCGTGGCGGACGGCCCGACGGAGGAGGTCGTCACGTCATCGCCGATGTTCGCACCGCAGGTCGCGAAGATCCTCTCCCCGCAGCACTGGCTGACGGTCGACCAGGTCGCCGGCTCGCTGTTCCGCGCGCATGCGCCGATCGATGCCGCCATCGGCGGGATGGCGACGCCGCCGGCCTCGGGCGCTGCCGGATGAGCGCCCCGCCGGTCGAGGCACGGCCGCTCACGCTGACTCGGACCCGCTCCTCGGTGGGGCTCGGACCCACGTCGGTGGTGGCGATCGCCCTCGCCTCGGCAGTCGGCCTGATCGCCTTCGGGTGGCCGCTGCTCGCCGCACCGGACTCGAGTGCGGTCGCGCACGCCAACGATGCGCCCGTCGTCTTCGCCCTCGTCATGCCCGTGCTGATCCTCGTCGTGCTGGCCCAGGTCAACGACGGCGGCATGGATGCGAAGTCCATCGCCATGCTCGGCGTCCTCGCCGCCGTCATCGCCGCCCTGCGCCCGCTGGGCGGCGGCACCGCGGGGCTCGAGCCGATCTGGGTCGTGCTGATCCTCGGTGGTCGCGCGCTCGGGCCGGGCTTCGGCTTCTGCCTCGGCTCCATCTCGCTGTTTGCGTCGGCACTGCTGACCGGCGGTGTCGGTCCGTGGCTGCCGTTCCAGATGCTCGCCGCCGCGTGGGTAGGTCTGGGCGCCGGACTGCTGCCGCGGGCCTCGGGCCGGCGCGAGCTGCTGATGATGTCGGCGTACGCGGCGGTCGCGTGCATCGCGTACGGCTTCCTGCTCAACCTGTGGTTCTGGCCCTTCACCGCCGACCTGCCGGCGCAGCTGTCCTTCACGCCGGGTGCCGCGATGACGGAGAACCTGCTGGCGTGGCTGCGGTTCTGCCTGGTGACGTCGCTGGGATACGACATCCCTCGCGCCATCCTCACCGTCGTGCTCATCCTCGTGGCCGGTCGCCCGATCCTCGCCGCCCTGCGCCGCATCTCGCGCAAGGCGGCCTTCGACCAGCCCGTGTCGTTCACTGCTCCGGAGGCCTGATCGTGCGCCTGACACTCCTCGGAACCGGGTCCGCTGACGGCTGGCCCAACGCGTTCTGCGACTGCTCGTCGTGCGCCGCCGAGCGCGCTGGCCGGCCGCAGTCGGCAGCCGAGCTCTGCGCTGGTCGATGACACCCTGCTGATCGACTGCGGGCCGACCACGCCGCATGCGGCGAGCGGCGCGGGCATCTCGCTCGGCTCGATCGAGCACGTCCTGCTCACGCACGGGCACCCGGACCACCTCCACCCGGCCTTCCTCCTGTCGCGCGAATGGGTGCACGACGGCAGCACCCTTCACGTGTGGGGGCCGCGGTCGGCGATCGAGCTGTCCCGTCCGTGGACCGGACCGATCTCTCCCGTCGCGTTCCACGAGATCGCCCCCGGCGACCGGCTCGAGCTCGCCACCGCGACCGTCGACTACGTGGTCGACGTGCTGCCTGCGGCGCACTCCTCGGGCAATGGCGACGTCCTGGCGGAGGAGGCCGTTCTGTTCGTCGTCACCGGAGCCGACGGTGGTCGACTGCTGTACGCCACCGACACCGGGCCCCTGCCCTCCGCGACGGTGGCGTCGATCGACGGACCGGTGCACCTGATGCTCGTCGACGAGACCTTCGGGGACTACGCCGAGCACGGCACCGGACACCTCAGCCTGGCCACCCTGCCCGATGCTGCTCGAGGACCTGCGCGAATCCGGCGTCGTCGACGAGGGCACGGTCATCGTCGCCACGCATCTGAGCCACCACAATCCGCCGACCGCCCAACTCGCCGGCCGACTCGCCGACCTGGGAGTGCGCGTGGTCGACGACCTGACCGTGCTCGACACGCACGCCCCCACGTCCACGCCCGCGGGCAGGACCCACCTGGTGATCGGCGGCGCGCGATCGGGCAAGTCGCGCTTCGCCGAGGCACTCGCAGCGCCGGCGCCGCACGTCGTGTATGTCGCCACCGGCGGGGCGCGCCCGGACGACGAGGAGTGGCAGCACCGCGTGGCGCTCCATCGGGATCCGCGCCCGAGCCACTGGACGACCGTCGAGTCCCTCGACGTCGTGGCCGTGATCCAGGCCGCCGAGCCCGGCACCGTCGTGCTCGTCGACTGCATCGCCCTCTGGCTCACCGGCCAGCTCGACCGGCTCGACGCATGGTCGCGGATCGCCGACGGGCGGCCGGCCGACGTCACCGCCGAGGCGGGTGCCCTCGTCGAGGACCTCGTCGCTGCACTCGCGTGCGAGCCGCGGCGGACGTCATCCTCGTGACCAACGAGGTCGGGATGGGCGTGGTGCCCGGCGACTGCCTCGGGGCGCCTCTTCCAGGACCTCCTCGGCACCGTCAACGCCCGACTGGCCGCCGCGTGCGACCGGTCGACCCTCCTTGTCGCGGGCCAGCCGGTACCGCTGACGAACCGATCCGGACGCTGAGGAGATCACGAGTGGACCCGCGCTTCGACCCGATCACGCGCACCCGACCGCATGGCGGCCGACGCGGCGCGCGCCCGACAGGCGACCCTCACGAAGCCGGCCGGCGCACTGGGCCGGCTCGAGGACGCCTCCGTCTGGATGTCCGGTGTGCAGGGCGCGTGCCCGCCGGCGGCCTTCGAGCACCCGGCCGTGGTGATCTTCGCGGGCGACCACGGCGTGGCGCGGTCGGCCGGCACGTCGGCCTACCCCCCCGAGGTCACCGCGCAGATGGTCGGCAACTTCGTCGCCGGTGGAGCCGCCGCGAACGTGCTGGCCCGACAGGTCGGGGCGACGGTCCGGGTCGTCGACGTCAGTGTCGATGCCGACCCCGCACTACCTCGACGCACTCGACCCCCAGGTGGCCAGCAGGCGCGTTCGCCGCGGATCCGGGTCGATCGACCGCGAGGATGCGATGTCACCCGCCGACGCTCGATGCCGCCCTGGCGTTGGGCAGGGACCTCGCCGACGCGGAGATCGCAGCCGGGGCCGACGTCCTCATCGCCGGGGACATGGGCATCGGCAACACCACGCCGGCGGCGGCTCTCGTGGCCCTGCTCACCGGTCAGTCGGCCGCCGACGTCACCGGCCGCGGCACCGGAGTGGACGACGCCACCCTCGCCCGCAAGGTGGCCACCGTCCAGGCCGCGGTAGAGCGGGCCGGCGACACCGCTGACGACGCGCTCGAGGCGGTGCGGCGGTGCGGGGGTCCGGACATCGCAGCGATGGTGGCGTTCCTCCTGCAGGCTGCGGCGCGTCGCACGCCGGTCATCCTCGACGGGATCGTGTCGTGCAGCGCTGCGCTGGCGGCGTCGCGCGTCGACCCCGACGCCGTGAGCTGGTGGGTGGCCGGCCACCGGTCGACCGAGCCGGCCGCGAGCACGGCACTGACGGCGCTTGGGCTCGTGCCACTGATTGACCTGGGCCTGCGGCTCGGCGAGGGCACCGGCGCACTCCTGGCCATCCCGATGCTCAACGCCGCCGCCGCCACGCTGGCCGAGATGGCGACGTTCGACTCCGCCGGTGTCTCGGACCGGCCGGCGGATGCCTGACGCCCTGCGCCTGGCGATCGGGACGCTGACCCGCTTCCCAGTGCCAGCACCTGGTCGTGTGGACCGTCGCACGGCGGCCGGCGCGATGCTCCTGGCACCCGTCGTCGGTGCCCTGATGGCACTCATCGTCGGACTGGCCGCCCAGGCACTGCGCGACCACGCGTCGGTCGCCGCTCCCTCGGCGTTGCTCGCCGCTCTGGCCATCGCCGCACTCGCGTACCTCGACCGCGGACTTCACCTCGATGGCCTGGCCGACACCGCCGACGCCCTCGGCAGCGGGCGTCCGCCCGACGAGGCGCTGGCCATCGCCCGCCGTTCCGACATCGGCCCCTTCGGCGTCGCGACCATCGTGCTCGTCCTGCTCATCCAGGTGCTCGCCTACGCCGGACTCGTGGATGGCGGGCACGCCGCGTTCACCCTCGTCGTCGCCGTGGGCACGTCTCGGCTCGCCCTCGTCCTCGCGTGCCTGCGCGGCGTCCCGGCGGCGCGAGGGGACGGCCTCGGCGCGGCCGTGGCGGGCAGCGTGCCCGTATGGGCGTCCGTGCTGACGATCCTCGCGTGGATCGCAGCGTGCTGCGGCGCCGCAGCGTGGCTCGCTCCGGACCTCGTGACGGCAACGCTGACGAGCGTCGTCGGCGCCCTCGTCGTGGCGACGGGGGTGTTGGCGGTGAGCATCCGACGCCTCGGGGGGATCACCGGCGATGTCCTCGGCGCCAGCATCGAGCTCGCCCTGTCCACGGCACTGGTCATACTGGTCGCCGTTCCGGCATGACGAGCAACGAAGGGCTGACATGACCACCGCGCTGCCGCCCGAGGTCGAGTCCGCTGCCGAGCGGATCGCCCTGCCGGTCGAGCACCCCGTCGCGCTGCCCGACGCGGTGACGGGCGAGCTGCGGCGACTGCTCACGTGGTGGCAGTCGCTCGGCGACGGGACGCCGCCGCGCGAGCGCGTCGTCGAGCCGGGCAGGAGTGACGTGCCGGACGTCTCGGGCGCGCTACTCGCCGGGCTGGCGGCGGCGGACTCCGCGGTCGACGCCGGCGCGAACGTGGTCATTCCGCGAGTCGCAGATCGCGATGACAGCGCGGCCCGGGCACTGGTGGCGGCGCTGACCCGGACCGACGCCCCTGCCGTCGTCCCGCAGGCCGAGGGAATGAGCGATGCAGCCTGGATGGCCAAGGTGGCCGGAATCCGTGACCTGTCCTTCGCCCTGGCTCCCCTGCGTGGCGAGCCGGCGACGCTCCTGACCCTGGTCAGCGCCAACTCGATGGCCTTCGTGGTCGGGGCGCTGCTCGGGGCCGCAGCCCGTCAGACGCCGTGCATCATCGACGGGACCGACGAGCTGGCGGCGGCCGTCGTTGCCGATCGCGTCAGCGCGCGCGCCAAGGCATGGTGGATCTGCGGATCTCAGTCGACCGACCCGGCCCGGCATGCCGCGGCCGAACGGGTGGATCTGTCCCCCGGGCTCCCCCTGGCTCTCAGCGACGACGACGGGCTCGGGGCCGACGCGACGCTCGCCCTGTTGCGGCTGCTCACCTCGACGGGCTGAGGCTCCCGGGCGTCAGCGGGTGCTGGGCTGCACGAACGGCGGCTTGACGACACGAAAGCGCGAGGCCCGACCGCGGACGTCGACCACCAGCTCGTCATCGACCGAGACGGAGGCGTCCAGCAGCGCCAGGCCGACACCCTGCTTCAGCGTCGGCGAGAAGGTGCCGCTGGTCACCTCGCCCACGACCTCCCCGGAGATCGGATCGCCCTCGTCGACCACCCGCCGGACGGTCATGTGCGGGCGCGGGATCCCGCGGTCCAGCGCGAGGAGTCCGCGCAGCCGACGGACCGGCGCGGCGGCGCGCTGGGCGGCCAGGGCGTCGCGGCCGGCGAAGGCAGGCTTGTCCCAGCCGACCGCCCACCCGATCAGCGCCTCGACCGGCGTGATCGTCGCGCTGATGTCCTGGCCGTGCAGCGGGTAGCCCATCTCGGTGCGCAGGGTGTCGCGGGCGCCCAGGCCCGCGCGGGCGACCCCGAGGTCTGCCCCCGCCGCGAGCAGCGCGTCCCACAGGTCGACCAGGACGGCGGACGGCGCGACCAGCTCGTAGCCGTGCTCGCCGGTGTAGCCGGTGCGGCACACGATCAGAGGCTGACCGGCGAACTCGGCCGACACCATCGACATGTAGTCGTGCTCCCAGGGCAGTCCCATGGCCTGCATCAGGTCAGCGCTCGACGGGCCCTGCACCGCGATGATGCCGTGGTCGTGGTGATGGTCGTCCACGCTCACGCCGGTCGGCGCCGAGGCCCGCAGGACTCCCACGACCGTCTCGGCGTTGGCGGCGTTCGGGATGATGAAGACCTCGTCGGGTGCCCATCGGTACACGATGAGGTCGTCGATGACGCCGCCGTCGACGTTGCACAGCATCGAGTACTGGGCCTGACCGTCGCCGATCCGCCCGAGGTCGTTGGCCAGGACCCCGTTGAGGTACTCCAGGGCTCCGGGTCCGTGCACCCGCACCTTGCCCATGTGGGACACGTCGAAGAGGCCGACCGCCGTGCGGACGGCGGTGTGCTCGGCCACGACGCCCTCGTACTCGATCGGCATGTCCCATCCGCCGAAGTCGGCGGTCTTGGCGCCGGCCTGCGCGTGGCGTTCGTACAGCGGGGTCCTCTGGAGCGTCGTATCCGTCACGGCACGACCGTAGCCGGTCACCGCGACCGCACCGCCCCTTAAGGCCGATTAGGGTGCCGTCATGACGTCGACACCAACCGCCAGGATCACGCTCGCCGACACCAAGCCGGCCGCCGCTGTCAGCGATGCACTCGTCATCGCCCTCGCGCCGGGCCGGGGCAAGAAGGTCGAGGTCGTCAGCCCCGGCCTCACCGCCGCGGTACGCACGCGGCTGACTGAGGCGTTCAACGCCGTCGGCGCCACCGGCAAGCCCGGAAACGTGGCGAAGGTCCCCGGAGGCTCCGGCGTCAAGGCCCCCGTGGTTGTCGGGGTGGGTCTGGGCGACGCCGCGAAGCAGGCGGACCCCGAGACGCTGCGGCGCTCGGTCGGCGAGGTCATCCGATCCCTGGCGGGCACCCGCCGCGTCAGCCTCGCGCTGCCCATCGCCAGCGACGACGACCTGCTGACGGTGTCGATCGCCGCCCTCCTGGCCGCCTATGACCACGTTGCCTTCCGCAGCACCTCTAGGAAGGACCGCAAGTCGCCGGTGACCAGCATCACCGTCCTCCTGGGTGCGGCCCCGACCGCCGAGCAGAAGCAGGCGGTGAAGGACATCACCGCGGTCGCCGCGGGCGTCAACCTCACCCGCGACCTCGTCAACACCCCGCCCAATGCGCTGCCGCCGGCTGCCCTCGCCGAGGCCGCTCGCGACAGCCTCGCCGCGCTGCCCGTCGAGGTCACCATCTGGGACGAGAAGCAGCTCGCCGAACTGCAGTGCGGCGGCATCCTCGCCGTCGGCATGGGCTCGGCCAACCCGCCGCGGCTGACCCGCCTGGCGTACTCCCCGGAGGGGGCCACGACGCACCTCGCGCTCGTGGGCAAGGGCATCACCTTCGACACCGGCGGCATCTCGATCAAGCCCGCCGCCAACATGGACGAGATGAAGTCCGACATGGCCGGCGCGGCGGCCGTCCTCGGCGCCGTGAAGGCCATCGCCGAGCTCGGCCTGCCCATCCGGGTCACCGGCTGGCTCCCGTCGGCCGAGAACATGCCCGGCGGCAAGGCACAGCGTCCCGGCGACGTGATCACCATCCACGGCGGCACCACCGTCGAGGTCCTCAACACCGACGCCGAGGGCCGGCTCGTCCTCGCCGATGCACTCGTGCTCGCGGCCGAGGAGAAGCCCGACCTCATCGTCGACGTCGCAACCCTCACCGGAGCGGCCGTCGTCGCCCTGGGCAAGCGCATCGCTGGCGTCATGTCGAACGACGACTCCTCCCGGGACGAAGGTCTGCTCGGCGGCCGACGCGGCCGGCGAGGTGTTCTGGCCGATGCCCCTGCCCGACGACCTGCGGGCGGCACTCGACTCGCGCACGGCCGACATCGCCAACATCGGCGACCGGATGGGCGGCATGCTGTCGGCCGGCGTCTTCCTGCGGGAGTTCATCCCGGCCGGGCAGCGCTGGGTGCACGTCGACATCGCCGGCCCGTCCTTCAACGACAAGGCGCCCTACGGCTACGTGCCCAGCGGCGGCACCGGCAGCGCGGTCCGCGCCTTCGTCCAGCTCGCTGCCGAGATGGCGGACGGCCAGGCCTAGTTCGGGGGCCGTGTGCCCCCAGCCCCGTGCGGTGGAAGGATGTGTCCGCACCCGCCCGAGCGGTTCGACCGCCGATGACAGGAGTAACCGAAAGTGGCCAACGCAGACCTGGTGATCCTCGGTGGAGGCAGTGGCGGCTACGCCTGTGCGCTGCGAGCGGCGGAGCTCGGCATGTCCGTCATCCTCATCGAGAAGGACAAGCTCGGCGGGACGTGCCTGCACAATGGCTGCATCCCCACCAAGGCGCTCCTGCATGCCGCCGAGATCGCCGACTCGGCCAAGGAGAGCGCCGCATTCGGCGTCCGGGCCACGTTCGACGGCATCGACATGCCCAAGGTCAACGAGTACCGCGACGGTGTCGTCGCGCGGCTCTACAAGGGCCTGCAGGGCCTGGTCAAGAGCCGCAACGTGACGTTCGTCGAGGGAACCGGTCGCCTGATCGCCCCCGACACCGTCGAGGTCAACGGCGAGCGCTACACCGGCACCAACGTCGTGCTCGCTACCGGCTCGTACGCCAAGAGCCTGCCCGGACTCGACATCGGCGGCCGCATCATGACGTCGGACCAGGCGCTCAACCTCGACTACGTCCCCAAGAGCGTGGTCGTCCTCGGCGGCGGCGTCATCGGCGTCGAGTTCGCCAGCGTCTGGAAGTCCTTCGGCGCCGACGTCACGATCGTCGAGGCTCTGCCGCACCTGGTTCCCAATGAGGACGAGGCCTGCTCCAAGGCGCTCGAGCGCGCGTTCCGCAAGCGCGGCATCAACTTCAGCCTCGGCATCCGCTTCGCGTCCGCCACTCAGGACGACAACGGCGTGCACGTCGCGCTCGAGGACGGAAAGACGTTCGACGCCGAGCTCCTGCTCGTCGCCGTCGGCCGTGGCCCCAACGCCACCGGCATGGGCTTCGAGGAGCAGGGCGTGGCGATGGAGCGCGGCTGGGTCCTCGTTGACGAGCGCCTGCGCACGAACGTCGCCGGTGTCTTCGCGGTCGGCGACATCACTCCCGGACTGCAGCTGGCCCACCGCGGCTTCCAGCAGGGCATCTTCGTGGCCGAGGAGATCGCCGGCCTCAATCCGGTGGTCATCGCCGACGTCAACATCCCGCGGGTCACCTACTGCGAGCCTGAGGTCGCCAGCGTGGGCCTGACCGAGGTGCAGGCGCGCGAGATCCACGGCAACAACGTCGCGACCTACGAGTACAACCTCGGCGGCAACGGCAAGAGCCAGATCCTGACCACGACCGGCTTCGTCAAGCTGGTCCAGGTGACCGACGGCCCGGTCGTCGGCATCCACATGGTCGGCTCCCGCATCGGCGAGCAGATCGGCGAGGCGCAGCTCATCGTGAACTGGGAGGCCCATCCGGAGGATGTCGCCACTCTCATCCACGCCCACCCGACCCAGAACGAGGCCCTGGGCGAGGCGCATCTCGCGCTGGCCGGCAAGCCCCTGCACGCGCACGCCTGAGCGCACTTACCTGACAGCACAGAACCTGACAGCACTGAAGGAGCGCAGAAACCATGTCGGTCTCCGTCACGATGCCCGCTCTGGGCGAGAGCGTCACCGAGGGCACAGTCACCCGCTGGCTGAAGAACGTCGGCGACACGATCACCGCTGACGAGCCCCTGCTCGAGGTGTCCACCGACAAGGTCGACACCGAGATCCCGGCGCCGGCCTCGGGCGTGCTCCTGGCCATCACTGTCGGCGAGGACCAGACCGTGGCCGTCGGCAGCGAGCTGGCCGTCATCGGCAGCGCCGACGAGGCCGGCAGCGCTCCTGCCCCCGTTGCAGCCCCCGCGGCAGCCCCCGCCGCCGCGCCCGAGCCCGCCGTGGCCGACGCGCCGACCCTCGCCGCCACGCCCCCGCCGGCGCCGCCCGCCGGTGCCACGACGGTCGCCAGCGGCACCGCCGTGCGCATGCCCGCCCTGGGCGAGTCCGTGACCGAGGGCACCGTCACCCGCTGGCTCAAGGCCGTCGGCGACCCCGTCGCCGTCGACGAGCCCCTGCTCGAGGTGTCCACCGACAAGGTCGACACGGAGATCCCCGCGCCGGCCGCCGGCGTGCTGCTGTCCATCACGGTCGGCGAGGACCAGACCGTCGCCGTCGGCAGCGAGCTCGGCCTGATCGGCACGGCCGCCGCCGCGACCCCGGCCGTCACCCCGCCACCGACTCCGCTGCCCACCTACGAGCCGGCACCCGTCCTCGCGCCGGCCGCCGCTGCACCCGCTGCACCCGCCGCACCTGCCGCGGCTACCGAGCCGGCTGGCAACGCCGACAGCTACGTCACGCCGCTCGTGCGCCGCCTGGCCGCCCAGAACGGCGTCGATCTGGCCACCGTCACTGGCACCGGGGTCGGCGGACGGGTCCGCAAGCAGGACGTCCTCGCCGTGGTCGAGGCCAAGGCGGCGGCCGCCGCCGCAGCCACGAGCGCAGGAGCCACGGGCGCAGGAGCCGCCCCCGCGCCCAACGCAGCCGCGGCACCGGCCGCTGCTCCCGCACCCGCCACCGCCGCCTCGCCCCTGCGCGGTCGCACCGAGAAGATGAGCCGCCTGCGCAAGGTCATCGCCGAGCGGATGGTCGAGTCGCTGCAGGTGTCCGCACAGCTCACATCCGTCGTCGAGGTCGACGTCACCCGCATCGCGGCACTGCGCAACCGGGTCAAGGGCGACTTCGAGGCGCGCGAGGGCGTCAAGCTCTCGTTCCTGCCGTTCTTCTGCAAGGCGTCCGTCGAGGCGCTCAAGCAGTTCCCCCAGGTCAACGCCACGCTCGACATGGCGGCCGGCACGGTGACGTACCACGATGCCGAGCACCTCGGGATCGCCGTCGACAGCGACCGCGGTCTCCTCGTGCCGGTAATCCGCGACGCCGGCGATCTCAACATCGCCGGGCTGGCCCGCCGGATCGCCGACCTCGCCGACCGCACCCGCACCAACAAGCTGTCCCCGGATGAGCTCAGCGGCGGCACGTTCACGGTCACCAACACCGGCAGCCGGGGCGCGCTGTTCGACACCCCGATCATCAACCAGCCGCAGGTGGCCATCCTCGGGACGGGCGCGGTCGTCAAGCGGCCCATCGTGGCCACCGACACCAACGGGCAGGATGTCATCGCCGTCCGGTCGATGGTGTACCTCGCGCTGACGTACGACCACCGACTCGTCGACGGCGCTGATGCTGCTCGCTTCCTGAGCGCCATCAAGGCTCGCCTGGAGGACGCGGCCTTCGAGGCAGAGCTCGGCATCTGACCCGCCCGCGGACGCCCGAGGTGCGGGCCGTCGAGCGCCACGAGAGGGTGAGCACATGTTGGTAGCCATCACCGGCTCGTCCGGTCTCATCGGCGCGGCCCTCGTCCCGCACCTGCGCTCGGTCGGCCACGACGTCGTCCGCCTCGTCCGACGCCCCGCGACCGCAGCCGACGAGATCACGTGGGACCCGCAGGCCGGCACGGTCGATCTCGGTGCACTGGCGGGCGTCGACGGCGTCGTCAACCTCGCCGGTGCGGGCGTCGGAGACCACCGCTGGACCGATGACTACAAGACGGAGATCCTCGACAGCCGGGTCATGAGCACGCAGACCATCGCGCGGGCGATGGCCGCGCTGGACCCCCGACCACGGGTCCTGGTGTCGGGTTCGGCGATCGGCTGGTACGGCGACACGGGCGACCGCGCCGTCGACGAGACCGCGCCCAACGGGACCGGCTTCCTGGCCGGCGTGGTGCGCGACTGGGAGGCGGCCACGGCACCTGCCGCGGAGGTCGGCATCCGCGTTGTGCACGCCCGCACGGGTCTGGTCGTCTCGGGCCACGGCGGCGCCTGGGCGCGACTGTTCCCGCTGTTCAGGTTCGGGCTGGGCGGCAAGCTCGGCCCCGGGTCCCAGTACTGGTCCTACATCTCCATGCGCGACCAGGTCTGCGCCCTGCAGTTCCTGCTCGAGCAGGACCACCTGTCCGGCGCCGTCAACCTGACCGCACCCACCCCCGTCACCAACGCCGAGGTCGCGTCCACCATGGGCAAGGTGATGGGCCGACCGACCATCCTTCCCGCCCCCGCGTTCGCACTGAAGGCGGTGCTCGGCGAGTTCTCCAGCGAGGTCCTCGGCAGCATCCGGGCCGTCCCGTCGGTCCTCTCCCAAGCACAGTTCGCCTTCCAGGATCCGACGATCGAGTCTGCGGTGCGATCCGCTCTCGCCGCAGCGTGACCGCACACGACGTCGTCGTCATCGGCGCCGGCCTTGCCGGCCTGGCGGCCGCGCGCCAGCTGGCGATCCACGACGTCGACGTCGTCGTCCTGGAGGCCGGCGACGAGGTGGGCGGACGCGTGCGCACCGATCGTGTCGACGGACTGCAGCTCGACCGGGGATTCCAGCTGTACAACCCCGCCTACCCCGAGCCTTCCCGCGTGCTCGACCACGACGCCCTGATGCTCCGGCCGTTCACGCCCGGCGTCATCGCGGCCACGTCGGGCGGCCCGGTGCGCCTCGCCGACCCGCGCAAGCGGCCCGGATGGGCGGCCGATGCCCTGAGCTCGCGCTCGGGCACCCTCGCCGGCAAGGCGCGGTTCGCCCGGTACGCCTGGCGCTGCTCGCGCACTGCACCGACGGTCCTGGCGTCCTCGATCGACTTCCCGGCCGAGGTCGCCCTGCGGTCAGCAGGCATCGACGAGGGCTTCCTCGAGACCGTCCTTCGCCCGTTCCTTGCCGGCGTGTTCCTGGAGGACCGCCTCGAGACGTCGCGGCGGTTCATGGACCTCGTCCTGACCAGCTTCGTGAAGGGCTCGCCGTCGGTGCCGGCCCTGGGCATGCAGGCGATACCCCAGCAGCTGCACGACGCTCTGCCGGCGGGAACGGTGCGCCTGCGCACCGCGGCCGCGTCCGTCGACGGAGCAGCTGTGTCGACCGACGACGGAACCGTCAGCGGTCGGGCCGTCATCATCGCCACCGACCCGCAGGCGGCCGGCCGGCTGGCGCCCGGCCTGGCGATCCCCCGCGGTCGAGCCGTGACCACCTGGTACTACCTCGCCGACAGCGATCCGATGCTGCTCACCCACGGTCAGCCCGTGCTCGTCGTCGATGGCGAGCGACGCGGTCCGGTGATCAACACGGTCGTGCTGACGCACGCCGCGGGGTCCTACGCCACGCGCGGTCGCGTCCTCGTGTCCGCCTCGGCCCTCGGCGAGTGCGACGACGCCGCGACCGAGCGGCAGGTGCGCACTCAGCTGTCGGCCCTCTACGGGGTGAGCACGTCAGGCTGGGAGCACGTGGCCACGTACGCGATCCCCTATGCACTGCCCGCCATGACCGCGCCGCACGACGTCCGCAAGCCTGTGGCGCTCGGCGAGTGGCTGTACGTCGCCGGCGATCACCGGGATACCGCCTCCATCCAGGGCGCCATGGTCAGCGGCCGCCGGACCGCGGATGCCGTGATGCGCCATCTGGGAATTACAGTGTCGACATGACGTCGCAGACGGCCACGCACGCACCCCTTGCCATCGAGCACGTGGGCTTCGGCGAGCAGGCCGTGCCCTACGAGGCGGCCTGGGAGCTGCAGCGCACCGTCCACGCCGGCGTGGTCGCCGGAAGCCGCCCCAACACGGTCCTGCTGCTCGAGCACCCGCCCGTCTACACCGCAGGTCGGCGTACCGAGCCCCTCGAGCGGCCGTTCGACGGCACACCGGTGATCGATGTCGATCGCGGCGGCAAGATCACCTGGCATGGCCCCGGCCAGCTGGTCGGCTACCCGATCGTGCGACTGCCGAGCCCGATGGACGTCGTCGCCCACGTCCGGCGCATCGAGCTGATGCTCATCGACGTCTGTGCCCAGCTCGGCGTCGTGACGACCCAGGTGACCGGCCGCAGCGGCGTCTGGGTGGCCGCCGACGATCGCGGGCCCGACCGGAAGGTAGCCGCCATCGGGATCCGCGTGACGGAGGGCGTCACGATGCACGGGTTCGCCCTCAACTGCGACTGCGACCTCAGCTGGTTCGACCGCATCGTGCCGTGCGGGATCAAGGATGCCGAGGTGACGAGCCTGAGCAACGAGCTCGCCCGCGACGTCACGGTCACTGAGGCGCTGGCCGTGGTCGAGGCACGACTCGGAAGGATCGTCGCGTGGTAGATCCCGACGGCCGCAAGCTCCTGCGCATCGAGGCGCGCAATGCCGAGGTCCCGATCGAGCGCAAGCCCGAGTGGATCCGCACGCGCCTGAAGACCGGACCCCAGTTCACCGAGATCAGCGCCCTGGTCAAGAACGAGTCCCTCCACACGGTGTGCCAGGAGGCGGGCTGCCCCAATATCTACGAGTGCTGGGAGGACCGCGAGGCCACCTTCCTCATCGGCGGCGAGCAGTGCACGCGTCGTTGCGACTTCTGCCAGATCGACACCGGTCGCCCGGCTCCCCTCGACCGTGACGAGCCCCGTCGCGTGGCCGAGTCGGTCCGGACGATGGGGCTTCGCTATGCGACGGTCACTGGCGTCGCCCGCGACGACCTCGACGACGAGGGCGCGTGGCTGTATGCGCAGACCGTCCGCGAGATCCGCTCCCTCAACCCGGACACGGGCGTCGAGGTCCTCATCCCCGACTTCTCCGGCAACCCCGTGCTGCTGACCGAGGTCTTCGAGGCGGGCCCCGCCGTGCTCGCCCACAACGTCGAGACCGTCCCCCGCCTGTTCAAGCGCATTCGCCCGGCCTTCACCTACGAGCGCAGCCTCGACGTCATCACCCAGGCGCGTGACTTCGGCCTGGTGACCAAGAGCAACCTCATCCTCGGCATGGGCGAGGAGATCGACGAGGTCCACCAGGCGCTGGCCGACCTCCACGACGCCGGCTGCGACCTCGTCACCATCACGCAGTACCTGCGACCCACCTCGCGACACCATCCGGTGCTGCGCTGGGTGCGGCCCGAGGAGTTCGTCGCCCTGGCCGATGTGGCCACGTCCATCGGCTTCGCCGGCGTGATGAGCGGACCCCTCGTGCGTTCCAGCTATCGGGCCGGCCGCCTGTACGAGCAGGCCCTCGCCGCCCGGGGAACGGGCCACAACGCGCGCATCACCGTGACGCGCACGGCATGACGGCCCGGGTCGTCGCCACCCACGTGTGGCCGGACGCCGAGGAATCACCGGTCCCCTGTGAGGAGCTCGTCCTCGACTGGGGCGGCCCGGTCGGCGACCGCCATCACGGCCTGACGATGCTGAGCAACACCCGGCAGCGCGCGGTGTTCGAGCGGGGCACCGAGATCCGCAACCACCGTCAGCTGTCGCTCGTCGACGAGTCGGAACTCGCGGAGATCGCCGAGGCGCTGGGCATCACGGCCTTGGCACCAGGCGTCATCGCCGACAACATCTGCACCCAGGGCATCCCCGACCTCACCGCGCTGCCGCGCATGACCCGGATGGTGTTCGCCGGCGGGGCGGTCATCATGCTCGGGGGCGAGAACAACCCCTGCACGATCGCCGGCGAGCTGGTCGCCGGCCGGCACGGCACGAGCCCGGAGGCCTTCCCCAAGGCCGCCATCCACCGCCGTGGGGTCACGGGCTGGGTGGAGCACCCGGGCGTCGTGCGGCCAGGCGAGCAGGTCACCCTCCACCTGCCCTGAGGCATCCACCTCCGCCGGGAGCCGTTCGACGATGCTGATCTAGGCTGTCCCATCATGGGTCGCATTCGCTCCACCATCTCGTCACTCGCCCAGAACTGGTCGATGACGCGCAAGTCCTACCCGGCACTGTTCTTCGAGGTCGCCGGGTTCTTCCTGGCCGCCTTCCTGGTGGTGGCCATCCCCATCGGGCTCCTGCTCAACTGGTTCACGGCCATCCTGCTGGCGATCCCTGCGGGCCTCCTGGCCGCCACGTTCTGGTTCAGCCGTCGCGCCATGCGCGCGGCCTACAAGCAGATCGACGGGCAGCCGGGAGCAGCCGCGGCCGTGATCCAGTCCATCCGCGGCGGCAACTGGGTGGTCACCCCCGCCGTTGCGGTCAACAAGAGCCAGGACATCATCACGCGCGTTGTCGGCAAGCCCGGCGTGGTCCTGATCTCCGAGGGGCCGGGCAACCGCGTCACGGTCATGCTCGCCAACGAGCGCAAGAAGACCGCGCGCTGGCTCCCGGACGTCCCGATCTACGAGATCCAGGTCGGCAACGACGAGGGTCAAGTGCCGTTGCTCAAGCTGCAGTCCGCCCTCAACAAGCTGCCGCGCAACCTGCGCGGCGGCGAGATCACCGACATCCGTCGCCGCCTCGACGCCCTCGGCAACGCCCAGAACGCCATGCCGATCCCCAAGGGTCCGATGCCGACCAGCGCGCGCCAGGTGCGCCGCCAGCGCTAGCTCGTCATGATGCCGTCGACGGTGCTGCGCAATGTGCGCACCGTCGACGGCTCAGCCCCGTTCTGGGTCGCGGTCTCCGGTCACACGATCGAGGCGCTGGGCACTGAGCGCGCACCCGGCGCGACCGAGACCATCGACGCCGACGGACTTCTCCTCGCTCCTGGCTTCATCGACATGCACTGTCATGGGGGCGGTGGCGCCGCCTACACCGAGGGTGCCGACGCGGCGCGGCGCGCCGCCGCATTCCACCTCGGTCATGGCACCACGACGACACTGGCGAGCCTTGGTGTCGGCTCGGCGTACGGCACTGATCGAGCAGGTGCAGGCCCTCGTGCCCGTCGTCCGCGACGGCACCGTCAGTGGCATCCACCTCGAGGGGCCGTGGATCGCCCGGGATTACTGCGGCGCCCACGATCCCGCAGCCCTGCGAGCACCGACCCGCGAGGAGATCGACGCCGTGCTCACGGCCGGGGACGGCTGCATCGCGATGGTGACGCTCGCCCCGGAGCTGGCCGGTGGCCTTGACGCGATCCGATCCCTGGTCGCGGCGGGCGTGGTCGTGGCGATCGGCCACACCGGCGCGTCGACCGACATCACCCAGCGTGCGCTGGACGCCGGGGCAACCGTGGCCACGCACCTGTTCAACGCCATGCCGGCGCTGCACCACCGCGACCCGGGCCCCGTCGGGGCCCTGCTGCGCGATCCTCGGGTGACGGTCGAGCTGATCGCCGACTCGGTTCACGTCCACCCCGACGTGCTGGCCCTCGCGTTCGCCAGCGTCGGGCCGGCGCGCACGGCCTTGATCACCGATGCCCTCGCCGCAGCGGGCGCCGGCGACGGGCACTACCCACTCGGAACCCTCGACGTCACTGTCTCCGGCGGCGTCGCGCGGGTGACTGAGACAGGTGCGCTCGCCGGCAGCACGCTCACGCTCGCCCAGGCACTTCGCGTCGCAGTGACCGACGCCGGCTGGTCCCCTGCCGATGCACTGACGGCCGTCACTGCGACTCCGGCTCGGGCGTTGAGCCTCACCGACCGCGGCGCCTGGTGGCGGGTGCTCGTGCGGATCTCGTCCTGCTCGACGATCACCTCGCCGTCGTGGCGGTGATGCGTCAGGGCGTCTGGGTGGTCAGGCCGACCCTCGGATGACGACGGAGCCGACGGCGCGATCATGCAGTCCCCGGCCGTCGGAGTCGAGGACGATGGCCGGGATGACCAGGCAGATGAGCAGCGTGCGGACGATCACCCGCCACAGGCTCAGCCGCACACCGTCGGTACGCAGCACCGTCAGCCCGAGGATGCGCTGTCCGAAGGAGGCCGATGTCAACCACGTCAGCAGGATGACCTCCAGGGCGAACAGCGACAACGTGGCGATCTGCGACTCGGCCGAGCCGTAGGCGGCGGACCGGAAGAGCAGCAGGGCCATCCCGATCGCCACGCCCCAGTCGATGAACAGGGCCCCCAGACGGCGGCCGAAGCCGGCCACGGGGCCCGGGAACCGGCCCCCGTCCCGTGCGGTAAGGGGGGAATCGGCGGCGAGCACCCACCTACCGTAATCAGCCCGCCGATCCCGCCGTTCCCACCCGGCCCGGTCACCTGAGTTAACACGGCCGAAACAGTCGGGATACCGCTCAGACACCCCTGTTTCCTAGAGTCGATAGCGTCGGAGGCACCCGCCCCCGACCCGACGGGGTTTCCCCGCGCGAGGCGAAGGCACCCGAGGGGTGCACGACCATTGCTCGCACCTGCGAGCGGGAGGTGTCATGTTCAGCAACGCTGAAGAGGTCTTCACGTACGTCAAGGAGAACGGCGTCGAGTTCGTCGATGTCCGGTTCATGGATCTGCCCGGCGTCATGCAGCACTTCAACATCCCGGTGGGCGCGCTCGACGCGGCCGTCTTCGAAGAGGGCCTGATGTTCGACGGCTCCTCGATCCGTGGCTTCCAGGCCATCCACGAGTCCGACATGAAGCTCATCCCGGACCCCCAGACGGCGTTCATCGACCCCTTCCGCACGTCGAAGACGCTGGTCATGAACTTCTCGATCCGCGATCCCTTCACCAACGAGCCCTACAGCCGTGATCCGCGCAACGTCGCGTCCAACGCCGAGGCGTACCTCAAGTCCACCGGCATCGCCGACACCGTCTTCTTCGGCGCCGAGGCGGAGTTCTACACGTTCGACGACGTCCGGTTCGGCAACAACCAGCATTCGTCGTTCTACTACATCGACTCGATCGAGGCGGCCTGGAACACCGGTCGCGTCGAGGAGGGCGGCAACCTCGGCTACAAGACCCCCTACAAGGGCGGCTACTTCCCGGTTCCCCCGGTCGACCACTTCGCCGACATGCGCGACGACATGGTCAAGGTGCTCGAGCAGGTCGGCCTCCAGGTCGAGCGCTCGCACCACGAGGTCGGCACCGCGGGTCAGGCCGAGATCAACTACAGGTTCAACTCCCTGCAGCACGCGGCCGACGAGATGATGCTGTTCAAGTACGTCATCAAGAACGTCGCCTGGCAGCACAACAAGAGCGCGACCTTCATGCCGAAGCCGCTCTTCGGCGACAACGGCTCGGGCATGCACTGCCACCAGTCGCTGTGGAAGGACGGCGAGCCGCTGTTCTATGACGAGCGTGGCTACGGCGGCCTCTCGGACCTCGCCCGCTGGTACATCGGCGGCCTGCTCCACCACGCGCCGTCGCTGCTGGCGTTCACGAACCCGACCGTCAACAGCTACCACCGCCTGGTGCCCGGCTACGAGGCCCCGGTCAACCTGGTGTACTCGGCCCGCAACCGCTCAGCATGCATCCGCATCCCGGTCACCGGCAGCTCGCCGAAGGCCAAGCGCATCGAGTTCCGCGTGCCTGACCCCTCGAGCAACCCGTACCTCGCCTTCTCGGCGCAGCTGATGGCCGGCCTCGACGGCATCAAGAACAAGATCGAGCCGCTCGCCCCCGTCGACAAGGATCTCTACGAGCTCCCGCCGGACGAGCACGCCGCCATCCCCCAGGTCCCCGGCTCGCTCTCGGAGGTGCTCATCGCCCTCGAGAACGACAACGAGTACCTGCAGGCCGGCAACGTGTTCCCGATCGATCTCATCGAGACGTGGATCGACTACAAGCGCACCAACGAGATCGACCCGATCCGCCTGCGCCCGCATCCCCACGAGTTCGAGCTGTACTACGGCATCTAGCAGGAGCACGAGCTCCCTCCGCGTCGATTCGCCTCGCGCGCAAGGGAAGAAGGGCGGTCACCCTCGCGGTGGCCGCCCTTCGCCGTGCCGGGCGCAGGGGCCGCGTGTCGCATCGCCCGGTGGTGCCCTCGGAGCGGTCCAATCAGCACATGGGCAGGAATGCGATCGGATGGCTCCTCGTGACCGTGCAGGTCATCCTCTTCATCGTCCTGCTGCTGCTCCCCTGGCGGGAGCCGACGGTCCTCAGCCTGGTCGCCGGGGCCGCGCTGTTCATGGCCGGCATCGCCCTGGCCCTCGCGTCCGTGCGTACCCTCGGGAAGGCCTTGACACCCACGCCGGTCCCGATCGAGGGGGCCGGGCTGCGGACAACCGGGCCCTACCGGTTCGTGCGGCACCCGATCTACAGCGCCCTCCTGCTGGTCACCCTCGGACTGCTCGTCGCGGTAGGCAGTGGCGTGGGGTGGATGTGGGGGCTGGTGATCGTAGTGTTCTTCTGGTTGAAGTCCCGCTGGGAGGACTCGCTGCTTCGCGAGGCCTATGACGCAGAATGGGTTGCATGGTCCAAGACGACGGGGGCGCTGGTGCCGCGACTGCGGCGTCAGCCGAAGGCGACATGACCGAGGCGCACGAACCGGGCAGGCATCGACGCGTGCGCGGGCGGACCGCCCGCATCGTCACCTGGTCGATCGTCGGAGCGCTCACGGCAGGAGTCGTGTGGGCGGGCGCCTCGCTTTACGGCACGTACAAGGACTCCGACGGGGAGCCGGCGAGCGTGATCGTCGCCACGTGGATGCGCGACAACCACATGGGTCCGATAGTCGCGCAGCTCGAGAACGTCTACTACCGCTACGTCGACAAGCCCGAGGTCGGTGGCGAGCCCACCTTGTCGGCCGACCTTGCCAATGAGGACAACGCCGGCACCGACAACAGCGACCTCGGGGCCGTGCAACCGGCCACCACCACCCATGACTCCGTTCCCCTGCTCCTCGCTCCCGCGAACCCCGCCGCTCCCGCGCAGGTGGCTCCGCCGGCCAACCCCGCGGCGCCTGCCCCGGTGGCCGCTCCCGCGATCCTGCCGCACCTGCAACCGCCGGCGTCCCTCGTCTCGCCGGTCACGTCACCCGAGCCGAAGGAGGGGCAGTGGCAGCCCGTCGCGTCCTACGTCAACGGCGAGCCCGCCGTGTACGTCACCCGAGTGCGCGCTGACGACGTCCACACCGCCTACTACGCGTCGGTCATGTGGATCGACACGAAGCTGACCAAGGCGATCTTCGTCCCGGGCTACCAGGAGCCCGGCGGCCCGAACCCGTACAACGGCGCCCTGCCCAAGGACCTGTGGCCCGCCGTCCTGGCCAATTTCAACGGGGCGTTCCGCCTCGACGACACGCAGGCCGGCTACTACTACAAGGGCAAGACCGTTCGGCCGCTCGTCAACGGACGGGCGTCCACCGTCATCTACAAGGACGGCAGCATCAAGGTGGGCAAGTGGGGCCGCGACGTCACCATGAACAAGGACGTCGACGTGGTGCGGCAGAACCTCAACCTCATCGTCGACAACGGCAAGTCCAAGGTGACCAACGGCGCCGACAACGTGGTGTGGGGTGCGACCACCGACAAGGAGAGCCTGGCCTGGCGCGCGGCCATCGGTCAGCGCGAGGACGGAAGCATCATCTACGTCGGCTCGCCCTACCTGTCGGCAGACGGGCTGGCCAATGTGCTCGTCCTGTCTGGCGTCGAACGGGCCATGGTCCTCGACATGAACAACTGGTGGACCGCCGGGTTCTACTTCCGCCACAGCAAGGACGGCAAGCCGCTGTGCCGCAAGCTCGACCCCAGCATCCAGGAGAGCTGCGATCGGTTCCTGAACCGCTACAAGCGCGACAGCTTCCAGTTCCTGTCGATCAACCCCTA
Source organism: uncultured Actinomycetes bacterium (assembly GCA_963755335.1). GTDB lineage: Bacteria > Actinomycetota > Actinomycetes > S36-B12 > S36-B12 > UBA10649. Next base: position 1,901,931 of record CAVWJW010000008.1, read on the forward strand.
GCCCCACCTTGCAGGGGTTGAGCCGTCACGTCGGCCGAACTAGTCGGCCGCGTCGTCGGCCGCCCCGTAGAACAGGCGCTCGAACACGGCGCGCGCCCGTCGGGTGATCCGCAGGTAGTCCTCGATCAGTCGTCCGGAGTCCGCGACCGGGTAGCCCAGGACGAAGGCCACCGCGCGGAGCTCGCGGGTGTCGACCGGCACCATGTCGCTCGCCACGCCGCGCACGAGCATCACGGCGTTGCGCATGGCCGTCGCTGAGCGCCATGCCTCCATCAGCTCGCGCGCATCTCGCTCGTCGAGCAGTCCCGCGTTACGGGCGGCCGCCAGCGCCTCCAGCGTCCGCGTCGTCCGAAGTCCGGGGACGTCGGCGGCGTGCTGCATCTGCAGGAGCTGCGCCACCCACTCGACATCCGAGAGCCCACCGCGGCCGAGCTTGGTGTGCAGGTTGGCGTTGGCCCCCCGGGGCAGGCGCTCCGACTCCATGCGCGCCTTCAGGCGGCGCACCTCGGTCAGCTCGTCATCCGCCAGTCCACCGGTCCAGCGGATCGGGTCGACGAGCTGCATGAAGGCGCGGCCCAGTCCTGCGTCGCCGGCCACGAACGTGGCCCGCAGCAGGGCCTGGGCCTCCCAGGTCGCGGACCACCGGTCGTAGTACGCGGCATAGGAGGCCAGCGAGCGCACGAGCGGACCCTGCTTGCCCTCCGGACGCAGCCCGGCGTCGATGTCGAGCGGCGGGTCGCCGCTGGGCGACATGAGCAGTCGGCGCAGCTCCTCGGCGAGGGCCGCCGCCGCCTTCGTCGCGACGGTCTCGTTGACTCCCGGACGCGGCTCGTACACGAACATCACGTCGATGTCGCTGCCGAAGCCGAGCTCGTGCCCGCCGAACCGGCCCATGCCGATGATCGCGAACGAGACGACGTTGTCGCCGGCCCCTGCAACGCTGTCGCGTGCGACCCGTAGCGCACCGTCGACCGCGGCGATCGCCACGTCGCTCAGCGCGGATCCTGCCTGCTCCGTGTCAGCCATGCCGAGCACCTCGGCGGCGGCGATGCGGAACAGCTCGCGACGGCGGATCGAGCGGATCGCTGCGACGGCGCTGGCCGGCTGGTCGTGGCGATCCACGACAGAGGTCACCTCGGCCTGGAGTGCGGCGAGCGTGCGCGGCGTCATCTCCGAGTCGTCGGCCAGCAGGGTCACGGACTCCGGCGCCTTCAGGAGCAGATCCGTCGCGTATCGACTGGTGGCCAGGAGCCGAGCGAGGCGTTCCGCCGCGGCCGACTCGTCGCGCAGCAGTCGCAGGTACCAATGCGTCGAGCCCAGGGCATCGCTGACGCGGCGGAACCCGAGCAGGCCGGCATCGGGATCCGGCGCGTCCGCGAACCAGCCCAGCATGACGGGCAGCAGCGTGCGCTGGATCGCGGCTCGTCGGGAGACTCCCGACGTCAGGGCCTGCAGGTGGCGCAGGGCACTCTGCGGATCGACGTAGCCGAGGGCCTCGAGCCTCTGCTCCGCCGCTTCGGGAGACAGGCGCGCCTCGCCGGCGTCGAGTCGGGCGACCGCTCCCAGCAAAGGCCGGTAGAAGAGCTTCTCGTGGAGTCGCCGTACCTCGCGCGCGTGCCGCTTCCACGCGGCGACGAGGTCGCCCACCGGATCGATGCGGAAGCCGAGCGATCGGCCGAGTCGGCGCAGGTCGTCGTCGTCCTCGGGCATGGTGTGGGTGCGCCGCAGTCGGTACAGCTGAAGGCGATGCTCGAGGCTGCGCAGGAACCGGTACGCCTCGCCGAGGGTGGCGGCGTCGTCGCGGCCGACGTAGCCCCAGGTCGCGAGCGCCTCCAGCGCCACCATCGTCGTAGGGCTGCGCAGCATGACGTCGCTGCGGCCGTGCACCAGCTGGAGGAGCTGGACGGAGAACTCGACATCACGAAGCCCGCCCGGCCCCAGCTTCAGCTCGCGGTCGGCGACGCGGGACGGCACGTTGCGCTCGACTCGGCGGCGCATGGCCTGGACATCCTCGACGAATCCGTCGTGATCGGCGGCGCTCCAGACGAAGGGTGACACCGAGTCGACGTACTCGACACCGAGGGCAAGGTCGCCAGCCGCGGGCCGCGCCTTGAGCAGGGCCTGGAACTCCCACGTCTTCGCCCAGCGCTCGTAGTACCCCACGTGCGAGGCGATGGTTCGCACGAGCGCGCCCTGCTTGCCCTCGGGCCGCAGTGCCGCGTCGACCTCCCAGATCGAGCCCTCCGGCGTGACGGCGTTGCAGGCCCTCATGAGTCCGGTGGCCAACGAGGTCGCGACCGCAATGGCCTTCGACTCGTCGGCGCCCTCTGCTGCCTCGGCGACATAGATGACATCGACGTCGCTGACGTAGTTGAGCTCGCGCGCCCCCGCCTTGCCCATCGCGATGACGGCGAACCGGCAGAGGTCCGCGTCGACGCCGACGGTGGAGCGGGCGATGGCCAGCGCAGCCTCGAGCACGGCGTCGGCGAGGTCGGCGAGCCACGCCGCGACGACGTCCATCGACGCGATGCCGCTGAGGTCCCTCGCCGCGATCCCCAGCAGGGCACGGCGGTAGCCGATGCGCAGTGAGTTGAGCGTCTCGACGTCGTCTCCGGCCGCCACCGGCTCGGGGAGGGCCGGATCGGCGCCGACGGCGACCAGCAGGCCTTCGCGAACGGACCGCGCGGACGGCGCCACCGACAGCGCATCGGCGTCCGCCAGCACATCCCAGGCGGTGCGGTGGCGCGCGATGAAGTCACCCAGCGCCTCGGACATCCCGATCACGTCGATGAGCCGACGCCGCAGGTCGACGTCGGCCTGGAGCGCCGACACCAGGCGGCGCCACTCCGGCTCGTCGCACGACTCGAGGATGCGCACCAGCAGGAGCAGGGCCTGATCGGGGTCCGCGGCACCGCCGATGTCGACCAGGACGTCGCCGTCGGCGTCCTCGCCCATCAACGGCTCCATCCGCGCGGTATCGCAGAGCCGCCGAGCGCGATCGAGGTCGGAGAGTCCGGCCCGGATGAAACGACCGGTGTCGGACGGTCGGCGGTCAGGCATCCTTCGCGTGCTCCCACACGAGGTCGGCCCAGGCGCGAGCGACGGGGCGCCATGCGGCGATGAGGTCGTCCTCAGCAGCCGTGACCTCGGCCGCGGCGACGCGCGGGTCCTTGCCGGACCGCTCGAGAGCAGGGTCGGCCGGGTCGATCCAGCTCGTGAACGTCTCCGCATCGATCTCCGGATGGAGCTGGAGCCCGTAGGCGGTGTCGCCGAGGCGGAAGGCCTGGACTCGGCATGCTGCATTCGACATCAGCAGCACCGCGCCGTCGGGCAGCTCGGCAATGTGGTCCTGGTGCCACTGGGCGGCCGGGATGTCGTTGCCCGCGATCGGCACCGCCTGCGAGATGACGGGATCGCGCAGGCCCTCGACGGTGCGCTGCACCTGGACGACTCCGATCTCGGTGTTCGGCCCCAGCTCGACGCGGCCCCCGTTCGCGGCCGCGAGCAGCTGACCGCCCAGGCACAGGCCCAGGACCGGGATGCCGCGGGTCACCGCGTCGGCGAGCAGCGCTCGTTCGTCGTCGAGCCACGGCGCCACGTCATCGTCGTCGGCCCCGATCGCACCCCCGAGCGGCAGCAGACCGTTCACTCCGGAGGGGACGACGGAGGGGACGGCCTCGCCCAGGAATGCCCGGACGACCTGGACCGTGATGCCGTCCTCCGCGAGCCACTCCCCGATCAGCAACGGAGGGTCGGTCGGGTCGTTCTGGACGGCGAGGACGACGGGCGAGGGTCCTGCGGGGTCGATGGACGGGGGTGCCGCGTTGCTCACAGCAACGGAAGGTATCGGTCCAGCTCCCACTGCGTCACTTGACGTCGGTATTCCTCCCACTCCGCCTGCTTGTTGCGCAGGAAGAAGTCGAAGACGTGCTCGCCGAGGGTCTCGGCGACCAGCTCGGAGCGCTCCATGACCTGGATCGCCTGGTTGAGGCTCGACGGCAGCGGCTTCATGCCCAGCGCGCGCCGCTCGCCCTCGGTGAGGGCCCACACGTCGTCCTCGGCCCCGCGCGGCAGCTCGTACCCCTCCTCGATCCCCTTGAGGCCGGCGGCGAGGAGCACGGCGAAGGCGAGGTAGGGGTTGGCTGCGCTGTCGAGCGAGCGGAACTCGATCCGCGTGCTGTTGCCCTTCGACGGCTTGTACATCGGGACGCGGATGAGCGAGGACCGGTTGTTGTGGCCCCAGCAGATCCAGGCCGGCGCCTCGGCACCTCCGGCCAGCCGCTTGTACGAGTTCACCCACTGGTTGGTGACCGCCGTGATCTCCGGCGCGTGCGTGAGCAGGCCGGCGATGAACGACCGGGCCACCTTGGACAGCTGGTACTCCGAGCCGGCCTCGAAGAAGGCGTTGCGATCGCCCTCGAACAGCGACAGGTGGGTATGCATGCCAGAACCGGGATGGTCGCGGAACGGCTTCGGCATGAACGACGCGTACAGCCCCTGCTCCAGCGCGACCTCCTGGACGACCAGGCGGAAGGTCATGAGGTTGTCCGCCGTAGTCAGCGCGTCGGCGTACCGAAGGTCGATCTCCTGCTGCCCGGGGCCGCCCTCGTGATGACTGAACTCGACGGAGATGCCCATCTGCTCCAGCAGGGTGATGGCCTGACGACGGAAGTCGTGCGCGACCCCGTGCGGCGTGTTGTCGAAGTAGCCGTAGCCGTCGACCGGCTCGGGGGCCTCACCCGGCACCGGTGACCCCCGGAACAGGTAGAACTCGACCTCGGGGTGCGTGTAGAAGGTGAAGCCAAGGTCGGCGGCCTTGGTCAGCGTCCGCTTGAGGACGTAGCGCGGGTCGGCGTACGAGGGCGCACCATCGGGCATCAGGATGTCGCAGAACAGTCGCGCGACACCGGGTCCCTCGCTCCGCCATGGCAGCAGCGAGAAGGTGCCCGGGTCGGGCTTGGCAAGCATGTCGGACTCGTACACGCGGGCGAAGCCCTCGATCGCAGAGCCGTCGAAGCCGATGCCCTCGGCGAACGCGCCCTCGAGCTCGGCCGGCGCGATCGCCACGGACTTGAGCGTGCCGAGCACGTCGGTGAACCACAGCCGCACGAACCGGATGTCCCGTTCCTCGATGGTGCGCAGAACGAACTCAGCTTGCTTGTCCATATGTCACATAGTGGCCCTTGGCGCGTTACGAACGTGTTAACCACGGCAAGAAGATCGGCTCGCGTCAGGGCCAGTAGTGTCGAGCCGTGGCCCGCCTGTCCATTGCCCTCGCCCAGGTCAACCCCACCGTCGGCGATCTCGCCGGCAACTCGTCGATCGTGCTGTCGACGGCGGCGGACGCCGCGGGTCTGGGCGCCGACCTGGTCGTGTTCCCCGAGATGGTCCTGACCGGCTATCCGGTGGAGGATCTGGCCCTGCGTCCCTCCTTCCAGGACGCGTCGCGAGCCGCGCTCGCCGACCTCGCCACAGCACTCGCCGACGCCGGGCTCGGCGGCCTCACCTGCCTCGTCGGCTATCTCGACTTCCTCGACGAGGACGCCACCACCACGACGGGACGCCCGCGTCGGGCACCCGTCGATGCGGCAGCGGTGCTGCGCGACGGTCACGTGGCGGCCCGGTACGTCAAGCATCACCTGCCCAACTACGGCGTCTTCGACGAGGCGCGCTATTTCGTGTCGGGGGACCAGCCGCTCGTCATCGACGTCAACGGCGCGTCCGTCGGCATCGCCATCTGCGAGGACCTCTGGCAGGAGGGCGGACCGGTCACGTGGGCACGGGACGCGGGGTGCGACGTCCTCGCGGTCCTCAACGCCTCGCCCTACGAGCGCGACAAGGACGACGTCCGACTGGCGCTGTGCCAGTTGCGCGCAGCCGAGGCCGACGCGACGCTGGTGTACGCCAACATGGTCGGCGGCCAGGATGAGCTCGTCTTCGACGGCGACAGCCTCGTCGTGGCACGCGACGGCCGGCTCGTCGCGCGTGGCCCGCAGTTCGAGACCGCACTGATGTGCGTGGAGGTCGACACCGAGACCGAACCCGAGTCCGCACCTGCTGCGACACGGCTCGACGCGCTCGCCGAGGTGTATGCGGCCCTGGTGCTCTGCCTGCACGACTACGTCGAGAAGAACGGCTTCCGCTCGGTGCTGCTCGGGCTCAGCGGCGGGATCGACTCCGCACTGGTGGCAGCCATCGCCTGCGACGCGTTCGGGCCGGCTCGGGTCTTCGGCGTGGCCATGCCCAGCCGCTACTCCTCGTCGCACTCCGTCGACGACGCGTACGACCTGGCCGCACGCATGGGACTGCCCATTCGCACCGTGCCGATCGCGCCGATGGTGGAGGCCTACTTGTCGTCACTGTCGCTGACGGGCCTGGCCGAGGAGAACCTCCAGGCGCGGGTCCGGGGCACGACGCTGATGGGCATCTCGAACCAGGAGGGCCACCTCGTCCTGGCCACGGGCAACAAGAGCGAGCTGTCCGTGGGCTACTCCACGATCTACGGCGACGCGGTGGGCGGGTTCGCGCCCATCAAGGACGTCCCCAAGACCCTCGTGTGGGACCTCGCCCGCTGGCGCAACGAGCGCGCCGAGGCGCTCGGTGAGGTGCCCCCGATCCCGCCCAACAGCATCGAGAAGGCGCCGAGCGCCGAACTGCGTCCGGACCAGAAGGACAGCGACTCGCTGCCGGACTACGAGCTCCTCGACCAGCTGCTCGAGGCCTACGTCGCCGGCGACCACAGCGCCGCCGACCTCGTCCGTCAGGGCTTCGAGCCCGACGTCGTCGAGCGGATCCTGCGCCTGACCGACCTTGCCGAGTACAAGCGGCGTCAGTACCCGCCCGGCACGAAGATCTCGCTGCGCGCGTTCGGCCGTGACCGGCGGCTGCCGATCACTAGCCGATGGCGCGAGTCAGCCCGGCCATGATCAGGTCCACGACGTCGTCGACCGAAACCCGGCGAGCGCTCTCGCGCATGCGCCACATGCCGAGGTAGAGCATCGGCCCGACGAGGATCGGCACGACCGCGTCCACGTCGAGGTCGTCGCGCAGCTCGCCGCTCGCGATGCCGTCGGCGACCAGCGACCTCAGCAGTCCCGCGCGCGGCGCCAGCACCCGCTCGTGGACCAGCAGGGCGAGGTCCGGATCAGCCGACGCCATCGCGTGCATGAGGATCCGGCCACGAGGTGAGCCGGGCGTGTTCTGCCGGATGACGGACAGCACCGTGATCAGGCGATCGCGCAGCGGGCCCGCCAGCGGGGCTGACGGGCCCTCGTCGCCGAGCTGGCCGAGGGCAGCCTCGATGAGAGCGCTGCGGCTCGGGAACCGCCGGTAGATCGTCGTCTTGGCGACTCCGGCGCGGAGCGCGACCTCCTCGACCGAGAACCGGTCGAAGCCCTGCTCGGCCAGCACGGCGACCGCCGCTGCACCGATCTCGACGTCGAGACGCTCGTCGCGAGGCCTGCCCTTCCCCTTGAGGGGCGGACCATGCGGGGCAACCGTAGCCGCGCTCATGCGTCGGGTGAGCGCTCGGGCTCGACGCCGTACTCCTCGGCGGCCTCCTCCTGGTAGTGCGCGATCTCGTCGAGCACCAGCGCATCCGTGGCGTCCTTGGGCGCGGCGCCGACGGCCCGATCGCCCACCTCGGGAGGCGTGATCTGCGGGAGGAGGAAGAACACCGAAAGGGCGGCGATCACGATCATCGCCAGCGAGATGTACGACGTCACATGCGAGGCGCTGAGGAAGGCCTCGTACGCCCCGGTGCGCAGAGGATCGATGACGGCGGCCGGAGCGCCCTGCGCCGCTGCCTGCGTGAGGATCTGGTCGGCGGCGACGATGGACTCCGTGGCGGCCTGCTTGGCAGCGTCAGGGAACTGCGGCGGCACCTTGTCGAGAACCGTGTTGAGGTTCGCCGCGTACTGCGTGGCCAGGATCGTGCCGGTGACGGCCACGCCCAGCGCGCCCGCCACCTGTCGCACGGTGTTCTGCACGGCCGAGCCCGCTCCGGCACGGGCCAGCGGCAGGACGTTCTGCATCACGGTCGATCCAGGCGCGATCACGTTGCCCATGCCGAAGCCGAAGATGAAGAACACCGTGAGCACGGCCCACAGCGGAGCATCGATCGGCACGCGCGCCAGAAGCAGCATCGAGATTGCGACGAGGATCAGGCCGCCGGTCATCACCGTCTTGTAGCCGAACCGCTTGACCATCGCGGCACTGCGCGGCGCCGCGATCAGCTGGCCGATGGCGAACGGCAGGAAGCACAGGCCGGCCTGCAACGTGGAATAGCCGCGCAGGATCTGCAGGTAGAACGGCAGCGAGAACGTGATGCCGGACATCGCGAAGAAGGCGAGGCTCACGGCCGTCAGGCTGACCGCGTAGCCGCGGTTCCTGAACAGGTGCACGTCGAAGCTGGCGTGGTCGCTGCGCGCCTCCATCCACAGGAACACGGTGATGATGATGACGCCCAGGATCATCGGGATGATGACGCTCGGCGAGAGCCAGTCCTTCGTGGACGAGGCCTCGATGATGCCGTACACGAGGAGCACCAGTCCGGTGGCCGAGATCACCAGGCCGGAGAGATCGAGCTTGCGCGGGTGCGGGTTGCGCGTCTCGGGAACGACGCGCCAGATGAAGAACAGGCCGACGATCACGATCGGGACGTTGATGAGGAACACCGAGCCCCAGTCGTTCCCGGTCAGCCAGCTGCTCCACTCCGGGTGCTCGAGGAGGATGCCGCCCAGCACCGGCCCGAGCGCCACGGCAGCGCCGACGGCGCCTGCCCACATGCCGATCGCCTTGCCACGCTCGTGCGGCGGGAACACGACCGTGATGATGGCCAGGGTCGTGGGCAGGACGGCCGCACCGCCGACGCCCATGAGCGCGCGGAAGATGATGAGCATGCCCGGCGTGGCCGCGAACGCGCAGGCGGCCGAGGCGACCCCGAACAGGCTGAGGCCGATGATGAGGACCTTCTTGCGGCCGTACTTGTCCCCGAGGATTCCCCACGTGAACAGCAGCGAGGCGAATACGAGGATGTACGAGTCGATCGCCCAGACGAGTTCGCTCTGCGTCGCGCCGAGGTCGCGCTGGATCGTCGGCAGTGCGATGTTGAGGACGGTGTTGTCGAGCACCACCACGAGCAGGCTGACCACGAGCACGGCGAGAATCGCCCAGCGCCGCGGGTGTCCCTCTCCCGATGTCATCCAGGACGGTGAGTCCATGACCTTCTCCTCTCACGCCCCCAGTGGAACCCCTTAACGCGACGAAACCGTAGCGGATCAGAGCCAAAGCGTCACACCTGTATCGCGACGGCTCGGGGCATGTCATCATTGGCGCGTCCGGGGACTCCACCAGGGAGCCTCGAGATGGGAGCAGCACATGTCCTTCTATGGCGTGCCCGAAGGCCGTCGCGTCACGATGCGCGACCTGGCGGAGGCAACCCGACGCGGTGAGAAGTGGCCGATGATCACGGCCTACGACGCTCTGACCGCACGCATCTTCGACGAGGCCGGCATCCCGGCGATCCTCGTCGGCGATTCAGCAGCGATGGTCGTCTACGGCCACGACACGACCCTGCCCGTCACCGTCGACGAACTCGTTCCGCTGGTGCGCGCTGTCGTCCGCGGCTCGTCGCGCGCCCTGGTGGTGGCCGACCTCCCCTTCGGCTCGTACCAGGCCTCCCCCGCTCAGGCGATGGAGACCGCGGCACGGTTCATGAAGGAGGGCGGAGCCCACGCGGTCAAGCTCGAAGGAGGCGCCCCGATGCTTCCGCAGGTGGAGGCCCTCGCCAGTGCCGGGGTTCCGGTCATCGGGCACCTGGGTCTCACGCCGCAGTCGGTCAACCTGCTGGGCGGCTATCGCGTTCAGGGTCGTGGCGAGGCCGGAGAGTTCCTGCTGCGCGACGCCAAGGCGATGGAGGCCGCCGGCGCCTGTGCCATCGTCCTCGAGGTCGTCCCTGCCGAGCTCGCCGCGCGAGTGAGCGAGGTCCTGAGCATTCCGACCATCGGCATCGGCGCCGGTGCCGGCACGGATGCGCAGGTGATCGTGTGGCAGGACCTCGTCGGCCTGACGCCCGGTCCGCACCCGCGATTCGTCACGCCCTACGCGGACATCCGCACGATCATCTCCGATGCCGTCACGGCATGGGGTTCAGATGTCGCCTCCGGCGCGTACCCTGCGCCCGAGCACGAGTACTCCTGAACACTGCGGGGCCGTTCAGACGTCGGTGATGCGCAGGCCGGCGTGTGACTTGTAGCGCCTGTTGATCGAGATCAGGTTCGCGGTCAACGCCTCGACCTGTCCCGCGTTGCGCAGCCGGCCGCCGAACACTCCGCGGATGCCCGGGATGCGGTTCGCCAGGGCCTGGACGGTGTCCGTCGCCTCGCGATCATCCCCGAGGACGAGGACGTCGGTCTCGACCGAGTCGACGGTCTCGTCGAGCAGGAGCACCGCTGAGATGTGGTGAAAGGCTGCGACCACGCGACTGTCAGGGAGGATGGCCGCGGCCTGCTCGGCGGCCGAGCCCTCCTCGACGCGCAGCGCGAACGCACCCTGCTTGTCGAAGCCCATCGGATTGACGCAGTCAACGACGAGTTTGCCCGCCAGCGCGTCGCGCAACGACGCGAGCAGCGCGGCATGGCCGTCCCACGGAACGGCGATGATGACGACATCGGTGCTTCGCGAGCAGTCCTCGTTCGACAGACCGGTGACGCCGTGCCCCAACTCGCTCGCGGATACCGCCGCACGGCCAGCGTCGCGTGACCCGATGATCACCTCGTGTCCGGCCATGGCCAGTCGCCGGGCAAGGCCGCGACCCTGTTCGCCCGTTCCGCCCAGTACGCCGATGCGCAACGCGGATACATCAGGAAGGAGTCGGGGATCGGGTGCGGGCGCCTTGGCCGTATCAGTCACGGTCCGCGATCCTGCCACAATCCGTCCATGGCCGCTCCAGCGGACGAGGGCCCCGGCAGGCGCAGGCGACGGTGGCGTGTCGACGTGACACCACTGCGGACGTCGCGCGACTTCCGCCTCCTGTTCTCCAGTGGCCTGGTCACCAACTTCGGCTCGATGATCACCTACGTCGTCATCCCGTTCCAGGTGGCCACCTTGACTGGCTCCTTCGTCGCCGTGGGACTGATCGGCCTGTTCGAGCTCGTACCCCTCATCGTCTTCGGGCTCTACGGCGGAGCGCTCGCCGATTCGGTCGATCGTCGCGTCATGGTGATTGCGACCGAGGCCGCCGCGGGACTGGCGATCAGCGCACTCCTCGTCAACGCGCTGCTTCCGTCACCGCAGTTGTGGACGCTCTACGCCATCGCGATGCTTCTCGCGGGTCTGGACGGACTGCAACGCCCGTCACTGGATGCGATGGTTCCTCGCGTCGTCGAGCACGATCAGCTCCCCGCTGCAGCGGCACTCAACTCCTTCCGGTGGACGTTCGGCAGCATCGTCGGGCCCGCGATCGGCGGACTGCTCGTCAGTGCCGGCGGCGCGGCAACGGCATACGGAGTCGACGTGCTCACCTACGTCCTGTCCATCATCCTGCTGTGGCGCGTGCGTTCCATCCGGGTGGAGAAGTCGGACGGCGACGATCGACCGTCCCTTCGACACGTCGCCGAAGGGATGCGGTACGCCTGGGGGCGCAAGGACCTTCTCGGTACGTATGCGGTGGACCTCATCGCGATGGTGTTCGCATTCCCCTATGCCCTGTTCCCGTTCCTCGCGCAGGAGCTGCACGCGGAGTGGGCGCTCGGACTCCTTTACGCGGCGGGTGCTGTTGGTTCCCTCGTCGTGTCGGCAACGAGCGGCTGGACGTCGGGCGTTCATCGACATGGGCGCGCGATCGTCATCGCTGCGATGACATGGGGCGTGGGCATCGCGTTGGTCGGCATGACGACGTCGCTGCCGTTCGTGCTGGCATGTCTGGTGGTCGCAGGTGGCGCCGACATGATCAGCGGGATCTTCCGCGGAGTGATGTGGAACCAGACGATTCCCGACGAAGTGCGCGGTCGCATGGCCGGAATCGAGTTGCTCAGTTACTCGGTCGGACCACTGCTCGGACAAGTGCGCAGCAGTGCAGCTGCGTCGTTGACATCTCTGCGCATGTCATTCATCAGCGGCGGTGTCCTCTGCGTCGTCGGCGTGGGCATCTCCGCAATTGCGTTGCCATCATTGTGGAATTACGACGAGCGAACCAACGAGCACGCGATTCGCGAACGCAACAAGAGAACAGACAAGGGCGCGTGATGTCCGAACACACGCAAGCATTTCGACGTTGACGCATACCACGCGCATGACACGCACGCACTTCACCGACGCGAATGGTTTTGGATTTTGTGTCATGCTCTGTCACAGTTGTAACTAAGGAACTCTGCAAAGACGCAGAGCTCCACTGACACGGGAGGCAACGTGGCGGTCGCAAAGAAGACTGCAAAGAAGGCTCCGGCCAAGAAGGCCGCAGTCAAGAAGGCTCCGGTCCGCAAGGCCGCAGTCAAGAAGGCTCCGGTCCGCAAGGCCGCAGTCAAGAAGGCTCCGGCCAAGAAGGCTCCGGTCCGCAAGGCCGCAGTCAAGAAGGCTCCGGCCAAGAAGGCCGCTGCGAAGAAGGCCCCGGCCAAGAAGGCCCCGGTCCGCAAGGCCGCAGTCAAGAAGGCTCCGGCCAAGAAGGCCCCGGCGAAGAAGGCCGCAGTCAAGAAGGCCCCGGTCCGCAAGGCCGCAGTCAAGAAGGCTCCGGTCCGCAAGGCCGCAGTCAAGAAGGCCCCGGCCCGCAAGGCCGCAGTCAAGAAGGCTCCGGCCCGCAAGGCCGCAGTCAAGAAGGCTCCCGCCCGCAAGCGGTAGCACTTCTGCCAAGCAGACAACGACGATGGCCCGCACCTTTCGGTGCGGGCCATCGTCGTTGTCTGCGACTGCGGTCAGTCGTCGTCCGAGTCGAACGCCGCATTGCGCTCGTGGGCGAGCTCCAGCGCTCCCGCCGCCTCTGCCTCTGTGTCGAACGGTCCCAGCCGTTCTGCATTGGCACAGCCCGCCTCCGGCTCCACCTTCTGATGGACCAGGCAGTAGTACCAGCTCATGTCATCTCCCTCGCCAGCGGACGCGCCGTGTCCTCAGCGCTCACCCCAAACATAGCGACATCGCAGCCGATCTAGACTCAGGCACATGCCTCCGCGCGACCGCGACACCCTGACCCCCGGTCGGATCTCGCCCACCCGCGCCGTCCCTGCGGGCATCGAACGCCCGGAGTACGTCGGGAAGGCGGCGCCAACCCCGTACGAGGGGCCGGAGGTGAAGAGCCCCGAGACCATCGACGCCATGCGGATCGCCGGGCGACTCGCGGCCGATGCGCTTGTGGAGGTGGGGCGTCACATCGTTCCAGGAGTGACGACCGACGAGCTCGACGTGATCGGCCACGAGTTCCTGTGCGACCACGGCGCCTACCCGTCGACCCTCGGCTACCGAGGCTTCCCCAAGTCACTGTGCACGTCCGCCAATGAAGTCATCTGTCACGGCATTCCCGACAGCACGATCCTGCTCGACGGAGACATCTGCAACATCGACATCACCGCCTTCCTCGGCGGAGTGCACGGCGACACCAACGCCACCTTCCTCGTCGGTCGATGTCGACCAGGAGGCGCGTGACCTGGTGGAGCGCACGAAGGAGGCGACCCGTCGGGCCATCAAGGCCGTCGCACCCGGCAGGCCCATCAGTGTCATCGGCCGTGTCATCGAGAGCTACGCGCGCCGATTCGGCTACGGCGTCGTGCGTGACTTCACCGGTCACGGCATCGGAACGTCGTTCCACACCGGTCTCGTCATTCCCCACTATGACGATCCGCGCCACGACACCACGCTCGAGGTCGGCATGACCTTCACCATCGAGCCCATGATCACGCTCGGTACCTATGACTACGCCATCTGGGACGACACGTGGACGGTCGTCACCAAGGACCGGCTCTGGACCGCGCAGTTCGAGCACACGCTTGCCGTGACGGAGACCGGTTGCGAGATCCTCACTCTCCCTACCGGCGTCGACGAAGGGAACTGGTAGATGACGCATCGCGCACACGGACACGGTGTGGCCCCCTGATGTACTGACTCTGTCGATCGACATCGGCGGCTCCGGCTTCAAGGCGTCGATCGTGAACATCCAGGGCATCATGACGACCGATCGCGTACGCATCGACACGCCCTACCCGTGCCCGCCGGATGTCCTCGTCGAGGCGATCGTCGAACTGGTCAAGCCGCTGCTCACCGTCCACCGGGTGTCCGTGGGCTTCCCCGGCCTCGTGCGGCACGGTCACGTGATCGAGGTGCCCAGCCTGTCGCGGGCGGAGTACGGGGGCGAGCGGGATCCCGGCCTTGCTGAGGCATGGCACGGCTTCGATCTCGCCCACACCCTCGCGCAGTCCCTCCAGCTGCCGACCAAGGTCGTCAACGACGCGGACATGCAGGGGTGCGCCGTCGTCGAAGGTGCGGGGCTCGAGTTCGTCATGACGCTCGGCACCGGTGTCGGCACCGCGCTGTTCAACGACGGGACGCTGATGCCGCACCTCGAACTCTCGCACGGGCCGTTCCGCGACAAGATGTCGTTCGACATCGCCCTGGGCAACGCTCAGCGCAAGGAGATCGGGACCGAGCGCTGGGTGAAGCGGGTGCGCAAGGCCATCGAGGACTTCCGCGAGATGCTCTACTTCGATCGGCTCTACGTCGGCGGCGGCAACGCCAAGCACCTGTCGCCGAGCGACGTGGGCCCACTGGGGCAGATCGTGCCGAACACCTCCGGAATCCTCGGTGGCGTGCGCGTCTGGGACCTCGACGCCTGACGGACGTTAAAAGTCCGGTTTTCAACTAATCTGAGGTAGACTCGTCGCGTGACGAGATGGCTGACCCCCGAACAGCAGGGCAACTGGCGCGCCTGGTTATCGGCGTCCCAACTGCTCAACGAGCAGCTGAGCCGTGAGCTGCAGGAGCGACACGGGCTCACCATCGCCGACTACGAGATCCTTGTCCGCCTGTCCGAGGCCCCCGAGCGTCGGCTGCGCATGAGCGACCTCGCCGAGCAGACCCTCTCCTCGCGGAGCAGGCTCTCGCACCAGATCGACCGGATGGAGAAGGCCGGCCTCGTCGAGCGGCAGGTCTGCGCCGACGATCGCCGCGGCGCATTCGCGGCCCTCACCCCGCGTGGCTGGGACGCCCTTGTGGATGCTGCGCCGGACCACGTCGAAGGCGTGCGCGCCCACCTGGTCGACCAGCTCAGCGAGGACGAATTCGCGGCCCTGGGGTCGGCCTGCGAGCGCGTAGCCAGCCACCTGTCACTGCTGCAGACCCGCTGATTTCGCCGCCGTTCGGGGCGGTTCGGAAGCCCAATTTTGGGGCGTCCGTACCCGCGTTTAGGCAACCCTCACTCGGCTAGGCTCCACCGAAGTTCGACGATCGGGGTGAGGCAATGGGATCCGTGACCTTCGCGGGGTACTACACAGGAACGTACGACCCGGACCGGGGTGGCATCTTCACGGCCGTGACCTGGCATGACGGGCCCATCACGATCGACTTCGACGGCAGTGCCCTGTCGCCGGGCGACTTCTTCAACTCGATCGACGGCGTCTACTACGGCTCGGTCGATCCCAACGGCGTGACGAGTATCCTCACCGCGCCGACCGAGTTCAACGGACCCACGATCCTCTACTCGAACGACGCGAACCTCCTCGGTGGTGTCCCGCGGGAGCTCTCCGTGGCGCGCGTCACCTTCACCTGCCTCCTGGCCGGCACGTTGATCGCGACTCCCGATGGCGAGCGACTCGTGCAGGATCTGCGACCCGGCGACCTGGTGCTGACCCCCGATGGCGAAGCGGTCGCGATCCGGTGGATCGGCCGCCAGTCGGCGATCGCCATGTTCGCGGGGCCGGAGGCGGTGCCGGTCGTCATCCGTGCCGGTGCACTGAACGACGGCGTCCCCTCTTCGGACCTGTGCGTCTCCCCCGATCACGCGATCCTCGTCGACGGACTCCTCGCGAACGCCCGGGCGCTGGTCAACGGGACGTCGATCGTGCCCATGATGCAGCCGCCGGCGCAGATCGACTACTACCACCTCGAGCTTGACCGGCATCGCCTGATCATCGCGAACGGCACCGCGGTCGAGTCGTTCGTCGACGACGTCAGCCGGTCGGCCTTCGACAACGTCGACGAGTGGCGGGCACTGGGCCTGCCTCCGCTGTCCGCCGAGCCGCTGCCGTACGTGAAGGCCAAGTCCGAACGCCAGCTCCCCCAAGCGGTAGCCGCGCGACTGGCCGACCGCGCCACGACGCTGCTCTCCACCGCGTACTAGTACGCCCGCGTCCGTCCCCCACCCGTCAGCCATGACCGAGGATCCCGGCGAGCTCGTCACGCGAGCGCGTTCCCGCCACATCGACGGTGACATCACCGCGGCACTGGAGCTGTACGAGCGCGCCGCGCGATTGGCCCCGCAGGACGGGCATGCGCACTTCGGCGTCGGCACGTGTGCCCAGCTGCTCGGTCAACGAGAGAAGGCGCTTTGCGCCTACGTGGCGTCGCAGCCCACCTTCCCGGATCATCCGGCGATCACCACCCGGATGGCCCATCTGCTCAGAGAGCTCGGCCGCCTCGACGAGGCCCTCGCGATGTACGAACGGGCGCGCACGCTGTGCGACGACGACGTCACGATCCCCGTCGGCCACTCGCAGACCCTGACGCTGCTGGGTCGCAACGACCTCGCGCTCGCAGCGCTCACGCCCGGGCCGTGGGATGCCGCCGGGCTTCGGCTCGTGGAGGTCCAGCGCGCACAGGCCCTGATCGGTCTGGCGCGATTCGATGAGGCCGCGACCGTGGTGCAGGACCTGCTCGACCAGGGAGCCGGCGACCAGTTGGTCCGATGGATCCTGCTCAGCGACATCGCCGCCGCTCGCTGGGACCTCGAGGAAGCGGAGCAGCACTGCGCCGCGGCATGTGCGGCCAACCCCGAGAACCCCACGCTCCACCTGCGTCATGCCGCGGCCCTCCTCGCGCTCCTGCGGCCAGCCGAGGCGATCGCGGCCCTGACGCTGTGGGCGGCCAACAGCCCCCTCACACCGGCCTCGGACGTCCGGCCCCGGGCAACCCAGGGGCTGCTCGCGGACATCGCGAACGAGATGCTGCTCCGCCCAGTGGCCCTGGCGGCCGCGAAGCGTGCCCTCGACGACCAGGATGTACCGGCTGCCGCCCTGGCCGTTCGCGCGACACCGGATTCCCTCGCCGCGGCCGCGGCGCTGTTCGTCACGCTGCGACGGACCGACCTGCTTCGCCAGGACTACGTCGCCGCCGAGACCGCCGTGCCCGACGACGCCTACGTCCACGAGCAGCTCGTTGGAAGGTCCGTCATCCCGCACCACGTCGTGCAGGCATGGCTCGGCTCACCGCTCCCGGCGGAGGTGGAGGCTCTCACGAGCACGTGGCGCCGCCGGGCCGGCTGGCGCTACACCCGCCTGGACGACAGTTCGGCGATGGACTTCCTCCGTGAGCAGGTCGGCGAGGACGCGATCCGCGCCTATCGTCGAGCCCGCCATCCGGCCGCCAAGGCAGACCTCATCCGCCTGGCCTGGCTCACGGCCAATGGCGGAGTGTGGGCGGACGTCGACGACGCGTGTCACGCGCCCATCGAACCCCTCGTGGATGGGCCGTCGCTCGTGCTCTGGCAGGAGGATCGCGGCAATCTCGCCAACGACTTCATGGCAGCGGCACCGGGCCATCCGGCGATCCTGGCCGCTCGCGACGAGGCCATCCGCAGTCTGCTGAATACGTACACCGAGTCGACGTGGCTGGCCACCGGACCCGGCCTGGTCACCCGGCACGTCGCGGTATGGCTGGCCCGCCATCTCGAGACGATTGGCACCACCACGGTGATCCTCGACCGGCACGACCTCAAGCCCTTTGTCGCTGCCGGGCTACCGATGCACTACAAGTCCGGGCCCGACTACTGGCTGCACCGCGAATCCCGAGGCTGACCCGGCACCGGTGCCGACCGTGGCGGCGACCGACTGAAGGTAGGCGCGTTCGGCTCCGCCGAGCGTTCCCGCATAGGCAACGGATCCGGCGTCGAGGAAGAGTCCGCGGTTGCAGGTCGCGCGGAGCAGGCCGAGGCTGTGCGACGCAACGACGACCGATCCCGAGCCCTGCACGAACGACTCCATCCGCTCCGCAGCTTTCTGGGCGAAGGCTGCGTCGGCGGCGCCGATCCCCTCGTCGAGGACGAGCACCTCGGGGCGAAGTCCGGTGATCACCGAGAAGCGCAGCCGCGCCATCATGCCCGAGGAGAAGGTGTAGACCGGATCGTCGATACGTGCGGCAAGCCCGGAGAACTCGATCGCCTCACTTGCGACACGGAAGACCTCCCGGCCGCGCAGTCCGAGCTGGATGCCCAGGGTCTCGGCGTTCTCGCGACCGGATGCCTCCGGGTCGAGCCCCAGGTTCGCCCCGCCCAGAAGTGAGAGAACCCGACCGGTCACCCACATGCGACCCTGGGTCGGCATGAGCACTCCCGCGATGATCCGAAGCAGCGTCGTCTTGCCCGCGCCGTTGGCACCGAGCAGTCCCAGTCGCTCTCCGTCGCCGACGCGGAACTCGACGTCTCGCAGGGCCGAGACCACTCGGCGCTGCTCGCGTCGGCGCAGGAACATGTTCATCGTCGACCGCTTTATGTTCTGATCGCGGGCAGCGAGGTACTCGAAGTCGACGCTGATGCCGCGGGCATCGATCACTGTGACCTCCTCAGACGTAGTAGGCGATGCGGGGCCGCATCCGCGAGAAGACGGCGACCGCCAGGATGCAGTTGACTGCGGTCAGGGCCGCAGAAATGCCGAGGATCAGCCAGAAGCGGTCCGTGGGCAGGAAGCATTCGCGCACCGAGCCCATCCAGTAGGCAAACGGGTTCCATGCGGTCAGGACCATTCGCTGGTCGGTGGCAAGGTCGGTCGGCACCCAGAAGATCGGCGTGAAGAAGAAGAGGATGCGCACGAGCGCCTCGACGATCGGGCCGACGTCGCGGTACCTGGCGTTGAGCGGCCCGAGCCAAAGGCCGAAGGCCACGCAGTTCAGCACCATCAGCGCCAGCGCCACGGGCAGGAGGAGCATCGTCCATCCGAGTGGAACGGCGAGGACGACGACGAGCACGGCGATGACGACGAGATCATGGCCGAACTCGATGGTGCGGCTCGCCGCTGAGCGCAGCGCGATGGAACTCAAGGGCACCGGCGTGGTCTGCACCAGTGACGAGCCCTCGACGAAGCAGTAGGTCCCCTGGGTGAGCGACGAGCTGAGCCACTGGAAGACCACCAGGCCGATGGCGACGTACGGCAGGAACTCCCGCATCGGCTGCTGCAGCAGAATGCCGAACAGCAGCCAGAGGCCCAGCACGAAGATGAACGTCTGCATCGTCATCCACCAGGGCCCGAGATAGGTCCGCCGGTACTGCGAGGACGTCTTCCGGACCGCCAGCAGCCACCACAGCGGCCAGTTACGGAGCCCCTGGGACAAGTCGGCCATGCCGGACGGAACCGTCCCGCGGGGCAGCGCCTCCCGGAGCGAGGCGGTCCTCACCGCACGTGCCCGGAGTCGGTGTCCTCGAGCCCGTAGCGGCGAGCCGTCTCGGCGAACGACTCGAACGACGGCTGGCAGGGGTCGAACACATAGCCAGGGAACATGTCGGAAGCGATATCGATGAGCAGCGTGTCCAGAACCGTCGACTCCACCACGTCTGCGTAAAGGTCCTGATAACTGACCGCCTCGAGCCGCAGGTGGCGTTCAGCCTCGTTCAGGTAGTGCACCTCGGGAAGCGTGGGCAGCAGGCCCTGAAGGTAGAGGTTCTCAACGATTCGAGCGGCATCGACGCCGACATATGCCACTTGAATCCGGTCGAGCGCACCTCGAATGAGCCATTCCGCCTCTGCGGTCGACAGTCGCCTCCGTGTTGACAGCCACTCATCAGCGGCGTCGCGCTCGGGCGTCCCGACCGAGAACGCGTCCTGCAGGAGACCGCGTGTCATGTCATCCTGGCGGCTGGAGAGAAACCAATCACGGGGCGAGAGTCGCAGCGCTTGGCGTTGACCGACGCCGAGCTCTCCCGACGCAGTCTGCGTGTGACCATCCTCGGCGCGGCGCCTGAGGTAGGCGTAGGCGCTGAGTGAGCGCACGACGGGCTCCCGGAGAACGGTGAAGACAAAGGTCCGATTCAGGCGAGCGAGATCCTCGATTCCCACATGTCCAGCCACGTAGGGCCGCCCGCTCCACAGGTCCAGGTCGTCGAACCGAGCCACGTGGGGCGTCAGATAGTGCATCTCCTCTTCGGGCGACGCCTGCACCTGCAGCAGGCTTCGGTAGTCCAGGCCCCACGACGAATGGATCGCCTGGCTCAGGCTGATGCCGGCGCTCTTCGGTATGTGCTTGAACCCCAGCCGCACCGACCACAGGTGCCCGTACGGGTAGTCGGGACGGTAGGGCCGCCGCAGCGGCGTGACCTGACGCGCCGGGGCGTTCGGGCGCCGTACGGTCACCATCTGGAGGCCCAGTTCAGCGAGCTCGTCGTCGGTGATCGCCTGCTCGTCGCCGGCGCCGTCGACGACCCTGATCTCCCAGCCGCCCTCGCGAATCCCGTCGAGGAGGGCGGTCGGGTCGGCGAACCGTCCGGACTCCCATTCCATCAGGACGATGCAGGCCGGGTTCTTCAGCAGCGTCTCCTGCATGCCCTGCCAGATCTCGGGCTCGGCCCCCTCCGCATCTACCTTGATGATCGTGGGTGACGCATAGTCCGGCAGCGATCGGAGGACATCGTCCAGCGGGCGGACGAGCGTGCTCACTGTGTACTCCGCGTCTGCGACGCCCATGATCGAGGCGCCTCCGGAGTGCCCGACCGGCACGGACAGGTCGAGGGACTGCACCCGATCGCCGAGAGCGCCAGTGACCAGTACCACATCGCTGGCCTCGACCTCGTCGAGCGAACGCTGGAGCAGCCGAGCGACTCGCGGGTTCGGCTCGAACGACAGCACCCGCGCCCCGAGGGACCTGGCCAGCATCGTGTAGTAGCCGACGTTCGCGCCGACGTCGACGAACACGTCGCCCGGCCTCAGCTGGCGCATGAGCCACGTGGTGACCCAGGCCTCCCAGAATCCGTCCGAGATCATCCACGGCGTGATGGCCGCGTCGTCCGGCTCGACGTGCAGCCAGAAGCGGTTCATGACGAACGCTGAGACACCGCCATCGTCGTGCTGACGGCGCTGGGCGCCGGCGCGCCCCATGGCCTCGACCGTCGCGCGCGTCAACGAGATCAGCGCCCATCGAGGAGCTCCGCGAAACGAGTGACCAGTCGGTCGAACGACAGTCGGTCGGCCACGTGGAGCCGGGCCCTCTCCGCACGCGCCCGACTGCCGGACCGGTCGCTGGCCACGATCCTGCAGCAGTTCGGCGGCATGCTCGGTGCTGGGATCGGCCCACTGCATGCCCGGCGCCCAGAACAGGTACTCCCCCGGCCGGATCGACGTTGTCTCGTAGTCGACCAGCAGCGCCGTGTCGGCGTCCATGTACTCGAGGTTGCCCGAGTAGCCGGTGGCGACCACCGGGACGCCGGCCATCATCGCCTCGGCCATCGTGTAGCCGAAGCCCTCGGAGCGGTGCAGCGACAGGTAGCAGTGCGCGCGCCCGTACAGGCGCAGCACGTCGGCCCTGGACATCTCGCCCGACACGACCTCCACGCTGCGCGAGGCGGCGATCCGCGCGAGCACGTCCATCGACTGAGCGTTGCCCTCACGTGCCCTCGCAGTGATGTGCGGGAAGTTCCTGATGCGGAGGATGAGTCGGAAGGCCGGGTCGCCGGCGAAGGCCCTGTCGAAGGACTCGAGCATGCCCGAGATGTTCTTGCGCGACAGTCCGCTGTGCGCGTCGGCGATCGCCAGCACGCGGAACGTCCCGTCGGTCGTCATCGGCGGGTGCCTGATCGAGGAGGGCGGCGGCCTCCTCCGGCAGGAAGGCGTGTCGCACGACGTGCACGTCACGCGACGTGGCGGTGCGCAGCCCGGCCGCGCTGAACTCGCTCGGAGTCCAGACCTCGTCGACCATCGAGATGCCTGCGTGGAGTGACTGGGGCACCGCCGTCGACTCCCAGGCCATGTAGCCGATGACGGACTCGGTCCGGCCCAGGTAGGGCCAGCCATTCGTCATGATCGACGGCAGGTAGTCCGGCTGAGAGTGCAGCAGCACCCACGACCGAGGAGGAGTGCCCGACCGGAGCAGTTCGCTGCCGACCTGTGACGACGAGTGGTCCAGGCTCACGATGGGGCCGTCGAGTCCGAGTTCGGACAGCGCTCGCTCGCTGAGCGTGGCATTGTGGCCGACGGCCGAGCCATGCCCGATCAGGCCGATCAGGGCCTGGTGCGGCGCCGGCTGGACGGACGCGGCCACATCGCCGGTGGCCCGGCGGGCGGCCAGCGGGTGCAGCGCGTCGACCGACGCTCGGAACTCGGCGACCTCGGCATCGCCGAACGTGACGACCGTCTCGGGCCAGCCGCCTTCGGCGAACGCCAGCACGGCCGCGGCCAGAGAGTCGACCACTTCAGGCATGAGCGCCAGCGCTCCGAAGAACGTCCAGCCGAAGCCGTTGCACATCTCGTCGGCGAAGGCCTCGCAGAGAAGTCCGGCCCGCGAGAGCTCGTCATCGGAGGCGAAGCTCTCGCGCCAGTGCGGCACGACCGAACGGCGTGCCGCGATGTACCGGGAGATCGGCAACGGGTGCCAGGGATCGACCAGTTCGCCCAGCCAGGCAATCTGCTCGTCGGTCATCAATGAGAGCCCGTTGCCGATCCGACGCAGGTCGACGGCCACGCCGGTGAGGAACTGGGCGAGCTCGTCATCGGTGACGGGCAGCCGATGCCCGCTTCGGGCCAGGCGCGCGGCCTGCCAGGCGGTGAGGGCCGGACGGCCACGGACGATGTGCGCGTCGTCCACCGAGGTAGCTCGGTCGATGTCAGCCTCATCGACGAGCAGCCAACCGTGCCCGTAGCGGCTGCCCACCTCGGCTACGGCGCGATCGAGCTCGTCCAGCCAACCGCCCACGTGCTCGTCCGCCGGACGCGACATGGCGATGTGATCGAGCTGCACGACGAGCCGTGACCGGAGCGGGGCCGGCGCGGGAGCCTCGGCGACCGGCCCGCGCTGGGCGCGCAGGACCCGGAATCCGGGTCCTCGGATGAGGAGGAAGTCGCCGTTGTGGTCGTGCCGATACCGGCCGAGCAGCAGGCCCGGCAGGCGGATCGGGTCGACCACTCGATCCGACTCGTCGTCGATCTCGTGGGCCGGGATCACCAGCCGATCGAGCTCAGCGCCCGACGCGTCGACGAGGGACAGGACGTCGCCGGCCCGGCAGCGCTGAGGCAGGTCGACGAGGAAGCCCGTGGGCCCGTCCACCCCGAACTGACCCTGCACGTCCGGCCGGTCGTCGGTCGCCTCGACCACGCACACCGGAACGCCGTTGACCACGAGGGTGGCCCGGCGACGGGACCGCACGGCACCCGGATCCACCAGCCAGCCTGTCAGCAGGCGGTCGCTCACTCGCTCCAGTCGGCCGATCAGCGTGCGGCGCCAGTCGTCCTTCCGGCACTCCACGAGCACTCGGCCCGACCGTTCGCCGGAACGCAGGCTGAGCACCGCGCGACGCGGGCGCTTGGCCGGGTCGGCATCGAACCGCACGATGAAACCGACGGCCCCGGTGCCGTCCGGATCGGCAAGGTCGGCCCGGGGAATGGTGCGAACGGAGGCGGCGACCTCGTCGCCGTTGACATGCACGGTGCAGTCATCGAGCTCGTCGGCATCGGCCACCCAGCCGAGCACGAAGCCGGCCCTTACGACGTCCACGAAGGGTCGAAGGTCGGCTATCGCCGCCGGCAGCGCGCGGGTGCTCCATTCGGGCTTGTTCAGCATCGGGCATCCTTGCCGGACGCATCGAGCACCGTCGTCAGGTAGCTCTCGCCACTGTGCTTCCCCGGCTCCAGAGTCGCGCCCTCGGCCCACTCGTTCCAGGCATTGACGAAGACGAGGGGCAGGCGCTGGCGGCCGGCCGAGCCGACGGCCCGCGACAGCCATCGCCGGAACGTGACCGGGTTCGCCCCGTGGAAGATGTAGGCCGACGCCCCGCGGCGGGCCGTGTTGTCCCACCCGGGCATGACACCCGGGTGCACGGGCAGGCTGCCGAGGCTGCTGGGGATGGGCGAGTCGGCCGCCGCGTCATACGACAGGACGTCGCCATCCTTGGGACCACAACCCGGTGGGATCAGATGGCCCACGCTGACCACGTCGATGCCACTTCCGGGCGGGAAGGAGACCAGGCCGTCGAGGCACTCGAGCTCGGCGCCCGACACCGTCCCGAAGTCCCGGGCCGGCAGGACTCCGAGGATGTGCAGGCCGGGCAGACCGTCAGCGGCGGCCAAGGACCGCCAGGCCGCCACGGTGGCGACGAGATCGGGCACCAGATCCAGCCGGTACACGAGCAGGAGCGGGCTGCCGTCGACCGTCAGGTAGCGCGGATCGTGCAGCGCAGAGCTGATCGACGAGTAGAACTGACCCTGCCAGCCAGGTGAGAACGACTGGTCGAGGAGCACGTCCGAGTCAAGGCCGTCCCAGCGTCGGGTCCACGGCTCGTTGGCCCAGGACAGCGCGAACGGCAGGTCGATCGCCGGCTCGGCCAGCAGCCGGTTCAGCGGGACGTCGAGCGGCGTGCGCCCGTCGAACCAGTAGTAGTGGAAAACCAGTCCGTCGATGCCCGCGGAGCGCACCTGCTCGGCCTGACGGGGCAGCTCCAGCGGATCGGCCAGGTCGTAGTAGCCGACGTCCAGTCCGGGCGCCAGCGGCTGGCGGTGGCCGGGGAACTGGGCCGCACCCAGCCGGACCTTGTCCCAGTCGGTGAAGCCGTCTCCCCAGAAGACATCGTTCTCCGCCGAGCGGTGATACTGGGGCAGGTAGAAGGCGAGGACCCGGGCCGGGAGCAGTCCGGTTCGACGGGCCGCCCGGAGTCGAGAGGGCACGTCCATCGTCTCCACGATGTCCATGCCTCCGACCGTGGCCATCACGCCGACGAGGCGCTCGAGCGAGTGGGCCGTCGTGCCGTCGAACTGGCCCGACTCCGGCTCGAAGTCGTCGACCTCCAGCGCCAGGTCGGCCAGGCGCTCGAGCAGCCAGGGCCGGCACCAGAACATCGACCCGGCGGAGAACGCGAGCACATCCGGGTCGAAGGCCATCGGCAGCCGAGCGGCGAGGGTCTCGACGATCTCCTCGTTCGATCCCCAGTGCTCGGGCCCCGACACGTGGCCCGTCGGCACCACCAGGCCGACGCCTCGGTCCTCGTCCAGGAGATCGACGATGCGGGCAATCGCTTCGGGAGACTCGAACACGCCGTCGAGCAGCTGGAGCCGCCATCCGTCACCGTCGACCCGATGCTCGCTCTTCTTCGTGTGGACCTTCGCGATCGCGGAGTAGCCGGCGAGAAGTCCCTCGTTGGCAAGGTGGACCAACGGAGCCCAGTCGCGGCCGCGGTTAGGGACGACCACGACCTTCGCCCTAGCGTGGCGGGCTCGAATCCTCGGCACGACCGCCTCGGCACCGCCCTCGGTCACCGTGACCAGGACATCGAACGACTCGGGCACTCGCGCGAGCCGATCCTCGATGTCGACCCACAGCTCGGGGTAGTGCACGTGCGCGACAACGAGGATGCGGGGCCCGACTGTGGTGCGGGTCGGCGCGGGCTCGCGTGGGACGTCGCGCGTCATGACTCGCCAGCGCAGTGGCGACGTGACGGGCAGCGACAGGGGGTCAGGTGGGAACAGGCCGGCGGTGCGCGCGCCGGTCCGGCCCGCGCCGCTGCGGCGAAGTCGCACAGCAGCCCGCCGGATCCGCGTGTGCCCGCGACGCCAGGCTGCTGCGATGACGCGCAGCGGGCTGGTCACCCGCCACGACGTGCTGGCAACGACCTCACTGAGCTGGGAGCGATAGCCGAGCGCGATCTGCTCGAGATCTGCCACCCGCTGGCGAAGCCTCGCGTTCTCGTCGACCAGCGCCGGGACATCGCCGTAGCCCGGCGGTGCACCGCCGTTCGTGGTCGTCGAGATGTCGAGCGCCGTCATGGTCCTGCTCCCCGTTGTTCAGCGCCTTGCGCTGGCGATCCCCCCGAAACGCCTGCGAGGCGTCCACTCGCAGCCGCTAAGGTAACAGCGCATCCATAGACGGAAAGGCCAACCGGCCCACCCAAAAAAGGGGATTGATGGTCGTGGCCGGACGCCACGCGGCATCGAAGAGCGCACCACGTGCCTCTCGTCCGCCCAGGAAACGCAACGGTTTTCGTCGAATCGTCGTGTGGGTCATGACGATCAGCGTGCTCGTCGTCGTCGTGCTGATCGCCCAGACGCTGTTCGCGGCGTTCTGGGTCTCCCGCGACGCCGCGGCGCTCGAATCCCAGGTGGCGCAAGCGCAAGCGCAGTTCGCGGAAGGCCGATTCGGCGACGCGGCCACCTCGGTGGGTGCGCTCGCGCAGACCTCTGCCGAACTACGCGATCGCACGGCTGACGCGACGTGGTGGCGGGCTCAGCACCTGCCGTTCATCGGACCCTCCTTCGAGGCGGTCCATGTCCTCAGTGCAGCCACCGCTGAGGTGGCGGCGGCGGCCCAGCCGATCGTCGACCGCCTGCAGGGGATCTCAGGCAGTGGCGCCGGGCTGGCGGCCCTCAGTGGATCCGCCGACGACCTCCGGCAGCTGCAGCACGTGCTCGGCGGTGCTGCCGCGCAGGTGCAGAAACTGCCGAATGCCGGGCTGCTGCTGGGCACCGACCGTGTCGTGAACAAGGCCAAGAAGGGGCTACCGCAACTGCTCGACGCCACGGCGCAGGCGACGGCCTTCGTGGAGCTGCTTCCGGGTATCACCGGCGGAGATCAACCGAAGAAATGGCTGGTAATGCTGCAGAATCCCGCGGAGTCACGCGGGTCCGGCGGCCTGTTCAGCGCCTTCGCCATCGTCGAGTTCGCCGACGGGGCTCCTCGCATCGTGGAGGCCGCATCTCGGAAGAGCACGCTGGACTCGGGGTCCATCCCCTACGCCGACGTCGTCGACCCGCCGACGCAGGCCCTGTGGGGCAGTGACCTCGGCGACTGGGCGTCGTTCAACCTGAGCTCGGACTTCCCCTCCGTTGCCAGACTGGCGGCGGCAGGCATGGCCCTACGGGGTACGCCGGTCGACGGCGTGGTGGCGATCGACCCATCGGCGGTGTCTGCGCTCCTTGCAGGGACCGGCCCGGTCGAGCACAAGGGCGTCACCATCGACACCGGCTCGGCGGAGCAGTTCTTCACACGAGATATCTACACGAAGTACCCCGACTTCCCGGACGTGGCGGCGAAGGACGAACTGGTCATGGGACTTCTCTACGCCACCGCCGACTCCCTGCTACAGCGCCCGCTCGCGGTCAAGAACCTGTGGTCCGCCACTCAGGCCGCCGTAGACGGGGGCCACATCAAGGCATGGTCCAGCGATCCGGACATCGAGAAGTGGCTCCAGGGGAATCCCGCAGGAGGTCAGGTCGCCCCGACGGCGGGCCCCGACGCCGTCGTCAACATCAACAACGTGACCGGCGGGAAGGTGGACGCCTACGTCACGGGAGCCGTCGACTACCAGATTCGGCAATGCTTGGTCGCCGGGACGGCGGGAACGGCACAGTCCACAGTGACGGTGGCCCTGACGAACGCGGCGCCGGATGACCTACCGCCCTACGTCGACCTGCGGCTGGACGATCCGTCGCGACCCAAGGGTTCGACGAAGGTGTTCATTCACGTGTACGGACCGCGCGGCAGCACGGCCACGTCCGCGCTGCTCGACGGGAATCCGGTGTTCGTCAGCACGGGGCTCGAGGCGGGCCGCCCGGTGTGGGGAGTGCCGATCGAGCTCGTGCGTGGCCAGACCCACACGCTGAGCCTGAGCCTGCACGAACCTGTGGTGAAGGGTGCCTTGCCCAGCGTCCACGCGGCGCCTGTGGCCGGCGGAATCACGACCACCGCACGCGACGGTGCCTCGACGCAGCCGTGCCGGACCGTCCCGTGAGGCTCAGCGCAGGACGGTGAGAACGACCTGCACGTGCGCCTGCCTGCCCTGCTCGCCCGGTGCTGACGAGATCCCTCGGCCCGACACGGAGAAGCGCGACGTCACTCCGCGAGACTTCAGGTAGCGCGCGACAGCAAGGGCGCGGGCGCTCGACAAGGACAGGTCGTTGGCCGTGGTGGCGTCGGGCTGCACGTAGCCGGCCACCACCACCCTGAGCTTCCGCGCGCCCGCGGGCAGTTGGTCGACGAGTTGATCGAGGACGCGCTCCTGCCCACTCGACAGCCCCGCAGAGCGGGGATCGAAGTAGGCCGTTGCGGACACTTGGGCACTGTGCGGCTCCAGCGGACGCGACAGCACGCGCACGGGCACGGTCAGCCGGATCGTTCGTCCGTCGAGGGCGTAGCCGAACGCCTGCGCATGATGCGCGCCCGGCACTACTCCCGCGGGGATCGGCGCCGCGGCGTTGACGGCACCCGTCGCACTGGCCCTGGGGGCGCCGATCCGGGTGGGCGTGGACAGCAGCCACAGCGTCATGGTGCTCGTCGGCTCGAATCCCTTGCCCGTGACCAGCAGGTCACCGCCCTGGACGATGAGCAGCGAGCCATCGGCTCCGAGCGGCAGCACCACGCCCGCCGGGCCCACGGACGTGATCAGCACGTCGATGCCGCTCCCGGTGATGCGAATCGTCCCCTTGGCCGGCTCGCTCTTCATCTTGACGTTGGTGCGCACCCCGTCGACGGACAGCACGCCGGTTCGCTCGGTGGGCTCGAGGGGGGTCGGACTCGGTCCGGGGCCACCGCCCTTGCCCGGGCTCGGCGGGTAGTCGGCGGGAACGGCGTGCGACGGAGCCGCGAGCAGGAGTCCGCCCACGACTGCAGACGCGCATATGACTGATGCCAGAGTTCGACGACGACCGGTCACTCGACCCCCACAGTTGTCCCACCCGATAGCGCCTCGTCGATGAACGTCGCGTTCCCGGCGGGCAGCGGCCAGCGAAACACACCAGTGACGCCTGCTGCCACGCCCAATAGAGGGGGCGGGGGACGAGCCAGCCATATAAGCCGGATTCTGTGATCAGCCGAGGCCGACCGGTGATCATCCATCTGCGACTGCTGTTGCCAGCAGCCTGGTGCGGTCTACCCGCAGGCATCGAGCGGGCAGCTCGCCTGCGCAGGCCGGCAAGCCGGCCCTTTTGACCTTGCTCCAGGTGGGGTTTACCTAGCCGCTGCAGTCACCTGCAGCGCTGGTGGTCTCTTACACCACCGTTTCACCCTTACCAGGATCGCTCCTGGCGGTCTGTTCTCTGTGGCACTGTCCCGCGGGTCGCCCCGGGTGGGTGTTACCCACCACCTTGCCCTGTGGAGTCCGGACTTTCCTCGACGCTTGCGCGCCGCGATCACCCGGCTGGCTCGTCCGCGCTCAGGGTACCCCGCGGCGCGGACTTCTCCGCCACCAGCGTGAACAGGACCGGCAGCGGCTCGGCCGACCCGCCGGCTCGACCGGTGCCGATGCGCAGCCGGAACTGCCCGTCCGACTCGCGGGTCATGCAGTCCCCTCGCGGATCCGACGCGGACTCGACGTGCTCGTCCAGGCGGACGACGGACAGACCCGCACCGATGGCGGCATTCACCGTCTCGCCGATCGACCACGCGTACTCGTCGACGGACCACGGAAGATCGGCCGTGGGATTGGCGTAGGAGCCCGTCCCCTCGAGGTGCCGTGGCCCGTCGTTGACGTACGGGAAGTCCAGCACGAGCGGGGTGAATGATTCCGCCATGTTGTAGAGCGGGTGGATCTCGATGAGCAGCAGGCGGCCCCCCGGCTTGAGCAGGGCAGCGACCCCCGCCATCCATGCGTCGAGATCGCGGATCCAGCAGGTCACGCCGATCGTGGCGTAGACCACGTCGAAGCCGCTGTGCCACATGGCGAACCTCGGCGAGGCCAGTTCCTGCGAGTCGGCGAGCACCGTCTCGACGACGACGCCGCACTCGTCGGCGATCTGCTCGTAGTCGCTCGAGCGCAACCGGGGCGAAGTCGAACGCCGTGACCCGAGCACCAAGACGCGCGAGGTGGACCGAGTCGATGCCGATGTGCGACTGCAGGTGCGCGATGCGGCGCCCGTCGACGCCACTCCCCCGCGTCGCGACGTCGAGTCCTACCGTCTCGATCGGCCGCAGGCTCATGTCGCCGCGGATCAGAGCGGGAATGTCGTAGTAGTCGTCAGCGCCCGTTCCATGGAACGCCGCCAGCGCCTGCCAGTGCTCGAGGTTCCCGGCCGAGGCCATCCTGACTCCTCTCGTTAGCCTGCCGACGTGCTCATCCTTCTCCCGCCGAGCGAAGGCAAGTCAGTTCCCCATTCTGGACCCCCGCTCGATCTCGACGGCCTCCCCTTCCCCGAGCTGCGGCGTACCCGCCGAACTCTGGTCACGGCACTGACGACGCTGTGCCGTACCGACCCCGCCGCCGCGGCCTCGGCACTCGGACTGGGGCCGCGCCAGGCGGACGAGGTGACTCGCGACGCACGCCTCCGCCGGGCAGCCCTGCGCCCCGGCCATCGAGGTCTACTCGGGAGTCGTGTTCGACTCACTCGGCTACGCGACCATGAGTCGTCGGCAGCAGCACCGTGCCGATGATCGCGTCGTCATCGCCTCGGCCCTCTGGGGCCTCGTGCGACCCACGGCGATGATCCCGGCGTACCGGCTCAGCGGCGGGACGACGCTTCCCGGGCTGGGCACGATGCGTCGTGTCTGGCACGACCCGTTGGGAACGGCGCTGTCGAAACTGGAGGGCCTGGTTCTCGACCTGAGGTCGGGCGCCTACTGCGCCCTCGCGCCGATGCCACGCCACGAGTCGTGGGTCAGCGTCCGCGTCTTCCATGAGCACGCGGGCCGTCGCACGATCGTCAGCCATCACAACAAGGCCACCAAGGGCTTGATCGCGCGAGCAGCACTGACGTCCTCGCGCGAGCCGACAAGCCTCGTAGGCCTGCAGTCAGCGCTGACGTCCTGGGGCTACCGCGTGGAGAGGGAACGTGACGCACCTGCGACCCTCGACGTGATCGTCAGCTAGGTGCCGTCGGGAACGGGGACCGCTCGCAGGTGTGCGGCCTCGGCGAAGCTGAACATCGAGGAGTTGCCGTCGGCGAACCACGCAAGCG
Source organism: uncultured Actinomycetes bacterium (assembly GCA_963755335.1). GTDB lineage: Bacteria > Actinomycetota > Actinomycetes > S36-B12 > S36-B12 > UBA10649. Next base: position 1,933,193 of record CAVWJW010000008.1, read on the forward strand.
TGCTCAACGAGCAGGGCGGCAGTTCCATGCGGTACAGGCTGCTCAGCGGCGCGTCGACAGCCAAGCCGACGAGGACCTTGATCGGGGTCACGTGCGCGACGATGAGCAGCCGTTCGCCCGTGTAGCGCTCGACGACAGTGCGCCGAGCGGTGTCGACGCGATCGCGACAGGCCTCGAAGGACTCGCCGCCCGGCGGCGCCACCGACGTGGAGCTGAGCCACTCCTCCAGCTGCTCGGGCCACAGCTGCTTGACCTCGGCGAAGGTGTGTCCATCCCACTCGCCGAAGCCGCATTCGGCGAAGCCGTCCTCCACCTCGACCGGCAGCCCGAGTCGGTCACCGACGACCTGGGCGGTCTGACGAGTGCGCAGCAGCGGTGACGCGACGATCCGGGCAACCGGCTCGCGACGCGTCAGCTCGTCGGCGAGCGCTTCCGCCTGGGCGAATCCGATGGGTGCGAGCGGCGCATCGAATCCCCCTCGCCCGCTGAAGCGCTTCTCGAGGCTGAGCTCGGTGGCGCCGTGCCGGGCGAGCATCGTGACGGTCGGTCGGCCGAGATCGGCCCAGCCGATCATCGTCGCGTGCGGACGTTCGCCCGCCCGCTCCTCGACCACGATGCGGCTGCGCTCGACGTCGATGCTGCCGATCACGTCGTCGGCGCTCGTGTCCTCGGCGGGGGCACCGTCGAGTCGGCGGATCGATGCGCTCGCCCCGCCCGATGGCCGAGTCGATCATCTCGTTGACGAGGGCGTCAGCGCGCGTGTTCTGGGCGCGTGGCACCCACGTGTACGTGACCCGGCCGGGCGGGAAGATTCCCCTCGCCTGGCGTGCCAGCACGCGCATGTCCGGGCTCTTGATCTGCCAGCGACCGCTCATCTGCTCGACGATCAGCTTGGAGTCGAGGCGCATCTCGACGACGGCGTCCGGGTCGACCTCGTGCGCGTGGGTGAGCCCGGCGATCGCGCCGCGGTACTCGGCGACGTTGTTGGTGACCTCGCCGAGGTACTCGGCCAGCTCCGCCAGGATGACGCCCGTCGCGGCGTCGCGCACGAGGGCACCGTACGCGGCGGGGCCGGGATTCCCGCGGGAGCCGCCGTCGGCCTCCACGATGAGCGAACGGGTCATGTTTAGAGGCCCGACTCCGGCGTGCGGACCAGGATGCGTCGACATTCCTCGCAGCGGACGACCGCATCGGCGGGCGCCTCGCGGATCGCCTCGATCTCGTTGGGCGGCAGCTGCATGCGGCAGCCTTCGCAGCGCCCTCGGTGCAGCGGCGCGGCACCGACTCCGCCGTGGTCCGCGCGGATCTTGTCGTACAGGCCAAGCAGGTCATCGGGAAGAGACCCCGCGATGGACGCGCGATGCTGCTCGACGCTCGAGTGCTCCGAGTTGATGTCGGCGAGCAGGACGTCGACCTGTGCAGCGACGTCGGCGCGCTCGGTGGCGACGGTGTCACGCTCGTTGGTCAACTGCGCGACGGCCGCCCTGGCTCCCTCCACGCGCTCCATGATCTCCAGCTCCACGTCCTCGAGCTCTCCCTGCCGCCGCGCCAGAGACGTGAGTTCGGCCTGGATCGACTGGAGCTGCTTGGGATCACCGATGGTCCCCGAGTCGAGGAGCTGCTGGTCGCGACGCGTGCGCTCGCGCACCTGCTCGACGTCCTGGTCGGCCTTGTCCTGCTCGAGCTCAAGGTCCCCCGCGATGGTCTCGGCCGCGACCACCTCGTCGCGCAGCCGCGACAGCCGCACATCGATCTCCGCCAGAAGCGCCGCCTCGGGCAACGTCTTGGCCTTGTGCGCGAGCTGGGTCAGGCGCGTGTCCCTGTCCTGGAGCTCGAGCAGTCGGATCTGGATGTCGGCAGCGGCGTTCAGCGGGTACTCCCTAGGTGCGTGGTCCACGGATCGGTGACGATCTCGGACACGTGGACGTCCACCGTACTGCCGGACGCTCGGACGTCGTCGTCGAGAGCACGTGCGGCGACCGGCAGCCACGTCCACTCCCCCGCCCAGTGCGGCACGTCGATGAGGGCGCAACCACCCTGGGCCCGGTGCTCTTGGGCGGGATGGTGCCGCAGGTCCGAGGTCACGTAGACGTCCGCGGCGGCGCTCGCCTCACGGAGGAGATCATCGCCGGAGCCGCCGCAGACGGCCACCCGTCGAACGAGCTTCGTCGGGATCTCCGGACACACGGATGCCGGCGGGCGTCGGCGGCAGCGCTGCCGCGACGCGTTCGGCGAAGGCGCCCAGGGTCAGCGGCTCGACGAGGTCTCCGATCCGCCCGGTGCCCAGTCCGGCATGAACGGGATCGGGAAGGAGCGGCCCGTCGACCTTCAGTCCGAGGGCGTCGGCGAGGGCATCGGAGACGCCGGGACGGGCATGATCCGCGTTCGTGTGAGCGGTGTACAGGGCGATGCCGTGGGAGACGAGCGTGTGCAGCACGTGGCCCTTGTAGTCCGTTGACGCGATGGAGTGCACGCCGCGCAGCAGCAGCGGGTGATGGGTCACGATGAGGTCGACCTGCTGCATGATCGCCTCGTCGACGACTCGACATGTCGACGTCGACGGCGAACAGGACTCGCGCGATCGAGGCGGCCGGCTCGCCGCACACCAGACCGACGGCGTCCCAGTCGGCGGCCAGCGCCGATGGGATATCGGCGCTCGAGCAGGTCGACGATGCGCTGCAGGGTGAGGGGCACGGGGTCAGGCTACCGATGCACGAAGTGGGCCGTGAGGGACTCGAACCCCCGACTTTTTCCTTGTAAGGGAAACACTCTAGCCAACTGAGTTAACGGCCCGCGCCGGCACAGGGTACCCGCCGCTGCGGGCCCGCGGGTCGCCCAGACCCTAGGCCAGTGCATCAAGCGCCTCGGCGTAGTCGTCGGCGCTGCGGGCCTCGCCCGGGCCATTGACGACCGACCAGCGCACGATGCCGTCCTTGTCGATGACGAACGACGCGCGGGTGGCGAACCCCTTCTCGGCGAGGAAGGCGCCATAGGCCTGCGACACCGCTCCATGCGGCCAGAAGTCGCTGAGCATCGGGTGCGTGAGGCCCTCCTGCGCCGCGAACACCTTGATCGAGTGCCACCGGGTCGCAGGACACGCTCAGCACGACGGTGTCGTCGTTGACGAAGTCCGTGTAGCGATCGCGAATCGTGCACAGCTCACCGGTGCACGTGCCCGTGAACGCGAACGGGTAGAACATCAGAAGGACGTTCTTGTCGCCGCGGAAGTCCGACAGCGTGACCTTGCCGCCCGACTGGTCGGCGAGCGTGAAATCGGGAGCTTCCTGGCCAACCTCGACGGTCATTGTCACTTCTCCTGGATAACGGGACGGGAGATGTGACGCTACCTCTTGGCGCGTGGTGCCACCAATCGGGTTCCCTGCCAGTGGGAGCCGGCGCTGATGGTGCTGGTCTGCTGCAGTCCCGCCGTGGGCGCGGCGTCCGCGATGTCCTCGGCCTCGATGTGCCCGTCGCGTCCGGGCTTCGGCGTCATCAGCCAGACCACACCGTGATCGGTCAGCGGCCCGATCGCGTCCAGCAGGCCGTCGGCAAGGTCACCGTCGTCCTCCCGCCACCACATGATCACGACGTCGACGACGTCGTCGTAGTCCTCGTCGACGAGTTCGCCGCCGATGACCCCCTCGATCCCTGACACGAAGGGCCAGGTCGACGTCGTCGTCGTAGCCCATCTCCTGAACGGTCAGGCCCTGTTGCAGGCCGAGTCGACGGGCCCGCTCCTGGGCCTCGTCCTCCGCTACGGCGGCCACGTCGCTCCTCACCTTGGGGCGACCCATCACGGGTCACCGATCCATCTCGTGGCGGGCTAGCCGCCCTCCTCGGCGTAGTCCACCCGACGCAGCCCCGCGGCGCAAGCGCCAACGCCGAATTGCGTGGCGAATCTTCTCAGCGGTTCCGCGGAGCGGCACGATGGCGCCGCTCCGCGCGTCAACCCTCGTTACGACTTTCGCCGACGCATGCGGAAGGATGGGGCGCACAATCTGCGCAATATCCGATCCCCGGCGATCGGCGATCCCGACCGCCGGCTGAGTCGAAGGGTTCACCGTGGCCCCAGGACGTGACCGCGATCCGCTGCTCGCCGGCGGACTCCCCACCCAGTACGTCGATGTCGACCCCGACGAGACGGCCGAGTGGGTCGAGTCGTTCGACAACGTCGTCGACGAGGCGGGCAACTACCGCGCGCGCTACCTCATGCTGTCGCTGCTGCGACGCGCCGCCGAGCGCAACGTCGGCGTCCCGAGCCTGCGCAGCACCGACTACATCAACACGATCCCGCCGGAGCGGGAGCCGGTGTTCCCCGGCAACGAGCAGCTCGAGAAGCGCATCCGGCAGATGATCCGCTGGAACGCGGCGATCATGGTGCATCGCGCGCAGCGTCCGGGCATCTCCGTCGGCGGCCACATCTCCAGCTACGCGTCGTCCGCGTCGCTGTACGAGGTGGGCTTCAACCACTTCTTCCGCGGTCCCGACCATCCCGGCGGCGGCGACCAGATCTTCTTCCAGGGCCACGCCTCCCCCGGCATGTACGCCCGCGCCTTCGTCGAGGGCAGGCTCGACGAGCACCAGCTCGACGGGTTCCGGCAGGAGGTCTCCCATCCCGGCGGCGGCCTGCCCTCGTACCCGCACCCGCGGCTCATGCCGTGGTTCTGGCAGTTCCCGACCGTGTCGATGGGCATCGGCCCGCTGAACGCCATCTACCAGGCGCGCTTCAACAAGTACCTCCAGCACCGCGGCATCAAGGACACCTCCGACCAGCGCGTGTGGGCGTTCCTCGGCGACGGCGAGACCGACGAGGTCGACGCGGTGGGCGCCCTCACGCTCGCGGCTCGCGAGGAGCTCGACAACCTCACGTTCGTCGTCAACTGCAACCTGCAGCGACTCGACGGACCGGTGCGCGGCAACGGCAAGATCATCCAGGAGCTCGAGAGCCTGTTCCGCGGCGCGGGCTGGAACGTCATCAAGGTCGTCTGGGGCCGCAAGTGGGACGAGCTGCTCGCCAAGGATCGCGACGGCGCCCTCGTCAGCCTGATGAACAACACCCCCGACGGCGACTTCCAGACCTACAAGAGCGAGGACGGCGCCTTCGTGCGCGAGCACTTCTTCGGTCGCGACCCGCGCACGGCGCGACTGGTCGAGGGCTGGACCGACGATGAGGTCTGGAAGCTGCAGCGTGGCGGCCACGACTACCGCAAGATGCACGCCGCGTACGAGGCGGCCACGCGACACAAGGGCCAGCCGACCGTCGTGCTCGCCAAGACCATCAAGGGCTGGACGCTCGGCTCGCACTTCGAGGGCCGCAACGCCACGCACCAGATGAAGAAGCTGACGCTCGACGACCTCAAGGCCTTCCGCGACACCGTGCACATCCCGATCTCGGACGCGCAGCTCGAGGAGAACCCCTACCTGCCGCCCTACTACCACCCGGGGCCCAAGGACGAGGCCGTCGAGTACATGATGGAGACGCGCCGGCGCCTGGGCGGCTCGATGCCGACGCGCCGCACGCAGGCCAAGCCCGCTGCCGCAGCCCGCCGACGAACGCGTACACCGTCGTCGCGCGCGGCTCGGGCAAGCAGGCGGTCGCCACGACGATGGCATTCGTGCGGCTGCTGAAGGACCTGATGAAGGAGCCCGGCATCGGGCCGCGATTCGTGCCGATCATCCCGGACGAGGCACGCACCTTCGGCATGGACTCGTTGTTCCCCACCGCGAAGATCTACTCCCCGCACGGTCAGCAGTACATCTCCGTCGACCGCGAGCTGATGCTGTCGTACAAGGAGGCACGCAACGGCACGATCCTCCACGAGGGCATCAACGAGGCGGGCTCGGTTGCCTCGTTCACCGCCGTCGGAACGTCCTACGCCACCCACGGCGAGCCGATGATCCCGATCTACATCTTCTACTCGATGTTCGGCTTCCAGCGCACGGGCGACGGATTCTGGGCGGCGATGGACCAGATGGCGCGCGGCTTCGTCGTCGGCGCCACCGCCGGTCGCACCACGCTCAACGGCGAGGGCCTGCAGCATGAGGACGGCCACTCGCTGCTGCTGGCGAGCACGAACCCGGCCGTCGTCGCCTACGACCCGGCGTTCGGCTACGAGATCGGTCACATCGTCAAGGACGGACTGCGCCGGATGTACGGCGAGGCCCCCGAGAACATCTACTACTACCTGACCGTCTACAACGAGCCGTACCCGCAGCCCGCACAGCCCGACGGACGTCGATGTCGACGGCATCCTGCGCGGCATGCACCTGGTCAGCGAGGGCACCGGCGACGGACCCGCGGCCCAGCTGCTCGCCAGCGGCGTCGGCGTCAACTGGGCACTGCGGGCGCAGGAGCTGCTGCGCGACGACTGGGGCGTCAACGCCGACGTGTGGTCGGTGACGTCGTGGAACGAGCTGCGGCGCGACGGCCTCGACGTCGACCGTCACAACCTGCTGCACCCCGACGACGAGCAGCGCACGGCCTACGTCACCCAGAAGCTGGCCGGACCGTCCCGGACCCGTGGTCGCCGTCTCCGACTGGATGCGTGCCGTGCAGGACCAGATCCGCGACTGGGTGCCGGCGGACTTCGTGTCGCTCGGAACCGACGGCTGGGGCATGTCCGACACCCGCGGCGCCCTGCGTCGGCACTTCCTCGTCGACGCCGAGTCGATCACCGTGCAGACGCTGGCCATGCTGGCCAAGCGCGGCGAGTTCGACCGTGGCCGCCTCAAGGAGGCCATCGACCGGTACCGCCTCGACGATCCGGCTGCTGCCGATGCCGGCAACACCGAGGGCAGCGGCTGACGATGGCGGGAGATCCGCGGCGCTTCCTTCGCTACCTGGCGGCCGAGCGCAGTGCAGCCATGCTGTACCGCGCGCTGGCCGAGAACGTCGACGGCGATCGCCGCGAGGCGCTTCTCGAGCTGGCCGAGATCGAGGAGCAGCACGCCGCGCACTGGATCGACAAGCTTCACGAGAACGGCGTGGACGTTCCGCGCGCCGCCGTCCGAGCTCGATCCCTCGGATGCCGCCCTCGTCGCGCGAGCCCGTGGCGCGGGCTTCGCCGACGTGCTGCAGCACCTCGAGGAGGCCGAGGGCGCCGACGCTGGCATGTACGACGCCGAGCCCGAGGCCCCCACGTCGATGTCCGAGGACGAGCGCGAGCACATCGAGGTGTTCCAGCAGATGCGCACGTCATTGGCGCCTGGTGAGTCGGCGCGGCCGCGGCGCCCGATGGGTCCCGGTGACGGGCGAGCCATGGCATCGCGGTGACCGGTCCGGATCGACGCGCGCCGCCGTCTTCGGGATCAGCGACGGGCTGGTGTCCAACACGGCGCTTGTCATGGGCTTCGCCGGCGCAGCGCCCGACAACCGCACCATCCTGTTCGCCGGTGTCGCAGGCCTGCTGGCGGGTGCCTTCTCGATGGCCGCCGGCGAGTACGTCAGCGTGGCCAGCCAGCGCGACCTGTTCCGTCGCGAGATCGAGATGGAGGCCAGCGAGCTGCGCGACAAGCCCGAGGAGGAGCAGAAGGAGCTCGAGCTCATCTACCGGGCGAAGGGCCTCGATCGCGAGCACGCGGCCCAGCGTCGCCGAGAAGATCATGTCCGACCCCAAGACCGCGCTCGACACCCTGGCGCGCGAGGAGCTCGGCCTCGACCCCGACGCGCTCGGCAATCCCGTCAAGGTCGCGCTGTCGAGCTTCGTCGCCTTCGCCATCGGCGCCTCCGTCGTCGTCATCCCCTACCTGTTCACATCCGGCACCACGGCGCTGCGTCGATCGCGATCACGATGTCGTTGCTCGCGCGATGCTCGATCGTCGGTGGAGTCGTCGGCCGGCTGTCCGGCCGTGGCGTCGTGTTCTCCGCGCTGCGACAGGTGCTCTGGGGCTCTGGAGCGGCGCTGGTGACGTATCTCGTCGGCCGGGCCGTCGGCATCTCCGTCGGCTGACGCCGTGAGCACGCCTCCCGAGATCGGCCTCATCACCCGCGCCACCGGGGAGCTGACGACCGCCGCCACGAAGCGCATGGAGGAGACCCTCCCGTGGTTCCGCGAGCTCGGGGCCGAGGAGCGCTCGTGGGTGTCCCTCGTCGCGCAGGCGGGCATCACCGCCTTCATCGATTGGTTCTCCGCCCCCGATGCGAAGCCCGCGCTCACGGCCGACGTGTTCGGGGCCGCCCCTCGCGACCTCGCGCGGGTGATCTCCCTCGAGCAGACCGTCGACCTCGTCCGCACGACGGTGAGCGTCGTCGAGGACGCCATCGACCGGCTCGCCCTGCACGGCGATCAGTCGCAGCTCCAGCTGGCGGTCCTGCGCTACTCGCGGGAGATCGCCTTCTCCGCCGCCGAGGTCTACGCCCGCGCTGCCGAGTCGCGTGGCGCATGGGATGCCCGGCTCGAGGCGCTGATCGTCGACGCGCTGCTGCGCGACGAGGTCGACGAGTCCGTGCTCGGTCGGGTCGCGACGCTCGGCTGGTCGACCCAGGAGTCGATGATCGTGGTCGCCGGTGCGGCGCCGCTCGGAGATCCCGAGAACGCCCTCGACGTTCTCCGACGGGCAGCCGACCACCACCGATTCGACCTGCTGACCGGGATCCACGGCTCGACGCTGCTGGCCGTGCTGGGTCGCGGCGACGACCAGATGAAGGCGGCCCGGCTGCTGACACCGCACTTCGGACCGGGGCCGGTCGTGGTCAGCGACCCGGTGGCGGCGCTGGGCCTGGTGCCGAGGGCGGCTCGTTCCGCGGTGTCCGGGCTGCGCGCCGCCTGGGGATGGGCCGACGCGCCCCGACCGGTCGCAGCCAGCGACCTGCTTCCCGAGCGCGCGCTCGCCGGCGACGTGGAGGCGGTGGGTGCACTGATCGACTCCGTCCATCGGGCCCTCCTCGCCGACGCTGTCCTGTACGACACCGCGACGACCTACCTCGAGCGCACCCCCTCCCTCGAGGCGACGGCCCGCGCACTGTTCATCCACCCGAACACCGTCCGGTACCGCCTGCGGCGCATCGCCGACGTCACCGGCTACAGCCCGACGGACACCCGCGGCGCCTTCACCCTGCGGGTGGGCCTGACCCTCGGCCGGATGAGCGTCGACGACCTCCTCGACTAGGGTCATTCACACCGGTCTTTGTAGGATTCCTACAAAGGCGGGTCGGTGAGATTGGCGCGCCCAACAGCGCGATACCTGCACGACTGACGGAAGGCTACGACTGTGCTCGTTGTCGTCGCGCCCGGACAGGGTGCCCAGTCCCCCGGTTTCCTCGAGCCCTGGCTGGAGGTCCCCGGTGTCCGCGACCGCCTCACCTGGCTGTCCGCGGTCGCCGGGATCGACCTCGTCGCCCACGGCACGACCAGCGATGCGGACACCATCCGCGACACCGCTGTCGCCCAGCCGCTGATCGTCGGTGCCGGACTGGTCACGCTGCTGAGCCTGTTCCCCCACCCGGCCAACGCCTTCGCGCACATCGCGGCCGGCGCCGGCCACTCGGTCGGCGAGGTGACCGCAGCCGTCGGCTCGGGCGTCCTGACCGCGGAGCAGGCCATGGTGTTCGTCCGCGAGCGCGGGCGGCAGATGGCCGCTGCGTCCGCCGTCACGCCCACCGGCATGAGCGCGGTGCTGGGCGGTGACCCCGAGATCGTCGTCGCGAAGGCCGCTGAGCACGGCCTGACCCCCGCCAACATGAACGGCGCGGGGCAGATCGTCGTCGCTGGAACCCTCGAGCAGCTCGCCGCCTTCGCCGCTGACCCGCCGGAGGGCGCCCGCGTGCGTCCGCTCGAGGTGGCCGGCGCCTTCCACACCAGCCACATGTCACCGGCCGTCGACGTTCTCGCCGGGTACGCGCGATCGATCACGACCCACGACCCCCGCATCCCGCTGATCTCCAACGGCGACGGCCGCGTCATCCACGACGGCCGCGAGGTGATGAAGCGCCTCGTGTCCCAGGTGAGCAACCCCGTCCGCTGGGACCTGTGCATGAGCGCCATGGGCGATCTCGGCGTGACGGCCGTCATCGAGATCCCGCCGGCGGGCACCCTGACCGGGCTGATCAAGCGTGCGCTGCCCGGCGTCGAGACCCTCGCCCTCAAGACCCCCGACGACCTGCCCGCCGCCTGGCGCCTGATCGAGCGGCATGGCGTGCCGGCGAACATCGACAGCCAGCCCACCTGGCGGCTCCTGGTCTCGCCGATCAAGGGCGCGTTCCGGATGGGTGCGGTCATCACCCCCGGCGACACGGTGGCCGTCAACACGACCGTCGGCACCGTCGAGACGCTTCGCGAGACCATCCCCGTGGTTGCGCCGCATGGCGGAGTCGTGGTCGAGTGGCTCGTGGAGGACGGCGACCCGGTTGCCCCAGGCCAGCCCATCCTTCGCCTGCACCCCATCGCCCAGGAGGCCAACGCGTGAGCGCAGTCATCTCCTCGACCATCGGCGCACCGTACGCGCGGATCATGTCCGTGGGCGCGTACCGCCCCGAGCGAGTCGTCACCAACGACGAGATCTGCGAGCGGATCGACTCCTCCGACGAGTGGATCCGGGAGCGCTCCGGCATCATCGAGCGCCGCTATGCCGCCGAGGACGAGAGCGTCGTCGACCTGGCGGTCGCTGCTGGTGAGAAGGCGCTCGCCGACTCGGGCATCACCCCAGACCAGGTCGGGATGGTCATGGTCGCGACCGTCACCCACCCGTACCAGACGCCCAGCGCCGCGGCCGAGGTCGCCGATCGGCTCGGTGCCAACGGTGCCGCCGCGATCGACCTCGGGGCCGCCTGCGCGGGCTTCTGCTACGGCCTGGCCATGGCCAACGACATGATCCGCGGCGGCAGTGCGCGCTACATCGTGCTGATCGGCGTGGAGAAGCTCACCGACTGGGTCAATCCCGAGGACCGCGGCACCGCGTTCATCTTCGCCGACGGCGCGGGCGCCGTGGTCGTCGGACCGTCGGAGGAGCCGGCGATCGGCCCGGTCGTGTGGGGCTCCGACGGCTCGCAGAAGGACGCGATCACGATGACGCAGTCGCTCATCGACTACCGCGACCATGGCGGCCCGATCTTCCCGACCCTCGAGATGCAGGGCCAGGCCGTGTTCCGCTGGGCCGTCGGTGAGATGTCCAAGGCGTCGCAGCGCGCCCTCGACATCGCCGGCGTGGAGGCCAAGGACCTCGACGCGTTCATCCCCCACCAGGCGAACATGCGGATCACCGACGCGATGGTCCGCGCGCTGAAACTGCCGGAGAACGTTCCCGTGGCCCGCGACATCGCCTACACGGGCAACACCTCTGCCGCGTCCGTCCCGCTGGCGATGGCGAAGATGCTCGAGACCGGCCAGGCTCCGCACGGCGGCACCGCGCTGCTCATCGGCTTCGGCGCCGGCCTGGTGTACGCCGCCCAGGTCGTCACCCTCCCGTAGACCGCACTGCCGCACTGCTGCTCGATCTGCTCCAACCGCTCGATCTGCTCCACCTGCGCCAACTGCTTCACCGCACCATCGCTCCACCGAACACCGAACCCGCCCAGAAGAATCGGAAGGAAAACCACATGAGCCAGGAGATCCTGGATGGCCTTGCCACCATCGTCAACGAGGTCGCAGGCGTGCCCGTAGAGGACGTGCAGCTCGACAAGTCGTTCGTCGACGATCTGGACATCGACTCCCTGTCGATGGTTGAGGTCGTCATGGCGGCCGAGGACAAGTGGGGCGTGAAGATCCCGGACAGCGAGGTCAAGAACCTCAAGACCGTCGGCGATGCCGTCACCTTCATCTCTGCCAACAAGTAGTCAGCACCCCGCACCACGTCGGTCTTCGCCGACCTTGAGGTTCCGTCCAGTTCCCTCGCGGGAGAGTGGACGGAACCTCAAGGTCGCGCGGCCGTAGCCAGGAGGAATTCGAATGACGCGTCAGGTCGTAGTGACCGGCTTGGGCATGACCACGCCCGTCGGCGGCAACGTCGAGACCACGTGGGCCAACCTGCTCGCCGGCAAGCCCGGCATCCGGCTCATCGACGGCGACTGGACGGCCGACCAGCCGTCGAAGATCGCCGGCATCATGGCGGTCGACCCGGCCGAGGTGATCGACCGCGTCGAGGCGCGCAAGGCGGACCGGTCGCAGCAGGCCGCCCTGGTCGCCGCACGCGAGGCCTGGGCCGACGCCGGAGCACCCGACGTCGACAAGGAGCGCCTGGGCGCCGTGGTGGCGTCCGGCATCGGCGGCGTCATCTCCCTCATGGACTCCTACGACACGCTCCGCGAGCGCGGCCCGTCCCGCATCTCGCCGCACATGGTCACGATGATCATGCCCAACGGGCCAGCCGCGATGGTCGGCCTCGAGGTCGGCGCACGCGCCGGCGTCCACACCCCCGTCAGCGCCTGCGCGTCCGGGGCCGAGGCCATCTCGTACGGCGCCCGCATGATCCAGACCGGTCGGGCCGACGTCGTCATCGCCGGCGGCACCGAGGCCTGCATCCACCCGATCACCATGGCCGGCTTCGCGGCCATGCGCGCGCTGTCGACGCGCAATGACGACCCCGCAGCCGCCTCACGTCCGTACGACCTCGGTCGCGACGGGTTCGTGATGGGCGAGGGCGCCGGCCTCGTGGTGCTCGAGAGCGCGGAGTACGCCGCAGCCCGCGGGGCGCACATCTACGGGGTCTACGGCGGTTCCGGCCTGACGTCCGACGGCCACCACATCGCGCAGCCCGACCCCGAGGGCAAGGGCGCCGCCCGCGCCATCGCCCTCGCCCTGGAGGACGCCGGCCTGAGCGCCCGCGACATCGTGCACGTCAACGCCCACGCCACGTCCACGCCGCAGGGCGACATCGCCGAGGCCACCGCGATCCGACTCGCCCTCGGCGCGGATGCCGATCACGCGGTCGTCACCGGCACCAAGTCGATGACCGGCCACCTGCTCGGCGGGGCCGGCGCCGTCGAGTCCATCTTCACGATCCTCGCGCTGCGCGACCGGCTCGTTCCGCCGACGGCCAATCTCGTCGACCTCGATCCGGCCGTCAACCTCGACGTCGCCGCCGGGGCTCCCCGCGAGCTGCCCGCCGGCGACATCGCCGCCCTCAACAACTCATTCGGGTTCGGCGGCCACGACGTCGCCCTCGTCTTCCGGAGCGTATGACATGACCGCAGTCGCACCCGCAGATCAGGAGATCGATCCCCGTTCGCCGCGGGTCCGGCTCGGCAACTTCTTCGACGACGGCGTCTTCATCGCCATCACGCCGGAGGACGATCGCGGCGTGCTCTCGGCCGTCGGGCGCGTCAACGGCACCCATGTCGTGGCGTTCTGCACCGACCCGACCGTGCAGGGCGGCGCGATGGGCAACGACGGCTGCCGCGCCATCGTGACGGCCTATGACCGCGCGTTCGCCGACTCCGCCCCGGTGGTCGGCCTCTGGCATTCGGGCGGTGCCCGCCTGCGTGAGGGCGTTGCCTCGCTCGACGGCGTCGGCCGCGTCTTCGCCGCGATGACCCGCGCCTCCGGCAAGGTCCCGCAGATCTCCGTCGTGCTCGGCCCAGCAGCCGGCGGTGCCGCGTACGGCCCGGCGCTCACCGACATCGTCATCCTCGGCCCTGCGGGACGGATCTTCGTCACCGGACCCGAGGTCGTCCGCTCGGTGACCGGCGAGGACGTCGACATGGAGCGGCTGGGCGGCCCCGAGCCGCACGGCCGTCGCAGCGGCGTCGTCCACATCACCACCGACAGCGAGCAGGAGGCCCTCGACGAGGCACGCAAGCTGGCGACGCTGCTGGGCCACCAGGGCTCCCTCGACATGGACTCCATCACCGACGTCGACCTGGGCGCCGTCCTCCCGGAGTCCTCCCGCCGGGCCTACGACGTCCACCCGCTGGTCGAGGCGTTCGTCGACGACGACACGTTCGTGGAGCTGCACACGCGCTGGGCGCCCAACATCGTTGTCGGCCTCGGCCGGCTCGGCGGCCGCACGGTCGGCATCGTGGCGAACAACCCGCTGCGACTCGGCGGCTGCCTCGACTCCTCGAGCGCGGAGAAGGCAGCCCGCTTCGTGCGGATGTGCGACGCGTTCGCGGTGCCGCTCGTGGTCCTCGTCGACGTGCCCGGCTACCTGCCCGGCGTCGGCCAGGAGTGGGAGGGCGTCGTGCGACGCGGCGCCAAGCTGCTGCACGCCTTCGCCGAGTGCGTGGTGCCGCGCGTCACCGTCGTCACGCGCAAGGCCTACGGCGGCGCCTTCGTCGCGATGAACTCCGCCTCCCTCGGCGCGACACGCGTGTACGCCTGGCCGAGCGCGGAGGTCGCCGTCATGGGCGCCGTCGCCGCGATCCGGATCCTCCATCGCCGTCGCCTCGCGGAGGTCCCCGACGACGCCCGCGCGCAGGTCGAGCTCGAGCTCGCGGCCGAGCATGAGGTCATCTCGGGTGGCATCGGGCGTGCGGTCGAGATGGGCGTGGTCGACGAGGTCGTCGAGCCGGCCCTGACCCGCCGAGCCGTCGCCCAGGTCATCCTGGACACCCCGGGCGTGCGCGGCCTGCACGGGAACATCCCGCTCTAGCCTGTCCGGCGCTTAGACGACCTTGTGCAGCACGCGCACGGTCGAACCCTCGTGCGCGCTGCGGAACGGCTCGAGCTCGTCGTCCCAGGGACGGCCGATGAGGCGGGCGATCTCCTCCGCCAAGGACTCGCCGGTGAGCGCGCTCTGCACGACGGCGCTGCGCAGCCGGTCCTCGGGCACCATGACGTCCCCATGCACGCCGATCGTGGCGCGGAACAGCCCTAGCGCCGGAGTGCTGGAGAACCGCTCCCCCTCGCGACCCGGACTCGGGTCCTCGGTGACCTCGTGGCGCACCTGCTTGAAGGAGTGCATGGCGCTGGCGATGCGGGCACCGGTGCCGGGCGGGCCGCCCCAGATCAGCTCGGCGCGGACCGTGCTCGGTGCAATGGGCTGCTCGGCCCAGTCGATGGCCACCTGCGTGCCGAACACGCGGGCAAGCGCCCACTCCACGTGCGGACTCACCGCACGCGGACACGAGTGAATGAAGACCACGCCGCGCGCAGGACCCATGGCCGGGCCACCTGCGTGGGACGCGCCTTTCGCGTTCACAACGACCGTCACGTCAGCCTCCTTCGAGAGTCGCCTTCCCCAGCGTTCTCGATGAGCTCACGTCGCGTCGCGGACGTGGCTTGAGGATATCGCCCTCCCGCGGTTCGCCCCGCACGACGCCCCGTGCGTTCGATAGGGTTTCGGCGTCGTCCCGACCAGTCACCGGAGGAATCATGGCCATCGCCGCCCCGCAGCCGCGAGTGCTTGCTGACGTTGTCCCGCACACCTGGGTACGCCAGCTGGTTCTCATCGCCGGTGGCGCCGCGTTCGTCGGGCTCGCAGCCCAGATCGCCATCCCCCTGCCGTTCACCCCGGTGCCACTGACCCTGCAGACGTTCGCCGTCCTGCTCACCGGCGCTGCTCTCGGCTCCCTGCGCGGTGTTCTCTCCATGCTCCTGTACGCCATCGTCGGCGTCGTCGGCGTCCCGTGGTTCGCGCAGGGGTCGTCCGGCTACAGCGCCCCGTCGTTCGGCTACATCCTCGGCTTCATCGCGGCCGCCTTCATCGTCGGTCGTATCGCCGAGGGCGGCGCGACCCGCACGGTGGCCCGCACGGCCGTGCTCATGGTGATCGGCAACCTGGTCATTTACGCGATCGGCGTCACCTGGCTGAAGTTCGCCCTCGGCGTCGACTGGGGCACGGCGATCGCACTGGGCGTCACTCCCTTCCTCATCGGCGACGCCATCAAGATCGCTGCCGCGGCCGGCCTCCTGCCTCTGGCGTGGACCGGCCTGCGCAAGGCCGGCCTCTCCGACTAGCCCACCGGGGCTGCGTCGTCTAGTCGAGTTCTGCCAGGACGTCGTCGACCATCTCCGTCGTCGTTGCCGGGTGCAAGAACACCAGCCGCCCGACGATCTCCCCGTGCCAGCGACTCGAGGTGACGAACGCCCGTTGCTCCTCGAGCAGCCGGCGTGACCAGGCCTCGTACTCGTCGTGGCCCCAGCCCTCCCGACGGAACAGGACAACGGACAGGTCGGGCTCGCGAACCAGTTCGCAGTGCGGCCGCGCCGAGAGTCTCGCTGCCGCGTAGCGAGCCATCTCCAGGGAGTGCTCAACCGCATCGCGATACGCCGAGAGGCCGTGCACGGCCATCGAGAACCACAGCGGCAGGCCGCGGGCGCGGCGCGTCAGGTGATAGGCGAGATCGCTGGGGTTGATGTCGTCGTCATGCTCATGGATGACGTCGAGGTATGACGCGTCCTGCGTGTGAACGGCCTTGGCCAGTCGCGGCTCCCGGTAGATGAGCGCCGCGGAGTCGAACGGCGCGAACCACCACTTGTGCGGGTCCATGACGATCGAGTCGGCCCGCTCGACACCGTCGTAGCGCGACCGGAGGCCGGGCGAAAGCATGCCGGCTCCGCCGAACGCACCGTCCACGTGCAGCCACCAGCCTTGCTCGGCCGCCACGTCGGCAGCACCGGCGATGTCGTCGATGATGCCGGCATTCGTGGTGCCCGCGGTGGCGACGACGCAGCAGACGTTGCTGACATCGCCGTCGCGCGCAATCGCCGCGCGCAGCGTGTCGGCTGTGATCCGGCCATCGTCGGTCTCCACGACGAACGCGGACATGCCGGTGATGTTGAGGGCGTTGGTGATCGACGAGTGCGTCTGGTCGCTGACTGCTACCCGCCACGCGACATCCGGCAGCCCCCGGTCGCGACGTCGTCGCCTGGCCGTGTCGCGGGCCACGACGAGCGCCGACAGGTTGCCGGCCGATCCGCCCGAGACGAACACGCCACCGGCGGTGTCGGGCATTCCGGCGATGTCGGCAAGGGCGCGCAGGGCCTGGTTCTCCGCCATCACGGCGCCGGCGGCCTCGAACCACGAGATGCCCTGCAGCGATGCCGCCGACACGACCATGTCGAACAGCAGCGACGCCTTGGTGGGCGCCGAGGGGATGAAGGTGAACATCCGCGGGCTGTCGGCGGACAGGACCGTCAGCGAAAGGTGGTTCACGTAGGCGTCGAGGACCTTGCGGAAGTCGTGACCGTCCTCGGTGATCAGGCCGGCCAGTACCGATGCGAGCTGCTGTCGATCGGCGAGGCCGTCCAGCGGGACCTCGGGGGTGAGCAGGCGATCGGCGACGTAGCTCAGGACGACCTGCGTCATCTCGGGGTCGGGCCGATGCATGCGGTCGGCGTCGATCGGCAGGGCGGGGACGAACGGGTAGTCCGAACTCATCGACGGCGTTCCTTCGGTCGACCATGGCAGGACCACGGGGCGGCGCGCCGTCAGCCCGTCTGCCAGCAGGCGCCGTGCCGCGATGCTAGCGACCTCCCGGCCCCCGGACCAACGAATCCCGCGATGGCCGTTGCAGCAACGCAAGCGGACCGGCGCGGGCGCTCGCTCGCAGTGCGCGGCACAATACGAGTGTGCCGAAGATCGCCGCCGCCACCGTGGCCGAGAACCGCGAGCAGCGCAAGGAGTCTTTGCTGCTCGCCGCCGCCACGCTGATCGAGCGCGGCGGAGGTTTCACGGTTGCCGAGGTGGCCAAGGAGGTGGGCCTCTCGCGCACCGCCGTGTACGAGTACTACAGCAGCGCGGCCGAGCTCATCGCCGACGTCCTGATCGACGAGCTCGCCGCGTGGTCGAAGTCCCTTGCCGACCAGATCGACCCCCTCGCCCGGCCACGCGATCGCGCGCATGCATGGATCACGGGGGTCCTCACCTACGTCGTCGATGGGCGTCATGCGCTGCTGCGGTCGGCTGCCTCCATCGAGCTGCCCGAGAGCCGACGCGACGACGTCCAGGCTCTCCACCAGGCGGTCATTGCCCCGCTGGTCGACACGCTCGTCGCCGCCGGCTCGTCCGATCCCGTTCGCGACGCGAGGTTCGTCTGGGGTGTTGTCGACGTCGCCATCCACCGGATCGAGGCCGGCGAGTGCGATCCGGTCGAGGAGATCGCTGCCGTCATTGCGTTCGTCGATGGCGCTCTGTCGACCACGCTGGCTGACCCGTCGTGAGCCGCCCGAGGCGGATCCTCGCGAGCAGCGGGGGTTTCGTCGGCACGGGACTGTGGGGCGTCATGCGCCCAGGCAGGATCATGCTGCGGGCCCTGGAGCTCTCTGGGGCCGATCGTCCTCGGGTGTGCCTGGTCATGACCGCGAGCGGCGACGATCACCAGTACCTGTCGACGATGTACTCGGCCCTGTCCGACGTGGGCTGCGACGTCGACCACCTCGCGTTGTTCCCGCAGCCGAACCGGCCGCCCGACGAGGTGCTCGGCCGGGCCGACGTCATCTGGGTGGGTGGCGGGAGCGTGGCGAACCTCCTGGCCCTGTGGCGGCTGCACGGGGTCGACGAGGCAATGACCGAGGCGTGGCATCGCGGCGCCGTGCTCGCAGGCGTGAGCGCGGGCTCCCTCTGCTGGCACGTCGGCGGTCCGACCGATTCGTTCGGCGCCGAGCTTCAGGCGGTCACCAACGGCCTCGGCCTCCTGCCGTACGGCAACGGCGTGCACTACGACTCCGAGGAGCAGCGCCGACCGCTGCTGCACAGCCTCGTGGGCGAGGAGGTCCTGCCCCTCTCGTACGCGACCGACGACCGGGTCGGGATCCTGTACGAGGGCATCGAGCCGATCGAGGTGGTCGTCGACGTCGACGTCGCACCGGACGGACCGGCGGCCTACCGGGTCGAGCGCACGGGCGACGTGGTCGAGGAGGCGCGCCTGCCCGTCGGGCGCATCAGCAGGTAGCCGGCGAGGCCCGTCACGGCCGCCACGATGACGACGGCGACCCACGAGCCCACCGCCTTGCCGAGCGGATGCGACAGCACGAACGACACCAGGTACACCGCCGCCAGGCAGACCGTGCGCAGGACACCGCGCCGCGGCAGCATCACTGCAGCGCAGTAGCCACCGCCCGCCAGCAGCACGATCGCGCCGAGCCATCGCTGCCCGGTCACCTGTGCCACGGCGAAGCCGACGATCAGCGAAGCCGCGGCCACGCTCGGGACGAGAATCCGGGCGGCCCGATCATCCAGCGACGTCACTCCGCGGCGACGCGACTGGCCAGTGCCTCTGCCTCCTGGACGTCCTTCTGCAACGCAGTGACGGCCGCCGTCAGCTGGCCATCCCAGTGCTCGGCTCGCACGCACCACATCACGGTGTCCTGGGCCTCGAGCAGGCCATCCTTCATCTTCGCTGGGGCGCCGCTGCCCAGTCGGCTGAGCACGCGCTCTGCCGAGGAGACCCAGGTCTCGGCGAGCTGCAGGTGCTGCACCTCCTTGGCGATGTCGCGCACCTGGGAACTGGCCTTGGGCTCGTCGGGTGCGATGTCCTTGAGCTGCTGCTGGACGCGATTGACCGCGGTCGACAGGTCGGCAGCCATCGGCTCGTGCATGGAGGAATGACGCAGATCGTGGAGGAGGTCCTCGCAGGCCTTCTTGACGTCGGCCTTGGCCGCGAAGAAGCGCTCGTCCGAGCGGTGGGGGACTTCCTTGGCTGCCGTGCGGCTGAGGCGATTCGGCCCTGAGGTGTTGCTCTTCATCGTTCGCTCCTTCACGACTAGTGGCGAGCGTGTGCTGTCAACACGTTCATTCTCGTGCAGTTTCACGGGCGGCGCCTGCCGAACGACGAAGCATTCGTACCGAACTGCAGGAGCCGTCTTCACGCTCGTGCGAGGACAATACTGAGACGAGTGCCCACTCCCTGGAGGTCCCGATGTCACCACGCCGATCGACCGGATTCGTCGCTGCCGCCGCCGTCATCACGCTTGCTGCCACGGCATTGGTGAGCGTGTCGCCGGCGCAGGGTGCGGTCGCGGAGAAGAAGCACGTGACGCTCACGGTCACCGAGCTGCCCGCCCAGGTGCGGCTGATTCCCGGCGAGTCCGTCAAGGTCCGGCTGTCGACGAACGTGACGACCGGCTACTCGTGGTCGACCAAGGTGGTCGGCAAGAAGGGCGCCGTGGCGGTCTCCCCCGGCGTGTACGCGGCCGGCACGACGGACCTGGTCGGCGCCCCGGGCACGACGACCTGGGTGGTCACGGCGCGAGCGCACGGCACCGCGGTCGTCAAGTTCCTGAAGACCCCGCCGGGCCAGGACAGCCCGCTCCCCGACGGCTCCCTGACCGTCATCGTGCGCTGAGGACCGGCGGCCGACCGCCCGGACCATCGCGCCCGTTTTGCCGCTTTAGCGGCTTTATCTTGCCCAATTTACTAATTTGACCGGTCATTTGTTCTTCGGTCCCCGGAGCCGTCGCCGCGTCGTCAAGCCTCATTTCCCCTTAATTAGCAATGACTTCTTTCCGCACCCTGCCTTCTCGATGTCCCTGTGCCGCATGATCGGTCATATTGACCGATCATGACCGAACGGTCAGAATGGCATCGAAGAGGTGGGGTCGATGACCAGGATGCTGCGGCAGGCGCGGGGTCTCACCGCGCTCGCGGTCCTCGTCGCCGCCACTGGGCTCGTCTCCGCTTCGACCGTGGTAGCCGTTCCCCTGGCCGCTCATGCCCATCCAGCTAAGGGCCAGACCTCGAGCAGCACCACTCCGAAGGCCGCTGCGGCCAGTGAGAGCGATTTCGCGTCGATCTTCGACGGCGACAACGCGAACCTGGCCGGCAGCGGCTGGAAGTCCTGCCCCACGCCGGTCGCCTGGACCGTCGACACGCGCGACCTCACCCCCGCCGAAGGCGCCGCGCAGATCAAGAACCTCGACTGGGCCTTCCAGCAGTGGTCGAAGGTCTCCGGGCTGACGTTCACGTTCGCCGGCGAAGAGGACGTCACCTACGACGATGACGCCTTCACGGTGGAGCCCGCTGACGGCGCCGAGGTGGAGACCCGCCACGTGTACCTGGACTTCGTGAGCGCCGCCAAGTCGACACGCCTCGGCGGTGGCACCGTGGGCCTTGGCTCCCCATCGCAGGTGATGCCCTCGACCAAGGAGATCGTGTCCGGCGAGGCCATCTTCCGCACCGACCATGTGAAGTCCGCCTCCGCCAAGGAGCTCAAGAGCCTCTACCTGCATGAACTCGGCCATGTGCTCGGGCTCGCGCACGCTCAGGTCGAGTCGAACATCATGTACCCCATCGTCACCAACCGCGTGGACCTCGGTGCCGGTGACGTGAACGGTGTCCGGACGATGACCCAGCCCTGCACCGCCTGAGCGGTCTACGCCGACTGCACCGGGATTGCCGTGACGACGACGTTGTCCTGGTAGCCGCCGTTGTTGCGGTCGTAGTAGCCGCCGCAGCTGATCAGGGTGAGGCGCGCTGGGCCGTCGATCGCGAACAGCTCTTCGAGCGGCAGCCGCTTCTTGGAGATGAGCTCGCGGGACACAACCTTGTACCGCAGGTCTGACCCGTCCGCCGTCTTGACGAGGACCTTGTCGCCGACGCTGAGCTGTCCGAGGTTGTAGAAGACGCCGTGGCCCTGGACGCGGCCGTCGCGATGCGCCACCAGCACGGCCGACCCGACATCGGCACCGGGCGGCACGCCGAGCTTGTACCAGCCGACCTTGGTGATGTCCTCGGGGATCGCCAGCGCGCGGGCCTTGTCGAGCCCGACCGGCAGGACATCGGTGTTGACGTTGATCGCCGGGATCACGACCTGCACGGGGGCCGTCAGCACCGGCGCCGTGGGCGACGGCGTGAGGGTCGCCGAGGGCGTCGGGGTGATGAACGAGGGCGTCGGCGTCGCGACCGGCGAGGGGGTGACCGACTCCTGCGCGGCGAGGCTGGCGAGGTCACGGCTGCCGACCGTGGCGACCTCGGCCTGCTGGCGCGCCTGCCATTGCGAGATGCCGAGGACGGTCAGGGAGATGAGCACCACCGCCAGGCTGACGACCAGCACGACGAGCGCAGGGCGGGGACGCTTCACCAACCGATTCTAACTTCCACGAAGCCGCGTCAACGCCGCGGCTAAGGACCGGGTCAAATCCACGCAAGAACGGTCAACTGCCGGCCAGCCAATTCGGTCATCCCGCGTTGGCGTCGAGCATTCCCCTCATGCCGGCCAGACGAACGGCCTCACGTCGGCCACCCACCCCGAAGTAGCGGTAGATGGCCATCGTCTCCTGACGCACCGTCGATTCGCTGAAGCCGACGCGCTTGGAGATCTGCGAGTTCGTGAGCCCCTTCGCCATCAGGCCGAGGATCCTCAGCTGGCGATCCGACAGGGTTCCCGGCGCCGGCCGCCGGAACGACTGCGCTGTCGACTCCTCGACCGGGAGGCCCTCGACCAGTGACAGCGCGGGGATCAGTCCAGAGCGATCGTCGCCCTCTCGTCCGCCGAGGGGCTTGTCCGACGGCACGCCCGGGTTGCTGAGGAGGGACAGGTAGAGGGCGAGGACAGCGGCCACGCCGGTGACGTCGGTGCGCAGCGCCTCGGCATCGGGCGGGGAGGTGAAGCTGATCTGCACCGCGCCGACCCGCTGACTCGGCAGGCTCAGCGGCCAGACGGCCATCGGCTCGTAGGGCGACTCCTTCGAGCCGAGCCACGGATAGCGCTCCTCGACCTCCTGCACGGTCCGCAGGACGATCGGCTCGCCGCTCCGCACGGCATCGCTCATCGGTGAGGAGTCCCACAGGGACAGCGTCCGGTAGGGCTCCAGCGCCGGGCCCGGCATCCCGAACGCCCCGACCGCATGCAGTGAGCCGTCGGACCCGAACAGGCTGATGACGGCCGTGCGCGGCTGGTGGGTGTTGAGGAGGTTCAGCACCAGGTGCTGGGCGATCTGGTCGCCACTGGGTCGCGACATCAAGAACCGCACCATGTCGAGCATGGCGCGGGAGTTCATCACGTCGTCGCGCCGCCGCCGATAACCGGCCGGCGCCTCGGGCTCAAGATCTGTCGTGTGACGATCCATCTGGCTCTCCAACCCTGTACCCCTGTTGACGTTGACCGTACATTGGCTGGACCGGTCAACCCACCTCCGATAATTGCTCCGCAATTCGGGGCAATACCGTCGAGTGCGGACCCAGTTTGGCACATTTGGTCATGACCAGTCAACCTGCGAGACCTGACCGGTCACCTCCCCCCGCGCCCCAAGGTTAAGTTTCCCGAGACGCGGGGAGGACGGGTCAGGCCGCCTGACCCCCCACTCGGGGACAGCGCGACGAGCCTCCAGCGACCGTCACCTCATCAGCTGCATCGCGGCGAACATGTAGCCCATGCTCGCTGCCATGACGGCCATGCTGACGTTGGCACGAAGGGTCGGATGCGCCAGCGCGACGAAGTTCGACCGATCGCCCGGGCCCACCGCTCCCCTGCCCTTGCTGTCGTCGATGAGCCCGAACAGCCACGCAAGGGTCTCGAGCGCGTAGTACCCGACGAGGATCCACGTGAGGACCGCGATCCAGTCGGGCAGCCACATGTAGACCATGGCGGCCTGCATGATCAGCGCCAGGATCCACAGGTAGCTGAAGGGCTGCTTCTTGACCAACCTGTACCCCATCCAGACCAGGATGGCGGCCGTGCTGAGCGCGAAGGTCCACGCCTGCAGCGCAGCGGGCAGCCACTTCCAGTGGAACTCCATGGACGCGTACATGTACAGCATGCTCACCAGCATCAGGATGTGGCTGGCGTGGAACCACCGGTGCTGCCCGCCCATCCGCAGGAAGTGGGCGCAGTGGAAGACCAGGACGGCAGCGAGCGCCACCAGCCACAGCCAGGTCACCGCCGCGGGCAGCAGGTCCGGCCCGGACATGGCCATCACGCCGCCGGCCATTCCTCCGGATCCGCCTCCTGGCGGGGTCATGCCGCCGCTCATGGACGCAGCGGGGCTTGGCATCATCGATGCCCCGGGCATGGTCGAGTCCTCGGTCAGGACGCCGACCAGAAGAGCGTTGATAATCATGGGAATTCTCCGATTCGGGATCGACCGCGCACAGGCGGCCAGTGGTCAGGGGGGCGGGTGCACCCAGTACCGATACCCCGCATCCCGCCTTCGCGGTTGAGTAGTCGATCCCTAGGCGCAAGTCATCGCGGGTGGACCGCGACGCGAGGAGTCCCAGACTCGCTCGGAGGTGATCGACCACCAGCGGTGCACGGATCGGACCACCGGCGTGTACAACGAAATGGGACCGAGGTCGGCCATCCGCACGCCGAGCGTGGCGGTGAGAAGTGCCACCCAGGAGTCGAGGATGGCGGCGCCGTGAACGAGCAGGCCGGCCGCCACGAAGGTCACCACGACGTGCGCGAGGGCCATCCATCCGGACGGGACGAGGGGGGCCGGTCCGTTCACCATGTGCGCGTGGCCCGAGGAGACGACGAGCACGGCATGAAGGAGCAGTTGGCTGCCCAGCAGGAAGGCGACCAGCCACACCCACGAGCGGCGGGAGGACGTGGCGGCCAGCGTCAGGCTCGCGGCGATGAGCACGGTCAGCACGAGTCCCGCGGTGCTGGGCAGCATTCCTGCGGCCGCGGAATGGCCTGAGACGGTGAGTACGGCGATCGTGATCGCGAGCGCGAGACGTCGCGTGACCACGAATGCGGCGGACGGATGACGCCCGCCCCGTGTCCCCTCCACGCCGGTCTCCCCTGTCCCTGATCACGACGGCGAAGTGCTGCCCCTACTTTAGGCTTCCGTCATGTCCGTTGCCGAAATCGACGAGTACCTCGCGGCAGTGCCCGAGCCCCAGCGCACGACCCTCAACGGACTTCGACGCACGCTGCGATCATTGCTGCCCGATGCCGACGAAGGTATCGGTTACGGCGTTCCGGTGTTCCGCGTGGACGGAAAGGGAGTGGCGGGCTTCGCGGCCTACGCGACCCACTGCAGCTACCTGCCAATGAGCGGCAGTGTGCTAGGCGCCCTCGCCGATGAAGTAGCCGGTTACCGCACGAGCAAGGGGGCCCTTCAGTTCGCGGTGGACGAGCCCCTACCCCAG
Source organism: uncultured Actinomycetes bacterium (assembly GCA_963755335.1). Classification (GTDB taxonomy): domain Bacteria; phylum Actinomycetota; class Actinomycetes; order S36-B12; family S36-B12; genus UBA10649. The sequence continues at coordinate 1,958,096 of CAVWJW010000008.1, forward strand.
CCGCTCGTCGAGACACTGGTCCGGGCGCGGCAGGCCGAGATCGCGGCCGCGACGTCCCGCCGGCGGCTGACCGCACTCTCGGTCGGGCATCCCAAACACGGGACCCTTGTCACCCAAAGAGGGGACATTTGACCCTGGCTACTCCACGTCGACGTCTTCTGCTCGTAACAACCCGTTGGTACTGTCGCGATTCATATGCCGGTATTGCCCGGCACCAACGGGAATCGGGGAACGCATGAAGTCAGTTCTTGGGCCTGTATCAGACCAGAGGAAGAAGCTGCGCAGAACTGGCATCGTGGTCGCCACGGCTGCCGTCCTCACGGTGGGCACCCTGGCCGCCGTCAACGGCACCGCACAAGCGACCGTCACGACGCCGCCGACGCAGCCGGCGAACACGACCGGCCTGCCCCCTGGCGGCCTCCTGACATTGACCACCGCGGGTGGCAATGTGACCAGCGGCACGGTGACCTACTCGACCTTCACTGGGACCACCGCAACGACGCAGGCGACGCAGGCCCTCACCGCGAACGCGAACTGCTACTTGGTCTCCGACCAGTCGCTCCTGGCCATCAGCGGCTCGACCACCACCCCGCCCACCGTGGCCCCACCGGTGGCGGGCAACTACGCCGGCTTCCGGCTCGGCTCGATCGGCGTCCGCGACTCCGCGACCGGCGTGTCCTGCGGACGCGCGTCGGCCAGCACCGAGTCCCTCAAGCTCGACATCGCCGTCGGCCGGCCCAGCGCCGCGACTCAGCCGGTTGCCACCTCGGCCTACCTCGACCTCGAGCTCAAGAGCAGCGCGGCCATCACGGCCACGGTCTCGCTCGGCGGAGTGCCGAAGGGCACGTTCATGCTGACCAGCGGCCGGTCCAACACGATCGCTCCGCCGCCCGGGCGTCCCGGCACCACCCGATGCTCGTCGATGGACGACTCCGGACCGGATGACCACGAGCTGGACAACTGCCGCTGGCCGATCAGCGTCCCGTCCTGGCTCGGGGCCGACGACGGCATCGCCTTCGACTCCATCACCCTGACGCCCGACCGTGGGCTCGTTCTCGCTCGAGGGCGGCGCCGACGGTTTCGTCGCCCCGCTCCCGCCCGTCGGCTTCCCCACGAAGGGCTCCTTCTTCGAGCTCGCCGGCGGCGTCGTCTCGTGCGACGCGTCGACGGTCTCGCTCCCTCAGGACACGGCGACCAACACCCCTGCGGTGTCGATCAAGCTCCTCAACACGCTGACCAACGGCCAGCCGTGCGGAACGGGCGCCGTGCCGTACACCCTGACGAACGGTCCGGGCAGCATCACCTTCCTGAAGAACCTGAGCCAGCAGCCGCTCGCCCAGTTCATCGTGAATCCGACGTGGGTCATCCCGGTCCCGGCCGGCCCGCGACGCTGTCCGTGACGCAAGGTGACGTTCCCCAACGGAACGGACCGCAGGATCTCGGCTGGTGCCCGGCACCGACGTTCAGCGGTACGACGCTGACAGGTATCGCCAACCCGCTTGCGGCGCCGGACATGGACACGTGCACCCCGGGCATCCAGTTCGCCTGCCTCGGATCCACGTCGTCGATCGTTCGATCCGGCTGACACGACGAAGCTCGACGTAGTCGGAGCAGATCTACCTCGAAGGCGACGTGAAGTTCACTCGATAGCACCACCCGCAGCGCGTCGACACTGGGTGTCCGGTCCTAGGACCGGACACCCAGTGTCTTGAGCAGGGCATGTGCGGCCTGCGCGAACTCGGCCTCGGCGACATGGTCGCCACGGCGGCGCGACACGCGCTCGCGCAGGTGCAGCAGCAGGGCCTCCTCGAACAGCAGCTCGCTGTCGCGAGCCGCCACAAGACCGGCTTCGATCGTCGTGTCGCACTCGTCCAGCCGATCCAGCCCGTCCAGGGCGATCGCGCGCTGGAGGAGGATGCGCGGAAGGAGTGGTCCGGCGTGCTCGCCGGCGGTGCGCTCACCCTCGTTGATGAGCAGCAGGGCACGCGCGAAGTCGCCCCGCCGTGAGATCACTTCGGCGAGGATCAGCTCAGCCTCGAACACGTCTGCACGGGCGCCCATCTCGGCGAACCGCCCGATCAACGACAGCAGCAGCGCCTCGGCCTCGTCGAGCTCGCCGCGCGCGAAGCTGACCCGCGCCAGCTGCAGCTCGCCGTTGGCGGCCCACCACTCCCGCCGCGATGCCCGATGGACGCGCACGGCGTCATGGAGCAGGCGCTCCGCCTCGTCGAGCTGCCCACGGCTGATGAGGATGTCGGCCAGATTGACCTCGGCCTCGGCCGCGCCCGCGGCGTAGCCCGCCTCGTGGGCGACCTGCCGGCTGGCCTGCCAGTACTCGATGGCCTCGTCCCAGCGTCCACGGAAGTAAGCGATGGCGCCGAGATTGAGCCGGACGCTGGCTTCGCGCCACCGCATGCCGTTGGCGGTGCAGACGGCCAGCGCCTCCTGACTGTGCACGCCCGTCACGGCCATGCCCAGATGGTGCTCGGCCTCGTCGACCGCCATCAGGGCCTGGACGAGGGTCTCGTGGTCGCCCACCTCCCGGGCCCCGTCGGCGGCCATCAGCGCGGTCGCGCGGGCATCCTCGGGGCGGTCCTGATCGAGTCGGACAAGAGCCCTGATGCAGTCCGCCTGGACACGCACCCGCTCGGCGGCCTCGCCATGCGCGTTGCCGAGAATCCGCTGTGCCCGCGACGTTGCTCGCAGGGCCGGAAGGGCCAGGTGTGCACGCGCCTGCACGCGGGCCCGGACGACGATCAGGTCGGCCTCAACGACCGGCTCTCCCTTCGCGAGGGTCGCTGCGCGTCGGAGGGCGTCGATCGCTCCGTCGGGATTCCCCGACAGCTGCCGCATGTCGCCGAGGACGGACCATGTGTCGATGAGCTCGGGACGCGGCACCTCGACGTGTCGCGCGGCTTCGAGCGCGAGCTCGAACTGCGTGGCCGCGTCGGAGTTCGAGTACGCCCGTCGAGCCACCTCACCCGACATGCGCCCGTAGCGCCACGCGCGCGGGTAGTCGCCGGCGCGGGAGAAGTGGAGGGCCAGGGTCGGCGAGTCGACCTCGAGGTCCGAGCTGAGTCGCTCCGTGGCAAGTCCGGCGGCTCGATGCAGACGCGACCGCGTGCGAAAGGCGAGCTCTTCGTAGGCCGCATCGCGCAGCAGGCTGTTGCGGAAGCGGAAGCGCTGCGGTCCGTCAGCCTCCAGGAACTCCGACAACTGCGTGAAGGTCGAGTGGTCCACCTCGAGGTTCTCGTCGGCCAGCGTCTCGCGCAGAACCTCGCGGCGGAACGTGCGGCCGAGGACCGACGCGTAGCGCAGGATGCGGCGGGCGTTGGGCGACAGCAGGTCGATCTGCACCGACATGGCGGCGCTGAGCGACTCGGGCATCGTGTCCAGGGAGCCGAGTGCCCGGGCGACGCGGGTCACCTCCTCGACGAAGAGCGGGTTGCCCTCCGCCCTCGCGACGACGGCGGCGATCTCGTGCGGTCGCAGCGGTGCGGCCTCGGTGGCATCGATCACCAGCCGCTCGATGACCGCATCGGGCAGGGGCTCGATGAGCACGCGCTCGCCGACGTCGGGGGTGAACCCCTCCTCCTCGCCGCGACGCATGACCACCACGGCCCATGGACGGTCGTGCACCGCCCAGCCGATGCGATCCAGCAGTCGGGACGACGCTCGGTCGATCCACTGGGCACCATCGGCGACGATGAGGAGCGGACCGGGATGGGCCAGACCCAGGAGCGTGATGACGCTCTCGGCGAGGACATCCGGACGGAACTGCGCCTCGACCGCGTCGGCTTCCGGCGTCGCCGGAACGTCGACCGCGGCGACGTCGGCAATCAGAGGAGCCATCGGGAGCAGCTCGGGGGCCAGGACGTGAAGACCGGCGATCAGTTCGCGCCCCATGACATCCGACGGGCCTCGTTGGACTCCGAGCAACTGACGCAGGGGATCACGGAAGAGTCGATAGGCGCTCGACTGCCCATACGGCTCCGCCCGCAGGACGAACGCCGGCAGGTCAGGAACCGCATCCGACGCCTCGTGGACCAGGCGGGACTTGCCCATGCCCGTCGGGCCGATGACGGTGACCACGCCACCCGTACCGGCGAAGGCACCCTCCAGGACCTCGAGCACGCGGCGCAGTTCCCCGTCGCGGCCCCGGAACGGGAGGCGGGCCTCCTCGCCGACCACTCGTGTTCCGGCCTCCTCCCCCACGTCATATACCAGCAAGGGCACGGCCTTGCCTTTCATGGGGAACGGTCCAGCCGGTGTGGTGGCGAAAAGCGTCTGTGAATGCTCCAGGACTGCCGGGTGCGCGTAGATGCCGCCGAGCGGCGCCTTCGACATGATGCGCGCCGCGGTGTTGGTCGTGTCGCCCATCGACGAGAAGGCCGCGCGGTTGCGGGCGCCGACCTCGGCCACGAAGACGTGACCGCGATTGACGCCCACCTGGACCGGCAAGGGCGGATTCGCATCCACGAACCGGCGCATCGCGCGCAGCATGCGCGACTCGTCGTCCTCGCTCGTCTGGGGAACGCCCGACGCAAGGAAGAACTTGCCGCCGTCGCTGTCGATATCGGTGGCCAGCAGGGTGACGCCCTCGTCGGCCAGGCAGCTCTCCATGAGCGTCACTGTCTGCCCGACGGCATCCGCAACGGCGTCCGGACCAGGGCCGGCCAGGAGTCCGTCCGTCCCGGAGAACCGCACGAAGCCGATGGTCGCGATGCGGTGCTCCGGGTCGGGCGGGCCCGGATCCAGATACTCGCCCAGCACGTGCGGGAACAGTGTCCGGACTCGCTCGGCCGGCAGGCTCGACAGGTCCTCGGGGCTGTGCGGCACGCCGACGGGTCGGCGGCGGCGAAGCATGAGGGCACCGTCCTCACGCGCCTTGACGGCGTCAGCCGGCAGCCGCGCCGCCGTGCCGGACGTCACAACGGTCTCCCCGGCGTTGGCGGCCTTCTCCGCCTCCGCGGTCTCCGTCGCCGCGGGACCGAGGACGAGAAGTTCGCGGGTGGGCGCGCCGACGAGGAACAAGAAGATCTCGCCGGAGTGCACGCCGACCGACATCGAGAGCCTGAGTCGGCCGACCGACGTCGGCACGGCGGCCGCTTCCCTCAACGCGGCACGCATCTCGATGACGGCATCGCAGGCGCGGCTCGCGTGGCCCTCGCCGCGGAACAGCAGGAGCAGGGCATCGCCGCCGAACTTCAGCAGGTCGCCGCCGCGGGCCGCCGCGGTGTCGATCATGCTGCCGAAGACGCGGTTCAGGGTCTCGACGATCTCCTCGGCACCGATGCGTCCCTTGACGGAGAGCTTCTCGGTCAGAGCGGTGAATCCTGAGATGTCAGCGAAGACGAGCGTGCCGTCGACACAGCGCCAGGCCCGCCCGGGCACCTCGTCATCCCACGACAGGGCGACTCGTGGGACATGACGGCGAAGGTCACGGGCACGGCCCTGGGCGGCGGCTGCCCGATCCCCCGCATCGTCGGCCATAGCGCCTGATAGTACGCACCCGGACTATGCAGCGACGCGCATCGCTCAGATGAGGGAAGGGTGGATGCGGGGCCGCACTTCGTCCGCGATGACCGCGAAGTACGACTCGATCTCCGTGGTCGTCGGCGACGGCTGAAGGATCACGCTGGAGACCCCCGCCCCGATCCGCTCGTTGACGGTTCGGGCGACCAGATCGACGGGCAGTTCTCGGTCGTGCTCGTCGTAGGTGCGGGTGTACGCCGCAACGATCGGGACACCCGAACGGCCCGAGGCCAGCCACCCCGGCGCCATGAGGGCGCGCGCCTCGGCAATGCCCGCAGCCGTGGTGATCGAGTCGATGAGGATGCCGTCGGCTACCTCCCCGCACAGGGCCATCGACTTCGGTCCGACCGCTCCCATGAGGATCGCGGGGGTCCGATGCGGCGGCCACCCCAGTTGCACCTGGTCGAGGTGGACGTACTCACCGTCCGTCGAGACGACGTCGCCCGCCAGCAGCCGGCGCAGGGCGTCCTGATACTCCCGCATCAGCGAGAGCGGCGATGGAGCCCGGGCACCCACCTGGCCCATCCACTCCTGCACGCCATGGCCGACTGCCACGCGCAGTCGGCCTGGGAACAGCCGGTCGAGGGTGGCGATCTCCATCGCCGTGATGGCGACGTTGCGCAGCGGTGCCGGGAGCAGACCGATGCCCACCGTGAGGTGCTCCGACCAGGCGAGGGCGGCCGCCGCGGTCGAGAATCCGCTCTCGAGGAAGCAGTCCTCCCACAGCCAGAGTTCGTCGAGGCCGGTCTCCTCGGCCGCACGCACCGCATTGCGCAGCCGCTCAGGCGGCAGTTGAGGTCGGAAGATCGCCCCGAGGGACACCCGATCGCTCATGCCGCACCGAACAGTTCGGCGAACTGGTCGAGCATGCCCGACATGCTGGGTTGCTCCACCGGCTTGACCGTCGGCGGTCCGACGGCTTCCTCTTTCATCGTGACCTTGAGCCCGTGCATCAGGTCCATGCCGAAGCCGTACCAGAATGTCTGGGCCACGCCGTCGGTGTCCGGTGCGGGCATCAGCATCGGCGTGCACAGCAGGAAGCCCAGCGGGACGCCCGGCGGCCGCGCTTCGGCGAGCTCGTCCATGGCGTCGTACGCGGCGTTGCACCAGGCCTCGTCGCCGAATTCGCTGGTGCCGACCGGGTAGTCCAGGCCGAAGATGCTCAACTCGTCGTCGGCATGGCCGTCATACAGGTAGATGACCTGACCGTATCGTGGGGCGGCGGGGTCGTGGTCGACCGGCTTCGTGTCGGTCAGGTGCCGAAGGCCGAAGCCCAAGGCCTTGATGACGTGCTCTGGCGAGGGCTGACTCACGTCGGCCCCTCCCTTCGACGAGTGCTCTGGCTGCGTTGCGGATCGGGCGAATCGCGCAAGGCTGTGGTGGGACGGGGCCGGCTCGAACCGACGACGCCAGTTTATGAGTCTCCTCAGCGCCCGCTCGTGCCAAGTCAAGCCCCGAGATGACCTCCTCGTCGTGTCGTCTAGCGCAAGTCGAGCAGTTGGCACCAGGGGCGGCAGCGAACCACGCAGCCGGGCCGATGACCAGACCCGGTGGCGATCGAGTCGTGCTGGTCGCTGGTCAGCTCGAGCGCGAAGGACTGGGCCTTATCGGCAGGACACCATGTTCTTCCGGGCGTCGCCCTGTCAGCCTTTGATGTAGAAGGCGTTGGTCTGCGAGTGGGAAGGATCTGTCGCCGTTGCGTCGAGAGCGGCGAAGGTAAAGAGGACCTCGTCGGACTTGCGAGTCGCGGGGTTGTAGCAGAGATAGTCCCTCGGCCTGTTCACCCCGAGCCTCTGGGTGCACCCCATCTTCGTGATGTAGAGGTCGTCCAGCTTGGCCTGGACCACGCCCACCGGGTCGACAGACCTCACCACAGCCGTGGTCGAGCTTTGCGAGAGCAACGTGCCCGGGTTGGTCGGAAGCGGGAAGGCAGCCGGCCAGGTACCGGCTGATCCGCCTCCGCTGGCCGAGGCCGGGCCAGCGCTGAGGACGAGCACCCCAAGCGCGGCGGTGGAAATGGCAATCGCGGCGAACTTGTTCATGATCTCTCCTCGTGTACCAGAGTCTGCAGGCGTCCTGCTCCCCGGTGGGGTGACCCTAGAGTCCGCTCGCGGCGGTAGCGGAAGCCATCGAACCTTCGTAGTACTACCCCGTGCCTGCGGTCGCGGCCAAGGTCAGTGTGGTCGTACCCCTGTAGGACACGTCAGCGTCCCGGTGCCTCAAGGAAACTGCAGTCGTGCGATAGGCGTGCGACAGCGAGAGGGCTTTGGGGGCACCAGCGGGCATGCTGTGTCGAAGTTGGGGAGCGAAAACCCCTTGTTTTACAAGGAGTTTTCGCCGTGGGGCGGGTCGGGCTCGAACCGACGACGACCAGATTATGAGTCCTTCTGCAGCGAAAAAACATGTTGCGGTGCAACAACTTTCGGCGATATTGTCATCATCGTGCCATTGGCGTGCCACTTGATGAGCCCAAGTGGAACGACGAGAGGACAGGTTTGACGAGGTCCGAATAGGGGGATGACGTGGCTGTGAAGTCTTCGCGGAAGAGCTCGTTCGGCAACGTGCGGCAGTTGCCGTCCGGTCGCTATCAGGTGCGCTACACGGGCAGCGATGGCCTGACGCACACCGCACCGCGCACCTACGCGACCAAGGCCGACGCCAACGCCTACCTGGCCACGGTGCAGTCCGACCTCGTACGCGAGACGTGGAAGGCACCGAAGCACGCGCGTATCACTCTCGGTGAGTTCGGGCGCGCCTGGATCGACCAGCGGCCAATCAAGGCTTCCACGCGCGAGCGCTACCGATCGGCCTGGAACCTTCACATCGACCCGCGCATCGGCGGCTACCAGATCGGCGACGTCTCCCCGGCGGTCGTCGCGCGAGTGGTACGCGGAACTCGGCGAGCACCTTCGGACGACACTGGCGGAAGAGGGGCCGTGGTTCACAGATCCGCCGACCAGGCCGGGGCAGCAACACTCGCGCACGCCTATCGGCTGCTCAAGGCCGTCATGAACACAGCGCTCGAGGACGAGCTCATCCCCGGCAATCCCTGTCGCATCAAGGGGGCCAGCACCTATCGGCACGCAGAGCGACCCACTTGGGAATCGATGAGATCGAGGAGCTCGCGCAGACGGTGCCCGACCGTTACAAGGCGACCGTCTACCTGCTTGCTTGGGCCGGCATTCGACTCGGAGAGGCTGCTGAGCTGCGGCGCAAGGATGTCGACCTCAAGCATTCCCAAATCAGGGTGCAGCGCGGGGTCTACCCGATCGACGGCCAGTACCTCGGTGCAGACACCCAAGTCCAATGCGGGCGTGCGAACGATCGTGCTGCCGGGCTTCGTGACAGACGCACTTCGCGACCACATGAAGGTCTACTCGCCGATCGGTCCTGACGGCCTGATCTTCCCCACTCGCTCGGGCAAGTGCGCCTACAACGGGATCCAGCTCGCGATCACGCGGACACTGCGCGCGATGGGCTACGAGTCCGTGCGCGTCCACGACCTGCGGCACTCGGGCCAACTGTTGGCGGCGACCAACGGCGCCACCCTGACGGACCTTCAGCGTCGTATGGGCCACTCGACCGTCAACGCCGCGATGGCCTACGCCCACGCCTCACGCGACAACGGTCGCAGCATCGCCGAACGCATGGACGCTCAGCGGGCCAGCGTGGTCGACATCAGCACTCGCAGGGCTTCGGGGCGAGCGCGGTGACGAAGCATGCAATACATACGTTGCACGATAGTATCGTCATACGATAGGGTGTCGCATGTGATCCGGTCCTTCAAGGACAGCCGCACCGAGAAGGTCTGGAACCGTGAGCCGGTTCGCGCCTTCGGGCCGGACCTGCAGCGAGCCGCGCAGAAGAAGCTCCGCCTCATCAACGCGGCGTCCGAACTGAACAGCCTTCGGGTTCCTCCGGGCAACCGCCTCGAGAAGCTCGCGGGCGATCGATCTGGGCAGCACTCGATCCGCATCAACGACCAGTACCGAATCTGCTTCGTCTGGACCGATGCGGGTGCCGAGGACGTCGAGATCACCGACTACCACTGAAGGGTTCCGACGATGACGAAGGCCCACGAACCGATCACTCCCGGGGAGATCCTGCTCACCGAGTTCCTGGAGCCGCTGGGCATCACGCAGTACCGCCTCGCCCAGGCGACCGGACTCCCCCAGACCCGCATCAGCGAGATCGTGCGCGGCAAGCGCGCCATCTCGATCGACACGGCGCTGCGGCTGTCGAAGGCCCTCGGCGTCGATGACCGCTTCTGGATCAACATCCAGACCGACTACGACCTCGAGGTCGAGCGCGACCTCCACGCCGAGGAGCTGGCCAAGGTCACCACCCTCGTCGCCAGCTGACCGACACCTGGTCATCGCCGGACCGCCGGCACGCGCCGTCCGGCGAGGTAGTCGTCGATGTCGCTTCGTCGTAGCCGCACGAGGCGGCCGACCTTGACGAATGGGATGCGTCGTTCGCGGATGAGGCGGCGGACGAAGTGGTCGGTGATGTTCAGGTACTCGGCTGCCTGCTCGACGGTGAGGTACTCCCCCGATGATGTCTTCGGGGTCGCCGACCGCGTGCGGGCAGCTGACCGGGTGCTGGTGCCTTCGGTGATGGTCATGTTCGGGTCCTCTCGAAATTGCTCTCCTACTCACACAACGGAATGGACCCCTCGGTACCTCGTATTTTTCGGGGTCGATTTCGCGTCGGGTGCTGCTACCTCTTCAGCGACGCGGGTGGCTCGGTGACTTCGCTGCTGGCCTGCATGGGTCTCGCTGTGCCTGCCTGGTGCCTAGGTGAGTCCGTAGCCCATGGACTGCGTGCGTCGGCAGGGGCGCGTAGCCGAGGCTCTGCGGCGGGTTCGACCCGGGTGCGCGGGCTGGCGGGCCTGGCTGGGCGAGTCGATGGCGTCGACGCGTCGGGTCATGGCGGTCTTGGCGCGGTCGAGGACCTCGTCGGTGAGGTCCTGCGGTGTCCAGTCGGCGGCCTGCTGGAGTTCGCGGTCGGTGAGGTAGTCGCGGGCGTCGAGGACGAAGAACGTGACCTGCCTCGCCCGGCTGGCCGAGACATACATGCTGGCGGCGTCCTTGGTCGGTTGGACGGTGGCGATGTGGACGGCGCTGGTCTGGCCTTGGGCCTTGTGGGTGGTGGCGGCGTACCCGTAGTCCAGGTGCCGCAGGAGGACGCGGCGGGCTCATGGTGCGCTCCCGGCCGTCGTCGAGGCGGATCCTCACGCGGTCGGGTTCCACGGCCAGGACGGTGGCCCGCTGGTCGCGGACCAGGCGCCGCTGCTCGTCCCGTCCGGTGACGGGGGTGACCACGCGCAGGACGGTGCCCGGCGCGAGGGTCTTCTCGGCGGTCGGGGTGCGGTAGGTGATCGCGGCCTGGTCGTCGAGAGTGCCGCGCTCGAGGAGGAGGCGGTGGATGCGCTCGTTGAGCTCGGCGGCCTCGGCGTTGGTGACGGCGTCGCAGGTGACGTTCTCGGCACCGTGGTCGAGCGGCGTAGTGCGCGACTGCCGCCGCGGTGATGGCGAGCTTCTCGTCGTGGTTGAGCGCGACCACGCGTGGTGCCGCCGCGGCGCAGCACCTCCCACGCGTCGTCGAGGTCCCGGGCGTGCAGGGCCGCGGCGAGGGCGCGGCCGTCCTCGGTGAGCTGACGCTGGTTCGTCTGCAGCCGCACGACCGCGTCCGGGTGCGTGGCGCACAGGACGTGGAACGCGTCGCCGGCACCCACCGCGCGCAGCTGCGCGACGTCGCCCTGCAGCGATGAGTCGGCGGTGGTTGGCCTGGCACCAGTCCGACACTGTCGCCAGGGAACGGACGTCGGCCATGGAGGCCTCGTCGACGACGATGACCCTCGCGTCGATCGTCTCGTCGCTCGTGATCCGCGAGCAGAGTGCGGTGAGGTTCATCCACGGGGCGCCGGACTCGTGCCCGGCTTTCGACGCGGCCCGCGTCGCGGTCGACGTCACGAGCATCTCTCCGTCGCCGAGGGCGAGGTGGGCGGCGGCCAGGACGCTGGTCTTGCCGGAGCCGCCGACGCCGGAGATCAGCGTGATCGGGGCGAACCCGTCCACGATCGCGTCGACCGCGCGGGTCTGCTCGTCGGTGAGCGGCCAGCCGCGCTGCGCCTCGAACCGGGCCACCCCTTCGGGAGCCCGCCGGTAGTGCAGCACGAGGTCACGAGAGGCGGTGAGGTCGACGCTGGCCTGCATCCGCGCGAGCAGTCGCGCCTCGTGGTCCAGGGCGGTGCGTGAGATCCACTGCTGCCCGCCGGTCTTCATGCCCAGGTCACGTGACGTGTCGGCGCGCTCGAAGCCGTGCTCGACGACGACGCGCAGGATCCGTGCGCGTTCCTCCGCCGGCATGTCGACGGTGGTGAGGTCGACCAGGGAGCGGATCTTCGCAAGGCTGGTGGTCGACTCGTGACGGCATGCGGTCCACTCCACCCACGACGTCCACTGCGCGTCCGTCCATTGCGCCGGTGGCCGGTACCAGTAGTTGGCCGCACCCAGCGACCCGGCGCGAAGGGTGTCCATGTCCCAGCCTTGCGCGGTGGCGCGGGCCAGCACGTCGGCGCGCAGCTGCGCCCACGTCGGCTGAGCGTCCGCCTTCGCCGCGGTGACGCGGGTCTTAGTGCCGCGTTGCGCACGGGCGCGACCCTTCGCGTTCCGGGCTACGCCGTCACTGGTCTCGTCCTCCGCGGCGAGGATCGCCTGACGTCCGCGGGAGAACGCCGCGATGTGCTCGTCGCTGAACATGCCGACCTCCCACTCCCCCGAGGTGGCGGAGAACCGCACCTCGTCGAGCAGGCCGCGTGCTCGGGCTTCGGCGATGACGTACTCCTGCCCCCAGGCGGCGAACCTCGGCGCGTTGATGATCAGCTCCCGGCCGCCGTCGGCCATCGTGCGCACGACGCCGTCGCGTCCGACGAGGACGTTGGGCAGGGAGCAGTGCACGTGCAGGTGCGGGTCACCCGCACGGGACGAGATCTCCGTCGCGATGAAACCCGCCCACCCGTCCGCCTCGAGGATCGTGACGTTCTCGCCGTCGCCGCGGTGACCGGTGGAGCAGAACCCCGCCTCCGCCATCAACCGCTCCAGGGCGCGCTTCGCGGCCGCCTCCAGCGCGTCCATCCAAAGGCCCTGATCGGCCGGGTCGCCGGTGATCGCGTACAGGCTGAATGACTTCGGCAGCGTGAGCGTCAGCTCGTACCCGGCGTTGCCCGCGATCTCATGGCGTCCCGCGGCGTCGCTGGCGCTCTGCCAGACACGAGAACCCAGCTCGATGTCGGTCAACGATTCGAGCTCCAGATCGCGCAGGTCCAGCTGCGTCGCCGCGTCGGTCTTCTGGCTCCGGACGAGGACCGGTCCGGTGAGCCGTGCCCGCACCACTCCGCCCAGCCGTTCGTGCATCCTGTCCGCATCAACTTCGGCGCCCGCGCGAGCAGCAGCGCGGATCGAACCCGCGGCGGTCAGGAACGACACCGACCGGTCACCCTTCGCTGCGCGTTCCAGTGCCCGCCACCACGCCGCCGCGTCGCGCGACGTGAACACGTCCGTTGCGTCCAGGCCAGCCACCTCAAGTGCTTCGGTGATCGCCTGGTGGACTGGTGCGGCGGGGACGCGGGCGAACTGCGACCGGCGGGTCTTCACCCCGTGCGTCAGGTACTCCCCGGAGAACGCCCGCTCGATCAGCGCCAGGTCCCACTCTCCGCCCACCAGTTCACCTGGCTGGAAGCCCGTCAGTTGCGCGGTCGCGCCCTCACCGACGAACTTGCCGGTTCCGGGTGGTCCGAGGAGGACGACGTTGCGGGCCTCGGCCAGGAACGCCCCGGAGGCCAGCGCGGCGATCTGCTGGCGGACGGCGGGTTGGGCGTCGAAGTCGAAGTCCTCGATCGTCTTGACCGCGACCGGAACCCGGCGGCGCGGATCCGCAGCCGGGCGCCGGAGGCGTTGCGCGCGGAGACCTCGCGCTCGAGGACGGCAGCGAGGTAGTCCTCGTGGGTCCAGCCGGCGTCGCGGGCTTGGTCGGCCAGTCGGGCCGCGGCCTCGGTGATCCTGGGTGCCTTCAACGCCGACGGCCAGGTAGGTGATCTGCTTGACCGCGTCGGGGGTCGTCTTCGCGCGGCCATCACATGACCTCCGCGTCGAGGCCGAACGCGCGGTCGTAGTCGCCCAGGTCCCGGGTCAGGTCGTCGACGCCGCGACCGCCCGTGGAGCCTGGAACTGCCGCGCGCAGGCCGGCGGCGGCGTGCGACGTGGGCGGGGTCGGTGATCGTCGTCGCCGCGGGCCCAGGACCCGCGCGTGGTCGGCCACGACCCGCCCGTCGAGGCGGACCTTGACCCGGTCGCAGGTCGGCGCTGACATCGACGATCCGGCCGATCAGCGTGCGGGTCGACGGAGTAGTCGGTGGTGTCGAGGCGGACGTAGTAGTCCCGGCCCAGCCGGATCCGGTTGCGCCAGCCCAGATGCAGCGGGATCGGCGGCAGCGGCAGCATCGCGGCACGGTCCGCGTCGATCGGTCGGCCGGCGCGGCCTTGGTCGTGCGCACCACCCGGGCGTTCGCCTTCGCCAGCCAGTCGGCTGAACTGGGCGTTGAAGTCCGCCGGCGAGGTGAACGACCGGCCGGGCATGAACGAGGTCTCGAACCAGCCGTTGCGTCGCTCGACGATGCCCTTGGACTCCGGGTCCTTCGGCGGCAGCAGCACCAGCCGGGTCGCCAGCGTCCCCATGAACGCCGCGACGCCGTCAGCGCGGCGCTGGCCGCGCCCGATGCCGGGCTCGTTGTCCCAGATCAGCCGGCGCGGGACCCGACCCAGCTGCTGCAGCAGCTCCCACGACCCCAGCAGCAGGTCCTCGGTCTTGCGGGTCGGGATCATCCGCCCGAGCATGAACCGTGAGTGCGCCGCCGTGATCACCAGCACCGGCAGCAGCCGGGCCGTGCCGTCCTCCAGCGGGATCTTCCGCGGCGGGAACCACAGAGTCGCACTGCGCCACGTCACCGGGCTCCCAGACCAGCCGGTCCGCCGGGTCGATCCGGCGATGCTCGGGACGCAGCCGCTTCACGTTCTGCCCGGAACCACGTGATCGACCCGTCCACCCGACCCGCTCGGCGATGCACCGTCGCCGGCATCTCCGGCTCATCGCTCCAGCAACGCACGCACCCGCGCCTCGAACGCCACGAACGACGTCGCCGTCGGCGCCGCTCATACCGCGGCGGCGCATCCGAGCCCACCGCCTTGACCACCGTCGTCCGCGAGATCCCCAACCGCTCGGCGATCCCGCCTTCGGCACGCCCTCCGCAGCCAGCCGGCGGATCAGCGCCCAGTCCTCCAAAGTGATCACTCTCCAATCGTCGAGTGTTCACTTTTCACCGTCGAAACTGTTCAGTTTTCGAGCGTCGTCGACAATGCGCGACCCCTGCGCTGCCGGAATCGACGTCCGGACGACGAACTCCGGGCCGATCCTGAACTGGAACCGCACCACGCGAGCGCCCTCGTCCAGACGTGCCGAGGCCGCCCCAAAGGTGCCGGATGGCTCCGAGCACGGCTAAAGGATCGAGCCGATCCTCGCCGATTTCACTGTCCGCCAAGCCAGTGGCGAGGATGTGGGACGATCCGCCCACGCAGCTGTCAGGAGCCAGCGAACCTTGCTCCTTGGTCCGAGATCCATGCGGTGCGTCAGTGACGTGTTGGTGATCCGCACTACGACGAAGCGCGGGATGTCCGTCTCGAATTCGAACACTTGCACCAGCTCGACGTTCTCCGTAAACGTGACGTAGCGCCCGTGGAACTTATCAGTTGCTTGAACCCCCGGCTAAGCCATCTCGCCGAAACTCGTGCCCTGCTGATCGGGCGAAGCCAGAACCCTAGCTTTGGGGGTGCGCATCGGTGCGCATCGTTCGTCCCGTCCAAATACGCTCCCTTACGCGAAGGCGGCTGTTGCTCCCCCGCACGGCCGTCTTCGCCTCCCCAGCCTCGAAGTCTGACGGCCGCCTTGGCTCCCGATGAGCCGCCCCGGGTCACCTGTGCCGTGATTCTGGTGCAATGGCCCGGTCGGCGGGGTTCGGGCTATTTGTAGAGCTCGCGAACCGCCCGCTGGATCGTCCCGCCATTCCTTGCGACAGGCTCCATGTAGAGGCGCGCCCACGCGATCGTGCCGTCGGATACTCCCAGGACGATCACGCCGGCCATCAGAAATGGTGTGGCATCGTGATGTGTTCCCTGCCAACGCAGCTCAAGCCAGAGGGCGTCGCCCGTACGGGCCGAGGCCACGAGGACCGCGGTGAAGTCCGGTACGCCCTCGAACACGGCCGTCCAGTTCTCCAGCACTTGGTCGCGTCCGGTAAACCCCCTGTCGGGATGTGTCGGATGCTCACTTCGATAGTCGACGTTGAAGTACGCCGCCAAGGCCCGCGCGTCGTGTGCGTTCATGGCAGCGAGTAACTGCTGCGCCATTTCGGTCATACCTCACCCTCCAGGACACGTCCACGGTGCGCTGCACCGCACGGCCCCTTGGCTGTGTCGGCGGCCCGAGACCGGCGATGGTGCAGCGTCCGCCCCGCCAACCTAGCCTTGCGCGAGCTGGGATGACACCGGTCTCCCACTGAATTCGCGGGCCGATCCCCGCCTTCATCTGGAGCAATTCAGGGATATTGTCGACACTTCGAGGCGTCGGAGAAACCGTCGCGTTATCTCCGGAACCGTCATCTCTAGCCGTTGGCGGCGAACCGGTGTCGGAACGGGACCGGCCGATTCACGTTGCGCTTCGAAGCGATAGGGCGGATGCTGATGGTGGACGGTGACTGCGGCCCACCCTCGTAACAGGAACCGCGCTCGCCAGCCCAGACAGCCGCACTAAGCGGCGGGACGGTCCCCGGCCATGGGGGCCGTTCTTCTTGGGCCGCTCCGCAGGGCCAGCGGCACAACTGATGACATTTCGTGAGCAGATCGAGGTCCCGCGCCGACCGCCCGGTAACGACAGGTTCGACTTTTCGCATCAGCGATCCTGAAAGGGCGCCGGGAACCTCCCGCCAGTCGCCGGGCTTAGGCAGTCCCGTCGTTTCCCGAAGGCAGGTCGCCCTTGTGGGTCGGCGCCTCGCCGCCCGCGACGTGATCCGGACTGGGGACGGACACTACCTTGTTTCGTCCAGTTCGCTTCGCCTCGTACATGGCCGCGTCGGCGCGAGCAACGAGATCGTCTCCGGTCTCGATCGGGTCGGCGAGTGTGACACCCACGCTCACTGTGGTGGAGATCTCTCCCGCCGGCGTGCTGATCGTGTCGGCGCAGGCCAAGCGGAGCTTCTCACCGATCGCGACCGCCTCCGCTAAGTCGTGGATGACAGCGAGGGTCACGAGGAATTCGTCGCCACCCATGCGTGCCAGTGCGTCGTCGGCGCGGATGTTGGCGCGGATGCGATCAGATATGACCTTGAGCAAGACGTCCCCGGTCGCGTGCCCCCACGTATCGTTGACCGCTTTGAAGTTGTCGACGTCGATAAGGAGCACGCCAGTCTCCGAACCTGGGCTGCGCGGATGATGTCCGATCTCATGGAGCCGGTCCAAGGCAGGATCCCGCTTGAGCGCACCGGTCAGGTCGTCGTACGTTGCGCGGCGGGACAGCGCCTGTTGGGATTCGACCTCAACGTCAACGACCCGGAAGGATGCCACGGTCCCGTCTCGCTCGCCGGTTCCTTTCGTGAAGGGGCCGGCGTGAACTTCGACCCAGTGAAAGCAACCATCCTTGGCCCGTAGCCGCACGGTGGTTACCGAGGCACGACCAGCCTCGACTTCCGATTCCATGCCGACCAGGGTATCCAGGTCATCTGCGTGCGCGAAGTCCTCCACTTTGCGGCCGATCCACTCCGATGGAGGCCACTCCAGCGTCAGGTTCAACGCCGGTGAAGCCCATTGCACGCGCCCTCCCCGCAGCAGGAGCACCACGTCGCTCGAGTTGTCAGCCATGAGTCGGAAGCGCTCCTCTGACTCGGCGATCCGCTGAGTCGACTCATAGCGCTCGGTCACGTCACGCCACGTCAGGCTCACACAGTCCGCGACCCGCACGGCCCGCATGTCGTAGCGGCGCTCCTCGCCGA
Organism: uncultured Actinomycetes bacterium; assembly: GCA_963755335.1. Lineage (GTDB taxonomy): Bacteria > Actinomycetota > Actinomycetes > S36-B12 > S36-B12 > UBA10649. Next base: position 1,975,731 of record CAVWJW010000008.1, read on the forward strand.
GAACGTCGTGCAGATAGGGGAACGCGTCGAGCACGATTGGCTGTCCAGTGTCGACCGTGTGCGCGTACATGCCCAGAAGGCCCGTTCCCTCGTGGCCGGGCAGTACGTCCAGCAGTCGAGCCCCAAGGAGGTCTTCGCGCGAGCGCCTGTTGTAGTCGCATGCGGCTTGGTTGGCGTCGACGTAGATGAAGTCGACAACCGCTCCCCGGTCGCCACGAACTGCTCGCAGGAGCGCGTGCGGATCGAGGAGTGTCTCAAGGATGGCCGCCCTTCGGGCGGATTCGCTCTCCGCAATCTCTCGCTCCTTCACCAGTGCGTCCACGTCGCGCATGCCAGTGACCGCATATGCCAATCGGCCATCTGTGCCTCGGATCGTCGTCGTCTTCAGCGACATCCATGTGTAGGTGCCGTCCTTGTGCCGCCAGCGCGTAGGCAAGCCTTCGGCGGGATTGGCGATGTCCTGTCCAGCGAAAACGGCTTCGCGCAGCGCATCGATCCTGCCGCGATCGTCGGGGTGGATGAGGTCGTACATCTTGGTGTCCAGCAGTTCTTCGGCAGTCCAGCCCAAAGTTTCTGCGACATTTGGGGAGACCCACGTCACCCGTCGGTGCGGCCCTACGAGGTACACGACGTCGGACGAGTTCTCCGTCAACAGCCGATATCGGCGCTCGGACTCGGCCAGCTCTCGAAGGGTTTCTCGCCGCGTCAACTCCAGCCGCTCGCGCACACGAGCAGCGAATGCGGCCAGAACACACACCACCAGCAGGCTGGCGATGGCAATCCAGCTGCTCGCTTGACCGAGGGCGTCATTTTCGAATGAGGATGCCAAAGCCAGTGCAAGGGCAAGAATCGACAGCGCGATCGTTACGCGCGCGCCGACGAAGAGGGCACTGACAACGACCGGCACCGCCAGCAGCGGTGTCAGCGAGATAGAGGACGACACCAACACGTCGATCAGGAAAACGACCACCGCGAAGGTGAACAAGACCGCGGCGATCCACCGAGCCCGGGGCGACCCGGCATCGGTCCCGGTCACGGCGTGGATCTCCTCGCAACTGAGGAGGAGCGCGACTCTAGAAGGTCGTTGACCAGGCCGTGGGTCCTGCATCCCCATGAAGTGGACATCTGCCCTCCAGCATCCTGATGAGTCAATCTTTCACAACCCCCACCGCAATGCCACGCGCAATCAAGAAGTGTCTTGGCTGGGCTGGGCCCGCACCGCCCTGCGGTCGGCAGCGGCCAAACCCAAGGTACTTGTGGTCGCGGGCCATTCTGTCGGATGACGTCTGCGTGCTCTTCGACATGGCGTTGAGGCACCCCCGGAGCCGGGCGATTGCGCTAGCCCGCCCAGCCATCAGATAGGTCGTCGTTCGCGGGGATGGTCGGGCCGGAGTAGTTGAAGTGGTCGCCACGGAATTCGTACAGGTAGACGGCCCCGTCCGGTCCGAGGGCATTCCACATGGTTCCCGGTTCGGTTTGGTCGGTGACCATCAACACCACCCCGGCCAGTGGGCCGTCGCTGCACAGGTATCCACGACTGCCCGTCATCGGACCTCCCACCGCCCTCGTGACCTACCGTGAATGGTGAACGGTGACCTTGTCTCGGCCGTTCTCCTTGGACTGGTACAGGGCGATATCGGCCTCGTGGAAGGCGTCGGGGAAGGTGTCGGGGCGGCGTCGCGGACGGTGGTCAGGCCCTCGCTGACGGTGATGCGCCCGTCGGGCGCCAGGTCCGGTGAGGTCCAGGTGCTTGATCGTCGTCCGGATGCGTTCGGCGATGGCCACGGCGGAGGTCTCCTCGGCGTCGGGCAGGACGATGAGGAACTCCTCGCCTCCGAGCCGGAAGACGGCGTCCCCGTCGCGCACGCTCGCGGTCAGACGCTCCGCGACACGCGGGTGAGGACGCGTGTCGCCGGCGGCGTGCCCGAACGTGTCGTTGACTGCCTTGAAGTGGTCCAGGTCCAACGAGATCACGCGCGTAGGTGCCCGTCGGCGTATTCGAGCTTCCAGCGCGCGACGGTTGCCCAGCCCGGTGAGCGGGTCGGTCAGGGACGCCTCGCGGTACTCGGCCGCGCTCGCTGGGCCTGAACCAGCTGCTCGAGGTACTCGTCGATCGCGGGGCGCACGGTGGAGGCCATGTCGGCGAGCATCCGCATGAGGTCCTCGTCGGGGTCGCACGTCGTCGGCGGTGTGCAGGGTCAGCACGCGCCGCCGGCGGACCGAACAGGTCCACGGTCGGCCAGCGAGGGTCGGGGTCGCGGCGAATCGGCCGGGCCAGGCCCTCCTGCCACATCGTCCAGCCCTGACCGGGCACGTCGATGAACAGCGCGCAGTCGCGGGCCTCGTGGGTGGCAGCCAGGATCGTGTTCATCGCCGCGACCAGGGAGCCCGGTTCGGCGATCGTCAGCAGCGCCTCGGTGATCCGGGTCTTCGCCTCGGAGATGCGCAGCAGCCTCTTCAGGTCGATGTCGGCGTCGGCGAGGGTGAACACGCCGCAGTCGATCCCCTTCAGCGCCGCGAACGCCGTCGTCGACGAGTCCGGCGGGGATGACGTGGCCGTGCTGCGGGGCGATCTGGCGATGTCGGGCCAGCGCTGCTGGATCCGGGCACAGGCCCGCGGTCAGCAGCTCGGTGCTGGGCATGTAGTGCTGATGGAACGGCCGCGCCGCTTCGACGATGTAGTCCAGGTCGTGCGACACCAGCACAGTCGGTGTCGGGGACGAAGCCGCCGAACAGGTCCGACGAGAACAGCGTCCGCGTACCGGTGTCGTACGACACCATCGCGCCGGGGAAGTGCAGGTACGGCGTCAGCTGGAACTCCAGGTCGCGACCGGCGCCCAGCGGGACCTTCCAGTCGTGCTCCTCGACCCGGTAGTAGTCGAACCGGTGCCCGTAGTGCTTCAGCAGCGCCTGCGCCCGCCACTCGGTCACCACCTCGACGTCGTGGCGGGTCAGCAGATCCGACAGCCACGGCAGGCTCGCGGCGATGTCGGGATCGGGGTGGTGGCAGACCAGGTACCGGATCGAGTCGACGTCGGCGATCTGCGCGACCTTGTCCAGCGTCTGCCCGATCGTCAGCGGCGAACCCGGATCCAGCAGGACGCTGTCGTCGCCGTTGTCGATGAAGTAGGCGTGGCACTGGAACAGGTCGTCATCCAACCGCGCGCCCACCCACCACACATCGCCTGCCAGGCGCATCGGCTGATCAGAATTCATCGCGTCTCCCAGGGTGCGGAACCGCCCCCCGTCCCACCGCGCCGCAATCAGGCTACCCCGGAAGGAGCCCCGACCGCGCGGGCGAAAGAGGAGGTGGCTATCCGACTTGCGCGTCGTCGAGTGGACAGTCCGGTTGCGCAGTGCTTCCCTTGAAGATCGGCGAGAGGCAGTGGAACATGACGCGCCAAGGCGACCAGGGCGACCGGCTGCGAACCCGCCTCGCGCGCGCCAGGATCGGCCGGTGGCGTGACATTCCGGCCGAGGTCGACCTGCGCGATCAGTTGCGCGCGTCCGAGGAGCGGTTCCGGCTTCTCGCCGAGATCGCCACCGACGTCGTCCTGCTCGCCGACGCGACGGACAAGGTCGTGTGGGCATCCCCGTCCACCGAGCGGGCACTCGGCTGGCCTTCGGCTGACCTTCTGGGCAGAAGCACGACCGACTTCATCCACCCCGACGACTTGACGAACGCGTTGGACTACCGGACCCGAATGCTGACCGGCGAGGCCCTCATCGTCGAACTGAGGGTGCGTCGCCCGGACGACACGTATGTGTGGATGGCCGGGTCCACAAAGCAATCGACCGGTAGCGGGGGGCGGGACCTCGGACGCGTCGTCTCGCTACGCGACATCGACGACCAGGTGCGCTCACAGAACAAACTGACCGCAAGAGAGGAGCACTATCGCCTGCTGACGGAGAACACCAGCGACTTCGTGCTGCGCACCGACCTCGACGGCCTTGTGGAGTGGATCAGTGAATCGGTACAGGACGTCCTGGGGTGGCCGGTCCCTGAGCTCATCGGGCGGCCCGCATTTGACTTCATCGACCCCCAAGACGAGCCGTTCGTGCGCCAGCTCGAAGCTGCCATCCGCCGGGGCGAGGCAATCGAGGCGGACGTTCGTCTGCAGCACGCCACCGACGGGTTTCGATGGTTGCGCTGGCGTGCCCGGCCGATCGCGGACGACACGGGGGTGGTCGTGGCGGCCGTCCACGGCTGCCGCGACATTGATGACGAGACTCAGGCGCGGCTGGAACTGGAAGCCTCCGAGCTCCACTACCGGCTCCTCGCGGAGAACGCGTCCGACATCGTCCTGGTCGCCTCCTTGGACGGCACCTGCCAGTGGGTCTCGGACTCGATCACGCAAGTCCTCGGCTGGCTTCCGTCCGACGTCGTCGGCCAACCGGCTGCGCCATTCATCCACCCTGACGACGTGGCCCGAACATTTTCGCTTCGCGCCCCAGAACGGCCCGATCAGCGCATACGCTCGGAGTGTCGCATCCAATCCCGCGACGGGACCTACCGCTGGTTCGCCTGGACCGCCCACCCCACCTCGGACGATTCCGGCACCGTGGTCGGGGTAGTCGGCAGCATGATGGACATCAGCGCGCAGAAGTCCGCCGAGGCCGACCTGGCGTACTCCGCGACCCATGACCCGCTTACCGGCCTGGCCAACCGCACGCTGCTCGCGGAGCACATGGGTCAAGCCCTCCTGGCCGCGAAGGGTCGCACCAGCGCCCTACTGATGATCGACCTCGACCACTTCAAGTCGGTCAACGACTCCCTCGGCCATGCCGTAGGCGACCTCATGCTGCAAGCCGTCGCGCAGCGCGTGGTCGCCGCCACCGACCCCGATGACGTTGTGGCCCGCCACGGCGGCGACCAGATCTTCGTATTCACCCAAAAGCACGGCAGCGAACAGGACGCAAGCGCCCTAGCCCATCACATCATCGCCCAGTTCCGTGAGCCGATCGTCCTCAGCGGTGCCGAGCTGTATGCCACCTTGTCCATCGGCATCGCGATCGCCACCCCGCACAATCCGCCACGAACCAGCCAGGACCTCATGCGCGAGGCCGATGCGGCGATGTACGCGGCGAAGGCGACCCCGCATCAGCACGTCGCCTTGTTCACCGACGAACTCCAGCGGGTTGCACAAGACCGGCTGCGCCTGGAAACGGACATGCGCAATGCCATGACGCGCGACGAGCTCGAAGTCTGGTACCAGCCCGAGATCGACCTGGCCACGAACGCCGTCACGGCGGTTGAGGCGCTGTTGCGTTGGCGACGCGCGGACGGATCCGTCCGCGCCGCATCTGACTTCATCGCACTCGCCGAGGACACCGGCATGATCCTGGACATCGGCACCCGGGTGATCAACCAGGCCATCCAGCAGACTGCCGCCTGGCAGCGCGACACCTCCCTCCACCCGATGGTCACCCGGATCAACATCTCCCCTCACCAGCTGATGCAGCCCGACCTCGGGTCATTCATCGCGGGGGCTCTGGTCGACGCCGGGGCAGACCCGGCCCGTATTTGCATCGAGATCACCGAGTCCACGTTGTTACGCGACAGTGACACGGTGCAGGCCAACCTGCATTCCGTCCACGAGCAGGGGATTTCCCTGGCCATCGACGACTTTGGCACCGGCTACGCCGCCATGACCTACCTGAGCCGCTATCCCATTGACGTCATCAAGATCGACCAGAGCTTCGTCCGCAACCTCATGAACACCGACCGGGATCGCCGCGTCGTCGCCGGCCTCATCGCGCTTGCCGACCAACTGGTGGTTCACACCACGGCCGAGGGCGTCGAAACGCCGGAGCAGGCCGACGCGCTGCGGACCCTTCACTGCGCCAGCGCCCAGGGATACTGGTTCTCCCCCGCGATCGAGCACCAGGCCATCGCCCCCTTCACCCGCGCGAGACCGGGATGGAAAGGGGCTGACACCGGTCTCGTCCCCCCCTTCATGGGCACTTCGTGATCGGTTGGAATCGGGCGAAGGGAGCCGATAGCGGGTATATGAAGCGATACTCCATCTGCCACCGGTTTGAAGGTCCAAGGACGCTCCAATGCACAGTCCACGGAGTTGGAGGTGGCAGCTCTGAACGTGTCGGCGGCTGACATGTCGCCGGGGGGAAGCGGAGGACTGGGGCCAGTAGCCTCGTTTGGCTGCCGGCGATCCGGACCGGGCCCAGCCGCCGCTTCGTACGCAGGTGCTTGACCCCCCTCTTGAACCGGACCCGCGTACGGGTCGGCGACCGGTGCGGCCGGCTCGAGAAGTCGGCCATGTCCGGAGACGTAGGCGACCCTCCGGCGGCCTGCACCGCCCGATACCGGCGCGACCACCGGATCACCGTCGTCGTCGAGACCGTGGAACCCCTCCGCGGTCCCACGGATCGTCGAGCCGGACTCGACATGGAACCGGACCAGCTTCAACCGGTCCAGCTCGCACAACGGGGCACTAGCGTGGGCCATGAAGGCCTTCGGGGTGCTAGTCGTACTTGCGCATCACCGCGACGTTGAGACCCACCATCACGGCGACGAACACCGCGACAACGGCGAATCCCTTGCCGATGACAGCCCAGTCGAAGCTGACGAGGATGAGCGACCGCATGGCCTCCATGACGTAGGTGACCGGATTGAGCGTCGCGGCGATCTCCATGGGCCGAGTGAGCAGTTCACGGGGCACGAAGTTGGGTGTCAGGAACAGCAGCGGGAAGAAGACGAGCCCTGCGGAGTTGGTCGCAGCGGCACTGCGCGTCTTCAGTGCCACCAACTGCAGGAACGCCGCGTACCCGATCGCCCAGCCTGCCGCGAGCAGGATCAGAAGCAGCCACCCGATGGCTCCGCTGGCGACCGTGACGCCGAACGGGATCGCGATCAGCAGGATGGCGATGGTCATTCCTGCGGTCTTAACGGGCTCGGAGGTGAGCCGACCGAGGGCGATGGCGGTGCGGGACACCGGCGTGGCCCGCAGCTTGTCGAAGTATCCGTTCTCGATCTCCTCCACTAGAAACAGAGCTGCCGACCCGAAGGAGGCGGCCAGCAGGATCGTGCTCGGCAGTTGGAACGCCGCGTATCCCTGCCCTTCCAGCCACGGGGTGGAGTCGGTTGGGAAGATCCGGCCGGCCTGCCCCACATTGACCACAAGGAAGAACAGGGGGATCAGCAGCGTCGGGATCAGCGCATCAGGGGTGCGCTTGGCCTCGATCAGGGCGCGCTCGCCGAGTACCGTCACCGCACTCATGACTGCACCTCCTGAACCTCGCCGGCGCCGCGCTGTCGTGTCCGCCCGGTCACGTCGAGGAAGACCTCGTCGAGCGTCGGCTCCACGTCTCCGCCGCGCTTGGCCCACAGCTGAGCTTTCAGCTCCGCTGGTGATCCCTCGCGGACGATACGACCTCCATCGATGATCGCCAGGCGACTGCAGAGCTGGTCAGCCTCCTCGAGGTACTGCGTCGTCAAGAACACCGTGACGCCGATGTCGTTGATGCGTCGGACCTCCTCCCATACCACCAGCCGACTCGCGGGGTCGAGCCCTGTGGTGGGCTCGTCGAGGAAGAGCACCTCGGGTTCGTGCACGAGGGCGCTCGCGAGGTCCAAGCGCCTCTTCATTCCTCCGGAGTACGTCTTCGTGCGTCGATCGGCAGCATCGGTCAGGTCCACCAGTTCGAGCAGTTCTTCAGCACGAGCCTGTGCCGCACGCTTCGCCAAACCGAAGAGCCGCGCCTGCAGGATCAGGATCTCCCGACCCGACTGACGAGGATCCAGCCCCACCTCTCCTGCAGCGCCACGCCGATGCGTCGTCGCACGCCATCCGGGTCAGACGCGACATCCACCCCAGCGACGCGTGCCGTGCCCGCAGTGATCGTTGTCAGAGTGGTGAGCATCCGCACGGTGGTGGACTTGCCGGCACCGTTGGGTCCCAGGAACCCGAACACCTCGCCGGACTCCACCCGCAGGTCTACGCCGCGAACGGCCTCCACCACGGATCCCTTCTTGCCCTCGAACGTCTTCACCAGGCCAAGGGCCTCCACCGAGATCGTCATCAAGGAAGGATAGGCATACCTATGCTCCACCGCTACGTCGTCGTGACAGCGCATGGCACGAGCCCCTATGGGCCCTTGACACCTAGCATCCCTAGCTGCGCACGCGCAGCGGAGACGCGTTCGACCTGCCGGAGAGGACGGTCCATCCGCTGCTGCACCGACTCGAGCGGGCCGGCCTGCTGGACAGTAAGTGGAGTGACGAGTCCGGCCGTCGCCGGCGCACCTACCGATTGAGTGAGGAGGGCCGAGGACCAATCGCGTAGTTTCGGTCGTTCTGTGGCTATCGTGAGCCGATACCTTGAGCAGATCGCTGGAAGGCGGCCTGAGAGCTGAGCGGTTGGCCGCCCAGCATTAAGCGGGGTTTCGGATGTCAGTGGTTGACGTGAGGGGCGGTCCCGAGCGCAGTCACGGGCTCACCGTGGTTCCCACGCAGGCGAGATCAACGACCGGCGCACGTGGCCGAGGCGCCATTGGGATGACCGCTCCGCCGACCTTGCGATGACGACCTTCGCGCACTTCCTGAGTGGGCGCCCGGCGCCAGAAGAGGCCGTGCGACTGCTCGTGGCGTTTCTGTGCTGGCCGATCGGCGCTCATGGGGCACTGATCGCCTGCCGAAACCGACCAGGGCACCAGGATCGTCGCCAGCTACGTGGATCAGGTGCCCGTGGGATCCGCCGGCCCGCGAACGTCGGGACTGTCCCCTGAGGTCGAACGGGTCATTGCCGCGCGCGTCCGGCGCGCAGTCCGCTTTGTGGACGCACCCCGAGGATTCGGCCGGTACGCCCATGGCGGCGTGGCTGCTGGGGCCTGCGAACGATCCAGCCGGAGTCCTCGTGGTCTTCTTGTCGACCCCGCTGGAGGAGCGTCTCGTGGCCATGCGCGCCAACGGCCTGGCCGAGATCCTGGGGCTCTACCTGGTGGGCAACGGCACGTCAGGCGGTAGACCCAGCGGTTGGTCGTCGACCCTTGAGCCATCGTCACTGACCGTCCGTCAAAAGCAGATCCTCGAGATGATGGGGAACGGGCTGACCAATCCGCAGATAGCAAGTCGCATTCGTTTCAGCACGTCGACGGTTCGGATGGAATCCCTTGCTATCTATAGGGCTTTGGGAGTTCATGATCGGCAGCATGCCGTCACGGCCGGCCGCAGGCTCGGATTCCTCGAACTCGCCTAGACGCGCCGACGGCCACCCAGCCGGGAACTGGCGCCTGAGAATGCAGGTGACGCGTCGCCGAGCACGAGGGCCGTCTGCCCCATCCTCGTCAGCCATACGGTTGCCGGTCCGGTCTACGGGATCGATAGGACGTTGTCGCGGCCGAGTGACTTCGCCTTGTACATGGCGGCGTCGGCCCGTGCGATGACGGCGTCCACGGTTTCGCCGGGTTTCGCCGTGGTGACGCCGATGCTGGCGGTGACGTTCATGGTCGCGCAGGAGATGACGATGGGCAGACGGATGTCCCCGCGGATCTTCTCGGCGACTTCTTCTGCCTCGCGAAGGTCGTGGACCCCGGGCAGGATCACGACGAGCTCGTCGCCGCCCACGCGCGCGATGAGGTCGGTGGACCGGACGCTTGCGGTGACCCGTGCGGCGACGCAACTGAGGAGTTCGTCCCCTGCGGCGTGGCCGTGGGTGTCGTTCACGGTCTTGAAGGCGTCGACGTCGATGAAGAGGACGGCCGGTACGTCTCCGGGACGGCGTTGGTTGGTCAGGAGGGACGAGAATCGGGTGAATAGTTCGTTGCGGTTGATCAACCCGGTGAGTTGGTCGTGCTGGGCGCGGCGCTCGAGTTCCCGTTCGGCGCGTACTTTAGCGTCGACGGTGCGAAACGACACCGCCGCGCCATCATGGGTGCCGTTATGACGTCCAGATAGGGCCGGGCGTGTGTCTCTATCCAGTGGTAGTTCCCGTCACGGCTGCGGGCGCGGAATCTGTCCACGACCGTGGCTCCAGCGTGGATGTTGGCGCGGGCTCTAATTAGGCGGGCGAGATCGTCGGGGTGGAGTAGGTCGTCGAAGAGCGTCCCCATCCACTCGGCCGGAGCCCATCCCAACATTTCGGTCAATGCCGGTGATACCCACAGGATTAAGCCGTCACGGACGTGCATGACGACGTCGGACGAACTGTCAGCCAACAGCCGGTATCGCTCTTCGGACTCCTCGAGTGCGTGCAGTGCACTCATCTCCTCGTCGATGTCGCGTATCGTCGCCACGGTGCCGTCCTGCCGGCCGTCGTCGTCGATCCAGATCCGGGTGTTCGCCTGTACCCACCGGTGTGTCCCCGCCCTAGTGCGTAGGCGGTATCGCAACCGGCTCGTTTGCCCGGGTTGGATCATCAGCCGGGCCGCGTCTATCTTCGCGACGTCTTCGGGATGGATCAGGGCAGTGAGGTCGCTGCCCAGCAGCGCTATTGGGACGTAGCCGAGGACTTCCTCGACGGAGGGCGAGATCCATAGCGCCATGCCACCCCGAGTGCGCACCACCACGTCTCCGGCGTTCTCGGCCAGCAGTCGGTACTCCCGCTCCTGCTCGGCCAGCGCTCGCGCGGAGGTGAAACGTTCCGTCACGTCGCGCCACGTGAAGCTGAGCGCGTCTCCCACGCGGACGGCCCGAATGTCGTAGCGACGCTCGTTACCGATGAGCTCGTGCGGATAGGCGTAGTCATCGAGCGACAGTGGCTCGCCCGACTCCACTGCGTCGGCGTACATGGCCAGCATGCCGGAGCCCGCTTGGCCCGGCAGTAGGTCGAGCAGGCGCGCACCCTCGAGGTGCTCGCGCGGCATGCGCATGTAGGTGCACGCGGCGTCGTTCGCCGACGCGTAGGTGAAGTCGACGATCCGGCCGGTGGTGTCGCGGACGGCGACAAGGAGCACATGTGGGTCGAGGAGGGAGTCCAGCGTGGCCCTCAGTTGGGCCCGATCGGCGACGACGGCACGGCGGGCGACCACAAGGTCTTCGACGTCGCGCAGGGCCACCACCCAGCCGAGTAGTGATTCCTCTGCGTCGTCCCAGAGTTGCCGGGATCGGCCGGCCATCCACACGAAGTCACCGTCGGCGCGCCGGAATCGGAATTCCTCGACCGTCGCCACACCGCCGGTGGGATGGTCTCGCGCCAGCAAGACGATGCCCCAGTCGTCTGGATGGATGAACGCGGCGGCCGAGGCCCCAGTGACATCGCTGGATCCCATCCGACGACGTCACGGACCGTCGACGACACCCAGGTGATCGTGGCATCCGGTGCTAGCTGGAACAGCACGTCGGAGGCGTTCTCGGCCAGTCGGCGGTACTGCTCCCGCTGCTCCCACAGCTCGCGACCCTTCACCTCGAGTTGGCTCTCGGCCATCATTCGCAAAGCCCGCTCTCGGGCCAGACTCTGTTCAAGGCGAGAGACGGTGCCGATCGTGGGGCCTTGACCGGGTGAGTCCGCCTGGCTCAGCGTGACGTCCATCTCACGATCAGGAATCTGCGCGAGGCGCCGGGGGTCCGACGCCGGACTCGCCCGGGATCAGCGGCTCCCGCGACGTGGTCTCCGGATCGCTATGGGCGCTGCCGCTGGGTACCGCGGACGTGGCGGCGGCGGAGAAGCCGTGGTGGTCGGCGAGCAATCGCGCCAAGTGCTCCTGACGCTCACCCGACCGCTCCAGACAGGCGCCTTCGCCTGGCTGATGCCGCCTGGCACGGTTCCATGTCCGCGCTGTGTCACGCACCATCGCTGCGAGCCTCATGGCAACCTCCGTCGTGCCGTCCAGCCTGCTTTGGCGTGACTCGCCCACTCCTCCAAGGTATCGGCCCGGGTGTGGAAGTTCCTTCACCCGCCCGCACCGCTGGCCCGATGGGCCACGAATTGACGCTGGTGCATTCCAGGGCCGCGCAGATGTGGGCTCGCGGCTATCCGGGCCGATACCAGACGTAGGGGAGGGGTTGATGATGCCCGGTGTGAGGCCGTCGCTGTGGCGTCCGAGCGCTTTCGCGGCTACCTGGCAGTCGACCACGTGGGTGGGCTTGTCGGTGTGTGTGGCCTCGGTCACCATGCAAGGGCCTGAGGGACTGCGGGCGATGGGTGCCCCGTTCGCGATGCTGGTCGCTGTCATCGTCCTCAGCGAACTGCGCCCGGTGGTGATGACCAGACCGACGGGAACCCGGTCTCGATCTCACTCGCCTTCGTCTTCGCTGCCCTGTATGTGTGGGGTCTGGCGCCAGCCGTGGTGTTGATGGCCGGGTCAGTGATCATCTCGGAGGTGCTGCAGCGCAAGCCCTTGTGGAAGCTGCTGTTCAACGTCGGTCAGTACACCATTTGCCTGACCGCCGCCTGGCTCGTCCTGCAGGTGGCCGGAGTCACGGGAAACAGGCTTTCCGTGGTGGACCTGATCTGGGTCGTGGCCTCGTGGGCGGCCTTCCACGTCGTCAACCTCGCCCTGGTCGCCGGGATGGCCCGGTCGGCGGGACAGACGTGGTGGAACTCGTTCACCGACGAGTTCTGGCTCTACACGGTCTCGGTATTCGCCGTTCTCGCCTTGTCGCCGATCATCGCAGTGGTTCTGCTGTCCGACTCCAACGCCTGGGTCCTGCTGCCGTTGCTGCTGGTTCCCCTGCTCGCCGTGCAGCGCGCTGCCGAGATGTCGCGAGAGAACGAGCGCCAGGCATTGCACGATCCGCTGACCGGCCTGCCCAATCGCGCCCTACTCGCCGACCGCATCGATCAGGCCCTCGCCCGAGGCCGGCGCACGCAGGGCGTGGTCGCCATCCTCTTCTTGGACGTCGACCTGTTCAAGGTGGTGAACGACAGTCTCGGGCACGCAGTCGGAGACCGGCTGCTTCGGGAGATCGGCGCCCGTCTGGCTCGCCTGCTGCGCGTCGGGGACACCCTGGCCCGCTTCGGTGGCGACGAATTCGTGATCGTCTGCGAAGACCAGGCGGCCAACGACCTACCGGCGCTTGCCGAACGCGTCAGCGACGCGCTCGCCGACCCGTTCCAGTTCGAGGGCCGCACCGTCACCGTCACGGCCAGCGTCGGCATCGCGATGTCCCACGACACATCCAACGCCGAGACAATGCTGCGTGACGCCGACGCCGCGATGTATCGCGCGAAGGCTGCTGGCCGCAACAAGGCCGTCGTCTTCGACCAGGGCATGCACGACGAAGCGGCCGCCCGCCTGGAATCCGAATTCGGCTTGCGTCGCGCCCTGGACAACGCCGAACTGCAGGTTCACTACCAACCCGTAGTGGACGCGCGCACCGGCTCGACCGTGGGTTTCGAAGCGCTGGTCCGCTGGGATCACCCGGACTTCGGCCTGCTGCCGCCGGACAAGTTCATCCCCGTCGCCGAGGAGACCGGCCTGATCGTCCCCCTTGGCGAATGGGTACTCCGACAAGCGGTCCACCAGGTCGCATCGTGGCTGTCAACCGCCCCCGCCCAAGCTGACCTCTGGGTGGCGGTCAACCTGTCCGCCCGTCAACTGCGCGCGCCGCACCTGGTCACCACACTTGCCGACTGCCTGAGCGAAGTCGGCGTGCCGCCCAGCGCTCTGCACCTGGAGATCACCGAGTCCGTGATCATGGATGACCTCCCCCGGACGATGGAAGCACTCGAGGCGATCAGGGATCTCGGGATCGTGTTGGCCATCGACGATTTCGGCACCGGATACTCGTCCCTGTCCTATCTGAGGCGACTGCCGGTAAGCACGATCAAGATCGACCGCTCGTTCGTCGATGGGCTCGACGGCCCCGAGGCGTCCGCAACGGCGCTGAGTCGCCATCGTGAGCATGGCACGCGCCCTGGGCATGGAAGCAATCGCTGAAGGCGTCGAGAGCGCCCCGACCAACTGCGCACCCTGCGTGAACTAGGTGTCCACCTGTCGCAAGGCTACCTATGGTCCCGTCCCCTCCCCAACGGCCAGGCCACCGACTCGCTTCGCCACGACAACGCCCTACCGGAGCTCGACCCCTTGCCAACGTAGCAGTTCGGGACGTCAGCGGGCCCCCGCTGGGATGGCAGGGGCCCGCGCCTTTCATGGAGTGCCAGTTGTCCCTCTCATCGGCATCACCTCTGGACCCATAGTCCGCTCCCTGCGGTCGGTAATCAACCCGGGTTGCACGGGCGGCGTCCAGAGCGGCCCTTGGTCTTCCAACGCCCTCGCGGACAGGCTCGTTGACGGCCCTCGCCTCACGTAACCGGAAGTCCGCGAGTCCCGGTGAAGATCACGAGGTCCCACATCACCGGCCTGGGTGAACCCGCTCGAGGGTCATCCACGCGGCGGGATCGACGAATGTCTGCGGATCCACGCATGCGTCAGGTGTCCACGCAAGTGGACGGCCCGGTCCCCCGACCGAGCCGTCCTGTGCCCCCGTCTTAGATGGTCCCTTGCATGCTGGCCCTTGCTGCTTTCGTTCTACGCCCAAGTATCGGATCAAACCGGTCACTTCGAACGCGCCTCGAAGAAATTCGCGTCAACTACGCGCCCCCGCGGACCCGATGCCGGTACTCGCACCCGCACGCCGAATGCACCGTCCGCGCCTTACCAGCAATCCAGCTCGAGGCATGGCCGTTCGCCTGGGTCGTTGAACACTGACGCGTTGTTGTCCCGGCGTCGTCGGCTGGAGCGCGATAGGAGATCAACTTGTCGCCGCTGCGCCGGCAATTGGACCGATCCCCACGAAGGACCGATACTGGGGAGATCAAGGGTGGCTCCCTGCATGGACGGCTTTCGATGACATTGACCGCAACGGGCAGGAGCGCTTTCCGCCTGTCCGTCGCGTCGCGCGAAACGCCGCGCGCTCTTGTCGTGGTCGGGGTTTGCTTCGTGAGCATCACCTTTGTCAACGCGCTCTTCGGGCCGACCATGGCCATGACCACTGTTCTCCTCAACGGCCTAGTTGCCGTTCTGTTGTTGGGCGGAGCGGCGCTGACCCGCCAGCCGTGGTTGCCGCGACGCACGACACCCTGGGTCGCGGCCGTCTGCGCGCTGGCCATGGTCACGGCCGGCCAGATCCAGGTATGGCGCACTCCCGACGGCGCTGCGTTCGCGTACGTCCTCCTCATCGTTGTCGCCTACTCACCTCTGACGTTGGCCTGGGCACCGACTGTCGCGGTGGCCGTACCGATGATGGTCGGATGCATCGTTGTGTCCCGGCAGTGGCCACCCTCGCAGGCCACGGACTGGATCATCGCTTCTGTCGCTGCCGTGGCGATCGGAATGACGCTGCTGTGGCTGCGGCTGCGAAGCATCTCCGAGTTGGCTGAATTGTCGGCCCGCGTCGAAGCTTTGGCGACCGAGGACCAGCTCACGGGACTGCTCAATCGACGCGGCGTCGAGCGGAGCGCTCGAGGCCTCGTGGCAATGGCCGACCGTGAGAATCAACTGGTGTTCGCGGTGTTCCTGGACATCATCGGGTTGAAGCGGGCCAATGACACGCACGGACATGATTTCGGTGATCAGGTCATCACCGCGGTCGCCGACGCGCTCAAGGCGAGCGTGCGTGGCGGCGACGTCCTCGGACGGTGGGGCGGAGACGAGTTCCTCGTCTTAGGTGTGGGCCAGTCCCAGGATCCGGATGCGCTTGCCCAGCGCGTGCGAGACAGCATCCGGCACCGGGAGGCGTCCCTTGGACCACGGCCGGTCGAGGTCAGCGTCGGCAGTGCCGTCGTCGGCGAACACCACCCCGACGTCGACGCACTCATCCGCCAGGCCGACCACGACATGTACACACGTCGGCGGGCTCGACGCATCTAGGAGCGAATCGGCTAGCCCTGCTCTCATCAACTCTCTCGAACAAGCGGCATTAGACGGGCCAAGCTAATCGGACGAGTCCGATGGTAAGGCGTAGACCGCTTTTGATGGACCGGCACCTCCACGCTGCTTCTGCCCTCCGCTCCTTGGATTGTGCAGGAATCTGGTCGTCGTCAGGGTGCCATCCACGTGCCCTTAACCGCATTCCGGCCGCGAACTCGTGAGGGAATTCGTGCCCTTGGCGTGCCCCTAAGAAGGCACACGAGGGACCAATTGAGGTGCGCAACTAGTCTGCAAGACAAGCGAAAACCCCTTGGCTACCATGGGATTTTCGACTTGTGGGGCGGGTCGGGCTCGAACCGGCGACGGCGAGATAATGAGCGTGACAATGCCAGCGGCAGGTACGAAGCCCCGGTGGGCCGGGTCCCCCGATACCGCCCGACTTCTACTGACCGCTGGCCTTGGTCCTCCGCCGAACTGGCCGCAGCGGCACGACGTTGTCGGCCTGCGCCAGCTCGCTGAGCGCGGCGGCGACAGCACGGGAGTGGTCGGTAGTGGAGTGCATGTAGATGCGGCTCGCCGACGTGGTGCTGTGGCCCATGCGCTGCATCAGCTCTGCCTCGGTGGCCCCCGCCAAGGCTGCCAGAGTCTGGCCCGTGTGACGGAGGTCGTGGAACCGCAGGTCGTCACGCCCGACCTTCGTGCGGGCACGCACCCAGATTGGAGAGATCTGGGACTTGTTCACCGGCCGACCGCCTGACGTGCAGAAGACCAGGTCGTCCTCGCCGGGACCGGTGAACTCGTCAAGATGCGCCTGGAGAACCGGCACCAGATGGGGCGGCAACGTGACGACCCGAACGCTGGCCCGAGCCTTCGGGGTGTCGAAGTCCATCCGGCCCTTCAGCGGATACACCCGCTCGCTGACCGAGAAGGTCTCACCGTCAAGGTCGATATCCGATCGGCGGAGCGCAGCAAGTTCCCCGAGCCGCGCACCCGTCCACGCCGCCATCAGCACCAGCGCCTTGTACCTCGGCGGGACAGCGTCGGCGAGCCTGTTGACCTCGTCGGGTGTCGCGGTCGGGCGTTCGGAGGCCGTGCTCGAGCTGGCGCCCTTGATCTGGCAGGGGTTGCGCTGGATGAGGCCATCCTGGGACGCGGTGGTCATGGCTGCGCGCAGCAGTCGGTACGTCTGCGCGGCCGACACGGACCCATCAGACCTGGTCGCCGCACTCGGCTCCCGGCCCTTCTTCACGAGTGCTTCACGTCGCTCCTGGGCCCTCTTGGCGAGCTCGGTGCGCATGTGCGCGTACCAGGTCCTCACCACATCGGGGGTCAGGTCGCACAGGGGCGTCTTGCCGAGCGTCGTGCCGACGATGTTGTTCCGGAGCTTGGACTCGGTAGAGCTCGCGCGTGGTCTCCTTGAGCCCAGGGTGCTCGTCGATCCAGCGTCCGACGTACTCGGCCACCGGTTCCGTCACGAGTCGCGGGGCCTGCCATGTCTCACGGATGAGGTCCGACTGGACCGTCGCGAGGAATGCCTGCGCATCCGCCTTGGTGGCGTACGTCATGGGCGCCGAGTACGTCGTGCCATCGACGACGTACCGCACCTGATAGCGCCCCGAGGGCCGCTTGCGGACGGATCCGAAGGGTCGACGACCACCCTTGTTCGCCACGCCAACCACCCCTTGCGTCCGATATCCGGCCGATCCTGCCAAGAATCCTAATGGCCCGCTAATGGCCCAACAAGGGTTGACGATCGAGAAGTTGTTTATTTGCAATATGTTTCGGGTGCCCTTGAACCACCCTTCCAAGCTGGCCATGCCGGTTCGATCCCGGTCACCCGCTCGTTGACCTGGTGGGCGAACCGAGTGCGTCAGGTCCCTCGCGGCGAATCGTCGTTCCTGAGGAGCTCCTGATGAAGCTGCCTCGTGCGCAGACTGGGCGCGACTCCGAGTTCAGCACTGAGCCGATGCCGTAGGGCTTCATAGGCGAGGAGCGCTTGGGCCGTGTTCCCCTGGGCGGTGAGGGCACGCATGAGGGTTCGATGCCCACTCTCGCGGAAGGGCGCGACACCGACCAGTTCTCGCGCGGCCCGCTCGGCTGTGGCCAGTTCAGTGCCGCCCAGGTGCAACGAGGCAATGGCGTAGGCCTCCAGCGCGCGGAGGTAGATCTCGCCGAGTTCCTGCCGAGCTGTCGTCGCCCAGTCGAGTTCTTCTTCTGGCAGGAAGCCGCGTCGGGCCACGAACAGGCTTATCTGCGCTGCTCCCCAGGCCCTGCCCCACTCCTCGAGGGCGAGTGCGGACTCGGCGCGGTGGACGCCGTCACGGGCAGCCTCGAAGTCCACCCAGGAATCGGGGGGCAGGGTCAACCGAACCGAATCGCGGGAGGAGAGCAGGTCGGGGCCGATCGCCGTGCGGAGTTTCGAGACAAGGGCGTATACGGCGTTGTCCGAGGCTTCCGGCGGGTCGCTGGGCCACAGGGCATCCACCAGGCGGGGGCGACTGAGGTGGTCGTGACGATGCAGCACCAGATAGGACAGCAGCAGCCTGCCCTGGCGACCGGGCAGCCGCGACTCACGGCGTTCGCCGTCGACCTCGACGGCCAGGCGCCCACACATCTGTATGCGCACGCGAAATGAGTCCATGATCGCTCCAAGGTCCCACCAAGACACGTTCGGTATCCATGGTTCCGAAAGACGAGAGGCTGAAGATGTCCAAGCTCATCAGGTGCGAATGCGGCTATGTCGCTCACGGCGCGGACGACGACGACGTCGTCACGGCGATCGAGGCCCACATGGCCACCGATCATCCCGACCTGCTCGCCCAGGTCGATCGCGCGGACATCCTCGGCTGGATCGAAGCGGACTAGACCTCTAGGAGGACCAGATGACCAGCACGACGACGCGACACCCGGTCACAGCAACGCCGTTCGACGCCCAGCGTTACAAGGACACGACGACCGACCAGTGGCAGGCCGCGGCCGCCGCCTGGTACGGCTGGGGTCCAGTGATCGACACCTGGCTTGGCCAAGCCACGGAACTCATGCTCGACCTCGCAGGTGTGACGACCGGATCACGGGTACTCGACGTGGCCGCCGGCGCAGGTGGTCAGAGCATCGCCGCCGCTCGCCGAGTGGGTCGGCAGGGGCACGTGCTGGCCACCGACATCTCCTCCCACATCCTCGACTATGCCGACCACGCCGCCCGCATGGCCGGGTTGTCCGACATCGTCGCCACGCGCGTCATGGACGGAGAGGACCTTGCGGTCGACCCCGGCCACTTCGATGCCGTCATTTCCCGCGTCGGGCTGATCTACTTCCCTGACAGGCCGCGAGCATTGGCAGGCATGAGGAGGGCGCTCCGTCCCGGCGGGCGCATCTCAGCGGTCACCTACTCGACTGCGGAGGCGAACCGGTTCTTCTCCATCCCCGTCACGGTCATTCGCGCGGAGGCTCAACTTCCTCCTCCGGCGCCTGGCCAGCCCGGGCCCTTCAGCCTCGGGACGGTCGAGGCGCTCACCGAGGCCTTCGTCACAGGCGGCTTCACCGACGTGGACGTGCGTCGCGTGCCGTCCCCGCTGCTTCTGCCGTCATCGGCGGACTGCGTGCTCTTTGAGAAGGAGTCGTTCGGCGCCCTTCACCAGTTGATGGCCGGCCTTGATCCTGAGCGACGAGAGGACACCTGGGCGCGAATCACTGACGAACTAGCCGTCTTCGACGGACCGGACGGGTTCGTGGGTCCCTGCGAGATGCTCGTCGTCGGCGCGGTGAATCCCGGCTGACGATCGGTTGCGTTCGCGGAAGTCTCGGCCGCCCTGCTCACCAGCTGGGTGCGACTCGTCGAGATCAAGCGCTGATCAGCTCAAGGCAGCGGGTCATTCGAAGCGGGAGGGATCCCCGGCACCCACCCGAACGACCTCGGGCTCCGATCCGGACAGGTCGACGATCGTCGACATCACGCCCGGCGTCTCCTCGGTGTCGACCACGGCCTCGACCTGGTGATCGAGCCGCTCCTTGATCTCCCAGCCCTGTGACATCGGT